>NZ_MLCE01000032.1:0-61506 GCF_002300165.1 Streptomyces sp. Tue6028 | reverse complement strand
GGCAACGACACCTGGACCGTGGAGAGCACTCATGACGTACGTCATCGCACAGCCCTGCGTTGATCTGAAGGACAAGGCCTGCGTCGACGAGTGCCCCGTCGACTGCATCTACGAGGGCCCTCGCAAGATGTACATCAACCCGGACGAATGCGTGGACTGCGGTGCGTGCGAGCCCGTGTGTCCCGTCGAGGCCATCTTCTTCGAGGACGACACCCCTCAGGAGTGGGCGGACTTCCGCAGGGCCGACACCGAGTTCTTCGCCGAACTCGGCTCGCCGGGCGGCGCCTCCGCGCTCGGCCCGGTCGAGCACGACCATCCCGTGGTCGCCGGTGCGCCGCTGCCGACGGCATGACGCGCCTCCCCCGCGCGCCCGCCGCGGGGGCTACACCTCCAGGTCGACCACGACCGGGGCGTGGTCCGACGCCCCCTTGCCCTTGCGCTCCTCGCGGTCCACGTAGGAGTCGGTGACGGCCTTCGCGAACGGCTCGTTCCCATAGACGAGGTCGATGCGCATGCCGCGGTTCTTCGGGAAGCCGAGCTGACGGTAGTCCCAGTACGTGAACGGGTGCGCGTACTTGAGGGGGCGCGGGACGACGTCCGACAGGCCCGTCTCGCGCAGGGAGGCCAGCGCGGCCCGCTCGGCCGGGGTGACATGGGTGAGGCCCTCGAAGGCGGCCACGTCGAAGACGTCGTCGTCCGTCGGCGCCACGTTGTAGTCGCCCAGCACCGCGAACGGGCGGCTGCCCGCCGCGTCGCCCGCGACCGCGGCCTTCAGGGCCTCGAACCACTGGAGCTTGTAGGCGTAGTGGGGGTGGCCCACCTCGCGGCCGTTCGGCACGTAGACCGACCAGACGCGGACCGGTCCGCAGGTCGCGGAGATGGCGCGGGGCTCCTCGACGCCCTCGTACCCGGGGTCGCCGGGCAAGCCCTTGACCACGTCCTCCAGGCCGACGCGGGAGAGCACCGCCACGCCGTTCCACCGGCCCGTGGCGTGCACGGCCGTCTCGTACCCCAGCTCCCGCAGCTGGTCCACGGGGAACTGCTCGGCGGCGACCTTGGCCTCCTGGAGGCACAACACGTCCGTGCCGGTGCTCTCCAGCCAGGCCAGCAGCCTCGGGAGGCGGGCGGTGATCGAGTTCACGTTCCAGGTGGCGATGCGCATGCCTGACAACCTACCCGGCGGGTACGACAACGGGCCGACGGCCGTGCGGGAGCAGCCGGCCGTCGGCCCGTGCGGGGCCGCGAAGTACGCGGTGGTGGTGGCGGGCGAGGCTCACACCTCGGCCGAGCCGCCCGGTGCGAGCCGCAGGTGCTCGGAGCCGCCCAGGGCGCCGATCTGCCGGTCGTAGATCGGCCGGGCGAGGTCCGTGAGCAGGGCGTCGTGGACGTCGTACGCGCGCTGCGGTTTGACCTCGCGGACGTACTCGATGACCTCGGAGATCTTGTTCCACGGGGCCATCACCGGGAGCATCAGGGTCTCGACCGGCTGGTCGGGCACGGTGAGGGCGTCTCCCGGGTGGAACACCCGGCCGCCGTCGACGAGGTAGCCGACATTGGTGATGCGCGGGATGTCCGGGTGGATGACGGCGTGCAGCTCCCCGTGCACCTGGACGTCGAAGCCGGCCGCGGTGAACGTGTCGCCGTGCCCCACGGTGTGCACGCGGCCCGGGAAGGCGGCGGAGATCTTCTCGGCGACCGACTTCAGGGTCCAGATCTCGGCCGCCGGGTTGGATTCCAGCCCCGCCCGCAGCCGGCCCTCGTCGAAGTGGTCGGCGTGCTCATGGGTGACGAGGACGACGTCCGCGCCCACGGCGGCGTCCTCCTCGCTGAAACCGCCGGGATCGATGACGAGCGTGCGGCCGTCCTTCTCCAGACGGACGCACGCGTGCGACTTCTTCGTGAGCTTCATGCGTCCATCCTGCCCCTGCCCCGCCCCGGGAGCTCACTCCTGGGGCGTGGTCTCCTCCTGGATGACCTGCTGCGCCACCTTGAAGGCGCTGTTGGCGGCCGGCACACCGCAGTAGACGGCGGCCTGGAGCAGCACCTCCTTGATCTCCGCCGGGGTGAGTCCGTTGCGCAGGGCGGCGCGGGTGTGGAAGGCGAGCTCGTCGAGGTGGCCGCCCGCGACCAGCGCGGTGAGCGTGACGCAGCTGCGCGAGCGCCGGTCCAGGCCGGGCCGGTCCCAGATCTCGCCCCATGCGTAGCGCGTCACGAAGTCCTGGAAGTCGCCGGAGAACTCGTCGGCCGTGGCCAGGGCACGATCGACGTGGGCGTCCCCGAGCACCTCGCGGCGGACCTTGAGCCCGGCGTCGTAAGGGTCGGGGCGGCCCAGCACGGGGGGCTGCACGACGGCCGGGGCGATCTCGGCGACGGGTGCGACGGGCTGCGGCGCGGCCAGGACGGGCTTGACCGGCGCGGCCGGGATCGCCATCTGCCCGGTGGTCGAGTCGAAGGCGGGCTGCCAGGCGGTGGAGAAGTGCCGGACGAGCAGGTCGGTGACCGCGGCGGGCTGCTCCACCGGCACGAGGTGGGAGGCGCCGGGCACGACCGCGAGCCGGGCGTCGGGGATCCCGGCGACCAGCGTGCGCGCCTCGGCGGGCCCGGTGACCTGGTCGTCGGAGCCGACGAGCACGAGGGTCGGCACACCGATCCGGCCCAGCTCGGGGCGCACGTCGAACGCGGCGAGCGCCTCGCAGGACGAGATGTAGCAGCCGGGGTCCGTGGTGCGCACCATCTGCACGGCCCACTCCGTGATCGCGGGCTGGGCCGCGACGAAGCCGCCGGTGAACCAGCGCTCGGGCGAGGTCCGCGCCATCGGGTCGAGGCCGTTCGTGCGGACTATCACTCCGCGCTGCCGGAACTCGTCCGCCGTGCCGAACCGCGGCGAGGACGCGATCAGCGCCAGCGAGGCGAGGCGCTCCGGGTGACGCAGCGCGAGCTCGGTCCCGATCGCGCCCCCGAGCGCGCAGCCCGCGTACCCGAAGCGCTGCACGCCGAGCCCGTCGAGCGTGGCGAGCAGCCGCCAGGCGAGTTCACCGACCGAACCCACCGGGTGGGCGGGTGCCCCGCCGTGCCCGGGCAGATCGAACCGGAAGATCCTCCAGTGCTTCGCGAGCTCGGGGACCTGCCGGTCCCACATGTGCCAGGTGGTGCCGAGCGAGGGGCCGAGGATGAGGACTGGGGCGTCTTCCGGGCCGTCGAAGCGGTATTGCAGGGCAGGGGTCTTCGTCTCACTCACCGCTCCACGCTAACTTCCGCGCCAGTCGTCACGGACATGGCCCCCGCTTGTGCACGCCGCCCACACGGGTCCGTCACATGTGCGCGTGACATGGCCGGGGCTCGTCGCCGCACGTCGTGGGGGTGGAGCGGGGCCGGACGACGGAGGCCGCGCGGGCAGGGCCGCGGATGGGGCGCGGGCCGGACGGTGGGGGCGCGCGGGCGGGCAGACTGCGCCGGTCGTGGGTCCCTGGGACACCGCGGCGGTCACAGCTCGCCGGGTGCCCCGAGGCCGGTCAGGGCGCCCACCGGATCGAGGTCGGGGGTGCCTCGGGGCCACCAGTCGTCGTGGCCCGGTTCCGACTCGTAGGCGTACCAGAGACCGTTCCGGCCCAGGCGCAGCTGGGCGTGCCCCCGCGGGTGGGTGAGGTGGTTGCGCCAGGGGCGGAAGGCGGGCAGGTCGGCGGCGAGCAGGAGCGGCCGGGCCCGGTCGAAGCGGCCCGCCGGAGGGTCCCAGGGCTCGTCGAGCACCCTGAGCGCCTCGAATCCGCCCTGGCGCCAGGCGGCGACGGCTCGCGCCAGGTCGGTCGCGGTGCGCCCGGACGCGGAGGCCAGAGACGCGTACAGGGCGCGGGTCGCGGCCGTGAGTCCGGACCCGGGCCGGGCCGCGGCGATACGGACCGCGTCCTGCCACAGCGTCAGCTCGGCCACGGGGTCACGGCCCGTGGTGAGCAGCGCGTGCGCGCGGGCGGCGGCGTCGGTCGCCAACTGGTCGAGCGCGAACGTGTCCGGGCCCCCGGGCACGCCCGGGTAGGTCGGCGGCTGCTCGGGGTGCGCGGGCGGCGGCAGCGGTGCGGGGAGCGGCGGCAGGGCGCGTGTCGCGAGCAGGTCGCGAGCACGCACGCCGGGGACGGGTGCCGGTTCCTGTTCCTGGGCGGCGCGGGCCGCGCGGGCCGCGCTGCGCTGGGACAGCGCGTCGAGCAGCTCGCGCTCGCCACGACCGCGCAGCAGGAGCAGGACGAACGGGTCCTCGTCCAGCAGACGCGCCGCCTGGTAGCAGAGGGCGGCGGCGTGCTTGCAGGGATGGCCGGAGTCGGGGCAGCTGCACCGCGGTTCCAGCTCGCCGGGGCCGGGGAGCAGCGCGACCCCGCACTCCGCGAGCGACCTGGGCATCTGCTGGTCGAGCAGCGCTGCGATGTGTCCGGGTCGCTCGGCCGCGGCGTCCAGGAAACGGTCCCAGTCCTCGTCCGACAGCGTCCGGACCCTGACCTGCACGCGATACGGCCGCGGGCGCGTGCCGTGCACGTACGCGAGCACCAGGCCCGGAGTGACGGTGATGGCGTCCACGTGTCCGTGTCCCGCGTACGTCCGCCCGCGTGCCAGCCGTGCCGCGTCCAGTGCCCCTTCCTCCAGAGCGTTGACCCACGCGTTGCCCCACCATGTCTCCGCGAAGGCGTCGGTCTCCGACACCCGCGCCGGGAAGGCCGGAAACGTACGGCGCAGCTCGCCGTCGCGCCCCGGGGACGCCATGGAACGGGGCAGCCGGTCGCCCGTGAGCGCGGCCCGGTCCACGATTCCAGGGCGCGCCTCGCGTGCGTCGGCCGATCCGCCGTGCCCGGAGCCGTGACGCGCGGTACGGCCGCCGCGCGACGGCTCGCTCCGGTCGCCCGGTTCTCCGGACGGCGGGTCCTCGGGCGCCCCGTACCGAGCGCCGCTTCCGGCCGTGTCCACGGCCCGCGGCGTCTCGTCCTCGTCGCCCGGCTGCCCAGGCGTGGGGGGCGGGGCCGCCGGGAGCGGACCCCCGGGCAGCGCGGAGCGGCCACGGCGCCCTCCGGCGTCCACGTCCCCCGCTTCTCCGGGGACGGCGTCCGGGGCCTTCGGCGGCAGGTCCGAGGGGCGCGCGGGGTGCCCGGCCGCGGGCTCGCGGCCCGCGGCCCGAGGCCGTGCGTGCGGCCGCTCCGAGGGCGCGTACGTGTCCTCGGTGCCGTCGGCGTCGTCGGTGGGCATCCGGAACGCCCCGGCGAGCAGCTCCCGCAGTTCGCGGGCCCTCGGCTCCGGGTCCGGGCGGCGCCGTCCGCGCGAGGCCGCCCGGCGACCGGCCGTCGACTCGGCGAACCGGCCCCCTTCCTCAACTCCCTTGGAAACAGGGGCGATTGACCTTCGCCTCCCGGGTCCTGCCTCATCTGCCGCGGCATCCGCGCGGGCTCGTCGCGCCTCGTCCCGCGCCGCACGCAACGCTTCACGCGCCACGTCGCCGGGGCGCGCGGCGCCTGCGGCGGCGCTGTCCGCCGGACGGGGTCCGTGCCCGCCCGCCGCACGCACCGAACCCGATCCGTCGGCCCCGCCGGGCTCGGAGGGTTCGGAGGATTCGGAGGGTTCGGAGAGTGACGCGGCGCCCGGGGAGGCCGCGGCGTCCGAGGAGGTCTCGGAACCGGACGAAGCCGCGGCATCCGAGGAGCTCTGAGGCCCCGAGGGGTTCTCAGCGTCTGAGGGGCTCTCCGGGCCTGAGGGGTTCTTCGGGTCTGAGGGGCTCTTCGGGTCTGAGAGGTTCTTCGGGTCTGAGGGGCTCTTCGGGTCTGAGAGGTTCTTCGGGTCTGAGAGGTTCTTCGGGCCTGAGGGGTGCCCGACATGCGCGCCCGCAGCCCGCGCGCGACTCGCGGCCGTCGCACGCCGAAGGGCTTCGCGGGCCGCCTGGGCCGGCCCGGACGCGGGACGCGGCGCGGAAGCAGGGTCCGGCTCGGACGCGGAGTCCGACGCGGGTGCATGGCCGGGCGAGGAAGCGCGGCCCGGCCCGGACACGGCACCCGACGCGGACGCGGGCCCCAGTGCCGAAGCAGAGTCCGGTGCCGAAGCAAGGCCCGACACAGACGCGGCATCCGAACCAGAGTCAAGGGCCGGCGCAGGAGCAAACCCTCGCGCAGACCCGGGCCCCGTCCCGGAAGTGGGACCCGACGCAGACGAGCGACCCAGTCCGGAAGCGGGACCCGACCCAGACATGGGCCCCGTCCCGGGAGCGGAACCCCCCGCCGACGCGGAACCCGGCCCGGGAGCGGAAGCAGGGTCCGGCGTGGGAACCGGGGCCGATGTCGCTCCGTCGTCCGGCGCCGGAGCCGAGGCAGGCCCCGCTCCCCCGTCGGCCCCGGTGACGTCCCCCGGCGCGGAGGGCTCGCCCCGCACCGATGTGGCGCCCTGCGTCGAGGGCAGCTCGTCCCGGCCGATACCGGACGCCGAGGACAGCTCGTCCCGGCCGATACCGGACGCCGAGGACAGCTCGTCCCGGCCGGTACCGGACGCCGTGGACAGCTCGTCCCGGCCGATACCGGACGCCGAGGACAGCTCGTCCCCGTCGGTGCCGGACGGTGCGGGTGCGGATGCAGGGGGTTTCGCCCCGGCCCCCCTCGCCCCCCGCTCCCGCGCGGCCCGCAGGGCACGGCGGGCCTCGTCGGCGGGGCGCGCGCCGGCCACCGGGCGGGGGTCCCGCGCCGCGTCGGTCGTCGGCCGCTCTTCGGCTGCGCCACCGGTCATGCGGACCTCCGCAGCGACACCAGGTCCGACAGCTCGCGGTCGGTCAGTTCGGTCAGGGACGCCTCGCCGGAGCCGAGGATCGCGTCGGCCAGCGCCCGCTTCGCTTCGAGCATCTCGGCGATGCGGTCCTCCACCGTGCCCTCGGTGATGAGGCGGTGGACCTGCACGGGCTGGGTCTGGCCGATGCGGTAGGCGCGGTCGGTGGCCTGTTCCTCGACGGCCGGGTTCCACCAGCGGTCGAAGTGCACCACGTGCCCGGCCCGGGTGAGGTTCAGGCCGGTGCCCGCGGCCTTGAGGGAGAGCACCAGGACCGGCGTCGCCCCGCTCTGGAAGCGGTCCACCATGCGCTCGCGGTCGGCGACCGGGGTCCCGCCGTGCAGCAGCTCCACCGGGACGGCACGGGCCGTGAGATGGGCCGTGATCAGCCGGGCCATGCCGACGTACTGCGTGAAGACCAGGGCCGAACCGTCCTCGGCGAGCAGCGTGTCCAGCAACTCGTCGAGCAGGGCCAGCTTGCCGGAGCGGGCAAAGGGCCCGTGGGCGGCGGAGCGTGCCTCCTCCTTGAGGTACAGCGCCGGGTGGTTGCAGATCTGCTTGAGCGAGGTGAGCAGTTTCAGGACCAGACCCCGGCGGGCCATGCCCTCGGACGTCTCGATCGCCAGCATCGACTCCCGGACCACCGCTTCGTAGAGGGACGCCTGTTCGCGGGTCAGCGGTACGGGGTGGTCCGTCTCCGTCTTCGGCGGGAGCTCGGGGACGATGCCGGGGTCCGACTTCTTGCGGCGGAGCAGGAAGGGGCGGATCAGCCGGGCCAGACGGGCCACCGCCTCCTCGTCCTCGCCGTTCTCCACCGCGCGGGCGTGCCGGGCGCGGAAGGACTTGAGGGGGCCGAGCAGGCCGGGGGTCGTCCAGTCGAGCAGGGCCCACAGTTCGGAGAGGTTGTTCTCCACGGGAGTGCCGGTGAGCGCCACGCGCGCGGGGGCCGGGACGGTGCGCAGGGCCTTCGCCGTCGCCGAGTACGGGTTCTTGACGTGCTGTGCCTCGTCCGCGACGACCATGCCCCACTTCTGCTGGGCGAGCAGGGGCGCGGTGGACCGCATGGTGCCGTACGTCGTCAGGACGAAGCCGCCGTCGAGGCCGTCCAGGGTGCGGTCGGGGCCGTGGAAGCGGCGCACGGGGACTCCGGGCGCGAAACGGGTGATCTCCCGCTGCCAGTTGCCCAGCAACGATGCGGGGCAGACGACCAGGGTGGGCTCGCCGCGGGCGCGCCGCAGGTGCAGCGCGATGACGGTGACGGTCTTGCCGAGCCCCATGTCGTCGGCGAGGCAGCCGCCGAGCCCCAGGGAGGTCATGAGGTCGAGCCAGGCGAGGCCGCGCAGTTGGTAGTCCCGCAGGCGGGCCTGGAGGCCGGGTGGCGGCTCGACCGGTCCCACGCCCGCGGTCAGGCGGTCGCGCAGCACGGCCAGCGCGCCGACCGGCACCGCGTCGACGGTCTCGCCGTCGACCTCGGCGCTGCCGGTGAGGGCGACGGACAGTGCGTCGACCGGGTCGAGGAGGCCCAGCTCGCGCTTGCGTGCCTTGCGGACGAGGGCCGGGTCGACGAGCACCCACTGGTCGCGCAGCCGTACGACGGGGCGGTGGGCCTCGGCCAGGGTGTCCATCTCGGCCTCGGTGAGCGGATCTCCGCCGAGTGCCAGCTGCCAGCGGAACTGGAGGAGGTCCTCGCTCTCGAAGAATCCCGTGCCGTCCGTCGCCGACCCGGGCGCCGGGCGCACCACGGCGGCGGCGCTGAGGTCGTGGGCGAGGTCGCGGGGCCAGTGCACGGCGACCCCGGCGGCGCCGAGCCGGGTCGCCGCGATGCCGAGCAGATCGGACAGCTCCTCCTCGGAGAGGGCGAGCACGTCGGGCACGTCCTGCTCGGAGAGCCGGTCCAAGGGGGGCCAGACGCGGGCGGCGCGGCGCACGGCCAGGGCCGCGTCGACGCGCGCGCGGGGCCCGAACGTCGTGTCGGCGTCTCCCGCCCACAGGGCCGTGGCGTCCACGACGAGCGTGGGGTCGGCGAGGCTGTGCACCTGGACGATGGCCGCGCCGGCCCGGCGGGCGCCCTCGCCGTCGTCGAAGAGCTGGTACGCGGACAGGTCGAGGCGGAGCGAGATCCGCACGCCGGCGTCCATGCCCGCGGCGACCTCGGCGGCCCAGTCGTGGGCACCGGGCAGCCGCTGGGGCTCCCGGGCGGCGAAGGGCTTGCCCGAGGTGTGGGGGGCCGCCGGGGTGCGGGGCAGGGTGTCGGCGACCGCGTCCAGGAAGGCCCGCACCAGGGCTTCCGGTTCCGGCAGACGCAGGGGGCCCTTGCCGGGGAGGGGGACGGCGTGCCCCTCGTACGGCAGGGCGGCGGCCACGGCCCGCAGGTGGGCGATGTCGTCCTGGTCGAGGGGGCCGGCCCGCCAGGCGTCGAACCCGTCGGGGGTCAGGCCCGGCAGCAGCCGGCCGCGTGCGACGAGCCGCAGCGCGTGCAGCGCCGCGGCGCCCCAGCAGGCGGTGGCGGGATGGGCGGCGGGGTCGCGGCGCGCCCCGGCCAGCAGGGGCAGTGCCTCGGCGACCGACAGGGTCACCGCGGGGACGGTGCCTCTGCGGACGCCGGTGCCGTGCGGCCGTACGACCGTGAGGTCGGTCCGGGGGTCCGGGGGTGTGCCGTCGGCGGGCCCGGTGCCGGGGGCCGGTGTGCCGTCCGGGTCCCAGAAGGCGATCCGCCCCTCGCGCGGCAGCGGCGCCGGGAGGAAGACGGCGGCGAGCCGCACGGACGGCGCCTGCCCGGTCGCCGTGACCACCCCGTCCCCCATACGTCCTGCCACCTCCCGCCCGTCGGTCGAATCAGTTGTCTTCGACTCTACGGGCGGCCTCTGACAATCGGCCTCGCCGGCCGCGTCGCGCCGGACGGGGCCGGGGCTCGGTCACGGTCACGGTCACGGTCACGGTCACGGAATGGTGCGCGAGACCACGTACACCATGGGGTGCTCGGGTGTGCTCCAGTTCACGACGATGTCCTGGGTGGGTGCGGGGTCCTTCTGCTTGTGGACCAGGCCGGCCCAGGGGCCGGGTCCGGTGAACTCCCAGCCGACGACCTGCTGGTTGCGGGCGCTGATCGTGATGTCGTCCTTCTTCAGGGCGTCACGGCTGGTGCCGACGTCCTTGAGGAAGGTGTCCAGACCCGCCGGGGTGGTGCCGAACTGCACGTAGAGACGGCTGGTCTTCCAGTTGTTCGTCTCGTAGTAGGCGACGTCGGTGGAGTTCGTCGGGATCGGCACCTGGTAGAGGCGGCGCTGGACGCGCGAGGGCCAGCCGGCGGTGAGGCCGGTCGCCGAGTACTTCGCCTCCTTGTCCTTGCCGCTGTTGCGACTCTGGTTGGCGGAGATCACCAGGTAGCCGGCCGGCACGCCGATGAGCAGCACGATGATGAGCAGCGTCAGGGCACGGCGGTGGAACTTGTGGCGCGGGTCCTCGGGTGGCCGCTGCGGCTCGTCCGGCGGGGACGCCTGGCGCGGCAGCGAGGCGGTCACAGGGACCCCTGGGTGGTGCGGCGGGACTCGGCGTAGCGCTCGTACCGCTCGTAGCGCTCCACGCGGCGGCGCTTGGCGCGGCGGAAGCGGCGGGCGACGAGGCGGGCGAGGTCGGCCGCGCCGACCATGCCGGCCTCGGGGCCGAGCTGGGCGCGGGCGATACGGGCCTCGGGGCGGTAGCCGCGGCCCGTGAGGTGCCGGCGGAAGGCGTCCCGGGCGGGGCCGATGAGCAGGTCGTCGGCCGCGCTGACGCCGCCGCCGATGACGAAGCAGGAGGGGTCCAGGGCGGCGGCCAGGTTGGCGATGCCGACGCCGAGCCACTGCCCGATGTCCTGGAGCAGCTCGATGCACATGGCGTCGCCCTCGCGGGCCAGCTCGGTGATCATCGGGCCGGTGATGTCGCCGACGCTGCCCTTGACGTGCTCGATGATGCCGTACGCCACCGGGGAGTCGGCCGCGGCGAGTTCGCGGGCCTCGCGGACCAGGGCGTTGCCCGAGCTGTACTGCTCCCAGCAGCCGCGGTTGCCGCACGGGCAGCGGTGGCCGCCGGGCACGACCTGCATGTGCCCGAACTCGCCCGCGACGCCGAACTTGCCGCGCTTGACCTGGCCGTCCTCCAGGATCGCGCCGCCGATGCCGGTGCCGAGCGTGATCATCACCAGGTGGTCCTCGCCGCGGCCGGCGCCGAAGCGCCACTCGGCCCAGGCGGCGGTGTTGGCGTCGTTGTCGACGAGCACCGGGACGGACAGCCGGCCGGAGAGCCGGTCCCGCAGCGGTTCGTTGCGCCACGACAGGTGCGGGGCGAACAGGACACGATTGCGTTCCGCGTCGACCCAGCCCGCGGCGCCGATGCCGACGGCGTGCACGTCGTGCCGGTCGGAGAGGTCCAGGACCAGTTCGACGATGGTGTCCTCGACGACCTTGGGGCTCTTGGACTTGTCCGGCGTCTCGGCGCGGACCTTCTCCAGGATGTTGCCGTCGGCGTCCACGACGCCCGCCATCACCTTGGTGCCGCCGATGTCGATGCCGACGGTGGGGACGCGGGGCGCCGTCAGGTGCGATCGGCGCTCACGCGTCCCCACGGTCCGCAGGACGGTGGCCCGCGCGGAGCCGCGGTGTGCGAGGTCGCGGTAGGTGCTCATCGCGCCGATTCTGCCCTAAGCCCCGGCGGGGCTGCACCGCGGGAGCGCGGGGCGGCCGGTGCGCCGGGGCCCGTGTGCGGCCGGTCGCACCGTGCCGCGTACCCGGGAAGGGGTGCTTCCTAGGCGCCGCGTTCCAGCTCGTGACGGAGATCGTCCAGCTCGCTGCCCCCGGCCATCTGGCGGGTGAGCTCGTCGAGGGTGATCCCGTCGCGGGTGTGGCTGCCGGACATCGTCCCGCGCTTCAGCAGGACGAAACGATCACCCACCAGGTACGCGTGATGCGGATTGTGGGTGATCAATACAACACCCAGTCCCGCGTCCCGGGCGGCGGCCACATATTTGAGGACCACACCGGACTGCTTGACGCCGAGGGCGGCGGTGGGCTCGTCAAGGACGAGGACCTTGGCACCGAAGTGGACGGCGCGGGCGATCGCCACGCACTGGCGTTCGCCGCCGGAGAGGGTGCCGATGGGCTGGTCCACGTCACGCAGGTCGATGCCCATGCGCAGCAGCTCCGCGTGGGTCGTCCTGCGCATGTGCTCGACGTCCAGACGGCGGAAGGGGGCGACGCCCTTGCGCGGCTCGGAGCCGAGGAAGAAGTTCCGCCACACCGGCATCAGCGGGACGACGGCCAGGTCCTGGTAGACCGTGGCGATCCCGCGGTCCAGTGCCTCGCGCGGGGAGCCGAGCCGGGTCTCCTCGCCCTCGATGCGGAGGGTGCCCGCGTCGTGCTGGTGCCGACCCGCGATGATCTTGATGAGGGTGGACTTGCCCGCGCCGTTGTCGCCGAGGACGCAGGTGATCTCACCGGCGTGGACCTCCAGCGAGACCCCTTCGAGGGCGCGGATGTTCCCGTAGTACTTGCTGACGTCGTCGAGCTCGACGAGTGCCGTACGTTCCGGGGCGGCCCGACCGGCCGTCGTGTTCGCGTCGGTCGTCACTTCGTCGCCTCCGCCCGCTTGCGGACCCAGTGGTTGAGCAGGGTGGCCAGGAGCAGCATCACCCCGAGGAAGAACTTGAACCAGTCCGGGTTCCACTCGGCGAAGACGATGCCCTTGCTGACCATGCCGAAGATCAGCGCGCCGACCGCCGCGCCGACGGCGGAGCCGTAGCCGCCGGTGATCAGACAGCCGCCGATGACGGCCGCGATGATGTAGATCAGCTCGTTGCCGACGCCTTCGCCGGACTGCACGACGTCGAACGAGAACAGCAGGTGCTGGCCGGAGATCCAGGCGCCGAAGGCGACACCCATGTAGAGCCCGATCTTGGTCTTGTCGACCGGGACGCCCACCGCGCGGGCGGCCTCCTCGCCGCCGCCGACGGCGTAGATCCAGTTGCCGACACGGGTGCGCAGCAGGATCCAGGTGGCGACGGCGACCAGGGCCAGCCACCACACAATGGTGATCTTGAAGCCGACACCGCCGACGGTGATCGTGGAGGCGAAGACGTCCTTGGCGGAGGAGAAGCCCTCCATGTCGGAGATCGACTTCGTGGAGACCGTGCCGCTGATCAGCTTGGTGAAGCCGAGGTTCATGCCGGTCAGCATCAGGAACGTGCCGAGCGTGATGATGAAGCTCGGCGGGTCGGTGCGGGTCAGCATGACGCCGTTGAAGACGCCGATCGCCAGGGTCACGATCAGCGAGACGAGGACGCCGACCCAGACGTTGGCGGTCATCTGGTAGCTGAACATCGAGGAGACCAGCGCGGAGCTGGTCACCATGACGCCCGCGGACAGGTCGAACTCGCCGCCGATCATCAGGAGCGCGACCGGGACGGCCATGATGCCGATGGTGGAGGCGGCGTAGAGGACGGTGCTGAGGCTCGACGCCCGGACGAAGCTGTCGGCGAAGACGGCGAAGAAGACGAACACCGCGATCGCGCCGACCACGGACCCGAGCTCGGGCCGGTTCAGCAGCCTGCGCAGGCTCGAGGTCTTCAGGAGGCGCTCGTCGGTCCTCTCGCCGGGCGACGGCGTGGGGGCGGGTGCCGTCGTGCTCATCGGGTGCCCCGCTTCGCGTAGTCCTCCAGCTCGGCGGCCTGGTCCTTGGTGATGATCTGGGGGCCGGTGAGGACCGGCTTGCCGCCGCCGAGGACGTCGGCGTTGTACTTGTACAGCCAGAGCAGGTCGACGGCCTCGTACCCCTGGAGGTAGGGCTGCTGGTCGACGGCGAAGCCGAGCGTGCCGTTCTTCAGCTCGGCGGCCACCTTCTCGTTCAGGTCGAAGGTGTCGATCTCGGCCTTGCTGCCCGCGTCGTCCTTCGCCTTGACCGCGGTGTCGGCGAAGGGCGCGCCGAGGGTGACGACCGAGTCGATGGACTTGTCGGCCTGGAGCTTGGCGCCGATGGAGGCCTGGACGTCGGGCATGCTCGTGCCCTGGACGTACAGGTTCTGCACGTCGCCGTCGAAGGTCTTCCTGATGCCGGCGCAGCGCTGCTCGTGGCCGACGTTGCCCTGCTCGTGCAGCACGCACAGGGCCTTCTTGCGGCCGCGCTTGTTCAGCTCCTCGCCGACCGCCTCGCCGGCGATGGTCTCGTCCTGGCCGATGTGCGTGAGCGCGCCGAACGCCTTCGACTCCTCGGAGCCGGAGTTCACCGTGATCACGGGGATGCCGGCCTTCTCGGCGCGCGCGACGGCCGCCTTCATGGCGTCGGGCTTCGCGAGCGTGACGATGATGCCGTCGACCTTCTTGTCGACCGCGGCGTCCACGAGCTGCGCCTGCTGCTGCGCCTCGGCGTTGTGCGAGTACAGGAAGTTGATGTTGTCCTTGACGGCGGCCTGCTTGGCGCCGTTCTGGACGATGTCCCAGAACGTGTCGCCATCGCCCGAGTGGGTGATCATCGCGAACGTCCACTTGGGCGTGTTCACCGCGGCCCTGCCCTGGGCCGCCGCCGCCTTGCGGGCGTCCTCGGCCCGCTTCCCGCCGGTGCTGCTGCATCCCGCGAGGGACACCCCCAGCGCCCCTGCGAGCGCGATGCTTACCCAGGTCCGAGTCCGTGCCACGAGGCCGTGCCCTTCTTGCTGTGCTCCTTGTGCGCCGGGCCTTGCGGACCGGGCCGGGGGCCCTCCGTCAGGCCCTCGCGAGCCGGCGTCGCACCGGCCCAAAAGCCCAAGTATCAATCACGGGGATCATCCACCCCACCAGCGGGTCCCGCGCGTGGTGGGCCCGGCGGGTGGCCGTACGGCCTCTCCGGCGGGGTCGGCCGGGCGGCGGGGGCCCTCCTCGCGCGGCGGATCCAGGGCGCCGTTGACGGCTTCCGGAGCGGGCGAGGAGCGGGCGGCGAGGGGCTGGAGCGCGGTGCCCGGAGTGCCGGGCGCGACGGAGGGCGCGGGCGAGGGGCACGAGCGACGGACGCGGCCTACGCGGAGCCGGAGGCGGCTGCGGGCCGGCGCCGGGTCTCAGGGACGTACGAGGAGCTGGAACTCGAAGGAGTAGCGCGAGGCGCGGTAGATGTGGGTGCCGAACTCGACGGCGCGGCCGGTGTCGTCGAACGTCGTGCGCTGCATGGTGAGCAGGGGTGCCCCGGCCGGCTCGCCGAGCCGCTCACCCTCCTCGGCGGTGGCGGCACGGGCGCCGACGGACTGGCGGGCGCTGTGCAGCGTGATGCCGGCCGTGCGCATCAGCCGGTACAGCCCCGTGGCCTCCATCCGGTCGCTGTCCAGCTCCAGGAGGTCGGGGGGCAGGAAGTTGCAGAGGTACGCCATCGGCTCGCCGTGGGCGAGCCGCAGCCGCTCCACCCGGTGCACCGCGCTGCCCTCGGTGACGCCGAGCGCGGCGGCGACCTCCGTCGAGGCCTCCTCGACGGTGTTGACGAGCACCCGGGTGGCGGGGCGCTGCCCGGCCGACTCCAGGTCGTCGTAGAGGCTGCTCAGCTCCAGGGGGCGCTTCACCTGGCTGTGCACGACCTGGGTGCCGACACCGCGGCGGCGCACCAGCAGGCCCTTGTCGACGAGGGACTGGATGGCCTGGCGGACCGTGGGCCGGGACAGGCCGAGCCGTCCGGCGAGCTCGATCTCGTTGCCCAGCAGACTGCCCGGGGTCAGCGCTCCGTGCTCGATGGCGGCCTCCAGCTGCTGGGAGAGCTGGAAGTAGAGCGGGACCGGGCTGCTGCGGTCGACGCTGAGCTGGAGCGAGACGGTCGGATCCACATCTGGTTTCGGCACGGCCCGAGCGTAGCTCCGGGAAATGTTGACGGGAAGTTGTGAAGTTCGATTGTCCGGACAAAGCATTGACAGGGTGCCGGGTACGCCCTCAGTTTGTTCCCATGCGCATCGGACTCATCGGAGCGGGTCGTATCGGTACATTTCACGCGGCCACTCTCAGTCGTCATCGCGAGGTCGGCGGCTCGCTGATCATCACCGACGCGGACACCGCGCGGGCCCGCCGGCTGGCGGACCGGCTGGGGGCGACGGCGGCGCCCAGCGTGGACGAGATCTTCACCTGGGGCGTGGACGCGGTGGTGGTCACGGCGGCGACGTCGGCCCACTCCGAACTGATCGGTCGGGCAGCGCGCTCCGGGCTCCCCGTCTTCTGCGAGAAGCCCATCGCCCTCGATCTGGCGGGCACGCTGGACGCGCTGGCCGAGGTCGACGCCGCCGGAACGGTTCTGCAGCTGGGCTTCCAGCGCCGCTTCGACGTGGGCTACACGACGGCCCGGGAAGCCGTCCGTTCGGGACGGCTGGGCCGGCTGCACACCGTCCGAGCGATGACGTCCGACCAGGCACCGCCCCCGGCCGACTACCTGCCGCACTCCGGCGGGATCTTCCGCGACTGCCTGATCCACGACTTCGACGCGCTCCGCTGGGTCACCGGCCACGAGGTCGTCGAGGTCTACGCGACCGGGTCCGACGCCGGACCGTCGATGTTCCGCGCGGCGGGCGACGTCGACACCGCCGCGGCCGTGCTCACCTTCGACGACGGCACGCTCGCCGGCGCGACGGCCGCCCGGATCAACGGCGCGGGCTACGACGTCCGCATGGAGCTCGCCGGCGAGCTCGACCAGATCGCCGTCGGGCTCGACGACCGCACGCCGATCGCCTCCACGGAACCGGCCGGACCGCCGCCCGCCGACAAGCCGTGGACGGGCTTCCTGGAGCGCTTCGGCCCCGCCTACGAGGCCGAACTCGTCGCCTTCGTCGAGGTCGTCCGCGGCGAACGCGCCAACCCCTGCGACGGACGTGAGGCCCTGGAGGCGCTGCGCATCGCCGAGGCCTGCGAACTGTCCCGGCACGAGCGGCGGCCGGTGCGCCTCGCGGAGATCCCGGACGGGCGGATCTGAGCGCGGCGCCCGCCGGCGCTCCCTCACGTCGGCGGGCCGGGCGCCGCGACGGGCGCGGTGGTGTCTCACACCAGCAGGCGCACCGACGGGCTGCGGGTGTCGGCCGCGAGTTCGCGGTCGCAGTGCTTGCACGTCAGTCGGTGCGGCCGCACCAGATTGGTCTGGATGCTCGCGGTGCCCGACTCCTTGGCGCGCGGGCAGTGGTAGCCGAGATGCAGCCGGACCCAGGGATGACTGGTGGGCGCCGCGGACCTGTGGCCGTCGCGGGTGTCCGTGAAGGGCGCCCACCAGAAGTCGACCACGGCCCGCACCCCCATGCGGTCCCGGCCGCTCGTGGTGTCGAAAGCGGCGAGCCGCGCGGCCGTGTGGTGGCGCCCGAAGCCGCTGCGGCTGCCCGAGCACAACGCCCGCTCGGCGCCGCGCTCGAAGACGGTCGTACGGCCGACCCGCTCACAGACGAAGCAGTCAAGCGAGCACTCCAGCGTGCCGCGCCAGTACAGCTGGTGGGATTCCTCACCGCGTTGCTCCTCGCGGCTCAGCTCCGCGGTGATCTCGGCCGTACGCAGCACGGGCGACGCTCCTCTCGCCGGGGTCCGCTCGCGCACCCCTCGTCGGACGGCACCGGGCCGCTCACCAGCGCACCGGCAGGCTGCGCACGCCCCGCATCAGCATGCCGGGCAGCCAGCCGCCGGGCGGTCCGTCGAGCGCCAGGTCCGGGCAGCGCTCCAGGAGCGAGCGCAGCGCCACACGCGCCTCCAGCCGGGCCAGCGGCGCGCCCAGACAGTAGTGGATGCCGTGACCGAAGGCGACATGGCCGCGGGTGTCGCGCCGGATGTCGAAGCGGTCGGGCGCCGGGAAGCGCGTGCCGTCGCGGTCGGCGGCGGTGAGGCCGATCATCACCGGGTCACCGGCCCCGATCGGTGTGCCGCCGATGTCGAGCGGCTCGACGGCGTACCGGAACGTCGCGTTCTCCACCGGTCCCTCGTAGCGCAGCATCTCCTCCACCGCACCGTCGAGAAGTGTCATGTCGGCGCGCAGCGCGGCGAGTTCGCCGGGGTGGGTGAGCAGTGCGCGCACCCCGCTCGACAGGAGGTTGACCGTCGTCTCGTGACCGGCGATGAGCAGGACGAAGGCCATGCCGCGCAGTTCCTCCGGGGACAGCCGGTCACCGTCCTCCGCCGTGGTCCGGATCAGGCCGCTGAGCAGGTCGTCGCCCGGCGCGGCGCACCGCTTGTCCTCGATCAGCTCGGTGAGGTAGTCGGCAAGGCGGACGAACGCGTCGTACTCGCTCTCCGCGCTGGTGGGCGCGACCGCCTCGGTGGACATCTCGCGGAAGGCGGCCCGGTCCATCTCCGGCACCCCGAGCAGTTCGCAGATCACGGTCAGCGGCAGCGGGTGCGCGAACGACGCCACGAGGTCGGCGCGCCCGCGCGGCAGCATCGCGTCGAGCAGCTCGTCGGTGATCTCCTTCACGCGCGGCCGGAGCGTCTCCACCCGGCGCGTCGTGAACTCGCGTGCGACGAGGGCGCGCAGCCGTGTGTGCTGCGGCGGGTCCGCGACGAGCAGGTACTTGCCGATCAGCTCCTCGTCGAGGAACGTGAGCCCGATCTTCTGCCCGTCCTTGGCCAGTCGCGGGTCGGCGAGTGCCGCGCGTGCCTCCTCGTAACCGACGACGAGCCAGGTCTCGTGGTGCGCGTCGGCGCCCGGCAGCCGTACCCGATGCACCGGCCCGCGCTCGCGCAGCTCGGCGTACACGGGATGCGGGTCCTCGGTGAACCGCTTCCCGAACTCCCCGAGATCGATCATCTCTGCTCCTTCCCCCGTCCCCCGTCCCTCTGCTCAACGACAGCGGCCGCCGTTCGGTGCCCGCCCGGCGCGGAGGCCCGGGCCGGTGCCGCGTCGTGCCGCCGACCGGGGACCGCGGCCCGGTGGCCGGGGACCGCGGGCCGTCATGCCGACGGGCCGCGAAACCGTCACTTCCCGTCGTCCTCGAGCAGCCCGGCGTCGTACGTCAGCAGGGCGATCTGCACACGGTTGTTGAGGCCGAGCTTGGCGAGGATGCGGGAGACGTGGGTCTTGACCGTGGCGACGCTCATGAACAGCGACCCGGCGATCTCCGCGTTGGACCCGCCCTGTCCCACGGCGACGGCCACCTCGCGCTCGCGGTCGTTCAGGGCCGCGATCCGGGTACGGGCCGCGGACCGGCGGGCGTCGAGCGTCGAGCCCGCCGCGTGCTCGATCAACTGGCGGGTCACCGCGGGCGACAGCACCGGGTCGCCGGCCGCCACGCGCCGCACCGCCTGAAGGATCTCGGCCGGCGGGGTGTCCTTCAGGACGAATCCGGCCGCCCCCGCGCCCAGCGCCCGCAGCACCTGGTCGTCGGCGTGGAAGGTGGTCAGCACGATCACCTGGGGCGCTTCCTCCCGGCCGCGGAGCCTCTCCGTGGCGGTGAGTCCGTCGACCGTCGGCATCCGGATGTCCATCAGGACGACGTCGGGCCGGGTGCGGTCGACGAGGGCCTCCACCTCGCCGCCGTCGGCCGCCTCGCCGACGATCTCGATGTCGTCGGCACCGCCCAGCATGAGGGACAGGCCGGCTCTCACCAGGGGGTCGTCGTCCACGAGCAGCAGTCGGATCGCAGTCATGGCGTCCACCTAACCAGGTCGGGCGCCCCCGGCCGGGCCGCCGTCCTCCCCCACCGGGCCACAACCGCCCCCGTGCGAGGGCGACCTGACTGACTTCCCGGGCATCTGACGGACTGCGCCGGCCGTCCTCCCGCCCGACGCCGGGCCCGCGCAGACTCGCCAGTGCGTCGTCGGCCGACAACGCGTCCAGGGCTCCCCGGTGGAGCTCACAGATGCCTTCCCGTGTTTCGAAGAGAGGTTTGCCCGATGGCTAGCAGCGTCCTTCCCACGCCGCCCGGTTCCGACCCGGAGTGGCAGACGGAACTGCTCGATCTCGACGCCTACTTGGCCCGTATCGGATACGACGGGCCGCGCACCCCCACCCTGGAGACCCTGCGCCGGCTGCACCGCGCGCACGCCGACGCCATCAGCTGGGAGATCGTGGACTCGGCCGTGGGCCGGCGCATCGCGCTCGACATCGAGAGCGTGCAGGAGAAGATCGTGGTCCGCGGCCAGGGCGGCTGCTGCCTGGAGAGCAATCTGCTGTTCGCGGCGGCCCTCGACCGGCTGGGCTTCTCGCTGGTGCGCCACCTCGCCCGGGTGCGCCGCGGCACCCGGACCATCCGTACCCGTTCCCACGCCGTCATGCTGGTGGAGGTCGAGGGCCAACTCTGGTTCGCCGACCCCGGCTTCGGCGACGAGAGCCCGCTGGAGCCGCTGCCGTTCACGCACGACGGCACCGTGACCGTCGGCGACTGGACCTGGCGTCTGCAGCGCGACGGCGAGGACTGGGTGCTGCAGAGCCTGCACGCCGACGGCTGGTTCGACGTGTACGCCTGGCAGCTGGAGCCGCACTACTTCCTCGACTTCGACATGGTCAACCACTTCTCGTACGCGGACCCGCGGTCGGTGTTCATGCCGCCGGGCGGGCTCAGCCACCTGATCGCGCAGCGCGGCGACGACAAGACCCGGCTCGTGCTGAAGAACCAGGTCCTGACCACGCAGTACCCCGACGGCCGTCTCGAGCACGCGGAGCTGACCGCGGACGAGGTCGTCGAGACCCTTCGGGACGCCTTCAAGCTGACCATCCAGCCCGACGACGCCCAGTTCCTGCGGGAGCGCTTCGCGACCGCTGCGGCCGCCCAGCAGGCCGCGCCCGCCCAGAAGTCCGCCCAGTAGTCGCGGGCAGTCCCGACCGGCAATCGAGGCAATCGAGGAGAGACACGCAATGCCCCGGATCCCTGTACGGCGCAGCGGGCTGTATCTCGGCGTGGTCGCCGAGCATGCGGCGGCCAAGAACGCCGGCACACCGCTGACGCTCGACCACGACCTGGACGTCCTGCCCGGTACGGGCCGGGAGTTCACCGTGGCCGCCCTGGCCGAGCACGTGGACGACATGGCGGCCCGGCTGTGGGCCGCCGGTGTCCGGCCCGGCGCCCACGTCGCCCTCCACAAGACGTCCAACTTCGACATCTACATCCTGGCCAGCGGGGCGTCCCGCATCGGCGCCGTGCCGGTGATGCTGTCCCCCGCGCTGCCCGGCGAGAGCGTCGCCGCGCTGCTCGGGCGGCTGAAGCGGCCGTATCTGGTGACGGACACGGCGAAGCTCGACGGCTCGCTCGCGGACGTCCCGCTGGACGGGCTGACCGAACGGATCGTGCTGGCCGCCGGGCACCGCGCGGGGACGGTCTCGCTGACCGACCTCGCGGGTGCCCCCCGGCAGAAGCCGGTGTTCAACGACCCCGACCGGCCCGCGCTGATGACCCACACGTCCGGCACCACGGGGCTGCCGAAGCTCGTCGTGCACTCGGCCCGCACGCTGCGCGGCCGGTTCCGTCCGCAGAACCGCCTCGCCGGGCTGATCCGCAAGCGGGAGACGGTCGCCGTGCACGTCTCGTTCGTGCACTCGCGGATGTTCCTGGCGATGGCGGTGCTGCTGCCGCGCGCCTTCCCCGTCGTGCTCATGGAGCACGGGGACCCCGAGCGCACCGCCGAACTCTTCGCGCGGACCAGGCCGGGCTTCCTGGAGACCCACCCCAACTCCTTCCTGGAGTGGGAGGAGATCGCCGACGACCCGCGCCGGCCGTTCGCCAACGTCAAGTACTTCAGCAGCACGTTCGACGCGATCCACCCGGGCACGATGGACCGGCTGCTCAAGGCCTCCGAGCGGCGCTCGCCGCTGTTCTTCCAGATCTACGGACAGAGCGAGTGCGGCCCGCTGGTGGGCCGCGGCTACACCCGCAGGAACGCCCACAAGGCGAACGGCCGTTGCCTCGGCTACGCCATGCCGGGCATCACCAAGTTCCGGCTGACCGGCCGCGGGGGCAAGCGCCCCTCGAAGGCCAACCCCGGCTACATCGACGTGTACACCCCCGGCCGCGCGGTGACGTACTACGGGGAGAAGGAGCGCTTCGAGAAGCAGGCGATCGGTGACTGGTGGCGCGGGATGGACATCGGTTACCGCAGCAAGTGGGGCTGTCTGCACCTGCTGGACCGCGAGGTCGACCACATTCCGGGCGTGCACAGCACCCTGGAGGTGGAGGACGCGGTCCTCGCCAAGCTCCCCGAGCTGACCGAACTGGTCCTGGTGCCGGGCCCCCGCCAGGAGCCGGTACCGGTGGTCAGCACCCGCAAGGACCTGCCGCTGGACCCGGAGCGCTGGCGCGCGGCCGCCGCGGACTACCCGCAGCTCGCCGCCCCCGTGCAGCTGCCGCTGAGCGAGCTGCCGCGCACGGCCACGATGAAGGTGCAGCGGATCGAGCTCGCGCGCCGGCTCCAGGAGCAGACGTGAGCGCGCGGTCCGTGGTGCGGGCCGACGTCGACGTCCTCGTCGTCGGCGGCGGCCCCACCGGCCTGCTGGCCGCCTGCGAACTGCTCAGGCGGGGCGTGCGGGTGCGGATCGTCGACCGGGCCGAGGAGCCCATGACCGTGCCGAAGGCGCTGTCGCTGTGGCCGCGTGCCATGGACATCCTCGAAGACCTGGGTGTGGGGGAGGAGTTGAGGCGGTCGTCCAACCGCATCGACGCCTTCTCCTACTTCTCCGACGGCCGCCCGCTGGCCACCTTCGGCTTCGCCGAGGACCTGGCCTCGCGCACGCTCCCGCAGCCCGTGACGGAGAGCCTGCTCACCGCCCGGCTGCACGAGCTGGGCGGCAAGGTGGAGCGCGGCGTACGCCTGCTGTGCCTGGACGGTGTGGACTTCTCCGGGCGGATCGACGCGACCGACGGTGTGACCGCACTGCTGGAGCACCCGGACGGCACGCTGGAGCGCACCCATGTGCCGTGGGTGATCGGTGCGGACGGGGCGGGCAGCTCGGTCCGCGGCCAGCTCGGCATCGGCTTCCAGGGCAGTACGTACGAGATGGCGTTCGCGCTGATCGACACGCGGATCGAGGGCGAACTGCCGACGAACCGGGTGCTGTACTACCAGGCACCGTCGGGCACGCTGGTGATCGTACCGATGCCGGACGGCGTCTTCCGGTTCCTGTCGGTGATGCCGGCGGGCGGCGGCGAGGTCACCGTCCCGATGATGCAGCGGATCCTCGACGAGCGGGGCCCGCGCGGGGTGCGGATCACGGAGCCCGTGTGGCAGACCGTGTTCCGAGTGCACGCGCGGCACGCCACGGACTTCCAGCGCGGGCGGGTCTTCCTGATGGGCGACGCGGCACATGTGCACAGTCCGGCCGGCGGTCAGGGCATGAACAACGGTCTCCAGGACGCGCACAACCTCGCCTGGAAGCTGGCCGCGGTCGTGCACGGCACCTCCCCGGCCGGCCTCCTGCTGAGCTACGGCCCGGAGCGCGCGGAGGCGACCCGTCGCATCGTGCGGGACACGGATCTGCAGACCCGGGCGTGGATGGCGGGGAGCCGGCCGAAAGTGGTGGCCCGCGACGCCGCGTTCAGGCTGCTCGACCGGACCGGGCTGGTGTCCCGGCTGTACGCGCCGGTGATGGCGGGGCGCAGGCTGGCCTACCGGCCCGAGCGGGACAGCCAGGTGCCCTCGGGCAGGCGCGGCTGCGGTCGGCGCGCCCTCAGGCCCGGTTCCGTCTTCCCGCGGCCGCTCGCCGTGGAGCACGGGATGTCCGGCCCCGGCGCGGACCCGAACGCCTGGACGCTGGCGGTCACCGGCGGACCTGACGTACTCGCCGCGGCAGAGCAATTCGCGGACACGCAGCCGCGGTTGAGGGTGGTGCGGCTGCGCAAGGAGCGGGCCGCACCGCTCACCGGCTGCCGGCGGGCGGGCTACCACCTGATCCGACCGGACGGACACGTCGCGGCGCACGGGCACGCAGGGGACCTGGACCGGCTGCGTACCGAACTCGCCGTCGCGTTCACCCCCGTCGTCCCGGACTGACCTCGATTTGGAGTACGCACATGGGTACCAAGGTCGCCATCGCCTACCACTCCGGGTTCGGGCACACCACGGTCCTCGCGGAGGCGGTGCGCGACGGCGTGACCGACGCGGGTGCCGACGCCGTGCTGATCGCGGTGGACGGCATCACCGATGAGGAGTGGGCCGCCCTCGACGCCGCGGACGCGATCGTCTTCGGCGCGCCCACCTACATGGGTACCGCGTCCGCCGCCTTCCACGTCTTCGCCGAGTCGACGTCGAAGCGGTGGGCGGCACGGGCCTGGAAGGACAAGCTCGCCTCGGGGTTCACCGTGGCGGGCGCGATGAACGGCGACAAGCTGCACACCTTGCAGTACTTCTCGATCCTCGCCTCGCAGCACGGCATGCACTGGATCAACCTGGACCTGACGCCGGGCTGGTGCTCGTCGACGGGCTCCGAGCACGACCTCAACCGTCTCGGGATCACGCTCGGCGCCGGCGCCCAGGCCAACACCGACGAGGGCCCGGAAGCCGTCACCAAGGCCGACACGGAGACCGCCCGGCATCTGGGCCGACGGGTCGCCACGGTGGCCGAGGGCTTCGCGGGGGTGACACGTTGAGCTCCCCCGGGGCCACCGCGCTGGTCGTGATCGACAACGAACTGCTCAGCCACGGCGTCCGCTCCATGCTCAAGAGCATCCCCGCCATGGGGTCGGTGTGGGCCTGCGGCAAGGCGTCCGAGGCAATGGCGCTGCTGCCCGCGCAACGGCCGGACATCGTGCTGTGCCTGGGCTCGGGCCCGGACACCGCCGGCCTGGTGCGCGGGACGGTACGGCAGGGGGCGCGGGCACTGATCCTGCTGGAGGGTCCGGACCTCGACGTCCTCGACGAGGAGACGGTGCTCGCCGCGCACGGCTTCCTGATGCAGGCGGAGGTGACCGTCGACAAGCTCCGTGAGGCGGTGGACCAGGTGAACGCGGGTGACCTTCCGCTGCCGCCCGCACTCGCCCGCAATCTCATGTCGCGTTCCCGGCGAAGGCCGGAGCACAGGCCCTCGCGACGCATTTCCATCACACCCCGTGAGGAGGAGGTCCTGCATTTTCTGGCCGAGGGTCTGAGCAATAAGCAGATAGCACGCCGGCTCGGCATTTCCGAGCACGGCATAAAACGTCATGTCACCAATCTCCTGGCGAAGTTGAACGCCCCCAACAGGACACTGGCGGTCGCGCTGGCACTCCAGGAAGGCCTGATCAGAGCCACGCAACCGGCGTAGACCGTACGTCGGAGCACAGGGCGTGCCGCCTCGGCGGCACGCCCTTCCGCGTTTTCCCGGCGGCTTTATGCATGCGACCGGACCCTACCCGTTCGGGTACCCCGACCGAGCACCCCGGAAGGGCATTACCGAATCCCACGGGATACGCGAATCTATTGGTGCGGCAAGGAAATCCGGAACGCCTCCAAAAAGGACGAGCCGGAAGGCCGAGGGCCCAGAAGGCCAAGGCCGTTCCGCAGGCAGGGGCGCGGCTCCACGCGAGTCGCGCCCAGCCCGGCACCGCTTCCCCTTCTCCGCCGCACACGCCTTCATCCGTACTCAGCCTCACAGGAGTCACGTCCGATGGAACTCACCAAGAAGACCTCGCACGGCGTCGGCATCAAGGCCGTCGGAGGCCGCATCCCTGACCGGGTGGTCACCAACGCCGAGCTGGAGCAGCTGCTCGACACGACCGACGAGTGGATCAGCAAGTTCATCGGCATCAAGGAACGGCGCTGGTCCGCCCCGGACGAGTGGACGTCCGACCTCGGCGCCGCCGCCCTCCTCGACGCCTGCGAGCGTGCGGGGGTCAGCCCGGACTCGCTCGACCTGGTCATCTGCGGGACCTACACCCCGGACCACATGATCCCGGCCGCGGCCGTGGGCATCATGCGCAAGGCCGGCATCCAGGGAGTGCCCGGCTTCGACGTGAACAGCGGCGGCTGCCCGGGCGGCGTCTTCGCCCTCGACGTGGGTGCCAAGTTCGTGAAGTCCGGTGACTACCGCCGCGTCGCGGTCGTGCTCGCCGACGTCAACACCAAGCTCTTCGACCCGGAGGACCGCACGGTCGGCGTCATCTTCGGCGACGGCGCCGCCTGCTACCTGCTGGAGCCGACCGCTCCCGGCACGGGCGTCGGTTCGGCGCTGCTGGCCAGCGACCCGAGCTCGTACCACACCGCGTACGTCAAGCGCGAGGACCGCACCTGGCCGGACGGCACCCCCAAGCTGTCGGCGTTCGGCAACAACTACTCCTACATGCACGGCCGTTCGGTGCGCGACTTCGCCCTGGAGCACATCCCCGGCTTCGTCGAGCAGCTGGTGAAGGCCGAGGGCATGACGATCGAGGACATCGACCTGATCATCTTCCACCAGGCCAACTACCACATGATCCACGCCCTGATGGAGAAGATCGGCCTCCCCGCGGACCGTACGTTCACCACGGTCGAGCGGTACGGCAACACCTCGGGCGCGGGTGTTCCGCTGGCCCTGCGCGACGCGATCGACGCCGGGCGGGTCAAGCCGGGCGACAACGTGGTGCTCGTCTCCTTCGGCGCCGGCATGAGCCACGGCGGCACCGTGGTGCGCTGGGCCGCGGAAGACGACTTCCTGCTGGGCGCCTGAGATGACGGTCACCACTGCGATCGAACTCCCGGTCGGGAGCCGGGAGTTCAGCACCATCCAGGTCGCCTGGAGCGGCGGGGTGGCCCACATCCTGCTGAACCGTCCCGATCGGCGCAACGCCATCGACCTCACGCTCGCCCGCGACCTGCTGGACGCGGTGCACCTGGAGCCGGTGGCCCGCGCCCGGTGCGTGCTGCTCACCGGGGCGGGCCCGCACTTCTGTGTCGGCGGCGACCTGAAGAGCTTCCGCGCCCAGCCGGACATCCCCGGTCACCTCCTGGAGGTGACCAGTCACCTGCACGCCGCGCTCGCCCGGCTGGTCGCGAACGACGCCCCGCTCGTGGTGGCGGCCGGCGGCCATGTGGCGGGCGCAGGCCTCGGGGTCGCCAGCCTCGCGGACGTGCTGCTCACCGAGGAGGGCTCGACCTTCCGCTCCGCGTACGCGGCGCTCGGGCTCACCCCCGACGCCGCCACCAGCCACCAGCTCCCGCAGCTCGTGGGGCTGCGCCGGGCGCAGCGGATGACGATGCTCGGCCATGTGCTGGAGGCCGAGGAGGCCGTCGAGTGGGGGCTGTGCACCGAGGTCGTGCCGGCCGGGCAACTCGCCGAGCGGGCGCGGCAGGTCGCCGAGCAGCTCGCCGCGGGTCCCACCCGCGCCTT
Source organism: Streptomyces sp. Tue6028 (assembly GCF_002300165.1). Lineage (GTDB taxonomy): Bacteria > Actinomycetota > Actinomycetes > Streptomycetales > Streptomycetaceae > Streptomyces > Streptomyces siamensis. The sequence continues at coordinate 34,524 of NZ_MLCE01000032.1, read as the reverse complement.
CGGGGAGAGCGGGCGGCTGCTGCGCGCCGCCTCGCGCCGGGCGCTGGCCGAACACCTGGAGGACGAGTCGACGACCCTGCGGGCCACCGCGGGCACGCTCGACGCGGCGGAGGGCATCGCCGCGTTCGTCGAACGCAGGCCCGCCTCCTTCCGGGGGCACTGACCACCGCACGCACGGACCGGACACGCCGGACGAGGCGCGCGAGACGCACTTGACGAGACGAGGAGTCATGAACATCGAAGGGAACGTCGCCCTCATCACGGGCGGCACCTCGGGCCTGGGACTCGCCCTGGCCCGGCGGCTGCTCGCCGCGGGCGCCCAGGTCGTACTGACCGGCCGCTCCGCCGAGCGGGGCGCGAAGGCGGCGGCCGAGCTCGGTCACGACATCGGGTTCGTGCAGGGCGACGTCTCCCGCGAGGAGGACGTCGAGGCCGCGGTCGCCGAGGCGACGCGGCGGGGCCGGCTCGGCATCGCCGTCAACTGCGCGGGCTCCGCCCGCACCGGCCGGGTCCTCGGCCGCGGCGGCCCGCTGCCGGCCACCGAGTTCGAGGACGTCGTGCGCGTCAACCTGCTCGGCACCTTCAACGTCGTACGGCTGGCGGCCGCCGCGATGGCGGGCAACGAGCCGCAGGACGGCGACCGGGGCGTGATCGTGTGCACGGCGTCCATCGCGGCCTTCGACGGGATGGCCGGGCAGGCCGCCTACGCCGCGTCCAAGGCCGGTGTCACCGGGATGACACTGCCGCTCGCCCGGGACCTGGCCAAGCACGCCGTCCGGGTGGTCACCGTGGCGCCCGGCCTGTTCGAGACCCCGATGGTCGCGGGGCTGCGGGACGACATGCGGGCCTCGCTGGTGGGACAGACGCCGCACCCCAGGCGCATGGGCCGGCCCGACGAGTTCGCCTCGCTGGTCACCCACGTGGTGGAGAACCCGATGCTCAACGGAGAGGTGATCCGGCTGGACGGCGCGGTGCGTCTGGGTGTCGCGTGAGACGCCCCGCCGCCGTCACCCGCGGGGCCCGGCCGGACCGACCGCCGTCGGACCGGCCGGACCCCGCCTTCCCCGGCTCCGGTCAGGCCGCCGCGGGCGACGCGGTGCTGCTCAGCTCCGCGGTGAAGCCGGTACGCCAGGTCGGGTACCGGGGAGTCCAGTCGAGCTGGAGCTTGGCGCGGGAGTTGTCCGCGCCGCGCAGCTGGGTCATGAAGGCAACGCCCCAGCCGCCGACGGCCATCCGGGCGAGCGCTGCGGGCGCGCCCTTGGGCTTGCGTGCGCCGAGGATGTCGGCGAGTTCGGGCAGCCACACGTTCATCGGCGCCGGCTCGTCGTCGACGACGTTGAGCACACCGCTGTAGTCGGAGTTGAGCGCCGCGACCACCGCGGCGGCCGCGTCCCGGGTGTGGGTGAAGGAGAAGGTGGCGGTGCCGCCGCCGACGAGCGGGACCTTGCCCGCGCGCACCTGCTGGACGAAGGAGCCGTCCTGGGCGTAGATCGTGCCCGGCCCGTAGAGGTGCCCGAGGCGCAGCACGGCACCCTCGGCGAGCAGCGTCTGCCGCTCCAGGTCACGCAGGGCGCCGAGCACCGGCACGAACTGCTTGGGCGGGTTCTTCCACAGCGGCGCCTCCTCGTCGGCGGGGCCGCTGCCGCCCGGCTCGTAGGCGTAGGCGAGTCCCTGGGCGACGACGCGTCGTACGCCGATGTCGTGGGCGACCTCGAGGAGGTTGCGGGTGCCCTCCGTGCGCAGCCGGTTGGTCAGTTCGAAGTCCTTGGCCAGGCGGCGCGGATTGATCTCGGCCGGGATGGCCGTGAGCATGTTGACGATGGCCTCGGGGGCGGCGGAGCGCAGCGCCTTGGCGACCGCGGCGCGGTCCAGCGCGTCCGCCTCCACGACCTTCGCGCCGAGCCGGTCGGCGGCCGTCGCGCTGCGTCCGGGACGGGAGAGCACGACCACGTCGTGGCCCGCCGAACGCAGCAGCGGCACCAGCTGCCGACCGATGACGCCGGTCCCTCCGGCAACGAGAACTTGCATGACTACTCCAGGAATCAGGCCCCGGCTGCCCGGGAACGATGGGTGACTTCAGGACGGGCGACGGCTCGTCGCTGCGACAGTTCGTCGATGTGATGCTGGTCACTGTCACCGGTGAACCGGTCTATCTCGTGGGCGAGTTCGGCCAGCAGCCGGGGCGGCGGGTCGAGGAAGGCGTGGTGTCCGCCGGGCAGGGTCACGCTCCGGAAGGCGCCCCGCGCGGAGCAGGCCGCCCAGCCCGCCATCCGCTCCGGCGGCACCTGGTCGTCGTCGCGCCAGCCGATGGCGTGCACGCCGACGGGCAGCGGCACCGGGAGCTGGACGCTGTAGCGCTGGGCGGCGGTGACGTCGGCCCGCAGCACGGGGAGTCCCGCGCGGATGATGCCGAGGGACTCGACGCCGCCCATGGCGCGGGTGAGCCTGCCGATCTCGGTGACGAGCTGGGCGTCGCTCATGCGCAGCAGCGGGCCCCAGGGGCCGTGGTGCGGCGCCACCTGGCCCGAGACGAACAGCCTTTGCGGCAGCGGAAGTTGCCGTCTGACCAGGTGCACGGTGAGCGCGAAGGCCTGCAGGGCCCCGGTGCTGTGGCCGAGCAGGGCGAAGGGCCGGTCGAGCAGCGGCAGCAGTGCTTCGGCGGCCCGCGCGGCGAACGCCTCGTACGTGCCGTAGTGCTCCTCGCCCCGGCGCGCCTCCCGGCCCGGCGGCTGGACACGGCAGAGTTCGGCGCCGGCGATCCGGTCCGGCCAGTGCCGGTAGGCGGAGGCGCCGAGCCCGGGGAACGGGAAGCAGAAGACACGGGCGGCGGCCTCCGGCGCGGGCGTGCGGGACAGCCAGGGTTCGGTCGGCACGGGGACACCTCCAGACGCGGTGGGGGGCGGTGCCGGGTCAGCTCCTGTCCGTGCGGTCGGGCCCGGCCGGCGGACGGGTCCCGGGGTGCGGCCCTCGGTCGCGAAGTCGCCCGAGCGATGCCGTCGACAATTGGGGGCCCCGGGCATGGTTGGAGCCTTCCACAGCGGGAATTTGACTTCCGTAGTCAAGTCCATGCACCTCGGACAGTCAATCAAATCTGACACAGTGTGGCGATCCGCTACGGCACAGCACGTCGGAGTGGGTGTGGCGGGAAATGGAGAGGAACAGACTTCGGCCATTGCCCGGGTACCCGCATTGACACGCTGACAATTGGCGGTAAACAAGAAGTCGCACCGTGCCCGCAACCACCCCCCATGCTGTACAAGGGCATGTCAGTAAGCCCCTGGAGAAACATGAAACCGCCATTGAGCGCGTCCAGCGGCATCGGCCGGCGTCTGCGCGAGCAACGCCGACGGCGCGGCCTGAACCAACAGGACCTGGCCTCGGAGGACATCTCCGTCAGTTATGTGTCCCTGATCGAGACGGGCAAGCGGATGCCGTCTCCCGCGATCCTCGAAGCACTCGCCGACCGGGTGGGCTGCTCCGTGGAGTACCTGCGCACCGGGCGCGACGACAACCGGCTCAAGGAACTCCGGCTCAAACTCGCCTTCGCCGACATCGCGTTGCGGGGCGGCTCCCACGGGGAGGCCCTCCAGGCCTACAGCGAGGTCCTCGACTCGGCCCGCCTCCTCGACGGTCCCGCCCTGAGCAGGGCGAAACTCGGCCAGGCCCTGACCATGGAGAGACTGGGCCACACCGAATCCGCCCTCCAACTCCTGCACTCTCTCTACGATTCCCCCGACACCACGCCCGGCTCGGCGGAGTGGGCCCAGCTGGCGACCGCGCTCTGCCGCTGTTATCGCGCCGCCGGCGACCTGGACATGAGTATCGAGATCGGCGAGAAGGCCACACGCGTGCTCGACGAGCTCGGCCTGGAGTCCACCGACGACCATGTGCAGCTGGGCACTGCCCTGATGGGCTGTTACCAGCTGCGCGGCAATCTGCCGCGGGCCCACATGCTCGCGGCCCGGCTGGTCGAGACCGCGGAGCACACGGGTTCGCGGGTGACACGTGGCTCGGCATACTGGAACGCGGGTCTGGTGGCCCACTCCCACGGCCGGACCAGTGAGGCCCTCGCCCTGATCGAGCGGGCCCTGGTGCTCATGGCGGAGACGGACAACGCCCGGCACCAGGCGATGCTCAAGAGCTCGTACGGCATCCTGCTGCTGGAGTCCCTCACCCCCGAGCCCGAACGGGCGTTGCGGCTGCTCGAGGAGGCACGGCGGGAACTGGCCGAAGTCGGCTCGGGGACGGAGCGCGCGCTGGCCGAAATGGGTGTCGCCTGGGCCACGCTGCGCTGCGGCCGCGCCGCGGAGGCGGTGGAACTCGCCGAGCGGGCGCTCGGCCTGTTCGGGGCGCTGGACTCCCCGGAGGCAGTCGAGGCACGGTTCATCCTCGGCGAGGCCCTGTTCGCCACCGGGGACACCGGCCGCGGCGAGTCCGCGTTCCAGGACGCGGTGCTCCTGCTCGACGGGATCCCGCCGAGCAGGAAGACCTCGAAGCTCTGGCGCCGCATCGGCGACCTGAGACAGCACCAGGGCCGGTCGGCGGAGGCCCTGGGCGCCTACCAGCAGGCGCTCGCGGGAGTCGGGCTGCATCCACTGCCCGCGTCCGAACCGCTGTCCCTGGAACAGCTGCCGATGCGCGAGGTGGTGCTCACGGAACCGCACCTGTGAGACGGGGGCGGCCCTCCCCGCCTCCCGGCTCGCGGGCCGGGGGCTCGTCCCGGTGCGCCCGGGACGAGCCCCGTTCGGGCCACGGAGCGGGGTGGTTCATCCCTTGAGGATGTCGGCGGCGGCCTGCTCCCCGGACCGGACGGCACCCTCCATGTGACCGTTCCAGAAGGTGGCGGTCTCGGCGCCCGCCCAGTGGATGACGCCGCTCGTCTTCCTGATGGCGGTGCCGAACCGGGTGAGGACACCGGGCGGCGTGAAGCCCGGCGCGCCGCCGCGGGTGTACTCCTCGGCGTCCCAGCGTCCCAGCACGAACTCGGTGGGCGTGGCCGCCTTGGAGCCGAAGTACCGGGTCAGGTCGTCGAGGATCAGCTGCTTGACGGTGGCGTCGCTCTTGTCCTCGACCGCACGCATCTGGTCGCCGTCGAGGAAGGCGAGCAGGGCGCCGTACGAGCCGTCGGGCGGCGAGTTGTCGAAGGTGCTGCGCGTCGTCCCGGTCAGGGCCGCCACCTGGCCGTTGAGGCCGGCGTCCCGCCAGAAGGGCTTGTCGTAGACCGCGATGGCCTTGCCGATGGAGGAGAGGGGGAAACGCTGGGTGAGCTGGTCGCGGGTCGCGGGCAGCGCGGGGCTGTAGACGATGCGGCCGGCGAGTGTGGGCGGCAGCGCGACGACGACCGAACTCGCCGACACCACGAGGTTGTCGGCGACGACGAGGGCGGAACCGCCGGACTGGACGATGCGGCGGACCGGCGTCTTCAGGACGACCTTGCTGCCGAGGGCGGCGGCCATCTTCGTGGCGATCTGGTAGGGGCCGCCGACGAAGCGTGAGTCGCGGGCGCCGCCGAGGGTGCTGATGAGGCGGGTGAGGTTGCCCGGGTTGGTCTCGTTCCCGGAGACGGCTATGTAGTAGAGGATCCAGAGCAGCGAGATGTCGCGGGACTCGGCGGAGAGCGCGCCGTTGGACATCAGGTGCAGGATCGTCTTCGCGTTGGCGTTGGTGACGTTGCCCTCGATCCAGCTCGCGAAGGTCTGGCCGTCCAGCTCCTCGGCCTTCGGCGCGGCCCAGGGTGTGTCGACGGGAACGGTCGAGGCGAGCGTGTCGAGCTGGTAGATGGCCTGACCGAGCGCCTGGTAGGAGTCGTTGTCCATGGGCGGCAGCGCTCCGGTGTAGCGGATCGCCGTGCCGTCGGCGGTGTAGTAGATGCTCTCGCCGGTGTTGTAGCCGGTGAACGTCTTCACGCCGAGTTCGTCGGCGAGCGCCTGGAGCCGGGTCTGGGTGGGACCGGTGAACTGACCGCCGCGCTCGATGGTTCCGCCGTTGGCGAGGCCGATGTCGTGGACGCGCCCGCCGACCCGGTCACGGGCCTCCAGGACCAGCACCTTCTTGCCGGCGGCGACCAGTTTGCGGGCCGCGGCCAGGCCGGCGAGTCCCGCTCCGACGACCACCGTGTCGACGATGGCGTCGGCGCCGTCGACGGCCTGCGCCCTCGCGGGGGTCGCCACGGCGGTGGTGGCGGCGCCGGCGCCCAGGGCGACACCGGCGCCGAGGAGGCTTCTGCGGTTCATTTGCGGTCTCATGATTCCCCTTCGAATGCGTGGCATGGCTTGCGTTGTGTGCTCGGGACGTGGGCGTGCCCGTGCGGTGCTGCGCGGTGCGTCGTGAGGAAAGGGCTACGCGTCCGTCCTATCAGGACCGGACCAAGTGTTTCGAAATCCCGTGCGGATACGGGAAATTGTCCGGGGGCCGCCTTCGCACTGCGTCAAGTTCCGTGGACAGGAATATGCGTTGTGGATACAACGGCAGTCACCGGATTTCTCGGGAGGGTAAAAGGATGTCCGCATTCCGCCACGAACCCGTTCTCGTACGGGGCGCTGGGGCCGAGACCATCAGCCATGCCACAGGCGCCGCTTTCCTGCTCACCGACTCAGCGAGCACGGCGGGCGCGCTCAGCTGCCACCGGGTGCTGCTCGCCGCGGGAGCCGACGGTTCCGCACCGCACTACCACGCCCGCTCCTCGGAGCTGTTCTACGTCGTCTCGGGCGCCGTGCAGCTGCTCAACGACGACAAGGTCGTCGAGGCGGGCCGCGGCGACCTCGTCGTCGTGCCGCCGTTCATGCCGCACGCCTTCGCCGCGGTGCCGGGATCGGAGGCGGAGCTGCTGATCACCATCACGCCGGGTGTCGACCGCTTCGACTACTTCCGGCTGCTGGGCCGCATCGTCAACGGAGAGGCCCCGTACTCGGACCTGCTGGCCGTCGAGGACAGCTTCGACAGCCACTCGGTGCAGAGCGAGATCTGGGCGGCGGCACGTTCCCCACAGGCCGCCTGAGGGTGCGTCGACGGCCCGTACGCACATGTTCCACGAGGGCCCGCGGCATCCGGACCGGCAGGACGTCTGCACTGCCGGTCCGGGCGTCCGCGGGTCTTGCCGTGCCGGCTCGGAAGGCCTAGTCCCAGGGGCCGAAGCCGGTCACCCGGTCGACGGTGGTGCGGACGACGAATCCGGTGGCTCCGGCGAAGCGGTCGGCGGGCCAGGTCCTGCCGTCCTCCAGGTACGGTGCGGCGATCCGGCCCAGCAGGGCGACGGCGCCGCCCTCCAGGACCTCGGCGGTGCCGTGCGCCACGAAGTGGTATTCCATGCCCTCCGGGCTCCTGACGCCCGCCGCCATGGACAGGGCGACCCGCGGGTCGCGCCGCAGATTGCGGATCTTCTGCTGCGCGTAGAGGTGCCCGGAGACGATCCGGTCCTCCTCGTCGAGCCCCACCCAGACACAGGCCACCTGCGGACTGCCGTCGGGGTTGAGCGTGACCATGTGCGCGAGACGACCGGAGGTGAGGGCCCGGCGCACCGGTTCGGTCAGTCGGTAGGCCTTCGTGGTGGTCAAGGTGGTCCCTCTCTCACTAACTAACCAGCCGGTAAAAGGGAAACAGCTCCCGCCGCCCGACCCCTGGCGGCGGGAGCTGTGCGGGGACGCCGCTTCGGAAAAGCGTCCCCGGTCCGTGGGGGGAAATCGCGGGAGACCGCCGGAGCGAATCCACCGGACTCCTGTGTTCCGGTCCTCCCCTATTTCCGACCTGTTCGTTCCGAGTTTCCCGGGTATTCGGATCGACAAGTCCTCGGAGAATCACGGAAGTTCCCTGGCCCCGGTCGCGACGCGGGGCCGGTGATTCCTGCCCGTACGGTGCACCGTGCGGCACCGCGTCGGGTGGTGCGGGTTCTTCACGGGGACATGGCGGCCACCGCGGGCATCGCCGGGATTCCCCCGTGACGGCGCAGGACACCGGCCGCCCGCCGGGCAGCGAGCCGCTCCAGGGCCTGGAAGCCGTGGGCCGCGGAGGCCAGCGTCACATGGTGGTGCCAGCCCCGGAAGGAGCGCCCCTCGAAGTCCACGAGCCCGCACTCCTCGCGCAGCCGGCCCAGGTCGTAGCGGGAACGCCAGCGCAGTTTCGCCGTGGAGACCAGGTCCGGCAGCCTGCGCGAGCCGAGGTTGGTGACCCAGTAGGTGCGCGGCTGCGGGCGTCCGGCCGGCCATTCGACCAGGAGCTGGCGGGGCCGGCGGAAGCGGCGCTCGCCGTGCCGGGCGGTGGGCCCGCCGGGTCCGGCCGGAATCTGCGCGGCGAGGAACTGCGACTGCCGGACCCGGCTCTCGACGCCCTCCCGCCAGGCGAGCGTGACACGGGCGCTGCGCCGGCCGGCGGTGTGCATCATGTCGGCGGCGGTGCCCAGCACGACCGGCGATCCGTTCGTCGAGGGTGCCGCGAGCAGCGGCGCACCGCCGGAGACCTCGACGAGATAGCCGAGCCCTCGGGCCTCCAGGCCGTCGAGCAGCGGCAGTACGTCGGGCTCGTGCCGCCAGTCGGCGAGGATCGGGGCGGGCTTGAGGTCCCACTCCTGCACCATCTCGTCGAGGCTGTCCAGGACGTGCCGCCAGCGCGGCTGATGGCGCTCGACGTCCGGCACCCGGGCGGCGCCGCGCCGCCGGTCGTCGTCGTCCCAGTGCGGTGGCATCAACAGCCGCCAGTTCACCGGGATGCTGGCCTCCTCGGTGGCGAGGGAGACGGCCAGACCCAGCTGGCAGTTGGCGGTGCGTCCCTCGGCCGGCACGTACTGGCGGGCGACGCCCGCCGAGTGGTTGCCGTTCTTCGGGAAGACGACCTCGTCCACGACCCAGGCGTCGGGCTCGGCGGCCAGGAACACCTGCTCGGCGAGCCGCTTGCGGACGTCGGTGCATTCCCAGGGACTTTGGCTCACGAACTGTTGCAGCGACTGCGAGGCGCGGCGGCCGAGGACGTGCTCGGAGATACGGGCCGGCGTCTTGCGGCCACTGGCATCGAGCAGTCCACGCACATAGACCTCACCCCAGCGACGCTGGTCGGAGCGGGCGAATGGCGAGAAGAGATACGCGCAGTATTCGGAGAGACCGTCTCCCCAGCCCCGCTCCCGCGTGGCGTTCAGGTCAGCGTTCAAAGACATGGAGACCCCCTGCGTGAAGCATCAATGACAGTTAACTCTCCTTGTGAAAATCTGTCAAGTCACCAGTAAAGCAGGGAGTTGACCCGGCGTCACACAACAACGGGCGGAGCCTCCGACCTGCGGAGACTCCGCCCGTTGCGGAGGGAGAACGCGTTTTACAGGGACGCCGAGCCCTCCATGGGGTCCAGATCGTCCACGATGTACGTCTTCACCAGCGGGCGGCCGTCCTCACCTGCCACGACGATCCAGGTCTGGTAGGCGTCGAAGCCGAGCCACTGGCTGCGTGCCGCCGGCGGATTCCAGATGTGGGCCTGCCAGTTGACAACCACCTTGACAAGCGTTTCACCGCCGACGGCGGGCTCCACCTCGACGCTCTTGAGCTCGTGCACCTCGTCGAAGAAGCGATTGGTCACCGCCTCGTACCAGCCCTTGAACTCGTCCAGGGTGGTGAGCGTCGCCTCGGGGAAGCGCATCTCCAGGCCGTCCTGGACGAGATAGGGCAGCACCTGCTCCAGCGGGACGTGCTGGTCCAGTGCGACGTACCAGTCGCGGACCGCGTCCTTGATGGACTGTTCGGTCAGCGAGGCGCCGAGCAGCGTGGATTCGGTCATGGGAAGCCTTCTTCCTCGTACGCGTGTGATCGGTCTCTTTCAGTCAAGGCAGACCCCTGGTCGCTTCCAACGACTTGGCGGTTCGTCGCGCGAACTGTGCCAACTCCCGGGCACAGAACCCGACGACGGCCTGCCTGCCTTCTCTCCGCCTCTCCGCCGTGCGCGGCCCGCGCACAGTCAGGAGGCACCGCACGGTCCGGGTCACGCACGGGACGCGACCACCGCACGGTCCGCGACCACCGCACGGTCCGCGACCACCGCACGGTCCGGGGGCGCCGCACGGTCCGGGGGCGCCGGACGGTCCGAACACCGCACGGCGAAGGGCGGGCCGGCCGTCGCCGCGGCCCGCCCGCCCCCGCCGGTGGTCAGGAGGCGTCCCGGTACCCCTCGCTGACCTCGACGATCACCCCGTCCGGGTCGGTCAGCCAGACGGTCTGCCACCCGGGGATGAAGTCGTCGAAGTGCAGCGGTCCCAGAGTCACCGGAACCTCGTCGCCCACCTCGGCCAGGAAGGCCTCCAGGTCGTCGGTCTGGAAGGCCAGATGGCGGGCCACGCCCGGCTGCGCGGGGCCGTCGCCGGCCGGCTTCACCAGCGGCTCGGTGTCGGTGTGGAACAGCTCCAGGTACACGTCGCCCTGCCGCAGGAACACGATCCGGTCGTCGTCCAGTTCCACGGTGCGCGCCCGGCTGAAGCCGAACCACTTCTCGTAGAAGGCCTCCGTCGCCCCCAAGTCACGGCAGTTGAGCCCCACGTGGGACCACCGAAGGGTCATGCGTCCCCCTTGATCAGGTCGGCGGCGCGCTCGGCGATCGCCGCGATGGCCGTGTTGCAGTTGCCCGACGGCACCGCGGGCATCACGCTCGCGTCGACGACCCGCAGCCCGCGCACCCCGTGCACCTTCAGGTCCGGGTCGACGACCGAGAGGTCGTCGATGCCCATGCGGCACGAGCCGGCCTGGTGGTGGTAGCTGTCCGCGCGCTCGCGCACGAACCGCTCGATGTCGGCGTCGGTGCGCACGTCCGGGCCGGGCAGCAGCTCCCCCTTGAGGTGCTCCTTGAAGGCCGAGGTGGCGAAGATGTCGCGGGACAGCTTCACCGCCTGCACCAGACGCTCCACGTCGGAGCGGTCCCCCAGGTAGTTGGGGTCGACCAGCGGCTTGGCGAACGGGTCGGCGCTCGCCAGCCGCACCGTGCCCCGGGAGTTGGGGCGCACCACACCGGGCAGGATGCTGACCGCGTTCGGGTGCTGCTGGCCGACGATGATGTCGAACGGCACGTGCACGAAGGCGATCTGCAGGTCGGGGGCGATCATCCCGGGTCGCGAGGTGGCGAAGAGCGCCGACTCGGAGAGGTTCTGGTGGCCCTGTTCCACGGGCTCCGTGGTCTCCGCGATCAGACCGGTGAGCACGTGGTTGTGGAAGTTCTCGCCCACACCGGGCAGCGCCTCCGTCACGTCGATGCCCAGCGGCCGCAGCTGCTCGGGGGATCCGATCCCGGACAGCAGCAGGATCTTGGGCGATTCGATCGCGCCCGCGCACAGCAGGACCTCGGCACCGGCCCGTACGGTGTGCTCGCCCGGCTCACCGGGCCCCGCGTTGGGCACGGTGCGACCCTCACCGGCGGGGACCACGTCCTGCTGGACGTAGGTGACGCCGGTGCACCGGCCGTCCTCCACCACCAGCCGTGACACCTGCGCTCCCGTACGCAGCGTCAGGTTCGGCCGGTTCAGGGCGGGTTCGAGGTAGGACACCAGTGCACCGCGTCGCCGGCCGTCGCGGGCGTCGAGGTGGTGCCAGCCCGCGCCGATCATGCGGGAGCCGTTGAAGTCCTCAAGCTCGGTGTGCCCCAGCTCCACGCACGCGTCGATGAAGGTGCGGGAGAGCGGATTGGGCCGGTGCGCGCCCGCGTTGGTGACGACCTGGGGTCCGCCGACGCCCGACTCGGGGCCGTGCGGGTCCTCCTGGTCCTCCATCCTGCGGAAGTAGGGCAGCAGGTCCTCGTACGACCATCCCGCGGCGCCCTGGTAGGCCCAGGCGTCGAAGTCCGAGGGGTGCCCCCGGACGTGCATCATGATGTACAGGTTGCTGCTGCCGCCCGGGATCTTGCCTCGCGGCTCGTACGTCGAACGTCCGCCGAGGGCGGGCTGTGGAACACTCGTGTAGCCCCAGTCGACCTCGGAGCCCAGCAGCGTGAACCAGAGCGGTGCCTGGTCGACGTTGGCCGGGATGTGGTTGCCGCCGGCCTCCAGGAGCAGGACCCGTACCGCGGGGTCCTCCGTGAGGCGTGCGGCGAGCACGGAGCCCGCGGTGCCCGCGCCCACGATGATGTAGTCGTAGTCCTTGTGGTCCTCGTGTTCCGCCATGGCGGCTCCCGCCTCTAGTCGGTCCCGAGCACGGGCCGGAACGGGACGGTGTCGTGGTGGTTGGACATGTACGAGATGAGACCGCCCTCCACCCGGAAGTAGTTGACGACGTCGGCCTCGATCGGCTCGCCGGCGTGCGTGGCCGCCGAGATGTGCGAGACGACGGCGGCCTGCTCGCCCTCGACCACGATGTGCCGGGGGGTGTTCGTGAACGAGGCGTACATCGCCGGGAAGCCCTGCATCATGGCGCGCAGGGTCTCCCGCCCCTCCACGTGCCCCGCGAGCTGCTCGTCCATGGTCTGGCGCTCGGCGAACAGGTCCGTCCAGGCGTCCCAGTCACCCTTGTTGGCCAGCTCGTAGTAGCTGTTCACCACTTGCCTGGTGTCCACGTGAGTCTCCCTCGGGCAGGGCTCAGACGGCGATGCGCTCGTCGATCGACTTGAGCTGGAAGACCGTCCACATGAAGCGGTCCACGCTGTGCTGGTCCGCGGTGTGCACCTGGACGTCGGCGATCTTCCCGTCGCGGATGCCGTACGTCGTGGACGTCGGGAACAGGTACTCCTCGGTGTCCGCCTTCGCGTGACCGAGGTGCTTCTCGACGACGGTGCCGTCGTCGAGCTCGCCGAAGTGGACGTTGTCGACGGTGACACCAGCCTTGAACAGCTCGCCGAAGAAGGCCATGACCTGGCCGGCGCCCCGGTGGTCGCCGGAGAGCGGGTGGTGGCCGGGCATCTTCCAGGAGATCTCCGGGTGGAACAGCTCCTCCTGGATGCGGTCCAGCTGGCCGGAGTTGAAGTACTCGTACATCTTCAGAACCAGGTCGGTGTTCGACACAGCGCTCTCCTCGGATCGTGGTGGTTGTCTCGCAGCGGCGGCCGGGCCCGGCGGGGGGTTCGCGTTACCGGGCCCGGCGGCCGCTCGGCGGGACCCCTGCGCCGTGAAGGGGGGATCGGCGCACGCGGTCCGGCCGGCTCGGACGAAGAACTGGTCGTTCCTGAATTTCGGGAGACCCTCGAAAGCGGCATCCTGTGAATCCTGCGGAAAGGCGTTCCCCTTCCCGTGCCTTTCTGCGGGATCGCCGCCGAGTAAGAGTGAAACGGCGCTCCCTCTTCTCTTGCGACAACATGGGACTACGTCGGTGACACTTCGGCAGGTCCGCGACGTACTCGCTCTCCACGCACGAGACTTCCTGCATGTTGAGCGCACAGCGCGGCAGCGGGCGCCGCTGGGTGAGCCTCGCAGTGATCCTGGCCGGCGCATTCATGGCCATTCTCGATGTGGCTGTCGTCAACGTCGCCATGCCGTCGATCCACAGTGATCTCCATACGAGCCTCGGCGCCGTGGAATTGGTGGTTTCCTCATACACCCTTCTCTATGCGAGTTTCCTGGTGACCGGCGGGCGGCTGGGTGATGTCATCGGCCGGAAACGCATGTTCATCACCGGTCTCGCGGTGTTCACGGCGGCGTCCGCGCTCTGCGGCTTGGCCCCCGACATCCGCGTCCTCGTCGCGGCGCGCGCCCTGCAGGGCGTGGGCGGCGCGCTGTTGTACCCACAGGTCCTCGCGATCATCCAGGTGACCTTCGAGGGCCCCGAACGCGCCCGCGCCCTGGGCGTGTTCGGCTGTGTGGTGGGCGTCGGTGCCATCGCCGGGCAGATCGTCGGCGGGCTGCTGCTCGCCTGGAACGTCTTCGGCCTCGACTGGCGGCCGGCCTTCCTGATCAATGTGCCGATCGGTGTGGCGACCATCGTGGCGAGCCGGACACTCCTGCCGCCGGACGAGCCGCCCCGGTCGCGTCCGCACCTCGACGGGCGCGGCTCCGCGCTGTCGGTGCTGACCCTGGTGCTGCTCATCGTGCCGCTGCTGATGGGCCGCGACGCGGGCTGGCCGCTGTGGATGCTGCTGTCGCTCGCCGCCGCTCCCCTGACCGCCGTGCTGTTCCTGCGGCACGAGCGCGCGGTCGCCGAGCGGGGACTCGATCCGCTGATCAGGCTCTCGCTGTTCCGCAACCGCGGTTTCGCGGGCGGGGTGCCGATCGCCGCCATGTTCAGTTTCTCCTACGTCGGCTTCATGCTGGTCCTCGCGCTGTACCTGCAGATCGGTCTGGGCTTCTCACCGCTGCACGCCGCCCTGGTGTACACGCCGAACGCCGTCGGCTTCCTGATCACCTCGCTGCTGGCCGCGCGGATCGCCCGCCTGCTGGGGCGCCATGTGCTGACGCTGGGCTATCTCGTCGCGGCCGTCGGACTGTGCTCGGTGGCCGCCACCAGCGCCGCCCAGGGAGCCGGGCTCAGCGGCTGGGAGCTCGGGCTGCCGATGTTCATCGCGGGCCTGGGCCAGGGACTCGGCATGACCCCGCTCATCGGCACCATCATCGGCAGCCTCGCGCCACGCGACGCGGGAGCCGGCGCGGGCGTGGTGACCACGACCCTCCAGGTGGGCAACGCGCTGGGAGTCGCCCTGATGAGCCTGCTGTTCTTCGCGGTGCTCGGCGACGGCACCGGTCACGCCGCCTACGCGACGGCCTTCTCGCAGGTGCTGCCGGTGGCCGCGCTCGTGACGCTGATCGCCGCGTTCATGGTCACCCGGCTGCCCCGCGGCACCGGCGCCGGCAACGCCCTGCTGGAACGGCTGCCCGGCCACACGGTGGGCTTCGCCTACTCCATGTACCTGATGACCGGCGGCCGTATCGGTGACCGGCTCTTCCACGAGATCCTCGGACACGTCACCGAGCGCCGCGAACGCGAGATCCGCGAGGCTCCGAGTGCCGCCGGCGACTTCTTCGTCTACCACTTCGAGTCCGCGCACCACGACGCCGCCTGGCTGACCTACCTCACACGCGAGGCGCTCGCCTACGGCAGTGCTCCCGTACCGCACGAGGAGGAGCGGCGCGCCGTCATCAAGTCGCAGGTGGACGAGATCCGCAGGCGGCAGTCCGGCGGAGAGCTGCGCCCGGAGCTCGATCCCGAGCTGCTGCGGCTGCTCACCTTCGCCCTCACCAACTATCCGCGCCTGCTGCCGCAGATCACCCGGATGGCGACGGGCCTCGGCCCGGACGACCCCGGGTTCACCGCGCGCTGGGAGCTGTTCCTCCAGCAGTTGGGAGATCTGCTGCACGCGGGCCCGCCCACCACGTCCCTACCGCGCGTGAGCGCATCCTCCGGAGGACAGGAATGACCACCATCGATCCCTTCGACCCGCTCGAACCCTTCGATCCGTTCGACTCGTTCGACGTGATCAGCCCGTTCGACGAGAACCTCGTCATCGATCTGCCGGTGTACGAGACGGTGCTCGGCGAGGCCGCTGCCCGCGGCACGAGCCCGGCGTTGATCGACGGCGTGACCGGCCGTGCGATCGGCTACCGGGAACTGGAGCGGGCCACCCGCCGGCTCGCGGCGGGACTCGCCGACGCCGGCGTCGAGCAGGGCGACGCCGTGGCGCTGTTCGCCACCAACACCCTGTGGTACCCGGCCGTGCCGCACGCCTGCGCACGCGCCGGCGCCGTGGTGTGCGTGCTGGACAGCCAGGCCGACGAGGCGGAACTGGCCGCCCAGCTGACGGAGAGCGGCGCGCGGTGGCTGTTCACCACGCCCGCGCTGCTGCCGATCGTGCGTGAGGCGCAGCGCCTGCGCGGTCCGGGACAGCAGCCGGTCGAGGAGATCTTCACGCTGGAGCCGGTGGACGGCCACCGATCGGTCCAGGACCTGATCGCCTCGGAGTCCCCGGAGCCGATCGTGGACATCGAGCCCGTCACGGACATCACCGTGGTGCACCACGCGGTGGGTTCCCGGCGGCGCGCCCAGCTCACCCACTCCGACATCGCTGCGGACCTCGCCGTGCTGGCCTCGGACAATCCGCTGGAGAAGGGTGAACGGGTCCTGGCGGGCGTGCCGTTCGCGCAGCAGGACGGCCTCGCCTTCCTGACCCAGCACGCGCTGCGCTGCGGTGCGGCCGTGGTGGTGGTGCCCGAGCTGATGCACGCGCCCGAGCTGCTCGACGCGATCCGTGCCCAGCGGGTGCGTACGGCCTTCGTCACCCAGTCCGTGCTCTACAGCCTGGTCGCCTCGGCGCCCGAGGACGTCGACGAGCTGGGGCCGCTGGAGCGGGTCGTCTGCGTGGGTCCCGAGCTGACGCCGGACACCGCGGAAACCTGTGCGGCCCTGCTGGGTGTGGAGCACATCGAGTACCTGGGCCGGCAGGCGTTCGCCGGGATCGCTCCCCCGCTGCCGGGGGCCTGAGCCGCATGGGGGTGCCCCCGCCGGAGATCCGGCGGGGGCACCCCCATGTGCGCGCTCACAGGTGCAGATCGCGGCTGAGTGCCGCCTCCTCGAAGTCGAGCTGGTGGACGACCTGGCGGGCCACCTCGTCGTCGAGGCGTCCCTGGTTGCGCATCATGATGAACGCCTCGCGCTCGGCCGTCAGCATCTCCCGGCGCAGCAGCCGGTAGGCGGCGGACGGCGACTGGCTGCCGAGCCGGCCGTCGTCGCGCAGCCGCTCCCAGGCGGCGACGCGGCGGTACTCGGCGACCTCCCGCAGTCGCAGCACCACATGCTGCGGACAGTGCTTGTGTTCGTGCGCGACCAGTTCCTCCAGGCGGTGCTGCGCGAGCCGGGCCGCCTCCTCCTGTGCCTTGGCCTCGGCGAGGTGGTCGTCGTGCTCGCCGTTCGTGCCCGCGAGCCCCAGCAGGCGCACGAACGCCGGGAACCCGAGCCCCTGCACGAAGAGGGTGCTCAGGGTGACGGAGAAGGTGAGGAAGAGGACGAGTTCGCGGTGCGGCATGTCGTCGGGCAGCGCGAACGCCGCGGCCAGTGACACGACGCCGCGGATGCCCGCCCAGGACAGCGTCGCGGGCAGCTGCCACGGTGGTGAGGGGTCCCGGGCGCGCAGCCGGGGCGACAGCCATCGCGGCAGATAGGTCGCCGGGAACACCCACAGGAAGCGGCCGAGCATGACGGTGGCGGAGACGGCGGAGGCGTACCAGATCAGGGACGCGGGCGGAATGCCGTCCAACGATCCGAGGACCGGGCGGAGTTGGAGCCCGATCAGGGCGAACACCAGGGATTCCAGCAGGAAGACGATCAGCTTCCAGGAGGCCTGCTCCTGGATGCGGGCCGCGTGCGAGGCGCGGTTGGAGTGGTGTCCGAGGTACAGCCCGGCGGCGAGCACCGCGAGCACACCGGAGGCGTGCAGGTACTCGGCGAGGGCGTAGGTGACGAAGGGCACCAGCAGGGAGACCGCGGTGTGCGCGACGGCGTCGCCGAGCCAGCACTGGAGCCGGCGTACCGGCCAGGCGATGAACAGGCCGAGGAAGAGTCCGCCCGAGCAGGCGAGCACGAAGTCGCGGACGCCGTCGAGGAGGGAGAACCCGCCGCCCGCGATGATCGCCACGGTGATGCGGTACGCGGTCAGGCCGGTCGAGTCGTTGAACAGCGACTCGGCGGTCATGATCCGTACGAGTCTGCGGGGCAGCCCGAGTCTGCGGGCGACGGACACCGCGGCGACCACGTCGGTCGGTCCGAGGACGGCGCCCAGCACGAAGGCGACGGGCCAGGACATGCCGGGGACGACGGTGTGCGCGACCAGCGCCACCAGCGCCATGGTGAACAGGACGAGCCCCACGGACAGCAGGGCGATGGGGCGCGCGTTGACCCGGAAGCTGAGGAAGGAGCTCTCGCAGGCCTCCGAGTACACCATCGGCGGGATGAACAGGAACAGCACGACGTGCGGGTCGAGGTGGTAGTCGGGCACGCCGGGCACGAAGGAGGCGAGCAGACCCGCGAGGACCAGGCTGACCGGTGCGGAGATCTCCGCCCGCCGCACCACCACCGCGAGCAGGGTCACGGGGACCACGAGAAGCAGGACGTCGGTCACAGGGCATCGCCCGGCGCGGAGTACGACGGGGCGCTGCCGCCCGACGCCGGATGCAGATGCTGGACGAGTCCGGCCAGCCGGTGCTGCTTCGGCCGGCAGCCGCAGTGGCAGCTCGGCGCCATGCCCACCAGGGCGGTCTCGACGACGGCCGCGGCCGTCACCGGCACGGTCAGCAGGCCGAGCGCGAGCAGGCCGGAGCGGCCGTCCGCCACGAACGGGACGACCAGGGCGACGGCGGCGACCGTGAGGCGCACGGTGACGACCGAGCGCGGCAGTCGCCAGCGCGGCCAGGCGAACACGGTGTGGAAGCCGACGGCTCCGGCGCACATCAGCCACAGGACGGGCGTCTCCGGCGCGGCCCGTGGGTGTGCCACGGCCGACCACACGCCGACGGCGATCGCGGAGACCGAGCCGAGGAGGCAGTAGTGCCCGTAGGCGAGGAGCTCGCGCACCACGCGGCTCTGGTTGTCCTCGGTGCGCAGCTGGTGGGCGATGCGGCTGTTGCTGAGGTGGAAGTAGATCCACCACAGGGAGGCGACGAGCAGGAACGCGGTGCCCAGCGCCACGGCCTGGCGCGCGGAGAAGTCGTGCGGGATCTTCCCTCCGGCGTCCACGAAGGGCACGCCGAGCGCCAGGATGACGACCAGGCCGAAGCGTTCGGGCAGGTGCAGCACGTCGACGCGTATGTGGGTGAGGCGTCTGCGCAGCAGGAAGGTGCTGGACAGTTCGACGGCCATCAGGACGGCCCAGGCCACCCGCTGCTGCTCGTGGCCGAGCCCGGCGGTGAGCAGCAGCAGCGGCGCGGTGAAGAACGCCGACACGGAGAACGGGTTCAGCCGCAGCCCGCCGAAGACGTCGATCGCCCACCACAGCAGCAGGGCGCGCAGCAGCAGGTAGGCGCCCGCGAAGAAGAGGCCGTGTCCGTGCAGGGCGGTGGGCGCGGCGATGGTCATCATCGAGGTGATCAGCGTGATGGCGAAGAGCCGCAGACGGTTCTTCACGTCGTGCAGGTCGGTCAGGTTCGACAGGATCCCGGTGCCCACCCACGACCACCAGAACGGTGTGAACACGGCCCAGGCGTTGACCAGGCCGGTCCAGGAGACGTCGTCGGCGAGGGTGTGGGTGACCTTGTTGACGGCGAAGACGAGCACCAGGTCGTAGAAGTGCTCCGCCACGTTGATGCGTTTGGACTGGATGAGCGGTGCGACGCGGCTCGTCGCCATGTCAGCCTCCGGCGGTGGGCCTCACCCGGTCGAAGCTGTGGCGGAAGTGCGCGTCGACCGCCTCGACCGCGGAGCCCACCTGGGGCTCCTGGTCGTAGAAGTCGAACTGCGTGCCCTCCAGCCACAGCACGCGGGCCGCCGTGGGCAGCAGGGTCGCGAAGCGCCGTACGCCGTCGGGCAGGGCGGCCTGCTCGCTGTGCACCACGATGGTGGGGACGTCTATCCGGGGCGCCGAGGGGATCGGGCTGAAGGTCAGCCAGTCCCACCAGCCCATCACCGCGAACCGGTTGGGCCACTCGGGCACGCCCCCTCTCTCCGGAGAGAGGTAGTAGTCGTAGGGCCCGTACATGGCGGCCTCGGGGTCGGTCTCGCTGACCGCCTTCACATAGCGGACGGTGCCGGTGCGGGCGTACTCCTCGCGGGCGAGTGCCGCCTCGTCGAGCTTGCGGCGCACGGCGTCCTGGCCGCCGTAGACCTGGTGCACCAGGGAGGCGTCGTGCAGCCACGGGGCGACGAGGGCGAGCGAGCGCACCCGGGGGTCGTTGGCGGCGGCGACCGCCGCGTAGCCGCCGCCCGCGCAGACGCCGAGCAGGCCGACCGACTCGGGGTCGACCATCGGGTTCTCCAGGAGGTGGCTGACCGCGTTGCTCATGTCGCCGACCTTGCGGCCGACCAGCTCGGTGTCCCGGGGGTGCCCCGTGGACTCCCCGTGGCCGGTGAAGTCGAAGGCCAGGGCGAGGTATCCGAGCCGCGCGAGGCGTTCGGCGTACAGGCCGGCCATCTGCTCCTTGACGGTGGTCCAGGAGCCTGCGACCACCACGGCGGGGCGCGGTTCGCCGTCTTCGGTCTGCGCCAACTGGTAGAGGGTGCCGACCAGTTGCTCACCCTCGCTCTCGAAGGTCACGCGTGCCCTGCGCACCATGGGCGTCTCCTCGATGCGGCGGTCCGCTTCCATGACTGTCATCCTCACGAGCAGTTAAACGGGGAGTCAAATCCGTGCCCGGCCAAGGGGCGTACTCTGTCGAGTCACGCTCCGTGGCCGGATCAGGCGGCCTTCAATTCGGCCGGGTACAGGAAGTAGTTGGCCGCCGAGGCGGCCTGGGAGCCCTCGTGGACGGCGGCGCTGACCTGGTGCGAGTGGAGCGAGGAGACGTCACCGGCCGCGTACACCCCGTCGGCCGACGTCTTCTGCTCGGTGTCGACGGCGATGTGGCCGCTCGGCGCGAGCGCGAGACCGAGGGCGCCGGCCAGGGCGACCTCCGGGGTGGCGCCCTGGATGCTGAACAGGGCGTCCGCCTTCAGGTGGTGTCCGCCGCGGGTCACGACGGTGCGCAGCACACCGTCCTCCCCCTCCACCGAGTGGATCCGGTCGTGCAGGACGGGGATGCCGGCCGCGTCCAGGCGCCGCCGGTACAGCGGGCTGATCTCGTCGCTGCGGCTGTTGGTGAGCAGTTGGATGTCGTCGGTGAGGCTGTGCATCTGGAGCGCCTCGGCGGCGGTCGCGTCGGTGTGGCCCGCCATGAGGACGCGTTTGCCGCGGTTCTCGTAACCGTCGCAGGCGATGCACCAGAACAGGGAGCGGCCCACGTAGGACTGCCAGCCGTGGAAGTGCGGGAAGTGGTCGAGCACACCGGTGGCGATGACCAGCGTGCGGCCGGTCCAGGAGCCGGTCTGCGCGCGCACCGTGAACCCGCGCCCGGCATCGCCCTCGGCGCGCACGACGGCGTGGTGGACGATGCGGGCCTGCGGGTAGGCGGCCAGTTGCGCGCGGCCCAGCTCGCGCAGTTCGACGGTCGGGATGCCGCCCGGGAAGCCGAGGTAGTTCCGGTTGACCTGGTGGTGGGTGGAGCGTCCGTGTCCGGTGTCGAAGACCAGCACCCGGCGGTTGTAGCGGGCCAGGCACAGGGCGGCGGACAGCCCGGCGGGGCCGCCGCCGACGACCAGGGTGTCGGCGTCGGGAACCGGTGGGGCCGTGGTGGCCATGGGGTGAACCTCTCCGTCCGTCCGGGACTTCGGATGCCGGCGCCGCCCCCGCCGGGGCGGGCGGGGGCGGCGCCCGCGACTCAGGGCGGCGGGTCTCCCGCCGCCCGTTCCGTCACTCGTCGTCGCAGCGCGCGTGCGGGTCGGTGAGGAAGGCGTCCGTGGCGGCCAGGGCCCGGGTCACCTCCGGCGGGACCTCGCCGACGATGACGAAGTCGACGTCCAGACCTGCCTTCGTGCGCTGGAACAGCAGCTCGTTGATGGGCTCCCGGGAGATCTCGGTGACCCGGCACATGTGGAACTCGACCCGCTCGGGCCGGGCCTCCAGCGCTTCGTTCAGCGTGCGCCGCAGCTTCTCCAGCGAGTCCCGGCCGAGGACGCCCTCACAGGAGACCCGCGCGGTCCTGCCGTCGAAGCTGCTGGAGATCCGCATGGGCATCTCGGTGGGCTCGATCTCGACGCGCACCCTCAACCGCTCGGTGGACTCGGGCAGTTGCACGGTGAGGTTCTTCGGGTCGAAGTCCTCGTAGCGCTCCCCGTCGATCCACACCCGGGCGAGCCGGACGGCTTCCCTGGGCAGCAGGTCGGGCGCGACCCGCAGCGTGCGGCCCGGGAAGGACGCGGGCAGCGGCCGGAAGTGCAGGGTGAGCACGTTGTCGCCGACCAGCAGGTTGCCGTAGGTCGCGGCGAGGTAGCACAGCTCCATGGAGTGGTAGCCGGCCATGGCGTGGCTGCCCTTGAGCCGCTCGGTGCCGAGCAGGTAGGGGATGCCGTTGGCGAGGACGTTGAAGTACACGCCGCCGTCCTCGTAGTCGAGGAAGGAGGCGTTGTAGAACGACGCGGCCTCGCGGGCGAGCCGCCGGTGGTCGGGGTCGCCGGTCGTGCCCGCCAGGATGAGATAGGCGAGGATCGACTGCTCCTGCTGCCACCAGGCCTTGCGGTCGTGCCAGACGAGCCGGTGGTCGCCGAAGCGGGGGTCGGCGCGCCGCTCGACGACGTCGTACCAGCCGCCGCGCTGCTGGTCGCTGCCGACCGCCGGCATGATCTCGGCGATCCGCTCGGCGAGTGCCACGTACTCCGGCTTGGCCACCAGGCTGTTGATGCGCATGAGGTTCCACGCGATCTTCAGGTTGTGGCCGACGACCGCGCGGTCCTGCTGCCAGCCCCAGGTGCGGTCGGGGCTCCAGTCCTCGTGGAAGCGTTCCTGCACGAAGGGGCTGTTGGGCTCGTCCGGGAAGTGCCGGACGATGGTGTCGGCGGTCTCCTCCAGCATGTCGGCCAGGTCGGAACGGCCGGTCGCCAGGTAGGCGTTGATGAGGTAGGCGGGGGCGTGGTCGCCCACCGAGTTCCAGTTCTTGCGGGCCCGGTTGCGTCCCAGGGAGTCCGCGCGCGGGTCCATGGTGATCGGGTCCAGGTGCGAGAAGTAGCCGCCGCGGACGTAGTCCTTGAAGTAGCGGTGGAACAGCTCGACCGTCCGGTCGATGTCGGCGGCGATCCGCGGATCGCCGGTGATCCGGTACGTCTGGGTCGGCCCCGCCAGCGCGTAGATCTGCTCGTACATGGGGATGGCGTCGAAGTCGTCCCCGAACTCCGAGGCGAACACCTTGCGCTGCCCGGCCCGGGTGATGTCGATGCCGTGGTACCAGTAGACGATGCCCTCGCGGTCGTCGGCCACCTGCATGTGTTCGCGCAGGTACTCCGTGCCCGACTCGGCCGCCTCCAGGAAACGGTCCTCACCGGTCAGCAGGAAGGCGGTGGCGAGACCGTACACGAGGCGGGAGATCGTGTCGGTCTCCTGCCGCACGTCCTGTCCGGCGCCCTCGGGAAGGTGGGTTCCGCTCAACGTCAGGTGCGTGCGGAACTTGCGCCAGTCGTAGACCTCGTCGGGGAACTGACCACGCAGATAGAAGTCCGCGATCTCGCGGGCCTGATGGACCCACCATTTGGGGTCCTCGAAGACGTAGGAGCCGCGGTGTTCCTCGGGGAAGGTGATGTTGCGGGCCTCGATGCGCGCCCCGCCGTCCCATTCGTAGAAGATTCCGTAGACAAAGACGTAGCGGCCCTCGGCGAGCATGTCGAGGGTGGCCTCGCTGGTGTCGCGGTACCCCTCGGCGAGATTGCGCACGATCTGGGAGCCCAGGAGGCCGTCCAGGTGGATCGTGAACTCACGCCCGTCGGTGGTCCGCAGACCGAAGCGCTGGTGAGCGGGCTCGTAGGCGCTGACATATCCGGCGATGCTGTCGCTGTACGTACGGCGTATCTCGGGTGCACTCATCGAAGGGTGCCTCCATCATCGGGGGGTGCCATGAGCAGCACGGCGCTGTCTCCATGGGGGGTGGAAAGGTGTGGCCGTGGACAGGGGTCTCCCGTCCCCGGCTCAGCCCACGGGAATCCGGTCCCAGTCCAGTGCGGCGAAGGAGGACTCCCAGTCGGTGACCGCGGGTCCGGTCTCGTTGAAGAGTTCGAAGGTCACGCCGATCGCGGAAGGGCAGTACATGGCCTGGATGCAGGCCTCCGCGGCATGCTGCCGCGAGACCTGGCCCGTGGCGCGGTCGCCCTGCACCAGGCGTACCCGGGAGCCGGCTCGCTGGTCGTCCACGAGCCAGCCGGGGCGCACCACGGTGTGCGAGAGGCCCGACTCGCGGACCTCGTCCTCTCCCGCGCGGCGCCAGTCCAGCACTTTGCCGTAGGCGTTGAGCGGGTGGCCGTAGTGCGTGGCGTGGATCTGGCTGACGAGGACGACGTGCGGACGGCGGCCCGTGCGGACGGCCGAACGGAGCGCATGGCGCACGCCCAGGTACATCGTCGTCTCGGGCCGGTCCGGCCCCGTGTCGTCGGTGCCGGGAGAGACGCAGTAGACCAGCGCGGAACAGTCCGCGAGCGGTGCGTCGAGCGAGCCCGGTTCCCGTACGTCGGCCGCGGTGTAGGGCACCCCCGCGGGCAACGCCTCCCCGGGCGCGCCACGGCCGACCACGCGGACGCGCTCACCCAGGTCCAGCAGCCTGCTCACGACCAGACGCCCGAGCCGGCCCGAGCCTCCGATCACCACCACCGGGCTGTCCATCGATTCCTCCTCGTACTGGGGCGGTTCATCCAGGGACGGTTCATCTGGGTACGGTTCGTCGCGGAACGTTTCGTCGGGGGCGGCGCCACGATCGTGGTGCCGCGGGTCGTCGGGGGCGGCCGGTGCCGGGCGGTGTCAGGCGCGCCGGGCCGTCGGCAGGGCGTCCGGCCATGCCGGTTCCCTCCGGTCACCACCGGCCGGCATGGTGGCCTCGGTCCGGCTCGTCGCCCCAGGCATGCAGGCCTCCCCGCTAGTCGCAGCCTCTCCGTTCGAGATGGAACCCCGCAGTGTCGAATGCTGTCAAATGCCTTGTAAATTAAGGTTGGACCTCGTCAACTCGGCTTCGACGAATCTCATGTGGGGCCGCGGAGGCGGGAAATCCCGTCCGGCGTACGACCGGTCGACCACGGCGCCCGGCGAGTGTCGCGGGCGGACCGGCGACGCCCGTCGAGGCCCGGGCGGACACCCCGCGGCTCACGCGAGCCGAGCACCGGCAGCCGACGCGGGGCCGATCGCCGGTGACCCGCTGCCCGCTGCCCGCTGCCCGCTGCCCGCTGCCCGAGTCGAACTCCCCCGCACCGAACACGCATCGCGGCGTGATCCGGAGTCGGCACTCCGCCGGAGCGGTCTCCCGTGGCCGGCCGCGGGACGGGATCCGGAGCCGACGGACCGTCAGAATCCCTCTCCAGGGGTCCGGATGCGGTGGTCCGGACACCGTCCGGAGGGGCCTCGTGGTGGGCTCCCCACCATCGCGGCCCGGGGCGGTTGCGCGGCCACCGCGACCACCCCCAACCGTGTGTCCGGACCACCTGGGCGTGGCACTGAGTGCCGCGCACTGTGGAGCCAGCTCAACAGAGCGACTCCGAACCGAGGTGGGATTCCGATGAGCGGCACCGAACTCTCTTCCACGTTGTTCGCGACCTTCCCGCGCAGCGATCAGCGCAGGAAGGGCGAGGAATACATCCAGGGCCTCCTTGCCACCGAAGGGCGCAAGTCCATAAGGAACATGGCGGCTCCGGCCGGCGGCTCGGCCCGCGAGCAGAGCCTCCACCACTTCGTTTCCAGTTCAACATGGCACTGGATGCCGGTCCGCAAGGCACTCGCCCAGTACGTCGCACGGACCGTCACCCCGGAGGCCTACGTGATCCGCCGCATGGTGATCCCGAAGGCGGGCGACAACTCGGTCGGCGTGTACCGGCGTTACGTCCCCGAGCTCGGCCAGATCCGTGGCGTGCAGCAGGCCGTGGGCGTGTGGGCGGCGGCGCAGGAGTCCAGTGTTCCGGTCAACTGGCGGCTGGACATCCCGCAGGACTGGCTGGACAACGGCCTCCGCCGCCGCCAGGCCGCCATCCCGGACAGCGTGCGCGAGGAGTCGCCGGAGGAGGCCGCGGTCGAGGCCATGCTCGCCGTGCGGGACTGGGGGCTGCCGGCCCGGCCGGTGGTCATGGACGCCCGCGACATGGACGCCATGTCCGTCGTGCGCCGCTTCCGCTCCTCCGGTGTCCCGCACCTGCTCCGCGTCAGCGGCTCGCTGCGGCTGACGCCCGCGGACCCGGCGCAGATCGGCCGCCCGGCACCGGAGTCGCTGCCCGCGCAGCAGATCATGTCCGCCGCCAAGCTGCTGCGCCGTCCCGCGGTGTGGCGCGACCACAGCCCCGAACACGCCATGCGCACCAGCCTGGTGGCCGCCGTCCGTATCCGCGGCGCCTCCCGTGCCCCGGGCATGCGGGGCGGCGGGGACATGCTGCTCATCGGCATCGGCGACAGCGGCAAGGCGTGGCCGGCCGAGCTGTGGCTGACCGACCTGGTCGACATGAACCCCGTCGCCCTGCTGCGACTCACCAAGCTTCTCGGCCGGGTCGACCGGGACTTCACGGAGATCTCCGAGCAGGTGGGCATCCGCGACTACGCGGGCCGTTCCTTCAACGGCTGGCACCGGCACGCCACGCTGGCCTCGGCCGCCCACGCCGTCGCGGCGCTCGACGGGACGTACGGAACGTACGACGAGGAGCTGCGTAGCGGCGGGGGCGTGCGCCAGGCCTCCTGAGGGGCCGCGGCCCGCCACGCCGCCGGGCCTCGCCCGTGGGGGACGAGGTCCCGTCACGGCCCGGACCCACGGAACACACGCGCCGCCGGCGGCCCCCGGACCGCAGCCCACGCCCTACGCCTCGTGCCCTAAGCCTCGTGCCCCACGGCCCACGCCCCACGGCCCACGCCCCACGCCTCACGCCTCACGGCTCACGGCTCACGGCTCACGGCTCACGGCTCACGGCTCACGGCTCACGGCTCACGGCTCACGGCTCACGGCTCACGGCTCACGGCTCACGAGATGGTTGCGGATTCTCAACAGCCGCAAGGCCAATTGCACTTCGAGCGCCCGTCCCGGCTGCTGCCAGTCCGGGCCGACCAGTTCACTGATCCTTTCGAGCCGCCGGGCGACCGTGTTGGGATGGACGTGCAGCCGCCGTGCCGCGTACGTGGGGCTGGCCCCCGCCTCGAAGAAGGCCTCCAGCGTGTGGGTCAGCTCGGAGAGCCGCTGCTCGTCGTAGGCGAGAAGCGGTCCGAGGACCGACTGGATGTACTTCTCCGCGTCGTGGGTGTCGGACAACAGCAGCCCGAGGAACCCCAGTTCACCCGCCGAGCCGGCCCTTCCGACCGCCCCCAGCGCCGTCATCGCCTCCAGGCAGCGCACCGCCTCCTGGTAGCTGTGCCGCACCCCGGCCGGGTCCGCGACGGGCCCCGAGGCGGCCACCGTCACCGGACGGCCGAGCAGCGGCGTCAGCTCGCCGGACAGCGCGCGGGCCGCGGCGCCGGGATCGGTGCCCGGCAGCAGGAACACGGCCGTGCCGTGCCGGATGCTCTTCAGACCGCTCTTGCGGTACGCGTACGAGGCCGCCCACACCGAGGCCCTGGCCGGCGTCTCCTCCTCCGGCCGGGCGACGACGACCACGTGGGGGCCGTCCAGTTCGACGCCGAGCCTGCGCGCCCGGGTCCGTATCTTCTTCGGTGACAGGTCGGGATGGGTGAGCAGTTCGTCGAGGAGGTCGTCGCGCACCTGCCCCTCGGCGATCGCCGCCCGGCTGTTCTCCAGCAGCATCAGCACCGCCATCGCCTGGGTCGCGAACCCGAGCAGCTGCACGGCGTGGTCGGTGAGCGGCCGATTGGGGTGCACCAGGACGGTCCCGAGGTCGACGGTGCCGGTGCAGATCGGCGCGGCCCACATGCCGTCCTCGTCCAGCGGTACGGGATGGCAGGCGCCGTGCGCGTCCAGTGCACCGGCCGCCGCGTGCTCCCACTCGACCTCCGGCACCTCGCCCGCGGTGGCGAGGACCACGCCGTCGGAGCCGCAGATCCGCACGGCGCCGTCGAGGAGCTTGCTGGTCTCCTCCGCCACCTCGTTCAAGTCGCCGCCGCCGAGCACCAGTTGGAGCATCCTGGCGTGCGCGTCGCCGGACTCCCGCAGTGCCGCCGCCCGGTCCAGGAGCCGGGCCCGTTCCAGGGTGGCGCCGGCGAGTTCGCCGTACGCGCTCATCAGCGCCACCTCGTCGGCCGTGAAGTGCCGCACGGTCCGCGCGGCGATGTGCAGCACGCCGAAGGGCCGGGTCTGCCGGTTCAGCGGCACCGCCATCACGGTGCGCAGTCCCTCCGCCCCGATCACCTCGTCGACCGCGGCACTGCGCTCGATCCGCTCGTCGGCGAGGTAGTCCGGGGTCCAGAAGGGCACCGGGTCCGTCATCGCCATGCTGCCCGGCCCCTCGCACACCGGCAGGGTCAGCCCGACGTCGAGGCCGGCGATCCGTCCGTCCGAGGCGTGGACGCGCACCCGTGCCGTGGCCGGCTCGCCGGCCCGCGCGTCCTCGTCCCGCGCCCCGGTGGGAGGCGCCTGGTCCGCGAGCGCTCCGTTCCGCGAGGTCGCGGGGGCCCGTGACGCAGGCTCCGAAGGGTCGCCGCCCCCGTGCGCCGAAGGGTCGCGCCGGCCCGCGTCGTCCTCTTCGGGGAAGCAGACGTACGCCATGTCGAGGCCCAGCAGCAGCCGTGCGCGGCGGGCGATCGCCTGGACCAGTGTGCTCTCCGGCTGGTGCACGGCGCCCAGGTCGCGCGCGGCCTCCAGCAGCGTGGACAGACCGCTCTCACGTTGCCGGTGACGCTCCCAGCGCGAGGAGATGCTCAGTCCGAGCCGGGCGGCGCGCTCCAGCTCCGCGAGCTCCGCGGCATCCACGCCACGCACCCTGGCCTCGTCCACGAGGGAGGTGAGACGGTCGCCGGAGGCTCCCGCCGCCAGCAGTTCCAGTACGGCGGAACTGGCGTCCCGCGTCGGCTCCTGGGACACACTGCCTCCCACTCCCCCGCGCGTGTGCTCTGGTGTGTCGCTATCGGGCGCCGTGCAGCCGCAGTTGGGTGCCCACCGTCCCGCGGAGTGCTTCCCACGAACGGACCAGCCGTTTCTCGCCATGGGCGGCGAGCCTCCCGGCGACCGCCTCGAAGCGTAGGCCGGTCCGTTCGAATTCGTCCAACACGCGAAGGGCCTCCCCGCGGCGGCCGTCGAGCGTGTCCCCGCACGGCGTTCCCCACCGGTCGGCGGCGACCAGCGAGCGCAGCGGCAGAGCCAGCGCGGTGTGCCATCCGACCAGCCGGGCCGCGTATCCGGCCTGGTCAGGAGTGTGCGGTCCGTCCACCGTCCAGAGCAGCCGCTGCGGCCGGGCGCCCGCCGCGGCGAGCCTGCGCCAGCGGTCACTGCCCAGCCGCTCGTCGTAGTCGTGGTACATCAGCCGGGCGAGGGCCAGGGCGGTGCCGCCGCGCAGCGCGTCCGCGGCGGGGGTACCCAACTCGGCCAGTCGCGCGTCGC
Organism: Streptomyces sp. Tue6028; assembly: GCF_002300165.1. Lineage (GTDB taxonomy): Bacteria > Actinomycetota > Actinomycetes > Streptomycetales > Streptomycetaceae > Streptomyces > Streptomyces siamensis. The sequence goes on along the minus strand of NZ_MLCE01000032.1, from coordinate 5,426 downwards.
ATTCGCTGTCGATGCGGTACACCGGCGCCGAGGCCAGCGAGACGATGCCGTGCAGTGACCGGCCGGCGTCCCGGGCGATCTCCAGTCCCGCGCAGTAGGCGTCCGCGACCTCCTGGTGGCGGTGGGGCGTGTAGATCTCCACCGCGTGCACTCCGATGCCCCGGCCCACGCAGTCCCTGATGGCCGTGAGCCCTTCGGCGGTGGCCGGGATCTTCACCAGCGCGTTCGGGCGGGCGACGGCGGACATCAGCGCGGTGGCCGCGGCGACGGTGGCCGCGGCGTCGTGGGCGAGCCCCGGGTCGAGGTCCAGGGAGACATGCCCGTCGCGGCGGCCCGTGGCCTCGTGGACGGCGCCGAGGTCGTCGCAGGCCAGGCGCGCGTCCTGGGTCTGCAACGCCCTGAGCGCGGCGCCGACGTCGGTCCCGTCGCGGGCCAGCCGGGCCAGCTGCGGGCGGTAGGCGTTCTCCGCGGACAGGGCCGCGGCGAGCAGGGCGGGCTGCGCGGTCGCGCCGCGCACGCCTTCCTCGGCCGCCAGCGCGGACAGCCGCCGTGCCTGGAGAAACCCCCGGTGAAATCCGTTCAGCCATGGGGAAACGCCCTCGTGAATGAGACGACGCAGAATTCCGCCCCGCATAACCCCTCCCGGCGCCGTGATTGAGGACGACGGGTCAGCATGCGCGGTCCTTCCGCACTGCGCGACCTCGCTGCGCGGACAATGTCAACTCGTGCTGTGCGGGCGCCCGTCGGGAAGCGCGGGCGACCTGATGGACATGCGCTTCATCTGACGTATTCACCGATGCGTCGTTGGCCGATACCCGCCGCCCTCGCACCCTTTGTCACCAAGGAGCACCCGTAGGAACAGCCTTGGAGACAACCGTGGACATTGATCTGCCCAGTGTCCGATCGCGGACTGCGCTGCAGCAGCCGGATTGGGACAGGACAGAGTTGATCCGTTCGGTCAGAGGGGAGTTGTCGAACAGTCAGGCACTCGTCGGCCACGACGACGTCACCGCTTTGCGCGATCTGCTCGCGCGGGTGGCCGTCGGTGAGGCCCATGTGGTCCAGGCCGGGGACTGTGCGGAGGACCCCACCGAATGCACCGCGGGCTATGTCGCCCGCAAGGCCGGCTTGCTGGACGTGCTCGCCGGCACCCTAAAGATGATCACCCATACGCCCGTGGTCCGGGTCGGCCGGATGGCCGGCCAGTTCGCCAAGCCGCGTTCCCGGCCCACCGAAGTGATCGGAGGCACCGAACTCCCCGTCTATCGCGGGCACATGGTCAACAGCCCGGAACCCGACCCGGAGCTGCGCCGACCCGACCCGCGCCGGCTCCTCGACGGCTACGCGGCGGCCCAGGAGGCCGTACGTCATCTCGGCTGGCTCGACGACGGACGCCCGTCCGTGATCTGCCCGCCGGTGTTCACCAGCCACGAGGCTCTGCTGCTCGACTACGAACTCCCCATGGTCCGCCGGGACGAGGAGGGGAGGCCGCTGCTGACCTCCACCCACTGGCCGTGGATCGGCGAGCGCACCCGGCAGCCGGACGGCGCCCATGTCGCCCTGCTGTCCCAGGTCGTCAACCCGGTGGCCTGCAAGGTCGGTCCGAACATGTCGGTGCGCGATCTGCTGACGCTGTGCGAACGGCTCGACCCGGAGCGGCAGCCCGGCCGGCTGACCCTCATCGCACGGATGGGGGCCGACCTGGTCTCCGAGCGACTGCCCTCGCTGGTGTGGGCGGTGCGCGCCGCCGGCCATCCGGTCATCTGGCTCACCGACCCCATGCACGGCAACACGGTGACGGCCCCCGACGGGCTGAAGACCCGCTTCGTCGAGACGATCGTCCGGGAGGTCGAGGGCTTCCAGTGCGCGGTGCGCACCTCCGGCGGCATCGCCGGCGGACTGCACCTGGAGACCACTCCGGACCACGTCACGGAGTGCGTCACGGGCGTGGACGACATCGACCACGTCGGCGACAAGTACACGAGCTTCTGCGACCCGCGGCTCAACCCGGTCCAGGCCGCTTCCGTGGTCTCGGCCTGGCGCGGATGACCGGACCAGGGAGGTCCCGCACATGGAGAACCAGCAAGGAAACGAGGAATGGGAGAACCGGGTCGCCCTCGTCACGGGCGCCGCGGGCGGCATAGGCGCCGCGGTGAGCCGCGCGCTCGCCGAGCGGGGCGCGACGGTCGCGGCCGTCGACCGTGACGCCGACGCGCTCGGCGAGACGGTGGAGAAGTTGCGGGCGGACGGGCTGCGGGCCGAGGCGTTCGCCACCGACGTCAGCAGCAGCGCACCGGTCGAAGCGACGGTCGACGCCGTCGAACGGCGGCTCGGCCCGGTCCAGTACCTGGTGAACGCGGCCGGCGTGCTGCGCCTCGGCGAGGTGCGCGGCTTCAGCGACGAGGACTGGCAGACCACGTTCGCGGTCAACGTGAACGGCGTCTTCCACGTCAGCCGCGCGGTCGTGGACCGCATGGCGGAGCGCGGCAGCGGGGCGATCGTCACGGTCTCCTCGAACGCCGCGGCCACCCCGCGCACCGAGATGGCCGCGTACGCCGCGTCCAAGGCCGCCGCCACCATGTTCACCCGGAGTCTGGGGCTGGAGGTGGCCCGGCACGGCATCCGCTGCAACGTCGTCGCGCCCGGCTCCACCGACACCCCGATGCTCAGCTCGATGTGGCACGACGAGTCGGGCCCGCGGGGCACCGTCGAGGGCCGCGCGGACGCCTTCCGTGTCGGCATCCCGCTCGGCCGCATCGCGCAGCCCTCGCACATCGCCGACGCCGTGGTCTTCCTGCTCTCGGACCGCGCCGCACACATCACCCTGCACATGCTCACCGTCGACGGCGGCGCGTCGCTGGGCGCCTGACCCACCGCAAGGCGCCCGACCCACGCAGATCCGAAGGGACTTCCACTGCCATGGCAGGCATTCCGACCATCGAGCCGTACGCGATGCCCGCGCCGGGCGACCTGCCGCCGAACACGGCGGCCTGGTCCGCGGACCCGGACCGCGCGGTCCTCCTCGTCCACGACATGCAGCGCTACTTCCTCAAACCCATACCCGACCAGGGGCCGGCCGACGAACTCGTGGGCAACGCCTCGGCGTTACGGGACCGCTGCGCCGAACTCGGCGTCCCGGTCGCGTACACCGCACAGCCGGGCGGCATGGACGCCGGGCAGCGCGGACTGCTCGCCGACTTCTGGGGTCCGGGCATGCGGGTGGACCCCGCGGACCGCGAGGTCGTCGAGCCGCTGGCGCCCCGGGAGGGCGACTGGATGCTCACCAAGTGGCGCTACAGCGCCTTCTTCAACACGGATCTGCTGGAGCGGATGCGCGCGGCGGGCCGCGACCAGCTGATCATCTGCGGTGTGTACGCGCACGTCGGTGTGCTGATCACCGCGACCGAGGCGTTCTCGCACGACATCCAGCCGTTCGTCGTCGCCGACGCCGTCGCCGACTTCTCGGCCAAGGACCACCGCACCGCACTCCACTACGCGGCCCAGCGCTGTGCCGTCGTCATCCCCGCAAAGGAGGTCTTCGCATGACCGGCGCTCCGCGCGACCTGCTCGACCAGGTGCTGTCCGGGCAGCCGCCCGCGTACGCCCTGGTCCACCGGCCCGCCGCCACCGGCCGCGCCGCACTGGAGGTGCTCGTCGGCGAGGTGAGCGAGCCGGAGACCCTCGACGGCATCCCGCTTCCCGCCGCGTCCTCGCCCGGCCACGAGGTGCTGGCGCTCGTCCCCTACCGGCAGATCGGCGAGCGCGGGTTCGACGTCGCCGACGACGGGGCGCCGCTCGTCGCCATGGCGGTCACGGGACAGCAGACCCTGCCGGTGGCCGACGTGCTGGCTCGCATCCCCGACGTGCCGATCCGGCTGGCCGGCGGGCACTTCGACATCGACGACGCGACGTACGCGGACACGGTCCGCCGGATCATCAAGGAGGAGATCGGCGAGGGCGAGGGCGCCAACTTCGTCATCAAGCGGTCCTTCACGGCCGACATCACCGGCTACTCGCCCGCGAGCGCGCTCACGCTGTTCCGCAGGCTGATGGAGCAGGAGTCCGGCGCGTACTGGACCTTCCTCGTGCACACCGGGACCCGCACGCTGGTGGGCGCGAGCCCCGAGCGGCACATCAGCGTGCACGGCGGTAGGGCGGTGATGAACCCCATCAGCGGCACGTACCGCTATCCCGCCGCGGGTCCGACCCTGCCCGACGTCATGGACTTCCTCGCCGACCGCAAGGAGGCCGACGAGCTGTACATGGTCGTCGACGAGGAACTCAAGATGATGGCCCGGATCTGCGCGACGGGCGGCCGGGTGGTCGGGCCGTATCTGCGGGAGATGGCCCGGCTCGCGCACACCGAGTACTTCATCGAGGGCGAGACGGACCGCGATCCGCGCGAGATCCTGCGCGAGACGCTGTTCGCCCCGACGGTCACGGGCTCCCCGCTGGAGAGCGCGGCCCGCGTCATCCGGCGGTACGAGCCGCACGGCCGCGGCTACTACAGCGGTGTGCTGGCCCTCATCGGCCGTGACGCGCAGGGCGAACGGACGCTGGACTCCTCGATCCTGATCCGTACGGCGGACATCTCCGCCGAGGGCCGGCTCGCCATCGGTGTGGGCGCCACCCTCGTGCGCCACTCCGATCCGGACTCCGAGGTCGCGGAGACGCGTGCCAAGGCGGCCGGGCTGCTGGCGGCGCTGGGCGCGGAGGAGCCGGCGCGGTTCGCCGAGCACCCGAGCGTGCGGGGTGCGTTGGCCGCGCGGAACACCACGATCGCCGGGTTCTGGCTGGCCGAGGGCGCACGGCAGGCTCCCGTGGCGGACGGCCGCAAGGTCCTCGTCGTGGACGCCGAGGACACGTTCACGGCCATGATCGCGCACCAACTGCGGTCCATGGGGCTGCTGGTGACGGTCCGTCGGTTCGACGAGCCGTACTCCTTCGACGACTACGACCTGGTGGTCATGGGCCCGGGGCCGGGTGACCCGCGGGACCTGGCGCACCCCAAGATCGCGCATCTGCGCGGGGCGGTCCGTACGCTCCTGGACTCCCGCAAGCCGTTCCTGGCGGTCTGCCTCAGCCATCAGGTCCTCAGCCTGGAGCTGGGGCTCGACCTCAACCGGCGTGCCGTGCCGAACCAAGGGGTCCAGCGGGAGATCGACCTCTTCGGGCGCCTCGAACGGGTCGGCTTCTACAACACGTTCGCCGCGCGCAGTGCCGCGGACCGGCTCGACGTCCCCGGTGTCGGGGAGATCGAGGTCTGCCGTGATCCTGGCAATCGCGAGGTCCACGCGTTGCGGGGGCCCGGGTTCGCGTCCATGCAGTTCCACCCGGAGTCGGTGCTCACCCAGAACGGGCCGGCCGTGATCGCCTCCCTGATCGAGGACGTCCACGCCCACCTCCGGACGGAGGACGTCGACGCA
>NZ_MLCE01000031.1 GCF_002300165.1 Streptomyces sp. Tue6028 | reverse complement strand
GCTCCCTTCCAGACCATCTGACCCCGTCCCCACAGGCCCCGGCCCCTTCCCCCAGGGGGTTGGGGCCTTCCCCTGTCCGTCGCCCGCTCCAGACGTCTCCCGCCCCCGCCGCCCCTACCCGTCCCTTGTCCCGGGGGCTGCCGCCCCCGGACCCCCGCATCGGTCTGGACGGCCTCGTCCTCAAACGCCGGACGGGCTGGAACTCTCCGGCACCGGACGGCGAACAATCAGCCCCTCCGACGCTTAGGGAGCGAGGTTCGAGGCGGAGACGCTGAGAATCAGCCCCTCCGACAATCGAGGAGCGAAGTCCGGGACGCAGACGCTGAGAATCAGCCCCTCCGACAATCGAGGAGCGAAGTCCGGGACGCAGACCCTGAGAATCAGCCCCTCCGACAATCGAGGAGCGAAGTCCGGGACGCAGACCCTGAGAATCAGCCCCTCCGACAATCGAGGAGCGAAGTCCGGGACGCAGACGCTGAGAATCAGCCCCTCCGGCGTTTGAGGAGCGGGGTCCGGGGCGGAGCCCCGGGGACGGGACGGGTAGGGGCGGAGGGGGCGAACAACCGGAGAGGCCCTCCCCCGGGCGTTTTCCGGAGGAGGGCCTCTGTCGTGGGGCGGGACGACGCCGCCCTGCCCTGAAGCGGGGCGGCGCTGCCCTGGGCCGGGCGGCACTGCCCTGGGCCGGGCGGCGCTGCCCTGGGCCGGGCGGCGCTGCCCTGGGCCCTGGGGCGGAGCGGCGCCGCCTGATGCCCCGGGGCGAGCGGCTACGCGGCGTCGCGTTCGACGGTCGGGGCCGGCGGCAGGCCCAGGGCGCGGTCGACCAACGCCCCCGCACCCCCGGTGTATCCGCCGGGGTCGCACAGCGCGGCCAACTCGCCGACCCCGAGGAGGCGGATCACGGCGGGCTCGTCGCCCAGCACGTCGGGCAGCGACCGCCCCGTCTCCCGGGCCACCGTCACCGCGTCGCTCAGCAACTGCTTCGCCCGCACCTTGCCCAACCGGGGCGCAAGGACGGCGGCGATCCGCTCGGAGACCAGCTGGGCCCCGCTGTGCGCGAGGTTCTCACGCATGCGGCGCGGGCTGACCTCCAGCCCCTCGGCGAGCTCCACGGCCGTGTGCGCCGCGCCGCCCACCAGCCGCAGGCACTCCCGCAGCAGCTGCCACTCGGCGTGCCAGGCACCCGCCGACCGCTCGTCCTCGGAGAGCAGACACTGCGTCAGTCCGGCTGCCATGACGGGCACTTGGAGGGCGGCGGCGCGCATCAGGGTGGCCAGCACGGGGTTGCGCTTGTGGGGCATCGCGGAGGAGCTGCCGCGTCCGGCCGCCGTGGGTTCGGTGACCTCGCCGACCTCGGTGCGGGTCAGCGACTGCACGTCCACGGCGATCTTCCCCAGCGCGCCCGCCGTGAAGGCCAGCACCGCGGCGACGTCGGCGACGGGCGTGCGCAGCGCGTGCCAGGGCAGTACGGCCGGAGCGAGTCCCGTCTCGGCGGCGAACGCCTCGACGAGACGGTCGAGGTAGTCGCCCGCCTCCCCCACCTCGCCGTCGAGCGCCGCGTACTCCAGATAACCGGCGAGGGTTCCGGCGGCGCCGCCCAGCGACACCGGCAGGCCCCCGTCGAGGACCCGCTCGACCCGCAGCGCGGCGTCGAGGACCAGCTCGCGCCATCCCGCGGCCTTGAGGCCGAAGGTCGTCGGCACCGCCTGGAGGGCGAGCGTGCGGCCCGCCATCAGGGTGTCGCGGTGCTCCAGGGCCAGGGCGCCGAGCGCGTCGGCGACGCGATGGAGGTCGGTGTGCAGCAGCCGCAGTGCCCGCGCGGTGACGAGCATCGCCCCGGTGTCCAGGACGTCCTGGCTGGTGGAGCCCCGGTGCACGTACTCCGCCGCGCCCTCGTCCCGGTCCGCGACGGCGCGGGTGAGCGCCTGGACCAGGCCGACCACGGGGTTGGCGGTCTCGCGGGAGGCGAGTGCGAGGGCCCGCAGGTCGAAGCGGTCCGCGCGCGCGGTGCGGGTGATGACGTCGGCCGCGGGTTTCGGCACCGTCCCGAGCCGTGCCTGGGCACGGGCCAAGGCGGCCTCCGCGTCGAGCATGGCCTGGAGCCATGCCCAGTCGCAGACGGCCGCCTCGACGGGGGTACCGGCACGCACGGGGGACAGCAGACCTGAGTCGGTCGGCACGTCCGCGTCCAGATGTGCGTCCAGTGGGTGGGTCACACGATCACTCCTGTCAGGTCGGTGTCCGTCTCGTCGGTCACCGGCCGTACGGCCGCGGGGACCTGGGACGCCGGCGGCAGTCCGAGGACGGCACGGGCGATCGCGTCGGAGTCGCCGAGGGTCACCGAGTCGACGCCGGGCCGGATGCCCGCCGCGGTCACCCAGTGCACGGACTCGGTGGGCACGCCATAGGCGAAGCGACGCGGGTGCGCGCGCCCGCGGGCGTCGAGGAGCCGGTTGGGCCGCTCGGTGACGGCGAGTCCGCCGGTCTCGTACGTGGTACCGCAGCTGCCGTCGATCCGGAACGGGCCCGCCTGCTCGGTGTTGATCAGGTGGCTGAGCAGCGGGTCGTCGGTGCGCCGGATGTCGGGCTCGGGCAGCCGGGCCTCGATGAGCGCCGTGGCGCGCACCGGCGTGCCGGGCACGGCGCTGGAGTCGGCGACGAAGACCTGGTTGCGGGTGTCGAGCCGGACCTGGGTGCCGGGTCCGGTGATCTCCAGGACGCCGGCCTCGATGAGCGCGACCATCTGCTCGATACGGGCGGCGGGCGGGCCGATGGACAGGAAGGCGTTGAGCGGTGTGTACCAGCCTTCCAGGTCGTCGCGGTGCGAGTTGCCCTCCAGGCCTCCGTGGTCGACGGCGAGCCGGATCTCGTTGCGCAGGTCGCGCAGGACGTCGAGGGCGGCCTTGAGCGGTCCGCTGACGTTGCCGGAGCGGGCCGCGGTCACGTCGGCGCGCAGGTAGTCGAGGAGCCACTCCTGGAAGTCGTCGCGGTCGGTGAACTTCCGGCTGCCGTAGGGCCGGGAGAGCTTCTCCCAGTCCCAGCGCTCGGTGCTGTCGATGCCGTACGAGTCGAGCAGCGCGTCGGGACTCTCGCCCTCCGGCAGGGCGAGGTAGGCGCTCACCAGCGCCTCGCGGTCCTCCTCACGGCCCTTGGCGGACAGCAGCGTTCCGTAGAAGACGCTCTCCACCTCGCGGGAGATGTACGGCCACAGGTCGGCTGTGAAGTTGATGCGCTCGCCGTCCTCGGAGCGCTTGCGGAGGTCCTCGATGTACTGGCCGGTGAGCAGCTTCGGGTAGTAACGCCCGTACGCGCCCTTCTCGTTCTCGCCGCGCGCGTGGTACGGGACGCCGCGCCGGGAGAAGGCGTACAGCTTGGGCTCGCGGCCGGAGGGGTGGTAGACGAGCTTGCCGTCCTCCTCGACGAAGCTGCCGCCGCGGCCGAGGGTGAACAGGGCCATGTGGTCGAAGAAGTTGAGGCCGAGGCCGCGGATCAGGACGTTCTGGCCGGGCGCGACGGAGCTGAGGTCGGCGTCGGCCGGGTTGCAGGGCGTGATGTAGGTCAGGTAGTGGATCCGGGCCAGACTCGCGGTGCGGGCCTCGCGCGGGGTGAGGCGCGCCGGGAGGTGGCCCTGCGCCAGGATGATCGCGTCGAGCTGGTTCAGACGCGTGCCGTCCTCCAAGCGCAGGCCCTGCGGGCCGCCGGGGACGCCGTGCGTGTCGGCCATGGCCACCGCGCGGGAGGCGTGGACCGTGATGGTGACGTGCTGGGGGGCGCGGGCGACGACACGCTTGAAGGCGTCGTGCAGGTAGCGGCCGTAGAAGGCGCGGCTGGGGTACGAGTCGGGGCCGAGGCGCTCGGCCTCGTCGAGGGTGTCGTTGTCGTAGCCGCCGAACTGGCCGAGCAGGGAGAGGCCCTGGGCCCATTCGTACAGGCTCGGACCCGGCTCGATGGGGCCCTCGATCTGCGCGCTGTCGTCCGTGTAGACGGTGATCTGCGAGGCCACCGTGTTGGTGAGCAGATGCCGGGACTGTTCCGCGCGCCAGACCGCGCCGGCACCCGCCGGGGACGGGTCCACGACGTGCACGACGACTTCCGTGTGCGTGGGCCGCTTGCGCTCGCCGGCGCACAGGCGCTCCAGTACGGACAGTCCGCGCGGTCCGGCACCGACTATGGCGACCTGGAGACGGCTGCTGCTCATTCCTGAACTCCGTTCTGATTCGGGTGGGTGGGAAGGTAGGCCGGTGCGGGGGTGGTGGCGCCGAAGTCGCGGGCGCCGTGCATCCAGGCGACCTGGTCGTGCAGTTGTCCGGGGGTGAGCTTGGAGAGGAGGGCGTTCCTGGCGAGCGCGGCGCCCCCCGCGGGGTGCCACAGCCGGGTGCTCTCGCGTGCGGCGAGCTGGATGGCGGCGGTGCGTTCGCGGCGGTCCGCGGTGTACTTCTCGAAGCGCTGGGACACGTCGTCCCCGCTGCCGTCCTCCAGCAGGTCTCCGAGGTGGACTGCGTCCTCCAGGGCCTGGCAGGCGCCTTGTGCCGCGTAGTGCAGCATGGGGTGGGCGGCGTCGCCGAGCAGGGCGACGCGTCCGTCGGTCCAGGTGTCGACCGGGTCGCGGTCGACGAGCATCCAGGACCGCCAGCCGTCGCCGAGCTCGACAAGACGCTGCGCGTCCTGGCCGAGGGTGGCGAACTGCCTGCGTACGTGGGCCTTTTCGACGGGTACGCCGGCGAAGGCTCGAGTGCCTCCGTCGTCCTTGCTGCCCGCGAGGTTGAGGTACTTGCCGCCGGCGATCGGGTAGTGCACGAAGTGGCAGCCGGGCCCGGTCCACCACACCACGGAGGTGTCGCGGCGCAGTTCCGGCGGCACCTGGTCCATGGGGATGACCGCGCGGTACACGGTGATCCCGGAGACGCGGGGTTCGCCGTCGCCGACGAGCTGGGCGCGGACGTTGGAGTTGATGCCGTCGGCGCCGATCAGGGCGTCGCCGTGGACCCGTTCGCCGGTGTCCAGTACGGCACTTGCGCCGGTGGAGGTCTGCTCGTATCCGGTGACGGCGCTCCCGCCGCGCAGTTCGACGGTGTCCCAGGCCCGGCAGGCGTCGAGGAGCACGGCGTGCAGCTCGGCGCGGTGCACGACGACGTACGGGTTGCGGAACCTGCGGCGGTACTCCTCGGTGAGCGGCACGCTGGTGACGTGTTCGCCCGTCACCCCGTCCATGAACCGCAGTTCGTCCATGCGGACGGCGAGGGAGCGCGCCTCGGCGCCGACGCCGAGCCGGTCGAGCGCGTGGATTCCGTTGGGGGCCAGCTGGATGCCGGCGCCGATCTCGGCGAACTCGGGGGCCCTTTCCAGGACGACGGCCCGATGGCCGCCGCGGGCCAGGCCGAGCGCGGTGGCGAGCCCGCCTATGCCACCGCCGGTGATGACTGCCTCGATCATGGTGTCAGCCGCCCTGGTTCGTGAGGACGCGCGCCAGTTCCAGGCGCTTGATCTTCGTGGTGGCCGTCTGCGGCAGATCGGCGAGCCGCCACTGGACGGGGTCCGCCATGGGCGGCAGGCCCTCGGCCGCGGACCGCCATGCGTCGAGGTCCAGCGGTACGTCGTCCTTGGTGCACACCACGGGGACGGCCGTGCCGTCCGCGCCGGGGATGATGATGACCTCGGCGAGGTCGTCGAGCCGGGCGAACAGGCGGTCCTCGGCGGCCAGCGTGGAGCCGAAGCCCTCGATGACGTCGACCTCCCGGTCCAGCAGGTGCAGACAGCCCCACTTGGTGCGGTAGCCCACGTCGCCCATGCGCCACCAGCCGCCGTCCGACAGCTGCTTGTCGTAGCGCTCCTGCTCGCCGAGGTAGGTGACGATGCGGCCGTCGCTCTTGACCTCGATGAATCCGGGGTTGTCCTTGGACGGCGGCCGGCCGTTGCGGCTGACGACGCGGACGTCGGTCATGCCGGGGAACGGCATGCCCACGCAGCGTCCGTCGGCCTCTTCGGGCCGTCGCCTGCTGAAGGAGCGCACCACGGCGGGGCCGATCTCGCTCTGTCCGTAGAGCTGGCCGAAGACGGGGGCCCGGCGGTCGGTGGCGGCCAGCAGCCGCCGCACGGTCCGGGGGTGGATGGCGTCGAAGGTGCTGCTGTACAGCTTGACGTTGGACAGCGGACGGCGCGGGTCGTCGGCCAACTCCTCCCATTTCATGAAGGAGTTGGGGTGCGCCTCCAGGATTCCCGGCCGCAGCTGTGCGAACAGGTCCCCCACGTGCGCCGGGTCGGAGTCGGCCAGCACGACGACGGGGAATCCGCGGTGCAGCGAGATCGCGAGTGCCGTGAAGAGCCGCGAGTGCACGAACGACACGTGCATGGCGATCGTCTCGCGGCCGCGGACGAGCGGGCCGACGACGGAGGCCTGCGGCCGGTAACGCGCCTGCAGGGTCCGCCCGGTGTGGACGGCGAGCTTCGGTGTGCCGGTGGTCCCGGAGGTGTGGGTGATGAGCGTCGGGTGCTCGGGCGGCATGGTCACCGGCGCGACCCGGTCGACGCCCTCGAAGTCGGCGAGCGGGGTGGCCGCCGGGTGCGTTCCGGAGGTCAGCAGCACGGCGGAGGCCAGTCCGACGACCGAGTCGGGCAGTTCCTCCTCCAGCTTCGCCTGGTCGGTGACGAGGTACGGGCGGTCGGTGCGCCGCACCAGCTCGGTCACCGTCCCGCCGTCGAGCTTCGGCGACAGCAGCACCGGTACGGCACCGACCCGGGCCGTGGCACAGGCGAGCAGGGTGATGTCGAATCCGTCGGACTTGTAGATGACCACCCGGTCGCCGGGCCTGACCCGTGCCGCCCACAGCCGGGACGCGAAGTCGTCGACCAGGTCGGCGACTTCGGCGACCGTGGCGCGGCGCCCGAGTCCGGGCGCGATGTCGAGATCGTGGTCGAGTATCAGTACGTTCGCGGGGTGCCGGGCGGCCGCTCGCTCGAAGAGCGTCCCGAGCCGGATTCCCCGGTTTCCTATCCGTTGCAGCAACACGTGCTCGCCCTCTCCTACCCAGGCTCAACAGGCTCGGAATTCAGCTCTTGAATTCGCCTTCGATGACGTCCTTGATGCGCTTGACGGTCGCCGCCAGGTCCTTTTCCAGCTTGGCGCCCCAGTCGGCGAAGAACTTCTGCTTCTGCTCCGCGTCCATCTCTGCGGTGATCCCGCGGATTCCCTCCGTGGCGGCGCCCATCCGGAAGTGGTGGACCAGCCGGCTACCGGTGCCGTCGGGCTCGATGTCGAAGGTCCAGACACTCTCCTGGGCGCGTCCCGCCGAGTCCTGGATCGCCCAGGAGAACGTGGCGCCGGGCTCCGCGGCGATCACCTCGGACCGGGTGCTCCAGGAGCCGCGTACGACGGGCGCCCAGGCCACCACGTCCTTCTCGCGGTGGTTCTCACCGCGGAAGACGGCGCCCACGGTGGCGGGCTCGCCCTCCACCCACTCGCCTCCGACGCACTCCTCGCTCCAGTCGCCGCTGCGGCCGAGGTCGCTGACGACGGAGTAGACCTGCAGGGGCGTGGCGTCGACGTGCGCGTCGGCCGCGGCGCGGAACAGCGGGGTCTCCCCCGGGACTTTCTCACTCACGGTGTTGTCACCCACGGTCTTGTCTCTCCCGGTGTTATCGGCTGATGCCCGGAATGCTGCGCCGCTCGGGGAGCGCGGGCAAAAGTGCCCGTGCGGGTCCGTCAAGTCCGCGGCGCTTCCGGGTTCCTCATCTTCGGAGTGCGGCGGGAGGGAATTGCGGACGACTTGACGAAGAACGCGCGCGTTTCGCCCGGGTGCGCCCACCCGGTGGAAGAATCCATGGCCATGCGTGCCGCTTATGCCGAACAGCTCGGCCCACCCGACGTCATTCGCTACGGAGAGCTCGCCGCACCTGTGCCGGGCCCGGGCGAGGTACTCGTCGACGTGCGGGCCACCACGGTCAACCCCGTCGACACCTTCGTGCGTTCAGGGGTGTTCCGTACGCCGCTGGAGTTTCCCTTCGTCGTCGGTCGCGACCTGGTGGGCACGGTCGCGAAGCCCGGCGGCGGCTTCTCGGTCGGTGACGCCGTGTGGTGCAACAGCCTCGGGCACGGCGGGCGTCAGGGTGCGGCGGCCGAGCAGGCCGTGGTGTCCCTGGACCGGCTGTACCCGCTGCCGCCGGGCGTGGATCCCGAGGTCGCCGTGGCCGTGGTCCACCCCGCGGCGACCGCGTATCTCGCCCTGTTCACGCACGGCGGCCTGGCGTCCGGCGAGACCGTGGTGGTCGGCGGCGCGGCGGGGAACGTGGGGGCCGCGCTGGTCGTCCTCGCGGTCCGGGCGGGTGCCCGTGTCATCGCGACGGCGTCGCCCCGGGACCACGACTACTGCCGGGACCTGGGCGCCGCGGCGGTCGTGGACTACCGCGACCCGGATCTCAGGGGTCGTCTGTCGCGGCTGGCCCCCGACGGGGTGGGCCTGCACGTCGACACCTCCGGTCACAACGACCTCGCCTCGGCCGTCGCGCTGCTCGCGCACCGAGGCCGCATCGTGCTGCTCGCGGGGGCGAAGGACGAGCCGGTGCTGCCGGTGGGGCCGCTCTACATGAAGGACGCGTCCGTGCGGGGGTTCGCGATCTCCCACGCCACGCCGGCCGAGCTGGCGTCGGCGGCGGACGCCATCAACGACCTGCTGTCCGCCGGTCTGCTGCGTCCGCGGAGCACGGAGGTGCTGCCGTTGAGTGCGGCGGCGGAGGTGCATCGGCGCATGGAGCGGGGTGAGCTCCACGGACGCAGGGTGATCCTGCGTCCGGGCACCTGACCCCGGGGGCTCCGCCCCCGGCCCCCGTATCGGCCCGGACGGCCTCGTCCTCGAACGCCGGACGGGCTGAAACCTCCCCCCCTGACCCCACACCCGAGTACGACCCTGACCAGGACACCCGCACTTACCACCCCGGGCTCCGCCTCCGGCTCGCTCGCATCGGCCTGGACGGCCTCGTCCTCGAACGCCGGACGGGCTGAAGCCTCGCGCCTGGCCCCACGCCCGAGTACGCCCCCGACCTGGCCTGGAGCTTCGCCCCTGAGCCCGGTTCACAAGCATGAGGGGGCCGGTGTCAGGCGGGCCAGGGCAGCCAGGCCCGGACGTGGAAACCGCCGTCGCCCTCGGCTCCGTGTTCCAGTCGGCCGCCCGCGAGCGTGGCGCGTTCGGTGAGACCGATCAGTCCCTGGCCGGAGCCGGGCACGAGCGGGACGTCGCCCGGCGGGGCGGGGTTGCGGACGGACAGCGTCAGGCCGTCGCCGGGCGCGCCCGACACCGTCACCGTCACCTCCGCGCCGGGCGCGTGCTTGCGGGCGTTGGTGAGTCCCTCCTGGGCGATCCGGTAGGCGGTGCGTCCGACGGACGCGGGCACGGTGGCCGGGTCGACGACGCGGTTGTCGAGGGCGACCTTCATACCGGCCGAACGGGACTCGGTGACCAGCGCGTCGAGCGCGGCCAGCGTCGGCTGCGGTCGCCCGGCCTCGTCGGAGTCCCCCGCGCGCAGCACGCCGATGATCTCGCGCAGGTCCTGAAGCGCCTCGTGGGCGCTCTCCCGGATCACGCCTGCCGCCCGCGCGACCTCCTCGTGGGGCGCGTCGGGCCGGATCTCCAGGGCGCCCGCGTGCACGCTGAGCAGGGTGAGCCGGTGCGCGAGCACGTCGTGCATCTCGCGCGCGATCGCCTCGCGGGCGAGCCGCTGGGCCTGCTCGGCCCGCAGTTCCGCCTCCGTCTCGGCGCGCCGGGCCCGGTCCCGCAGGCTCAGCATGAGCTGCCGCTTGGAGCGGACGAACATGCCCCAGCCGACCACCGTGGCGGTCAGCAGGGCGGTGACGGCGATCGCGGCGAGGTACGACAGATCGGGGTCGGGCCGCAGCCAGAAGTACAGCGGGAGCAGTGCGACCTGCAGGCCGGCGAGCGTGCCCACGTACTTGAAGGGCCGGTGCACGGCGAGCGTGAACAGGGCGACCAGGCCGGCGCCGCCCGCGGTGGTGGAGACCAGCCCGACGGCGAGAAGGGCGATGGCCAGCCCCAGCGGCCACCGGCGCCGCAGCCAGACCGCCCCGCAGGCCAGCGCGCCGAGCACCTGGTCGACGACGGCCAGGGCATGGGGGGTGTTCGGGTCCTTGGTCAGCGTGTTCGCGGCGGCGAGACCGATGGCCAGGGCGAGCAGGAAGCAGCCGAAGTCGACGATCCAGTCGCGTACGGTGCGCCGCGGCCGTCCGGAGCGGGCCGGGCGGCCGGCGTCTAGGTCCAGCTCCGCGATCATTGCCGACGGAAGCAGCCAGCGCCGGGCGGACGGGGTGCGCAGCGAGGGCACCGGCTGCGGGGCCAGGCCCTCCGGGGAGGTCGTCTCCCCGTGCGGCAGGGTCGTCGGGTCCGTCTTCGCGGCCTGGGCGCGGGGCACGGCCGTCCGCCCCGGTACGTCGTGCGCCGGCCGCGCCGGATGGTCACCATTCACAGTCGACAAATCTACGCAGGCTCGACCGGCGCCACCGCATCGCGACGGTGATCGTCGACCAAAGTCGCGGCCCTTCAGACTTTCGGCGCTCCGGTGCGGCGGGGTCCGCAGACTCGGGACGGACAGGGCTCGCCCCACGGCCGATGGTCGTGGGGAGGCCGTGGGGCGAGGGTCGTCCCATGAAGCGGATTCTCGAAGTGCTCGGTTTCGTGGCCCTGGTCCAGGGCGTCCTGGGTCTGATACCGGCGATCACCGGCCGGTTGCACGTATCGGGAGTGTGGGGGGTGGTGCGCCGGCTCGATATCCTCGACGGCTACGAGGTGTACGCGAGCGTCGCCCTCATCGTGCTCTCGGTCGCGCTGTTCGCGGCGGCGGAGAGCCGGAAGTCCGGCTGATCGCGGACCGGACTTCCGGCGGGCCGGGTCACCCCGGGATCACGGGCGGTTCAGCAGCCGAAGTCGACCAGCTTGAACGTCACGTAGTGGTCCGAGGTGTAGTAGTCCTCCTGGGTCTCCTGGCCGGTGACGATGCGACGGGCGCCGCGGGTGGGGGAACCGGGCGTGATGACCGTGTACTCGTGGTAGTAGCCGGAGGACCGGGAAGGCAGCACACCCTCGCGGTTCTGGAAGACGGTCCCGTCCTGGGAGTACGGGAAGGGGCCGCCCGCGTCGATCAGGTCCAGGGTGTCGTGCGCCTGTGAGGGCAGTGCGCCGTAACAGACGCTGCCGACGGCCGTGGTCGCGGCGTCGGCGGGGACCACCGCGGTGCCGCCGACGAGCAGGGCGGACATGAGGGAGACGAGCGTGCCGATGCGAGTGATTCGTGGGGGGAATCTCATGCCTTCAGGATGACGCGCGTAGAGCATGGCATGTCAATGTCAAGGAAGCGGTTTTCTCCCGCCGAGTCCGATGATTTTTCCGGGAGTTAACCTGCCGACCGACGTCCCCACGCGGTCCCCGCGAGCACCAGGACGCCGCCCGCCAGGCCCGCCGCGCCGAGCCGCTCCCCGCCGAGGGCGATACCGGCCGCGGCGGCCCACAGGGGTTCCGTCCCGAGCAGCAGGCTCACCCGGGACGGCGAGGTCCGGCGCACCGCCCACATCTGCACGAAGAAGGCGAACAGGGTGCAGAAGGCCGAGAGGAACAGCAGCCCGGCCCACTCCCGTGCGCCGAAGCCCGCGGCGGTGCTCCAGGGGGTGGCGTCGGCGCCGGTCGACAGCAGCGCGAACACCGCGACGGCCGCGCCCAGTTGGACGGAGGTCAGCGGCAGCGCGTCGGCACCCTGCACGGCCTTGATGCGGGACATGGCGAGCACGTGCACGGTCCGGGCGAGAGCGGCGAGCAGCATCAGCAGGTCACCGAGGGACGGCCGGGTGAAGCCGCCCCCCTGGGTGAGGAGCACCACGCCGAGCACGGAGACACCGGCCGCGGCGAGGAAGGCGCGCGGGGGACGCACCCGAGTGACGGCCGCTTCGGCGAGCGGTGTGAAGATCATGGTCAGGCTGATGATGAGGCCCGCGTTGGTGGCCGAGGTGTGGACGACGCCGTACGTCTCCAGGAGGAAGATCCCGCTCAGGATCAGCCCGAGCAGCGCCGCCCCGCGCCACTGCTCCGCCGTCAGGGCCCTCAACGCGCGCCGTCCGGCGATCACCAGCACCGGCAGCACGACCGCGAACCGCAGCACGAGGACGGCGATCACCGTCCGCGCGGTGGTGATGTCCTTCGCCGCGAGATAGCTGGCGCCCCACACCACGGCCACCAGCAGGACGGGCAGGTCGGTGAGCCAGGCGCGGCGGGGCGCGAGCGCGCCGGGTACGGCGATCGACGACATGGGAGCGGTCTCCAGCGGTCACGGGCGGGCGTGGAGACGTCGACGGCTCCCACGGGGACGATCACCGTACCGGCGGGGGTGCGTGGGGGCTACACCGTTTCGCCGCGCGGATGCCGGAGGACACCGGAGGCGACACTCTCCCGTGGCGCCCGTACGTGGGACGGCCGTCCCGCTCGTACGCGTGGATGGCGACACCGGAGCCCGTGACTCACCGGTGGACGGCGAACCGTCACCGGGCCGCCGTCCCGGTCGCGTGCGTCAGCCCCGGCCAACCCGTAGCCGGGCCGCCGTCCCGGTCGCGTGCGTCAGCCCGCGTGCGTCGAGAACAGGCCGCCCGTCGGCCCCTGCTTGTCCCCGCCCTGGGCCTTCTTCAGGGCGTTGGCGAGGCCCTCGATGGTCATCGACTGGAGGATCACCCGGCCGCTGCCCTCCAAGGTGGCCAGGGACAGGCCCTCGCCGCCGAACACCGCGTTCATCAGCCCCTGCCGGTTCAGGCCCCCGACGCGCTGGACGCCGTACCGGATGCCCTCCTCGAAGGCGACGACACAGCCCGTGTCGACCTCGATGCGACCGCCGAAGTCGGCCGGGTCGAGGTCGATGAAGTTGCCGGCGCCCGCGATGATCACCGTGCCCTGCCCGGTGAACTTCTCCAGCACGAATCCCTCGCCGCCGCTGCGCCCGGTCCGGCCGCCCTGGAACGCGATGCCGAACTCCACGCTCGACTCCGCGGCCACGAAGGCGTCCTTCTCCGCGAACCACGCGCGCGTGCCGTCGAGCTCCAGGGCACGCATCTCACCGGGCAGCACACCCGCGAAACCGACGGTGCCCTCGCCACCCGTGGAGGTGAAGTACTGGAAGGCCAACGACTCGCCCGCGAGCGCGCGCTGGCCGACCTGCATGGCCGTGCCCATGGCCTGACGGAGCATGCCGCCCATGCCCGAGCCGCCGTTGCCGGCCGGCGGGGCGCCCCCGCCTCCGGAGGGCCCGGACAGGCGGGTCTCCATGGTCACGTTCGCCGTCTTGAACAGGAACTTCCCGGCCTCGCAGTACACGGTCTGACCGGGGCGCAGGTTGACGACCGCCATCTGCATGGCGTTGCCGACGATCTTTTGCTGAAGAGTCACGAGGGGGGAACGCAAAAAGCGGAAGGAAGAGTTCCGAATCGAACCTTCCGCACCGAACACGGTGTCCGTTCGCCGCCAGCACCCGGGGGCCGCGCCCGCTGGGATGGACGCATGACCTCACACGAAACGACTGATCTCGCAATGAACGGCAAGGTGGCCCTGGTGACCGGCGGCAGCCGTGGCATCGGTGCGGCGACGGCGGTACGGCTCGCCCGGGAGGGCGCGGACGTGGCCCTCACGTACGTCCGGGGCAAGGAGGAGGCGGCCGACGTCGTCCGGGCCGTCGAGGCGCTGGGGCGGCGCGGGATCGCCCTGCGGGCGGACTCGGCGGACCCCGCGGAGGCGGCCGGGGCGGTGAGCCGCGCCGCGGAGGAGCTCGGCGGGCTCGACGTCCTGGTGAACAACGTGGGCGTGGGGGTCCTCGGCCCGCTCGACTCACTGTCCCCCGCGGACGTCGACCGGGTGCTCGCCGTCAACGTCCGCGGTGTCTTCCTGGCCTCCCAGGCCGCGGCGGCACGGATGGGCCGGGGTGGCCGGATCGTGACCGTCGGCACCTGCATGACCCAGCGAGTGCCGGGACCCGGCGGGACGCTCTACGCGACCGGCAAGTCGGCCCTGATCGGGCTCACCAAG
The DNA here is from genome assembly GCF_002300165.1 of Streptomyces sp. Tue6028. Classification (GTDB taxonomy): domain Bacteria; phylum Actinomycetota; class Actinomycetes; order Streptomycetales; family Streptomycetaceae; genus Streptomyces; species Streptomyces siamensis. The sequence goes on along the minus strand of NZ_MLCE01000031.1, from coordinate 358,979 downwards.
GCCCTGGCCCGGGAGCTGGGTGACCGCGGGATCACCGCGAACATCGTGCATCCCGGGCCGATCGACACGGACATGAACCCCGCCGACGGCCCGTACGCCGCGGGCCAGGCCGCGATGACCGCCCTGGGCCGCTTCGGCACGGCCGACGAGGTGGCCTCGGCGATCGCCTATCTGGCCGGGCCGGAGGCGGCCTACGTCACGGGGGCGGAGTTCTCGGTGGACGGGGGCCACTCGGCGTAGCGGCCGCCGTCTCCCCCGCACCTCGCGTGCCGGACAGGGCGATCGAGCCCTGTCCGGCACGCGAGGTGCGGGGTCCGGGCCGGCACCCGGCGACGAAGGGGCATCCTGCCCGCAGCAGGGCGCCCACGCCGCCGGGAGCAGGGGGCCGGAAGAGCGCGCCCGCCCGCCCGGAGCACGGGAACCAAAAGTGCGCGCCCACCACCACCCCGCTGGGAGCGCGGGAACGGGAAGAGACGGAGGAGGGGCCGAAGTCAGCCGCCCAGCTCCTGGTGACGGGCGGCGAGCCGCGCCGTGCCCTCCTGCGTGAGCGACCCGAACAGCCGCAGCCGCGAGATCCCGCCGTCGGGGAAGATGTCCACGCGCGCGTGGGTGCCGACGGCGGAGGCGTCCAGGACGAAGCGGTGGTTCGTGTCGGGCTGGAGGCGGGTCCGCGGCAGCACCTCCACCCACTCCCCCTCGGCCCCGTCCCGTACGGACACCGCCGCCCAGCCGGCGCTGTTGCCCTTCAGATACGCCGTGTCGATCTCGATCGCCCGGATCTCGCACTGTCCGGCGAGCCGGTAGCTGATCCAGTCGTTCCCGTCGTCCCGGCGGCGCCGCGTCTCCCAGCCGTCGTCCATCTTGCGGGAGCGCCCCGGCTGGATGGTGTTGGTGGCGGGCGAGTAGAAGAGGTTCGAGGCGTCCACGACCTGGCCGCCGTTCTCCAGCGCCACCACGTCGAAGGTGCCGAGGACCGACAGCCAGCGCGGATCGGGCACGACCTCGCCGTACACCCGCAGCCGGGCGATGCCGCCGTCGGGGTGCTGGTTGACCCGCAGGTGCGTGAAGCACTGCTCGGCCGAGACCGCGAAGCCGTTCGCCGCGTGACCGCCGACGGCGGTGCGGGTGACGAGGGTCGTCCACTTCACGTCGTCGGCGAGGAGCTCCTCGGGCGACGGGGAACCGGGCACGCACGCGCCCTCGACCGACACCGCCTGCGGGTAGTTGCCGCGGAAGTGGGCGGTGTCCACGACGATGCCGCGGACGACGCCGGGCGCGCCGAGACGGACGAGCGCCCAGTCGTGGTCCTCCGCCGTCGGCCACGGGTGCTCGGCCGAGACGCCGCGGCGGCGCCGCGTCTCCCAGCCGTCCATGATCTTGCCCTTGTGGCCGAAGTGCTCGGGGTCGAACTCGGCGGCCCCGGGCACCAGAAGGTTCTCGCGCTGGGCGAAGAACTCGTCGTTGGCGGCGATGACACCCGCGCCGAGCTGCCGGTCGGCGAGGTTGGCGTACTGGGTGAAGGGGAAGTCGGCGGTGCGGTAGTCCGCGTACGGGTCGCCGCCTCCGTAGGGGTTCGCGTCGCCGGTGAAGTGAGGAATCGCCGTCACGATGATCAGGTCTGCCTTTCGGGATCGGCCGCTGCGGGTGCGGGGCTGGTGCGGGTCACGGGTGGCGGGAGAGCAGTCGGCCGGCCGGTTCGGTGAACTCGCCCCGGTCCACGATCCGCCGGCCGCGCAGCCAGGTGGACTTGACGACGCCGCTCAGCGTCTTGCCCGCGTAGGCGGTGACGCGGTTGCGGTGCTGGAGCGCGGCGGGGTCCACGGTGAAGGTCTCGTCGGGGGCGAGGACCGCGAAGTCGGCGTCGAGGCCGGGGGCGATGGCGCCCTTGCGGTCGTCGAGGCCGACGAGCCGGGCGGTGCTCGTGGACATCCAGCGGACCACGTCCTCGAGGGTGTGGCCGCGCCTGCGGGCCTCGGTCCACACCGCGGACAGGCTGAGCTGGAGGCCGGAGATGCCGCCCCAGGCGGTCGCGAAGTCGTCGGTCTTCAGATCGGCCGTGGAGGGCGAGTGGTCGGTGACGACGCAGTCGACGGTGCCGTCGGCGAGGGCCTGCCACAGCAGGTCCTGGTTGGCCGCCTCGCGGATGGGCGGACAGCACTTGAACTCGCTGGCGCCGTCCGGGACCTCCTCGGCGGTCAGCGTGAGGTAGTGCGGGCAGGTCTCGACCGTGAGCCGTACGCCGTCGGCCTTCGCGGCGGCGATCAGCGGCAGCGCGTCGCTGGACGACAGGTGGAGCACGTGCACGCGCGCGTCGAGCCGCCGTGCCTGGGCGATGAGGTGCTCGATCGCGGTGTCCTCGGCGTCACGGGGGCGCGAGGCGAGGAAGTCGGTGTACTTGCGGCCGCCCTTCTGCGGGGCCGCGGCGAGGTGGTGCGGGTCCTCGGCGTGCACGATCAAGAGGCCGCCGAAGCCGGCGATCTCGGCGAGCGACCGCGCGAGTTGTTCCTGGTCGAGCTCGGGGAACTCGTCGACGCCGGAGGGCGACAGGAACGCCTTGAAGCCGAAGACGCCCGCGTCGTGCAGGGGGCGCAGATCCTTCACGTTGCCGGGCAGCGCCCCGCCCCAGAAGCCGACGTCGATGTGCGCCTTGGGGTGGGCGACGTCCTTCTTGGTGCGCAGGTTGTCCACCGTCGTGGTGGGCGGCAGGGAGTTGAGCGGCATGTCGACGAGGGTGGTGATGCCGCCGGCGGCCGCGGCGCGGGTCGCGGTCCAGAAGCCCTCCCACTCGGTGCGGCCGGGGTCGTTCACATGGACGTGGGTGTCGACGAGGCCGGGCAGCAGGACGTCGTCGCCGAAGTCCTCCAGCCGGACGCCGTCCGGCACTTCCGCGTCGTGCGCGAGCACGGCCGTGATCGTGCCTCCGGTGACCGCGACCGTGGCGGCGCGCGTCCCTTCGGGAGTGATGACGCGCGTCGAGCGCAGCATCAGTTCGACCCCTCCGACACCAGACACCCGGACCCCTCTCTCTGCCGCTGCTGATCACTGCCGCCGCCGTGGAGGCGCGGGTTTACTTCCGCGTAACGGAATTCAACGATCTGTTGAAGGAGTCTTCCCCGCAGCCCATGTGCCGTCAAGAGCGCACACCTCCACTGTGCTCCCGGGACGCCCACTCTGGATGTTTCCACAAAGCGGAAGTAGAATTCCAAAGAGCAGAACGTAGCTATGCACAACGCGGGAGTCAACCAACCGCCGGGTAGGCTGCATCACTACCCTCCCGGCGCGCGCCGCCGCCCCGCGAGAGGCCCGTTGCCGGGCCGACCCTGACGTTCCTGAGCCGTGAAAGGACCGCCGCCGTGCCGCCGTCCAGCGCCAGCACCACCGACGCCGCCAAATCGCCCGCTCCCAGTGGTGGCGTCCAGTCCCTCGAGCGCGCCTTCGACCTGCTGGAGCGCATGGCGGACGCCGGGGGCGAGGTCGGCCTGAGCGAGCTCTCCGCGAGCAGCGGACTGCCGCTGCCCACCATCCACCGGCTCATGCGCACGCTGGTGGCCTGCGGCTACGTGCGTCAGCAGCCGAACCGCCGGTACGCGCTCGGACCGCGTCTGATCCGCCTCGGCGAGTCCGCGTCCCGGCTCCTCGGCACCTGGGCCCGCCCCTATCTGGCGCAACTGGTCGAGGAGACCGGCGAGACGGCCAACATGGCCCTGCTCGACGGGGACGAGATCGTCTACGTCGCCCAGGTGCCGTCCAAGCACTCGATGCGGATGTTCACCGAGGTGGGGCGGCGCGTCCTGCCGCACTCCACGGGCGTGGGCAAGGCACTGCTCGCGCACACCCCGGCCGACGAGGTACGCGCCCTGCTCGCCCGGACCGGCATGCCCGCCGCGACGGAGAAGACGATCACGACTCCGGACGGCTTCCTCGCCGCCCTGGAAGAGGTCAGGAGTCTCGGCTACGCGGTCGACGACAACGAGCAGGAGATCGGCGTCCGTTGCCTGGCGGTCTCCGTGCCCGACTCCCCGACCGCCGCCGCCATCTCCATCTCCGGACCCGCCGGCCGTGTCACCGAGTCGGCCACCGAGAAGATCGTGCCCGTGCTCCAGCAGGTGGCGCAAGAGCTGTCGGAGGCCCTGGCCAGCTCGGGCCCGGCCGCCTGAGCCCCGGATACCGCCGCGGGGCACCCGCCCCGCGGCTCAGCGGCGCGGCGGTTCCCCGAACAGCTCCACCGCGCTGCGCACGTCGGCCAGGCGCGTCGACAGGGCGCTGACCGAGCCGATCGCGCCCGCGACCAGAAGCAGGGAGCGGCGCAGCCGAGGGCTCTCGGGGATGCCGCCGGCGGCCATCGCGGCGAGGGCCGCGAGCTCGTCCTCGGCGATGCCGCGGTCGGGGAACTCGGCCGGATGCGCGGCCAGTTCACGGCGCAGCCGGGAGACGGCGATGCGCAGTTCCACCACCCTCGGGTCCTCGTCGCTGCCGGTCACTGCCCTCTGCCCCAAGCTCCGCAACACAGCTCTCCCCCCTCGCACGCCGTTGTGCGTCGATCGTCCTCGCCAGGCCCCAACTCCCCGTGGCGGTGGTCGGGCGCCGGGGGGACGCGGGTCAGTAAACGCCACCGCGTGCGCCGGGCGCCACCGCGCGGACCGAAATTCAGCCCTTGGACATCGGGCGGCCCGGCCGGGTTCCGGCGCGCGCTCCCGCCCCGCTCGGGTATGCAGGGAGCATGACGGACAACAAGGACCAGGTCGTCGGACTGCTGCTCGCGGCCGGCGGCGGGCGCCGCCTCGGGGGGCGCCCCAAGGCGCTCCTGCAACACCGCGGGCGACCGCTCGTCGAACACGCGGTCGAGGTCCTGCGGGCCGGCGGCTGCGCACGCGTCCATGTGGTGCTGGGCGCCCGGGCCGACGCCGTGCGGGCGCGGGCCGCGCTGCCCGGATGCGTCCTCGTGGACAACCCGGAGTGGGAGGAGGGCATGGGCTCCTCGCTGCGCGCGGGTCTCGGTTCACTGGCGGGCACGGGTGCGGGCGGCGCGCTGGTACTTCTGGTCGACCAGCCGGGGATCGGCCCGGAGGCGGTGTCCCGGGTCCTCGGCGCGTACGCCTCCCCCCTCTCGCTCGCCGCCGCGTCCTACGGCGGCGAACGCGGCCACCCCGTCCTCTTCGGGGCCGGGCACTGGGACGCCATCGCGCGCAGCGCCACCGGCGACCGGGGCGCCCGCGCCTATCTCAAGGCCCATGAAGACGCGATCACGCTCGTCGAGTGCGGGGACGTCGCGCAGGCGTACGACATCGACACCGCGGCCGACCTGGTCCACCTTGAGTGAACGGCGTGGCACCGAGCGCCACCTTGTGTCGACCCGGAGAATCTCGACATCAACAAACCATTGAACTTCCACCATGAGGAAACTAGTATCCACTGTTCAGAAGCGCCTGACCGCTCCGCGGGCGCCCTTTGCCCCATTCGCGCCGGTCGGCACCCAGTGCCACGGCACGGTGGCGATGCACGTGGTTCGCTGAAACAGCTCCCCCGAAGGAAGTGACAGCTCATGTCCGCACCAGCGCCGTCCCCGCTGGCCATCGTCGACGCCGAGCCCCTGCCCCGGCAGGAGGAGGTCCTCACCGACGCGGCCCTCGCCTTCGTGGCCGAGCTGCACCGGCAGTTCACGCCCCGGCGTGACGAGCTCCTCGCCCGCCGTGCGGAGCGCCGCGCCGAGATCGCCCGCACCTCCACCCTCGACTTCCTCCCGGAGACCGCCGCGATCCGCGCGGACGACTCCTGGAAGGTGGCCCCCGCCCCGGCGGCCCTGAACGACCGCCGCGTCGAGATCACCGGCCCCACCGACCGCAAGATGACCATCAACGCGCTCAACTCCGGTGCGCGCGTCTGGCTCGCGGACTTCGAGGACGCCTCGGCACCGACCTGGGAGAACGTGGTCGTCGGCCAGCTCAATCTGATCGCCGCCTACACCCGCACCATCGACTTCACCGACCCGGCGTCGGGCAAGTCGTACGCCCTCAAGGCGGACGAGGACCTCGCCACCGTCGTCATGCGCCCGCGCGGCTGGCACCTGAGCGAACGCCACCTCGTGGACGCCGACGGCACACCCGTCCCGGGCGCCCTCGTCGACTTCGGCCTGTACTTCTTCCACAACGCCCAGCGCCTGCTGGACCTCGGCAAGGGCCCGTACTTCTACCTCCCGAAGACGGAGTCGCACCTGGAGGCCCGCCTCTGGAACGACGTGTTCGTCTTCGCGCAGGACCACCTCGGCATCCCGCAGGGGACCGTGCGCGCAACCGTCCTGATCGAGACGATCACCGCCGCGTACGAGATGGAGGAGATCCTCTACGAACTCCGCGACCACGCCTCGGGACTGAACGCGGGCCGCTGGGACTACCTCTTCTCCATCGTCAAGAACTTCCGTGACGGTGGCGCCAAGTTCGTCCTGCCGGACCGCAACGCGGTGACGATGACCGCCCCGTTCATGCGCGCGTACACCGAACTCCTCGTCCGTACCTGCCACAAGCGCGGCGCGCACGCGATCGGCGGCATGGCGGCGTTCATCCCCTCGCGCCGCGACGAGGCGGTCAACAAGGTCGCCTTCGAGAAGGTCAAGGCCGACAAGGACCGCGAGGCGGGCGACGGCTTCGACGGCTCCTGGGTCGCGCACCCCGACCTGGTCCCGATCGCGATGGCGTCGTTCGACGCGGTCCTCGGGGAGCGGCCCAACCAGAAGGACCGGCTGCGCGAGGACGTGTCCGTCGCCGCCGGTGACCTGATCGCCATCGACTCCCTCGACGCCAGGCCGACGTACGAGGGCCTGGTCAACGCGGTGCAGGTCGGCATCCGCTACATCGAGGCCTGGCTGCGCGGCCTCGGCGCGGTGGCCATCTTCAACCTCATGGAGGACGCGGCCACCGCCGAGATCTCCCGCTCCCAGATCTGGCAGTGGATCAACGCGGGCGTCGTCTTCGAGCACGACGGGAAGACCGTGGCGGCCACCCCGGAGCTGGCGCGCCGGGTCACCGCCGAGGAGCTCGCCCGCATCCGCGCCGAGATCGGCGAGGAGGCGTTCGCGGCGGGCAACTGGCAGCAGGCCCACGACCTGCTGCTCCAGGTGTCGCTGGACGAGGACTACGCGGACTTCCTGACGCTGCCGGCGTACGAGCAGCTCAAGGGCTGACGCTCACGCGGATCTGTCCGAGTGGCCCAGGGACCTTCCCGGGGCCACTCGGTCGCGTACGGCCTGCTTCACCGCGGTCGGCTCCGGGAAGCCCTGTTCGCGGCGGTCCCAGACCACCTCACCGTTCACCCGGACCAGGAAGACCCCGCCCGTGCCTGGCTTGAGGGCCAGTTCCGTCAGCTCGGTCTCGAAGGTCGTGAGGAGTTCCTGCGCCAGCCAGGCCGCCCGCGGCAGCCAGCGGCACTGGGTGCAGTACTCGATCTCCACGCGCTGGACGCCGCTCATCCCAGGTGCACCGACCAATCCTGTTCCGCCGCCGGTTTGCCGTGCAGGTCGGGGACCCGCTTGAGCCAGTTCGGGCGGCCCTGCTGTGTCCTCGCCGCGCGCTGTTCCTCCTCGGCGGCGAGTTCCTCCCGGGTGGGGAAGTCGGTGGGCAGCCAGGCCGCGGACGCCGCCACGCGCGCGTGGAGGTAGTCCACGTACGCCGTCCTGACCTCGTCGGGCGTCGCGAAGCCCTCCTCGACGGTCAGCCAGGCGTCCGGCACGGCCGCCGTGACCTCGCGGAGCAGCTCGCGCGTCACCCGCGGCGCCAGCTCGGCGTCGGCGGCTCGGGTGTCCGGCGTGTAGTGGCCGAGGGCATGGTGCCGGAAGTCGTAGGCCTTGGCGGGGTCGGAGGCGTCCCAGCGGTGGTGGAAGACGAGGGCCGCTCCGTGGTCGATCAGCCACAGCTGCGGGGGCGCGGTGCCGAACGTGGGCCACACCATCAGGTTGGAGCTGTGGACCGTACGGTCCACGTTCACGGTCAGCGCGTCGAGCCAGACGATCCTGCCCGCCTCCAGTGCGTCGACCGGGAACCTCTTCGCGACCTGTGGCGTGAAGTCCTTCGCGCCCGGCAGGAAGTCCATGCCGAGGTTGAGGCCCGCGCTGGCGCCGTGCAGGTCCCGCACCTCCTGGTGCGGTTCGGAGTCGGCGATCGCGGGGTCGAAGTGGACGAGGACCAGCTCGGGGAAGCGCAGCCCGAGCGCACGGGCCAGCTCGCCGACGATCACCTCGGCGACCAGCGCCTTGCGGCCCTGCGCGGAGCCGGTGAACTTCACGACGTACGTCCCCAGGTCGTCGGCCTCGACGACCCCGGGCACGGAGCCGCCCGCCCTCAGCGGGGTCACGTATCGAACAGCAGTCACGTCGCGCAGCACACCCGCCAGGGTAAGTCAGCGCTCACCCGGCCAGCGGGTTGGGCAGCGGCACGTACCGGGCGTCCGCGCCGTCCGCGCCGGTCCACCGCAGGAGCAGGTTCGTCTTGCCGGGGACGGTGGGCGCCGCGAGCAGGCCGGCGATCTCGGGCAGTCCGAGCTCCGTGTCGTAGCGGATCAGCTCCTCCCGGACGGCGGGCCACGGGTCCCAGCCGGGGTGACGCTCGGCGAGCAGCGCGGCCAGCTCGGTGAGGTGGTTGACGAGCAGGCAGTACACGAGCCGTTCCCAGCCCGCCTCGCGCGTCACGGCGGGCAGCAGCTTCACGCCCTCCGCGTCCCGGAACAGCGCCTGCACGGGCGTCCCCGCCGCGTCCACGGCCACCAGCACGTTCTGCAGGTGGGCCTCGACGACGACGCCGTGGCGCGCGAACGCGTGCAGCACGGGCGGTACGACGTGGCGCAGATACGCGGCCCACCAGGCGGCCGGGTCGGCGAGCCCGTCCAGGGGGCTGCCGTCGAAGCCCTCCACCAGGGCGGCGGCGAGCAGCGGGGTCGCGCCGGGCAAGAGGTGGCCGCGCAGTCCGTCCCGGACGAGGACGGCGAGTTCTTCGAAGGCGAAGTCGGCGGTGCGGTAGCCGCTGTCGCTCAGCCAGGCGGCGGGGCCGGGTCCCGCGAACGCAGCGGCGGTGGCCGCGTCGGTGCCGCGCATCTTCAGCAGGTCGTGCCGCCACAGCCGGCGGACGTCGTTGGTGATGCGCACGTCGAGGCTGAACTTCACGAAGAGGTCGTCCTCGGGCGCGTACAGCGTGCGGATCGCCGCCGTCGGCCGGAGCGGGCGCGGGGTGCGTCCGACGCGCAGCAGCCGGCCGTCGCGGAACGCGGCCAGGATCTCCGGGCGGGCGCCGACCAGGCCGAGCTGCCAGGGGTGGGCGGGCAGCAGCCGGTAGCCGGGCGGGGCCTGGCCGAAGGCGTCGAGCGCCGTCGTGTCGCCGTCCTCGACGACGGCGTCCTCGCGCACGGCGAGGAGTTCGAGCGGGAAACGGGCGTACGCCTCGGGCGCGTACGGCAGCCAGTCGGTGGCCGGACCGCCGCCGCGCGCCTTCGGTGCCGGATGGTGGGGATGCCCGGTGATCAGGGACTGCTCGGAGCGCAGGTACGGATCGCCGGGCGGTGTCGCACGCTGCCGCGCGGTGAGCAGCGCGGCGACGGTGTCGCGGCTGTCGGTCATCTCCGCGGGCAGTTCGGAGTTGGACAGGCCGGTGGCGCGGCGCAGTTCCTCCGCGGTCAGTTTGACCAGTTCGGCGTGGGTGAGCCGGTGCCAGGCACCGGCGGCGCGCACCTCCGGCCGCGCGGGCCGCCGCGCGCCGCGCACCCGCAGCAGCCCGCCGCCCGCCTTCAGGCGGTACACACCGGGGTCCTCCGCGGGCTCCGCCGCCTCCCGCAGGAGACAATTCAGCAGGGGCGCCGCGGCGTACCCGTCGGCGGCCTCCGCGACATCGCCGCCGCCGGGGTCCTCCCCGGCGAGTGACGGGAGCAGGGGAGGCAGGGAGTCCACTCGGTCCATTCGCTTCATTCATTCCATACGGTGCACTGGTGATCAGTATGTCTGTTGCCGTGGACGACCGCGACGCAGTCCCCGTACCCAAGGAGCCCGCCCGTGCACCGTCCCCCCACGCCCGAGGCCTCGCCCGCCGGCGGGCCGAGCGCCGTGCGCCCCGAGCCGGCGGCGCCGTGCGCGCGGGCGCTCCCCGGCGCCAGGGCGGCGGTGCTGACCCGTCTGTGGCGTGCGCTGGCGTACGAGCCGCTGCCATGGATCGCGGGCCGCGAGAGGGGGCGTGACGGTCTCACGGTCCGGCTGGCCGACGGGCGGCGGCTGCACGGCCCGCACCCGGACCCGTACGCCGTCACCGGGTACGTCGGCGAAGTGCGGCTCGACGGGCGGCCGTACGACCGGCCGGACCGGCTCGTCGAGGCGCTCGGCGTGCCGCACGGTCCCGCCTTCGCGGCCGAACTCGCCGACAGCGTGGAGTCCTTGGCGCTCTCCCGGGCGGGACAGACGGCGTTCGGCACGGCCGACGGGCCGGCGCCCGGTGACGCCGCCGGCCCGGCCCCCGCGGACGGCGTCGCGTGCGGGCCCGCCGAGCACCCGGCGGCGGGCTGGAGGTGGGAGCAGCGGGTCGTCGACGGACACCCGTACCACCCCAACTGCCGTTCCCGGCCCGGCTTCTCCGTGGCCGAGCAGCTGGCGTACGCGCCGGAGCACCGGCCGGTCGTGGAACTGGGTCTGATGGCCGTGGACGACTGTCTGGTCACCGGCGAGTGGCCGAAGTGGCTGCGGGACGGCGAGCGCGTCCTGATCCCCGTCCACCCCTGGCAGGTGGCGCACGTGCTGGACGGACCGGTCCAGGAGGGTTTCGCCGCACATCCGTTGATGTCCTTGCGTACGCTCGCCCTGCCGGACGGCCCGCACGTCAAGACCGCGCTGAGCGCCCGGCTGACGTCCTCGGTACGCGACATCTCGGTGTACTCGGTGGAGACCGCCGCGACGGTCTCGGCGTTCATGGAGTCGGTGGCCGGCCGTCTGGACGCTCCGCTGCACATCACCCGGACGCTCGGCGCGGCCACCGCGCACAGCCCCGATCTGGCGGCGGTGCTGCGGGAGTCGCCGGACCAGTACGCGGCCCCGGGCGAGCAGATCGTCCCGGTGGCCGCCCTCCCGCTGACGGGCCTGCCCGAACGCCCCTCCTGGCTGGCCGATTTCACCCGCCTCGTGCTCACGACCGGGCTGCGGCTGCTCGATCTGGGCGTGGCCCTGGAGGCGCACGGCCAGAACCTGCTCGTCGTCCTCGACGGCGCGGGCGCCCCGGTCCGGCTCGTCTACCGCGACCTCGCCGACATCCGGATCAGCCCGGCCCGCCTGGCCCGGCACGGCATCCCGGCTCCCGCGCTCTTCGGCCGCGTCGTCACGGACGACGAGACCGCCCTGCGACGCAAGCTGTTCGGCTCCCTGGTGGGTGGCGCGCTGGGTGCCACGGCCGGCTCGACGGCCGCGCTGCGCGGAGCGCTGGAGGCGGTCGCCGGTGATCTGCCGCGCACCGCGGACCGCGCCGCCCTGCTGGGCGAGCCGCTGCCCACCAAGGCGCTGACCCTGATGCGGCTCTCCCCCCGCACCTCCGGCGACCTGTGGACACAACTGCCCAATCCGCTCACCGGATCCGGCTCCGGCACCCCCTCGTTTTGAAGCGCGACACCTTTGATCACTAGGATCCGCCGATGATCACAAGACAACGGCTGGCGGCGGGCCTGTGCGCCCTGCTCGCCACCCTGACGGCGGGGGTCGCCTTCCCGGCCGGAGCGGTCGCCGACGAAACGGCCCAGGCCGCCCCCAAGGTCGAACTGGTGCTGGACGTCAGCGGTTCGATGCGGGCCCGGGACATCGACGGCGGCTCGCGGATGGCCGCGGCGAAGCAGGCGTTCAACGAGGTGCTCGACGCGACGCCGGAGGAGGTGCAGCTCGGCATCCGTACGCTCGGCGCCAACTACCGCGGCGACGACCGGAAGACGGGCTGCAAGGACACGGCGCAGCTGTACCCGGTGGGCACGCTGGACCGCACCGAGGCGAAGACGGCTGTCGCGACCCTCACGCCCACCGGCTGGACGCCGATCGGCCCCGCCCTGCTGAAGGCGGCCGGCGACCTCGACGGCGGTGACGGCACCCGCCGGATCGTGCTGATCAGCGACGGCGAGGACACCTGCCAGCCGCTCGACCCGTGCGAGGTGGCGCGCGAGATCTCGTCCAAGGGCATAGGCCTGACCATCGACACCCTGGGACTGGTGCCCGACGCGAAGACGCGCGACCAGCTCAGCTGCATCGCCGACGCCACCGGCGGCACCTACACCTCGGTCCAGCACAAGGAGGAACTGGCCGACCGGGTCGGACAGTTGGTGGACCGGGCCGCCGATCCGGTGGTGACGCCGGTCGCCGTGGAGGGTGCCGCCGAGTGCGCGCAGGCCCCGGCTCTGAAGTCGGGCCTCTACACCGACCGCGAGGAGTTCACCAAGCACCGCTGGTACCGCGTCGAGGTCGAGCCGGGCCAGGAGCTGCGGGCGTCGGTCAGCGTCGCCGCGGACCGCGCCGTCGCCCCCGACTACGGGGTGCTGCTGCGGGCCGTCACGGTGCACGGGCGGGAGATCGTCCGCGGCGAGGCCGCGGGCAACGGCCGTACCGACGTCATCTCGACCGGGCTGCGCTACCCGAAGGCCGAGAGCGACGACGAGGACGCCACCGCCGAGGTCGTGTGCCTCCAGGTGTCGAACTCCTTCGCGGCCGCCGCGGGTGTGAAGACCACGCCCGGACTGCCGCTGGAACTGACCGTCGACGTCGTCGACGGGCCCGACCAGTCGGGCGACGTCGCCTCGTTCGGTCTCGGGCGCGGCTGGTGGCTGCTCGGCGCCCTGGTGCTCACCGGCTTCCTCGCGGGTGTGCTGTGGGGCTGGATCTCGCGCTGGCGTGTCGCGGTCTGGAGGACCAACTGATGCGTATCCGACGTGTGCTGACCACGGCACTGTTCCTGCTCGGGGCCGCCGCTCCCGCCGCGCTCGCGGTGGCGGCGGCACCCGCCGTCGCCGACTCCTCGCCCTCGCCGAGCCCGTCGGGCGACGACGGCGCGCCCACCGAGGCCGGTACGTCCTTCCGTACGGCGACGGAGATCGAGCAGGGGCAGCGGGCCACCGCCGGCGCCTCCACGGGCGACTACCTGTACTGGTCCTTCCCGGCGGACGCCGGACAACGGCCCACCGTGAAGGCGACGGTGAAGCTGCCCGGGTCCGCCGCGCGCAGCGCCGCCGAGACGTGGCAGATCGACGTGTACGACGGGCTGCGGCGCCGGCAGGCCTGCCAGTACGGGGCGCAGACGCGGACGGCGGCGGCCGGCGCGGCCTCCGTGGAGCTGTCCTGCACGCTGCGTACGGTGCGTGCGTGGACGGAGACCTGGGCCAACGACCCGCTGCCGGGCACGTACTACATCCGGCTCACCGCCACGGGTCTGCCGGCGTCGGGTCTCGGCCTGCCGGTGAACGCCGAGGTCGAGGTGGGCTCCAAGGACATCGGCGGCGCGGCGGCGGTCGACGGTTCGCTCGCCGAGCCGCTGGTGCCGGGCATCGCGACGACGGGCGGGAAGTCCGACGAGGACTCCGACTCGTCCACGGCCGTGCTGTCCTCGATCGAGCCCGACGACGGCTGGGCCTCGGGCTGGTGGTCGGACCGCTGGGTGTGGACCGCGATCGGCGGTGTCCTCGCGGCGCTCGCCGGCATCGGCGGTTACGCGCTGACCCGGGGCGCGGGGCGGCCGTCGCGGGTGCCGCCGGGCGCCTGAGGCACCATCGGAACCACCTGAGGGGGCCCGCCGTACCGCACCGGTACGGCGGGCCCCGGTTTGGTCCGGCACCGCCCCCGGCCTCCCGGCCAAGTCCCGGCCCGGATCTCCCGACCGGCGCCGGGACCGCGCCCGGCGGGCGATGCCGAGGCCAGGTCTCCCCGACCGGTCCTGGGGCCGGCGGCCTCCGTGATCGGCCCGGGGGCTCTGACCTCCCGACTTCGTCCCGGAGCAGGGGCTCAACGATCCGCCCCGGAGCCAGGCGGCCTCGCCGAGCCATCGGCAGACCCGGCGCCTCGCCTCGCCTTCGGCAGGATCGGTCTCCCCGACCCGCAGGCGGGCGTCCGTCCTCCCCGCTTCACCCTGACCCGCCCGGGTACGGGCCGGCACCGCGGGCCGGCCTCCGGCGGCGGCGGTGCGGCAGCGGGGCCGCTCGCGGGCGGCCCGTCAGTCCTCGCGGAGCGCCTTGGCCGGTGCGCCGTCTCCCGTCACCTCGATGCGCCCCTGCCGGACGGCTTCCCGCAGGCCCAGCGCGCCACGGCTCACGGCCTCGCAGGTCTCGCTGTCCAGCGTCAGGCGCGCGTCCGGCTCGCCGTGGGCGGGGCCCTCCCCGTAGACCGGCCCCTCCGCGGTGCCCAGCCACATGTGGAACACGCCTTCGTCCAGGCGCACTTCGACCAGGCCGTCCCCTTCCAGGGCGCGCAGCAGCGGCAGCGCGAACCAGTGCGCCCGCACCGCGTCGGTGGGTCGCCGCTCGTCCAGCACGGGCGCGCCCCACTCCCCGAGCGCCTGGAGCACGGGGAGCAGGTCACGGCCCCGGCGGGTGAGTTCGTAGACGTACGCCGCGCCCGGCGGGGGCAGGCGCCGCCGTGTGGTCAGCCCGTCACGCTCCATGTCCTTGAGCCGGGAGGCGAGGACGTCCGTGCTCACGCCGGGCAGATCGGCGTGCAGGTCGGTGTAGCGGCGCGGTCCGCCGAGCAGCTCACGGACGATCAGGAGGGTCCACCGGTCACCGACGGCGTCGAGCGCACGGGCGGCGGAACAGTACTGGTCGTAGCTTCGGCGAGGTGACATGCGGCGCAGTCTAGCCATCTTGTTGGACTTTCCAAGCTCACACTTGGTAAAACCAAGCAACACCACGAACCGGAGGGCGCACGCATGGAGTTCCGGCAGTCGAGCAAGCTCAGCGAGGTCTGTTACGAGATCCGCGGCCCGGTGATCGAGCACGCCGACGCACTGGAGGCGGCCGGCCACAGCGTGCTGCGCCTGAACACCGGCAACCCCGCGCTCTTCGGCTTCGAGGCGCCGGAGGAGATCCTCCAGGACATGATCCGGATGCTGCCCCGGGCACACGGCTACACCGACTCGCGTGGCGTCCTCTCCGCGCGCCGCGCCGTCGCCCAGCGCTACCAGGACCGCGGTCTCGACGTCGGCGTGGACGACGTCTTCCTCGGCAACGGCGTCTCCGAACTGGTCTCCATGGCCGTGCAGGCGCTCGTCGAGGACGGCGACGAAGTCCTCATCCCCGCACCGGACTTCCCCCTCTGGACGGCCGTCACCACGCTCGCGGGCGGCAAGGCGGTGCACTACCTCTGCGACGAGCAGTCCGACTGGTACCCGGACCTGGCGGACATGGAGGCGAAGATCACCGACCGGACCCGGGCCGTCGTGATCATCAACCCCAACAACCCCACCGGCGCGGTGTACCCGAAGCAGATCGTCGAGGGCATCCTCGACCTGGCCCGCCGTCACGGGCTGATGGTGTTCGCCGACGAGATCTACGACCAGATCCTGTACGACGACGCCGTGCACCACTCGGCCGCCGCGCTCGCCCCCGACCTCGTGGTCCTCACCTTCTGCGGGCTGTCCAAGACCTACCGGGTCGCCGGCTTCCGCTCCGGCTGGCTGGTCGTCACCGGCCCCAAGCAGCACGCCCGCAACTATCTGGAGGGCCTCACCATGCTGGCCTCCATGCGACTGTGCGCGAACGCCCCCGCCCAGTACGCCATCCAGGCCGCGCTCGGCGGCCGGCAGTCCATCCACGAGCTCACGGCGCCGGGCGGACGGCTGCGCGAACAGCGCGACCGGGCCTGGGAGAAGCTCAACGAGATCCCCGGCGTCTCGTGCGTCAAGCCGAAGGGCGCGCTCTACGCGTTCCCGCGGATCGACCCCGAGGTGCACAGGATCCACGACGACGAGAAGTTCGTCCTCGACCTGCTGCTGCGCGAAAAGATCCAGGTCGTGCAGGGCACCGGATTCAATTGGCCGCGCCCCGACCATTTCCGCATCCTGACCCTGCCGCACGCCGACGACCTGGACGCGGCGATCAGCCGGATCGGACGCTTCCTGAGCGGGTACCGCCAGTAGGGCCGACCGGCGCAGCCGGTGCTGCGCCCGCCGCCGGCCGGTGACACCGTACGGAGGGACGGCGGGACAGAAAGGGTTCGGCGATGGGTGACCTCCTTCTCGTGCGGCACGGTGAGACCGAGTGGTCCTTGTCCGGGCGGCACACCGGCTCGACCGACATCCCGCTGACCGACCGGGGCCGGGAGCAGGCGCGCAAACTGGCCCCGCTGGTCGCCCGGCACCACATCGCCGCGGCCTTCGTCAGCCCGATGCAGCGGGCCCGTGAGACGGCCTCGCTGGCCGGGGTCGACGGCGCCGTGGTGGACGCCGACCTCTCCGAATGGGACTACGGCGGCTACGAGGGAATCACCACCGTCGAGATCCACCGCAGCAGGCCCGACTGGTTCCTGTTCACGGACGGCGTCGCGGCCGGCCCGCCCGAGCACCCCGGGGAGGGCCCGGACGAGGTCGGGGCGCGCGCCGAGCGCATGCTCGCCAGGATCGACGCGGCGCTCGCGGAGTCGGAGGGCAGCGTGGTCGTGTTCTCGCACGGGCACTTCCTGCGGGTGCTGACGGCGCGGCGGCTGGGGCTGCCCGCCCAGGCGGGGGCGCTGTTCCAGCTCGGCACCGGCACGCTGAGCCGGCTCAGCACGGAGCACCGCCGCCATGTGGTGGCGGGCTGGAATGTCAGACCCGACGCGTACTGTTCCCATGGGCCGCTCTCCCCGGCGGGACAAGGGCCCGCGGAGCACTGACCGGCGGCGGAGCGCCGCCGACGACGCCGGAGGGAGCGCGCCGTGACCCGACCCCCCACCGCCGCGCAGCGGCGCGTGATCGACACCGCCGATCCGGTGACCGGCCGGCTGAAGGGCACCCCGGCGCAGCTCGCCGCGCTGGTGCAGCGCGGGCTCGCCTTCCGGCATCCCCGGCCGCCCCACGACCACTTCCTGACCCCCGCCGGCCATCGCATACGCGAGGCCCCGGAGCCGGCCGGAGCACCGCCGCCGCCATCCGCCCCGGCGGACGCCGGTGTGTTCGCCGCGCGGACCGGCGGCGAAGGGCCGTCCGACGCCGGGCCCGCGCGCGGGCGTGAGGTGCACAGCGCCTGGCAGGGACTCCTGGAGCTGCGCCGCATGACCAATCCGGGCGGCGACACGGACCGGCCGTGCGGGTGGGAGCGCACGCATCTGGTGCAGGCCGCCGCGCTCGCGCTGGAGGCGGCGGGGCACCGCCCCGCGGGCCCGGAGGGCGGGGGCTACCGGGTGCGGGCGACGCCGCAGCCGGAGGCCGTCGCCGTGCGCGAGCCGGACCCCGAGGCGCTGCGTGCCTGTGCGGCGACCCTGGAGAAGGCGGGCTGGCAGGTCGGCGAGCACAGCGAACCCCGCACGGGCGCCCGATACGTGCTGGCCTCGCCGCGACGCGTGTGAGCAGCCCCGGCACGCCGCACCGGACCACGGCGCCCGGAGTCCGGAAGTGCCGTGCGGAGCAAGGGGACAGGGCACCGTTCATACAGGTGTGCCGCGTAGGGTTGCGCCGTTCCGACCGTCGTAGAAGGGGAAGTCGTGGCCGAGCCGTTTTCCGTCCCGGTGACCGTCCGCGGGTATGAGACCGACATGCTGGGACACCTCAACCAGAGTGTCTATCTCCAGTACGCCGAGCACGCGCGCTGGTCGCTGCTCCAGGCCGCCGGGATCGGCCAGAGCGAGCTGATCGGCCGGGGCGTGGGGCCGGTGGTCCTGGAGACGACGCTGCACTACCGGCGCGAGCTGCGCGCGGGGGACGGGGTCGAGGTGTCCTGCGCCTTCGTCTGGGGCGAGGGGAAGACCTTCCGTGTCGAGCAGACCATTCGGAAGACGGACGGCACGGTGGCCGCCGAGGTCACGGCCGTCGGCGGACTGCTGGACCTGCAGAGCCGCAGGCTGCTTGCCGACCCCCGGAAGGTGTTCGAGTCGCTGGCGGCGGATCCGGCACCGTTCGGCCGCTGAGCCCCACGTCGGCTCCGGCGGCACCGCGGGAGGGTGCGGCCGGCCGCGCGCCGGCTCGCACGGGCGGGGCTATGCGGCCGGCAACTCCGGGCTGTGCTCGGCGTCGTAGGCCGCGCGCGACTCGGCGACGGTCACCCGGTGCCGCTCCGCCCAGTCGGTCAGGGACAGCAAGGTCGCATGCAACTCCCGTGCCACCGACGTGAGTTCGTACTCGACCTTGGGCGGGACCGTCGGATGGACCGTGCGGGTGACGAGTCCGTCGCGCTCCAGATTGCGCAGGGTGAGGGTCAGCATGCGGCGGCTGATCCCCTCCACGCTGCGCTCCAGTTCGGTGAAGCGGATCGGGCCGTGGGCCGCCGCCACGATGATCAGCACGCTCCATTTCCCGGCGACCCTGTCAAGAACTTCGCGGACCGGGCACGCCTGCGCGAGCACTGCCTGCGAGGTAACACCGGTGTTCCCCTGGGACATCCAAGTGCCTCCTTATGCCGGCCTCCATGGTCTTCCACGATGTACCCCGTTACAAGTCGTGCACCTTTGGAGAAGGCCGAGGTCATCGCCATGTCGTCGACGAGTGGGTCACCGACACCACGAACGTACTCCCGCTGGGCCGCGCTCGTCGTGCTGTGTGCGGGCACGCTGATGACGATCCTGGACGGGAACATCGTCACGGTCGCGATGCCCGCGATCCAGAGCGATCTGGGCTTCTCCGGCCCGGGACTGGCCTGGGTCGTGAACGCGTATCTGATCCCCTTCGGCGGACTGCTGCTCCTCGCGGGGCGGCTCGGGGACCTGGTGGGCCGCAGGCGGATGTTCGCCGCCGGGCTCGTGGTGTTCACCGTCGCGTCCGCGCTGTGCGGGATCGCGACGGACCGGGGCGTGCTGATCGCGGCCCGCGCGCTCCAGGGCGTCGGCGGGGCGATGACCTCGGCCGTCGTGCTCGGCATGCTGGTCGCGCTGTTCCCGGAACCCCGCGAACGGGCCCGTGCCATCGCCGTGTTCAGCGCGGTCGGCGCGGCGGGCGGCGCGCTCGGCACGTTCCTCGGAGGGGCCCTCACCCAGGGCCTCGGCTGGCACTGGATCTTCCTGATCAACCTGCCGATCGGAGTGGCGGCGTGGGTCGCCGCGCTGCGGATCCTCGCCCCGGACGACGGGCTGGGGCTGGGCAAGGGGGCCGACTACCCCGGGGCGGCCCTGGTCACGGGTGCGCTGATGCTGACCGTGTACACGATCGTGAGCGCCGGGGACCACGGGCCCGGCACCACCCTGGCCCTCGCCGCGCTCTCGCCGGCTCTCCTCGCCGCCTTCGCCGTGCGGCAGGCGCGTGCCGCCCGCCCGCTGCTGCGGCTGCGGCTCTTCCGCTCCCGGGTCCTGGTGAGCGCCAACGTCGTGCAGATCCTGATGATCGCCGGCATGTACGGCTTCCAGTACATCGGGGCGCTGTATCTCCAACGGGTGCTCGGATACGACGAGTTGCTCACCGGCACGGCCTTCCTTCCCGCGCCGGTGCTGATCGGCGTGCTGATGCTGAGCCTGTCGGCGCGCACCGTCGCCCGCTTCGGCGCCCATCGCGTCCTGTGCGCCGGGCTCGTCCTCATCACGGCGGGCATGGCGCTGCTGAGCAGGATCCCGGCGGACGGCGCCTACCTCGCCGACGTGCTGCCCGCGATGCTCCTGCTCGCCGCCGGTTTCGCGGCCGCGATGCCCGCGGTCACGGGACTCGCGATGGCGGGCGCCCGCGAGGAGGACGCGGGTCTCGCCTCCGGACTCTTCAACACCACACAGGTGGTGGGTGGTTCGCTGGGTCTCGCGGCCCTGACGACGCTGGCGGCAGCCCGCACGGAGCGCCTGACCGCGCGGGGCGGACAGGTCGTGGCGGCGACGGCGGACGGCTATCGGCTCGCCTTCACGGTGGCCACGGGGATCGCGGCGCTGGCCCTGGTGCTGGCGGCGGTGCTCCTGCGTCCGAGGAGCACCCCCTCCTCCCCTGCACCGGAGGAGGCACCGGTGCCCGCCAGGGCCCCTTCGGTGTAGTCCTCGGACCGGCCGGCCTCGGTGAACCGGGCGCGGAGAGCGTCCGGTTCACCGAGGCCGGCGCCTGCGACCGGTCGCACACAGGGCGGCCGACTTCCGCACACCGACGTGCGTCCCGCCGACGTACTGCTTCACCGGGCGTCGCCCGGCAGCACGGCCTTGTCGGGCTCTCGGGTCGGTACGGGTACCTGGTTGAACCCGTAGTAGACCGCGAGCAGGCCGTGCGCGGCCAGCGTCAGCGGGGCGGAGACGTAGGCGAGGCCGACCGTGGCCGGGTAGGCGAGCGATCCGAGGGCGAAGCGGACCCGGGTGCGGCGGGCGGCGGCCACGTCGACCCGGCCGTCGAAGAGATGGCCGGTGCGGGTCAGGTGCCACCACAGGGCCTGGAAGGCGAGGGCCATCGCGACCATGACCAGGCTGTAGACCGCGGCCGCGACATGGGAGGCCTCGTCCTCGCGGAGGTACTCCGCGAGCATCGCGGTCGGCCAGGGCACGGCGGCCACCACCATCAGCACGAGCAGGTTCAGGAACATCAGCGTGCGGTCGACCCTGACGACGTAGCCGAAGAGCTGGTGGTGGTTGATCCACATGATGCCGATGACCAGGAAACTGACCACATAGGCGGCGTACGAGGGCCATTGCGCACCCAGCGCGTGCCACAGGCCGCCGTGCTCCCCTGCCTCCGGGACCTTGATCTCCAGGATCAGCAGTGTGATGGCGATGGCGAAGACACCGTCGCTGAAGGCCTCCACACGGCCCGACTCGTTCATGACACGCACTCCCCCTCGTGACCCCGACCCCGGTGCGCCGTCCCGACCGCGCGCTCCGACCGTAACGGAGCGATCGACGCCCGTCTCGCACCAACTCGCTTTGCCCGTACGGGTGTACGGCCTTCCCAATCTCTGGTAGGAAACTTTCCTAACAGTACGCGGAACCACACACCCCACTCCGGAGGTACCGTGCACACCCCCCACATACGGACGTCGCGCCGCACCCTGCTCGCCCTGATCGGAGCCTCGCTGGTGGCAGGTCCCCTCGTCGCCACACAGTCCGCGACCGCCGCGCCGGCCGGTCTGGACGACCCCGCGAAGAAGGAGATCGCGATGAAGCTGGTCTCCAGCGCGGAGAACTCCTCGCTGGACTGGAAGGCCCAGTACAAGTACATCGAGGACATCGGCGACGGGCGCGGCTACACCGCCGGGATCATCGGCTTCTGCTCGGGCACCGGCGACATGCTCGACCTGGTGGAGCTCTACACCCGGCGCAAGCCCGGCAACGTGCTGGCCAAGTACCTGCCCGCGCTGCGCGAGGTGAACGGCAGCGACTCGCACGACGGCCTCGACCCCGGTTTCCCGGGCGACTGGCGCAGGGCCGCGCAGGACACGGCCTTCCAGCAGGCGCAGAACGACGAGCGCGACCGGGTGTACTTCGACCCGGCCGTCCGGCAGGGCAAGGCCGACGGCATCGGCGCACTCGGCCAGTTCACCTACTACGACGCCATCGTGATGCACGGCGACGGCGGCGACAGCACCGGTTTCAGCAGCATCAGGCGGCGCGCGCTGGCCAAGGCGAAGCCGCCGTCCCAGGGCGGCGACGAGGTGACCTGGCTCAACGCCTTCCTCGACGCGCGCGTGTGGGCCATGAAGCAGGAGGAGGCCCACTCCGACACCAGCCGGGTCGACACCGAGCAGCGGGTCTTCGTGCGCAAGCGGAACCTGAACCTCGATCCGCCGCTGGACTGGCAGGTCTACGGCGACAGTTACCACATCGGCTGACGGGTCCGGGAAGGCCGAGGGCGCGGCACGGTTCTCGTGCCGCGCCCTCGGCGGGCCCGCCGGGCGGGTGCGCCCCGGTCAGTGCGCCGGGACCGCCTTGAGGTCCTCGCCCGCCTCCATCGGGTGCGTCACCTCGCCCGCGTCGTGGCATTCACCCTTGCCGAGGTGGTTGAAGACCAGGTTGAGGACCACGGCCGTGACACAGCCCGTCGAGATCCCCGAGTCCAGTACGATCCGCGCGGTCTCGGGGAACGCGTGGTAGAACTCCGGCGCGGTGATCGGGATGATGCCGACGGCCAGCGAGACGGCCACGATCAGCACGTTGTTGTCCTTCTCCAGGCCGGCCCGGACCAGGGTCTGGATGCCGCTCGCGGCGACCGAGCCGAACAGCACGACGCCCGCTCCGCCGAGCACCGGACGGGGCACGACGGCGATGAGCGACGCGGCCATCGGGCACAGGCCCATCAGCACCAGGAAGCCGCCGCCGGTGGCGACGACGTACCGGCTGCGGATCCTCGTCATCGCGACCAGACCGATGTTCTGCGCGAAGGCGCTGCACATGAAGCCGTTGAACAGGGGGCTCAGCGCCGAGCCGAGGGTGTCGGCGCGCAGGCCGGCCGCGATGGTCTTCTCGTCGGCGGGCCGCTCGACGATCTCGCCCAGCGCCAGCATGTCCGCGGTCGACTCGGTCATGGACACCACCATCACCACGCACAGCGAGAGGATCGCGGCGAGCTGGAACTGCGGGGCGCCGAAGTGGAAGGGCGTCGGGAAGCCGACCACGTCCGCGTCGGCCACGGGGCCGAAGTCCGTGACGCCGAAGGGGATCGCGACGAGCGTGCCGATCACCAGGCCGAGCAGCACCGCGATCTGCTTCACGAAGCCGCGGGTGAAGCGGCGCAGCAGCAGGACGACGACGAGCGTGGCGGCGGCGAGGCCGAGGTAGGTCGTCGAGCCGTAGTCGTGGGCCGCGGGGTCGGGGCCCTGCGCCCAGCCGAAGGCGACCGGCAGGAGCGAGACGCCTATCAGGGTGATCACGCTGCCGGTGACGACGGGCGGAAAGAAGCGGACGGCCTTGCTGAAGAAGGGGGCGGCGACGAACCCGAGGACACCCGCGACGATGACCGCGCCGAAGATGATCGGCAGCGCGTCGCTCTTGTCCTTGGCGGACGCGACGACGGCGGTCATGGGGGCGACGCCGGCGAAGGTGACGCCGTTCACGAACGGCAGCCTGGCGCCGATCTTCCAGAAGCCGAGGGTCTGCAGGAACGTGGCGAGGCCCGCGGTGAACAGGCAGGCGCCGGTGAGGAAGGTCAGTTCGGTGGCGGACAGACCGACGGCGGCGCCGACGATCAGCGGTGGGGCGACAACTCCCGCGTACATCGCGGCCACGTGCTGGAGGCCGCTGGTCGCCATCTTGAGGGCGGGCAGTTTCTCGTCGACTGGGTGCTTGGACTGGCCAGTCGGTCGTGCATCGGTGCGGGGCGCGGGCTGAGCGGCCACAGCGGCTCCTCCGGTCGGGTACACGTCGGCATTGACGCGGGTTTCAGGGAGGTGATGCGCGGTCGTGCGGGACCGGGACGGATCCGTTCGGGGCGAACGGCACCCGTTTTCTGGGGACGGGGACCGTTCCGGGGCGTGCACGTCCATGCCCGCCCCGGACACGGCCGCCATGGACCCCGCTCGGGTCCACGGCTACCGGCAGAGGGCCGTCCCCCTCTGCCGGAGATCTCCGGTTGCCGGGCCCGCGCGCCGGACGGCGCACGGGCCGGCGCGTCACTCCCGCCCGGCGATGCCCGCCAGGCGCTGCGCCTCTTCTCGCGTGGAGCGGGCGATGGCGTCCTCGTCGACGTGCAGCAGACGGCCGTCCTCGACGACCGGCCTGCCGTTCACGAGCGAGAGCGTGACCGGTGCGGCGGCGCCGAAGACCAGCGCGGTCACCGGGTCGGCGATCGAGGCGTGGGCCAGGGTGTCCAGCTTCCACAGGACCAGGTCGGCGAGCTTGCCCGGTTCCAGGGAGCCGACCTGGGAGGCGCGGCCGAGGACCTGGGCGCCGCCGTAGGTGCCGAGGCGCAGCGCCTGACGGGCGTTCAGGGCGGCCTCGCGGTGGGCGCCGAGCCGGTTGATGAGCAGAGCGTTGCGCAGTTCGGTGTGCAGTTCGCCGGACTCGTTGGAGGCGGTTCCGTCGACGCCGAGGCCGACCGGGACTCCGGCCGCGAGCATGTCGGGGACGCGGGCGATGCCGGCCGCCAGGCGGGCGTTGGAGGACGGGCAGTGGGCGACGCCCGTCCTCGTACGGGCGAAGGCGGCGATGTCGGAGTCGTTCATGTGGACGCAGTGCGCCATCCACACGTCCTCGCCGAGCCAGCCGGTGGACTCGAAGTAGTCGGTCGGGCCCATGCCGAACAGTTCCTTGCAGAACTGCTCCTCCTCGACGGTCTCCGATCCGTGCGTGTGCAGCCGTACGCCCTTGCGCCGGGCGAGTTCGGCGCCCTGCCTGAGGAGTTCGGTGGAGACGGAGAACGGCGAGCAGGGCGCTACCGCGATCTGCGTCATCGCGTCGAAGGAGGCGTCGTGGTGCTCGTCGATGGTCGCCTCGGTCGCGGCCAGCGCTCCGTCGAGGGTCTCGACGGCGAAGTCCGGGGGAAGGCCGCCGTCCGACTTGCCACGGTCCATGGAGCCGCGGGCGAGGGTGAAGCGGACGCCCGTCTCGCGAGCGGCCCGGATGATGGCGCCGGACAGGTCGCCGGAGCCCCTCGGGTACACGTAGTGGTGGTCCATGGCGGTGGTCACACCGCCGCGGGCCATCATGGCGAGGGAGCCCTGCGCGGCGGAGTACGCCATCTTCTCGTCGATGCGCGCCCAGGTCGGGTACAGCGCGACGAGCCAGTTGAAGAGGTTGTGGTCCGTGGCGAGGCCGCGGGTGATCCACTGGTAGAAGTGGTGGTGGGTGTTGACCAGGCCGGGCGTGGCCAGGTGCCCGGTGCCGTCGATGCGGCGTACCACGTTCTCCAGGTCGTCGGGGGCCCTGCCCGCGCCGACCGACTCGATCCTGTTGCCGGCGACGACGATGTGGCCCGAGGCGTACTCGGTGTCGCCTCCGTCCACGGTCGCGATGGCGCAGTTCTCGATGACGATGCGCTCGACTGCCACGGCGGTTCCTCGTTCTTCCCATTGGTGGACGGATCCGGGGGTCGAGCGGGGTGACGACCGGATCCGTGGTGCTGTTGTTGCGCAGATGCCCCCGCTCTCCCCTGGGACTCGACGCCGGCGCACGCGTCGGGGAATCGGGCACGTAGTCCCGCGGAGCAGTCCTACAGGTTGGTGAGGTCCACCGGGATGCGCGGCTCGCAGCCGTCACGCAGGATGGTCGCCTCGATGAGGCCGTACGGGCGATCGGCCGCGAAGTAGACCTCGTTGTCGTTCTCCAGCCCGAACGGCTCAAGGTCGACGAGGAAGTGGTGCTTGTTCGGGAGGGAGAAGCGCACCTCGTCGATCTCACTGCGGTTGTTGATGATGCGCGCGCCCATCTGGTACAGCGTCTGCTGCAGCGAGAGGGAGTACGTCTCGGCGAAGGCCTGGAGCATGTGCTTCTTCACCTGGTCGTAGGACTTCTCCCAGTTGGGCATCTTCTGCTCGTCGCCGCTCCAGTTGAAGCGCCAGCGGCCGGACACCTGGGTGGCCAGGATGCGGTCGTAGGCCTCCTTGAGCGTCGTGTACTTGTCCTTGACGTAGCCCCAGAACTCGGAGTTCGTGGAGTTCATCACGACGAGGTCCTTCAGCCCGGAGATGACCTCCCAGTTCTCACCGTCGAAGGTGATCTGGGTGACGCGGGTCTCCTGGCCCTTGCGGACGAAGGAGTGCTTGACCGCGTCCGCGCCGATGAACTTGGAGTTCGCGTCCGAGGCCTCGATTCGCTCCCAGGCGTACTCCTCGATGCGGATGCGCGCCTGCTTGATCGGCTCCTGGCTGGTGACGAAGTGCCGGGCGAGGTGGATGCCGAACTGCTCGGCGGACTCGATGCCGTACTCCTTGGCGAAGGCGTACACCGTGTTCTTGGTGGTGTCCGTCGGCAGGACGTTCGCGTTGGAGCCCGAGTAGTGGACCTCCTCCATGTCGCCGCTCAGCGCGACCGACACGTTCAGGTCCTTGATGTGGTGCGTGGCGCCGTCGCGGGTGATCCTGACGACTCGGTTCTCGGCCTTGCCGTACTGGTTCTGTCCCAGAATCGTGGGCATGTCTGCTAGCTCCCTCGGTAAACGGAGTAGCCGAACGGGTTGAGCAGCAGCGGTACGTGGTAGTGCTCGCCCGGCCGGACGGCGAAGGTGATCGCCACCTCCGGGAAGAACACTCCGGGCGCGCCGCTGTCCCGATTCGCGGGGGCGTCCTGCTGCGCATCGGCTTGCTTCTTTTCGAAGTACTGCTCGACGGCGAAGTCGAGCCGTACGTGGGTCGTCCCCTCCGGCAGTGCCGGAAGGTCCTTGCACCGGCCGTCCGCGTCGGTCGCGGAGCCGCCGAGCGCTGCCCAGTCCGCCTCGCTGCCGGCGCGGGCGGCGAGTCGGACGGCGACGCCCTCGGCGGGGCGTCCCGCGCTGGTGTCCAGGATGTGCGTGGACACGGAGGCGGTGGTGTCGGTGCTCATGCCTCATCTCCCTCTACGAGACCGGCCAGACGGATGCAATTGATCTTGCCCAGTTCGGAGCGGACGATCTCCCGCTCCTGCTCGGGCGAGTTGCCGATCCGTTCCTTGACCGCGTCGCGCATCTGCTCCCCGGTCCGGCCGGTGGCGCAGATCAGGAAGACGTGGCCGAACTTCTCCTGGTAGGCCAGGTTCAGTTCGAGCATCTCCTCCTTGAGTTCCGCGGAGGCGCCGGCCATGCCGCGCTGCTCGCGGGAGGAGGTGGGGTCCCCCGGCTTCGGGCGCCCGATCGGCGGGTGTCCCGCCATCGCCTCCGCCAGGTCCGCGGCGGTCAGTTCGCCCATGGCGGCGTCGCTCGCCAGGTGCAGATCGTCGGTGGTGGCGTAGGGGCGCCGGGCGAGCAGGATGCGGGCCCACGCGGTGGAGGCGCACACCTCGTGGAGTGCAGCGAGGGCCGCGTGCTCCTCCAGGGCGTTGAACCGGGCGAGGCCGCCAGGTGTCGTACTCGAAGTCACGGGAAGCCTCCGTGGCCTTGTGCTGGACGGGCTGCGGATAGCTAACGCCCTCGGAAACACCACGTCAACACTTTGTTGAAAACTTCGGGTAACAAAAACCGCCGCCCGGCAGTCCGGACGGCGGTGCCTCGCGCGCGAGCCGACCCTCGCCGCGTCGTGCCTGGTCAGGCCCCTTTTTCGCGGTTCAGATAGTTGTAGACGGTGAACCGGCTCACGCCGAGCGCGCTCGCCACGGTCTCCACGCCGTGCCGTACGGAGAATGCTCCGCGCGCTTCCAGTATGCGCACGACCTCCTGCTTCGCCTTGCGGTCGAGATCGGCCAGCGGCCGACCCCGCTTGCGCTCCAGGGCGGCCAGGATGTGGTCCAGCGAGTCGGCGAGCTGAGGCAGGCGCACGGCGACGACGTCCGCACCCTCCCAGGACAGCACGACGTCGTCGGCCCCGGCCTCGCCGGGCGGCAGCATCTCGCCCCCCATGGCGTCGACCAGCGGCTTGACCGCCGTGACGAAGGGGTCGTCCCCGATACCGGTCACTTATCGCCCTCCCCGACCACGTTCACCTGGAGCGAGACCCGGGTGGCGCCCGCCCCCAGGGCCTTGCGCAGCAGTGCGTCGACCGCGGTGAGCACCGCGTCCGCACCGCCCTCCGCGGTGTTGCCGAACGGGCCGACGTCCACGGCGTCCAGCTCGGCCGCCTCGATGACCTCGCGGGCGACCAGCGCGTGCGGGGGCGCCTCGTCGAGGTCGAAGGGCTCGGTCGTGAACTCCACTCTCAATCGCACGGGCTCAACCTACTGCGCGCCACGGTTTACCCGGCAGCCCCCTCCACGCCGGGCCCCCCGTACGGGCCGGTTTCCTGCGGCACCCCCTTGACAAGCCACGACGGCCGACGGCAATCTTCCATTAAGCAGAAACGAACTTCCGTAATACGGAATCTCGACAACGGAAGGGAGCGCCGACCCCCATGGGATTCGCAGACCAGCGCTTCAACGTCAACCTGTCGATCCTCTTCACGGAACTCCCGCTCCTGGAGCGCCCCGCGGCCGCCGCCGCGGCGGGCTTCACCGCGGTCGAGCTGTGGTGGCCCTGGGTCGACTCCCCCACCCCCGAGCAGTCCGAGCTCGACGCCCTGAAGAAGGCGATCGAGGACGCGGACGTCCAACTGACGGGCCTGAACTTCTACGCCGGGCAACTGCCGGGCCCCGACCGGGGCGCACTGTCGATCCCCGGGTCCGAGTCGGAGAAGTTCCGCGCCAACATCGACGTGGCCGCGGAGTTCGCCCGGTCGCTCGGCTGCAAGGCGCTCAACGCGCTGTACGGCAACCGCGTCGAGGGCGTGGACCCCGCCGAGCAGGACGCCCTCGCGCTGGAGAACCTGGTCCTCGCGGCGCGTGCCGCCGACCGGATCGGCGCGATCCTCCTCGTGGAGACGCTCAACCAGCCGGAGTCCCCGGCCTACCCGCTGGTCAGCGCACCGGCCGGCATCGGCGTGGTCGACAGGGTCAACGAGGCGACGGGCCTCGGCAACGCCAAGTTCCTCATGG
This sequence comes from Streptomyces sp. Tue6028, assembly GCF_002300165.1. Taxonomy (GTDB): domain Bacteria; phylum Actinomycetota; class Actinomycetes; order Streptomycetales; family Streptomycetaceae; genus Streptomyces; species Streptomyces siamensis. The sequence continues at coordinate 330,397 of NZ_MLCE01000031.1, read as the reverse complement.
ACCTGTACCACCTGTCCATGAACGGCGAGGACCTGCCGCAGGTGATCGCCGAGTACAGCGACCGGACCGGGCACGTGCAGATCGCCGACAACCCCGGCCGCGGCGCCCCGGGCACCGGGACCCTCCCGCTGGAGGACCTCCTCGACCAGTTGAGGAAGGCCGGTTACGAGGGCTGGGTCGGCCTGGAGTACAAGCCCGGCGACCGCCCGAGCGCGGAGGCCTTCGACTGGCTGCCCGCACAGGCCCGCGCCGCCCGCTGACGGACCCCGCCCCCACCGCACGGCACATACGGACCCAGCCGCCCGCCGCGCGGACCTCGCAGCGGCAGCCGCGCGGCACCCGTGACCGGCGCGGCCGCCCGCCCTGCGGCACCCCCAGACGCAGCACAGACGCCAGAGAGGCACCCTCATGAGCAACAACCCCGCAGACTCCGCCCGCCCGACGGTGGCCTGGATCGGCCTCGGCATCATGGGCTCGCCCATGTCGGAGAACCTGATCAAGGCCGGCTACGAGGTCACCGGCTACACGCTGGAGCAGGACAAGCTGGAGCGTCTGGCCGCCGCCGGCGGCACCGTGGCCGGCTCGATCGCCGAGGCCGTGCGCGACGCCGACGTCGTGGTCACGATGGTGCCCGCCTCCCCGCAGGTCGAAGCCATCGCATACGGCCCCGACGGCATCCTGGAGAACGCGAAGTCCGGCGCGCTGCTGATCGACATGTCGTCGATCACCCCGCAGACCTCCGTGGACCTGGCGAAGGCGGCCAAGGACAAGGGCGTTCGCGTCCTGGACGCCCCGGTGTCCGGCGGCGAGGCCGGCGCCATCGAGGCCGTGCTGTCCATCATGGTCGGTGGCGAGCAGGCCGACTTCGACCAGGCCGAGCCGATCTTCGAGGCGCTCGGCAAGACCATCGTGCTGTGCGGTCCGCACGGCTCGGGCCAGACCGTGAAGGCCGCCAACCAGCTGATCGTCGCCGTGAACATCCAGGCGTGCGCCGAGGCCGTGGTCTTCCTGGAGAAGTCCGGCGTGGACCTGAGGGCCGCGCTCGACGTCCTCAACGGCGGTCTCGCCGGCTCCACCGTGCTGACGCGCAAGAAGGACAACTTCCTGAACCGCGACTTCAAGCCGGGCTTCCGCATCGACCTGCACCACAAGGACATGGGCATCGTCACGGACGCCGCCCGCAACGTCGGCGCCGCGCTGCCGGTCGGCGGCGTGGTCGCGCAGCTCGTCGCCAGCCTGCGCGCGCAGGGCGACGGCGGCCTGGACCACTCCGCGCTGCTGCGCTCGGTCGAGCGCCTCTCCGGCGCCCAGGTCTGAGCCCTCCCGAACGTCCGGACCGCGGTGGCGCCGACACCTGTCCTGTCGCGCCCAGGCGCCGCCGCGGCCCGGATCCCTCTTCAACAAACTGTTGACGCCCAGTTCGCCCCGAACCTAGGCTCCACCAAGCGGAAGGTCCATAAAGCGGAATCTGTTTTCCGCTGACCCCGCTGCCCCCTCGTACGGAAGGTCACGATGTCGAAGCGCGTGCTTACGACCGAGTCCGGCGCCCCGGTCGCCGACAACCAGAACTCCGCCACCGCCGGCGTCGGTGGCCCGCTCCTGCTCCAGGACCAGCACCTCCTGGAGAAGCTCGCCCGGTTCAACCGCGAGCGCATCCCGGAGCGCGTGGTGCACGCCCGCGGTTCCGGCGCGTACGGCTACTTCGAGGTCACCGACGACGTCACGGGCTTCACCCACGCCGACTTCCTGGACACCGTCGGCAAGCGCACCGAGGTCTTCCTGCGCTTCTCCACCGTGGCCGACAGCCTCGGCGGCGCGGACGCGGTCCGCGACCCGCGCGGCTTCGCGCTCAAGTTCTACACCGAAGAGGGCAACTACGACCTCGTCGGCAACAACACCCCGGTGTTCTTCATCAAGGACCCCATCAAGTTCCCCGACTTCATCCACTCCCAGAAGCGCGACCCGTTCACGGGCAAGCAGGAGCCGGACAACGTCTGGGACTTCTGGGCGCACGCCCCCGAGGCGACGCACCAGATCACCTGGCTGATGGGCGACCGCGGCATCCCGGCCTCGTACCGCCACATGAACGGCTACGGCTCGCACACCTACCAGTGGACGAACGCCGAGGGTGAGGCCTTCTTCGTCAAGTACCACTTCAAGACGAACCAGGGCGTCCGCTCGCTGTCCGCCGAGCAGGCCCAGGAGATCGCGGGCAAGGACCCGAACTCGCACCAGACGGACCTGCTCCAGGCCATCGAGCGCGGCGTGAACCCGTCCTGGACGCTGTACGTCCAGATCATGCCGGCGGCCGAGGCGGCGGACTACCGCTTCAACCCGTTCGACCTCACCAAGGTGTGGCCGCACCGCGACCACCCGCTCCAGCGCGTGGGCCGCCTGGTCCTGGACCGCAACCCGGACAACGTCTTCGCCGAGGTCGAGCAGGCCGCCTTCTCCCCGAACAACTTCGTTCCGGGCATCGGTCCCTCCCCCGACAAGATGCTCCAGGGCCGTCTGTTCGCCTACGCGGACGCGCACCGCTACCGCCTGGGCGTCAACCACACCCAGCTCGCGGTCAACGCCCCGAAGGCCGCGGCCGCCGCCAACTACGGCCGCGACGGCCTGATGGCCACCAACGGCCAGGGCCGCCACGCCAAGAACTACGAGCCCAACTCGTACGACGGTCCGGCCGAGACCGGCCGCCCGCTGTCCGCACCGCTCGCGGTGTCGGGCCACACGGGCACCCACGAGGCCCCGCTGCACACCAAGGACGACCACTTCTTCCAGGCGGGCGAGCTGTACCGCCTGATGTCGGCCGAGGAGCGGTCCCGGCTGATCGCGAACATCGCCGGCGGCCTCTCCCAGGTCTCCCGCGACGACGTGATCGAGAAGAACCTCGCCCACTTCCACGCCGCCGACCCGGAGTACGGCCGGCGTGTGGAGGAGGCCGTCCGCGCCCTGCGCGAGGACTGAGCCTCGACACGAGCCGCCCGTGGCGGCGTTGGACCCGGATGAGGGGTGGTCCAGCGCCGTCCGGGCAGGACCGGGACCGCGGCGGCGTGCGAGCCAGTGCGGTGGTGACGGTTCACCGGCCCCCTTCTCGACCTGAGGGAAGGGGAACCGGGTTCCATCGCATCCGCCGCGGTCCTCTCCGTACCCTTGGTACGGCTCTTTCCGCACCCCGGTGCGGCCCTGCCCGCACTCCCGTGCGACTCCTCTCCGCGCCCACGTGCGGACCCTGATGCTCCGTCCGGCGGCGCGAATGTCCTGTCGCGCCCAGCCTCGCGCCGTCGGACGGCAACCACCACACGGCTCACCGGCCCGAGGCGCCGGGTACGGACGGTCCCGTACCCGGCGCCTCGCCCTGTTCTCCGGGTAGCGCCTCGCCCTGTTCTCCGGGTGCGGATACGGCCGCCGCGCAGCAGCCTGAGGACATGGACTTTCCCAGCATCGTTGTGCACGCTCCGGCACTGGACGGGTCGCGGCGGGTCACCGCCGGGGACGAGACGCTCGGTATCGCCTACCACCTCGACGACGTCGTCGAGATCCTGCGGCACGCCGACGTCGACCTCGACGAGGTCGAGGTGGAGGCGACCGACATCATCGACTGGCAGGGCGGCGGGCCGGACGACTGGCCCGGACTCTCGGAGCACCCCGGCCATCCCGCGCAGCCGTCCCACTGAGGGCGCGGAAGGACCCCCGGCGTACGCAACCGGGCGTACCCGTCCTACGGAACCCTCAAATCAACCTCTGAACACCGTCCCGGGGGCTTCAACTCCCCCCGGATGAGGCACATTCTCAGCACACGGGGCCCGCCGGCACGGGGGCGGCGGGCTCCGAACGGAGGTACGGAAGTACGGGGGCCGGAAGTACGGGGGTACGGGGGAAGCACCGAGAACAGCGGCGCGGCGGTCGAGGGGCGAGCCCCGGACCGCCGCGCCGCTGCGTGACGTTCAGCCGCGGGAGCGGCCGGCGCCGGCCGCCCTCGGATCCTTCAGGAACGGCAGGACGTGGCTCAGGAAGAGGTCCGGGCGCTCGTTGTACGGCTCGTGGGCGGTGGGCAGCACCACGCTCGACGTCCGCACGGGAAGCGCGCCGCGGGCCCTGCGGCCGTCCAGCAGGGCCGGGACCACCGGGTCGCGCCGGCCCCACAGGAGCAGGATCGGCACGTCCAGGACGGCCGGGTCCGCCATCCCGAAGGCGGGGTCGGTGAGACCGCGCCAGAGGGCGCAGTGCACGGCGAGCCGCACCTCGTCGTCGGGCAGGCGCCGGACGCGCGCGAAGGTCGCCCGGGCGCTCGGCGTACCGAGCCGGCCCAGGTACGCGCGGGCCAGCGGGACGACCAGCCGACGGGCCCGCTCCGGCCGGCCCATCACCTCGCGGCAGAACCAGCGGGTGAGGGCGGTGTGCCGGGTGAAGCCCGCCGGATCGACGAGGACGAGCGCGGTGACCGTACGGCTGTGGCGGCCCTCGGCGAGACGGCAGGCCACGTAGCCGCCGAGGCTGTTGCCGAGTACGGCGATCTCGCGCACCCCGTGCTCGTCGGCGAGCACGTCGAGGACCCGCTCCGCGGCCTCCACCAGTCCTTCGGGGGTGACCAGGTGCGGGTGGGGCGCGGTGGAGTCGCCGTAGCCCGGCCAGTCGACGACGAACGTGCGACGACGGTCGGCGAGGGCGGGCAGGACGGCGTCGTAGTCGCGGCCGTCCCCGGGGTTGGCGTGCAGGAGCAGCAGGGCGGGGGCGCCGGGTGTGCCGTGGCAGCGCACGGCGAGGTCGCCGAGGGGCGTGGGGACGGTCATCCGCATGGGGCGAGGATGCCAAGCCGGGGCACGGTGTGAACAGAGCGCCGCTGCCGGGCGACCGCGGGCGCGGGACGCGGCTCCGTCAGCCGTGCGACCGCGGGCACGAGAAGCGGCTCCGTCCGCCGTGCGACCGCGGGCACGAGAAGCGGCCCGGCCTGTCGGGCGACCGCGGGCACGAGAAGCGGCCCGGCCTGTCGGGCGACCGCCTGCCTGCGGGGGAAGCGGCCCAGGCGACCGCGGGCGCGGGACGCGGCTCCGTCCGCCGTGCGACCGCGGGCACAAGAAGCGGCCCGGCCTGTCGGGCGACCGCCTGCCTGCGGGGGAAGCGGCCCAGGCGACCGCGGGCGCGGGACGCGGCTCCGTCAGCCGTGCGACCGCGGGCACGAGAAGCGGCCCGGCCTGTCGGGCGACCGCCTGCCTGCGGGGGAAGCGGCCCAGGCGACCGCGGGCACGGGACGCGGCTCCGTCCGCCGTGCGGCCGTGGCCGCGGGTACGCGAAGCGCACGGGCGGCCGGGCGGGCACGGGCACGGGAAACGCTCGGCACGCCGGGCGACCGCTGGCACGGTGCGGGCCCGCCGCGCACCGTGCGCAGCCTGCCGCGCGCGAAAGGGGCGGCCCACCCTCCGGTGAGCCGCCCCGTCCGGGAATCGGCGGTACCCCCTGCGGCGCCGCCCGTGTCGGCCTGTGTCAGACCTTCAGGGTCTTGATCGAGGTGGGCGCGTGGCCCGGCTCGGTGGCGAGCTCCTCGAACTCGACGACGTTGCCGATGTCGTTGGTCGTGGACATCGCGATGTTGGTGACCCGCTCCAGGATCGCCTCGACGACCACGGGGACCTGGTGTTCGGCGGCGAGCTTCTTGGCCTGCTCGAAGGCGGCGCCCAGCTCGGCCGGGTCGGTCACGCGGATCGCCTTGCAGCCCAGGCCCTCGGCGACCTTGACGTGGTCGACGCCGTAGACGCCCAGTTCGGGCGAGTTGATGTTCTCGAACTCCAGCTTGACCTGGAAGTCGATGTCGAACGCCCGCTGCGCCTGGCGGATCAGGCCGAGGTAGGCGTTGTTCACCAGCACGTGGACGTACGGGATCCGGTGCTGTGCGCCGACGGCGAGTTCCTCGATCATGAACTGGAAGTCGTAGTCGCCGGAGAGTGCCACGACCTGCGCGTCGGGGTCGGCCTTGGCCACGCCGAGCGCGGCCGGGATCGTCCAGCCGAGCGGACCCGCCTGGCCGCAGTTGATCCAGTGCCGCGGCCGGTAGACGTGCAGCATCTGCGCGCCGGCGATCTGCGAGAGGCCGATGGTGGAGACGTAACGCGTCTCCGGTCCGAAGGCCTTGTTCATCTCCTCGTAGACGCGCTGCGGCTTGATCGGGATGTCGTCGAAGTGCGTACGGCGCTGGAGCGTGGCCTTCTTCTCCTGCGCGGACGCGGCCCACGCGGAACGGTCGGGCAGCCTGCCCGCAGCCTTCAACTCCCGTGCCACCTCGACGAACAGCTCCAGCGCGGCCTTGGCGTCGGACGCGATGCCGTAGTCCGGGGCGAAGATCTTGCCGATCTGGGTGGGCTCGACGTCGACGTGCACGAAGGTGCGGCCGGCCGTGTAGACGTCCAGCTTGCCGGTGTGGCGGTTGGCCCAGCGGTTGCCGATGCCGAGGACGAAGTCGGACTCCAGGAAGGTGGCGTTGCCGTAGCGGTGCGAGGTCTGCAGACCCACCATGCCGGCGTTGAGCTCGTGGTCGTCGGGGAGGATGCCCCAGCCCATCAGGGTCGGAACGACCGGAGTGCCCGTCAGTTCGGCGAACTCGACGAGGAGTTCGCAGGCGTCGGCATTGATGACACCGCCGCCCGCGACGATCAGCGGCCGCTCTGACGCGTTCAGCAGCCCGATCGCCTTCTCGATCTGGGCGCGGCTGGCGGCCGGCTTGTACGCCTGGAGCGGCTCGTACGTCTCCGGGTCGAACTCGATCTCGGTGAGCTGGACGTCGATGGGCAGGTCGATCAGGACGGGGCCGGGGCGACCGGACCGCATCAGGTGGAAGGCCTGCTGGAAGACGCCGGGGACCTGCGCCGCCTCCAGGACGGTGACCGCCATCTTCGTCACCGGTTTGGCGATGGAGGCGATGTCGACGGCCTGGAAGTCCTCCTTGTGGATCACGGCGGTCGGGGCCTGACCGGTGATGCACAGGATCGGGATGGAGTCGCCGATGGCGGAGTAGAGACCGGTGATCATGTCGGTTCCGGCAGGGCCGGAGGTGCCGATGCAGACGCCGATGTTGCCCGGGTGGGTCCGGGTGTAGCCCTCCGCCATGTGCGAGGCGCCCTCGACGTGCCGAGCGAGGGTGTGGCTGATCCCGCCGGAGGCCTTGAGCGCCGCGTAGAAGGGGTTGATCGCCGCACCCGGCACGCCGAAAGCGTTGCCGACGCCCTCGCGCTTGAGGATCTCGACTGCCGCGCGGGCAGCGGTCATACGAGCCATGGAGTACTCCTGCTTCGGCTGTCGGATTCGCGCTCCCGTCGCGCCCCGCGGAGAGCTGTTGATTCCTTTGCGGTTCCGCGTCGGCCCCTCGGACCCTTCAGTCCTTGGATTCCGTATTGCGGAAAATAACTTCTACTATCTGGAAGCAATGTAGGCGGCGTGATGAGGGGCGTCAAGAGCGGGCCCGGGCGCGGACCCCGACGGTGGACGTCGAACCGTTTCGCCGCCTTCGAACCTCCGGCAGGAGGACGATGGGAAAGCTGTCCCGACGTGACGACCTGGAGTGGGCCATGGCCGAGAGCGTGCCGGTGAGGTGTCCGGTCTGCCGACGCGAGCACCTCTACGCGGCACCCCCCTATCCCTGCGTGTGCGGCGCGCCCGTCACGCCCGAGCTGGACCGCCTCGCGAACCCGTCGCCCGTCACGCACCGCATCTGGGACGAGGAGTGGGCCACGGTCCGGTGCCGCGCCTGCGACCACGTCGCCCAGTGGCCGCACCCCGAGCTGGGCTGCCCCTGCGGCACGACACTGCGCATCCCGGTGGTCCCGCCGGCCGGGCCGGGCACGACGGACACGGCGTCGGAGGACGGGACACGAGAAGACGCGGCACCACGGGACGACATCGACTCCGGCGACGGCCAGGGCGGGAGGGGGCGCGGCGGGGCGGAGGCGGACACGGCGTGCGCCCCGGACGTACACGCCGCGGGAGTCCCGGACGCCGACATGGCAGGGGGCCCGGACATCGGCGCGGAAGGGAGCCCGGGGTCGGGCCCGGACATCGGCGCGGCAGAGGGCCCGGGTTCCGACCCGGCAGAGGGCCCGGGTTCCGACCCGGCAGAGGGCCCGGGTTCCGACCCGGCAGGGGGCCCGGGTTCCGGGGGTGAACAGGGACGGGGCCCGGCGCGGCTCGCGCAGGGTGCGGGTTGCCGGCCGGCCGACCCCGCGGGTGCGCCCCGGCCGGCGTTCCAGCCGGTCACCATCCGTACCGCGCGGGACGCGGTCACGGCCGCGGCGCTGTACCTGCGCTGGCTCGGTTACCGCGACATCCGGCGGGCGGACCAGCGTCCGCCCTCCGGGATCGGGCTGGCCGCCCGCGGCATCCTGGCCCAGGTGGACCCCACCGTGCACCCGGCCTCACTGCGCGACGTCGAGTGCCTGTGGCTGACGGCCATGACCGAGTCGGCGGGCTGCGTCTACTTCTCCCTGGCGGGCTACGCCGACGAGGCCCGCGCCCGCGCGGACAGCCTCGGAGTCCCCCTCTTCGTCCTCGACCTCACGGGCACCCCTCAACCCGTGAACACCCTCGCGGACGAACTGGCCGTCTCGGGCGCGTGACGCACACACCTGCCGCACCGGCCGGTTCACCCGGCGGTCGTCGGCGGCCGGCACGACGCACGCCCGCGCCCCGTCACCGCTCCCGCGCGGCCTCCTCCCGCAGTTCGATCTTGCGGACCTTTCCGGAGACCGTCATCGGGAAGGCGTCCAGGATGCGCAGCCGGCTGGGGATCTTGTAGTGCGCGAGCTGTCCCTCGCAGAAGCCGCGCAGTTCCTCCAGGGTCAGCGGGTCGTCCGGGTCGCGGGGGATGACGCAGGCGAGCACCTCCTCGCCGTAGCGTTCGTGGGGTACCCCGACCACCTGGACGTCGGCGATCTTCGGGTGGGCGTACAGGAATTCCTCGATCTCGCGGGGGTAGACGTTCTCCCCGCCGCGGATGATCATGTCCTTGATGCGGCCGACGATCTCCACGTAGCCGTCCTCGCGCATCACCGCGAGGTCGCCGGTGTGCATCCAGCGTCCGGGGTCGACGGCTTCGGCGGTCTTCTCGGGCTCGTCCCAGTAGCCGAGCATGACGCTGTAGCCGCGGGTGCACAGTTCGCCCGGTTCGCCGCGCGGCAGCGTGACGCCGCCGACCGGGTCGACCACCTTCACCTCGATGTGCGGCAGGACTCGTCCGACGGTGCCGGTGCGGTGTTCGAGGTCGTCGTCCATCCGGGTCTGCAGGGACACCGGGGAGGTCTCGGTCATGCCGTAGCCGATGGACACCTCCCGCATGTGCATCTCGGCGACGACGCGCTTCATCACCTCGACCGGGCAGGGCGAGCCCGCCATGATGCCGGTGCGCAGGGAGGACAGGTCGTACGTCGCGAAGCCGGGCAGGTTCAGCTCCGCGATGAACATGGTGGGGACGCCGTACAGGGACGTGCACCGCTCCTGCTGCACGGCCTCCAGCGTGGCCGCCGGGTCGAACGACGGGGCCGGGATGACGATGCACGCGCCGTGCGAGGTGGCCCCCAGGTTCCCCATGACCATGCCGAAGCAGTGGTAGAAGGGCACGGGCAGACAGACCCGGTCCTGCTCGGTGTAGCCGACGGTGCGGCCCACCCAGTAACCGTTGTTGAGGATGTTGTGGTGGGAGAGCGTCGCGCCCTTGGGGAAGCCGGTGGTGCCCGAGGTGTACTGGATGTTGACCGGGTCGTCGCAGCTCAACTCAGCCGCGGCGGCGGCCAGTCGCTCCGCGGGCACGGCGGCGGCACCCGCCGTCAGGGTGTCCCACGACGGGTCGCCGATGTACACCGTCTCCCGCAGCTCCGGACACTTCTCGCGGACCTGGTTGACCAGCGCGCGGTAGTCGCTGCTCTTGTGCTCCTGCGAGGCGACGAGAACCGAGATCCCCGCCTGCTTCAGCACGTACTCCAACTCGTGTGCGCGGTAGGCCGGGTTGATGTTCACCATGATCGCGCCGATCCGGGCGGTCGCGTACTGGACGAGCACCCACTCGGGGCAGTTGATCGCCCAGATGCCGACGCGGTCGCCCTTGAGCACGCCCTTGGCGAGCAGTCCGCGCGCCACCTCGTCGACCGCGGCACCGAACTCGGCGTACGTCCAGCGGCGTCCGGAAGGCACGTCCACGAGGGCTTCGCGCTCCGGGTGCGCGGCGATCGCCCGGTCCAGGTTGGCGCCGATCGTGTCGCCCAGCAGGGGTGTGGTGCTCGTGCCGTGGGCGTAGGACAGTTCTGTCACCGGAAGTCCTCCTCGCGGTACTCGGCGGCGGATCCCGCGGCCGTGGCCTCACGCAGTTCGATCCGGCGGATCTTGCCGGAGACGGTCTTGGGGAGCTCGCCGAACTCCAGGCGGCGGATGCGCTTGTACGGGGCGAGGACGGTACGGGAGTGCTCGAAGAGCACCTTGGCCGTGTCGGGACCGGGCTCGTACCCCGCCGCGAGGACGATGTACGCCTTCGGGACGGCGAGCCGCAGCTCGTCGGGGGCGGGGACCACGGCGGCCTCCGCGACCGCCTCGTGCTCCAGCAGGGCGCTCTCCAGCTCGAACGGCGAGATCTTGTAGTCGCTGGCCTTGAACACGTCGTCGGCGCGGCCCACGTACGTGATGTAGCCGTCCTCGTCCCGGGAGCCGATGTCCCCGGTGCGGTAGTAGCCGCCGGCCATCGCCTCCGCCGTGCGGTCGCCGTCCCCGTGGTAGCCGGTCATCAGGCCGACCGGGCGGTCCGACAGGTCGAGCGAGATCTCGCCCTCCGCCGCTCCCGGCGCGCCGGTCACCGGGTCGAGCAGTTCGACGCGGAAGCCGGGACAGGGCCGTCCCATGGAACCCGTCTTGAGCTTCTGCCCGGGGCTGTTGGAGACCTGGACGGCCGTCTCGGTCTGCCCGAAGCCGTCCCGGATGGTGACACCCCAGGAGCGCCGGACCTGCTCGATGACCTCGGGGTTCAACGGCTCCCCCGCGGCGACGGCCTCGCGGGGCGGCGTCCGCAGCTGGGTGAGGTCGGCCTGGATGAGCATCCGCCACACCGTGGGCGGGGCACAGAAGGTCGTGACGCCCGCCCGGTCCATCTCCGCCATCAGCCGGCCCGCGTCGAAGCGCGTGTAGTTGTGGATGAAGACGGTCGCCTCCGCGTTCCACGGCGCGAAGAGGTTCGACCAGGCGTGCTTGGCCCAGCCGGGCGAGGAGATGTTGAGGTGCACGTCGCCGGGCTTGAGCCCGATCCAGTACATGGTCGCGAGGTGTCCGACCGGGTAGGAGACGTGGGTGTGCTCGACCAGCTTGGGGCGGGCGGTGGTGCCCGAGGTGAAGTAGAGCATCAGCGGGTCGTCCGCGAGGGTGGGGCCGTCGGGTTCGAAGGCCGCGTCCGCCGTGTACGCCTCCTCGTACGCGAGCCAGCCGGGGCGGGCTCCGCCGACCGCGATCCGGGTGTAGCGGCCCGGCACGTCGTCGAACTTCGCCGCGTCGTCGGAGCGGACGACGACGTGCCGCACCCGGCCCCGCTCGACCCGGTCGCGCAGGTCGGCGGCGCCGAGCAGCGGGGTGGCCGGGATGACCACGGCCCGCAGCTTCATCGCGGCGAGCGCCGTCTCCCACAGTTCGACCTGGTTGCCGAGCATGACGAGCACACGGTCCTCGGCGCCCACGCCCTGCGCGCGCAGCCAGTTGGCGACCCGGTTCGAGCGCTCGGACATCGCTGCGAAGGAGACCTCGGTGCGGTCGCCGTCCTCCTCCACGATGTGCAGGGCGGTCCGGTCGTTGCCGCGTGCGACGACGTCGAACCAGTCGAGCGCCCAGTTGAAGTGCTCCGGGCGGGGCCAGCGGAAACCCTCGTAGGCCGTGAGGTAGTCCTCGCGGTGCTCCAGCAGGAAGTCCCGCGCGGCGCGGAACTCGTCCGTCGCGCCCGTCGTCGCCGTCATGTGTCCTCCTCGTTGCCGGACCGCCGCCTAACATCGTGTATTCCGTGATGCAGGTCTCACCACCCCCGAACGGGGGGTGCGCCGCGAAGAGGGGGCGAACAGGTGGCAGCAGACGCAGCCGAGGCAGTGGAGATGCGTGGTGCGCTGGTGCGGCTGCGCCGCGTGACGGGGCTGCCGGTCGCCTTCGGCGGCCTGGTCGATCCCGGGCGCCGGCACGTGCGCATCAGCGAACTCAGCGGTACCGCGACGGCCGCGCTCAGCGCGCTGGCCGTCTCCTCGGGGAACGGGCTGGGCGGCAAGGCGGTGGCCCTGGCCCGGCCCTGCGCGGTGACCGACTACTCGACCTCGCGGCAGATCAGCCACGAGTACGACGTGGCGGTCGCCACCGAGGGGCTGTGCTCCGTCCTCGCGGTGCCCGTCGTCGTACGCCGGCGGGTGCGCGGTGTGCTGTACGGCGCCCTGCGGACGGCGCAGCCGCTGGGCGACCGCACGCTCGGCGCGGCGGTCGCGGCGGCCCGGGACGTGGAGCAGGCGCTGGTCGTACGGGACGAGGCGCGCGACCTGCTCGCCGTCGCGCGCAAGCAGCAGCCGTCGGTGACGGACGGCGCGTGGGAAGAGGTGCGGGAGGTCCACGGCGCACTGCGTGCGATGGCCCCGCGGATCGCGGACCCGGCGCTGCGGGACGAACTCCTCGCCGTCTGCGGGCGGCTGGCCGACGCGGCGGCGCCGTCCGCGCCCGAGCGGGAGGCGGGCCTCACCGCGCGGGAGGTGGGTCTCGCGCCCCGCGAGCTGGACGTCCTCGCCTGTGTCGCGACGGGGGCCACCAACGCGGTCGCCGGACAGCGCCTCGGGCTGCGTCCGGAGACGGTGAAGGGGTACCTGCGCGCAGCGATGCGGAAGCTGGGCGCGCACACCCGTCTGGAGGCCGTGGTCGCGGCGCGGCGGGCGGGGTTGCTCCCCTAGGGGGTTGGCCGCGGGGTCCTCCCGTGGCGCTGGGTCGCCTGCGGGGTTCCCGTGCGGGGCGGGCGGGGCCTCTTCCCTGCGCGACAGGTTTCTTCGGCCCGCGCGCGGGCAGGCGTCCGCCCGTGCGCGACAGGTGCGACCACCTCGCGGCGTGGGACCGCTCCCGTGGCGCAAACAGGGCCTGTCCGGGCCCGGGAGAGGCTCCGGCCGCACCGGACGGAAGGGGCCCCCGAGGCGGAAACGGCCCCGGACGGCGCGCGGGAGCGCTCCCCTTCTGCGGCTGTCCATTCACTCCGCGCTGCACTGAAATGACTTATGCGGCACGCTTGTTATTTCCCTCACCATGTCGACAGTCCGAAATTCAAAGAGTCGTTGCCTAATATTGGCCCGGACACGACACACGAGGGGAGCGGTGACCGTGCGAGGGGACTTCAACGAACCTGCCAGACCCCGCCCCGACCTGGTCATCGGCCGGGAGGAACTCTTCACCGAGGCGCGTGCGCAACTCTCCGGCGGTGGCAGTGTGCTGCTGCACGGCCCCGCGGGAATAGGAAAGTCGACCGTCCTGCGGTCATTGGCCGCGGAATGCGCCGAAACGGCACGGACCGTGTTGAGGTGCTCCGCCACCGAGTCCGAATCCCATCTCCCGTTCCTCGCGCTCGCCGACCTCTTCGGCCTGGTGGTCGACGAGGTCTCGGACGGGCTTCCCGCCCCGCAGCGCACGGCTCTGGAGTCCGCCCTCACCGGCCGCGGCGAGTCCACCCTCCAGCGCGACGGTCTGGCGCTGCGGCTCGCCGTGCTGTCCGTGCTCCGCGCCCTGGCCGCCCGAGGCCCCGTGCTGATCGTCGCGGACGACCTCCAGTGGCTCGACCCGGCCAGTGCCGAACTGCTCGGCTTCGCCGCCCGCCGCCTCGGCGGTGTGCCCGTACGGATGCTGTGCGCCGTACGCACCGAGACCGAGTCGCAGGAACTGCAGACGGACCGCTATCTACGCCAGTCTCCTCCGGACACCGTCGCCCTGCGGATCAACCCGCTCACCCGCGCCCACGTGGCCCGGCTCCTCGACCGGCGCGGCCACACCGGCCTGTCCCGCTCGACCGTGCGGGACATCCACCGCACCAGCGGCGGCAATCCCCTCTTCGCGCTCGAACTGGGCCGCGCCCTCGCCGAGTCCCGCACCCCGCCGAGTCCGGGCGAGCCCCTCCCCGTGCCGACGTCCCTGCGGGCGCTCGTCCTCAGCCGGCTGGACATGCTGTCCGCGGAGGCCCGTCGCACCCTGCTCGTGGCGAGCGCGGGTGCCCGGCCGACCCTGGCGCTGCTGCACGCGGCGGGCCGCGTGAACGCCGAGGCCGACACCGCGTCGGCGGCGGCGCTCGGACTGCTCGCCACGGAACGCGAGACACCGGGCATCCGGTTCGCGCACCCCCTGGTGTCCGCCGCCCTGTACGCGGAGGCGAGCGCCCAGGAGCGGCGGGCCGCGCACGCCGCCCTGTCCACGGCCGCCTCCGACCCCATCGAACGCGCCCGGCACCTCGCCCTGGCGACCACCGGGACGGACCCGGGCGTCGCCGCCCGGCTCGGTGACGCCGCGGCCGCCGCCCGGGACCGGGGCGCGCCCTCCGTCGCCGCGGGCCTCGGACTGCTGGCCGCCCGGCACACCCCGCCCGACGCCGTGCCCGGCCCCGACCAGCGTCGCCTCCAGGCCGCGGAGGACGCCCTGACCGCCGGAGAGACGGACCTCGCGCGGGACGTCGCGCGTCAGGTGTTGTCCCACGCCACCGGGCCCGCGGACCGGGTACGGGCCTGGATCGTCGTCATCGACGCGGCCGGACAGGCCATGGCGGAGGTCGACGCGGTCTTCCCGCAGGCGCTCGCGGACGCGGGCGAGGACCCCGGCCTGCTCGCCCTGGTCCGCTACCAACTGGCCTGGCGTGCCCTCCTCGTGGAGGGCGAGATGGCCAAGGGACGCGAGGAGGCGGCGATCGCCGCGCGGCTCGCGGCGCGCGCCGGCGACCGGCGCACCGAGCTCCTGGCCCTGGGCTTCCAGGCGCAGATGGAGACCCTGATGGGCCACCCCGGCGCCCCGGGAACCATCCAGCGGGCGATGCGCGAGCCGCAGGACCCGCGCGTGGCCTGCGACCACAACGGCGCGGGTGCCGCCCGCTTCCGCTGGCTGATCATGGGCGACCGGCTGGCCGAGGCCCGTACGACGATCACCGCGCTGCTGCGCGAGGCGCAGCGCCGCGGGATGGTCGAGAGCGAGGTGCACTTCCTGCGCGGGCTCGCGGAGACCGAGCTGCGCGCCGGGCACTGCGGCCGGGCGCTGGACCTGGCCAGGGAAAGTCTGCGGCTCGCCCGTGACACCGGGATCGGGGAGGCGGCCACCGCCATGTTCACCTCGCTCGCCGAGGCGGCCGGCGGCGACGTGGACAGGGCGCTCGCGCTCGCCCGGGAGGCCGTGGACCGCGCCGAGGAGGACGGCGACCTGGTCTACCTCTCGCGCGCCCTGGGTGCCCTCGGGCACGCCCGGCTGGTCGCCGGTGACGCGGCCGGGGCCGTGCAGTCCCTGCGCCGGGTACGGGAGTTGGAGGGCAATCTCGGCGTCGTCGATCCCGCTCGCGGACGCTGGCACGGCGACCTCGCCGAGGCACTCGTGCGCGTGGGGGAGGTCGTGGAGGCGCAGGACGTCATCGACGTGACCCGCGAGCGGGCGCTGCGGCTGGAACGCGAGAGCGTGCTGGCGGTCCTGGACCGCGCCGAGGCCCTCGTCCGCGCCGTCCGTGGCGAACAGGGGCCCGCCGAACGACAGTTGGCCTCCGCGCAGGACCGTCTCGCCAAACTGGGCTACGGCCTGGAGGAGGCCCGCGCCGCGTACGCGCTCGCCGCGCTGCGCACCTTCCCCCACGCCCTCGGCTTCGCGCGGGCAGGAGGGACCGCTGTGCCCGGCCCCACCCCGTACGACGAGGCGGCCCGGCTCTTCCGTCGCTGCCGGGCCCTCCCCTGGCTCCGCCAGGTCGAGGCGGCGTCCGCCGCGGATGCGCCCGCGCCGCCGCTCGCGCCCGCGGCCCTGGACACCCTCGCGGCGACCGAGCGACAGGTCGCCGCGCTCGTCATGGAGGGCGCCACCAACCGCGAGATCGCCGCGCGGCTCTTCATCAGCGTCAAGACGGTCGAGGCGACCCTCACCCGGGTGTACCGCAAGCTGGGGATCCGTTCCCGGGTGGACATCGTGCGTCTGGCGGCGGAGCGCAGACCGGGCTGACGCGCCGCCCGACCGAACGGGACCCGGCGGGCCGGCGGACCAGGCGCACCCGGCCGGAGACCACCGGCCGACCGGAACCGCGACGGCCCCGAGAACCCGGCCGAGCGGAACACCGGCCGAGCGAGGTCCCGGCACGGCGGACAGCCCCGCTCCGGGAACGTCCGGCACGGGGGGGGCGACCCGGCTCCGGGAACGCCCGGCCCGGCGGAGACCCCCTCTCGGCGGCCCCCGCTCGACGAACATCCCGCTCGCCCGGCACCCGGCACGGCGACCACCCCGCTCGCCGGACGTCGGGGAACGGGTCCGGGCCCGCGCGCACGACCCGTTCGGCCGAACCCCGCCCCGCGTACGACCCGTTCGGCCGAGCGGGTCCGAGGAGCGGGTCCGTTCGGCCGAACGGGCGTACCAGGAGCGCCCCTTGCATCCGAACGGAGCAGCGTGGCCGCCCCGTTCGGCGCAACGGCGCGGGCCGGCGGAGCGTTCGGCCGAACGGCCGAACGGCGGCCGAGCCCCGTCACAGGACCAAACGGGCGGCACAGCACACCAAACCCCACCCCGCCCACCCAAGGGTTTTCCCTCCCCCAATCCCCCTAGGGGGTTCCCTCATTGGGCAGCGGCGGCAACCGCTCCTAGCGTGATCCACGTGCCGCTCGCTCGGGCACACGGCTCCCCAGCCAGGGGCGTCGTGCACCACCCCCCACCCGCGCGTCCCCCCACCGGCAAACCTCCGAGGAGACCCATGTCCGGGCTCAACCGCGCCAAGAAGACAGCCGCCGTCTGTGCGGCGACCGCTGCCGCCGCCACGACCGCCCTGCTCGGCGCCCCCTCCGCCGTGGCCCTCCCGCAGCCGATCGTCGGCGGCACGACGACCACGACGACCGCGTACCCGTTCATGATGCAGATCACGGACGCCTCCCAGAACCAGTTCTGCGGGGGCACCCTGGTCGCTGCGAACAAGGTCGTCACCGCCGCCCACTGCATGGTCGGCGAGACTACGGGCAGCGTCCGCGTGGTCGGCGGCAGAACCTATCTGAACGGCACGAACGGCACCGTCAGCAAGGTCAGCAAGATCTGGATCGACCCCGACTACACGGACGCCTCCAACGGCGACGACGTGGCCGTACTGACCCTGTCCACGTCGATGCCGTACGCCACCGCGAAGTACGTGTCCTCCTCGGACACCGGCGTGTACGCGACCGGCGCCACCGCCCGCATCGTCGGCTGGGGCACCACCTCCGAGAACGGCGCCTCCTCCAACCAGTTGCGCACGGCGACCGTCCCGATCGTGTCCGACTCCGGCTGCGCGAGCTCGTACGGCTCGGACTTCGTGGCGTCCGACATGGTCTGCGCCGGGTACGCCTCGGGCGGCGTCGACACCTGCCAGGGCGACAGCGGCGGCCCGCTGCTCATCGGCGGTGTCCTGGCGGGCATCACCTCGTGGGGCGAGGGATGCGCCGAGGCCGGCTACCCGGGCGTCTACACCCGGCTGACCACGTTCTCCGGCCTGGTGACCGCACAGGTCGCCTCCTAGCCGGCGCCCGCCCCGGCCATCGGGCCGGCCATGAATTCCTGAGGTACACCTCAGGTGAGAGCCAGGGGGCGCTGCGAGCCTCCACGAGCGGTCCGCAGCGCCCCCTGTCCAACCCCTCTACTTGTCGGCGGTCAGCTTCCCCGCGGTACCCCAACTGTCCGCCGGCACCTCGTGGATCCACACCTGCACCGACTCGGCCGGGATCCTGTACGCGTCGACGAAGGCGTCGGTGACACGCTTGACGAGGTCCCGCTTGAGCTCGGCATCGCGCGGACCCTGCTGGACGGTGACGATGGGCATCGCTGAACTCCCTTGCGTACGGCGGCTCGTGCCGCTTCGTGCGGACGGGAACAGTCCATCGCGCGGGGCGCGGCCGGCCAAGGAGCAGACCGAGAGCGCAGCGATCAGTTCCCGTGATCGCCGCAGGCCGCGAGCAGCGCGTCCCAGTGCGGCGGGGGTGCCGCGGCATGCACCGCGAGCCCCGTGGTCAGCGTGAGGCCCGGCGCCCGGAACGGCACGAAGGCGACCCGCGGCGTCTGCACGACGCGTGCGTGCGAGGCGTACACGACCGTCCACAGCGGGCGGCTGCCGATGGTGGCGAGGGTGTCCTGCAGCGATCCGCTCACCGGCCCCGCCGGCGGTTCGAATCCGGCGTCGTGACAGGCGCCGATCACCAGGTCGACGAGCGCGGGGTTGTGGCGGCGCTCGGTGATGCTGAGCGGCAGCGCGGCCAGCTCGCCGAGGTCCAGCGTGTCCCGCGCGGCGAGCGGATGGGTGGCCGGGACGGCGGCGACCAGCGGGTCGGGCCACAGGGGCACGATCCGCAGGCCGGGCGCGGGCTCCGGGGACCGGACGAACGCCGCGTCCAGACGCCCGTCCGCGACCTGCGCGAGCCGCTCCCGCGCCGGCACGGAGACCAGTTCGACCGGCACTCCGGGGGCGAGCCGCGCGAACGCGGCCAGTACCCGGTCCAGATGCTCACCGAGGCCGGTGCTGGTCCCGATCCGCAGGCCGTGGCGCGGGGCGACGGCCGCACGGGCCCGGTCGGCCGCGGCGAGCACCGCACGGGCCTCCGGCAGCAGCCGCTCCCCCGCGCCGGTGAGCCGCACGTGCCGCGGCGAGCGGTCGAAGAGTTCGGCGCCCAACTCCCGTTCCAGGCGCCGGATCTGCTGGCTCACGGCGGACTGCACGATGTGCAGCCGCTCCGCCGCCCGCCCGAAGTGCAGTTCTTCGGCGACCGTCACGAAATAGCCGAGCTGCCGCAGTTCCATGCCACGGACTGTAGGCCGCGCCGAGCACCGGCTGTTTGAATGGGGTCCCTTGGGGGTGATGGGCATGGTGTCCACGGACCGTTTCCTGGCCTTCGCCGCGATGTCGCTGCTGGTGATCGTGATTCCCGGACCCAGCGTGCTGTTCGTCATCGGGCGGGCGCTCGCGCACGGCCGGCGCACCGCGGTGGCGACGGCGCTCGGCAACGTGGTCGGCTCGTACCTGCTGGTCGTAGCCGTCGCCTTCGGGATCGGCTCGCTGGTGGAGCGTTCGGTGACGGTGTACCTCGCCGTGAAGCTGGCCGGCGCGGCCTATCTCGTGTTCCTGGGCGTGCAGGCGTTCCGGCACCGCAAGGAGATGAAGGCCTCCACGATCCGGACGGACGCCGCGGCTGCGCCCCGTGGCGACCTCCGCACCCTGCTGGACGGTGCGCTCGTGGGGGTCACCAACCCCAAGGGCATCGTCTTCTTCGCCGCGGTGCTCCCCCAGTTCGTCGACCACGCGGCGGGGCACGTGCCGTTGCAGATGCTGCTGCTCGGTCTGGTCCCCATCTCGATCGGCCTGGTCACGGACACGCTGTGGGGCCTGACCGCGTCGGCGGCCCGCGCCTGGTTCGCCCGCTCCGACCGCCGTCTCTCCCTCATCGGCGGCGCGGGCGGCTTCACGATGATCGGGCTCGGCGTGACGGTGGCGGTGACGGGCCGGGCGGACTGACTCCCGGGCGAGCCGGCGGACTTCAGGCCCGTACGACGGTCCCGAACCGGATGTCGTACGTCTTCCCCGGCTCCCCCTCGTGCAGGACGCCGAGCATCCGCTGCCCCTCCTCGGTCACCTCGGCGCGCTGCGCCCTCGTCAGGGTGCCGAACGGCTCGATGACGAGGGCGTCCTCCGTCAGCTTCCACACCCCGGCCAGGAAGCCGTCGACGAGCAGGGTGCAGTACGCCTGGTTGCCCTGCCAGGAGCGCCCCTTGAGGTCGGCGGGCACCACCCGGGTGCGGTCGGCGTGGGACAGCAGCAGATTGTCGAACTCGGGCAGGAACCGCGGCGGGGCGGGGGTGTCCGCGTCCGGGCGGGGCGCGTCGGGGAGGTCGAAGAGTTCGACGCCGTGTTCGTCGCGGAAGACGAGCAGCCGGGGCCGGAGCCGTTCGAAGACCTCGCGCAGGCGAGTCAGGCCGGCCCAGGTCTGCATGTCCTTGACGGAGGCGGGGCCGAAGGCCCGGAGATAGCGCAGGACGGTCTCGTCGGGAGCCGGGGCCGGTTCGGCGGGGCGGCCCAGCCAGTGTTCGGCGGTGGTGAGCGCGACCTGCCCGCTCTGCCCCCACAGGCCGCGCGGGGTGACCTGGACGAGCGGCAGCCGGCAGCGCGCGGCGACCGACAGCGCGAAGGGATCGGCGTCCGGCCAGTCGGCCAGCAGCGCCTCACGCAGCTGCTTCATGGTGCGCGGCTCCGCCTCCACCAGTTCACGGGCGACCGCGGCGAGCCGGTCCAGGTCGACGCCGGTCAGCCCCTTGCGGAAGCCGACGAGCTCGCGGTCGCGGGCGGCCTGCACGAGGGGGCGCAGGGTGAGGGCGTCGTCGGCGGTGTGGGTGTGGATGGTGGAGCGCAGGGTGACGATGCGGACGGCCTCCCGGTCGGCCATGAGCCGGGACAGCGCCTTCGGGGCGAATCCGTCGAGGCGGGCGGCGAGCGCGTAGTACGGCGGCTTCACGTTCTGCGCCTGGAGACCGAGCAGGTGCTCGACGGCGGCCTTCGCGGACAGCGGGGAACGGCGCAGCAGCAGCTGGCGGTCGAGGGTCGCGCGGTTGAGCGCGCGGGTGCCGAGCACGGGGGCCGTCGTGGTCGTCTTCGTCATGCTCCGCACGCTAGCCCCACTTGCGGACAATCTCTGTCCTCGATTCTCACCGGATCCCCGAGGGAGCGGGCGCCCCAGGCCGTTTGCCCCGTATATCCTGCTCCGTGATCACACAGACGCGCGTTCGACGGAGGAGGCAGCCGCGATGTCCGACCGACGCGCCCGCCCGACCTCGAAGAACGGCCGCGACGCGGGCGAGGCCGCGGACGCCCGGGGCGGGAAGGACACCCGGATGTCCGCCTGGCGGCGCGCCCTGAACCCGCCCGCCGCACCGCCCTCGTCGGCCTCCGCGCCCCGCTCCGGACCGCCGGCGCCGGAACCCGCCGACATGGGCAGCGTCGTGCAGGCGGCGCTGTACCGCGACGGTGTCCGCGTCTCGACGCCCGCGTCGCTGGCCGACACCTTCCGTGAGCTGCGCGAGCAGCCGGCCGGGATGGCCTGGATCGGCCTGGCCCGTCCCACCGAGTCCGAACTCCTGTCGCTGGCGGCGGAGTTCGACCTGCATCCGCTGGCCGTCGAGGACGCGATGGAGGCCCATCAGCGTCCGAAGCTGGAGCGCTACGGCGAGACCCTCTTCGTCGTGCTGCGCGCGGCGCGGTATCTGGACGCGCCTGAGGAGGTCGACTTCGGCGAGCTGCACGTGTTCGTGGGGCCCGACTTCGTGATCACGGTCCGGCACGAGGCGGCGCCGGACCTCTCCGCGGTGCGCCGCCGCATGGAGGACACCCCGGAGCTGCTGAAGCTCGGCCCGGAGGCCGTGCTGTACGCGATCCTCGACTCCGTCGTCGACGGGTACGTGCCGGTCGTCGCCGGCGTCCAGAACGACATCGACGAGATCGAGACCGAGGTCTTCCGCGGCGACCCGGAGGTCTCCCGCCGCATCTACGAACTCTCCCGGGAAATGGTGGAGTTCCAGCGCGCCACCCGCCCGCTGGTCGGCATGCTGCACGGCCTGATGGCGGGCTTCGCCAAGTACGGCACCGACGAGGAGCTCCAGCGCTACCTCCGTGACGTCGCCGACCACGTCACCCACACCAGCGAGCGGGTCGACGGCTTCCGCCAGGCCCTCACCGACATCCTCACCGTCAACGCCACCCTGGTGACGCAGCAGCAGAACGCCGAGATGCGCGCGCTGGCGGAGGCGGGCTTCGAGCAGAACGAGGAGATCAAGAAGATCTCGGCCTGGGCGGCCATCCTCTTCGCGCCGACCCTCGTGGGCACGATCTACGGCATGAACTTCCAGAGCATGCCGGAACTGCACTGGGGTTTCGGGTACCCGTTCGCGATCGGCCTGATGGGCGTGGTGTGCGTGAGCCTGTACGTCATCTTCAAGCGGCGCGACTGGCTCTAGGCCGGCCCGGGACCGGTCCCGGCGGGAGAGCCGGGGCGTCCGTCCGGTGCCCGGAGCCGGGTGCGTATGCTCGCCGCCGTGTCCGCACGACCAGGAGGAGCACGGTGTTCGAGTACGAGAAGGACGGCGCGGCGATCTACCGCGAGTCCTTTGCCACCATCCGCGCCGAGGCGGACCTCGCGGGACTGCCCGCCGACGTCTCCCAGGTCGCGGTGCGGATGATCCACGCCTGCGGGATGGTCGATCTCGTCGGTGACATCGCGTACTCGGCCGGTGTGGTGGCCCGTGCCCGAGAGGCCCTGCGCTCGGGCGCGCCCGTTCTCTGCGACGTGTCCATGGTCGCCAGCGGTGTGACCCGCAAGCGGCTGCCCGCCGGCAACGACGTGATCTGCACCCTGTCCGACCCTGCCGTGCCGGACCTGGCCGCGAAGCTGGGCACCACGCGCAGCGCCGCGGCACTGGAACTGTGGCGGGACCGGCTGGAGGGTGCCGTCGTCGCGGTCGGCAACGCGCCCACCGCGCTGTTCCGGCTGCTGGAGATGATCGAGGAGGGTGCGCCCCGTCCGGCCGCCGTCATCGGCGTCCCGGTGGGTTTCGTCGGCGCCGCCGAGTCGAAGGACGCGCTCGCCGCGCACCCGTCCGCCCTGGAGTACCTGGTCGTCCGGGGCCGTCGCGGCGGCAGCGCCATCGCGGCCGCCGCCCTCAACGCGATCGCGAGCGAGGAGGAGTAGCGGGCTGATCGGCCCGCCGCGCCGCAGCCGACACGACAGGGCGATCAGCTTCACCCGGCGCCGTACGACTTCGGTCGGCGCCCGCCCGCGAGGAGCCCCCTGGGCGCAGGTCGGCGCCCGTGTACGAGGAGCCCCTCGGCCCGAGTCGGCACGGCGTACGGCGAGCCCCTCGGCCCGAGTCGGCGCCCGTGCGCGAGAAGCGGGCGCCGGTCAGCGGCCGTGCGTGAGGAGCCAGTGGGCGGCCTCGTCCGGGCCCGCGGCGCAGCGGACGCCCTCCGGCAGCGGCGGGCGCCGTACGACGACCACCGGCAGGCCCGCCTCGCGTGCCGCGCGCAGCTTCGCGGCCGTGGCCGCGCCACCGCTGTCCTTGGTGACCAGGACGTCGATCCGGTGCCGGCGCAGCAGCTCGCGCTCCCCTTCGAGCGTGAACGGGCCGCGGTCCAGGACGACTTCCATGTGCCGGGGGTGCGGGGCCTCCGGCGCTTCCACCGAGCGGACCAGGAATCGGATCGCGTCGAGGTGGGCGAAGGCGGCCAGCCCCGTCCGGCCCGTGGTGAGGAACACCCGCCGCCCCAGCGCGGGCAGCAGCCCCGCCGCCTCGGCGAGCGATCCCGCCTCGTACCAGTCGTCGCCCTCTTCGGGGACCCACCCGGGTCGGCGCACGGCGAGCAGCGGAACGCCGGTGCCGGCCGCGGCCTCGGCCGCATGGGCGCTGATCGTCCGGGCGAAGGGGTGTGTGGCGTCGACGAGCGCGTCCACCCGGTGCGCGCGCAGCCACGCGGCCAGTGCCCCGGCCCCGCCGAAACCGCCCACGCGCACCTCGCCCGGTGGCATCCGGGGCGCGGTCACCCGCCCTGCCAGGGAGGTGGTCACCCGCAGCTGCGGAGCCCGGTCCTTCAGGGTCTCGGCCAGGCGGCGGGCCTCGGTCGTCCCACCGAGAATCAGTACGTGCACGGTGCTTCAGTTCCCTTCTCCGTCCGCCCGATTCTCCGCGTCCTGCCCGGCCACGGTCCGCAGACGGGCCCCGAGGCGTTCCACGGCCGACGGGTCGCGCGGGCTCTCGACGAGGTCGGCGTGGTCGAGGAGGACGACGGCGCCGAGCAGGACGCGCGGCAGCCGGATCTCCCGGACGATGGTGTAAGGGGCGGCATCCTCGGCGTGCACGGTTCCGCCGGTGGCGCCGGCCCAGAGGAACCGGAGGACCTCTCCCCAGCCGATGCCGGCGGCTCGGAGTCCCACCCCGCCCACGAGCGACACGAGCAGCAGGAGTCCCAGGACACCGACCGTCGGCGGGACGGGTGTTCGGCCGGGGTGTCGGCGCACACGGTCGGCGGTCCTTCGCCTCGGGCCGCGGGGCACCGAGCAGGAGTCGGCCCGGGCGGCACACGCCGCCGCGCGGTCCCCTCTCGCAGTCCACGGCGAGCAGTCAACGGGTCGCGCCACCCTCGGGCGATCGGGCTCGCGCGACGGACCGTCCGGTCCGCGCGCACACCGTTGCGGGTCAGCGCCGGATTCTCACCGGACTTCCCCCGCGGGAGGCCAGGGGAGCCTAACAGAGGCCATCGGCGGGCCCGGGTGCCGTTCCCGTCCGGGCCGCCCCCGGCCGCGTGGGACCGGGCCGGGGTGTCAGAGCCGTACGACGACCAACGCGATGTCGTCGCGGGCGCCGCCGATGACGCCGAGGCGGCCGAGCAGTGCGTCGGCGAGGCGCTCGGGACCGAGCCGGCTGCAGGCCGCGAGGGAGTCGGTCAGCCGGGCGAGGCCCACGTCGATGTCCTCGCCGCGGCGCTCGATGAGCCCGTCGGTGTACAGGACCAGGGTGTCGCCCGGGTCGTACAGGAGGCCGACCTGGGGGCGGGCCACGTGTGCGGGGCGGGCCCCCAGTGGTGGGTCGGTGGCGCGGTCCAGCAATTGGAAGGTGCCGTCGGTGTGCAGCAGGACGGGCGGTGGGTGACCGGCGCTGCTGTACAGGATCCGCCGCCTGCGGGTGTCGATGAGCACCGACACCGAGGTGGTGACCAGCGCGCCCTCGACCGAGCGCGCGTACAGGCCCAGCACCTCCAGGGCCTTCGCGGGACCGTCCACGGTACGGGTGGCGGCGCTCAGGGCGCTGCGGAGCATGCCCATGACGGTCGCCGCCTCCAGGCCGTGGCCGACGACGTCGCCGACCGAGACGGAGAAGCGGCCGCCGGGCAGGTCCACGACGTCGTACCAGTCGCCGCACACGTTCAGGGAGCCCACGGCGGGCAGGTAGCGCACGGCTATGTCGGTGTGCCGGTCGAGATCCGGGGAGTGCAGCATGGCTTCCTGGAGGGTGACGGCCACCTGGCGTTCGCGGGCGTGGGCCTGGCGCAGCTCCTCGTTGAGGTGCTGGAGCTCCCGGGCGCGGGCGTACAGCTCCGCCTCGACCTCCTCGCCGGGCGTGCCCACGCTCTCCTCTCCGCGCCCGTCCGTGTCCCCGCTCCGTTGCCGGTCGTGTGAGCGGCGTTGTTGGACGAAGGCGGTGACGTCCTCCACCCGGTGGATGATCCAGGCCACCTTGCCGTCCGGGCTCAGGACGGGGGTGTTGATCGGGGACCACCAGCGTTCCTCGAACTGGCCGGGCCGGAGGATGATCGGGATGTCGTACTTCTGCAGCGCCATGGTGTCCGGCTTGCCGGATTCCAGGACCCGGCGCAGGGAGGCCCCCAGATTGCGCACGCCGTCCGCGTCCGGGTCGGACGGGTTGTCGGGGAAGGCGTCGAAGATGTACTGGCCGAGCAGGTTCTCACGTGTGCGGTCGGTCGCCTCCAGGTAAGCCCCGTTCACGTCGACGATCACCAAGTCGGGTCCCAGTACGAGATAGGGACTCGGCGTGGCCGCGAAAAGCGCCGCGTAGTCGATCTCAGGTGACGTCACGTGATTCCCACCGGTCCTAGTGACCCGCCTTCTCCTAATCTAGGAGCCCTCCGTCGGTCGCGCCCGGTCACGGGGCGGAGTCGCGCCGCGGGGCCGGTGCCTCCGTGCGGGGCGGGCCCGCAGCCGCCCGGACCGGCGGGCGGCGGCCCCGCCGTGCCCCCCCCCGGCGTCGATGTGAGCCCTGCGGGGCCCTCGCCTCCCGGTGTCCCGCGCCCCGGCCCGGCGGCCCGCAGCGCTCGCCTCCCGGTGTCCCGCCACGCCCGCCCCACGGCACCCGGGCACCCTCGCCTCCCCGGCACACCAGGGCCCGCACCTCACCGCGTCCCGGGGCCCGCACCTCACCGCGCCCCGGGGCCCGCACCTCACCGCGCTCCGGAGTCCGCGCCCCATGCCCGGTGCGGGTCGTGTCAGCCGGTGTCGAAACCTGTCGAAAGCGTTGACGTGTCCTTGCCGGAAATCTATCTTCTGGTCGACTCTTCGCACGATGCACGGTATTTCGAACAACAGGACCGTCGACCGTCCTGCGCCCGGCAGCCGGCCCCATCGAGACGAGGAACGCCCGCCATGACACCCCTGTCCCGACGCTCACTGCTGCGGTCCGCGCTGGTCGCCACCGCGGCCCCCGGAGTCGCGTACGCCGGCTCCGGTCCGGCGGCCTCCGCCGCGCTCCCCACGCCGACCTCCTGGGCCGTCCGGCCCTTCCCGCTGAGCGAAGTCACGCTCGGCGAGGGCGTGTTCGCCGCCAAACGCGCCCTCATGCTCGATCACGCCCGCGGCTACGACGTCGACCGGTTGCTCCAGGTGTTCCGCGCGAACGCCGGGCTCTCCACCCGCGGGGCGGTCGCGCCCGGTGGCTGGGAGGGCCTCGACGGCGAGGCGAACGGCAACCTCCGCGGCCACTACACCGGGCACTTCCTGACCATGCTCGCCCAGGCGTACGCCGGGACCGGCGACCGCGCCCACGCCGAGAAGGTCGGCTCCATGGTCACCGCGCTCACCGAGGTGCGCGAGGCCCTGCGACACGAGCCGCGCGTCCTCGGCGTCGCGGGCAGGTTCGGCACCGCCACCGAGCACGTCCGGGGCTCCCACCTGTACGTCGACCTGCCGGCCGGAGTGCTCGGCGGCGCCCACGCGATCACCCTGTCGGCCTGGGTGAGGCCGAGCCACGACGCCGCCTGGGGCCGCGTCCTCGACTTCGGTGACGACACCACCCGCTACCTCTACCTCGCCGCCCGCAACGCGGACGGTGTCCCCCGGTTCGCCGTCACCACCGCGGGCCCCGGCGGGGAACAGGGCCTGGACGGCACCGCCGCGCTGCCCCTGGGCGAGTGGAGCCATCTCGCGGTCACGATCGCGGACGGCACCGGCACCCTCTACGTCGACGGAACCGCCGTCGCCCGCAACCCGGCGATGGCCCTCACGCCGGCCGCCCTCGGCACTCTGCGGAACAACTGGCTGGGCCGCTCGAACTTCTCCTCCGACCCGGTGTTCGCCGGTGCCTTCGACGAGTTCAACATATGGCCGCGGGCGCTGACCGGCGAGGAGATCGCGGCGCTGCGGGGCAGCCGGGCCGCGGACACCTCCGCGGGCCGCGGCGACCTGGCCGCGTACGCCTTCGACGAGACCGCCGGTTCCGCCTTCGCGGACGGCTCCGGCCGCGGGCTGGACGCCACCCTGCGCCGCACCTGGGGCGGGCCGAGCCATCCCGGGTTCCTCGCGGCGTACCCCGAGACGCAGTTCATCCTGCTGGAGTCGATGACGAGCGGCGACTACACCAAGGTGTGGGCGCCGTACTACACCGCCCACAAGATGCTGCGCGGACTGCTCGACGCCCATCTGTACACCGGCGACGAACGGGCCCTCGACCTCGCCTCCGGGATGTGCGACTGGATGTACTCCCGGCTGTCGCGGCTGCCCCGCGCCACCCTCCAGCGGATGTGGGGCATCTTCTCCAGTGGCGAGTTCGGCGGCGTCGTCGAGGCGGTCTGCGACCTGCACGCCCTCACCGGCAACGCCGAACACCTCGCGCTGGCCCGGCTGTTCGACCTCGACAGGCTCATCGACGCGTGCGCGGCCGGCGACGACGTCCTCGACGGACTGCACGCCAACCAGCACATCCCGATCTTCACCGGACTGCTGCGGCTGTACGACGCGACGGGCGAGCGGCGCTACCTGGACGCCGCGACGAACTTCTGGGACATGGTCGTCCCGGGCCGGACGTACGCGATCGGCGGCACGAGCACCGGCGAGTTCTGGAAGGCCCACGGGGTGATCGCGGGCACGCTCGGCGCCACGAACGCCGAGACCTGCTGCGCGTACAACATGCTCAAGCTCAGCCGGATGCTGTTCTTCCACACGCGGGACGCGAAGTACATGGATCACTACGAACGGGCCCTGTACAACCAGGTGCTCGGTTCGAAGCAGGACAAGCAGAACAAGGGGGACGCGGAACGGCCGCTGGTCACCTACTTCATCGGTCTGGAGCCGGGCCATGTGCGGGACTACACCCCCAAGCAGGGCACCACCTGCTGCGAGGGCACCGGCATGGAGAGCGCCACCAAGTACCAGGACTCGGTGTACTTCACGGAGGCGGACGGCAGCGCGCTCTACGTGAATCTGTACAGTCCGACCACGCTGACCTGGGCCGAGAAGGGCGTCACCGTCACCCAGACCACCCGCTATCCGAGCGAGCAGGGCGCCACGCTCGTCGTCGGGGGCGGCCGTGCGGCGTTCGAGATGCGGCTGCGGGTGCCGGTGTGGGCGGGCGACGGGTTCCGGGTGACCGTCAACGGCCGTGCGGTCGACGGGACTCCGGTGCCCGGCAGCTACTTCGGCGTGTCCCGGACCTGGCGGCCGGGCGACACCGTCCGTGTCGTCGTGCCGTTCCGGGTGCGGGTGGAGAAGGCCCTGGACGACCCGTCCCTCCAGGCCCTGTTCCACGGGCCCGTCAACCTGGTCGCCCGGAACACCTCCACCGACCTGCTGCCGTTCGGGCTCTACCGCGACGCGGCCCTCTCCGGCGACCTGCTGCCCACGCTCACCCCCGTCACCGGGAGACCGCTCCACTACACGCTGGACGGCACGGAGTTCGCCCCGTTCTCCGAGGGGACCGAGGACCCGACGCACGTCTACTTCAGGCGCGCCGAACCCTCGGTGGTGTTCGGCGGCACCGACTCCGGCGTCGCCAACCCGGCCCGGGAGGACGGCGCCACCCTGCTCGACGAGATCTGGGCGGCGGCGCCCTTCGGCGGAAAGAGCGCGCTGGTGCGGCGGGTGCGGGAGACGGTGGACACCTGGGTGTCGGCGGGACTGCTCTCCGCGGGCGACGGCCGGAAGGTGGTCGACACGGCGCGGAACGCCTCCTACGCGCGGGCAACCTGACCGGCGCTCCGCGTACGCCCTCCGCGCCCGCCGGGACTCGGCGTGGGCCCTCCGCCGGGCTTCCCTGAACGTCCTCCCGCGCGCCGGAGCCCCGCGGGCTACCAGGCCCGCAGCGGTTCGCCCGCCACCAGCCGGGAGGTGAAGCCGTCCGGGCCCACCGCGGGTTCGCCGAGGAGCGTGACGCGGTGCATCACGCGGTCGGCGCCCAGCTGCGCGAAGTCGGTGGGCGCGAGGTGGCAGGTGGTGCGGTTGTCCCAGAAGGCGATGCTGCCGGGCTCCCAGCGGAAGCGGACCGTGTACTCGGCGCTGGTCAGGTGCTCGAAGAGCAGGTCGAGCAGGCGGCGGCTCTCCAGTTCGGAGAAGCCGACGACGCGGGTGGTGGAGCCGGGGCTCACGAACAGCGCCCGCTCCCCCGTCTCGGGATGGACGCGGACGACGGGATGGACGGCGACCTGCGGGTCGTCGCAGTACAGCTTGAGGATCTCGCGGTCGCGCGCGTCGGAGTGGCGCAGGTGCACGCCGGTGAAGAAGGCGTGCTCGGCCTGGAGCGAGTCGACGAGGTCCCGCAGCGGCCGGGACAGGCCCTCGTAGGCGGCCACCGTGTTGGTCCACTGGGTGTCGCCGCCGAACCAGGGTGTCCGCTCGGCGCGCAGGATGGAGGCGGCGGGCGGATTGACGGCCTGGGTGAGGTCGCTGTGCCAGCCGGCCAGCGGGGAGACCCACTTGCGGCGGTAGTGCTCCTCGAAGTCGCTGCCGTAGCGCTCGGTGTCCGCCTTCGGGTCGACGGTGAGGATCTCCGGGAAGCCGTCGGGGGCGACGCCGTGCTTCTTCCCGGGCCGTCGCGTCAGTTCGCCGAAGAGCCGTCCGAAGGCGACGTGCCGGGCGTGCCCGATGTCGGGGCCGCGGAAGAAGACGACGCGGTGGGTGAGCACGGCCTGCCGGATCTCGGCGATCGTCGCCTCGTCCAGGTCGTCGCGCAGATCGATCCCGGAGATCTCGGCGCCGATGTGGCCGGCGACCCGGCGCACGTCGATGCGGGTGGCGGGCGCGCCCGCTTTCGTGGACACGGTCATGATGCTGCCTTCCGTACGAGGGATGGAGGACCGCTCAGCCGACGTGGACCGCCCACTGCATCCACAGCGGGAGCAGGAAGAGGGCCGCGACCGAGCTCTTGATCACGAGGGCGGCCGACAGGTCGACGCCGATGTCGTAGCGCTGGGCGAAGAGGAACAGGTTCTGCGGGGCGGGCATCGCGGCGATCAGCACCAGGTAGCGCAGCCAGTCGCCGCCGACGCCGAAGACGGCGCCGCAGACCACCCACGCCATCAGGGGGAAGACGACGCACTTGAAGCCGACCAGCGCGATCTCCTCCCTGGTGGTGCCCCGGATGCCGAGGCCGCTGCCGCCCAGGTGCAGTCCGAGGGCGAACAGCGCCACCGGGGAGGCGCTGTCGCCGACGAACGAGAAGGCGTCCAGCGCCGCCTTCGGGACGTGCACCGAGAGCAGGTTGAGCAGGATCCCGGCGTTGCATGCGAGGACGACGGGTGTGACGAGGGAGGCCCCGACGGCCCGTAGCAGCGTCCGCCCTCCCGGCGCCGCGGCCCGGCCGCCCGCCGGCCCGCCGAGTTCCATGACGGAGACGACGACAAGGGTCAGGACGCACACCTGGAACAGCAGGACCGGGAAGACGGGCGCCGCGTCACCGAAGAGCGTGATGAACACCGGTACGGCGAAGTAGGCGGTGTTCACCTGCACCCCGGCCATGATCCGCAGCGCCACGCCCCGCGGGTCGCGGACACCGCGCAGGCCCGCGAGGGCGGCGACGGCGAGGATCGCGAGGGCGGCCGTGGTCGCGTAGGCGAGGACGGCCCGCCAGTCGAACAGGGCGCCGAGATCGCTGCCGTAGATGTTGCCGAAGAGGTAGCAGGGGACCGCGAAGAGGAACGCGTAGTCGGCGAAGGCCCGCGAGCTGTCCGCGGACACGGCCTTGTGGCGCGCGAGCAGCGCTCCGCAGCCGAAGGCCAGCACCACCGGCACGAGTTTCTCCAGCGCCGTCAGCGACCCCATGCGCGGGCGGCCTCCCCCGCGGTGGTGAGGGCGCGGTAGCCGGTGACCATCCGCCGGACCAGGTCGTTGCGCCGCGGCTCGTAGGTGTGGTCGTCGATCCGTGACACGGGCAGCACCTCGCAGGCCGTGCCGCAGACGAAGGCGCCGTCCGCCTCCCGTACGAAGTCGGGACTCAGGTCCTCCACCGCGCAGGGAATGTTGGCGCGGCGCGCCAGCTCCAGGATCTGGGCGCGGGTGATGCCGTCGATCGTGCACCGGGTGGTCGGTGTGTGCAGGGCGCCCGCGCGGGTGAAGAAGAGGTGCGCGCCGGTGGCCTCGGCGATCAGTCCGGCGTCGTCCAGCAGCAGCGCGTCGTCGTAGCCGGCGCGCAGCGCCTGGTTCTTGCTGACCGTGCCGATCATGTAGTTCCCGGCGGCCTTGCTCTTGACCGGCGCGAACTGCGGAGAGGGCCTGCGGTACTCGGCGGTCCGCAGGGCGATGCCCTGGTCCTGGGCGTCGGCCGCCGCGTAGTAGCCGGCCGGGATCTCCCATGCGGCGACCGACGTGTGCACGGAGGTGTGCAGTGCCGCGGTCTGGATGACCTCCGAGCCGCGCCAGGCGTTCATCCTGACGTATCCGTCGCGGATGCCCGCGCGGGCCACGACGTCGAGGGTCGCCGCGTGCAGGACGTCGTCGTCGTGCTCGAGGTCGAAGTCGAGCAGCCGTGCCGAGGCGCGCAGCCGCGCGACGTGCTCGCGCAGCAGGAACGGGGCGCCGCCGTACACGCGCACGCCCTCGAACACGCTGCTGGCGTAGTGGAGTCCGTGGCTGAGCACGTGCAGGCGGGCCTGCGCCCAGGGGACGTGCGTACCGTCGAGCCAGATCTCGCCGGTGCGCCGGTCGAAGGGAATCAACGGGTCTCCTCAGAGCGCCAGGTCGAAGAGCGGGTGCTGGAGGTCGCCGACGAGGGCGACGAAGCGGCGCTCGTGCGGGGTGACGCTGCGCACCGAGACCCCGTGCAGGGCGAGCGGGTTGATCGGGTACATCACCAGGACGTTGCTGTCGTAGGTGATGGTGCCGACCTCCTCGACGTACTTCGGGTCGATGTCGAAGCGGTTGTCGCCGTACTCGGACGGGCTCGTGGTGAACCGGTGGGCGCCGTCGCGGTACTTGTAGAGCTCCAGGTGGCCGCCGGTGGCGTCGTCGTCGGGCCGCTTCATGTAGAAGAGACCGCCGAAGAGCTTGTACGGCTTGTCGACGTGCGGGCCGCGGTAGGAGGAGGGGCGCCCGGTGACCGCCGAGTTGATGACGGCGGTGCAGTCCATGAGGATGTCGTGGGTGTCGAACGTGTCGTGGTTGCGGCGGCCGACACGCAGCGAGCGCAGCGGGCCGCACCGGTTCTCGGTGTCCGGCAGCGCGGCGATCAGGTCGTCGCGGAACAGGTCGAGGAACTCCCGGTAGAACGCGGGCGAGGCGTGGTACGTCGCGAAGTCCTTCCACACCTGCGGCATGTCGTCGTCGCGCAGGATGTGCTCGGACATGTAGTTGTAGCGCTCGTTCGAGGTGATCGGCTTGCCGATGCGGGTGCCGATGTACTCGGCGGTCGGCATGGTCGTGGCGAGGGCCTCGTAGAGGGCGGGACTCAGCGGGTCGCGCAGGACGACGTGCGGGAACGGGTCGCGGCGGATGTCGGCTTTCGTCGCCTTGCCGAGGAGTGACTCGACGGCGAGCGTGGTCGTCGGGGTGTGCGGCATCTGCGGTGCTCCTTCGGGTCAGGGGTGGAGGTTTCTGGTGGCGAACCAGGTTTCGAGGACGAGCAGCGACCACAGGACCCCGGCCGTGTGCGCGTCGGGCCGCTCGGTCTGCATCCGGAACAGTTCGCGTACGGTGTCGCGGCGGACATAGGCCGCGCAGCGGGTGCGGGGGCCGAGCAGGGTGTCGCCCACGAGGTCGTACAGCGCCTCGCCGGGCCTGATCATCGCCGTGACGGGCAGGGTGAAGGGCTGTTTGGGCCGGTCGAGGACGCTGCGGGGGATCCAGCGGCGGGCGGCCTCGGCGACCGGTGCCTTGACGGTCCCGCCGACGACCTTGTGCGCGGCCGGCACGGCGTGCGCGAGCCGTGTCACGGACGGCTGGAGGAACGGGATCCGCGCCTCGACGGCGTGGGCCATGCTGAGATGGTCGACGCGCCGCAGGATGTAGGAGGGGAAGCGCCGCTCCTGGTCGTGGCGGAGCAGGGTCTCCAGTTTCCCGTGCGGGCCGGTGCGCACCCGGCGGTCGAGGGCGTCGCCGTTGCGGTCCGCGAAGTGGCCGCCTCCGGCGTGGATCCGGTGCAGGTAGTCGGGGGTGAAGAGGCGGGCCAGGGTGGCGGTGCCTGCGGCGGCCATCGTGTCCTGGTAGGCGCGCTGCCAGTTGGCGCCGTCGTCGCGGGCCGCCTTCACGAAGCGGGCGTAGCCGCAGAACAGTTCGTCGGCTCCGTCGCCGGTGAGGGCGACCTTGAATCCGGCGTCGTGCACCGCTTCGAACAGGGCGAAGGTGCTCAGGCCGTGGGGGGCGTTGTTGGGCTGGTCGAGGTGGCGGACGAACCGGTCGACCAGGTCGGGGAAGTCCGCCGGGTCGAGTTCGACCTCGTGGTGGCGGGTGCCGCAGTGCGCGGCGACCTCGCGGGCGAAGTGCCGTTCGTCGCCGGGCCAGTCACCGCGGTAGGCGATGGTGAAGGAGTGCGTCTCGGGTACGGCGTCGGCGGCCAGCGCGGTGAGATAGCTGGAGTCGAGTCCGCCGCTGGTGATGACGCAGACGGGCACGTCGGCCCGGATCATCCGGCCGAGTTCGTGGCGCAGGGTGGCGTCGAGGAGTTCGGCGGCGGAACCGTCGCGGTCGGCGGGTGTCGGCGGTTCCGGCTGCCACTGTGTGACCTCCGGCCGGGTGCCGTCGAAGCGCAGGACGCCGCCCGGCGGCAGGGCACGGACGCCGGTGTACACGGTGTCCGGTCCCCAGACGGCCCGGCCGCCGAAGTAGCGGTCGACGGTCAGCGGGTCGACCGTGCCGGGGAAGTCCGGGAAACGGGACAGGGCCCCGAGTTCGGAGGCGAAGCTGAGCCGGCGGCCGTCGGCGGACAGGTGGTAGTAGAGGGACTTCATGCCGGCGTGGTCGGTGAAGAGCTTGAGGCAGGGTTCGGCCCGACGGTCCACGACGGCGATCGCGAACATGCCCTCCAGCCGTCGTACGAAGGCGTCGCCGTGCCGCTCGTACAGCGGCAGGAGCACGTCGCCGTCGCAGTCTCCGCGGAACTCATAGCCTACGGCGGCGAGTTCGGCACGCAGTTCCCGGTGGTTGTAGATCTCGCCGTTGAAGACGCAGGTGAGGTCGCCGAGTTCGTAGGGCTGCCGGCCGTCGGCGACACCCTGGACGGCGAGGCGGTTGTTGCCGAGCGCCCAGCCGTCACCGGAGTGCAGGGTGGTCGCGTCGGGGCCGCCGTGGCGCTGGGCGCGGGCGACCGCGTGCAGGATCTCGGGGGCGACGGGCTCGCCGCCGAAGCAGCCGTGGATGCGGCACATTCGGGTTCCCCGGGTCAGCCGGCGACGGGTGCGTGACGGCGCCCGGCCGGTGTCTGGCGGGCCGTCGGCAGATGACGGTCCAGGAACTCGGTGACGATCTCGATCTGCCGCAGGATGTCCTCCAGCTGGCAGGGCGTGGGGGTGACGCCGTGGCCCTCCAGCGCGCTGTTGCCGGTCTTGAGGTGGACGGGCGCGGCGGCGCGCACGAACTCGGGTGCCTCGTAGGTGCGGACGAAGCCGCCGGACAGGCGCGGATTGTCGACGTGGCAGTCCAGCGGGATCGACACGGCCGCGCGGATCGCGGCGATCATCGGCAGCGGAAGGTCGCGCACCGGGTTGAAGCTGTTGGCGCCGAGCATCTCCAGCATCTGCGCGGAGCTGGGGTTGCCGTGTCCGCAGTGCGCGGAGACCTTCAGATGGATCCCGGCCGGCAGTTCGCCCGCGGTGCGCAGCCGGTGCAGCACCCACAGCAGGCCCTCGTCGTAGACGACGAAGCCGCGGATCCCGGCCTCGATGCCCCGTTTCACGTCCTCGACGGCACGCACGACCTGCTCCTGGCCGCGCAGCCGGTAGCCGATGCGGGCGCCCTCGGGCGTCTGGACGCCCGCTCCGATGTCGTACGGGGCGCGGGGGCCGACCGACATCAGGATCTGGGCGCCGTACTCCTCCCCCAGCTGTGCGTAGGCGCGCAGTTCGCCGGCGGTGTGCCGGTACATGCCGCGGGTCTCGGTGACGCGGTTGACGGTCAGGCCCCGTCGGCGGCTCTCCGCGAGGAGGGTCTCGGCCGCCTGCGCGGAGTTGACGGTGGGGACCTCGATCCGGAAGTGGCACCCGTCCTCGAAGGTGCGGGCGGACTCCTCGGCGGGCGTGGTGTCGCGGTCGGGCAGGCCGAGCCGGTCGAGCTGGGCGCGGGTCTGGGCGAACAGGACGTTCGTGGCGTTCATCGCGTCACCTCGATGCCGAGCTGGGCCGCCGCCCTGGCGACGATCTCCTCGGCGACCCCGATGGAGGTCGCGTGGTCGGGGTGCACGACCTGCACCTCGCCGAAGTTGCCGAGGTTGCCCCGGCAGGGTGCGAGGACCTCGGCGTCCGGGAGGTTCACGGTCAGCGCGTGCAGGGCGTCGCCGTACTCTGCGGCCCAGTCGAGGGTCGGCGGGTCGGCGGGCCTCGGCACGGGGTCGGCGGCACCGAACCAGCGGACCGTCGCGTAGCGGTCGAAGGCGATGTCGCCGGTCTCCACCTCCTCGTCGAGGTGGACGCGCACCAGGAGCTCGAACGGGTCGCCGCCGCCGGCCAGCTGGAACAGGTTCGGCAGACAGGAGCCCATCAGACGGGGGTTGAGTTCGATGAGCCGGGGCCGCCCGTCGTCCGCCAGCATGATCTCCACGTGGAAGATGCCGAGGCGCAGCCCCACGGCCGAGACCACGGACTCCGCGAAGGCCATGACCCGCTCGTACGTGTCGGCGTCGATGGCGGCGGGGATCGTGGTGCCGACCTCCAGCGCCTCGTGCCGGTGCCAGGTCTTGCGCTCGCTGACGGCGAGCCGCAGGAAACGTCCGTGGGACAGGCCGAGTTCGGCGGACAGGAACCGTCCGGTCAGGTACTGCTCGACGAGCACGCCGTCCTGGTAGGGCGCTCGGCCGGGCCGTATGTTCTGCCACAGTTCCCGCATGCGGTCCGCGTCGGGGACGATGTGCGCTCCTTCGCTGGCCGAGCCCCTCGCCGGTTTGAGGACGACGGGATAGCCGGTCCCGGCGGCGAACGCGGCGGCCGCGGCGTGGTCGGTGACGACGGCGTGCCGGGTGTCGTCGACGCCGGCCGCGGCGAGGACCTCGCGGCAGCGGTGCTTGAGTTTGGCCGTGGCGGCGCCGTCCGCGCTGGTGAACGGGACGCCGAGCTCGTCGGCGATGCGGGCCACCGGCACGACGAGGGCGTCGACCGTGGCCACGAAGGCGTCGATCGGCCGCTCACGGTGGATGGCGTGGAGGCAGGCCCGCAGCGACGCCTCGTCGGTCGCGTCGTCGAGGACGTGCACCGTGTCGACGTCCTGCCGGTAGGGCGAGGCGGTGAAGTCGATGTGCTGGGCGCGTTCCATGCGCAGCGACCGGACGAGTGTCACCTCGTGGCCGAGCCGCGCGGCCGCCCGGAAGGCGGGGGCGTTGCCGGTCTTCCAGGTCACGAACACCACGTGTCGGGATCCGCGCGGGGTGCGCGCACCGGTGGGGTGCGCGACGGCCGGGTGCCCGCTGGCTGGGTCTGTCATCGGACCTTCCTTGTGAATCGCTGGCCTATGCGTACGTAGCCCGGGGTGTCCGTTCCGGGCCTGGGGACGAAGGAGATGGAGCCGGCGAGGATGTTCCGCTCGGACATGGAGGTGAAGCCGCCGGCGCCGGAGGACACGAGGTCTCCCTCGTCGAGGAGTTGCCAGTCGCCGTCTCGCCGGCGCTCGGAGTAGGCGTAGCGGAGGTGTTCCGGGCCGGGCAGGACGTCGAGCCGGTAGCCGTCGGAGGCGTAGACGCCCACGCAGTCGTCGAGGGGCGTGCCGAAGGTGCGTCCGGTGCGGACGAGTCCCTCGCCGGTGAAGGCGCGCAGGAGGTCCTCGTAGAGCCCGAAGGCGGGGTAGGCGTTGGTGAGGAGCAGGAGGAAGGACCGGTCCTCGGGGAAGATCTGGATGAAGTTGTGGTGGCCGCTGCCGTTGGAGTTGAAGCCGAAGGCGCTGGGCCCGAACATCAGCCAGCCGAGTCCCCAGGCGTGCATGAAGTGGTGGCCGGGCACGTCGATCTGCGGGGTGCGCATCTGGGTGGCGAGTTCGGCGGACAGCAGGCGCTCGCCGCTCTCGGTGACGCCGTCGCGCAGCGCGAGCAGGGCGATGCGTGCGAGTTCGGGGAGGGTGAGGCAGACCGAGAAGGATCCGGCGGCGTCGTCGGCGATGGTCTGCGGCCCCGGTTCGTGTCGTACGTAGCGCCGGTCCGTCTCGTTCCACAGGTATCCGGTGGCCACGGTGCCGTAGTGGGATTCGGCCGTCCCGCTCTCCGGGACCGGGGTGATGCCGAGGGGGGTGAGCAGGAGGTCGTTGAGGGCGCGTCGCCAGGGGATGCCGAGCAGGTTCTCGATGAGACCGGCGACGATGGAGGTGCCGCAGGCGGAGTACGCGAAGACGCTGCCGGGTTCGAAGAGCTGCCCGTAGGCGCGGAAGCCGGCCAGGTAGGTGTCGAGGTCCGGCAGCCGGGTGTCGTGCCAGACCTCGTAGGAGTCGTCGATCCCGCTGGTGTGGGACAGCAGGTGACGGAGTGTCAGTGGAATGGTGCGGCCGTCACGGCGGGCGCACGCGCGGGGCAGTCGACCGTCGAGCGGTTCGTCGAGGCCGACGAGTCCCCGGTCGACGAGGCGGAGTGCGACGAAGGCGAGGAGTGCCTTGGTGACACAGGTGACGCGCTGCCGGGAGGCGGCCGAGCGAGCCGGGCCGCTTTCGGTGTCGTCCGTGCCGTGGTAGGTGAACTGAAGTGCCCCGTCCGCGTAGACGGCCGCCGCGGCGGCGGGGATGCCGTGGCCCCGGGCGGATTCGTGCAGGGTGTGGGCGACGGCGCGCAGGCGCTCGGCGGTGCCGGTGGCGGTATGCGCGTCGGGGGTGCGTACCCGGGCCCGGCGCAGCAGTTCGGCCTGGGCCCCGAGGGTGCGGTTCTCGTGGATGTCGGCGACACGGATCACGGCCGTGCTCTCGTCGCTCAGGCGGGCGGCGAGGAGCGTGGCGAGCAGGGAGTGCCCGCCGACGGTGAAGAAGTCGAGGTCCGGGGAGAGCGTGGAGAGGCCGAGCAGGTCGCCCCACACCCGGGCGACGGCGGCCTGCTCGGGGTCGCGGGCCGTGCCGCCGTCGCCCGTGTGCGCGGTGTCGCGCGCGGGACCCCAGTCGACGGTGCGGGCGGCGAGGGCCTTGCGGTCGACCTTGCCGTTGGGCAGCCGGGGCAGCCGGTCCTCGACCACGATCTTCGCGGGCTGCATGTAGTGCGGCAGCTTCCGGCGCAGCAGGGCGGACATGTCGTCGACGGTGACGGGATCGCCCTCCAGGCCGGCGTAGCAGACGAGGAGGGTGTCGTCGCCGCGGCGGACCGCGAGGGCGGCCACGTCGCGCAGGCCGACGGCCTGGCGCAGTACGGCTTCGATCTCGCCGAGTTCGATGCGGAAGCCGCGCACCTTGACCTGGGTGTCCGCGCGACCCATGAAGCGCAGTTCGCCGGTCTCGGTCCAGCGGACCAGGTCGCCCGTGCGGTAGAGGGTGCGCACGGGCGCTCCGGCCAGGTGCGCGGGGGTGGGCACGAAGGCCGCCGCGGTGCGTTCCGGGTCGTCGAGGTACCCGGAGGACAACCCGGCTCCGCCCAGGTGGAGTTCGCCGATGGCGCCGCGGGGAACGAGGCGGCCCTCCGGGTCGAGCACGTACGCGACGGTGTTGGGAAGGGGAACACCGATGGTGGGCTGTTCGCGGACCGGGCCGGTGAAGGACTTCCACGTCGAGTACGTGGTGTCCTCGGAGGGTCCGTACAGGTTGAACAGCCGTCGGACGGAGGTGTTCTCGAAGGCGGCGTCGACGAGTTCCCTGGAGAGCGGTTCGCCCGCGACGTTGAGGACGGCGGTGCACGGCGGGACGGCGGCCCGCTGGAGGAGCACGTTGAGGGCGCTGGGCACGGTGTTGACGAGGGTGGGCCGCAGGGTGTCGTCCTCGGTCAGCGCGAGCACGTTGTCGGCGACCACGACACAGCCGCCCATGGTGAGCGGGCACCACAGTTCGAACACCGACAGGTCGAAGTTGAGCGAGGTCGCGAAGAGGACGCGGTCGACGTCCTGCCGTGTGTACGTGTCCCACGCCCAGGCCAGCAGGGCCATCACGTTGCGGTGGCTGATGACCACGCCCTTGGGCCGGCCGGTCGATCCGGAGGTGTGGATCAAGTGGGTCGCGGCCGCGGCGCCCACGGCGACGTCAGGGGGGTCGGGGCGCTCGCCCCGGGACTTCTCCCACAGCTCGTCCCACGGCAGGGCGGTGGCGACGACCGTGCCGATCCGCTCCCCGACCTCGGGGTCGTCGTGGACCACGGCGGCCATCCCGGCGGTGGCGGCGATGGCGGCGAGCCGGTCCGCGGGATAGGCGGGGTCGAGCGGCACGTACGCGCAGCCCGCCTTGTGCAGGGCCAGCAGCAGACACACGGTGTGGTGGGAGCGAGCGGTCGAGACGCCGACGCGCGCACCGGGGGTGAGGCCGTGGGCGAGCAGGGCGCGGGCGATGCGGTTGGCCGTGGTGTCGAGTTCGCGGTACGTGAGGACGGTGCCGCGCCATTCCACGGCGGGCGCGTCGGGGGTGCGGGCCGCCTGCGCCTCGACGTGGGTGTGCAGGGGGCTGTCGTCCGGGTAGGGGCGGGCGGTGGCGTTGACCTCGTCCAGCAGGAAGCGGGTCTCCCGCTCGGACAGGCGCAGTGCGTGGACCGGGGTACGGGGGCGGCGGACGCCGTCCAGCAGCAGGGCCTCGTGGTTGGCGGCGATGCGCGCCACGACCTCGGGCGTGAA
This sequence comes from Streptomyces sp. Tue6028, assembly GCF_002300165.1. GTDB lineage: Bacteria > Actinomycetota > Actinomycetes > Streptomycetales > Streptomycetaceae > Streptomyces > Streptomyces siamensis. The sequence goes on along the minus strand of NZ_MLCE01000031.1, from coordinate 290,034 downwards.
GAGCGCCGTGTCGTAGTGCAGGGTGCGGCAGCCGTCCGCGCCGAGTTCGAGCAGCAGGTCGAACCCGGCCTCGGGCAGACGGTGTTGTGGGCTGTCACCCGTGCCGTCCGCCGTGCCGTCGAGGAGGCCGACGCGCAGCCCGCCGCCGAGGCTGTCGACGCGGTGCGGAGCCGGTCGCCCCACGGCGGTCGTGGCGGGCGTGGGCTGCCCCTCGTCGCCGGGTTCGGCGGTGCCGTGCGCCGTCCGGGCCGTCGGGGGCGCCGCGTGGCACTGCTTCGCGAGCGACGCTGCCAGGTCCGCGAGGCCGGTGTCCGCCCCGGCCCTCGACCGCAGCGTCACGACGACACGGCCGGGTGCTCCCGCCAGGCCGAGGGCGAGATCGCCCTGCCCGCTGTAGCGGTGCAGCAGGGCCGCGAATGCGGCCAGGGGCAGTGCGGCGGCGTCCGTGCCGGCGTCCGAGGGTGTGCGGGCGTCCGAGGACCAGGAGTGCGCGGCTCGGGGGGCGCCGGTGTCGTCCCGGTCGCCGCGGGCGACGGGCAGCCGGAGGGCGGGCGGTGCGGCGCCGGCGGCGGACTCCGGCCGCCGAGCCGGGCGCCCGGTTGCGGCAGGCATGTCATCCACGGGCTGAACTCCTCGTCTTCTTACGGGACTTGTGGGGTGGTGATGACTTCCGGGAGCGGCCGGCAGGCACGCCGCAAGACGCCGGGGCCGCGTGCCGCCCCCTGCGCTCGCGCGTACCGTCTCCGGGGCAGGGCACGGCGCGCACCCGGCACGGGATCACGTACCGGCGCGGAGCGGGCGGCGACCGGCTCGAACGGTCGTCCGGGGGAAGGGACTTCGGTGAAGGAGAGCCCGGCGTGGTGTGCCGCACGGCCCGGGACTCCGGGCGCCCGTCGGGGCGTACGACGCGGGGTCGCTCACGCCATGGCCGGGGCGGAGCGCTCCTTGCTGCGCCGTCGGGCCAGCGCCACCACTGCCGGCATGACGGAGCCGAGCGCGGCGAAGCCGGCCGCCATCACCACCCAGCCCACCGTGCCGTGCTCGACGGCGAGCCAGGTCAGCAGGGCGGGCGCGGCCATCTTGCCGATGTCGGCGCCCATCGCGTAGGTGCCCTGGTACTGGCCCTGGGCGTCGTCCGGGGCGAGCCCGAAGGAGATGCCCCAGCTGCCCGCCGACTGTCTGACCTCGCCAAGGACGTGGACGAGCGCGCCGAGGACCAGCAGGGCCGAGGCCAGGAGCGCGGGTGCGCCCTCGGTCAGCGCGAAGACCAGGCAGGCGGCGCCCAGACACCAGGACCCGGCACGCGAGGCACGTGCGGCGCCCGCCGGGTCGTCGGTGCCGCGGGCGGCCCTGACCTGGAGCAGCACCACGGAGACCGTGTTGGTGAGCAGGATGACCGCGATCATCCAGCGCGGCGCGTGGGTGTGATGCAGGACCCAGAGCGGAAGGACGACGTCCAGGAGGAGGTTGTGCATGGAGAGCAGCCCGTCGAGGACGACGAACGCCAGGTAGGGGCGGTCGCGCAGGACGACGAGTGCGGGTCCCGGCCGCGCGGGCTGCGGCGGCACGGCCGGCAGGAGCAGCGTGAGCAGGCCGGTGCCGAAGTAGGTGAGGGCGTTGAGGACGACCGCTCCGCGGTACGCCGTCGGGGTGCCGACCGCGAGCAGGGCGCCCGCGATTCCCGCGCCGACGGAGACGCTGACGTTGGCGGCGGCGCGCAGTCGGGCGCGGAGGGTGACCCGCTCCGCGGCCGGCACCAGTCCGGCGATCATGGCCATGCGGGCGCTCCGGCTGGCGCTGTAGGCCACCGCCTGCACGGACATCACCGTCACGTAGGCGCCGAATCCGTCGACGAACAGGAGGGCGGCGGTCAGCGGCCCGAGGGCCAGGAAGGACCAGATCTGCACGGCACGCGGCCCGACCCGGTCGGCGAGATGTCCGGTGGGGGTGCTCAGCGCCAGGGCCACCGCGGCGGCGGCCCCGGCACCGAGCCCGAACTGGCCCGGGGACAGCCCGAGTACGGCTGTCGCATAGACGGCGTTCAGCGCCATCCACAGACCCTGGCCCATGGTGTGCACCAGGGTGATTCCGGTGAGGGTGCGGGCGGGGCCGCGCGGCGGGAGGATCCGGCCCGTCACGGTCGCACCGTCCCGTGCCGTCCACGCCACGTCAGGATCTCCGACATCACCGCGCACCTCTCGTTCAGCGCCATTGCCAACGATGGGTTCCGGAACGGGTTCCCTGTGGGGCACGCCAATTCCGTACGCATTGAATTCTACACACGTTGACTTCGACGGCAAACCCTCGCGCCACAACGAACCCTGACGGCTCGTCGGCAACTGTGCGGCGTCAGAACAGCTTGCTCCCCTTCAGCCTCGCCTTGACGGCCTCGCGGCCGTTCTCCATGACCAGCCGGCGGACGACGGGGTCGGCGTCGGTGGCCGCCCAGCGCAGCATCTTCAGCAGGGTCTTGGGCCGCGGGTTCAGGAAACGCACCTCGCGCTCGGCGTACCCGAAGTGCTTGGGCACGAAGTCGGCGGCCAGCAGCCGCTCGTACAGGAGGTCGGCGGCGTCCTCGGCGGTCACGGAGCCGGCCTCCACGGCCTCGCACTGCTTCACCATCGTCTCGTACAACTCGGCGAAGCCGTCGTGGTCGGGCCAGTACAGACCGGGGTACGGGACGTCCTCCAGGTCCACGAAGTGGCGGTCCCGGCCGTCCTTGCGGAACTTGGTGAGCGCGCTCTGCATCCGGTACACGCCCGCGTTGGCGCCCCACGCCCAGATCCTGAAGACCGCGCTCCACAGGTCGTAGTCGCACCAGGAGATGAAGGCCGAGTTGACGAGCGAGTCGTTGTAGTCGAACAGCGACTGCTGGAGCCGGTCGACCGGGGCGAACCGCTCGCCGGAGAGGTCGTCGTCCTGGACGGCCCGCAGCAGCCGCCAGGCCAGCACGTTCAGGGCCTCGGTCGTGTTGGACAGACCGCGCGAGAAGAGCGGGTCGAGGAATCCGGCGGCGTGCGAGAGCAGGAACCAGCGGTCGCCCGCGGTCTGCTTCGAGGAGTACTGCAGGCGCCCCGTGGAGGTCCATTCCCGCACCGCCTTCATGCCCTCGAACTGCCGGACGATGTCCGGGAAGGGAGCGGCGAGCCGGGCGAAGTCCTCCTCGGGGCTCAGCCCGTCGGGCTTGGGGAAGCGCCGCGGGTCGACGGTCATGCCGACGCTGCACAGCGGGTTCTTGGACCACTTGTTGTTGTTGAAGCCGATCACCCAGGCCCAGCCGCGGTCGAACATGTGGTGCACGGTGCCCTCGTACCAGGGCACCGGCGGCCGCTGGCCGTCCGGAAGGTGGTCGAAGAGCCGGTCGGTGGGGGTCAGGTCGACGACGTGGTTCCAGATCGAGCGGGAGTGATGCTTGAACCGGCAGGGGTCCTCGCGCAGCCCGAACTTGTCGGCGACCGGGGAGCGGAAGCCACTCGCGTCCACCAGGTAGCGCGCCCGGTACTCGCCGTCGCGCCCGGCCAGGGTGACACCCGAGCCGTCGAAGTCGATGTCGGTGACGAAGAAGTTCTGGCGCGCCTTGCACCCGTACTTGACCGCCACCTGGAAGAGGTAGGAGTCGGTGTCCTGGCGGAACAAGTGGGCTGCCTCGTGCAGCAGTTGGGGCGGAGTGTTGAACTCGTTGACCTCGCGCGGGTTCTGCGGAGCGCCTTCGTGGTGCAGCAGGAACCCGAAGTGCCGTTTGACGCCGAAACGCGGCCCGATCGTTCGGGTGGTGTCGGTGAACGAGGCGAGCGCGGCGATCTCCGGCACGTCGTAGCGCTCCGCGAGGGTGCGCAGCGACACCAGGGTGAACGGGATCGTCGACTCGCCGATGGCGAACCGGGGGTGCGAACCGGCGTCCAGCAGAAGGACCTTGGTCCCGTGCCGGGCCAGGATCGCGCCGAGGAGGGAGCCGGCGACGCCCGATCCGAGGATCGCCACGTCGTACGTCTCCCTCTCCAGCTCAGATGTGCCCGTTGCGTTCACGTACGGTCTCCTTGTCGTCGGGTGGGACAGGACAGCGGCCGGTCCGCGTCGACGGCGCGGCTCCGGCCCGGTCCGCCGGAGCGGCCCGGGAGGTGCCTTCCGGTCGTGACCCGGAAGGCACCCGCCGGGTCACCCGGGACGGCGCACGCCGCGCAGCCGCTCCCGGATCAGCCCTCCCATGGCGCCCTTGAGCAGCGCGCCGATCTCGTCGGGCGCGTCGGTTCGCACCCAGCGGGCGGCACGCGCGATACGCGCCGGGGTGTTGTGGAAGAACCGGTCGTCCGGGTCCCCCAGGCCGAGCGACGGCGGGAGGTAGTCGGCCCGCCCGATGGCGTCGAAGATCCCGTCCGCCGCCTCCTTCGGCGTGCGCGTGCCGGCCTCGACCTCCTCGCACAGGGTGCGGGTCAAGGGGCCGAGGGAGTTGTAGTGCGCGCTGCCGGGAAGCGGGGATCCGGGGTGCCGGGTCTGCTCCAGGTCACGGAAGACGGCGTCGTCGCCGCTCCTGCCGTACGCGGCGCAGGCGTTCTCCACGGCGAGCGCACCGAGCACGGTGCTCACCGTCCAGGTCCGGACGACGGCGTTGAAGAGCTCGAAGTCGCGGAAGGAGACGAACGACGCGTACACCAGGTCGTCGTGCGCGTCGAACAGGGCCTGCTGGAGGTCCTCGACGTACTGGAACCGCCCGGTGGACCAGTCGCCGTCGTGCGCCGCGTCGATCAGGCGGCGGGCCAGGGCGTTGACGACCTCCAGACTGTGGGCGAGACCGCGCGAGTAGAGGGGGTCGACGAAACCCGCGGTGTGGGACGCCAGGCAGTAGCGGTCGCCGACGACGCGCTTCGAGGAGTACTGCAGCCGGCCCGTCGCGGTCCACGGCCGGGCGGGCGCGGCGTGCCGGAACTGCTCGGCCAGGTCGGGGAACCGGGCCAGCAGCCGGTCGAACTCCTCCTGCGGCGCGAGGCCGCGGGCCGGGTGCCTGCGGGCGTCGAGGGTGAGCCCGACGCTGCACACGCTGTTCGTGGACCGGGGGTGGTTGTCGAAGGGGATCACCCACAGCCAGCCTCCGTCGAAGACGTGGTGCAGGGTGCCCTGGTGCCAGGGGCTCGGCTGGTCGTGCAGCCGCCCGGCGACGGTCGCGTCGTACGGGGTCACGCCCGTCATGTGGGTGAAGAGCGTGCGGGAGTGATGACGCGCCGGGGCCGGTTCCTCCCGCAACCCCAGTTCCTGCGCCACGGGTCCGTGCCGACCTCCCGCGTCGACCACGTACTCCGCGGTGAACTCCTCGCCGGCCGCGGTGCGCAGGCTCACTCCCGTGTCCGGGTCGATCCGGATCCCCTCGACGCGTGCGCCGGAGCCGGTGCGCACGTCCGCGCCGCGACGCCGCGCGACGCCCAGCAGATGGGCGTCGACGTCCTCGCGGAAGAGATGCGGCACGGGCGGTACGACGGAGGGGTTCACCACCTGGTAGATCTCGCCGGGATGCTGGCGCAGGTGCGGGCGGTGGTGGACGAACCCCATGTTGCGCAGCACCCCGCAGCGGGACGAGACCTCGCGCCGCACGCCTTCGAGGCTGGTGAGGTGTTCGACCTCGGGCACGCCGTAGCGCCGGGCGACCACGCGGGCGAGTGCCGCCGTGTACGGGACCATCGACTCCCCCACCGCGAAGCGCGGGGCCTCCTCGCCCTCGACGAGGAGCGTCCGCACCCCGTTTCGCGCCAGGACCGCGGCGAGCAGGGGACCCGCGAAGCCGCCGCCGATCACGGCGACCTCGTACCTCGTGCGCGCACTGTCCTTGCCGGTCACGTTCACGTGCCTCACCGCCGCTCGGCGTGCAGGAATTCTCGATGGAAAGAATTCTACAGACAATGACTTATTCGTAAAGGGTGCACCGGTCGGAGCCGTTCACCAGGAGCGAGCGGCACGTGGACGAGGTGTGGCGGACGACACACAGGAGGCGACGCTTCGCGCCCGAGCGGGAACGGCCGGGCGGACGGCGGCGGCGAACGGACGGGCGCCACCAGGCGGGCGCACCCTCACCGACGCCCCGCCGAACCTCTGCGACAGCACTCCCACAGCACCTCATGAAGGCACCCCGGAGCACGCATCGGCGCAGCACAAAGGGCTATACATCGAGTGTATACACCGCATGTATAGTCGCGACATGCCTTCTCTGCCCAGGAAGATGAAAAGACCGGGGACCAGGTTCCGTACGGCCGCGGCGATCTCCGCCGCCGTCGCGCTGGCCCTTCCGCTGACGGGGTGCACGACCGTGCACACCACCGCGCCGAGCACCGCCCGCGCGGGAGCCGCGACCGACGTTCAGGCACGCTTCGGAACCGTCGACTGCCGCGAGGCCAAGTGCATCGCGCTGACCTTCGACGCCGGACCGAGCGAGCACTCGGCCCGGCTGCTCGACATCCTCAAGGAGAAGCAGGTCCCGGCGACCTTCTTCCTGCTCGGCAAGCGGCACATCGAGAAGTACCCCGAGCTGGTGAAACGCATGGCCGACGAGGGTCACGAGGTGGCCAGCCACACCTGGGACCACAAGATCCTGACGCGCATCTCGTCGGAGCAGATACGCGAGGAGCTGGAGCGGCCCAACGACGCGATAGAGCGGCTCACCGGCCACAAGCCCACACTGATGCGTCCGCCGCAGGGACGGACGAACGACACGGTGCACCGGATCAGCCGCGAACTCGGGCTCGCCGAGGTCCTGTGGAGCGTGACCGCCAAGGACTACCAGACGAACGATTCCGCGCTGATAGAGAAGCGCGTCCTCCAGCAGTCGTCCCGGGACGGGATCATCCTGCTGCACGACCTCTACCCGGGCACCGTGCCCGCGGTGCCCGGGATCATCGACGCGCTCAAGAAGCGCGGGTACGTCTTCGTGACGGTGCCGCAGCTACTGGCCCCGGGGAAGGCCGAGCCCGGCACCGTGTACCGGCCCTGAGGAACGCGTACGGGCCGATGAGCTCGTATGCGCCGACGAGCCCGCACACGCGGCTGAGCTCGTACGCGCCGACGAGCTCGTACGCGCGAGTGAGCACGTACGCGCGCTGACGAACACGTGCGGGCTCCGGCGGACGCCCGCGTACCCGCCCGCCCCGGCCGGCGGTCAGCCGAGGCGCACCGGCAGCACCCGATGGCCGTGGCCGATGAACGACTCGGCGAGGCGAGCGGATCCCGCCGACTCGTCGAACCGCAGGTCCGGGAAACGCGCGAAGAGCGCCGGGAGTGCGATGGACGCCTCCAGGCGGGCCAGCGGGGCGCCGACGCAGTAGTGCACGCCATGGCCGAAGGCGAGGTGCTCCTTGTCGGCGCGCGTGACGTCGAAGCGGCCCGCGGTCTCGCCGTGCAGCAGCGGGTCGCGCCCGGCCGCCGCGTACGTCGCCAGGATCGCGTCGCCGCGCGGGATCAGCGCGCCCTCGGGCAGCTTGATGTCCTCGACGGCGTACCGGAGCGGGAGGTTGGCGATCGACGGGGCCCAGCGCAGGGTCTCCTCGATGACCTCGCTCCAGGAGACCTCCGCGGCGAGGACGCGGGCGAGCTGGTCGGGGTGGGAGAGCAGCGCGTGCACCGCGTTGCCGATCAGGTTCACGGTCGTCTCGTGACCCGCGCCGATGACGAGGAGCAGCGTGTCGATCAGTTCGGTCTCGCTGAGCTGCGAGCCCTCCTCGTCGCGGGCGGCGATCAGGGCGGTCGTCATGTCGTCGCCGGGCCGCTCGCGCTTCGACGCGACCAGTCCGGCGAGCAGTTCATGGACCTCCCGGTAGGTGGCCATGGCCTGTTCGGGGGTGATCGTGGTGTCCATGTTGGCCTCGATGAGGCGTGCGGTGTCGGCCCGTCGGTCCTCGGGCAGACCGAACAGCTCGCAGATCACCTCCATCGGCAGCGGGTGCGCGTACGCGCTGCGGAGGTCGGCCCGTCCTTCGGGCGCCTCGGCCATGCGGTCGAGGAGCCGGGCGGCGATCTCCTCGATGCGGGGCCTCAGCGCGTCCGTGCGCCGCTTGGTGAACGCGGGCGAGACGAGCCTGCGCAGCCTGCGGTGATCGGCGCCGTACGCCGTGAACATGTTGGTCACGCCGACCCAGAGACTGACCCATGTCTCGCGGTACCGGCCGTCGATCCATTCCGGCCAGTGCTGCTCGGGATCCTTCGACACCCGCTCGTCGGCCAGGAGTTGTTTGAGCACCGCGTGCCGGGTGGGGGCCCAGGCCCGTATCCCGCCCGGGAGTTCGACGAGGGCGACGGGGCCGCGCTCACGCAGCCGGTCCGCCTCCGCGTGGAGATCGGCGCCTGCGGGATCGATGGCATAGGGCTGTTCCGGCACGGGGGCTCCTGTCTCGGGGTGGGGGTCACCAGTCGAGGTGCGGTGTCTCGGGCGAGCGTGGAGGGGTCGGGGAGGGTCCAGGGAGCGGGCAGGTCATGTGGGGCGGGCAGGTCAAGTGACGGACGGACCTGGTGCGGTCGGTACGTCAACTGATCAAGAGTAAGCGGGAGTTGTCGGATTCGAGGGACGGGTTCACGCCGTCGGGCAGGACGGCCGCTCCGCGGACGTGGCGGGGCGGAGCGGACCGTGGGCGTCCCACTCCCGGCCGCCACCGGGCGGCCTGAGCTGCCAGTGCGGCCCGATGTGGTCGACGATCCGGCCGACCCGCTCCGTCGCCTCGTCGAAGACGAGGTCACCGGTGTGGGGCGTGTACTCGCTCATGTGCGTCCCCGTCGGATGACGTCGACGAGCCGCGGCGCGACGTCCGGCGCATCCGGCCCAGGGCGAGCACCGGCGGCGACGATGCCGCGCCCGCCCCCGTGAGGGCGACCCGTTCTCGCCGCCGCCGGTGCTCGCCGAAGAGTCTCCGCCGCCGCTGTGACATCCGTGGTGTCCGGCTCTTGCCGTTCCGTGACGACGAACTCAGCGTCCCGGACGCCCGGTTGAGAGTTCGGGCCGCGGGACCCTCAGAACACGACGGTCCACCCCTCGCGCCCCGCCTGCCGAGCCGTGTACGAGACGCCGTGCACCTTCAGGCCCTGGGCGTCCAGGAGAGTGATCTGGCCGCCGCTGTTGCCCAGTTGGACACCGTCCGACACGGGGACCAGGAGCGTCGCACCGGTGGCGAGAGGACCGGCGGGCAGCGGGCAGGTGCGGCCGAGGCGGTCGGCGATGCGCCAGCCGGCGAGGTCCACGGGTGCGGGTGAGGCGTTGAGCAGCGTGACGTTCTCCGCCTCGGGGGCCGGGCCCCGGGGATTGACGAGGGCCGCCACGATGCGCACCGGCCGGTCGTCGGCCTCCGGGCCGGAGTCGTCGGGCGGGACGACGGCGTGCCCCGTGACGTCGTCCGTGTGCCAGGACTGGCTCTGGAAGGCGAGGAAGACGCCGACCCAGCGCGATGGGGCCGGGAAGTGGATCAGCAGTCCGCCGTCCTGCCAGACACCGTCGTCGTCCTGGAAGCGGGCGCTGTTGCCCTGGTTCATATGGATGTCGTGGACGCCGTTCCCGGGCAGGAATCCGAAGATCTTGTCCTTGACGGCCGGCTCGGGACCGAAGCGTTCGCCGAAGAGGTACACCCGGGCGGCCGGGTCGTCCACGGCGCGCCTGACGTAGTGGTCGAGGAGGTCCGCCAGGTCGTTGTCGGGGCCCTGCGCGTCGGGCGGCAGCGGGCGCATCCGCGCCGGGTCGAAGAGGTTGCCGCGGACGAAGTCGAGATTCGGGCCGCCGGGGCCGGACGGCAGCGCGTTCCAGCCGGACGGCAGGCCTTCCAGCCGTCCGGTGACCGGGTGGTGCAGGTCGTCGTCCACGAGGTAGAGCAGCTCGGACGGCCGCTCCTGAGACTTCATGTTGACGGCGGCACGGTAGTGGACGTCTTGATCGTCCGTCAGATGGATCTGGTAGTGCGGGGTGTCGACGGAACCCTCCCGTCGGGTGTCGACCGCCCGTGTGATCAGTACGCCGTACGCCTTCAGCGGCATGGTCACCAACTCCCCCTGGGGACGGCGGCACTGTGCGTCCCCTTGAGGGAATGGTAGGGGCGATGGCGCCCCATTTCGGGTGGTTGCGCAATAATTCATCTCCCGTCCGGGGCCTACGATCACACCGTGGTTCTCTTCGTGTTCGAACGCTCGGTCCCGCACTCCGTCGAGGAGAGCTGGCGCCGTCTGACCGACTGGCCGCGGCACGCGGCCGTCGTGCCGCTGACCCGCGTCACCGTACGCACGCCGCCGCCGACCCGGGTGGGCACGGTTTTCGTGGCACGGTCGGGCATAGGGCCCTTGGCGTTCGACGATCCGATGGAGGTCGTCACCTGGCAGCCGCCCTCGGAGGGGCGGCCGGGACGGTGCCGGCTCGTGAAGCTCGGCACCTTCGTGACGGGATGGGCGGAGATCGAGGTGCATCCGGCCTCCCGGGAGCGGCCGGAGGCGCCCGGCCCGGTGCGGGCACCGGACCACCCCGCCGCCGGCTCCCGGGTGGTGTGGCGGGAGGACCTGAGCGTGCGATGGCTGCCCGGGGCGGCCGACCGCCCGCTGCACCGGACGGCTCGCTGGATGTTCGGGCGGGCGGTCGACGGGCTGCTGCGGACCGATTGAGGCGCCCGCGCACCTGGGGACGGATCGGCCGGACAGACCGACCGGACGGGAGGACCGGACGGCCTGAGCCGATCGGGCCGTGGGCAGGGAGGACCGGACCGCCTGAGCCGTTCAGGCCCTGGGCGGGCGGGACCAGGGGTTCACGCCGGAGGTTCAGCTCCGCGGCAGGACCGGCGGGTTGGCGAACCGCACCAGTTCCAGGGCCTGTTCGGGGAACCAGTCGCCCGCCTCGGGGTCGACCGTCCCGCGCTCCGGGTCCTGAGGCCCCGGCGTCCCGCGCAGGCACAGCCCGTCCGACTCGCCCGGCGTCTTGATCCACAGCCGGGCGTCCTGCAACGGGTCGCCGGTGCGCAGGGTGGGCCGGGTGCCCAGACCGCGGTCCGGCGGATTGCACCAGTCCTGCGGGTCCGGATAGGTGCCGGCCGGGGGTGTCCAGGGGCCCTGCCCGTTGCGGCTGGAGTCGGTGACGAAGTGCGTCATCCGGGACGGGGGCGTGTGCACGTTCGCGTCGAGCCAGGCCTGCGCGTCCGACCGCGGCCACCACTGGTTCGGGCAGGCGGCGACGTCGCCGCCCGCGCCCACGTAGGCGATGCACGAGGAGATCAGCTTGCCGTACCAGGAGTTGGCGTCGTCGGTGTTGTAGTTCGAGGCGTTCGTGTAGAAGCCGGACGCGTGCCCGACACCGCCCTTGATCAGGCGCGGCACGATGGAGTCGACGGTGTGCCAGCCGGGGTGCCCGGTGTCGAGGTAGACGCGGGTTCCGCGCAGCGGCTCCAGGTGGTCCACCGCGTAGTTGACCTCCAGGTAGCGCGCGGCGGTCTTCGTGCCCTGCGCGTCGTCCTGACCGCAGTCCGACGGCAGCAGCGCGAGGGCGTCGGGCTCCAGGGTGACCATCGCGTCCCGGCTGCCGATCCCCCGTGCCACGGCGTCGATCCATTCCTTGTACTCGGCGGTGTCGGCGGCCCCTCCCGCGGAGTAGTTGGAGCAGTCGCGGCCGGGGATGTTGTAGAGCGCGAGCACGGGGACGGCGTCGTCCTCGTCGGCGTCCCGGACGACCTGGCGGACCATGTGCTCCACCTGGGCGGGCGTCTGGTCGCCGAACCAGACGGCCTGGGGCGTGTCGACCATGGCCAGGATGCCCGCCGCGTCCAGGAACTTGCCCTGGCGGGCGAGTTCGTAGGCCTGCCGGTACGCCTGCGGGTTGGCGTCGGGGACGTACAGGGAGGGGCCGCGGCCGGCGGCCGGCCCGGCGGTGTCGGCGGCCTGCGCGGACGGGGCGGCGAACAGGGCCGTCAGTCCGAGCGAGAGGGCGGCGAGCCAGGTGGGGGCACGTCTCATAGGGGTTCACTCCTGATGCGCAACGGTCACGAGGGACTTGCGGGAGCGCTCCCACGAGCGTCATCGAAGGCCACGCTCGCGTCAATACGCCTGCACGAGAAAGGCCCGTCGCACCGGGCCGGGGCCACCTGCCCGTGACGCCCGTCAGGTACGGGTCACGTACCGCGCGTGTGAGGTTCGCCGTCTTGAGCCACGGCCAGTTTGTCCCGTCGGTCACGGTCGCCGTCACTGGTCGTGCTCAGGACCGTGTCGCAGATCTCCCGGAGTTTGTCCGTCGCCTGCTTGGAGAACAGACCGCACAGACCCGCGATGCCGGAGAAGCCGTACGGATTGGTCGCCCCGGCCCCCGAGCTCCCGGCGAAGAGGCCGCCGCGCAACAGGAAGTAGACCAGCAGGGCCAGTGCCACCCCGATGCCGGCCCTGAGCAGATACCACCACAACCAGCTCGCATACAGCCGTCTGTTGCCCACATAGGTCGCGAAGGACGTGGCCGCATGGACGAAGCTGCCCAGGGCGCTGCAGAGAATCACCGCGACCAGCATCGCGCTGTCAGGGGTGAGCGACCACTGCGCCAGGCCGAAGGGCGACCACGGCAGCCCTGCGCCGACGTCGGCGCCGGGCTGGACGAGTTCGAGCACCACCGGCCACAGACTCACCAGGGCTCCGCACACGAACACGACGTCGGCCAGGAGGAGGACTCCCAGTACCGCGGTCGCGATCGGCGAGAGGCAGCGGCCTTCCGGCGTGTCTCGCCCTCCGATGCGGCCCTGTTCGGTTGCCGACCCACTCACCTTGCGTTCCCCCGCTGTGCCGTTGACCCGATGGCGCCCCGCACCCCGGGGGGCCGATGCCACCGGCCACGGTACAAGTTCCGTCGTCAACCGCGACGCGTGAGCCGCCATAGAATCGAGGGATTCGCGGACCATGTGCGGGAGTTGATTCTGTGGCAACCAACGGGGTGTTGACCGGCGATCAGGACGACCTGATCACCCGCCTGCTTTCGCTCCTGCTCAAGGGTGACAAGCCGATCGCCTTCGTCACCGGCTCGGGCATCAGCGTGGGAGCCGTGGAGGGGGTCGGCGGGATCGTCGATGCCATGCGCAAAATGCTCGACGCCCCCAGAAGCCGCGACAGGTTCGACCAGAAGGTCATCGGGCCGAGCGACGGCGAGAGGTACCAGCAGGCGGCCCACTTCCTTGAGTACAACGTCGGCCAGGACGCTCTGAACTCGGCCATCCGTGCCGCGGTGCTGCGGGCCTACAAGGGCAAGAGCCCTTCCAGGACGAGTCTCTACCGGCGCAATGATCCGCGTGAACTCGCGGGTGTCGAGGAGCAATTCGACCAGTGGAAGCTCACGCGGGCCGTGGAGGCGCTGGGCAGGCTGTTGCGCTTCGTGCCCGCGGAGCGCCGCGGCCCGGTGATCACCACGAACTTCGACCCACTGCTGGAGATCGCCGTGCGCAAAGCCGGCGCCGAAGCGAACTTCCAGTACTTCGACCTCGACGGCAGGCTGATCCGAGGCGATCACACGAACAACATCGACATCGCGCATGTGCACGGATACTGGCGCCGTGGCGACACACTGCACACCGTCGCCCAGTTGGGGAAGGAGCGGAGCCAACTCCGGGGCAGCCTGCGCGAGTCACTGCGCGACCACACAGTGGTGGTGATCGGCTACAGCGGTTGGGACGACGCCTTTTCCCGGTCGCTGCGCGATCGGGTGCAGGAGCAGGAGATGACGGGCATCGACCTGATCTGGTGCTCGTACACCAAGCTCACCGAAGCCGACTTCGCGTCCGGGCTCTTCAAGGAGCTCAATTCGGCACCGCGCACGTACTTCTACGACGGTATCGACGCCAACGAAATGCTTCCGGCGCTGCTCGACGAGTATCTGCAGGCCGCTCCCCAGCCCGATCTGGACGGCTGGCTGCAGGTGACCCCCGCCTTCCTCGAGAAGGAGGCGCGCCGGAAGCACGACGCGGACCAGGTGATCGGGTTCTTCGACGGCGCCGAACCGGACTGGCGCACAGCGCTCGACGTCCGGGTCCCCCGGCTGTCCCTCGTCGGAGCGTTGACCGGCAGAGTGCACAGGTGTCTCGACGACGGGCTCGCCAAGAGCATCGTGGCCGCCGTGGCACCCATGGGCGAGGGCAAGAGCATCGCCCTGCGACAGGCGACCGTCGACCTCGTCAGGGCCCGCGACGACATCACGGTCTACTGGCGCAAGCCCAGGACGACATTCGATCTCAACGCCCTGCTCGCTGTACCGCACCGACCCGGCCGGCACATTCTTCTGGTCAGCGAGGACGGGGCGCTGGTCGTCGACGACTTGCAGCAACTCGTGTCGGCATGCGAAGCACACGGCCGTACCGACATCCACGTTCTCCTGACCGCACAGGAGCGGGAGTGGCGCGACCGAGGCGCTCCCGGACGGCTGCGCGGGGCGCTGGAGACGGTCCCTTGCCTCGGCCTCGGTGAGCAGGACGGTCGAGATCTCATTGCCGCCTGGAAAGAACTGGACGCGCTGGGCGAACTCGGCAGGACCCCGGATGACGAGCGGGCCGGCAAACTCGTCCGACTGGCCGCAGCCTCCTACGGACGCCGCGACAGCGCTCTCGTGGGTGCCATGCTCCAGCTGCGTTACGGCCCGCTGCTGCGTGACCACGTGGGTGAGATGCTCCAGCGACTCAAGGCGTACTCGCCCGTCGGGGATCGCACGCTGCGTGAATGCTTCCTGATGATCGCGTTGCTCCATACCGCCTTCGACCCTTCCAAGAACCAGGCCGCCCCGCTGTCACAGCGAGTCCTCGCCCATGCCGTCGGCCTGAAACCGTCCGAGGCCGTCGAATGGGAAGTCACGAATCCGCTGGGGAGGGAAGCGGCGGTGTCCGGCGATGGGCGCGATCTTTGGGTTCGACACCTCTCCATCGCGGATGCTGCCCTGCAGATCAGTCAGGAGCAGGACCCTCTCGAACTCCCCTCTCTCGCCCAGAGGCTGACCGCCGCGGCGGTCGAGATTCACCAGGTCACGGGCGACTTCGAGAACGACCTCCACGCGGCCGCCTATCTGGCCCTGGGCCTGGCCGGACCGACCGAGCGGCGCTTTCCACTGGAATCCGTCGCAGCGGCTGAAGCCGCTGTCGCCGCGGCACCCCAGCGGCTCAGTTTCCGCACGGCCCAGATCATCACGCTGCGCCGTGCGGACCGTCTCGAGGATGCGCTGAGCGTCGCGGCTCGCACGGGTCGCGAGTTGTCGTCGATGACCGATCGCGAATCGGAGGTCAAGTTCTTCCCGGCCTGGGGCACCGTCGCCGGGCTGGCAGACGATTACGCCTCCAACGTTCTGCTCTGCGGTATCGCTCTGCCTTTGTCTGTTCAGGAGGAGGACGTGGTGGTCAGACTGTTGAGCATGGGCGTCGGGTTGTCCGAGCTGCACTCGAAGTCGTCCGATCCCGTGTTCCTCAACGCACTGCGCGGAGTCGTGGGGCTGGCGTCGGAACGTCGGCTCAACCGGAGGAACACCAACCACCTGCAACGCCACCGCGACTATCTCAGGACCTGCCGCGCCTCGGAACTCGAAGGAGTCGATGCATGGGCGGCGGTGCAGGCAGCGGTGGACGCGTTGCTGCCGACAGCCGATCGGTCCCTTGCTCCTGTTCTGGCCAGGGGGAGCACGTCGGTCCTTCCCCGCAAGGAACTTCGCTGACCCGAGGAAGCAGGGTCAGGCCACCGACCCGATCCGCTCCACGGGCACCGACCCCGCATCGTGGTGGATCGGCGTGTGCGCGCCGGTCAGCGACGTGCCGCTGCCGCCACGCCGGTCGGCGACGATCTCCGAGGCGATGGACAGGGCCGTCTCCTCCGGCGTGCGGGCGCCGAGATCCAGGCCGATCGGCGACCTCAGCCGCGCCAGCTCCAGTTCGGTGACGCCGACTTCGCGCAGGCGGTCGTTGCGCTCCAGATGGGTGCGGCGCGACCCCATCGCGCCGACGTACGCCACCGGGAGCCGCAGGGCGAGCCGGAGCAGCGGTACGTCGAACTTGGCGTCGTGGGTCAGCACGCACAGCACCGTCCTGGAGTCGGTCTCGGTGCCCTCCAGATACGTGTGGGGCCACTCGACGACGATCTCGTCCGCCTCGGGGAAGCGGGCGGCCGTCGCGAAGACCGGGCGGGCGTCGCACACCGTCACCCGGTAGCCCAGGAACTTGCCGATGCGGACGAGGGCCGAGGCGAAGTCGATCGCCCCGAAGACGATCATGCGGGGCGGCGGCACCGAGGACTCGACGAGCACGGTCAGCGGTGCTCCGCAGCGGGAGCCCTGCTCCCCGATCTCCAGGGTGCCGGTGCGCCCCGCGTCCAGGAAGGCGGCGGCCTCCCCCACCACGGTGCGGTCGAGTTCGGGGTGGGCGCCGAAGCCGCCCTCGTAGGAGCCGTCGGGGCGTACGAGGAGGGCGCGGCCCCTCAGTTCCGCGGGCCCGGAGACGACGCGTGCCACCGCCGCCGCCCGCCCGCCCGCGGCGGCGGCCAGCGCGTCCGCCAGCACCGCCCGGGCGGCGTCGCCGGCGCGCACCGGGGTGACCAGGATGTCGATGATGCCGCCGCAGGTCAGGCCGACCGCGAAGGCGTCGTCGTCGCTGTAGCCGAAGCGTTCGAGGACGGTCTCGCCGTCCTCCAGGGCCTGTCGGCACAGTTCGTAGACCGCGCCCTCCACGCAACCGCCGGAGACCGAGCCGATCGCCGTGCCGTCGGAGTCGACCGCGAGTGCGGCGCCCGGCTGGCGGGGTGCGCTGCCGCCTACGGCCACGACGGTGGCGACGGCGAAATCGCGTCCCTGCTCGACCCACCGGTGCAGCTCTTCGGCGATGTCCAGCATCTCTCGGTCTCCTTGACAGCGGTTGCGTGGTGGGTGGCCGGGCGTCAGTGGACGCCCATCCAGCTTTCGATCGGGTTGAGGGCGAAGTAGACGAAGAAGATCAACGTCAGACCCCACATGAACGCCCCGATCTCCCGGGCCTTGCCCTGGGCAATCTTGATGGCGACGTACGAGATCACTCCGGCCGCGACTCCCGCGGTGATCGAGTACGTGAAGGGCATGATCACGACGGTCAGGAAGACCGGGATCGCGGTGGCGCGGTCGGCCCAGTCCACGTGGCGGGCGTTCATCATCATCATGGCGCCGATGACGACCAGGGCCGCCGCGGCGACCTCGCCGGGGACGATCGCCGTGAGCGGGGTGAAGAACAGGCAGGCCGCGAAGAACAGGCCGGTGACGACGGAGGAGAGGCCCGTGCGGGCGCCCTCGCCGACGCCGGTCGCCGATTCGACGAAGACCGTCTGGCCGGAGGCGCCGGCGACGCCGCCGACCGCGCCGCCCGCACCGTCGATGAACAGGGCCTTGGACAGGCCCGGCATCCGGCCCTGCGCGTCGGCGAGCTTGGCCTCGGTGCCGACGCCGATGATGGTGGCCATCGCGTCGAAGAACCCGGCGAGCACGAGGGTGAAGACGATCATGCCGACCGTCATCGCGCCCACTTCGCCCCAGCCGCCGAACTCGACCTTGCCGAAGAGCGAGAAGTCCGGCATCGAGACGGCGCTGCCGTGCAGTTCGGGGGCGCCGCTGGCCCACTGCTCGGGGTCGATGACACCGGCCGCGTTCAGGACCACGGCGACCACGGTGCCGCCGACGATGCCGATCAGGATCGCGCCGGGGATGCCGCGCGCCTGGAGCATGAAGATCGCGAGCAGGGTCGCCGCGAAGAGCAGGACCGGCCAGCCGGCGAGTTCACCGGTCGGGCCGAGGGTCACCGGGGTCGACTTGCCCTGGTGCACGAAGCCGGCCTTCACCAGGCCGATGAGGGCGACGAACAGGCCGATGCCCATGGTGATGGCGTGCTTCAGTGCCAACGGGATCGCGTTCATGATCATCTCGCGCAGGCCGGTGACGACCAGGAGCATGATCACGACGCCGTACATCACACACATGCCCATGGCCTGCGGCCAGGTCATCTGCGGGGCGACCTGCGAGGAGAGCACACCGGAGACGGAGAGTCCGGCGGCGAGGGCGAGCGGCACCTTGCCGACGAACCCCATCAGAAGCGTGGTGAAGGCCGCCGCGAACGCGGTCGCGGTGATCAGGGCCTTCTGGCCGAGCGTGTCCCCCGCCGCGTCCTTGCCGGACAGGATGAGGGGGTTGAGCAACAGGATGTACGCCATCGCCATGAAGGTGGTGACGCCGCCGCGCACCTCGCGCGCGATCGAGCTCTCCCGCTGGGATATGTGGAAGTACCGGTCGAGCCAGGACCGTCCGGCCGGGACGCGGCTACCCGCGCCCGCGTCCTCCGCGACGGTCTTCGGCTCCAGAGACTGCTGGGTCATGTGGGCCTACTCCCAAGGTTCAAAGGGGCACCCGAGACAGCCGCCCTGACGGCTGATCAACCGCTCGTGCGGCTGGGGGATTTGGGAAGGTGCTTCGGCCGCACGACCCGGGGGACGGCCCGAGACGAACGATCAGGATCTGCTGCTGGTACTGACGTCGATCACTTTCCGATGGTTCAAGCTCCGCGAGCGGTGCGGCGCTTGAGTACTCCGGGCGGCGCGACGAAGTGTGACGTTCCCTGCGCCGCCCGGAGAGTCCTGCCCGGTGCCTACGCGGTGCCCGTGAGGTGCTCGGGGCGAACCGGCGTCCGGTTGAGCTCCAGACCCGTCGCGTTCCGGATCGCCGCGAGGACGGCCGGGGTGGACGACAGGGTCGGGGCCTCGCCGATGCCACGGAGCCCGTACGGGGCGTGGTCGTCGGCGAGTTCGAGCACGTCGACGGGGATGGTCGGCGTGTCGAGGATCGTGGGGATCAGGTAGTCCGTGAAGGAGGGGTTGCGCACCTTCGCGGTCTTCGGGTCGACGATGATCTCCTCCATGACCGCCACGCCGAGGCCCTGGGTGGTGCCACCCTGGATCTGGCCGACGACGGACAGCGGGTTGAGTGCCTTGCCGACGTCCTGGGCGCAGGCCAGTTCGACGACCTTGACCAGGCCGAGCTCGGTGTCCACCTCGACGACGGCGCGGTGCGCGGCGAACGAGTACTGGACGTGCCCGAATCCCTGGCCGGTGCGCAGGTCGAACGCCTCCGTCGGACGGTGCCGCCACTCGGCCTCGACCTCGACGGCCTCGCCTTCGAGCACGTCGGCCAGATCGGCGAGGACCTCGCCGCCGTCGGTGACGACCTTGCCGCCCTCCAGGAGGAGTTCGGCCGTCGCCCACGCGGGGTGGTAGGTGCCGAACTTGCGCCGGCCGAGCTCCAGGACCTTCTCGCGCACCAGCTCGCAGGAGTTCTTGACGGCGCCACCGGTGACGTACGTCTGGCGTGACGCGGACGTCGAACCGGCGCTGCCCACCTGTGTGTCGGCGGGTTGGATGGTCACCTGAGTGACGCCCAGCTCGGTGCGGGCGATCTGTGCGTGGACCGTGACGCCGCCCTGGCCGACCTCGGCCATCGCGGTGTGGACCGTGGCGACGGGCTCGCCGCCCACGACCTCCATGCGGACCTTCGCGGTCGAGTAGTCGTCGAAGCCCTCGGAGAAGCCGACGTTCTTGATGCCGACCGCGTAGCCGATGCCGCGGACGACGCCCTCGCCGTGCGTGGTGTTGGACAGGCCGCCGGGCAACTGCCGTACGTCGGCGCCCTCGGAGCTCTCCCACTGGCGCTCGGGCGGCAGCGGCATCGCCTTGATGCGGCGCAGCAGTTCGGCGACGGGGGCCGGTGAGTCGACCGGCTGTCCGGTCGGCATGATCGTGCCCTGTTCCATGGCGTTGAGCTGCCGGAACTCGACCCGGTCCATGCCCACCGCGTCGGCGAGCTTGTCCATCTGGGCCTCGTAGGCGAAGCACGCCTGCACCGCGCCGAAGCCGCGCATGGCGCCGCAGGGCGGGTTGTTGGTGTAGAGCGCGATGGCCTCGATGTCGACGTCGTCGATCACGTACGGGCCGACGCTCAGCGAGGAGGCGTTGCCGACGACCGCCGGGGAGGCCGACGCGTAGGCGCCGCCGTCCAGGACGATCCTGCACTTCATGTGCGTGAGCTTGCCGTCCTTGGTGGCGCCGTGCTCGTAGTACAGCTTCGCCGGGTGCCGGTGGACATGTCCGAAGAAGGACTCGAACCGGTTGTAGACGATCTTGACGGGCTTGCCGGTGCGCAGCGCCAGCAGGCAGGCGTGGATCTGCATCGACAGGTCCTCGCGGCCGCCGAAGGCGCCGCCGACGCCGGAGAGCGTCATCCGGACCTTGTCCTCCGGCAGGCCGAGGACCGGGGCGATCTGGCGCAGGTCGGAGTGGAGCCACTGGGTGGCGATGTAGAGGTCGACGCCGCCGTCCTCGCCCGGCACCGCGAGGCCGGACTCCGGGCCCAGGAAGGCCTGGTCCTGCATGCCGAAGGTGTACTCGCCCTTGACGACGAAGTCGGCCTTCTTCGCGGCCTCGTCGGCGTTGCCGCGGATGATCGGCTGACGGTGCACGATGTTCGGGTGCGGGACGTGGCCGATGTGGTGGTCGTCGCGGTTGTCGTGGATGAGGATCGCGTCGGGCGCGGTCGCGGACGCCTCGTCCGTGATGACGGGCAGTTCGCGGTACTCGACCTTGATCTTCGCGGCGGCGCGGCGCGCGGTCTCCGGGTGGTCGGCGGCGACGATCGCGACGGGCTCGCCGTGGTGGCGGACCCGGCCGTGCGCGAGGACCGGGGTGTCCTGGATCTCCAGGCCGTAGTTCTTCACGGCGGTCGGCAGGTCGTCGTACGTCATGACGGCGTAGACGCCGGGCTGCGCGAGGGCCTCGGAGGTGTCGATCGACACGATCTCGGCGTGGGCGACCGTGGAGCGCAGGATCTGCCCCCACAGCATGTCCTCGTGCCACATGTCGGACGAGTAGGCGAACTCGCCGGTGACCTTGAGGGTGCCGTCCGGGCGGAGGGTGGACTCCCCGATGCCGCCCTTGGTCTTCGACCCCTGGGTCACCTTGGACGGGATGCCGGTGGTACGTGTGTCGGCCATGGCGTCAGACCCCCTCGGGCGCGGACTGGCGCGCGGCGGCGAGCCGGACGGCGTCCATGATCTTCTCGTAGCCCGTGCAGCGGCACAGGTTGCCCGACAGCGCCTCGCGGATGTCCGCGTCGCTCGGGTTCGGGTTGCGCTCCAGCATCTCGTCGGCGGCGACCAGCAGACCCGGGGTGCAGAATCCGCACTGGACGGCACCGGCGTCGATGAACGCCTCCTGGATGGGCGAGAGTTCGACGCCCTCACCGGTCTGCGAGTCGTGACCCTTGGCCGCCCACTGCTTCGCAGCGTCGAGCGACGTTCCGGCCTTCTCGGCGGATCCGCAGGCGCCGGTCGCGCAACCACCGTGCTCCGCACGCTGCTTGGCGAAGTCGGCGAGCCCCTCGACCGTGACGACCTCGCGGCCCTCGACCTGGCCGGCTGCGACCAGACACGAACACACCGGCACGCCGTCGAGGCGGACCGTGCAGGAACCGCACTCGCCCTGCTCACAGGCGTTCTTGGAGCCGGGCAGGCCCAGGCGCTCGCGCAGGACGTAGAGGAGGGACTCGCCCTCCCAGACGTCGTCGGCCTCCTGTGGACGGCCGTTGACCGTGAAATTGACGCGCATTACGCGACTCCCTCCGTGGCGGCGGCGGTGCCGCGGTACGACTCCCAGGTCCAGGTCAGGGTGCGGCGGGCCATGATGCCGACCGCGTGGCGGCGGTAGCTCGCCGTGCCCCGGACGTCGTCGATCGGGTTGCAGGCGGCGGAGCACAGGTCCGCGAACTGCTTGGCGACCGACGGGGTGATGATCTTTCCGTTGTCCCAGAAGCCGCCCTCTTCGAGCGCCGCGTTCAGGAAGTCCTCGGCGGTCTTCGCGCGGACCGGGGTGGGTGCCGCGGAGCCGATGCCGGTGCGGACCGTGCGGGTCCGCGGGTGCAGGGCGAGGCCGAAGGCGCACACCGCGATGACCATGGCGTTGCGGGTGCCGACCTTCGAGTACTGCTGGGGGCCGTCGGCCTTCTTGACGTGGACGGCGCGGATCAGTTCGTCGGCGGCGAGCGCGTTGCGCTTCACGCCGGTGTAGAACTCGTCGATCGGGATGAGGCGGGAGCCGCGTACCGACTCGACCTCGACCTCGGCGCCGGCGGCGAGGAGGGCGGGGTGGGCGTCGCCGGCCGGGGAGGCGGTGCCCAGGTTTCCGCCGACGCCGCCGCGGTTGCGGATCTGCGGGGAGGCCACCGTGTGGGAGGCCAGCGCCAGGCCGGGAAGCTCGCCGCGCAGGTTCTCCATGATCTGGGTGTACGGAACGGAGGCGCCCAGGCGCACGCTCTCCTCGCCGACCTCCCACTCGCTCAGCTCGCCGATGCGGTTGAGATCCAGGAGGTACTCGGGCCGGCGGTGGTCGAAGTTGATCTCGACCATCACATCGGTGCCACCCGCAATCGGCACAGCGGTGGGGTGCTCAGCCTTGGCGGCGAGCGCCTCCTCCCAGCTGGCGGGGCGAAGGAAGTCCATGAGTGGCTCTCTTCTTCGTATCGTGGGTCGTTCTGTTCAAGCCAGATCGTGTGCGGCGGGCCCGGCTCGTTCATGAGTTGTTTACGCGGAGTGGGGCCAGTACACAGCGCCGTCCCGCACCGGGGTCAGTCACCGAAACCATGAAGGAGTTGGCTGGCCAGGGAGCTCATCTTGTAGATTCGTATGAACGGAGGTCATCAGTAACCTCTTCGCTTTCCTCTGGAAACATCCGGCACGACCTGGGAATCGAGGAGCACCGCTCACGAAAGCCCAGGACACGGCCACACGGAGGCCACGGCCACCGCTCTGAGGACCCGCGCCCCGCTCCCGAGGGGGCGACCCACAGGGGTCCTCGCCACAGAACCATCGTAGATTTCGAGACACAGAACGGCGGCGACGAGAATGCGGCTGCGCGCACTGCTGGACACCGACGCGCTGGGCCTGCGGCTGCTCGGCGGCGAGGACGAGCTGGACCGCGCGGTGCGCGGCGTGATGACCACGGACCTCAAGGACCCCAGCCGGTACCTCTCGGGCGGCGAGCTGGTCCTCACCGGCCTCGCCTGGCGGCACGGCGCCGCCGACTCCGAGTCCTTCGTACGCATCCTCGCCGGCGCCGGGGTCGCCGCCCTCGCCGCCGGTGAGGCGGAACTGGGCGACGTGCCGGACGACCTGATCCTGGCCTGCGCCCGGCACCGGCTGCCGCTGTTCGCGGTGAACGAGTCGGTGGCCTTCGCGACGATCACCGAGCACGTCGTGCGCCAGGTCTCGGGCGAGCGGGCCGGGGACCTGGCGGCCGTGGTGGACCGGCACCGGCGGATGATGACGTCCGGCCCGACCGGCGGCGGCCCCGACGTGGTCCTCGACCTGCTCGGCAGCGACCTGGACCTGCGGGCCTGGGTCCTGTCGCCCACCGGGCGGCCCATCGCCGGATCGAAGGTCGCCGGGGCGGCCCTGCCGGCCGACGTGTGCGCCAGGCTGGCCGCCGAGCACCTGGCCGCGGCCCGCACCGGCCGCCGCGGCCCGCACCGGGTGACGGTCGGCACGGCCACGTACTCGCTCTTCCCGATCCGCGCGTCCGGGCGGTCCTCCGGTGCCTCGCGGGACGTGCGCGAGACCGTGCTCTCCGACTGGCTGCTCGCCGTCGAGGCGGACGCCGGGGACTGGCCCGAGGAGCGGCTCGACCTGCTCCAGGGCGTCACCCAGCTGATCGCGGTGGAGCGGGACCGGCGCGACGCGGCCCGCACGGTACGGCGGCGGCTCGCGCAGGAGGTGCTGGAGCTGGTGCAGACGGGGGCGGCGCCGGCCGAGATCGCGGCGCGGCTGCGGGTCGCGGCACCGGTCCTGCTGCCCGGGCTCGGCGCCGCCCCGCACTGGCAGGTGGTCGTGGCGCGCGTCGAGTGGGAGGGCGGCGAGATCGAGGGGGGCCCGGTCGCCCAGTCGCTGCTGGAGGAGATCCTCGTCGACCCGCTGTCCGCCGGCCCCGAGCACTCCGACCGGATAGCGGTCGCCCATACGGGCGATGAGGCCATCGCGCTCGTCCCGCTCCCGGCGGTGTCCGCGGAACACGACGGCTCCGAGGAGGGACTGCTCGCCGACTCGCTCCTGGAGGCGGTGCGGGACCCGCTGTCCGCCGGACTCGACGACGACGGGCGGCTCACCCTCGGCGTCAGCGCCGCCGTGCACTCGGCGGAGGGTCTGCGCGGGGCGCTGGAGGAGGCCCGGCACGCCCGCAGGGTCGCCGCAGCGCGCCCCGGCCGCGTCTGCGCGGCGGGACACCAGGAGCTGGCCTCGCACGTGCTCCTGCTGCCCTTCGTGCCGGACGACGTGCGCCGCGCCTTCACGGCCCGGCTCCTGGACCCGCTGCGGGACTACGACCGCCGGCACCGCGCGGAGCTGATCCCCACCCTGGAGGCGTTCCTGGACTGCGACGGTTCCTGGACGCGTTGCGCCACCCGTCTGCACCTGCACGTCAACACGCTGCGCTACCGCGTCGGACGGATCGAACAGTTGACGAGTCGTGATCTGTCACGCCTGGAGGACAAGTTGGACTTCTTCCTGGCACTGCGTATGAGCTGATGCGCGGCGTCCGCGAGCGGCGGCCGAACACCTATGACTTTGTGAAATCCTTCACCCACCCTCTTGGCCGCGCCCCGCGATCCGTGCTGAGATGCCACCACTCAACAGCTCAATGGTGTGCTCGGGGAGGGCAACGTGGCGCATACCGCCATGTCTGGTCACGGAACGACTGCAGGGGACGATCCACTCCAGACCGCGGTATGGCGGCTGCGCTCGCGAGCCTGCTGGGCCGACGCGGCCGCGCTGCTCCAGCCGCACACCGCGGAGGCGGCGCTCCAGCGGGCGTCGCTGCTCGTCGAACGGTGCCTGTACACCGAACAGGGCTGGGCCGACGCGGAGGACGCGCTGCGGACCGCGGAGGCGGTCGCGCAGAGCGACGACGAGCGCGGTGCGGCGGCCTGTGAGCGGGGGCAGCTCGCGTACGCGGCGACGCTGCTCGGCGTGCGCGACCGGGCGGACGAGGCGCGGGCCGCGCTCGGCCGGGCCGCCGCGCTGCTCGCGCCCGGGGCCCGGGGCCGGGCCCTGCTGGACTTCCGGCGCGGACTGCTCGCCGAGAACCTCGCGCGCTCCCCGCAGGCCGCCCGCGCCGCCTACCGGCGCGCGCACGCGGGCGCGGTGGCCCACGACGACCCGCTGCTGCTCTCCTTCACCTGGCGACATCTGGCCGGACTCGCCCTGCGGGACGGCGAGTTGGCCGAGGCACGGCACGGGTTCGCCGAATCGCTGCGGATCCGCGAGGAGTTGGGCTACCTCGTGGGCACGGCCCCCGCGCTGGCGTCACTGGCGGACGCCGAGACCGAACCGGAGGCGTCCCGCCTGCGGGCGGAGGCGGGCCGCCTGTTCCGTCTGCTCGGCGGCGTTCCGACCTGGCTGGCCCGCCAACTGGCCCCACCGGCGGCCACGGCCTGACCACCGGCGTCCTCGGCAGCGGGTTCGCCCGCTCCGGGCGGCCGGGACGAGAGACGGCCGGGTCCCGCCCGCCCGATCCGGGCGGGACCCGGCGCACAAGGTCGCCGGGTCCACGCGTCCGTGGGGCAGCCCGCTCCGGGTGACCGACCGGCGAACAGCCGGCCGAGGGCGCCCGCCGCCGAGCTCGCTCCGGGCACGGACCGGCGAGCAGGCCGCCGTACGCGCCCGCCCGTGCGTCAGCCGCTCTGGACGCGGGCCAGCAGGGTGCGGGCGAACTCCTGGACCGTGGTGCGGAGTTCGGGGTCGCGGGCCACGTAGACGACCACGCCCGCGATCACCAGGAGGGTGAGGAAGCCGCGCAGTCCCCCGCTCCGGCCGCCGCCGTACGGCACGGGGCGGTGCAGATGGGGCGACCCGGAGTGGCGCGCGTGGGCGCGGGCCGTGTCGTGCATCTCGCGGTGGCTGCGTACGTGGTTCTGGTGGATCTGCTGCGCCTGCTGCGCGGCCTGCTGGGCTTGTTGCTGGGCCATCCAGGACGGGTCGGGCATCGGAATCTCCCCCGGTGTCGGTCCGGCTCTCGCCGTGTACCGGGGGCCACGCCCGCGCCGCGCGGCGGGTTCCCGGCGTCACGGTGTGTTGCACGGCGGATACCGCTCCGTGACACGTGGGAGGGGAAGGGCGCCTGCCGGTGGGGTCAGGACGCCCCGGCGAAGTGCTCGCGCACCAGCGACTGCACGACCGGCAGGTCCTCGGCGATCAACGCGTCGAGGAGGGCTCCGTGTTCGGCCGCGTCGGCCACCAGGTCGGCCCGGCCCCGGGAGACGGGACCGCCGACGAGCGGCCACTGGGCGCGCCGGTGCAGGTCGTCCGCGATCTGCACCAGCTGGTTGTTCCCGGACAGCGCCAACACCGCGCGGTGGAAGGCCCGGTCGGACTCGGCGTAGGTGGCGCGGCAGCCGGAGGACGCGGCGCGCGCGGTGGCCTCGGCGAGGGGGCGCAGCTCCGCCCAGCGCCCGGCGGGCACGGTGCGCGCGAGGCGCAGCATCACCGGCACCTCGATCAGGGCGCGGACCTCGGCGAGCTCGCCCAGTTCCCGGGTGCCGCGTTCGACGACCCGGAAGCCCCGGTTGGGGACGACCTCGACCGCGCCCTCCAGGGCGAGCTGCTGCATCGCCTCCCGTACGGGGGTCGCGGACACCCCGAACCGTTCGCCGAGCACGGGTGCCGAGTACACCTCCCCCGGGGCGAGCTCGCCCGCGACGAGCGCGGTGCGCAGGGCGTCCAGGATCTGCCCGCGCACGGAGGAGCGCTGCACGACGGGGCGGACGCCCTCGACCCGGGGGCGCGGGAGGGGCGGCTCGCTGTGCGTGTGCTCGCCGCGGGCACGGGCCAGGCCCCCGGCCTCGGGTCCGGCCACACCCCGGGCGGCACCGGCGCCCGCGCCGGGCACGGCGCCGTCGGGGACCCCGCCCCGCGTCCGCTCCCTGCCCGTGCCCCGGTCCATGTCCGCGGCCCGCGGCTGTGCGGGCACCCGGACGGCCCCCGTACGGATGTCCGGGGCCCCCGCGCCTGCGGAGCCGTGCGCGCTGCGCGGACCGGACTGCTCCACGGGTCCTCCTCCGGGCTTGGTGGTACTTGGGGGTCATTGCGGCGGTTGTTACCCGTCCGTCAAGCACCATAGGCGTACATGGGCTCAGTTCAAACACCCGAAGTGACGGGTAAGGTAAGGCTTACCTGCTAACGATCGTGAAGCGGATGGTCCCGCATGCCCACTACCGCCCTGTCCGACGGAGCGGCCACGGACACCCCGGCCGCCCCCGGGCGACCGTCGCCCGTCGGGGACGCGTACGCCCGGCTGACCGAGGTCTTCCCCGGGCTGAGCGTCCGCGAGCTGAGCCCCGGTGAGGCGGCACCGTCGGGCGAGGGATGGGTCTGCGCAGCGGGGTTGGCGGCGGGCGGGGCCGACCTCGACGCCTTCCTCGCATGGGACGAGGAGCAGGTGATCCGGGACTACGGACAGCGGGCGCGCCCCGACGTCGTGGCCGGCTTCGGGCTGCACCGGTACGCCTGGCCGGCCTGCCTGCTGATCACCGTGCCGTGGTTCCTGCGGCGCCGTGTCCCCCGCTTCGCTGTGGAGGACGTCACATACGAGCGCACGCTCGGCAGCATGGCTGTCCGCGTCCCGACCTTCGCCTGCCTGCCCGGCGACCCCGCGGCCGGGCTGCCGGGCGCCCGGGTCGTCCCCGACGAGGAGGCGCTGCGCGCGGAGGTGCGGACCGCGGTGGCCGAGCACCTGGAGCCGGTCCTCGGCGGCTTCGGCCCCCGCATGCGGCGGCGCGGCCGGGCGCTGTGGGGCATGGCGACCGACGAGGTCGTCGAGGGGCTCTGGTACATCGCGCACCTGCTCGGCGAGGAACGGCGGGCGATGCGCGAGCTGGAGCTGCTGCTGCCGGGGGCGACCCAGCCGTACGCCGGCTCCGCCGCGTTCCGCGAGCTGACCGGTCCGAACGGCGAGTCCCTGCCCACCCGCGACAGGGTGACCTGCTGCTTCTTCTACACACTGCGCCCGGAGGACACCTGCACCACCTGCCCGCGCACCTGCGACGCGGACCGGGTGGCCAAGTTGGCGGCGGCCGCGGCCGGTTGAGCCGTCCCGGACGGGAGCGGCCCACGAGTGCCCTAAGATCAACTCCGGCGACCCCCCGCACGGTGAGGCTCCGCGGATCGCAGTCGATTCACAACTTCCTCACTTGCCGCAGGAACTTTCCGTCGAACCATCCGTACGGGTAATCTTATTCGCACTCAACTCCCGTCCCTCGCGCGGCAGTTCGAGCAGAATGCCGCCCTGCGCATCCCCTTGCACTCCCTTGGCGGCCTCTTGCCCCGAAACCCCCAGAGGGCTGACGGGATTGGGCCACTATGGCGGGCGTTACGCCCTATCCCAATGCAAGGGACCCCAGATGAGACTGACCGACATATCGCTGAACTGGCTGCTTCCGGGCGGCGTCTTGCTCCTGGGACTGCTGGCGGCGGTGGCGGTGCTCGCGCGCGGCAAACGGTCCGGGGAGAGCGCGAGCAGCGACGACTCATGGGAGCGCAGCGAGGAGCGTCGCAGGCGCAAGGAGGCCATCTACGGCACGGCCTCCTACGTGCTGTTGTTCTGCTGCGCCGCGGTCGCCGCGGCGCTGTCCTTCCACGGCCTGGTCGGCTTCGGCCAGCAGAACCTCGGCCTCTCCGACGGCTGGGAGTACCTCGTCCCGTTCGGCCTGGACGGCGCGGCCATGTTCTGCTCCGTGCTCGCGGTGCGCGAGGCCAGCCACGGTGACGCGGCGCTCGGCTCCCGGATACTCGTGTGGACGTTCGCGGGTGCCGCGGCCTGGTTCAACTGGGTGCACGCTCCCCGGGGCATCGACCACGCGGGCGCCCCGCAGTTCTTCGCGGGCATGTCCCTGTCGGCCGCGGTACTGTTCGACCGCGCGCTGAAGCAGACCCGGCGTGCCGCGCTGCGCGAGCAGGGCCTGGTCCCGCGTCCGCTGCCGCAGATCCGTATCGTCCGCTGGCTGCGCGCGCCCCGGGAGACGTACGGCGCCTGGTCGCTGATGCTCCTGGAGAACGTCCGCAGCCTGGACGAGGCCGTCGAGGAGGTCCGCGAGGACCGGCGTCAGAAGGAGCAGAACCGGCTGCGCCGCCGGGAGCAGGAGCGGGTCGAGCGCGCTCACCTCAAGGCGCTCAGCCGGGGTCACCGAGGGCTGGCCGGCCGCGGCGGCGGCCGGGAGCTGGAGACCGCGACGGTGGAGCGGGCGCCTGGCCAGGCCTCCGCGGAGCCTGCCATATCCACCGCGGAGCAGCTGCCCGTGCGCTCACGGCCGTCCCTCACTCCCGTCCGCAAGAGCACTGAGCCGATCACCGTCGACCTCACCGCGGAGGACGACACGATGGCCCTGCCGCGACTCGACTCGCTGGAGCGCAAGCTGAAGGACCTCGAGCAGCAGTTCGGCTGAGGTCCCCGGTCCGCACGAGCCGGACGGCCCGGCCGGATCCCGGCCGGGCCCGGACAACACCACGGCGGCGCGGTGTCTACGACACCGCGCCGCCGTCCAGTTCGAACCACACCGCCTTGCCCACGCCGTGCGCCCGTACCCCCCAGGCGTCGGCCAGGGACTGGACGAGGACCAGGCCTCTGCCGTGCGTACCGTCATCGGCGTCCGGTAACCGCAGCCTGGGCCTGCGTCCCACGAAGTCCCGGACCTCGACGCGGAGTCCGCGGGGACCGACGGTGGCCGTCAGGACCGCGTCGCGGTCGGTGTGGATGAGGGCGTTGGTGACGAGCTCGCTGGTCAGCAGCTCGGCTATCTCGGAGCATCCCGGCTTGCCCCAGTGCCGTAACCACTCTCGCAGAGCCCTGCGCACCTCGGGCACCGCCCGCAGGTCCGCCCTGCCCAGCCGGCGCCTGAGCTGCGCGCCGTCCTCCCCGTCGCTCGCCCCGTCGGCCGCTTCCTCCACTGCCTTGGCGGAGGAGGCCCCCATGGCCGTGGGACCACCTCCTCGTGCCTGCCTCTTCATGACCCCCGCCTGCGTGCCGATGTCGGTTCCCCTCCAGCTCGAACACGTTCACGGGGATCCATGCCCAGGCGGGAACGCGGCAGTCATGTCGAATCGTCAACCACCCGCCGGGGCGACGCGGGTGCGCGGTGTTCACGCGGGGAAGGGACACTCGGGACAGAGCCGTCCGAGCGCCGAGGAGCCGCCGTGCACGACGACCGTTCGCTGGTGGAGGCGCGCCTGGAGCGCGCGCTGCGGCAGTTCCTGCGCCCCGCGCAGTACACCGACCGGGTCCCGCTCGCCCTGTCCGTGTGGCACGTGCCCGGCGAACCGGTCCCCGTCGACCAGGCGCTCCAGGCCGCCTACGAGCCCTTCACCACCGGCACGCTCTGGGGAAAGCCCTGGTCGACGAGCTGGTTCCGCATCGAGGGCCGGGTGCCCGAGGAATGGAGGGGCCGGCACGTCGAGGTGGTCGTCGACCCCGGCTTCACCGGTGACGGCCCCGGCTTCCAGGCGGAGGGGCTCCTGTACGACGCCGCCGGCATCCCCCTGAAGGGGATCCACCCCCGCAACCGGCACCTGACGGTCGGTGCGCCCGCGCGGGGAGGCGAGGCCGTGCACCTGTTGCTGGAGGCGGCGGCCAACCCGGCGGTCCTGCACGGCTTCGAGCCTACGCACCTCGGGGACGTGCTGACCGCAGGCGATGGGCCCGTCTACCGATTCGCGGCTGCCGATCTCGCCGTACTCGACCCAGAGGTGTGGCGGCTCGTCCTCGACATCGAGGTGCTCTCGGAGCTGATGCACGAACTGGACGCGGGCCGGCCGCGGCGGCACGAGATCCTGCGGGCGCTGGAGGACATGCTGGACGTCCTGGACCTGCACGACGTACCCGGCACGGCCCCCGCGGCCCGCGCCGCGCTCACCGAGGTGCTGTCCCGGCCCGCGGCGGCGAGCGCGCACCGGATCTCGGCGACCGGGCACGCCCACATCGACTCGGCGTGGCTGTGGCCGCTGCGCGAGACCGTCCGCAAGGCGTCCCGCACCTTCGCCAACGTCACCGCACTGGCCGGTGACTATCCCGAGCTGGTGTTCGCGTGCTCGCAGGCCCAGCAGTACGCCTGGGTGAAGGAGCACCAGCCGCACATCTGGGAACGCATCAAGAAGGCCGTGGAGGAGGGGAACTGGGCCCCGGTCGGCTCCATGTGGGTGGAGTCGGACGCCAACATGCCCGGCGGCGAGGCACTGGCCCGGCAGATCGTGCACGGCAAGCGGTTCTTCCGGGAGGAGTTCGGCGTGGAGACCGAGGAGATCTGGCTGCCGGACTCCTTCGGCTACACGGCCGCCTTCCCGCAGCTGGCGAAACTCGCGGGCGTCCGCTGGTTCCTCACCCAGAAGCTGAGCTGGAACCAGTCCAACCGGATGCCCCATCACACGTTCTGGTGGGAGGGCATCGACGGGACCCGTGTGTTCACCCACTTCCCGCCCGTCGACACCTACAACTCGCAGTTCCACGGCCGTGAACTCGCCCACGCCGAACGCAACTTCGCGGAGAAGGGCCGGGCCACCCGGTCGCTCGTGCCGTTCGGGTGGGGCGACGGCGGCGGCGGGCCGACCCGCGAGATGCTGGAGAAGGCGCGGCGGCTGCGCTCCCTGGAGGGCTCGCCGCGCGTCGAGATCGAGAGGCCCTCGGCGTTCTTCGCGGCGGCCGAGGAGGAGTACGGGACCCACGCGCCCGTGTGGTCGGGCGAGCTGTACCTGGAACTCCACCGGGCCACCTACACCACGCAGGCGAAGACGAAGCAGGGCAACCGGCGCTCCGAACACGCGCTGCGCGAGGCCGAGCTGTGGTGCGCGGCCGCGGCGGTGCGCACACCGTCGTACGTGTATCCGTACGACGCGCTCGACCGGCTGTGGAAGACCGTGCTGCTGCACCAGTTCCACGACATCCTGCCCGGCTCGTCGATCGCCTGGGTGCACCGCGAGGCGCGGGAGACGTACGCGCGGGTGCTGGCCGAGGTGGACGAGCTGACCGCCCGGGCCGTGCGGGCACTGGGATCCGGCGCGCCCGCCGTGCTGAACGCCTCGCCCTACGAACGGACGGAAGTGGTCGGGGACGCACTGGTGACCGCGCCCGGACTGGGGAGCGCCACGGTGCCGGACACGGCGGACCCGGCGGGCGCCCGGGTCCGGGCCGAGCGGTCGGGCGACACGATCGTGCTGGAGAACGAGTGGCTGCGGGTGCGGATCGACCGCGACGGGCTGCTCACCTCCGTACGGGACCTCGCGCGCGGCCGGGAAGTCCTGTGCGGTCCCGGCAATCTGCTGCAGCTCCACCCCGACCACCCCAATGCCTGGGACGCCTGGGACATCGACCGGCACTACCGGCGGACCCGCACGGACCTGACCGACGCCGAGTCGGTGGAACTCGTGGAGAGCGGACCGCTGCGGGCCGTCGTGCGGGTCACCCGCGCCTTCGGCAGCTCCCGGATCGTCCAGGACATCCGGCTGACGGCGGCGGCCCGTCGGCTGGACGTGGTGACCGAGGTCGACTGGCGGGAGTCGGAGAAGGTCCTCAAGGCCGCCTTCCCGCTCGACGTGCACGCCGAACGCTCCGCCGCCGAGATCCAGTTCGGCCATGTCCACCGTCCCACCCACGCCAACACCGGCTGGGACGCGGCCCGGTTCGAGATCTGCGCCCACCGGTGGCTGCGGGTCGCCGAGGACGGGTACGGCGTGGCGGTCCTCAACGACTCGACGTACGGCCATGACGTGACCCGCTGCGCGCACGAGGACGGTCTCGGCACGACCGTACGGCTGACGCTGCTGCGTGCCCCGCACAGCCCGGACCCCGAGACCGATCTCGGCACCCACCGTTTCACGTACGCACTGCTGCCCGGTGCGGAGGTGGGTGACGCCGTCGCGGAGGGACTCGCGCTCAATCTGCCGCTGCGCCTGGCCGGGGCGCCGGCACTCGCTCCGCTGGTGAGCGTCGACAACCCGGCCGTCACCGTCGAGTCGGTCAAGCTCGCCGAGGACCGCAGCGGCGATGTGGTGGTGCGGCTGTACGAGTCCCGGGGCGGCCGGGCACGCTGCGAGCTGACCGCGGGCTTCCCCGTGGCCCGTACGGAGGTGACGGACCTGCTGGAACGGCCGCTCCACGAGACGGCGGGGCCCTTCACCCTGCGGCCGTTCCAGATCCTGACGCTGCGGCTGCGCCCGGCGTAGCCGCGCCGGCGCTCGCTCCGCGCCGTCGATGTCCTGCTCGCCGGTGGGTCCCCTCGGTCGTCGAGGGGACCCACCGGCTCGGGCAGCCGGGGCGGAGCCTACGGCCGCGGCACGTTGCGCAGGTTCGAGCGGGCCATCTGCACCATCCGTCCGACGCCTCCGTCGAGCACCATCTTCGACGCCGACAGCGCGAAGCCCGTCACCATCTCCGCGCTGATCTTCGGTGGGATGGAGAGGGCATTGGGGTCGGTGACGATGTCGACGAGAGCCGGACCCTTGTGGCTGAAGGCGTCCTTCAGGGCACCGGCGAGCTGCTTCGGCTTCTCGACGCGGACGCCGTACGCCCCGCAGGCGCGGGCCACCGCCGCGAAGTCGGGGTTCTTGTTCGAGGTGCCGTACGAGGGCAGCCCGGCGACCAGCATCTCCAGCTCGACCATGCTCAGCGAGGAGTTGTTGAACAGGACGACCTTCACCGGCAGGTCGTACTGGACGAGGGTGAGGAAGTCTCCCATCAGCATGGTGAATCCGCCGTCGCCGGACATCGACACGACCTGTCGCTTGCGGTCGGTGAACTGCGCGCCGATCGCCATCGGCAGCGCGTTGGCCATCGAGCCGTGCGAGAACGAACCGATGACCCGGCGGCTGCCGTTGGGCGAGATGTAGCGGGCGGCCCAGACGTTGCACATGCCGGTGTCGACGGTGAACACCGCGTCCTCGTCGGCGAGTTCGTCGAGGACCGAGGCGACGTACTCGGGGTGGATCGGCACATGCTTCTCGACCTTGCGGGTGTACGCCTTGACGACTCCTTCGAGGGCGTCCGCGTGCTTCTTCAGCATCTTGTCCAGGAAGCGCCGGTTCCCCTTGGGTTTCACGCGCGGGATCAGACAGCGCAGGGTCTCCTTCACGTCGCCCCAGACCGCGAGGTCCAGCTTGGAGCGACGGCCCAGGTGCTCGGGCCGCACGTCGACCTGGGCGATCCTGACGTCGTCGGGCAGGAAGGCGTTGTACGGGAAGTCGGTGCCGAGCAGGATCAGCAGATCGCACTCGTGGGTGGCCTCGTAGGCGGCGCCGTAGCCGAGCAGCCCGCTCATGCCGACGTCGTACGGGTTGTCGTACTGGATCCATTCCTTGCCGCGCAGCGCGTGCCCGACCGGGGACTTGATCTTCCCGGCGAACTCCATGACCTCGGCGTGCGCGCCGGCCGTGCCGCTGCCGCAGAACAGGGTGACCTTCTCCGCCTCGTCGATCATCGCGACGAGCTTGTCGATCTCCGTGTCGCCGGGGCGGACGCTGGGCCGCGAGGTGACGAGCGCGGTCTCGACGGGCTTGTCCGGGGCCGGTTCGTCGGCGATGTCACCGGGCAGCGTGACGACGCTGACGCCGGACTGGCCGACGGCGTGCTGGATGGCGGTCTGCAGGACCCGGGGCATCTGCTTCGGGCTGGAGATCAGTTCGCTGTAGTGGCTGCACTCCTGGAAGAGCCGGTCGGGGTGGGTCTCCTGGAAGTAGCCGAGACCGATCTCGCTGGAGGGGATGTGCGAGGCGAGGGCCAGGACGGGGGCCATGGAGCGGTGGGCGTCGTACAGGCCGTTGATGAGGTGCAGGTTGCCGGGGCCGCAGGAGCCGGCGCAGGCCGTGAGCTTCCCGGTGATCTGGGCCTCGGCGCCCGCGGCGAACGCCGCCGTCTCCTCGTGCCGGACGTGGATCCAGTCGATGGCGGAGTTGCGCCTGATCGCGTCGACGACCGGGTTCAGGCTGTCGCCGACCACCCCGTACAGGCGCTCGACGCCCGCGCGGACGAGGATGTCGACGAACTGTTCGGCGACGTTCTGCTTGGCCATGCCTCACGCACCCCTTTGTGCTCCTCGGATCCCTTGGGTCCATGAATTCACACGGCGCACGGTTACGCCTCCCAAACGGCCGCGGCCGTACGGTCATCGGCGTAGCCCTTGACCCGTACCAGTGTGTCGGCGAG
This sequence comes from Streptomyces sp. Tue6028, assembly GCF_002300165.1. Classification (GTDB taxonomy): domain Bacteria; phylum Actinomycetota; class Actinomycetes; order Streptomycetales; family Streptomycetaceae; genus Streptomyces; species Streptomyces siamensis. The sequence goes on along the minus strand of NZ_MLCE01000031.1, from coordinate 254,823 downwards.
GAACGCGGCGAGACCGGGCGGCTGTGCTGCCGACCACCGCGTCGTCAGGTGCTCGGCTAGTCCGGGTTCGCCGCGCAGCGGGTCCGCGAGGCCCGCGCTGCACAGCAGCAGGGTGTCACCCGGGCGGGCGACCGAGGCGCGGAAGCGGAACGGGTCGCGCGGCGGCTCGGGGGCCGGTTCGTAGGGGCTCGGGGGTGTGGTGATGCCCAGGTCCATGGTGAGCCGGTCCCCCTCGGGCGTCTCGTGGGGCAGCGATCCGAAGCCGACGACGGGCTCGCCGGTGGCCTCGGCGACGCGCGGCTCGATGTCCTGCCACTCGCCGTCCCGCAACCGGAACAGTCCGCCGGCGCCGACGCCGAAGAACACCCGGGTGCGGCACTGCGGATCGGCGGGCAGCAGCAGGCAGCGCAGACCGGCGGTGTACTCCTCCGGTTCGATGCCCTGCTCGGCCGCGCTCGCCCGGAGCCTGCCGAGGCTGCGGTCGGTGAGCCGGTGCAGTCCGGACTTCAGGTCGCCGCGCCGGGCGGCCCGGATGTCCTCGGCCAGCCGGGCGTGGCTGCGGCCCACGGCCTGTCCGATCCACCGGCACACCTCGGCGGCCGCCCGATGGGCGCCGGGCGTGGCGCGTGCCCCGGTCGCCATCGCCACCAGGACCAGTGCCTGCTCCCCCGTCCCGAAGCGGGCGGTGAGGAGCGAGTCCCTGCGCGGCTCACCGCGGTAGCGGGCGGAGTCGCCGCGCGCGGACACGGCCCGCAGGGTGCTGGTCCCGTAGCGGGCGCCGTCCAGGACCGTGTCGGCGACGAGGTCGCCGAGGTCGTCCGGATCGGCGGGCGGGAGCGCGGTGGGTTCGGCGGCATAGGTGGGCGGGCCGGAGCCGACGTGCCCGACGGAGGGCGGCGCGGGGGGTGGGTCGAGGACGGTCTCCCGGGCGGAAGCCTCCTCCGGTGCGGCGGACGGCGCCGCGGCGGGGAGCGGGGCGTCCTCCGGGACCACAGGGGGTACGGGCGGCGGAGCCGGGGGCAGGGGCGGTGGGTCGGCGGGCGTTCTCGACGCGGGTACCTGCGCGAGCGGCGCGGGGCCGGGCCCGAGGTCGCCCGCCTCCGGCCGGGCGTCGCTCGGGGGCTCCTGCGGGCGGAATCCCGGTGGTGTGGGCCCGGGCGGGAAGGCGGCGGGTGCGGGCGGTCCGGGGGGCGGGGGCTCCCAGGGGGCGGGCTCCCGGGTGAGGCCGCTGCGCCGGAGCGGGGTCTCGGCCTCGGGAGGTGCCGCGGGCGGGTCGTGGCGCTCCCACCGGCCGGGGTGGGAACGGCCGTCACCGCGCTGCCCGGGCACCGCGGGGGGCCGCTCCGGCGGGGACGGGACATCGGCCGCGGGCGTGTCCGGTCCCGGGCCGGACCGCAGCTCGACCGTCCCGGCGGCCGAGGCGAACCGGTCGTCCAGGGAATCGGCCGCGGTGGCGGGTCCCGTGTCCTCGGTGGAGTCGTCGTACAACTGCCTCCACCAGTCGTCCTCATGACCGGTGGGCTTCTCCCCCTGCTGGCTCATGCCCCTAATTGTCCACCGCGGGGGCCGGATGAAAACGGGGCATCCGGAAAAACCGGCCAAGGGACTGGCTGTCGAACGGCATGTCGGACGACGCCTCGAACGGTGTTGCGACCGGGGCGCGGTCGTGCGCACAGCAGGCCGCCGGACGGCCCCACCCCCCACGGGAGGACCGTCCGGCGGCGTTCCGGTGGGCCCAGGGCCTAGCGCACGTCGTAGGCCCGGGTCACGGTCTGGACGACCGAGTTGCCGTTGCTGTCGGTCAGTTCGGTCCTGAGGGTGACCTGCTCACCCTGGGCTCCGCCGTGATCGACGGTCGCGGTCCACTTGCCGCCGTCGCGGGTGGTCGTGGCCTGCTTCCAGGTCTCTCCGCCGTCGTACGAGTACGACAGCTTCACCGAGGTGAGCGTGCCCGGCCGGTAGCCCGCGTGACCTGTCGCGGTGAGCGTGATCCGCTGACCGTCCTCGGCCGGCAGGGTCTTCAGGCCGTCCTCCGGCAGGCCGTAGCGCGGGAAGAGCAGCGGGATGCCCTGCGAGTAGGCGTTCTCGTCGAGGTGCGAGCGGAACGACCAGGTGGTGACGGTCTGCGGGGAGCGGTGCCAGACGCGCGAGCCGATCTTCATCGTGTGCAGGGTGAGGGCGTACGCGGAGTCGTCGGCCGGGACCTCGAACACCCCGTAGGGGACGGAGCTTTCGCCGATCGTCTCGCCGTCGCGCTGCAACTGCATGGAGCCGATGTCACCGAACCCGCCCTGGATTCCCTGGTGCTGGGCGTCACCCCAGAATCCGGGAGCCATGCCGATCAGGTTGCCCTGCCGTTCGGCGGCGAGCGCCTGCTCCCCGGAGGAGTCGAGGGGGGCCACCGGCGAGAGGACTCCGCCGTACCACTCCTCGGTCCGCCGTTCGCCCTTCGTGTAGCTGCGCACCGGGTCGATCATGAACTCGCCCCAGGGGAAGCTGCTGGACACCTGGTGTCCCCAGCCGGTGGTGCCGGCCGAGTAGTACTCGGTGCGGCTGAACGGCGCGGGCACGGTCTCCAGGTCGCCGAAGAAGCCGCCGAGTCCGTTCGGGCGCGTGACGGAGGGCAGGTCGACGTAGTCGGCGACGGTGCCCACCGCGCGGTAGGTGGCGCTGGTGGCGGCCAGTTCACGGTCGTGGACCCGGTAGGTGCGGGCGTCGCGGATCTGACCCGTCTCCGGGAAGGCCAGGTTGTAGACGTACGGGCTCTTCGCGGTGGCCTTCCAGCGCAGGGTCACGTCACCGGCGGCGAGCAGCGCCTCGGCCTCCTCGGCGGGTACGGCGAGGACCGGCAGCGGACCGCCGGTGAAGCCGGTGGCGGGGTACCAGCGGCCGGGCGCCTCACGGTAGGCGAGGACCGCCAGCGCGCCCGCCGCCTTCGCCGCCGACGCGACGGCCGTGGCGCTCCCGCCGTCCGGCAGTTCGACGAGGGCGATCTTCCCCTTGGCGCCGGCGAGGTCCTGTGCCGTACCGGACTTGGCGTCCACGAGGGGGGCCTGTCCGGTGCCGTCGAGGTTGGCGGAGTTGGTGGAACCGGTCACGGGGTGCAGCGTCGGGCCGCCCACGACGGCGAGTTCGGAGATCTGCGGGGCCGCGGCGCGCCAGAAGCTGTCGAACTCGAAGGTGCCGTCGCTCGCCCGCCCCTCGACGGAGGCGTAGTAGCCGCGCACCGAGCGTCCGCCCGCGGCCGTCCCGGCGTGCAGCCAGGTGTCGTCCCAGGAACGGGCGAACCCGAGGGTGGCGCCGCGGAGTTCGGACTCCTTGTCGGTGCTGATGCTCAGCCGGTGGGCGGTGCGGGCGTCGAGGACGACGGTGGTGTCCTTGCGTATCTCCAGCTGCGGGCGGGCCAGGTAGGACAGGGAGTCGATCAGGGTTCCCGCGGTCGCCGGGGTGGCGATGAAGCTGGAGAGGAAGTAGCTGCCGGGGCGTACGCGGTACGTCTGGTCGTTCGCGCCCTCGTTGAAGCGCCGCTCGCCGCTCGCGTCGTCGGTGCCGATGAGGTCGACGGACGAGCCGGACGTGGCGGCACGGCCGAGCCGGTCGACCAGCTTGACCCGCAGCGTGACGGTCTCCGGTTCGACGTAGAGGGAGAAGGGGGTCGAGACCGAGACGCCGTCGGCGGTGGCGAGGACACGGCCGGTGACATCGCCGTACTGGGCGCGGCTCAGAGGCGCGTTCGGGTCGAGTTCGAGCGGTACCTCGACGGTGGCGCCGGCGGGGACGGTCACCGAGCGGCTGCCGAGCCGGGCGACCGACGAGCGCACGGGGGAACCGTCGTTGCCGGTGACCCGGCCGACGGACAGCTTCAACTCGACTGGTTCGTGGCCGGTGTTGGTGTAGGGAACCGTGACGGTCCTGCGGTCGCCGGCGTCCTGCGGCCAGGCGAAGCTGCCGCCCTGCACGGCGGGCGCGCCCAGCACCATCTGGTCGATCGCGGCCTTGACGTCGAGCCGTCCGCCGCCGGTCTCGCGGACGTCGCCGGGGATGCCGGTGTCCGCGGAGGAGACGAGGGCGGCCTTGATCTGCTGCGCGTCCCAGTCGGGGTGGCGTTGCTTGACGATCGCGGCGGCGCCCGCCACGTGCGGGGTGGCCATCGACGTGCCGCTCATGGACCGGTAGGCGTAGACGCCGCGGCCGCCCGCGTTGGCGGCCGAGATGCCCACACCGGGCGCGGTGATCTCCGGCTTCAGCGTGTGCGAGCCGTAGGCCGGGCCGCGGCTGGAGAAGGACGCCGTGGAGTCGTCGCGGTCGACGGCGCCGACGGTGAGGACGCCGGGCGCGCAGCCGGGCGAGGAGACCGAGTTGAGGGAGGGGCCGGTGTTGCCGGCCGCGATGACGAAGAGCGTGTCGCGGCTGGACTCGGCGAGTTGCTGCGTGGCCGCGCTCATCGGGTCGGTGCAGTCGGTGCGGGCCGGGTTGCCGAGGCTCATCGAGACGACGTCGGCGCCCTGGTCGACGGCCCACTGCATGCCGGCGATGATCCACGACTCCGCGCCCGAGCCGGAGTCGTTGAGGACCTTGCCGTTCAGCAGGTCGGCGCCGGGGGCGACACCCTTCTTCCTGCCGTCGCTCGCCGCGCCCGTGCCGCCGACGGTGGACGTGGTGTGCGTGCCGTGCCCCTGGCGGTCGCTCGTGTCCGGCGAGTCCGTGAAGTTCTCCCAGGCGGTGATCCGGCCCTTGAGGTCGGGGTGTTCGGCATCGACACCGGTGTCCAGGACGGCGACCTTGGTGCCCTTGCCGTCGTAGCCCGCAGCCCACGCCTCGGGGGCGTGCACCTGCCGGGTCGAGCGGTCCAGGGTGGCCCGGACCTTCTCGTCGAGCCACAGCTTCTTCAGCCCGTCCGCGGCGCGGGAGCGGGAGTTCGTGATGTCGGCCCAGAAGTCCGCGGCCTTCTTCTTGTCGGCCTTGAGCGCGACGCCGTCGATCGGTTCGAGGGCGACACCGCGTTCGGCGCCGCGCGGCGTGGCCGGGACCGCGCGGGCGGCCGACGCCCGGTACGTGGCGATCAGCGGCAGGGTCGCGCTGTGGGCGTCGTCGTAGCCCTGCCGGACCAGGCCGGTGACGTTGAAGAGTTCCTCGTCCACGCGGTCGGCGGCGACGGCGGCGACGGCTCCCGCGGGATAGACGTACAGGTCCTCGCCGGACCGGCGGGTCTGTGTGAAGGGAGTGCTGCCGTCGTCGCCGGGAAGGGCGGTCGCCCCGTCCTTCGTCACCAGGACGCGGTCGCCGGTGACGAGCGTGACGACGGAACCCGAGGCGGCGGCCCCGCTTCCGGTCAGCGGCTTCTTCGTGTCGTGTGCGGCCCCTGCGGGCACGGCTGCCGTGACGGCGAGGACGGCGGCGGTCGCCGCGCCCAGTGCCGTACGGACGGTCGTCTTCCCCAAAATCCCACTCCCCAAGATCGCTCCACCCGTGTCCGCCGGCGCCCGGACGAGCCGGTGAGACCGTGTCCGCGCAGGCCAAGAAGGCCCAAGGAGGGCATTACGGGCGGTGGTTGATGCTGCGGTGGCGTGAGCTTGGCAGAGAGGCGGGTGGTGCGGCGATGATGTGCCCAGGCGGGTTTGCGCCGTGGCTGTTTCCCGCCATGGACGCCACCGACCGGCCGGAACGCATCCTCGGGGAGGGACTTCGCCGCATGCTGGGAGCGATAGGTCTGGACGAGACGCACGAGTCGGCCTACCGGGCGCTCGTGTCCGTGGGCGCCGCCGACGTGCCCGATCTCGCGCGACGGCTCACACTCGGCGAGTACGACACGGAGCGCGCCCTGCGCCGGCTGGAGCGGCACGGACTTGCGGCGCAGTCGTCGGCCCGGCCCGGGCGCTGGGTCGCCGCGCCGCCGGGTGTCGCGCTCGGCGCGCTGCTCACCCAGCAGCGGCACGAGCTGGAGAAGGCGGAGCTGGCGGCCGCGCTGCTCGCCGAGGAGTACCGCGCGCAGGCGGCGGAGCCCGCCGCGCACGACCTGGTCGAGGTGGTGATGGGCGCGGCAGCCGTCTCCCAGCGCTTCCTCCAGCTCCAGCTGGGGGCGAGCGAGGAGGTGTGCGCGCTGGTCACCGGGAACCCCGTGGCCGTCTCCGGCATGGACAACGACGCCGAGGAGCAGGCCGTCGGGCGGGGCGTCGGTTTCCGGGTGGTCGTCGAGCGCGCGGTCCTCGACAAGCCGACCGGGATCACCGAGCTGTCCGCGGCGCTCGGCCGGGACGAACAGGTACGGGTCGTGGACCAGGTCCCCACCAAGCTGGTCATCGCCGACCGGGCGCTGGCGATGGTCCCCCTCACCTCGAACACGGCGGAGCCCTCCGCGCTGGTCGTGCACGCGAGCGGGTTGCTGGAGCTGCTGTCCGGGCTCTTCGACTCGGTGTGGCGGGACGCGCTGCCCCTGCGGATCGGCAGCCGGGGCGTGCTGGAGCAGGAACCCGACGGGCCGGACGGCACGGACCTGGAGATCCTGTCGCTGCTGCTCGCCGGGCTCACCGACGCGAGCGTCGCCAAGCAGCTGGATCTGGGGCTGAGGACCGTGCAGCGCCGGGTGAAGCGGCTGATGGAGCTGACGGGGGTGACGACGCGGCTCCAGCTCGGCTGGCACGCGTACGAGCGGGGCTGGGTGGCGCGGGACTGACCTGCGGCTTCCCGTTCGCTCCGGCACCCTGGGCAGATGGGAGCGTGGGAACTCCTGCCGGTCGGCGTGGTGATGCTGCTCGGCCTGGCCGGAGTACTGGTGCCCGGTGTGCCGGGCTCGTGGCTGGTCTGGGCCGCGGTCGCGTGGTGGGCGCTGGAGGACCCGCGTGCCCTGTCGTGGGGGGTGCTGGTCGGCGCGACCGGGGTCCTGCTGCTGTCCCGGGCGATCCGCTGGGCGCTCCCGCCGCGGCGGCTGCGTGCGAGCGGCGCCACCACCCGTACGGCGGTGTACGCCGGTCTCGGGGCGCTGCTCGGCTTCCTCCTGGTGCCGGTGGTCGGCGCGATACCCGGTTTCCTCGGCGGCGTCTACCTGTGCGAACGGCGCCGGCTGGGCGGGCACGGACAGGCCGGCACGGCGGTACGGACATTGATGCGGGCGGGCGGCTGGAGCGTCCTGACGGAGTTCTTCGCCTGCCTGCTGATCCTGGGGGCGTGGCTGGGGGCAGTGATCTGGGGCTGAGCCCGGTCCCCTGGCTGCGGGCCGCCGGGAAAGCCGGTCCCACGGCTGCGGACCGCCGGGAAAGCCGGTCCCACCGCTGCGGACCGCCGGGAAAGCCGGTCCCACCGCTGCGGACCGCCGGGAAAGCCGGTCCCACGGCTGCGGACCGCCGGGAAAGCCGGTCCCACGGCTGCGGACCGCCGTGGGACCGGGGGCAGAGCGCCGGGACGTGGGCCCGGCGTCGGGCCGGGGTGCCGAGACCCCGACGGGGCCGTGGACGCCCCTCACAGGAGCCGGGACCGGGGCGGCGGAGCCTGGGACGAGGCCAACGAGCTGACGCCAGGGTCGACAGGCCGGGGACGAGGAGCCGGGCCGGGTCGTCGAGGAGCCGGGACCGAGGAGCGGGGCCGGGTCGTCGATGAGCCGGGACCGGCGGCAGCAGGCCAGGAGCGGGGCCGAGAGCCCGGGATCGGGGCCCGGGAGCCGGCACCCGGGCCGAGGGACTCGGGAGCGGTGCCGGAAGCGTGCCTGCGTGCAACCATCCGGCCGCCGTTCACGTACGCATCAACACATCGGATCTCTCCCGGACCATTGACGGGCTACCGCACCATCTCTACGTTGCCTTCCGGGATAGCTCCGATGAATCACCGTGCGTGTGTTGCCGTACGAGTCGCCAGGAGGCGCCATGCCCAGCCCGTCCAGACGTACCGTGCTCGCCACCGGCCCCGCCCTGGGAGGTGCGCTGCTGGCGGGCGGTCCGCAGGCCCGGGCACAGACGCGGACCGGGGCCGCCGAGCCGGACAGCACCGCCTCCGACCCGTGGACGGCGGTCCTCGACGACGCCGACCTGGTCTGGCAGCGCATGCCGCGCACCTGGTACGAGGGCCCGTTCCTCGGCAACGGCTTCCTCGGTTCCGGCATCTACGCGGAACCGGGCGCCGAGACCAGGGCCGTGCGCTTCAACGTGCAGCACTCCGAGGTGCAGGACCACCGCCCCGAGTTCGGCTCGCTCTTCGGACTCGCCCGCCTGCCCATCGGCTGGTTCACGCTGGAGCCGGCCGGCACGATCACCGGCCTGGACTGGCGGCTGCGGCTGGAGGACGCCGAACTCACCGGCACGCTCACCACCGACAGGGGCACGCTGACCCTGCGCGCACTGGTCCACGACTCCCGTTCGGTGCTCGCCGTGGAGGTGACGCCCAGCGACGGCGAGCGCGACTTCCGCTGGGTGTTCCACCCGGCGGACGCCATCAGCCCGCGCGCCGCGTTCAAACCGCTGCCGGACGGCTACCGGGGCAACCCGCCCGCCGAGGTCGTGGAGCGCGACGGCGTCCTCACCGCCGTGCAGCCGCTGCTGTCGGGCGGCGGACACGCGACCGCGTGGCGGGAGCGGACCAGGGGCGGCACGCGCACCCTGTACGTCCATGTCGCCCACTCCTACCCGAAGTCCACGGCGCCGGAGCGGGCGGTCGCCGCCGTGCGCGGCGCCTCCGCCCTGACGTACGACGGGCTGGCACGGACGCATCGCGCCCGGTGGCACGCCTACTACCGCAAGAGCTTCCTCTCCCTGCCCGACGCGCGCCTCCAGCGCTTCTACTGGATCCAGCTGTACAAGACGGCGTCCGCCGCCCGCCGGGACGCCCCCGTGATGGCCACCAGCGGACCCTGGCTGGAGCCCACGCCGTGGCCGAACACCTGGTGGAACCTCAACGTCCAACTGGAGTACTGGCTGATCCACGGCTCCAACCACCTCGAACTCGACGCGGTGACCAGGGCGTTGGGCGAATTCCGGGACAACCTCGCCAAGGAGGTGGCGGCGCGGTACCGGGGCGACTCGCTCGGCATCCCGCGCACCACCGACCCGCAGCTCGTCAACGGCGCGGCCGGCACCCTCACCGGCTACGGCGTCGGCATCCCGGGCCAGGACCCGCCGACCCCCGAGGTCGGCAACCTCACCTGGGCCCTGCACAACGTCTGGCTCAGCTACCGCCACACCATGGACGAGTCGATCCTGCGCGACGTCCTCTTCCCGCTCCTGCGCAAGGCGGTCAACTACTACCTGCACTTCCTGGAACCGGGCACGGACGGCCGGCTCCACCTCCCGGCGACCTTCTCCCCCGAGTACGGCGGCAACACCCGCGACTGCAACTACGACCTGATGCTGCTGACATGGGGCTGCCGCACGCTCCTGGAGTCCGCCGAACTCCTCGGTGTCGACGACGAGTCGGCGCCCCGCTGGCGCGAGGTGCTCGCCCGGCGGGTGGACTACCCGACCGACGCCAACGGCTTCATGATCGGCGCCGACATCCCGTTCGCGAAGTCGCACCGCCACTACTCGCACCTGCTCGCCGTGTACCCGCTGTACGAGCTGACCGGCCGCACACCCGACGAACGCGCCCTGATCGAGAGGTCGCTGGCGCACTGGGTGGGCTTCGAGGGCGCCCTCCAGGGCTACACCTTCACCGGCGCCGCGTCGATGTCCGCGCTGCTCGGCAAGGGCGAGGACGCGCTCGCGTACCTGGGCGAGCTGATGACCCGGTTCATCCAGCCCAACACCATGTACAAGGAGTCGGGCCCGGTCATCGAGACCCCGCTCTCCGCCGCCCAGTCCCTGCACGACATGGTCTGCCAGTCGTGGGGCGGAGTCGTCCGCGTCTTTCCCGCCCTGCCCGCCGCCTGGCGCGACCTCACCGTCCACGACTTCCGTACCCAGGGCGCCTTCCTGCTCTCGGCGGTCCGCTCGGGCGGCACGACCCGCTGGGTACGGCTGTTCAGCGAGGCGGGGGCGCCCTGCGTCGTACGGCACGGCATCACGGGACCGGTCGAGGTCCGCGACGGTCACGGGCGGCCCCTGCACACCACCGACGCGGGCGACGGCGCGATCCGCATCGCCCTGCGCAAGGGCGAGTCGGCGCTGATCACCGCGCGGGGCGACCGCCCGGACCTCACCGTCGCACCGGTCCGGCCGGCCGAGGCCGCTCCTCGGTGGGGGCAGCCCGCGTAGCGAGCGGTTCAGGGCGCGAGCGCCGTGAGGTCGACGGTGTCGGCCAGCGCCTTCATGCCCGAGTCGTTGAAGTGGAGGTGGTCGCCGGGGTCGTAGCCGGGGCGGATGCGGCTCGGGTGGGCCGGGTCACGGACGGTGGCGTCGAAGTCCGCGACCGCGTCGAAGAGGCCGCGTGTGCGGATGGCGGCGTTGACCGCCTGCCGCGCGGCCTCACGGGCCCGCGTGTACGCGCTGTGACCGCCGTACGGGGTGATCGTCGCGCCGACGACGCGGATGCCGTGGGCGTGGGCACGGCGCACGATCAGACGGTAGGCGTCCTCGATGACACGCGGATCCGTCTGCTCCGGTGGGCCCTTGATGTCGTTGATGCCCTGCAGCACGATCATCGAGCGGACGCCGGTGCGAGAGAAGACGTCGGCGTCGAGCCGGGACAGGGCCCTCGGGCCGCGGCCGTCGAGCAGGATCCGGTTCCCGGCGATGCCCGCGTTGAGGACACCGAGCCGACGGTGCACGGGCAGGGTGCTCAGCCGGTCGGCGAGCCGGTCGGGCCAGCGGTGGTTGGCACCGAACGTCGAACCGGTGCCGTCCGTGAGGGAGTCCCCGAGCGCGACGACGCTGCCGACGGTGGAACCGAGCACGTCGACGCCGGTGACGTAGTACCAGTTGTTGAGGGTGGTGGTGTACGCGGCGCCGCTCTCGTCGGCCGTGCGGTCGCCCCGGACCGCCACGAAGTTGGGCTGGAGCGCGGAGCGGTGGTACGTCGCGGGGCCGGAGTCGACGGGCGTGTGCACCGAGACGAGCAGGTCGGCATCGGCGGGGACCGTGAGGTCGACGCGGTCGCTGACCACGTCCCTGCCCGCGGGGATCGTCACCGATCCGGCACCGGAGAAGGTGACCTTGCGCATCGAACCCGCGACGGCCCGCGGGCCGGCCTTCGCGCCGGGGCGCCGCAACGCGAGGGTCACGGAGCCGAGTTGCAGGGGTGCCGTGCCGAGCCGGTTGGACAGGCGGACGCGGGCCGCACGTCCGCCGACACTGGTGTGCACGACGTTGCGGATCGAGGCACCGGGCAGGGCGTCGGCGGTGCCGGAGGCGGCCGCCTCCCACGTGCCGGTCCACGCCGGGCCGCGCGCCCCGGCGGCCGCCCGGTCCGGGAACTCCCCCGTGTCCGCGTTCGCGTGCGGCGGCGCGAGAACCACGGTGGTCACCAGAGCGGCCAGGAGATGCCGGACCTTGATCGCGCGGGTCATGAGGGCATCGATTCCCTGGCCGTCGGCCCGCTCAACACTCTGTCACACCATTGGGCGCACCCCGCGGGAACCGGCGGACCGGTTCAGGAGACCGGACGGGCGGACTCCGCGGAGGCCGGGTGGGCACGGCCTGCCGAGGTCGTCGAGAGCGCTCCGGACGGTCCGGTGGGCAGGTGCCGCGCGAGCGGTCCTCCGGCGCAGGACCTGGGCCGAAGGTCCGATGCGCCACGGGCACGCGCGTGTTTGGCTGCCGCCATGACCGAATTCAGCGCGGCCGAGCGCGCGTACCTGACGTCACAGCGGCTGGGACGACTGGCCACCGTCGACCCGCACGGGCAGCCGCAGGCGAATCCCGTCGGGTTCTTCCCGCAGGAGGACGGGACGATCCTGGTCGGCGGATACGCGCTGGGCACGACGAAGAAGTGGCGCAATCTGCAGAAGAACCCGAAGGTCGCCCTAGTCGTCGACGACATCGTGAGCTTCCGGCCGTGGCAGGTGCGTGGCGTCGACATTCGCGGGGAGGCCGAACTGCTCACCGGGCCCCACGAGTTGGGCCCGCACTTCAGTGAGGAACTGATCCGCATCCACCCGAAGCGGATCCACAGCTGGGGACTTGAGGACTGACCGGTCCGGCCGGTCCTTCGTCCTGTCGGCTCCATCGTGCCGTCACGACGGTTCGTCCCGACGGATTCACCACGCCGTCCCGACGGTTTCGTCCTGCCGCCCCGACGGTTCGTCCCGACGGTTTGCGCACGCCGTCCCCACGGTTCGTCCCGACGGTTTGCGCACGCCGTCCCCACGGTTCGTCCCGACGGTTTGCGCACGCCGTCCCCACGGATTCCCGATCAGACGGTGCGGTCCCGGCCCGGCTCCTCCCCCGGCTGCCGCGCCACGCGCAGGTGCCGCACGGCGTAGGACCGCCAGGGCCGCCAGCCGTCCGGCACGTCCTGCCCCGGCGGGGCCACGTCCGGATCGCCGAGCGCGCGGGTGCGGATGACGGCCGCGGTGTCCTCGTCCATGCCCGCGAGCGCGAGCAGCGTCTCGTGGGCGTCGTCACGGTCGGCGCCCGGGTCGAGCCTCAGTGCGCCGTCGGCAAGGGCGGCGGCCAGGGCGCCCAGGGGGCCGTCCGGCTCGGCCTGCGCCAGCACGGCCGGTTCCGGGAAGAGATGCGTGAGCGTGCCGCACGGGGCGTCCAGCGCCTTCCCGTACCGGCGGACCAGCTCCTCGGCCGCCGTCCGCCCCACCAGCGCGCGCACCGCGAGCTCGTCCGGGTCGGCGGCGCCCGGTGACCGCAGGCCCGGCCGCGCGACGACCAGCGGGCCCAGCAGCGGATCGGCGCCCAGCCGCTCGTCGACGGCGTACGGGTCGGCGTCCAGGTCGAACAGCCTGCGCAGCCGCTGCACGGCGGTGGTCAGATCGCGCAGGTCGGTGAGGTGGAGCCGGGCGTCGAGCCAGCCGCCGGGGTGGGCCGCGTCCGCGGGACCGGGGCGTCGCCGGGCACCGCTCGGGCGCTCGTCGACCGCGGCGATGCCGCTTCCGTAGGGCAGCCGGAGCGTGCGCCGGTAGGTGCGCCCGCCGTGCGGGCCGCCGACGTCCTCGATGCCCGGGACCGCCTCCGCGGCGAGCAGGTCGAAGACGTCGGTGGACTGGTAGGGCCCCCGGAAGGCGAGCCGCAGGGGGACCCCGGCGGTAGGGGTGGCCCCGCGCGGGACGTCGGAACCGGTGCGCGGCGCCGCGGCCCGCAGCTCGCTCGGCGTCGACGCGTACACCGCACGGATCGTGTCGTTGAACTGCCGCACGCTGGCGAACCCGGCCGCGAACGCGATGTGCGTGACCGGGAGTCCGGTGGTCTGGAGCAGCACGCGCGCGGTGTGCGCGCGCTGGGCACGGGCCAGCGCGACGGGGCCGGCGCCGACCTCCGCGGTGAGCTGCCGCTGCACCTGCCGGGAGCTGTAGCCGAGGCGCACGGCGAGGCCGCCGACCCCCTCGCGGTCGACGACGCCGTCCCCGATCAGGCGCATGGCCCGGCCGACGACATCGGCCCGTACGTTCCACTCCGCGGAACCCGGCACGGCGTCCGGGCGGCACCTGCGGCAGGCTCGGAAGCCGGAGCCCTGCGCCGCGGCGGCCGTCGGGTAGAACCGCACGTTCTGCCGCTTCGGCGTCACGGCGGGGCAGCTCGGCCGGCAGTAGATCCCGGTCGTCTCCACCGCGAAGAAGAACTCCCCGTCGAACCGGGCGTCCCTGCTCCGTACGGCCTCGTACCTGGTGTCTTCGTCGATCACCCTCCCAGTGTGCGCCGTCGCCCGGCACGGGTCCGGCGGATTTCGGACATGACGCTGGGTGCGGGCCGGCGGGCGGGACGGAGCCGTGGGGCGCGGCGGCGTGGGGAACCCTCGCCGCCGCCCCGGACCGCCTCGGCCCCGCCCGGACCACCTCGCCGCCGCCCCGGACCACCTCGCCCCGGCGCCTCGCGGGACCTTGCCGGCCCCTGCCGATCCCCGCTGGTCCCCGCCCGGTCCCTGCTGGAGCTCGCGGCACGGGCCGGCCGGGGCACATGCCGACCGGGACGGTGCGGGACGAGCCGGCCGGGCTAGAAGCGTCCTCGCTTCGCCTCCATGGCGGCCCGGCCCTCCGCCCCCTTGCGCTTCCAGTCGCGGCGGATGTCGGCGCGCAGCCGTGCGTCCGTCTTGGCCACGATCCGCTGGTTCTCGCGCAGCAGCTTCCGGTAGCTGTCGAGGCGGCGTTCGTGGAGCGCACCCGAGTCGAGGGCCGCGAGCACCGCGCAACCGGGTTCGGAGACATGGGCGCAGTCCGTGAAGCGGCAGTCGGCCGCGAGCTCCTCGATCTCGGCGAAGACCTGCCCGACGCCGGTCTCGGCGTCCCAGAGGCCGACGCCACGCAGCCCCGGAGTGTCGATGAGGACGCCTCCGCCGGGCAGGGCGAGGAGGTTGCGGGTCGTGGTGGTGTGCCGGCCCTTGCCGTCGACGTCCCGCGTGGCCCGGACGTCCATGACGTCCTCGCCGAGCAGGGCGTTCGCGAGCGTGGACTTGCCCGCCCCGGACTGGCCGAGGAGGACCGACGTGCCGCCGGCGAGGACGGCCGCGAGGACGTCGACGCCCTCGCCGGTCGCGGAGCTGACCGTCAGCACCGGGACGCCCGGCGCGGTCGTCTCCACGTCCTGCACGAGGTGTCCGAGCGTCGCCGGCTCCGGCACCAGGTCGGCCTTGGTGAGCACGACCACCGGCTGCGCCCCGGACTCCCAGGCCAGGGCCAGGAAGCGTTCGATGCGGCCGAGGTCGAGTTCCACGGCGAGGGACACCGCCACCACGGCGTGGTCGACGTTGGCGGCGAGGATCTGTCCCTCGGAACGCTTGGAGGAGGTGGAGCGTACGAAGGCGGTACGGCGCGGCAGATACGTGCGCACGTAGCGCGGGTTGCCCGAGGGTTCGACGGCGACCCAGTCACCGGTGCACACGACCCGCATCGGGTCGTGCGGCGTCACGAACGCGGTGTCCGCGCGCAGGGGCCCGTCGGCGGTGACCACGTCGCACTGACCACGGTCGACCCGGACCACCCGCCCGGCGACGAGGCCTTCGGCGGTGTACGGGGCGAACTCGTCCGCCCATGCGTCGTCCCAGCCGTAGGGGGCGAGGGCGGCCGCGGCGGAGGGGGTGGAGGAGGCAGCAGAAGCGGAGAAGGCGGAGCTGGAAGTCAAGGGAGACCCTTCACAAGGGCGGCCCCGGCACGCGCACTCGGGCGCGGAGGAAAGAGGAAGGTCAGCCGGCGGCCACGGAGGTGGACTTGATGAACTTCTGGATGCGGGCAGCGCCCATCGCAACGACAGCCATCGGTCACACCTCCTCGAGAACACTCGCCGGGAGCGAAGGCGACCGGCCTTCGCTCGAACACGCACACCGTAGCCGGACCCCCCGGAGGTCCGTCAACCGATTAAATCCGGAGTCCGCGGCTCAGGTCGTGCGGGTGCAACGTCCGCCGTCGAGCGTGAAGTTGTCCGGGACCGCGTTGCGGTCGTCCCAGGAGCCGATGAAGCCGACGGCGAAGGTGCCGCCGGCCGCGACGGACTTGTTGTAGGTGGCGGCGGAGGCGGTGACGCGGGAGCCGTGCTGGGTGAAGGTGCCGTCCCACATCTGGGTGACGCGCTGGCCGTCGGGGAAGGTCCAGGCGACCTGCCAGTCGTCGAGGGCCTGTGCGGAGGTGACGGCGACGGTGGCCTGGAAGCCGTCCGGCCACTCGTCGACGATCTCGTACTTCACCTTGCAGGACGCGCTCCGGGTGGGGTGCGCGGAGGGGGTGGCGGAACCGGCCGGGGAGGAGGACGTGCCCTGGGGTTCCGGGTCCGGCCTCGTGTGCTTGGCGGTGGCCGACGCCGGTTTCTTCGGCTCCGGCGACACCGAGGGGTCGGCCGGGCGGGCGGTGGCGGACGGGGAGGGGACGCCCGGGTCCGCGACGGGCTGCCGGTCGGTCGAGTCGCCCCGCGCGGAGGCGTCGCGCCCGTTCCCGTCGCCGAAGGGCATCAGGGAGACCGTGAGGGCGAGGCCCGACACGAGGACGGCCGCGGCGAGGAGCCCGGTCCGTCCGAGCCGCGGCCGGGCCACCGTGCCCACGGCGATGCCCGTGTCCGAGGCCGCGTCGGCGCGCCCGCCGGCCAGGCCCGCCTCCGCGGCCCGGCGCCTGCGCTCCAGATAGGCGAGGCCGCCCCAGCCGATCACTCCGCCGGCGAGCGCCGCGGGCAGCCCGCCGCCGTGCAGCCGCAGACAGGCGGCGGCCTCCGCGCACTCGACGCATTGGGCGAGATGGCGGGAGAGGTCCTCGGGTGTCTCGGCGCCGGGTGAGCGGGTCACGGCGTCGAGGAGCCGGGCGTAGCTGCGGCAGCCGGCGTCCATGGGGGTGTCGAGGTGGTTGCGGTGGCAGCGGTCCCTGAACAGCGCCCGCACATGGCCGAGTTCCTCGGCCGCGGCTGTCGGGTCGAGGCCGAGCCGCCGGGCCACGGCGGGCAGCGGAAGTGCTTCGACCTCGGCGAGCCACAGGAGTGCCGCGTCGGCCTCCTGCATGTCCTTGAGGCCGCGCAGCGCGAGCGGACGGTGCAGCGGGGGTCCCGTGTACCGGGCGGCCTTCGCGGAGTTGAGCCACAGCCTGAGGTCGGGGTCGAGGCGGTGGCCCTGTCCGTGGGCCTCCCAGGCGGCGGCGGTGGTGCGGACGGAGGTGAGCAGCAGGGGGATGCGGGGCAGGCGGGGCGTCCTGCGGCCCGTACTCTTCGCCGTGCTGGTGTTCGTGCGCGCTTCGCGGATGCCGTGGGTGAACGCCTCGGTGGCCAGCTGGGTGGCCGCCGCGGAGCCGGACGTGCACAGGTCGGCGTACGACAGGACGGCGTCCCAGCACTCCGAGAACAGCGCGGCCTCGGCGGCGTTCTGAGGGGTCGGCAGGTCGGGCATGGGGGCTCCTGCATCCGCTGCTTCCGTGTGCCAGGTCATGCAATGCCCAACTCAACTTTTCTCACGGGGGAGTTGGGGCCTGTCTCTCGCGACGGGGCCCGAGCTTTTCACGGTTCCCGCACAACTGACAAGCGGCGTATTCAAATGCCGTATTCGAACTCCGTACGCACATGGCGTGGCACGCGGTGGCACCTGTCCGGACCGTCGGACCGTCCGGGCACGGCGTCCCCCGAGCAATACGCAGGGAACGCCGGAACGTATCAATCCGCGTCCGACGCGACAGGCTTCTCCCCGTTCGAAGGGTGTTCGGCCGCGCGTCGTCGGCACTCCTGAAGCGCGCGCTCGACCTCGCGCCCTTCCTCGCCGCCGGCCTGGAGCAGCAGGTCGCCGGCGGCGGACAGGGCAGCCCAGTACTCCGCGGGTCTGGCCCGCTCGCGCCGGGGCAGCGTCCGTGCCGGCGACAGGAACATCCCGGTCAGCTCGCCCCTGACGCGTCTGCGGGAAAGGGTGAGCGCGTGACCGCTGGGCATGCCGCCCAGTGCCCCGGCAGCGGTCGCCGGCAGACCTGCGATCTCGGTGCCGCGCTCGTCGAGCGGCCGGGGGACGTCGAACAGCCCGACGGTCTCCAGGACCTCGCCGCACAGTTCCTCTTCGCCCTGGTGGAATTCCGTGGCGACGTCTCCCATGCCGCGGGCGAATCGCCCCGCCACGTCCGGGGCCGGGATTCCGAGTGCCAGGCAGACGGCCCACGCCGACCGATGCCAGTCACCGGTCCGTGCCGCGAGTTCCGCGAACACGGCGACCGATGCCCACCCGGCCCCCAGCCTCTCGTGCGCAAGCGTCAGCGAAGCGCTGTCGACACCGGCCGCACCGTCCCACGCGTCCATGGCCCCCACCCCACACGGCGCGGACAGGGCTGCTCCCCCGCGCGGACCGCGACCGCCACCGGTCGCGGCCGCCAGTCTGCACGACTGGGCCGGACGGCCGCTCCCCGAACGTCCACACCCCTTCACTCCTGAAGGCGGTCACCGGGCCCCGGCGGGCCGACCGCGGGTCACACCTGGGTCGGTTCCTGCACCTCGTCCCTGGCCGGGAGGCTGTCCATGAAGGAGCTGACGGAGAAGACGGCGCGGCCCGGTCCGGGCGGACCGTACCCGGGCGGCGAGGAGAGCCCGAAGTCCTCCATCGTCGAGCGGTAGGCGTCCAGGAGGCGGATGTGGTACTCCAGCGGCGCACCCTGCGGGTTGGCCTTGCCGAGCGGGGTCGTCGGCTCCGGGCACCAGGTGGTGAAGCGCGGGGTGATGCCGTGCGACATGAAGAAGCGCAGACCCTCGGTCGTCGACGCGATGGCCTCGTCGACGGTGGTGAAGCCGAAGGGCTCCGCCATCTCCACGCCCGCCACGAAGTTGGGGATGACGTTGCGCGCGCCGAAGATCTCAGCCGAGTCCAGGATGCGCTTGTGCCATTCGTCGCGGCCGACGTACCGCTCCTTGCCGGGGCAGTACAGCTCGAACAGGCGGCGGTCCCACACCTCGTAGTTGGGGTGGTAGATCTGCACGCCGTAGTCCTTGAAACGCTGCACGTCGTCGCGCGGCAGCGCCTGCGCCACGACCTTGCCGATCCACCGTCCGGGGAAGCGCTCCTCGATGGCCTTGGCGTAGTGGCCGTAGAAGTCGGCCTCGTCGCGTCCGGCGACCGTCTTGGTGATCGCACCGCCGGTCAGGGTGTACGCGGTGGACGCCTTCGCCGTGTCGTACCGGTCGATGATCTCCAGCGCTTCGAGGACCTCCTCGACGTCCTTCACACCGGTGTAGGGGCGGCCGGCCGCCTTGTGCTGGCGCCAGTTGTGGTTGATGTCGCAGTACTGGCACTCCTCCTTGGCGCCGAAGTACTGGCAGACGCGGAAGACCGTGAGGTAGATCAGGTAACCCCACTGGATGGTGGGCGCCACCTCCATCACGGACTTCCCGTTGGAGAGCTTGTGCCGGTAGTACTCCGGCATGGGTGGCACCCCGACGTCGGAGATCCGCTTCCCGTCCAGGTACAGCCCGAGCACGCCGTCCGCGTCGGCGGCGACACGGTAGGGCGAGGACGGGTTGACCCGTACGGACACCACGGTGCGCCGCAGGTCG
Source organism: Streptomyces sp. Tue6028 (assembly GCF_002300165.1). Classification (GTDB taxonomy): domain Bacteria; phylum Actinomycetota; class Actinomycetes; order Streptomycetales; family Streptomycetaceae; genus Streptomyces; species Streptomyces siamensis. The sequence goes on along the minus strand of NZ_MLCE01000031.1, from coordinate 235,810 downwards.
TACGGCCCTCCGGTGAGGATGATCTCCTCCGGCGGGCGCCGCAGGGCGGCCTCGCCCAGTTCGGGCAGGGTGCCGTGGTCGAAGGAGAAGATGAAGTAGGACTTCGGCTTGACCTCGCCGCTCTCGTTGTCGCTGAGGGCCGACGCGTCGAAGGCGACGCCCCCGCGGAGCAGGTCCTCCTTGAAGACGGCCTCCCGCGGCACGTGCGGGAACCGCTCCATCAGATCCTCGACCAGCGCGGTGCGGCTGCCCATCCCGTTCTCCTCGCTCCCGACCAGTTCAGTCTGCGTTGCTCGACTCCTCACGGTATGCCCCCGCCCGCGCGTCAGCCGTGCCGGGTCCCCCCGCGTCGCGCGATGTGCGCCGGAGGGGCCAGATCCGCGGGCAGCAGCGGGTCGGGCTCGGGCGCGCCCCAGGTGGGGACCAGGGGCAGGGTGCCGGCCCACAGGCCGAGCTCCGCGTCGGGGCCGTCGCCGTCGTCCGGGGCTCCGGTACGGATCTTCACCGAGGCCTCCTCCAGGGAGAGCGCGAGCAGGGTCGTCGCGGCCAGTTCCTTGCGGCTGGGCCGACGGGCGTAGTCCCACTGGCCGGGCGCCGCGTGCTCGGTGAGCAGCCGCAGGCCCTCGGTCTTCTCCCGCGGGTCGGTGACCTGGCGGGGTGTCCCGTGAATCATCGCGCTGCGGTAGTTGACCCCGTGCTCGAACACCGAACGGGCGAGAACGAGTCCGTCGACGTGCGTGACGGTCACGCACACCGGGTGCTCGGCGCCGAGGCTCCGGCTCGCCACGGAACCGTGCAGGTACAGGTGCCGCTCGTCGCGCCCGTACACGGTCGGCACCACGACCGGCCGCCCTTCGACGATCACGCCGAGATGGCAGACGAACCCCGCGTCGAGGATCGCGTCCAGGTCGGCCCGATCGAGGCTGCCCTGCTCACGGAGCCGGCGATGGCGGGTGAGGGCGGTTTCGGGGAGAGGGCCGTAGGTCATGACCAGCACGCTACCGATATCGCACCGATATCACTATGTGTTGACGGAACCAGTCTTCCGTACGGCTATCTGCAACGAATTTCGCAGTAGTCTCGGCCTGCGGTGTCCCGCCCTTCGGAGCTCACCTACACCAGGGCCCCGGCCCGTCCGCGCACCGACAGCCGATCATGCCGGGCCCGCGCGAGCACCGGCGGCGTTCTTCGGCCGAGGACCGGGACGCACCGCCGGGATCAGCCGGTCCCTGGGCGTGCGGGCCTCGTCAGGCCGAGTGCTCCAGCCCGGCCTCGTCGACCCGGCACGCCAACTCCTCCCCCGACAACAGTCGTTCGAGTTCCTCCAGCACCGTGCGGCCCAGCCGGGCGACCTCGTTGCCCTGCGACCCCGCGAGATGGGGGGTGACGAAGGCGTTCGGCAGGTCGTACAGCGGGGAGTCGGCCGGCAGCGGCTCGGGGTCGGTGACGTCGAGGATCGCGCCGATCCGGTCGGCGCGCAGCGCGGCGGCCAGGGCGTCGTGCTCGACGAGGGAACCGCGGGCGGTGTTGATCAGGACGGATCCGGCGGGCATCAGGGCGAGTTCGCGGCGGCCGATCATGTGCCGGGTCTCGGGCGTCTGCGGGGCGTGGACGGTCACGATGTCGCTGCCGGCCAGCAGGTCGTCGAGCGGCAGCAGCCGGACGCCGAGCGCCGCCGCCCCCGCCTCGTCGAGGTAGGGGTCGGCGAGGCTCACCTCCAGGTCGAAGGGGCGCAGCAGTTCGACGAGGCGGCGGCCGACCCGCGAGGCTCCGACGATGCCGACGCGGCGCCCGAAGTTGCCGGTGCCGGGGAGGATCTGCCCGTAGGGGAAGGCACGTTCGGTGCGCAGGCGGTCCCGTTGGGCGAACACGTCCTTGCCCGCGAGCAGGATCATCGCGAGCGTGTACTCGGCGACGGGCAGCGCGTTGGCGTCGGCCGCCGACGACACGAGGAGCCCGCGCTCCCAGACGGCGGGCGTGGTGAAGCCCTTGACGGAGCCGGCGGAGTGCAGCACGGCACGCAGTTTCGGGGCCGCGTCCAGGGTGTCGGCGTCGAGCGCGGGGCAGCCCCAGCCGGTGACGAGGATCTCGGTCTCCGCGAGGACGGCGCGGACGCGGGGATCGGTGAAGTCGTGCGCCACCAGGGCGGGGTCCACGTCGACCAGCCCGCGCAGCCGGGCCATGAGCCCGGGCGGGAAGATCAGCGGCACGTTCTGGGCTGTCATGGCGAACATCGCCAGGGGACGCTCGGGCAACGAGGTGACCTTCCGGCTCGGCGGCTTCGTGATCGGTGTCGCGCTCGACGCCGCGATCGGTGTCGTGATCGGCTTCCACGACAGCAAGCGGTCTCTACGGTAGGTGTGGCCTCGTGAGAGGGTCAACGGAGGGGCCGGTCACCGGGCCGGACCGGCCGGACAGGTTCCCCACGCGGCCGTCCCACCCGGCCGTGGACGGCGACTTCCCGTGGAGGACGACAGGGATGACAGGCACGACAGGCACCCTGACCAACTGGGCCGGCAACATCACGTACACGGCCGGGGAGCTCCACCGGCCCCGCTCGCTCGACGCACTGCGCGCGCTCGTCGCCGGGAGCACGCGGGTGCGGGTGCTGGGCAGCGGCCACTCCTTCAACGAGATCGCCGAACCGGGTGACGACGGCGTACTGCTGTCGCTGACCGGGCTGCCGCCCGCGGTGGACGTCGACACGACGGCCCGTACGGTACGGGTCTCGGGCGGCGTGCGGTACGCCGAACTCGCCCGCAGGGTGCACGAGCACGGGCTGGCGCTGCACAACATGGCGTCCCTCCCGCACATCTCGGTGGCGGGGTCGGTGGCGACCGGCACGCACGGCTCGGGTGTCACCAACGGTTCGCTCGCCTCCGCCGTGCGCGAGGTCGAACTGGTCACCGCCGACGGTGCGACCGTGACGATCGGCCGGGACGACACCCGTTTCGACGGCGCCGTGACGGCGCTCGGCGCGCTCGGCGTGGTCACCGCGCTCACCCTCGACCTGGAGCCCGCCTTCGAGGTGAGCCAGCACGTCTTCACCGGACTTCCGCTGGCGGGCCTGGACTTCGAGGCGGTCGCGGCGGCGGCGTACAGCGTCAGCCTGTTCACCGACTGGCGGCAGCCGGGCTTCGGCCAGGTGTGGCTGAAGCGGCGCACCGACCGTCCGGCGGTGGACTTCCCGTGGGCGGCGCCCGCCACCGAGGCGATGCACCCGGTGCCCGGCATGCCCGCGCGGAACTGCACCGAGCAACTCGGCGCCCCTGGCCCCTGGCACGACCGGCTCCCCCACTTCCGGGCCGAGTTCACCCCGAGCAGCGGGGCCGAGCTCCAGTCGGAGTACCTGCTGCCGCGCTCGGACGCCCTGGCCGCGCTGCACGCCCTCGACGCGATCCGCCAGGTGATCGCGCCGCTGCTGCAGATCTGCGAGGTGCGGACGGTGGCCGCCGACCGCCAGTGGCTGAGCCCGGCGTACGGCCGGGACTCGGTGGCCCTGCACTTCACCTGGGTCGCGGACACGGAGGCGGTGCTGCCGGTGGTGGCCCGGGTCGAGGAGGCGCTGGCGCCGTTCGACGCGCGGCCGCACTGGGGCAAGGTGTTCACGGTGCCGTCCGAGGTGGTGCGCGCGCGGAGTCCGCGGCTCACCGACTTCGGGGCGCTGGCCGGTGCCCTCGACCCGGCGGGGACCTTCACCAACGCGTTTGTGCGGGACTTCCTCCAGCCCCTTTCCTAACCCCTTGTCGAAAGCCCTTCCCGAGTCATAGCCTTGCGGCGCGCCGGGGTCACTGGGCCCGGCCGTGACGGGGAGGGACCGGGGGATCGAGGTGGCAGGTCCGGTGAAGCGCACATCACGCGACATCCGTACGGCGAACCGCTATGAGGTGCTGCGTCAGATCATCGCCGAATCACCCACCTCCCGGCAGGAACTGGCGGCGGCGACGGGACTGAGTCTGGCCACGGTGGCCACGCTCGTCGGTGAGCTGCTCGACCTGCGCATGCTGACCGAGGTCGGTTTCGAGGACTCCGCGGGTGGCCGCCCGCGGGGCCTCGTGGCCGTCAACGCCTCGGGGGGAGCGTTGATCGGCGTCGACATCGCGGAGACGTATGTGCGGGTCGAGCTCTTCGACCTGGCGCTGAACGTGCTGGCGCGCGCCGACGAGGACATGCGCCCAGGCGAGAGCCGTCCGGAGCAGGTCGTCGGGCACGTCGCGACGGCTGTCGGTTCGGTGGTCGCGCAGGCCGGCGTGGAGGCGGCCCGGGTCCTGGGCGTCGGGGTGAGCGTGCCCGGCCAGGTCGACCGGGAGGGCGGCGTCTGCGAGTACGCCCCCAACTGGGACTGGCACGACGTGCCGTTGCTGGACCTGCTCGCCGAGCACATCGCCTACCCGCTGCACCTCGACAATCCGCTGCGCGCCTGCGCGGTCGCGGAGCTCTGGTTCGGCGCGGCCCGGGGGCGCGGAGACGCCGTGGTCGTCAATCTGGGCACGGGCGTCGGCGCGGGGCTCGCCCTCGGCGGCGGGCTGCACCGGGGGGTCAGCAACAGCGCCGGCGAGTGGGGCCACACGACGCTGGTCCTGGACGGCCGGCTGTGCCACTGCGGCAATCACGGCTGCGTGGAGACCTATGTCGGGGCGCCGGGCATCATGCTGAATCTGCGGGAGCTGAGCCCCGGGAGCGCGCTGCTGCACCCGGAGGACCAGACCGCCACCATCGACGCGCTCGCGCGGGGTGTCGCCGCTCAGGACCCCGTGGCGCTCAAGGTCGTACGGGACACCGCCCGTTATCTCGGCGCCGGGATCTCCGACCTGGTGAATCTGCTGAACCCCGAAGTGGTCGTGCTCAGCAGCTGGGTCGCGGCGACACTCGGGGAGCCGCTGCTGCACGAGGTGCGCGACGCGGTGGCCCGGCACGCGTTGAAGCGGCCGCTGGCCGCCACCGAGATCGTCCTCTCCCCCATTCCGACCGACCCCGTCTGCCTCGGCGCCGCGACGTTCGCCCTGGAAGGGGCCCTTCAGTCGGTCGGGCAGCGGGGCGCGGCCACGACACGGGTGCGGGCGCGCGGCGGCTCGAAGGGCTGACCACGGCCGGGGGTTCGACGCCGACGCCCTCGGAGCGCAGGCGCCCGGCCACGACTCCCGGCGGCGACGGCGCCGTCCACCGTCTCCGTGACGACGGATCGCGCCCCGGCCTGCTCATGTCGCAGTGATCACGCGGGAGTCGACGGTGTCCTCACGGCCGTTCCGACCGCCCGCCGACTTGTCCTGTCCGGCACTCCGAACCCGCCACAACACTTCGAACGGGCTTCGTCCAACCCCTTGCCGAAGTATTAGCCGAAGGTTAACGTCCCGCACCGCAACGTTCTTTGAGCCAGTTGGCGCGTGAGCGACCGAGCCGCAGCCGTATTCGAGACAAGGACGTCAAGCATGTCGGCAATGAGCAGCAGCAACTGGGACCGTCGATCCGTACTGCGTGCCGCCGCGGGCCTCGCCGCCCTCGGCCCGCTGGCCGCGTGCGGGGGCAACAACGGCCGCGGAGGGGGCAGCGGTTCGGGCGAGAACCTCGTCCAGTACTTCCACGCGTACGGCGAGGCCGGCACCGAACAGGCCGTCAAGCGGTACGCGAAGGCCTACGACAAGGCGAACGTGACCACGCAGTGGATCACCGGCTCCGACTTCGAGAGCAAGCTCTTCGCCTCCCTGCTCACCAAGAACGCGCCCGACCTGTTCGAGTTCCATCCACAGATCCAGCTCGTCAAGAGCGGCCAGGTCGCCGACCTGAGCGACATCGTCGAGCCGGTCAAGGACGACTTCAATCCGGCCGACATCGCCTCGCACACGGTCGACGGGAAGATCTACGGCGTCCGGATGATCGACGACCCGCAGTTCTTCTTCTACCGCCCGTCGCTGCTGGAGAAGGCGGGCGTCGAGGTGCCGACCACGCTCGACGAGCTGATCGAGGCCGCCGCCAAGCTCACCACCGGCAAGGTCAAGGGCCTGTTCCTCGGCAACGACCTGCACGCGGTCATCAACCCGATGATCTGGTCCGCCGGCGCCGACACCCTCGACGACCAGAACCGGATCGCGTACCACACGGAGGGGGTCAAGGAAGGCCTCAAGAAGATGCGCAAGCTCTTCACCAGCGGGGATCTCCTCCTCGACGCCCCGGCCGACTACTGGGACCCCTCCGCGATCGACCAGGGCCTGTGCGCGATCCAGTTCTGCGGCATGTGGGCCATGCCGCAGATGCAGAAGGCACTCGGCGACGACATCGGCGTCTTCCCCTTCCCCAAGGTCACCGACGGCGGCAAACCCTCCGTCTACAACGGCGGCTGGTCCATGTTCGTCAACGCCAAGGGCAAGAACGTCGACCTGGCCAAGGAGTACGTGAAGTGGCTGTGGATCGACCAGAAGAAGTACCAGGAGGACTGGTCGCTCTCCTACGGATTCCACATACCGCCCCGCTCCTCGCTCGCCGCGGGCGCCACCAAGCTCAAGTCCGGCCTGCCCGCCGAGGGCGTCAACCTCTTCAACGAGTACGGGCACTTCGACAACATCGGCTGGACCCAGAGCATGATCACCGCGCTGGAGGACGTCTTCGCCGACTGCGTCCGCAAGGACGGTGACCCGGAGGCCGCTCTGGACAAGGCCGACACGACCGTGAACCGCGAGCTCAAGAAGCTCTTCGGATAGGCCGGGGGGCGGGTTACGACATGTCGACCACCACCACGCGCGGTGCCGCGCGCCCCGCCCCGGCCGCGGCCTTTCCGGCCCGGCCGAGGCGGGGGCCGCGGGGCAGCAGCACCCTCGCCTTCTGGGTCTTCACCGGCCCGTTCCTCATCGGCCTGCTGGTCTTCGTCTACATCCCGATCGGCTGGAGCCTCTGGCTGAGCTTCTTCGAGGCACGCTTCACGGTCACCCCCGACAAGTTCGTCGGTCTCGACAACTACCGGCAGATGCTGGAGAACAGCGACTTCACCGGCGCCCTCGTCACCTTCACCGTCTTCGCCGCACTCATCGTGCCCCTGACCTGGGCCGTCTCGCTGGGGCTCGCGCTGATGGTCAACCGACTGCGCTTCATGCGGGCATTCTTCCGCTCCGTGTTCTTCCTGCCCACCGCGTGCAGCTACGTCGCCGCCTCGCTGATCTGGAAGATGTCCCTCTTCAGCGGGGTCCGCTTCGGCCTGATGAACACGGTCCTCGGCTGGTTCGGCATCGAGAACATCGCCTGGCTGGCGAACCCCGACCCGCCCTGGTACTGGCTCGTCATCGTCAGCGCGCGCCTGTGGCTCCAGTCCGGCTTCTACATGATCCTGTTCCTGGCGGCGCTCCAGAACATCCCGCCGGAGCTATACGAGGCCGCCGCCATCGACGGTGCCAGGCCCGGCTGGCAGACCTTCCGCCACATCACCCTGCCGCAGCTGCGCGCGACGTCGACCGCCGTGATCCTGCTGCTGCTCGTGGCCGCCTACCAGGCCTTCGACGAGTTCTTCAACCTGCTGTCGAAGACCACGTGGGGCCGTCCGCCCCTCGTCGAGCTGTACTACACGGCACTCGGCCAGGCCCAGGACTACGGAGCGGGCAGCGCGGGCGCCGTCATCCTCACCCTGCTGATCTGCCTCGTCACCCTGCTCCAGGGCAGGTTCATGGGATTCGGAAGGAGGGACGAGGCCAAGTGACCACCGTCGTCAAGGGCCGCGGGGCCCCCGTCGCCCCGCCGAACGGGCGCGGACGCCGACGCGACCGGCGCGGTGTCCTCGGCAACACCGGTCTGTACGTCGCCACCGGCATCGCGACCCTGCTCTTCCTGGTGCCCTTCTACCTGCTCGTCCGCAACGCCCTGTCCACCGACGCCGAAATCACCGGCGAGAACTGGAAGTTCTTCCCCACCCACCTCCAATGGGGCAACATCGGCGAACTGTTCGACGACTCCACGGTCCCCTTCGCCCGGTCCCTGTGGAACTCCGCGGTCGTCGGCGTCCTGCACACCCTGGGCACCTTGCTGGTCTGCTCCCTCGCCGGTTACGGCCTCGCCCGCATCCCCTACCGGCACGCCGACAAGATCTTCTACGCGGTCCTGGTGACCCTGATGGTGCCCGCCGCCGTCACCTTCGTGCCGAGCTTCGTGCTCGTCTCCTCGCTCGGCTGGGTGGACAGTCTGCGCGGGCTCGTCGTCCCGGGGCTGTTCAGCGGTTTCACCTGCTTCCTGTTCCGGCAGTACTTCCTGGGGTTCCCCAAGGAGCTGGAGGAGGCGGCGCGGGTGGACGGGCTCGGGTACTGGGGCGCGTACTGGCGCGTCGTCGTGCCCAACTCGCTGAACTTCTTCGCCGCGATCGCGACCATCACCTTCATCAGCGGCTGGAACGCCTTCCTGTGGCCGCTGGTCATCGGCCAGGACCCGCAGGCGTGGACGGTCCAGGTCGCGCTCTCCTCGTACATGACCAACCAGACCGTCAACTTCCATCTGATCTTCATGGCCACGGCCGTTTCCATCCTGCCTCTGGTGTTCGTCTTCCTCTTCCTCCAGCGCTGGCTGGTGCAGGGGATCGCGCAGACCGGCATCAAGGGCTGACACGTCCCTTCCACGACCTGGAGACCGATGTCTTTCCGCACCACCGCCACCGACTACGTCGAGGACGTCTCGCCGGGCAGCGGCGCCCTCCCGCCACGCGCCCGCCACCCCTCCTCGGACGCCAGGACCCTGTCACTGAACGGCAGTTGGCGTTTCCGCCTGTCTCCCACGGCCGACGCGCAGGACGACTCCTTCGCGGCGGCGGGCCACGACGCCGGGGACTGGGCCGAGATCACCGTCCCCGGTCACTGGGTGCTGCAAGGCCACGGATCGCCGATCTACACCAATCACCTCTACCCGTTCCCGGTCGATCCGCCGAGGGTGCCGACCGAGAACCCGACCGGTGACCATCTGCGTCACTTCGACCTGCCCGGCGACTGGCCCGCGCAAGGCGGCTCCGTGCTGCGCTTCGACGGTGTGGAGTCCTGCGCCCGGGTGTGGCTGAACGGCACGGACATCGGCGAGTTCAAGGGTTCCCGGCTGCCGCACGAGTTCGCCGTCGGGCACCTGTTGAAGCCGGCCGGCAACGTGCTGGCGGTGCGCGTCCACCAGTGGTCGGCGGGCTCCTACCTGGAGGACCAGGACCAGTGGTGGCTGCCGGGCATCTTTCGGGACGTCACGCTCCTGCACCGTCCGCCGGGCAGCGTCCTCGACCACTTCGTGCACGCCTCCTACGACCACGTCGAGGGCCTCGGGACGCTGCGCGTCGACTCCGACGTCGACGGGCGGGTCGTGGTCCCCGGCCTCGACATCGACGTCGCGACCGGCGAGCCGGTGACCGTGCCGGTGCGGCCGTGGACCGCGGAGACGCCCCGGCTCTACGACGGCACCCTGGTCACCGAGGGCGAACGCGTCCCGCTGCGCATCGGCTTCCGCACGGTCGCGCTCGACGACGGCCTGATCAAGGTCAACGGCCGGGCGATCCTCCTCAAGGGCGTCAACCGGCACGAGTGGCACCCGGAGCGGGGCCGCGCACTCGATCTGGAGACCATGTGCGAGGACGTGCTGCTGATGAAGCGGCACAACATCAACGCCGTGCGCACCTCGCACTACCCGCCGCACCCCGCCTTCCTCGACCTGTGCGACGAGTACGGGCTGTGGGTGATCGACGAGTGCGACCTGGAGACCCACGGCTTCACCGAGCAGGCCTGGCGCGACAATCCCGTCGACGACGAACGCTGGACGCCGGCGCTGCTCGACCGAGCGGCCCGGATGGTCGAGCGCGACAAGAACCACCCTTCCGTCGTCGTCTGGTCGCTCGGCAACGAGGCCGGCACGGGGCGCGGCCTCACCGCGATGGCCGAGTGGATCCGTGGCCGGGACGGTTCACGGCTGATCCACTACGAGGGCGACCCCGACTGCCGCGACACGGACATGTACGCGCGGATGTACGCCGGGCACGCGGAGGTCGAACGGATCGGCCGGGGCTTGGACGGAGGCACCCACAAGCGGCGCGGACTCCCCTTCATCCTGTGCGAGTACGCGCACGCCATGGGCAACGGCCCCGGCGGGATCGCCGACTACCAGCGTCTTTTCGAGTCCTACGACCGCATCCAGGGCGGCTTCGTCTGGGAGTGGATCGACCACGGGATCAAGGACGAACGGTACGGGTTCGCGTACGGCGGCGACTTCGGCGAGGAGCTGCACGACGGGAACTTCGTGTGCGACGGACTGCTCTTCCCCGACCGCACGCCGTCGCCCGGACTCGTCGAGTACAAGAAGGTGATCGAGCCGGTCCGCATCGATGGTGACGGTCCGGCCGGGACGGTGCGCGTCACCAACGCCTACGACTTCGCGGACCTGTCCGGGCTGGCCTTCGAGTGGTCGTTCCAGGTCGACGGGGTGAGCGTCGAGTCGGGTGCGCTGTCGGTGCCCGCGCTCGGCCCGGGCGATTCGGCGGACGTCAAGCTGCCGCCGCCGTCCGCGGACGGGCGCGGGGCCGAGACGCAGTGGACGGTGCGGGCCGTGCTGGCCGAAGAGACCGCCTGGGGCCCGCGGGGCCATGTCGTGGCGTGGAGCCAACTGCCGGTCACCGAGCACCCGTTGCTCCGAGTCGCGCAGACCGACGGTCCGGTGCTCGGCCTGCGGGACATCACTCTCGGTCCGGCCGCCTTCGACGCCCGCACGGGTGCGCTGCGGACGATCGGCGGAATCGATGTCACCGGTCTGCGCCTGGACGTGTGGCGCGCGCCGACCGACAACGACAACGGCGCGCACTGGCAGCCGGACGCGCGCCTCGGCCCGCTCTGGCGCAGGCTGGGCCTGCACCGGATGCGTCACCGGCTGGACGCCGTGGAGCTGGGCGACGACGCGCTGACCGTACGCACCCGGGTGGCGCCCGCCGGCCGGGAGGCAGGCCTGCGCACGGTGTACCGGTGGACGTCCGACGGGACACGGCTGCGGCTCACCGTGTCCGTGGCACCCGAGGGCGCGTGGACGCTTCCCCTGCCGCGCCTGGGGATCCGGCTGGGGCTCACGGGTCCGGCGGACCGTGCGGTCTGGTTCGGCGGTGGCCCCGGTGAGGCCTATCCGGACACCGGGTCGGCCTCGATGCTGGGGCACTGGAAGTCCTCGGTGGACGACCTCCAGACGCCGTACGTACGTCCGCAGGAGAACGGCGCCCGGGCCGACGTGCGCCGGGCGGAGATCGGCGGTCTGCGCGTCGAGGGCGACCCGGCCTTCTGGTTCACCGCGCGCCGCTGGACGACGGAACAGCTCGACGCCGCCGACCACCTGACGGACCTGGTGCCCGGCGACACGGTCTGGGTCAACCTCGATCACGGGCAGCAGGGCATCGGTTCGCAGTCGTGCGGCCCCGGCGCCCTGCCCCGGTACCAACTGCACGCCGGCCCGGCCGAGTTCTCGTTCGTCTTCTCGGAGATCCATGACTGACACCCTCACGCCCGTCGCGGCCGGCCGGCTCTTCAGCCGTCCGGCCGCGGCCGCGTCCTGCGTCGCGTTCGTCCTCATCGGCATGCTCCAGGCGCTCTACGGCCCCGCCGTGCCCGGGCTGCGCGCGGAGTACGGACTGTCCCCGTCCGGCGCGGGTCTCGGTCTGAGCCTGCACTTCACCGGTGGCGTGGCCGGCGTCCTCGCCTTCAACGCCATCCACTCCCGGATCAGCAACAGGACACTGCTGGCGGCGAGTTACGCACTGATGGCCCTGGGCGGGGCGGGCTTCGCCCTTGCCCCGGACTGGCCCTCGGCGCTCGCCGCCGCCTTCCTCGGCGGTCTCGGCTTCGGCGGCATCGACTACGGCCTCAACCAGCTCTTCGCCGTCGGTTTCGGCGACCGGTCGACAGCCATGCTGAACGTCCTGAACGCCCACTTCGGCATCGGCGCGGTGCTCGGGCCCGCGCTCATCGCCTGGCTGGGGCCCGCGCACTACACGTACGCCTTCGGGGGCTGCGCCCTGCTGGCGGCGGCACTCGTCCTGTGCACGGGAGGCGTCCGTACGGCGACGGCGGACGCGACCGCACCGCCGCGGGCCGCCGCGTCGCTCGTCCCGTCCCGGATCCTCGTCGGCTTCCTCGCCCTCTACATCCTCAACGTCGGGGTGGAGGCGGGTGTCGGCGGCTGGGAGCCCACGCATCTGGAGACCGTCGGCTACGGCACGTCGGTCGCCGCGTCCGCCACCGCCGTCTACTGGCTGATGATGACGGCGGGCCGCTTCCTCGTCGTGCCGGTCACACTGCGGTACACGCCCGAACGCATCCTCACGGTCTGCGCCGCCGGGATGACGGTGTGCCTGCTGCTGGCGCTGGTGAAGGGGGCGGCACCCGTGGCGTACGCGGGGGTGGGCCTGTTCATCGCCCCTGTCTTCCCGACCGGACTGACCTGGCTCGACCGGGCCCTCCCGCGGGCGAAGCGGGCCGGGGCGTGGGTGATCGCCGCTTCGATGATCGGCGGTGTCGCGGCGCCCCCGCTGCTCGGCGTGGGCATCGAGGCGTCCGGGATCCACGCGGTGCCCTGGCTGCTGACGACACTGTCCGCCGCGTCCCTCGCGGCGACCGTGTGGCTCATCACGCTGACCCGGAGGACGGCGGGGTGAGGGGGCGGCACCGCTCCCTGCCGGCTGCCGTGATTGCGCGGGGCCACGACGCGTCACCGCTGCCCCGACCGCCCCCGCACGGCCGTGTTCCGTGTGCGGCCGAGGTGTCCGGTCACGGCCGCTCGCGCCGGAGTTCGCGCGCCGACCTCCCGTACTGCGCTCTCAGTGCGCGCGCCAGGTGGCGCGGGTCGTGGACGCCCCAGCGCGCGGCGACCGCCGCCGTCGTACGGCTGTCGTGGGCCGGGTCGAGCAGGTCGCGGCGAATGCGCGCGAGACGCTCGCGACGGAGCCAGGCCGCGTAGGGTTCACCGGTCCGCTGGAACAGCCGGTGCAGCTGGCGCGCCGAGATGCCGTGGGCCGCGGCGGCCGAGTCGACGCACAGGGACGGGTCGGAGATGTTGGCCAGCGTGTAGACGCGGATGCGGTCCACCAGGGCGGTCTCGGTGTCCATCCGGCCGGGTACCGCGCCGTCCGTGAAAGCCGCGACGAGCAGGGACACCAGGGCGTCACCGAGATGGGCCCGCTGCGCTCCGGACAGTTCGTCGAGGTGCCGGCCGAGGCCGTCCAGGAAGGCGGAGAGCACGGCCTGCGCCCCGGACTCGGCCGGCAGCCGCCGGGCCGCCCGGCCGGCGACGGCGTCCGCGTACCGGCCGAGCTCGGTGCGCGAGATGCCGACGGCCGTCACGTCACAACCGTCGGCGACCGCGAGCCGGTAGGGCCGCGTCATGTCGAGCACCACGAAGTCCCCGCCGTGCGCACGGGACTGCAGGCCGTCCTGGTCCACCGCCGCGGGTCGCGGTGAGCGGTGCAGCGTGATCTTCAGCAGTTCGGGGTCGGTGGAGGTGATCACCCGGGGGGTCCGTGCGACGAGGTGCCCGGAGCCCCGGATGCGCGCCACGGACAGGCGCCCGACGGCCACCGCGTCGATGTCGGCGCGGAACCCGTCCACGCCCTTCGCGGTCACCGCGAGCGGGGCGAGGATCGTGGACGCCGCGGTCTGCAACTGGCCCACGGTGGCCCGGCGTACGTGCAGGGCTCCTAAGTGAGGGTCGTTCACGGGGCTGCCCCCTTGTCACCGCGCCGTGCACCGCGCGTGCCGCGAATCCTTCACTGCGTGGACGCGAACGGCGGGTGTCCGGTTCCGTGGCGCGGATCGGCGGCACCGCGGGCGGGAACCGGAGACTCGGCCGGCGGCGGTGTGCGTAGCGTGGTGCGAGGGGAGCGATGTCGGCTGGGACTTTCGCGATGGTTCCAGCCGACTGCCTCCGCGACGCGGCCTCCGCCGGGCTCCTCGGCATCCGCGGGTCTCCTCCGCCCACCTCGGGCCCCTCCGCCGCCGCGGGTCTCCTCCGCCCACCTCAGGCCCCTCCGCCACCGCGGGCTCCTCGGCCGGCGACCCCTCCGCCTCCGCCGTTCGCGTCTTCCGGAGCGGGCGTCTTCCGGAGCTCGTGTCTTCCCGGTCTTCCCGGTCTTCCCGGCCCGCGTCGTGCGAGCGCCATGTCCTGCGTGGCTCACGTCTCCCCGGCTCACGCCTTCCCTGGCCTTCGTGCACTAGGGTGATGCCTAGAAGGTCTAGGAAACGGTACCCGGACAGTGCGCCGGGGGCACGGAGGGGCGGTCAGTCATGGTGCGCGCAGGGCTCACCACCGAGCGGGTCGTGGAAGCCGCGGCCGACCTCGCGGACGAGGTCGGGTTCGAGAACGTCACGGTGTCCGCGCTCGCGCGCAGCTTCGGGGTGAAGGACGCGAGCATGTACTCGCACGTCAAGAGCGTGCAGGACCTGCGGTCCCGGATCGCGCTGCTCGCGGCCGGAGAGATGATCGACCGGATCGCCACCGCCGTGGCCGGACGGGCCGGCAAGGACGCGCTGGTCGCGTTCGCCGACGCCTATCGCGCCTACGCGCTGGAACGCCCCGGGCGCTACCGGGCCACGCACATGCAGCTCGACCCCGGTCTGGTCCCGGAGTCCACCGCCCGGCGCACCGCGGAGGTGACCTACGGGATGCTCCGGTGGTACGGACTGTCCGAGCCCGATCTGACCGACGCCGTGCGCCTGCTGCGCAGCACCTTCCACGGCTACTGCCACCTCGAAGCCATCGGTGGCTTCGGCGCGCCCCGTGACGTCCAGGCGTCCTGGGAACGCGCGCTGGACGCCCTGCACATCGCCCTGGAGCACTGGCCGCGCGCCGAGGAGGACGACCGTGCCTGAGTACCACCACTCCGTCTGCGGCAGTGGTCCGGTGCTGCTGCTCGTCCCCGGCGGCGCCGGGCATCCGATGGGCCTGGAGGGCGTCACGGCGCGCCTCGCGGAACGGTTCACCGTGGTGACGTACGACCCGCTCGGGCTGTCGCGCGGGCCCGTGGACGGGCCGGTCGGGGACCAGCGGGTCGGGGCGTGGAGCGAGAACGCCCGCCGGCTCCTCGACACGGTCCTGCCGGCCGGCGACTCCGCTGATGTCTTCGGCACCAGTTCCGGCGGCATCGTCGCCCTGGATCTGCTGACCCGTTTCCCTGAACGCGTCCGGCGGGTGGTCGCGCACGAACCGCCGACGGTCGAGGTGCTCCCCGACCGGGAGGCTCAGCGCGCGATGGTCCGCGAGGTGGACGCGATCTGCCGTACCGAGGGCGTGGCGCGGGCCGTCGAGCGCCTGGGCGCCGGATTGGAGGGGCGTCCCTGGCGGCCCGGGTCCCGGCAGGCGGTGGCGGCGGACGGCCCCGGCGCCCCGCCGTCGGGGCGGGCCGGCGAGGGAGGAGGCGCCCCCGGTCCGGACTCCCCGCTGGGCCTGTTCCTCGCCCATGTCCTGCGCCCGTTCGCCACCCACGCGCCGGACGTGGACGCCCTGAAGCGGCTCTCCGCGCGTCTCGCACTCGGCGTGGGACGGGACTCGCGGGCTCGACTGCCGCGCCGCACGGCCGAGTCGCTCGCCGGGCTCACCGGCGCGGAAGTCGTGGAGTTCCCCGGCGGCCATCTGGGCTGCCTGGAGCACCCCATGGAGTTCGCGGACCTGCTGGCCCGCACGCTCATCGGCCCGCGGGACCGGTCCGGGAGCTGAGCGCCTGCACCTCGTCGTAGGTCGGCGCCTCGCCTCGTGGCCGGCGTCCGGCCCGGATGTCCCCGACCGTGTCCAGGACGGCGCCCAGCGCCCGCCGGTACAGGAGCGATCCGAGGCTGACCCGGCCGACGCCGAGCTCGCCGAGGTGCGCGACGGTCGGCCCCGAGGGCGAGAAGAGGATGTTGAGCGGGACGTCCAGCGTCCTCAGCAGGCCCGAGATGCGCGCCGGGTCGGTCAGTCCGGGCACGAACACGCCGTCGGCGCCCGCCTGTCGGTAGGCGTCGAGGCGGCGTTCCGTCTCCCGCGGGTCGCCGTCGGCGAGCCAGTACGTGTCGGTGCGGGCGTTCACGAAGAGGTCCGGCACGGCGGCCTTCACCGCGGCGATCTTCTCGGCGTGCAGCCCGGCGGGACCCAGCCCGTCCTCCAGGTTGATCCCGGCGGCCCCGGCGGCGGCGAGCTCCCGCGCCAGCTCCGCCACCTCGCCGGGGTCCCGGCTGAACCCGTCCTCGGCGTCGACGGACAGGAGGCAGGGGACCGTGCCGAGACTCCGGGCCAGGGCCGTCGTCAGGTCCCTGGTGGCCGCCGCCCCGTCGGGCAGCCCCGCGGCGGCCGCCACGCCGAGGCTCGTGGTGCCGACCGCCGCGAATCCCCGGTCCGCGAGCAGGGCCGCGGAGGCGTGGTCCCAGGCGTTGGGCAGGAGCAGGGGCGCGTCGGCGCGGTGCAGCGCCGCGAACGGGGTGCCGAGGGAGGTCATACGGGCCACGCTAGCGGCGGAACACTTCGGCGGACGCCGAACCGTACCCGGCGCCACGGGGCCGGCAGCGGCGCCGTCTCACACGGGCGTCACCGTCCACGCCGACGGATCGGATCGCTCGTCCGGCGCCTCGAACCGGAACCGCGCCGACGGGCCCCCGGCCCAGCCGACGGACAGCTCGCGGTCCTGCGACACCTCCACGGACACCAGGTCCGCGAGGGGCCGGGGGTGCGCGTCGCCGGTGAGCCGGGCCAGGGCGACGAACAGAGTGGGCCCGTCACCCGTGACGCCGGCCGGGTCGGACTCCCCCGACAGGCCGTGGGCGGGCAGGAGTTCGGCCCGCAGCCCCTCCGCCGCCGTCCAGCCCGTGACCCGTACGCCGGTGCCGGGAGCCGCCCCGGTCACCAGATGGGCGCGCACCTCCACCGCCCCGTGCGCGATCACGAGACTGACGACCCGGGTGTCCCCGGCGACCGTGTGCCGGGAGGCGGCCCAGCCCTCCCCGACGCCCAGCGGCTCGATGCCCGTGCGGCCCGGGTCGCCGTCGATGACGACACTGTTGTCGTACGAGGGCGCGGGGGCGGGCCGTGTCGCCGTCGAGTAGGCGAGCCGCGTGTAGAACGGGTCGTAGCGGGCGTCCTCGCTGCCGTGGTTGTGCAGGCGGACGACCCCGTCCGAACCGGTGCTCTGGAGCAGCCAGTTGGGCGGCCCGACCGGGGTGACGGCGTCGGCCCGCTCCGCCGGGCCCGGCTCCTCGCGCGCCGTCCACGCCTCGTGCTCGGGCGGCAGGAGCAGCCCGACGAAGGCCTTGCTCGCCCAGTACGGGGACGCCGGGCCCGAATAGCCCTGCAGGAACGCCTCGTCGGGGCCGTGCCAGCCGAGCGTGAGCAGACCGCGGTCGTCGACGGCGCCGTGGTCGAGGAAGTGACGCAGGGCGCCGGAGGCCAGCCGCCGGGTCTCGCCCGGAGACAGGGGGGTGCGGCCGGTGAGCGCGCCGAGCCACAGGGGGGCCGCGGCGGCGAAGCGGTAGGTCAGGGAACGGCCCTGCAGCATGGGGGCGCCGTCGCCGCCGAACAGGCGGGCGTAGTCGGCGAGATGGGTCTCCAGTCTTGTGCCGTACAGGTCGAGGAGGTGGCTGTCGTCGGACAGCCAGGCGTGCAGCACCGGATACAGGTGCATGGCCCAGCCGTTGTAGTAGTCGAAGGCGCGGCCGGGACCGTCGCTGTACCAGCCGTCGCCGAGGTACCACTGCTCGATGCGCGCGAGTCCGCGGTCCACGGCGGCGCGCGCCGCCTCGGGTTCGTGGCCGATCTCCTGGAGGAAGCCGCCGACGGTCACCGGGAACAACTCCCAGTTGTTGGGCCAGGGTTCGGCGGTCAGCGCGTCACCGAGCCAGTGGGCCGCCCGCTGCCGGACGCCGTCGTCCAGCCGGTCCCACAGCAGCGGGCGGGTCAGGCGCAGCGCGAGGGCGATCGACGCGGCCTCCACCAAGGGCTGGCTGCGGTGCTCGACGCGCGGCCAGACACCCGCGGTTCCGGCAGCGAGACCGTCCGCGTACCTTTCGAGGGTCTTCTCGTCACGGCGGAAGGCGGCGATCAACAGGGTGCGGGCGTAGCCCTCCAGGCCGTCGGAGAGCCGACCCGACCAGCTCTCGTGATCACCGGGCAGGTGGTAGAGGGCACGGTCCTCCGTGGCGTACGGCTCCACCGCGGCCAGCAACGAGTCCGCGGCGGCCTCCCAGTGGGCGCGGGTGTATCCGGTGCGGGGGCTGAGGGCGGTGTCGGGCGGCGGCAGGTGCATCGGTGGTTCCAGTCCTTCCGGCGGGCCTGGGGCGCTCCGGTTCCGGTCGGGGCGCCCCAGGAGTCCATCCCTCCCGCGCCAGGCCCTCGGACACCGGTCGGCGGGTGACGAGTCCGGCACGGCCGAACCCGCCGTGCACGGTGGCGCCGTGCACGGCGGCGCAGGTGCCGAACGCGGGCCGCCCGCCCTGATCACGAAAAGACCTGGCCGCTGGACCGTATCGCCTGGGGCAAGCGCTTTCTAGTGGTCGGCCGCTTTTCGCAGGGCCGTCACCACCGGCAGGTCGTCCCGTCGGCGGCGACGGGTCATCCAGTGCGGCGGCCACGGATCACCCGTCGCCCGCCGCGGTCGCGGACCACCCGCTACGCCGGCCACGAGTCACCCGGTACACCGGCCACGGATCACCCGGTACGCCGGCCACCGATCATCCGGTGCGGTGGCCCGACGCCAGGCGGCTCGCCTCGGCGTAGGCCCGCACCAGCGGCCGGCGGTCCCCGGCCCGCCAGGCCAGGGCGAGACGACTCGGTGCGACACCGTGCACGGGCCGGGTGACGACACCGCCCCGGGTGAGCAGCGGCGCGTTGCCCGCGGCGAGCAGGCAGACTCCCCGGCCGTCCACCAGTGCCTCGTACGTCTCGTCGGCACTCGCGGCCTCCGCGCCGATCAGGGCCGGGCGCCCCGCGCGGGCTTCGAGGGCGAGCCAGTAGTCGCGCAGCACCCCGGCCGACTTCGGGATCGCGATGAACGGTTCGTCGAGCAGGTCCCGGAAGTCGACCTCCGGGCGGTCCGCGAGGCGATGCGTGTCCGGCAGCGCGACATGGCGCGGCTCCTCGGCCACCACCACCCACGCGTAGCGCTCCTCGTCCGGCACCGGCAGCCACACGAACGCCGCGTCGACCGAACCGTCCGCGAGCCCCGCGCTGGAGTCCGTCCAACTCACCTGCCGCAGTTCGACCTTGGCCGCCGGACACGTCTCGCTGAACCTGGATCTGATCGCGGGCAGCAGTCCTCCGCGGCCCGGGCTCGTGCTCATCCCGACGACGATCGTCGCCTGCTGCTCGGCCTTGGCCCGCTCCACGGCGCCGGACGCCGCCTCCCAGGCGGCGAGCATCCGCCGCGCGTAAGGCAGCAGGGCCGCGCCCACCGCCGTCAACCGCACATCCCGCCTGTCCCTCTCGAACAGATCGGCACCCAACTGCCGTTCCAGGGCGCGGATCTGCTTGCTCAGGGCGGGCTGGGAGACGAAGAGGCGCTCCGCGGCGCGCGTGAAGTGCAGTTCCTCGGCGACCGCCACGAAGTAGCGCAGGTCCCTGCCGTGCACGTCCATGGCCATAACCATTGGTTATCACGAAGGGTCTTGGACGGGCGACACGGTTCGCGGAGAAGCTCGGTGCATCGACAGCACGACCTGTACGAGGGAGTCGGACATGAGCAAGGTATGGCTGGTCACCGGCGCGAACAGCGGCTTCGGCCGGGCGTTCACCGAGGCGGCCGTCGCCGTGGGGGACGTGGTGGTGGCGACGGCCCGCAGGCCCGAGGCGCTGGCCGATCTCGTCGCGGCCCACCCCGACCAGGTCGAGGCGGTCGCCCTCGACGTCACGGACCAGGCGCGCATCGACTCCGTCGTCGCCGACGTGGTGCGGCGGCACGGACGGATCGACGTCCTGGTCAACAACGCCGGCCGCACCCATGTCGGCGCCGCCGAGGAGACCACGGACGGCGAACTGCGGTCGCTGTTCGACCTGCACTTCTTCGGGCCCGCCGCGCTGGTGCGCGCTGTCCTGCCGCACATGCGGGAGCGCCGCTCGGGCGCTGTCGTGCAGATGAGCAGCATAGGCGGGCAGATGACCTTCCCCGGGTTCTCCGCGTACTGCGGCACCAAGTTCGCGCTGGAGGGCTTCTCGGACGCGCTGGCCGCGGAGGTCGCTCCGCTGGGCATCAAGGTGCTGATCGTGGAGCCGGGGTCGTTCCGCACGAATCTGCTGGGCGGTGCCACCACGAGCGACGAGATCGCCGACTACGCGGACACGGTCGGCCCGACCCGCCGGGCGATCGCCGCCGGTGACGGTGACCAGCCCGGTGACCCCGCGAAGGGCGTCGCGGCGGTGCTGGCGGCGCTCGCCGACGTGCACACTCCCCTGCGGCTGCCGCTCGGCGGCGACGGTGTCGACGCCGTGGTCGGCCATCTCGACGCGCAGCGCACGGAGATCGCCACCTGGGAGAAGGTGGCGCGGGACACCGCGTTCGACGCGTGACAGCATCCGCGTGACGTCGCGGCGGTCGCCCCGGCCCGGATGGGCGCCGGGGCGACCGCGCTCCCGCCCCGACCGAGAAGCCCCCGCTCGCGGCAGGACGCCCGTGCTCCGGTGCCCCGGGCCGCGGCGACCGAGTGCTCCGGGCCGCGGCTCCGGAATGCTCCACGCCGCAGGTCCGGACGCAGCCGGCCACAGGAAGCACCGAGCGTTCCACGCCGCAAGCCCGAACGCACTCGGCCGCAGGCACCGAGCGCTCGACGCCACAGACCCAGCCCCCCGGCCGCAGGCACCGAGCCCTCACGCCACGGACCCGGACGCACCCGGCCGCAGGCCCGGCGTCGCGGGCCGGTCGCCGCGTCCCGCATCGTGGGCCGTGCGCTCACCAGGTGGACGGGACCGGATGCCGCCCACCGCATCGACTAGCGTCGTGACATGACCAGCGACACCCCCCGCACTCTCGCCGAGGCGCTCTCCCGTGGCAGCGTCGTGCTCGACGGCGGCATGTCCAACCAGCTCGAATCGGCCGGGCACGACCTGAGCGACGAGCTGTGGTCGGCACGGCTGCTCGCGGAGCGGCCCGAGGCCGTCGTGGAGGCGCACCTCGCCTACTTCGAGGCGGGCGCGGACGTGGCGATCACCGCCAGCTACCAGGCGACCTTCGAAGGGTTCGCCCAGCGCGGCATCCCGCGGGACAAGGCCGCCGAGCTCATCGGCCTGAGCGTCGCGCTCGCCCGCGAGGCGGCCGGACGCGCGCGGGCGAAGGGGGTCGCACGGCCGCTGTGGGTGGCCGCTTCGGTCGGGCCGTACGGGGCGATGCTCGCGGACGGTTCGGAGTACCGGGGGCGGTACGGGTTGAGCGTCGAGGAGCTGGAACGGTTCCACCGGCCGCGCCTGGAGGTGCTGGCCGCCGCCGGACCCGACGTACTGGCCCTGGAGACCGTGCCCGACACGGACGAGGCGCGGGCGCTGCTCAGGGGGGCGCGCGGGCTCGGCGTGCCCGCGTGGCTGTCGTACAGCGTCGCCGGGGACCGGACGCGCGCCGGGCAGCCTCTGGAGGAGGCGTTCGCGCTGGCCGCCGACGCGGACGAGGTGATCGCGGTCGGCGTGAACTGCTGTGCGCCCGAGGACGTGGACGGCGCCGTGGCCACCGCCGCGCGCGTGACCGGGAAGCCGGTCGTGGTCTACCCGAACAGCGGTGAGGCGTGGGACGCCCGGGCACGGTCGTGGACCGGCCGCTCCACGTTCACCGCCGAGCAGGTGACGGGGTGGCAGCGGGCCGGGGCCCGCCTCATCGGCGGCTGCTGCCGGGTGGGCCCCGAGGCCATCGCCGGGATCACCCGGACGCTGAAGCCCGCCTGACCCACCGGCCCGCGCCCGGCTCCGGGGGCCCGGTCCGGGCTTCGGCCGGTCCGAGCGCACCGACGCCGGGCCGGGCGCACCGACGCCGGGCCGGGCGCACCGACGCCGGGCCGGGCGCACCGACGCCGGGCCGGGCGCACCGACGCCGGGCCGGTGGCGCCGGCTCCCCGGCGCCACCGGCAACCTCCTCGCCCGGCGCGCACGCGCTGGGCGGGGCCGGCGACGGACGCGGCCTCAGGACCGCCGGGCGCGGCCCGAGTTCCGCAGGCGTCGTACCGCCGACAGTGGTGCCGCTCCCCACATGGGCAGTCCGCCGGACGCGCGCGGCACCAGGGCGGACTCCGCGGCGCCGCTCGGGTCGACGAGCGGCACGGGCCGGTCCGACTCGGCGTCCCACAGGGCGAGTTCGCCGTCGCGCGGCCCGTGGACGGTGTGCGGTCCGCCCCTGCCGAGGACGCGCACCGGATGCGTGTCGTCCCAGGTCTGCCACCCGGGTTCGCCATCGACGGCGAACCGCACCCACGCGGAGTGCATCGCGTCGGCGAGTTCCTGCGGGGCGCCCTCGCCCGCGAGTCTCTCCGACTCGGGCACGTCGGAGGTGTCGAAGACGAAGCCGAGTTCCAGGGCGTGACAGGCACCGAGGTCCGGCACGTTCGAGGGCCACGCGAACTCGTAGACGTACGTACGGGACGGGCCGCCGCGAGCGTCCGCGAGCCGGTGCAGCGGGACGCGCAGCAGGTGGTCGGTGACCATCTGGCCCACCAGGTCGGCGGTGCTCACGGCCGGGTGGAGGGCGCGGTAGCCGCGGGGCACCTCGTGGCCGCAGCGGCAGCGGGCCATGGCCCCGGCCAGCGCGACGGGCCCGAGCCGGTCGAGGCTCTCCAGGAGCCCGCCGGGCACCAGCCACAGCCGGTACTCCTCGCTGGTCCAGCCCATCAGGAGGTCGACGTCGGGTGAGGCACCGCCGATGAGGGCCTCCAGCGGGTCGCGCGGGACCAGGTCGCCGTCGACGACGATGCCGAACGCGGGCCCGCCGAGGACGGGACTGCTGAGTCTGCCCACGTCGGCCTGGGTGCGCAGCAGCAGTTCGCGGTCGACGGCGGCGAACGCCTCCGCGGTGGCCGGGACCTTCAGCCGGGCGGCCATCCGGCGGACCATCCGGCGCACCTTGTCGCGGTCGCCCGCCTCGGGCGGCCCGCTCTGCAGGACGGCCCGGTGGAACAGGCCCCGGGCCCGTGGGGCGGCGAGCAGCGCGCCGATGCTGATGGCTCCGGCCGACTCGCCGAAGACGGTGACGCGGTCCGGGTCGCCGCCGAACTCGGCGACGGATGCCCGCACCCACTCCAGCGCGGCCAGCTGGTCGCGCAGGCCCGGGTTGGCGGGCGCGTCCGGGAAGAGGCCGTAACCCTCCACTCCGAGACGGTAGTTGAGGGAGACCAGAACCACGCCGTCGCGGGCGAAGGAGTGACCGTCGTAGACGGGTACGGCCGAGGAGCCGCGGGTCAGGGCCCCGCCGTGGATCCACACCATGACGGGCAGCCGGGCCCCGCGCCCCGGTTCCGGGGTCCACACGTTGAGGTTGAGGCAGTCGTCGCCGGGTACGACGGGGTCGGCGAGCAGGCGGGCGAAGGCCTCGGAGTACGGCGGCTTGGGCGGGGTCGGCCCGAAGGCACCCGCGTCGCGGACGCCGTCCCAGGGCTCGGGCGGAACCGGTGGCAGGAACCGGCGGGGGCCGAACGGCGGCGCCGCGTAGGGGATGCCGCGGAAGACCGCGACGCCCTTCTCGTACCGGCCGCGCACCGCCCCGTACGGGGTGGCGACGACCGGGTCGTGCGCCGGGAGATCCGCGTCCGCCGCGTCCACCGCCATCCGACCACCAGCTCCTCACGCTCCGAACCGCTCACCTCAGAGCACCACATCGCCCCCCGGTATTCCTGCCGACGTCTCCATTCGGCGGACACGCCGCGAAGTTGGGCACGGGGTGTCCGCTGCCGCTCGAGTCCGTGTCGCGGCCGCTCGGGCCGGGTCGCGTCCGGGATGCCGAAAGTTTCGGCGGGGCCCCCTTCCATGAACGCCTGCCGCTTCACGCCGTGTCCGGCCGGGCTTAATGTAGGAAGCGCTTGCTATCCGGGCGGGGAGTCCGTCCCGAGGGCAGCAGTGTCCGAAACTTTCGATGGCCCGCGGGGGCCGGAGGCCGGCCCTCGGGCGGGCCGGAGGGGCGGGTTCCATGGTGCGCACGGGACGCGCGACCGGTCCGACG
The DNA here is from genome assembly GCF_002300165.1 of Streptomyces sp. Tue6028. GTDB lineage: Bacteria > Actinomycetota > Actinomycetes > Streptomycetales > Streptomycetaceae > Streptomyces > Streptomyces siamensis. The sequence continues at coordinate 211,704 of NZ_MLCE01000031.1, read as the reverse complement.
CTGGCGGTCGTCGCCCGCGCGGCGGGGGTGTCCGTGCCCACGGCGTCGAAGGTGGTCAACGGCCGGGAGGACGTGGCACCGGAGACCCGGCGCAGGGTCACCGAGGCGCTCGACCGGCTGGGCTATGTGCGCAGACCGCGTTTCGAGACGTCGGCACCGCCGGGCCTGGTCGACGTCGTCGTGCACTCGCTGGAGAGTTCCTGGTCGGGGGCCGTGCTGCACGGCGCGGAGCAGGCGGCGTCCGACGCGGGGCTGGAGGTCGTGGTCTCGACGGGGCCGGCCCGGAGCAGCGGCGGGCGCCCCGGGCACGGCTGGCTGGACAAGCTCACCGCCCGTGGCTCGTCGGGGGTGTTGTTCCACCTGGCGGAGCTGACCGCGGCGCAGCAGGCCCGGCTCGACGGGCACGGCATCCCGTTCGTGATGATCGACCCCGTCGTGGAACCGCCTCCCGGTGTGGTGTCGGTGGGCGCCGCGAACTGGCAGGGCGGTCTGCTGGCGACGGACCATCTGCTCGCGCTCGGCCACGAGCGCGTCGCGGTCATCGGCGGTCACCGGCGCAGGACGTGCGGCAGCGACCGGATCGCCGGCTACCGCTCGGCCCTCGCCTCGGCCGGGCTCCGCCACCGGCCCGAGTACGTCCGCCACGGCGGTTTCCACGAGCGGGGAGGCCACCGCCGCATGCTCGAACTCCTCGACCTGCCCGAACCGCCCACGGCCGTGTTCGCCTGCTCGGACAGGATGGCGCTCGGGGTCTACCAGGCCCTGGCGGAGCGGCGGTTGCGGGTGCCCGACGACATCAGTGTGGTCGGCTTCGACGACCTTCCCGAGTCCCGCTGGGCCGGCCCGGCGCTCACCACCGTGCGCCAGCCGCTGTCCGAGATGGCGGCGACGGCGCTGCGCCTGCTGGTGCGGATGATGGCGGGAGACCGCCCGGAGGGCACGCGTACGGAGCTGTCGACCCGTCTGGTGGAGCGGTCGAGCACGGGCCCGGTGCCGGCTACCTCCCCGTCGCCCAGGTGATGCCGCCGAGCAGATGGGCCCGGAAGTTCGGGTCCTCGTACGCCTGCGGAGCGTGCCCGAAGGCGGTGTAGAACACCCGTCCCGCGCCTCGCTCGTGGCACCACACCAGCGGGTGGTCGGCGCCCATGCCGCCGCCCTCGTACGAGGACTCGTCGGCGGAGACGAGCACCCGTACCGCGCCACGCGGACTGGTCCGGAAGTCGTACCACTCGTCGGTGAACTCCCAGACGGGCGGCAGGTGCCGGGTCGCCGGGTGCGTCCGGTCCTCCACCACCGCCTTGCCGGGCTGGTGGTCCGGGTGCCGGGCGAAGCGGGCTCCGAGCAGATCGCCGTAGTAGGGCCAGTCGTACTCGGTGCAGGCGGCTGCGTGCACGCCGACGAATCCGGCGCCCGCGTCGAGGCGGGCGGCGAGGCGGGCGCGGCCCGCGGGCGTCAGCACCTCCCCGCTGGTGGAGAGGAAGACGACCGCGTCGTAGGCGTCCAGGGAGGCTTCGAACACGGCGGGATCCTCGGTCGCGTCGACGGCGAAGCCGTGGCCGTCGCCGTCGCCGTCGCCGAGGGACCGAACGGCGGCGACGGCGGCGGGAATCGACGCGTGCCGGTAGTCGGTGGTACGGGAGTACACGAGGACGCGCGGGGCCATGGCCTGACCCTATGCCCGGCCGGGACAGGTCCCCACGGGGCGGCGGAACCGAAATTTCGGAGTGCGGGCCCCGGCCGGGGCCGGGCCCCGACCAGGCCCGGGGCGCCGGGGCGGAGGTGCTGTGGCGGTGTCGCGCGGCGTGTCCGATTCGTTCAAGACCCGGTGGGCGGGCCGCGCCTACGGTGGGCGCATGACTCCACGATTCGATGTGATCGGCCTCGTCGTCTCCGACATGGCCGCCTCCCTCGCCTTCTACCGGCGCCTCGGGCTCGTCTTCCCGGAGGGGTCCGAGACCGAGCCGCACGTCGAGGCGGAACTGCCCGGCGGGCTGCGGCTGGCGCTCGACACGGAGGACACGGTCCGCTCGTTCCACGCCGGCTGGCGCCCGCCGAGCGGCGGTGGCCGGACGTCCCTGGCCTTCCTCTGCGACAGCCCGGCGGAGGTGGACTCCGTGTACGAGGAGCTGGTCGGCGCGGGTCACCACGGCGAGCTGAAGCCGTGGGACGCCTTCTGGGGCATGCGGTACGCCGTCGTGCACGACCCGGACGGCAACGGCGTCGACCTGTTCGCCCGGCTGCCCGGGCAGTAGCCCCGCCCGCTATGGCCGGCCGACCAGTTCCCCGAGGGTCGTGTCCGCCAACTGCCGTACGTCGCGGGCCAGGTGGGCCTGGTCCGCGAAGCCGGCCCGGGCCGCGGTCTGCGCGAAGGGAACCCCGTCACGGGCCAGGGCCAGCGCCCGCTGGAGCCGCAGCACGCGGGCCAGCGTCTTGGGCCCGTAGCCGAAAGCGGCGAGCGAGCGGCGGTACAACTGCCGTGCGCCCAGGCCCAGTCCGTCGGCGGTCTCGGCGACCGGACGCCCCGCTTCGAGGGCCGTCACGAGCCGGGCGAGCAGCGGGTCGGGCGGTGCCACCTCTTCCGCCCGGCGCAGCGCGAGCTCTTCGAGCGCGCCGAGCGGGTCGGCCGCGGCGTCGACGCGCCGGGTGAGGCTGCGCACCTCCGCGGCGGGCCACAGATCCGCCAAGTCGACGCGCTGGTCGCGCAGTTCGTGTGCGGGCACGCCGAGGAGCGCGGGAGCCGTGCCGGGAAAGAACCGGATGCCGGCCCAGCGGCCCGGTGCGCCCTGCGGGTGGTACGCGCGTGTGTCGGGCCCGGCGACCATGAGCCGCCCCTCGTGCCACAGCAGGTCCATGCACCCGTCGGGCAGCACGGCCCGCACCGGCCCGCCCGCGGGTGCGCGCGTCCACACCACGGCGCCCGCCAGCCGGGACGGGCGCTCCGCGTACCCGGACGCGGCGGCGAGAGGTTCGACGGCCACGTACGTCACGCTACGCCGCCCGGGTCCGGTGCTCCTGCGGGCTGACGCCGTACACCCGCTTGAAGGCGCTGGACAGCGCGAACGCGCTGCCGTAACCGACCTGGCGGGCGATGGACTCCAGGGTGTCGTCCGAGTCGCGCAGGCGGTCGGCGGCCAGCGCCAGCCGCCAACCGGTCAGATAGGTCATCGGGGGTTCGCCCACGAGTTCGCTGAAGCGCCGGGCCAGCGCGGCCCGGGACACCCCGGCCTTGGCGGCGAGGACGGCCACCGTCCAGGGGTGGGCCGGGTCGTCCTGCACGAGCCGCAGCACCCGGCCCACGACGGGGTCGGCGAGAGCCCGGTACCAGGCCGGCGCCTCGGCCTCGGGGCGCGAGAACCAGGCCCGCAGCGCGGCGATCATGAGCAGGTCGAGCAGCCGGTCCAGGACGACCTCCTGGCCCGGCTCGTCGCGCACCATCTCCTCGGCCAGGATCGGCGTCAGCGGGCACTCCCACACCTCGGAGGTGAGCGAGAGCAGCGGCGGCAGGGCGTCGAGCAGTCTGCCGCCGATCTCGCCCTGCATCATGTACGTCCCGATCAGCAGCACCGTGGAGCCGTCGAGCCGGTCGCCCCAGCTGCGCACCCCGAGGTCCCAGCTGCCCTTCAGCGAGCGTCCGTCGGGGTAGGTGCACTCGCCGCCCGGGAGGATCACCGCCTGCGGGGCGGTCCCGGGATCGTCGGCGCACAGGTACGGGTCGGGCCCGCGCGCGATGGCGAGGTCGCCGGCCCGCAGCCGCACCGCCTCTCCCCCGTCCGGCACGACGCAGGCGTCGCCGCGGACCACCAGCATGATCGTCAGGGGCGCCCGGTCCTCGATGCGCAGGGACCAGGGCGGGTCGAAACACGCACGGATCATGAAGGCCCCACGCGCGCGTGGGCCCGCCAGCAGGCCTGCGAGTGCGTCCATGGCGTCAGCGTAGACGCAGGCCGTACGGCGCACTGGACGTCCGCTTATGGGAATGAGGCATTCAGTGATGGCCGCCCGCGACGGGCGCCCGTTGACTGAGGGGCATGGCAGAGAACACGCGGAACACGACGGTATGGGTGAGCGGGGCCACGGGGCGCACGGGCAGCCGGGTGGCGCAGGCCGCGCGGGCGGCGGGGCTGACGGTGCGGGCCGGTTCGCGCGCCGAGGGCTTCGACTGGGAGGACGCGTCGACATGGGCCGGAGCGCTGCGCGGCGCCGACGCCGCGTATCTGGTGTACCCGACGGACGTCGGCTCACCGGCAGCCACCGAGGCGATCGGAGCACTGGCCCGGGAGGCGGTCGGGCTCGGCGTGCGGCGGCTGGTGCTGCTGTCGTCGCGGGGCGAGGAGCGGGCCCGGCCGACGGAGGAGGCGCTCAAGGCGTCCGGCGCGGACTGGACGATCGTCCGGGCCGCGTGGTTCGCGCAGAACTTCAGCGAGGGCCCACTGGTGGAGGGGCTGCGCCACGGCGAGCTGGTCTTCCCGGCGGGTGAGGTGCGGGAGCCGTTCATCGACGTGCGGGACATCGCGGACGTCGTGGTGGCCGTGCTGACGGCGGGCGACCGGTACGCCGGCCAGGAGCTCGCCGTGTCCGGGCCCAGGCTGCTGACCTTCCGCGAGGCGGTCGCCGAGATCGCGCAGGCGACGGGCGGCGAGCTGACCTACACGCCGGTGACCGCTCGCCGGTACGGTGACGACCTGGCCGGGTTCGGGGTGCCTCCCGAGGAGGTGGAGTTCCTCGTCGACCTCTTCGAGAGCCTCCTCGACGGCCGCAACTCCTATCTCTCGGACGGGGTCCGGCAGATCCTCGGCCGGGCGCCGCGCGACTTCACGGACTTCGCGCGGGAGGCAGCGGCGGCCGGTACCTGGAAGGTGTGATCACTGCGCGGGAGGGTGTTGCTCGCCGTTCCTGTGGCTGGGGTGGGTGCTCTTCGCGTGGGTCCGCAGCCGGGAGGTCACGTCCTCCGGGGGCAGGAAGCGGGACCAGCGCTCCGGGAACTCCGAGGGCATGTCCGGGTCGTCGGGATCTGCGTCGTACGACCGGTGGGCGGCGACGCGGGCGACGTACTCGGCGGCCTGCGCCTCGCGCAGCCGTTCGTTGGCGGCGCGGGCCGCGGCGGTGGCGGCGGCCGGCCAGATCCGGTCGATGGCGGCGTTGACGGCGGCGCCGACCAGGACCGCGAAGGCGGACACACCGATCCACAGCAGGACGGCCACGGGGGCGGCGAGCGAGCCGTAGATGGTGGGGCCCTCGACGGTGTTGGTCAGGTAGATACGGAGCAGGAAGCTGCCCAGCACCCACATGGCGAGGGCCACCAACGCGCCCGGCACGTCCTCGACCCAGGGTGAGCGCACGGGCACGGACACGTGGTAGAGCGTCGTGAGGAAGACGACCGACAGGACGATGACGACGGGCCAGTACAGGACCTGCACGACGGTCGTCGACCAGGGGACGACGTTCACCACCGCGTCCGGGCCCGCCACCATCAGCGGCAGCGCGATCGAGCCGATCAGCAGCGCGACGATGAACAGCAGGAACGACATCACCCGGGTCTTCACGATCCCGCGGGTGCCGTCGAGGCCGTACATCACGGTGATGGTGTCGATGAAGACGTTCACCGCGCGCGAGCCGGACCACAGGGCGAACAGGAATCCGAGGGAGATGATGTCCGGGCGTCCGCCCTTCATCACGTCGTGCAGGATCGGCTCGGCGATCTGGTGGACGCCCTTCTCGGTCAGGACCGTGCGGGACGCCTCCAGGAGGTTGGACTCCAGGCTGGCGATCGTGTCGGCGCCGGTCCAGTCGTCCACGTAGCCGAGCATGCCGATCAAGCTCAGCAGCAGCGGCGGCACGGACAGGAGCGTGAAGAAGGCGGCCTCGGCCGCCAGACCCAGGATCCGGTACTCCATGCACGAGTTGACGGTGTCCTTGAGCAGCAGCCAGGCGGTCCGTCGCTTCGACACATTCCGATACAGCGCGCGAGCGCGGTGGAAGCGGCCCGCGGGAGGACCTTCGGGTGTTTCTTTTGCCTGGTGCACGTCCTTACCGTATCCGTATGGCAGCCAGCACCCACACCGTGACCAACCAGGCTCCGCCCCTGGTCGGATATGACGTGTTCGCGGCCGACCGGGCCCTCGTGGAGGCGGTCGACCGGCACCTCGCTCCGGAGCTCCTCGACGAGGTACGCGAGGAGCTGTCGGTCCTCGGCCGCACGGCGGGCTCGGCGCAGGCCCAGAAATGGGGGGTGCTGGCCGACGAGAACCCGCCCGCACTGCGCACCCACGACCGGTACGGCAACCGGATCGACGAGGTCGAGTTCCATCCGTCCTGGCACCGGCTGCTCGGCAAGGGCGTGTCCACGGGGCTGACCGCGGCCTGGAACCGGCCCGGCGGACACCTGCGGCGCGCGGCCGGTTTCGTGGTGTGGTCGCAGGTCGAGGCGGGCCACGGCTGCCCGCTGTCGATGACCCACGCGGCGGTGCCCGCGCTGCGCACGGATCCGGCGCTCGCCGCCGAGTGGGAGCCGCGGCTGACGTCCACGATGTACGACCCGGAGCTGCGGCCGGCCGCCCGGAAGCCCGGGGTGCTCTTCGGGATGGGCATGACGGAGAAGCAGGGCGGCAGCGACGTACGCGCCAACACGACGGTGGCGCGCCCGCTCGCCGAGGACGGGACGTACGAGCTGACCGGGCACAAGTGGTTCTGTTCGGCGCCCATGTCCGACGGGTTCCTGGTGCTGGCGCAGGCACCGGACGGGCTGACCTGTTTCCTGCTCCCGCGCGTCCTGGAGGACGGCACCCGCAACGTCTTCCGCATCCAGCGGCTCAAGAACAAGCTCGGCAACCGGTCGAACGCGTCCGCCGAGGTCGAGTTCGACGGGACCTGGGCACGCCGGGTGGGGTACGAGGGGCGCGGGGTGCGCACCATCATCGAGATGGTCGCGGCGACCCGTCTGGACTGTGTGCTCGGCGCCACGGCGCTGATGCGGCAGGCGGTCGCGCAGGCCGTCCACCACTGCACGCACCGTGAGGCGTTCGGGGGCAAGCTGATCGACAAGCCGCTGATGCGCAATGTGCTCGCGGACCTGGCGCTGGAGTCCGAGGCCGCGACAGCCCTCGCGATGCGGCTCGCCGCCGCCTACGACGACGGTGGTGAGCAGGAACGGGCGTTTCTGCGGCTCGCGGTGCCGGCCGCGAAGTACTGGGTGACCAAGCGGTGCACACCGGTGGTGACGGAGGCGCTGGAGTGCCTCGGCGGGAACGGCTACGTCGAGGACTCGGGCATGCCCCGGCTGCTGCGCGAGTCACCGCTCAACTCCATCTGGGAGGGCGCGGGGAACGTCCAGGCCCTGGACATGCTGCGCGCGCTGCAACGGGAGCCTGCCGCGCTCGACGCGTACCTGCGGGAAGTGGGGCAGGCCCGCGGCGCCGACCACCGGCTCGACGGGGCGATCAAGAACCTGCTGACCGAACTCGCCGACCTGGACGGCATCGAGGGCCGGGCCCGCCGGCTCGTCGAGCGGTTCGCCCTGGTGCTCCAGGGGGCGCTGCTCGTGCGGTACGCGCCGGCGGAGGTCGCCGACGCGTTCTGCGCCTCACGTCTGGGCGGCGACTGGGGAACGGCGTTCGGCACCCTGCCGCACAGTCTGGATCTGGCCACCGTCGTGGAGCGGGCACGACCGGTGGCGTGAGGAGCTGATGCGAGGGTGGTGCTGCGCCGACACGGCACCACCCCCGCCTCTGGCCCCGTTCAAGGAGCTCGGACACCGCCTGAGCGGCCTCGCTGTCAGTTTCAAGGAACCTTGTGACCGTTGGCGAGAGTTGCAGACCGTTGCATTCCTTTGTGCTCCTTGTGCGAAGTCCCGGCGTCCCCCACCCAGAGCAGGCACGATGTGCAGTGACGTCGGCGTCACTGCCCGTGCGCGGTCCTGGTTCCGGGAGTGCCTTGTGAAGACCACATCGATCAACCCCGCCCGTTTCGCTCCGCCGGACGCGTCGGAAACGGTTCGGCACCTCCAGGCGACGTGGGCCGCGGCACTCCGGGGCGAACCCTCCCCGATCGCTCCTCGCCCGGTCATCGGACAGTCATGGCAAAGAGTGAAACGATTCGGAGTGGATCCCGAACAGGGCACGGACAGTGCGCTGTTGCAGACGGACGAACTCGAACACCGTCGGAACTCCACGGCTCTTGCCGACGTGATGCCCGTCCTCAGCGGCGGACTGGCCGCCGTCGCCGACGCGTCGCTGCAGATCATGGTGGTCACCGATCCGGAGGGGCGGGTCCTGTGGCGTGAGGGCAACACCGGCGTGCTGCGCCGGGCCGACACCATTTGCCTGGAGGAAGGCGCCGCCTGGAGCGAGGACACGACGGGCACCAACGCGATCGGTACGGCGCTCAACGCGGGCGCGCCCGTCCAGGTGCACTCGGCCGAGCACTTCGTCCGTACGTTGCACGACTGGACCTGCGCCGCGGCCCCCGTGCACGACCCGCGCGACGGGCGTCTGCTCGGCATCGTCGATGTCAGCGGGCCCGATCACACGTTTCACCCGGCGACGCTCGCGCTGGTCGACTCGGTGTCGCGGCTGGCCGAAAGTGAGCTGCGCAGCAGGCATCTGGCGGCCGTCGAGCGACTGCGCGCGGTGGCCGCGCCGCTGCTGTCCCGGCTGGGCGGCAAGGCTCTGGTGGTGGACGCCAACGGCTGGCTCGCCGCCGTCACGGGGATGCCGCCCGTCGACCGGGTGCCGCTGCCGAGTTCCTTCGGCGCGGGCCGGGTCTGGCTGCCCTCGCTCGGGGCGTGCTTCGTGGAACCGATGCCCGGTGGCTGGCTGCTGCGGGTCACCGACACCGACGTCCCGGGGTGCGCGAGCCGGGTGGTGCTCGACCTCGCCGAGCCCCGGCGGCCCCGGGTCACCGTCTCGGGCACGGCGGGCAGTTGGGCGCAGGACCTGAGCCCCCGCCACGCCGAGCTGCTGTACGTGCTCGCCGTGCACCGCGAGGGGCGCAGCGCGGCCCAGCTCGCGGTCGACATCTTCGGCGACCCGACCCGCACGGTGACGGTCCGCGCCGAACTGTCGCGGGTGCGGCGCCGCCTCACGGGCCTGCTCGACCACCGGCCGTACCGCTTCCGCGACGAGGTCGTGGTCGAGGTCGTGTTCCCGGACGCCCCGCTGGACCTGCTGCCGCACTCGGCGGCACCGGCGGTGCTGGACGCGCGGGTGCGGCCACCTGTGTGAGACCGCCGGGGCCGGCCTCACCTCGGCACCCGTCGCCTCGGCGGACACACCTGTCGGCAGTGGCATGGCACCCCGGCAGGCGCGCCCCGGCGCCGGCCCGCTGCGGACACATGTCGTCGTCAGCGTATTTCGTGCGCGTATTTCGTGGGGGTCTTCCGGGGTCTTCGACCTGGCCCGCGGGTATCTGCCGTAGCATCCCCTCACAGGCCACCCCACCCGTCTCTCCGTCAACGGCCGAGATGCGAGAGGCAGTTGGCCTTCCTCGGGAGGACGTATGAAGTACCGCGGCAGGCACCGTCGTCGCAGGAGAGGACAGGCGCTGCGCGCCACCCTGGCCGGAACCGCCCTCGCCCTCACCGCGGCCGCCACCCTGATCAGCACCTCCCAGGCCACGGGCAGCGGCAGTCCCGGCGGCCTCACCGCGCTCGGCGCCGCGTCCCGGACCGCACCGCTGCGCCTCCACGAGAAGCCGGTGGACCTGGACGCGCTGGACCGGCTCACCAAGGACATGGGCGGGAACGTGGGCGTCGACGGCGTCCTCGGGAGCGCCGACCACGCGATGCGCGACGAGGCCGGCTGCTCCACCGCCGAGCGGGCCGCGCTGCCGGTCGAGCCGACGGCCACGCGCGCGTACTGCTGGGACGAGGGCGACGAACGGACCCGGCAGTGGCAGCCCCGGTCCGTGACCACCTCCGGTGACGCCGACGACGACGGCCGGTGGGGCGAGCACCGGGTGATCCTGGCCGGCTGGACGCACCGGGACCGCCAGGCCGCCGCACCGACGCGGGACCGGGGACTGGCACGGGTCGCCTTCGTCGACGCGACCGACCCGCGCGCGCTCAGGTACAGCTGGGTCCTGCTGGTCGCCCCGCGCGACGGCGGCCGGGACTTCGAGCCGGTCCGCACCGCACTGGACGGCATGGTCTGGTACCAGGACAAGCTGATCGTCACCGGCGCGCACGGTTCGGGCCTCCTCGTCTTCGACATGCACCGCGTCCTGCGGGCGGGTGTCGACAGCGGTGCGGTCGGCCGGGTGAGCGGCGGCTACTCCGCAGGCGGCTACCGGTACGTGCTCCCGGCCGTCGACGCGTACGAGCCGGCCGGCGGCCATTGCACCCGCCGCGGCGGCGGCACCCCCTGCTTCGGCTCGCTGTCCCTGGACCGCAGCTCGGCACCCGACAGTCTGGTCGCCGCCGAGCGCCCCGCGGCCGGCTCCGAACGGACCCGGGTGTGGCGCTACGCGTACAGCACCGCCGCCTACCGCACCGGACTGCTCGCCGATTCCCGCGGCAGGGTCGACGCCGTCGAGGCCTACGAGACCAAGGCCGCGGGCGTGTCCGGCGTCCTCGCGCACACGCCGCGCGGCGCGCGCGGGGCGCAGTGGTACCTCGGGCAGGCGCCGGAGGTCCCCGGTCGGCACGGCAGCATCTGGCGGCAGACCGAGGACGGCGCCACGGCGGCCACCTGCACCGCGGACCGGTCGCACGCCTGCTGGGGCCTGCGGACCGGATCCCTGTCCTACTGGCAGGAGACCGGCGAGGTGTGGACGCTGACCCGCGCGGCCGGACGGCGGACGCTCTACGCGGTGCCGCTGTCCGCGGTGGACGGCTCGCTGGAGTAGCGGCCGCCCGCCGCGCCGGCGCCCGCTCCGGACGGGTGTCCGTTCAGCGGTCGCTTTTGGATGCGCCCCCGCCCCCGTGGTTCCCTGGCTCGCATGAGCAACGTCACTGTGACCACCTGGTCCCTGGAGCAGACGGCGCCGGCCGACCTGCTCCCCGCGATCGCGCCCGACGGCGACGTCAGGATCGTGCGTGCCGGGGTTCCCTCGCCCGAGTTCAGCCGCTTCCTGTACGCGTCGGTCGGCGGCGACATCCGCTGGACGGACCGGCTCGGCTGGACGTACGCGCAGTGGCAGGAGGCTCTGGACCGGCCCGGTGTCGAGACCTGGGTCGCTTACGACAAGGGGACGCCCGCGGGCTACGTCGAGCTGGACGCGCAGGACGACGGCGTCGTCGAGATCATGTACTTCGGACTGATCCCCGCGTTCCGGGGCCGCCGCATCGGCGGACACCTCCTCTCCTACGGCGCCGCCCGTGCCTGGGACCTGGCCGACCGCTGGCCGGGCCGCGCCGAGACCAAGCGCGTCTGGCTGCACACCTGCAGCAAGGACGGCGAACACGCGATGGACAACTACCTCCGGCGCGGCTTCAAGCTCTTCGACACGAAGGTCGAGGAGGAGCCGGAGGCCGCCACGCCGGGGCCGTGGCCGGGGGCACGAGCCGTCTGAGCCGTTCCGGCCCAGTTCAGGGCCCCTGTGTGACCGACGACACCCTTGTCTCAACATTCGGGACAAGGGTGTCCACATGACGGACGATGGTGGACTGTGCGGAGATCCCCGTGACACGCTTCCGTCATGTCTGGAACTGGAATTGCCTTGGTGAGTCGGCGGCACGTCGACCTCGGCCGCATGTCCAGCGCCATCTGTCCGGCGAGCTGACGAACCCTTCAGTGGCCTTCGGCCACGGGCTCAGCACCGCCGACCTCTTCTCTTCCGCACCCCTGCGCAAGGACGCGCCCATACTTCCGTATGCGCCCGTATGCGCAGGTCAGAGCCGCTGACACACCTGTCCCGCAGTCTCGAAGGACGTAGCAACCATGGCCGCCACCCCGCAGAACCCCGCCACGCCCCGCCGCAAGGTGAGCCGTCACCGTGGCGAGGGGCAGTGGGCCGTGGGTCACTTCACCCCCCTCAACGGCAACGAGCAGTTCAAGAAGGACGACGACGGTCTCAATGTGCGGACACGCATTGAGACGATCTACTCCAAGCGGGGTTTCGACTCGATCGACCCCAACGACCTGCGCGGCCGGATGCGCTGGTGGGGGCTGTACACCCAGCGCAAGCCCGGGATCGACGGCGGCAAGACCGCCATCCTGGAGCCGGAGGAGCTGGACGACAAGTACTTCATGCTGCGGGTCCGCATCGACGGCGGCCGGCTGACCACCGCGCAGCTGCGCGTCATCGGCGAGATCTCGCAGGAGTTCGCGCGCGGCACCGCCGACCTCACCGACCGGCAGAACGTCCAGTACCACTGGATCCGCATCGAGGACGTCCCGGAGATCTGGAACCGGCTGGAGGCCGTCGGCCTGTCCACGACCGAGGCCTGCGGTGACACGCCCCGCGTCATCCTCGGTTCGCCCGTCGCCGGCATCGCCGAGGACGAGATCATCGACGGCACGCCCGCGATCGACGAGATCCACCGCCGGGTCATCGGCAACAAGGCGTTCTCGAACCTGCCCCGCAAGTTCAAGACCGCGATCTCCGGCTCGCCCCTGCTCGACGTCGCCCACGAGATCAACGACGTCGCCTTCGTCGGCGTGAACCACCCGGAGCACGGGCCGGGCTTCGACCTCTGGGTCGGCGGCGGCCTGTCCACCAACCCGAAGATCGGTCAGCGCCTGGGCGCCTGGGTCCCGCTCGACGAGGTCCCGGACGTCTTCGAGGGCGTCATCTCGATCTTCCGCGACTACGGCTACCGGCGGCTGCGCACCCGCGCCCGTCTGAAGTTCCTGGTCGCCGACTGGGGTGTCGAGAAGTTCCGCCAGGTCCTGGAGGACGAGTACCTGAAGCGGAAGCTCGTCGACGGTCCGGCCCCCGACCAGCCGGTCGCCCGCTGGCGCGACCACGTCGGCGTGCACCGGCAGAAGGACGGCCGGTACTACGTCGGTTTCGCACCGCGTGTGGGGCGCGTCGACGGCGCCACCCTCACCAAGATCGCCGAGCTGGCCGAGGCGCACGGCTCCGGCAGGCTGAGCACCACCGTCGAGCAGAAGATGATCGTGCTCGACGTGGACGAGGCGCGGATCGACTCCCTCGTCGAGGGCCTGGAGGCGCTCGACCTGACGGTCAACCCCTCGCCCTTCCGGCGCGGCACCATGGCCTGCACCGGCATCGAGTACTGCAAGCTAGCGATCGTCGAGACCAAGGCGCGCGGCGCTTCGCTCATCGACGAACTCGAGCGCCGCATCCCGGAGTTCGACGAGCCGATCACCATCAACATCAACGGCTGCCCGAACGCCTGCGCCCGTATCCAGGTCGCGGACATCGGTCTCAAGGGCCAGCTGGTCCTCGACGACCGCGGCGAGCAGGTCGAGGGCTTCCAGGTGCACCTGGGCGGCGCGCTCGGCCTGGAGGCCGGCTTCGGCCGCAAGGTCCGTGGCCTGAAGGTCACTTCGGAGGAACTGCCCGACTACGTCGAGCGGGTCCTCAAGCGCTTCCAGGAGGAGCGCGAGGACGGCGAGCGCTTCGCCGCCTGGGCTGCGCGGGCTTCAGAGGAGGCCCTGTCGTGAGCCGGGCCACAAGAGGAGGGGAGTCGCTGTCATGAGCGAGCGGGCCGCGCCCTTCTACTGCCCCTACTGCGGTGACGAAGACCTTCGTCCGAGCGAGCAGGGTCACGGCGCATGGGAATGCGCTGCGTGCAATCGAGCCTTCCAGCTGAAGTTCCTCGGGCTGCTCGCCCGGGGGCTCCGGCAGAGTGACGACGGAGGGGCACAGATATGACGACCATTCAGGAAGAGCGTACGGGCGAGGACTTGAAGCGCCTCGCCGAGCAGGCCGGGCGTGACCTGGAGGACGCCTCCGCGCTGGAGATCCTCCAGTGGGCCGCCGACACGTTCGGCGGGAAGTTCTGCGTGACGTCCTCCATGGAGGACGCGGTGGTCGCCCACCTCGCCTCCCGTGCCTTCCCCGGTGTCGACGTGGTGTTCCTCGACACCGGCTACCACTTCCCGGAGACCATCGGCACCCGGGACGCGGTGGAGGCCGTGATGGACGTCAACGTCATCACGCTCACCCCGCGCCAGACGGTCGCCGAGCAGGACGCCGAGTACGGCCCCAGGCTGCACGACCGCGACCCCGACCTGTGCTGCGCGCTGCGCAAGGTCAAGCCTCTCGAAGAGGGCCTGACCAAGTACGACGCGTGGGCGACCGGCCTGCGCCGCGACGAGTCCCCCACCCGGGCGAACACCCCGGTCGTCGGCTGGGACGAGAAGCGGCAGAAGGTCAAGGTCTCGCCGATCGCCCGCTGGACCCAGGACGACGTGGACGCGTACGTCGCCGAGCACGGGGTCCTCACCAACCCGCTGCTGATGGACGGTTACGCCTCCGTCGGATGCGCGCCCTGCACCCGCCGGGTCCTGGAGGGCGAGGACGCGCGCGCCGGCCGCTGGGCGGGGCGCGCCAAGACCGAGTGCGGGCTGCACGGATGACCACGACGACGGGGACGGCAGTGCCCACCGCCACCACCGACAACCTCCAGAACTCCCGGGAGAAGCAAGTGACGACCGGAGCCACCGTCTGGCTCACGGGTCTGCCGAGTGCCGGCAAGACCACCATCGCGTACGAGCTGGCCGGCCGGCTGCGCGAGGAGGGACATCGCGTCGAGGTGCTCGACGGCGACGAGATCCGCGAGTTCCTCTCGTCGGGCCTCGGCTTCTCGCGGGCGGACCGTTTCACGAACGTGCAGCGCATCGGTTTCCTCGCCGAACTGCTCGCGCGCAACGGCGTCAAGGCACTCGTCCCGGTGATCGCGCCGTACGCGGACAGCCGTGCGGCGGTGCGCGAGCGCCACAGCACGGGAGGGACGCCGTACGTGGAGGTCCATGTGGCCACTCCGGTCGAGGTGTGCTCCGTGCGCGACGTGAAGGGCCTGTACGCCAAGCAGGCGGCGGGCGAGATCTCGGGGCTGACCGGAGTCGACGACCCGTACGAGGAGCCCGAGTCGCCCGATCTGCGCATCGAGTCGCACACCCAGACCGTGCAGGAGTCCGCTGCCGCGCTGCACGCGCTGCTCACCGAGAGGGGTCTCGCATGACGACCGCAGCCACTGTCTCCGAGGCAGCCGGTAATTCCGAGGAGTCCAGCCCGTACGCGCTGTCGCATCTGGACGCGCTGGAGTCCGAGGCCGTCCACATCTTCCGCGAGGTCGCGGGCGAGTTCGAACGACCGGTGATCCTCTTCTCCGGCGGCAAGGACTCCATCGTCATGCTGCACCTGGCGCTGAAGGCCTTCGCCCCCGCGGCGGTCCCCTTCTCCCTCCTGCACGTGGACACCGGACACAACTTCCCCGAAGTCCTGGAATACCGCGACCGCACCGTCCACAAGCACGGACTGCGCCTGCACATCGCCTCCGTCCAGGACTACATCGACCGCGGTGTGCTGCGCGAACGCCCCGACGGCACCCGCAACCCCCTGCAGACCGTCCCCCTCACCGAGAAGATCCAGTCCGAACGCTTCGACGCCGTCTTCGGCGGCGGCCGCCGCGACGAGGAAAAAGCCCGCGCCAAGGAACGCGTCTTCTCCCTGCGCGACGAGTTCTCCCAGTGGGACCCCCGCCGCCAGCGCCCCGAACTGTGGCAGCTCTACAACGGCCGCCACGCCCCCGGCGAACACGTCCGCGTCTTCCCCCTCAGCAATTGGACCGAGCTCGACGTCTGGCAGTACATCGCCCGCGAACACATCGAACTCCCCGAGATCTACTTCGCCCACGACCGTGAGGTCTTCCAACGCTCCGGCATGTGGCTGACCGCCGGCGAATGGGGCGGCCCCAAGGACGGCGAGAGCGTCGAGAAACGCCTCGTGCGCTACCGCACCGTCGGCGACATGTCCTGCACCGGCGCCGTCGACTCCGACGCCACCACACTCGACGCCGTCATCGCCGAGATCGCCGCCTCCCGACTCACCGAACGCGGCGCCACCCGCGCCGACGACAAGATGTCCGAGGCCGCGATGGAAGACCGCAAGCGCGAGGGGTACTTCTAGACATGACCAGCACCACAGAACCCACCGAACCCTTGTCGGTCGAGCAGTTGTCGGCGACCACCCTGCTCCGCTTCGCGACCGCCGGTTCCGTCGACGACGGCAAGTCCACCCTCGTCGGACGCCTGCTGCACGACTCCAAGTCGGTCCTCACCGACCAGCTGGAGGCCGTCGAGCGCGCCTCCGCCAGCCGCGGCCAGGACGCACCCGACCTCGCCCTCCTCACCGACGGCCTGCGCGCCGAACGCGAACAGGGCATCACCATCGACGTCGCCTACCGCTACTTCGCCACCGCGCGCCGCCGCTTCATCCTCGCCGACACCCCCGGCCACGTGCAGTACACCCGCAACATGGTCACCGGCGCCTCCACCGCCGACCTCGCCGTCGTCCTCGTCGACGCCCGCAACGGCGTCATCGAACAAACCCGACGCCACGCCGCCGTCGCCGCCCTCCTCCGCGTCCCCCACGTCGTCCTCGCCGTCAACAAGATGGACCTCGTCGACTACCAGGAGTCCGTCTTCGCGGCCATCGCCGAGGAGTTCACGGCGTACGCGTCCGAGCTCGGCGTCCCCGAGATCACCGCGATCCCGATCTCCGCGCTCGCCGGTGACAACGTGGTGGAGGCGTCCGCCAACATGGACTGGTACGGCGGGCCGACGGTCCTTGAGCACCTGGAGACCGTGCCGGTCAGCCACGACCTGGGGCACTGCCACGCCCGGCTCCCCGTGCAGTACGTGATCCGTCCGCAGACCGCCGAGCACCCCGACTACCGGGGCTACGCCGGCCAGATCGCGGCCGGTGCCTTCCGTGTCGGCGAGAGCGTGACCGTGCTGCCCTCCGGGCGCACCTCCAAGGTCGCCGGGATCGACGTGCTGGGCGAGCCCGCCGACGTCGCGTGGACGCCGCAGTCGGTGACCCTCCTGCTGGAGGACGACATCGACATCTCGCGCGGCGACCTGATCGTGCCGAGCAAGGACGCGCCCCCGACCACGCAGGACATCGAGGCGACCGTGTGCCACGTCGCCGACCAGCCGCTCACCGTGGGACACCGGGTGCTGCTCAAGCACGGCACCCGCACGGTCAAGGCGATCGTCAAGGACATCCCGTCCCGGCTGACCCTCGACGACCTGTCGCTGCACCCGCACCCCGGTCAGCTCGCCGCCAACGACATCGGCCGCGTCAAGATCCGTACCGCGGAGCCGCTGCCCGTCGACTCGTACGCCGACTCCCGGCGCACCGGCGCGTTCATCCTGATCGACCCCGCCGACGGAACCACCCTGACCGCGGGCATGGTCGGCGAGTCCTTCGCCGCGCCGCAGCCGGTCAAGGACGAGGCCGACGACGACGGGTGGGACTTCTGACATGACCTCCACCGACTTCTACTCCACGTTCGCGAAGGAGGGCGGCCGCGTCGGCAGCGGCGCCCTCGGCAGCGGGCAGGGCGGAGTGGCGCGATGTGCGCGATGACGTACGCGCACTGCCTGCGCGCCCTCACCCCCCACCGCCTGCACAGACGAAGACCTGCCGACCTCCCGGCCACGACCTGAGAGACCGTGACCGCCGGGCCAACGAGAGGAACACCTCCCGTGCCTGCCAACAGCAACCGCTCCGCCTTGCTCCGCCGCGGCCTCGCCGTCGCCGCCGCGCTCCCCCTTCTCGCTCTCGCCGCATGCAGCTACGGCTCCGAGGCGAAGGACGACACCTCCGAGAAGGAGAAGGTCGCCGCCGGGTCCGAGAAGATCGACGGTCTCGACTCCGTGAAGATCGGGTACTTCGGCAACCTCACCCACGCGACCGCCCTCGTCGGCCGCCACGAGGGCCTCTTCCAGAAGGAACTCGGCGCCACCAAGGCCGAGTACACCACCTTCAACGCCGGTCCCTCCGAGATCGAGGCGCTGAACTCGGGCTCGATCGACATCGGCTGGATCGGCCCCTCGCCGGCCATCAACGGCTACACCAAGTCCAACGGCAAGAGCCTGCGCATCATCGGCGGTTCGGCGTCCGGCGGCGTGAAGCTCGTGGTCAACCCGAAGAAGATCAAGTCCCTGAAGGACGTCAAGGGCAAGAAGATCGCGACCCCGCAGCTCGGCAACACGCAGGACGTCGCGTTCCTCAACTGGATCGCGGAGCAGGGCTGGAAGGTCGACGCCGACAGCGGCAAGGGCGACGTCTCGGTCATCCGCACGGACAACAAGATCACCCCGGACGCCTACAAGTCCGGCTCCATCGACGGTGCCTGGGTGCCGGAGCCGACCGCGTCCAAGCTGGTCGCCGAGGGCGGCAAGGTGCTGCTCGACGAGTCCACGCTGTGGCCCGACAAGAAGTTCGTGATCACGAACATCATCGTGTCGCAGAGCTTCCTCAAGGAGCACCCGAAGGTCGTCGAGGCGGTCCTCAAGGGCTCCGTGGCGACCAACAAGTGGATCGGCGCCAACCCGGACAAGGCGAAGACCGCGGCGAACGCGCAGCTCAAGGTCGACTCCGGCAAGGAGCTCCCGGCCGAGGTCCTGGACCCCGCCTGGAAGTCGATCCAGATCACCAATGACCCGCTGGCCGCCACCCTCAACACCGAGGCGGCGCACGCGGTGAAGGCCGGTCTGCTGGAGAAGCCGAACCTGAACGGCATCTACGACCTGACGCTGCTCGACAAGGTCCTGTCCGCCGCGGGCGAGAGCTCGGTCGACGACGCCGGTCTCGGCGCCAAGTAAGTCCGGACACCGATGAGTTCCCAGGAGGTGACGACCATGGCAACAGCTCTCGCCAAGGCCGCCGACGTCACGACGTCGGTGGAGCACGCCGCGCGGATCGAGAACGTCTCGAAGTCCTTCGCCGGACCCGCTGGGCAGCAGCTCGTCCTCGACGACATCACGCTGGATGTCGCGCCGGGCGAGTTCGTCACCCTCCTGGGGGCCTCGGGGTGCGGAAAGTCGACGCTGCTCAACCTGGTCGCGGGGCTCGACGAGCCGACCGCGGGCAGTATCACGACCAACGGGCGCCCGGCCCTGATGTTCCAGGAACACGCCCTGTTCCCGTGGCTGACCGCGGGCAAGAACATCGAACTCGCGCTGAAGCTGCGGGGGGTGGCCAAGGCCGACCGCCGCGACAAGGCCGAGGAACTGCTCGAACTCGTACGGCTGAAGGGCGCGTACGGGAAGCGGGTGCACGAGTTGTCCGGCGGTATGCGCCAGCGGGTGGCGATGGCGCGGGCGCTCGCCCAGGACAGCCAGCTGCTGCTGATGGACGAGCCGTTCGCGGCGCTGGACGCCATCACCCGCGACGTCCTGCACGACGAGCTGACCCGGATCTGGCGCGAGACCCGGCTGTCCGTCCTGTTCGTCACGCACAACGTGCGCGAGGCGGTGCGGCTCGCGCAGCGCGTCGTGCTGCTGTCGTCGCGCCCGGGGCGGGTCGCGCACCAGTGGACCGTGGACATACCGCAGCCGCGCCGCATCGAGGACACCGCCGTGGCGGAGCTGTCCGTCGAGATCACCGAACAACTGCGTGGGGAGATCCGCCGTCATGGCCAGCACTGAGACCAAGTCCGCCGCGGCCGTCGACGACAGCCACGACCTGGCGGGTCTGGAGGCGGGCCTGGACGCCCTGGAGACGGTCCACACCGGCCGGCCCCCGTTGCGGCAGACCCTCGTCCAAAAGGTCCTGCCGCCCGTCGTCGCCGTCGTGCTCGTCCTCGTCGTGTGGCAGGCGCTGATCACGTTCAAGGTCGTCGACGACCCGACCAAGCTGCCCTCCCCCGGCGACGTGTGGGGCGAGGTCCAGGACGCCTGGCTCCAGGGCAAGCTCTTCGGCTACATCTGGACGAGCGTCTCGCGCGGCCTGCTCGGCTTCCTGCTGGCGCTGGTCATCGGCACACCGCTGGGGCTGCTGGTGGCGCGGGTGAGGTTCGTGCGCGCCGCCATCGGCCCGATCCTGTCCGGCCTCCAGTCGCTGCCGTCGGTGGCCTGGGTGCCGCCGGCCGTGATCTGGCTGGGTCTGAACAGCTCGATGATGTACGCCGTGATCCTGCTCGGCGCGGTTCCCTCCAT
Organism: Streptomyces sp. Tue6028; assembly: GCF_002300165.1. Classification (GTDB taxonomy): domain Bacteria; phylum Actinomycetota; class Actinomycetes; order Streptomycetales; family Streptomycetaceae; genus Streptomyces; species Streptomyces siamensis. The sequence continues at coordinate 191,629 of NZ_MLCE01000031.1, read as the reverse complement.
CGCCAACGGCCTGGTGTCCGGCGTGGACCAGGTGCCGCCGCTGTTCCTGCGGGCCGGCCGCACGATGGGCGCCACCGGGCTGCGCGGCACCTGGCACATCGTCATGCCGGCGGCACTGCCCGGCTATCTGGCGGGCCTGAAGCAGGGCTGGGCCTTCTCCTGGCGCTCCTTGATGGCCGCGGAGATCATCGCCTCCTCCCCCGACCTGGGCGTGGGCCTCGGCCAGCTGCTGGAGAACGGCCGTACCGCCAGCTCCATGTCCATGGTCTTCCTCGCCATCCTGCTCATCCTGATCGTCGGTATCGCCATCGACCTGCTGATCTTCAGCCCGCTGGAGCGGTGGGTGCTGCGCAGCCGCGGTCTGCTGGTCAAGAGCTGAGTCCGACATGCGCCGACCCGTCAGCCCCGTCCTCGTCGTCATCGCCCACGGCAGCCGCGACCCGCGCCATGCCGCGACGGTGCATGCCCTCGTACGACAGGTGCGGGCCCGGCGTCCGGGGCTGCGCGTGGAGACCGGCTTCCTGGACTTCAACATCCCGTCCGTGCAGGGTGTGCTGGAGTCCCTCGCCGCCGAGGGCGTGCGGGACGTGGTGGCGCTGCCGCTGCTGCTGACGCGGGCCTTCCACGCCAAGGCGGACATCCCGGCGGTGCTGCGGGAGGCCCCCTCCCGGCTGCGCATCCGCCAGGCCGACGTGCTCGGTCCGTCCCCGCTGCTGACGGCGGCGCTGGAACGGCGGTTGTACGAGGCGGGGCTGAGCCCCGCCGACAAGTCCTCGACCGGGGTCGTGCTGGCCTCGGCGGGGTCCACGGACCCGGAGGCGATCGCAGTGATCGCTGAAATCGCGCGGGAGTGGCGGCACACCGGTTGGTGCGCCGTGCGGCCTGCGTTCGCCTCCGCATCTCTTCCGCGCACCGAGGACGCGGTGCGCGAACTGCGCGCCGCCGGCTGCGACCGGGTGGCGGTCGCCCCGTACGTGCTGGCGCCGGGCTTCCTGCCGGACCGCATCGCCCGGGGCGCCGCCGACGCGGACGTCCTGGCCGACGTCCTCGGTCCTGCCCCCGAGGTGGCCCAGGTCCTGCTGGAGCGCTACGACGCGGCCCGCACGCCGGTCCTGACGGCGCTCGGCGCGTAGGCGGGCGAAGCACCGGGGCCGGGGATCAGTCGAAGCTGAGTCCGCCGGTCCGGGTCCTCTTGAGTTCGAAGAAGTCCGGGTGCGTGGCGAGGACCCGGAAGCTGTCGAAGAGTTCGGCCGCCTTCTCGCCCCTCGGGACGGCGCGCAGCACCGGGCCGAACCACACGGTCCCGTCGACATGGATCGTGGGCGTGCCCACGTAGGCGTCAGAGTCCGGCTCCGTGCCCGCGTCATGGCTGCGGCGCACCGCCTCGTCGTACGCGGGATCGTGCGCCGCGTGCGCCAGTTCGGCCGGGAGTCCGAGTTCGGCGAGGGACTCCGTGACGACCGCGTCGAAGTCCTCGATGCGGCGTTCGTGGATACGGGTGCCGAAGGCGGTGTAGAGGTCGCGCAGCACCTTGTCGCCGTGCTGCTCGGCGGCGGCCACCGCGACCCTGACCGGGCCGATCGACCTGTCGACCAGGTCCCGGTACCAGTCCGGGAGTTCGTTGCCGAGATTGTGCAGGTAGAGGCTCATCACGTGGAAGCGGAGGTCGAGCGGGCGCTCGCGCTCGACCTCCAGTATCCAGCGGGAGGAGATCCAGGCGAAGGGGCAGGCCGGGTCGAACCAGAAGTCGACGCGAGTGGGCGCGGTGGTCGTCATGACGCCGAGGCTAGTCCGCGGATGGCCCAGGATCACGGTCCAATTCGATGCCGAATCCCTGGTCCAATTGAGCCTGGCCGCATCAGACCCACCCCCTCAGGCCTGATTCCATCAGACCTGCCCCTCCCGCCCTGCCCCCTCCCGGCCTGCCCCCTCCAGGCCGGCCCCCCTCCAGGCCGGACCCCCCTCCAGGCCGGACCTCATCAAACCCGGCCCCCGTCAGGCCCGGGACAGCCGCGGGTCCCGGCCGCTGTGGGCGAGGGCGCGGTCGAAGACGGAGACGTCGTCGGGCACGTCCACCGGGTCGGCGAAGCCGTCGTACTGCCGGTAGAGGTCGCCGTGCGTGTCGACCACGTCCAGGACCAGCCGGGCCGCGCCGTCCGAGAGCCGGAACCGCTGTCCGGTGGCCGTCGCGACGTCCCAGCCGTGCACCGCCATCTCCTTGACGATCATCGGGGCGAGTTCGGCGGCCGGCATCTTCCCCATGCCGAGATCGACCTCGCCCTCCCAGACGGCGGGGTCGTCCCAGGCGGCCACGGCCCGGTCGAGCTGGTCGGCGTACGCCTGCGCCCAGTCGGGGTCGGCCGTGAAGTCCCGCGCGGTCAGCTCCTCGGACAACTGCTTGCGCAGCGCCCGGTGCTCCAGTCCGTGCGAGGTGTAGAGGACCCAGTGGTTCACCAGGGCGCGGACGTCCCACGGCGGGCAGTGCGTGGGCCCTGACAGCTGCGCCGCCGTGACACCGCGGGCGACGCGGGCGGCCTCGGTGGCGCACTCGACCATGTACGGATGCACGTTCTTGTACGGCTCGTTCATGCGTCCCACGCTAGGGATTGGGCGCCGGGCCCTCTTGAAGAAACGCGACAGCTTCCCGGCGAGGCTCCGCGCGGGAAGCCTCGTACGGATGGGTGCACCTCACACACATCCGTGCGACGCTGTCCGCCGTGCGCAAATGGGTGCCCCTCGTCCTGGGCCTTTCCTTCCTGGCTCTCACCGCCTTCACGGTGTACTCCGCGACCGTCCAGTGGCAGCGGGGCCGACTCATCGACGACACCGGGGTGCAGGTCACCGGTACCGTCACCCGGCTCCTCCACGTCGACAAGGGCTACAAGAAGGAGATCGCCTACACGGTCGACGGACGGCGCCACACCCTGAACAAGGGCTACGACCCCACGCTCCACGCCCCGCGGCGCGGGGACCGGGTGTGCCTGGAGGCGGCCCGCGAGCACCCCGACATCGTCCGCATGTGCGAGGACCACTACCCGCAAGGCGACGACACCTTTCCGGCCTACATACTGGGGGCGTTCTTCTGCACGGCAGGACTGCTGTTCGTCATCGGCCACCAGGTCACCGTCGCACGGCGCACACGCGAGATCGGAACGGCAGCATGAGCACATCCACCGGCGCCGGCGACACGCACACCGACGGCAGCCGTGAGCACTCCACCAGCACCTTCCTCGTCGGCGGCGAACTGCCCGTGCGCCGCCTCGGGTACGGCACCGCGCAGCTCACCGGTCCCGGGTACTGGGGTCCGCGCGGCGACGCCCGGGACGCTGTGGCCGTACTGCGGCGGGCCGTGGAGCGCGGCGTCACCCTCGTCGACACCGCCGACAACTACGGTCCGTCGGTTGCCGAGGAGCTGGTCGCCGAGGCCCTGCACCCGTACGCCGAGGATCTGCTGATCGCCACCAAGGGCGGCGTCGTGCGCACCGGCGACAGCGCCTGGCACATCGCCGGACGGCCCGAGCAGCTGCGCGCGATGTGCGAGGCGAGTCTGCGCCGGCTGCGTCTCGACACCATCGGCCTGTATCAGCTGCACCGGCTCGACCCGGACGTGCCGATGGCCGAACAGCTGGGCGCGCTGGACGAGTTGCGTGCCGAGGGCAAGATCGGGCAGATCGGGCTCGACACCGTCACGGACGGGCAGCTGGCGGCGGCGCTGGAGCTGACGGACATCGCCTCCGTGCAGAACCGCTACAACCTGCTCGACCGTGCCTCCCAGCCGCTGCTGGAGCTGTGCGAGGCGCGCGGGATCGCGTTCCTGCCGTGGTTCCCGCTGGGCAACGGCTCGCTGACCTCCGATCCGGTGTGCGCGGGGATCGCCGGCGCGCACGGGGCGACGCCGGGGCAGGTCGCGCTGGCCTGGCTGCTGCGCCGCTCCCCCGTGCTCTGCCCGACGCCGGGCACCGGCAGCCTCGTCCACCTGGAGGAGAACCTGGACGCGGGCGCGGTCCGGCTCACGGACGAGGACATGGACCGCCTCGACGCCCTCGCGGACACCCCTCCCGGCTCCGGCGGTTGACCTTGCCCCTGGGGCAGACCTCACCGTCCCGAGCATGGACCTCCACCGCAGACAGAGTGTGTTCAGCGACCCCGGCGACCTGGATGTAGCCGGGCTCCCCCGGGACCCCGCCGGCCTCGCCCGCATCGTCAGGGACGTGATCATCCACCGGGGCGAGGGGGAACGTTTCGGCGTGCCCCTCCCCGAGGCGCGGCTGCACGAGGACGCCGAGTCGCGCTACGTGACGGAGATCCTGCGCCTGCTCGGTGAGCGCTCGGACCGTCCGCTGACCGAGCGGCGGGAGCCGGCCGAGCGGTTCGTCGGGACCTGCCGGGACTTCTCCCTGCTGCTGTGCTCGCTGCTCCGCGCGACGGGCACGCCCGCCCGGCTGCGCTGCGGGTTCGCCACGTACTTCGTCGAGGGCTTCCACGAGGACCACTGGGTCACCGAGTACCTCCTCCCGGACGGCGGCCGACGGCTCGTGGACGCGCAGATCGCGCACGGGCCCTACGACGTGGACTTCGATCCGCTGGACGTCCCCAGGGACCGCTTCGTGGTGGCGGGCCAGGCCTGGCGGGAGTGCCGGGCCGGGCGCGCGGACCCGGCCGGCTTCGGCGTCAGCTGGCTGAAGGAGATCAGGGGCCTGTGGTACGTCCGCGGCAACGTCATGCACGATCTCGCCGCGCTCAACGGCGTCGAGGTACTGCCCTGGGACGGCTGGGGCCCCGAGATCCTCGACGACGCGTCGCTGACCGCCGAGGATCTCGCGTTGACCGACGCGGTCGCCGCCGCCGGATCCGAGGAGGAACTGCGCCGGCTGTACCGGGACCCCCGACTCGCTGTGCCGGACGAGATCGTCTCGTACACCACCTATCAGGGCGTACGGAAGGTCACTCTGCGCCCACGCTGAACGGGGTGCCCTGGTGGAAGTACAGCAGCCAGCCGTCCACCGACCGCCGCCACAGCGAACTGCGGTGCGCGCGGCGGCCGTTGTGCCCCTCCGTGTCGAAGGTGAGGTGGACCAGGTCCGGTGCGAGCTGTACGCCCCGCATCCGAGACGCCGTGATCGGGCGGGTCCCCGCCCCGGGCACCGCGGTCAGCTCGGCGATGATCGAGGCGCGGTCCCACAGCCGGCCGGAGGAGCCGAACTCGTGGAACTCGGGGTGCAGCAGCGCCCCGAGCCGCTCGGGCGACCGGCGGATCGCGGGGTCCAGCAGGCGCAGCTCGCCCTCGATGGCCGCCTCGACGGCGGCGTTGCGCTCAAGCACCGGTCAGCTCCTCCAGTTTGACGACGGTGTTCCAGTTGCGGGTGGTGGCGAGGATCCCCTTGAGGAGCCTCGGCCGGGCCAGTGCCTCGGCCAGCTTGGAGCGGCCGAGCCCGTCGGGGGCGTACAGGTACAGGACGCGGTCGCCGAGGCGGTACTCCTCGGGGAGGAACGCGTCCGGGGCGACCTGGGCGAAGCGCTGCACGTCGACGGGGCCGGAGAAGTAGGTGGCGTGCAGTTGCTTCGCCTCCAGCTCGGCCGCCGGGAAGGGGCACGCCTCGCGTACGGCCTTCAGGTAGGCGTGGTCGCGCACCAGCACGCCGACGGTGAAGCCGAAGTGCTTCTCGACGGCTTCGGCGAGCTGTGCCGCGAGGGACTCCTCGTCGCCGCGGTCGCTGCTGAACACGGCGTTGCCGCTCTGCAGATACGTGCGCACGTCGCCGTGCCCGAGCCCCTCCATCAGGGTGCGCAGTTCGGCCATCGGCACCTTCTTGGCGCCGCCCACGTTGATCCCACGCAGGAGTGCCGCGTACCTCGTCGTCATCCGCACACCATACGGCCGCCGCGGTGCGCCGGGCGGACGTGACGGCGAGCGGGCCCGGAGCGGCTCGCCCCTGATCCACATCCCCGAGAAGTCGGTTTACATGTAGGGGGCTTCCATCCTCCCCAGTGCGGAGATGCCGGGGTCCGCGGGTAGGACTCGCGGGCCCCGGGGTTCACCTGGCAGCACGACGAGACCCGCTTATCCGGCCCATACCTTCGTATCGAAAGGTGACGGCAGGGGGCCGTCGCCGCACACGAGGGGGCTTGCCCGTCATGGGGAACGGAGACACACGGGTGCGGGGCTTCGCCGCGCGGGCCGGCGGCTGGAGCGCCCGGCACCGATGGGCGGCCGTCGGGATATGGGTGCTGTTCGTCGTCCTGGCGATGGGGCTGGGCTCGGCCGCCGGCCGCGTCGACGTCAGCGAGAGCGATCAGCTCAAGGGCGAGACGCACACCGCCGCCAAGATCATCGAGGATGCGGGGATCGAGGAACCGGCGAGCGAGACCGTCCTGGTCCAGTCGAAGGACGGCGGCCCGAAGGCCACGGACGCCGCGTTCAAGGCCGCCGTCGGCGCGGTCGTCGACGCCGTCGACGCGACCGGCAAGGTCACCGACGTGCAGTCGCCGTACGACACGCAGACGATCTCCGAGGACGGGCGCAGCGCGCTGGTCCAGTTCGACATGCGCGGCGACTCGGACACCGCGGGCGACCGCGTCGAGCCCGTCCTGAACGCCGTCGAGCGCGTGCAGAAGGACCACTCGGAGCTGCGGATCGAGGAGATCGGCGGCGCCAGCATGATGAAGACGTTCGACGACGCGTTCGGGGACGACTTCCAGAAAGCCGAGTACTCCGCCGTTCCGGTGGCCCTCGGCATTCTGCTCATCGCCTTCGGCGCGCTGGTGGCCGCGCTGCTGCCGGTGGCGCTGGCCGTCACCGCGATCATGGCGACGATGGGCCTGATGGGCATCGTCAGCCACCTCCAGCCGATGAGCGACACCGCCAACTCCGTGATGCTGCTGGTCGGTCTGGCCGTCGGTGTCGACTACTGCCTGTTCTACCTGCGCCGGGAACGCGAGGAGCGCGCGGCGGGCCGCGACGCCGGTGCCGCCCTGCGGATCGCCGCCGCCACCAGTGGCCGCGCGATCGTCGTCTCCGGTGTCACGGTGTGCGTGGCGATGGCGGGCATGCTGTTCACCGGGCTCGCCGAGTTCGAGGCGATGGGCCTGGCCTCGCTGATGGTCGTGGCGGTCGCCATGGTCGGGTCGGTGACGGTGCTGCCGGCGCTGCTCTCGCTGCTGGGCGAGCGGGTCGAGAAGGGCCGTATCCCCTTCCTGCACAAGGTCATGCAGCGCCGCGCGGCGCGCACCAACGGCGAGAGCCGCTTCTGGACCGCCGTCCTGCGCGGCGTGCTCGCCAAGCCGGTGGTCGCCGTGGTGGTGGCGGCCGGTGCGCTGCTGGCGATCGCGGCTCCCGCGGTCGGCATGAAGACGCAGAACCTCACGCTGGACCAGGAGTTCGGCGATTCCCTGCCGATCGTACAGACGTACAACCGGGTCAACGACGCCTTCCCGGGCGGCTCCGAGCCGGCCGAGGTCGTCGTCAAGGCCGCCGACATCAACGCCCCCGAGGTGAAGAGCGCCCTCGCCGACTTCAAGGACCGGGCGATCAGTTCGGGTGCCTCGCGCGGGCCGGTCGAGATCAAGCTGCACGACGCGCAGAACATCGCTTATGTGTACGTCCCGCTGGTCGGCGGCTCCGACCTCGACAAGGCGGGCGCCAGCCTGGAGAAGCTGCGCGACGAGGTACGGCCCGCCACGCTCGGCAAGGTGGACGGTGTCCAGGCACCGATCACCGGACAGGTCGCGGGCTCGCACGACTTCAACGACCAGCTCGGCGGCGCGGTCCTCCCGGTCTTCGCGTTCGTGGTGGTCTTCGCCTTCCTGCTGATGCTGCTGTCGTTCCGCTCGCTGACGGTCGCGGTCACCTCGATCCTGCTCAACCTGCTGTCGGTGGGCGCCGCCTACGGCATCCTCGTCGCCGTCTTCCAGCACGGTTGGGGAGCGTCCCTGGTGGGGGCGGAGGGCGTCGGCGCCATCGTCACCTGGCTGCCGCTGTTCCTCTTCGTGATCCTGTTCGGACTGTCGATGGACTACCACGTCTTCGTGGTCTCCCGGATCCGCGAGGCACGGCTGCGGGGCCGCACCACCAGGGACGCGATCCGGCACGGTGTGGTCACCACGGCGGGTGTGGTCACCAGCGCCGCGGTCATCATGGTCGCCGTCTTCGCGATCTTCGGCACGCTGTCCATGCAGTCCATGAAGCAGATGGGTGTGGGCCTGGCCGCGGCGGTGCTCATCGACGCGACGATCATCCGCGGTGTGCTGCTGCCCGCCGTGATGGCCCTGCTCGGCGAGCGCAACTGGTACCTGCCGAAGTGGATGCACCGGCTGCCGGACCTCACGCACGACGAGTCGCCGGAGCCGGTGGCGCCGCCGGTCGCCCGGGAGGGTGAGCGGGCCGGGGTGTAGCCCGCGGCACCGGACGGCAACCGCGCTCGGACAAGGGCCTGCCGGTCTCCCTGAGGGGGACCGGCAGGCCCTTCGCCTATGCGCGCCCGGGCAGTTCGGCCTCGATGAGGTCGGCCGCCCGCCGGGTGCCTCCTTCGTGGGCCATCTCCGTCCGGATCTCCTTCAGCCGACGGGCGACCTCGGGGTCGTCCACCAGGGCGAGGGCGGTGGCGCGCAGGGTCTGCGCGGTGGCATCCTCGGTGGACAGCCGGCGGGCGACTCCGAGGGCCTGGAGCATGTCGGCGTTGCCGAACTGGTCCACGGCCTGGGGCACGGCGATCATCGGCGTGGCGGTGGCCAGTCCCTCCTGGCTGCCGCCCGCTCCGGCGTGCGTGACGAACAGGTCGGCCTGCTTCAGGATCGCCAACTGCGGTACCCAGGAACGGACTTCCACGTTCCCCGGCAGCTCGCCGAGTTCGGCCGGGTCGACGTGTTCGCCGATCTGGAGCACCAGATGCCAGCCGGGCAGGTCGCCGAAGGCTGCCACGCACTCCCGGTAGAAGTCGGGCTGCTTGGTGAAGGCGGAGCCGAGCGAGACGAGGGCCACCTTCTCGGCACCGGCCGGTCGCCGCCAGTCGCCCTGGGCTGTGCGGTCACCCTGGCAGGCGCCGACGAAGGTGTGGACGCGCTCGTCGACGCGGTCGGCGTTCGGCTGGAGGGCCTTGGGGATCAGGACGAGGGAGCGGGCCGGGCGGCCGGCGAAGGGGTCGGGGTGTTCGGTGATCCCGTTCTCCGTCAGCCAGGCCTCGAAGCGGGCGTAGTAGGCCCGGCCGCGTTCGGTCCGCTTCGGCTCCGCCCACATCGGCTCGGCGACCTCCTCCTCGTAGCCGTCCCAGGCGACCAGGTTCGGCGAGAGGGACACCGCGGGCACGCCCCAGCGGTGGGCGAGGACGCGTGCCGGGTAGGAGGCGATGTCGTGCAGGACGAGGTCCGGCTCGTCCCCCTCGTAGGCCGCGATCAGCTGCGGGAGCGCCTGGACGGCGTCCGCCAGGAACGGCTCCACGTTGTCCAGCAGCGTGGTCCCCCAGGCCTCCGGATCGGCGCCGGGGCCGGGCAGGGTGGAGGTGTAGGGCACGGGCCGGGCCCCGGTCTCCGCCACCTTCTCGGCGAACACCGGCGGGATGGCGTAGGTGACCCGGTGCCCCCGTGCGACGAGCTCTCGGATCACCTCCAGGCTCGGGTTCACATGGCCGTGGGCGGCGATGGAGAACATGGCGATGTGTGCGGGAGTGGTCATGGGAGCGAGACTAAACAAGACGATACGTCTCGTCCAATTCTTTTGCGCTCCGGCCGCGGGCGAGCCCGGCGCCCACGGGGGCCGCGGTTCTCGGCGCCGGTCTGCTGCTCATCGGTCTGTTCTTCCGGTCGGCCTGTGCCGGCGACATCAGGCGCTGCCTCGACCGGCGGACCGTCACCGGGCAGTTCTCCGCGCCCACGGTCGTGACCCCGGTCTGCGTCCGGCTCGGCGTGCTCGGGCTCGTCGCGGCACCGGCGGCGATCGGCCTGTACCGGCTGGTCGACCGCGCGCCCTACGGGAGCCGGCTCCACGGTCACTGACAGCGTCGCGCCGGGACGGCGGGCCCCGGAGCCACGGGCGCTCAGCGCTGGTAGCGGGCCAGCACCAGATTGCCGTCCTTCTCCAGGCGGCGGCGCAGTTCGCCCAGCCCGATCGCTCCGCTGTAGTACTCCTGGAACGCCGGGGTGGCGACCTTGTCCTTCCACTCGGGATAGCCGCGCACGGACTGGGCCGGGGCCGGACTGAGCCGGTCGGCGAGGGCGGTGCCGGTGGCCCAGCCGTACTTGTCCGTGTGCAGGGCCGGGTCCTTCAGTGCCTCGGTGCCGGTGGGGAGCATCCAGTCGCCCAGCGCCAGCCGGACCATGTTCTTCGGCCGGAGCAAGAAGTCGACGAACTCGGCCGCCTCCTTCTTGTGCGGGCTGTCCTCGGCGATCGAGAGGGTCTGCGGGCTCACGCCCTGGGTGAGCCCGTCGGCGCCGGCCGGGGCGGGCAGCACCTGCCAGTCGAAGCCCTTCGGCGCCTGCTGCACGATCTGCTGACGGTAGGAGAAGCCGAGCGGGACCATCGCGTACTTGCCGCCGAAGAAGCCGGGCAGCGTGTCCGAGCCGCCGCTGCCGAGCGTCGAGTCCGGGGCGCTGCGGTCGGCGCCGACCTGGTCGTGGATCGTGCGTGGCACGAGCTGGTCGCCGGCCTCGAAACGCACGGTCACCCTGCCGTCCGCGCCCCGGTGGAACAGCTGCCCGCCCGCCGACAGGGAGAGGTTGAGCGTGGCGGAGACGGGTTCCTTGAGCGGCCAGGCGACGCCGTACCTGCCGTCCCCGCTGAGCTTCTTGGTGACCTGCCGGAACTCGGCCCAGCTCCACGGCCGTTCGGGGGTCGGTATGCGCACCCCGGACTTCCGCAGCCGGCCGGCGTCGGCGATCAGCACTCGCGGCTCCTGGAGGAACGGCACGCCGTAGATGCCGTCACCGAAGGTCGTGGTCCGCCAACTGCGCCGCGGGATGTCGGACTTGAGGCGATCGGACAGCAACCCCCGCAGATCGGCGAGATAGCCGCCGTAGGCGAAGTCGGCGAGGTCGTCGGAGGCGTCGTGGATGACGTCGGGGGCCTCACCGCCCTCGAAGGAGGTGAGCAACTGGTCGTGGACGCTGTCCCAGCTCCCCTGGACGTACTTCACCTTGACGTCCGGGTGGGTCGCGTTCCACTCCGCCACCAGGTCCTTGTTGGCGGCGACGGACTCCTGCTGCCAGGCGAGGGACTGGAAGCGGAGCGTGATCACTCCGTGCGGGTCGCGGCCGCTGTCCGTGCACGCGGTGAGCAGCAGGCCGAAGACGGCCAGGATGACCAGGAGTCTCGCCCTCATCAGCTCTTCACCGCCCCGGCGAGCATGCCGCCCGTGATCCGTTTCTGGATGATCGCGAAGACGACCAGCGACGGCAGGGTCGCCAGGAACGCCGCGGCGGCCAGCGGGCCGAGGTCCGCGACCCCCTCCGCCCCGATGAAGTGCGTGAGGACGACCGGCAGCGTCTGCTTCTCCGGGGTCTTCAGCAGGACGAGCGCGAAGAAGAACTCGTTCCAGGCGCTGATGAACGCGAACAGTGCCGTCGCCACGATGCCGGGGGCGAGGAGCGGCGCGGTGATCGAGACCAGGGTCCGCACCCGGCTCGCGCCGTCGACCGCGGCCGCCTCCTCCAGTTCGGCGGGCACCGCGCGCACGTACCCGACCAGCATCCACAGCGCGAACGGCAGCGCCCACACCACGTACACCATGACCAGTCCGGGCACCGAGTCGATCAGCCGGAGGTTCTTCAGGAGCAGGAAGAGCGGGATGATCACGAGCACGAACGGAAACGCCTGGCTGACGACGACCCACCCGGTGGCGGCCTTGGCGAGCAGCGTGCGGCGCCGGGCGAGGACGTACGCCATCGGCGTGGCGATCAGCACGGCGATCAGTGCGGCACCGAGAGCCGCCGCCAGGGAGTTGAGCGCGGCGCGCAGCAGCGGCTGTTCGTCGAAGGCCTGACGGAAGTTGGCGAGGGTGGGGTCCTTCGGTATCCAGGTGGGGTGCAGACTCGCCAGCTCGCGCGCCGGTTTGAACGCGGTGGAGACGAGCCACAGGAACGGGAAGGCGAGGAAGAGGAGATAGGCGAGGAGCGCGAGGTACTGTCCCGCGCGGGCGCCCTTGCCGGTCTTCACGCGTCCTCACCTCCGCTCAGACGGCCGACGAGGTGCACGGCGAGGATCATCGAGATCACCGCGACCATCACACAGCCCATCGCCGCCGCGTAGCCGAACTGTCCGTAGCGGAAGGCCTCTTCGTAGGCGAAGAGCATCGGGAGCCGGGTACGGCCGCCGGGACCGCCGTTGGTCAGCACGTACACCAGGGCGAAGGAGTTGAAGTTCCAGATGAAGTTGAGCGCGGTGACGGCGAGCGCGACCGGCCGCAGGGCGGGCCAGGTCACGGTGCAAAAGCGGCGCCAGGCGCCCGCGCCGTCCATCGCGGCGGCCTCGTGGAGTTCGCGCGGGCTGTTCTGCAGTCCGGCGAGCAGCGTGACCGTGGTCTGCGGCATGCCCGCCCAGACGCCGACGACGATCACGGCGGGCAGGGCGGTGCCGAGGCCGCTCAGCCAGTCGCGGCCGTCACCGAGGCCGAGGTCGCGCAGGGTTTCGTTGAGGATGCCGGCGTCCGGGTTGTAGACGAGCCGCCACATGATGCCGACGACGACCTCCGGCATGGCCCAGGGGATGATCGCGAGGGCACGGGCGAGCCGGCGCAGCCGGAGGTCCTGGTCGAGGAGGAGAGCGAGCCCGAGGGCGAGGAGGAACTGCGGCACGGTCACGCCGACCGCCCACAGCAGACCGATCCGGAACGACTCCCAGAACAACGTGTCGTGCAGCAGGTCCTGGAAGTTGAGCGTACCGATCCACTGCGTGGCCGCGGTCCGGCCGGACTGCGCGTCGGTGAAGGCCAGCGCTATCCCGTAGAGCAGGGGTCCGACGCTGAGGACCAGGATCGGGATCAGCGCGGGCAGGACCAGGAACCAGGCGCCGCGGTCGGCCGCGCGGCGGCCGCCGACCCCGACGGGCGCGCGCTTCACCGACCGCCTCGTCGCGGTCGCCAATGTCATGGAATCGGCTCCTTTGGGCGGCTCATGGGGGTCTGGCCGCCCGGGCGGCCCCCGTCATGGTCGTGAAGCAGGGGTGGGTCGTCAAGGCACCGTGCACGCGCTCCGACCTGTGCGAATGCGACACTGGCCGACGGATGGCGTGAACACGACGCCATACGCGAGGACTGCGCGGGACCTGCACGAGTGCCGCACAAGGACGGAGGCGACGGATGGACGAGGCACGGGCGCGTGACGTACTGGCCGGGGCGGGGGTGCTGCCCGGGGCGGCACGGGACGCAACGCTCCTCGCCCTGGGTGAGAACGCGGTGTTCGCCGCCGGTGACCTGGTGGTCAAGGTCGGACGCGACGCCGAACTCCTCGACCGCGCCCGGCGCGAACTGGACATCGCCGCCTGGCTGGCCGAGGCGGGCGTCCCCGCGGTGCGCGCCGCCGAGCCGAAGGCCCGGCTGACCGACGGTCATCCGGTGACCGTGTGGCACCGGCTGCCGGACCCCGTACGCCCCGCGGAGCCGCGGGATTTGGCCGAACTGCTACGGGTGGTGCATGCCCTGCCCTCGCCGTCCTTCGCCCTCCCGCCGCGCGAACTGCTGGGCGGTGTGGAGCGCTGGCTGCGGCTCGCGGGTGACGCCGTCGACCCCGCGGACGCGGCGTACCTGCGGGCGCGGCGCGACGGCTTCGCGGATGCCGCGGCGGCACTCACCCCGCAGCTGCCGCCGGGCCCGATCCACGGCGACGCGCTGCCCCGCAACGTCCATGTCGGCCCCGACGGCCCCGTCCTCGTCGACCTGGAGACCTTCTCCGCCGATCTGCGCGAGCACGACCTGGTGGTGATGGCGCTGTCCCGGGACCGCTACGGGCTGCCGGCCGAGGCGTACGAGTCGTTCACCCGGACGTACGGCTGGGACGTCCGTGAGTGGGAGGGGTGCTCGGTGCTCCGCGGAGCGCGGGAGACCGCGAGCTGCGCCTGGGTCGCCCAGCACGCGCCGGCCAATCCGAAGGCCCTGGCCGAGTTCGAGCGGCGGGTGGCGTCGCTGCGCGACGGGGACGAGACCGTGCGCTGGTACCCCTTCTGACGGAACGCCTCGGTGCGCGCGGTCCACGGGGCGCGACGGCGGACACGGCGCGGTGAGCGACCCGGAACGAGCCGCCCGGGCGTCCTCAGACGCGCTCGTCCGCGAGGTCGCGCAACGGCCAGGTGCCGTCCACCACCGCGTCCGCGTCGCCCTTGCGGCGCAGGAAGCTCTGGAAGTCGGCCGCCCACGCGGCGTACCACTCGATCTGGCGGCGGTGCAGCTCCGCCGGGCCGAGGCCCGCGACCTTCGGGTGGCGGCCGGCTATCGCACAGGCGAGCCGGGCCGCGGCGAGCGCGTCGGCCGAGGCGTCGTGGGCGGAGTCGAGCGGCACGCCGTACTCCGTGCAGACGGCTTCGAGGTTGCGCTTGCCGCGGCGGTAGCGGTCGACGGAGCGGTCGATCGTGTACGGGTCGATGACCGGGGCGGGGTCGACGCCGCCGAGCCGCTCACGCAGCGACGGCAGCCCGTACCGTCGCAGCTCGGCGGAGAGCAGGGTCAGGTCGAAGGCGGCGTTGTACGCGACGACGGGGACGCCCGTCTTCCAGTACGAGACGAGGACGTCCGCGATCGCGGCGGCCACCTCGTCGGCGGGCCGGCCCTCGGCGGCCGCCCGCTCATTGGTGATCCCGTGCACCGCCACCGCGTCGACCGGGATCTCCACGCCCGGATCGGCCAGCCACTCGCGGCGGCCCAGCGGCTCTCCGCCCCTGACCTCGATCACCGCGCCCGTGACGACGCGCGCCTCGCGCGGATCGGTCCCGGTCGTCTCCAGGTCGAAGCCGATCAGCAGCTCCCGGTGCCAGCCCATGGGCGGCCCCCCTTCTTCGTGGTGCTTTCCCCCAGTGGTCTCCACGATCCCATGAGCCACTGACAATCCGAGGACGGCCTTCCGCTTACCCGGGCCGGCGGGCTCCACGCGTCCGGATCCCCGCCCTCAGGACACAGGACGCGAATCCGCCCAAGCCACCTCGAACTCCTCGCGATAGGTCGGGAAAAGTCCTTCCTCGCCGGTGTCGCCCGGTTTGACCACCCGTCCCCCGCCGCGCAGGACGAGGACCGGCGCCTCCATGCCCCGGGTGCGGCGCAGATACGACTGGACGACGGCGACGCCGTCCGACCCGTCGCCGTCCACCAGATAGGCGGTGAAGCGGGGCGTCTCGTCGAAGACCTGGATCTCGAAGGCGCCCGGATCGCGCAGCTTGGAGCGCACCCGGCGCATGTGCAGGATGTTCATCTCCACGCTACGGCTCAACTCGCCGCGCTTGATGCCCAGTTCGCGCTCGCGCCGCTTGACCGCGCTGGACGCGGGATTGAGGAACAGCAGCCGCACCCGGCAGCCGGACTCGGCGAGCCGCACCAGGCGCCGGCCGGAGAAGTTCTGCACCAGCAGATTGAGGCCGATGCCGATGGCGTCGAGGCGCCGGGCGCCGCCGAAGAGGTCCTCGGCGGGAAACTGGCGCAGCAACCGCACCCGGTCCGGGTGCACCCCGACCACGTCCGCGTACCGGTCGCCGACCAGGTCCTCCACGGCGTCGACGGGGAGCCGGCGCGCGGAGGGCACGTCACTGCCGGAGCCGAGTATCTCCAGGAGCCTGGCCGCGGCCCGCTCGGCCTGGTTGAGGACGGCCTCCGACAGGGCGCGGTTGCGGGAGACGACGTTCCGGGTCACTTCCAGCTCGTCCAGGGCGAGTTCGACGTCCCGGCGCTCGTCGAAGTAGGGCTCGAAGCACGGCCAGTGCTGCACCATCAGCTCGCGCAGTTGCGGCAGCGTCAGGAAACTGAGCACATTGTCGTCGGCGGGGTCGAGCAAGTACCCCTTGCGGCGGCTGACTTCGCGTACGGCGACCGCGCGCTGCACCCATTCCTGCCCCGCGGGACCGGCGGCGGCGACGACCCAGTCGTCCCCGTGGACGGGTTCGTAGATGGGACGCAGAACAGCGGCCACGACCGCGCGCAGCCGCTGTTCCACGAGGTTCAGCCAGATGTAGGCGCGTCCGGCGCGCTGGGCACGCGTCCGCACCTCGCGCCAGGCGTCGGCCCCCCAGTCCAGTTCCGGACCGATGGATCCCATCTCCATCGGCCGTGCCAGGGACACCGCGCCGGGTGGGACATCTGTGGAGTTTCCCTCGTGACCCTCGTCACCAGGAGGCAACTCCAGCCCTCCCGAGCCCACCCGCGCACCGCCTTCCGCTCCCCCGAGCTCTCCCCTAGTCAACGATCAAGGAAGGGTACTCCGGGAGCGGTGGGCGGTGCAGCCCGATGCGCAGGTCGTTTCTCAACGACCTTGTTCCACATGGCCGTTCTGGTCCGCGAGCTCCGGCGGAGTGAGCGGATTCATAGCGGTGACGTCGCGCGGCGCTATGGAGAAGCCCTGCCAGTGGACCGGCATGGGCTGCTGGTCCTCGTCGCGCGCGATGTGGTGGAATCCCACGTTCACCCAGACGACGGGGTGGGTGAGGGTCTGCCCGTCCACCCACTTGTCGACGGACTTGCCGTGCCCGGCACCGCAGTTGGGCAGGTTGTCGCTGGCGAACTGCTCGCACTTGTTGTACTCGGTGAAGTAGACGTCGTGCTTGGTGAAGTTACGCCCGAGGTACTTGGTGGTCGGGCCCGGCACGAGCTCGTACGAACGTGCGTGGTTGTCCTTGTTCTTGCCGCTGTTGCTGACGATGCGCCACCAGCGCATGTTCTTCGCGTCGCCCGCGAGTTCCTTGGTGATCTTCGTCCGCGTGGTCTTGTTGCTCGGCGCCTCGGCACCCTGGGCCGGCGGGCTGACCACGGAGTCGTACTGCTCGACCTTGGTCTTGGAGGAGCCGTCGAGGCCGAAGTTCAGCCGCCAGAAGACGTTGTGGCTGTGACTGGTGGCGTAGTCCTTGGCGTTCTTGCCCAGCGGCCAGCCACGGCCGTCGCCCGCGTCGTAGTCACCGGGCGAGAGGCTGCCGGTGGCGCCGACGTTCATGTTGAGGGTGCCGTCGTCCTGGAAGCGCCACTCGGTGATGTACTCGTACCAGCCGACCTTGTTGACCGTGTAGACCAGCAGGTCCTTGCCCTGCTTCTGGAAGACCTTGTTCCCCGTGTCGGCCTGCATGCGGTAGGCGTGGCCGCGCGAGCGGGTCGTGGTGCACAGGCCCTTGACGTCGGCGTGCTGCGGGTCCCAGGCCTCGGGGACCTTCACCGTCTTGATGGTGCCTCCGGGGCACTCGGCGGGCGCCATGTCGACCAGACCCTGCCCGAACCCCGCACCGGTGAGGTCGCTGTACTCGACCGAGCCGTCGTCGTACGGGACGTCGATCTGGGCGAGCTTCGCCGTGTTGAGGACCTTGATCGGCTGGGCCTCGCCGGGCGGCTGGTACGAGATGTTCTCCAGGACGAGCCCGGCCTCGCTCTCGTAGTGCCAGCACATCCGCCACGTGGTGCCGGTGGAGAGCTTCTGTTCGATCCGGTAGGCCGCGCTGCAGTCGGCGGCCGCCGCGGCGGCCCTCCCGGGCTGGGCCACGGCCGGACCCGCCGCCGTCGTCGCGCCGGCGGCCAGGGCCAGTGCCGTCAGGCCCACCGCCGTCCGGCTGCGAGCACGGCTGTTTCTGTTGACGCGCATGAAGAAGTGACTCCTTGCGGAAAGCAGTAAGTGTGGGAAGTCGGAGAAGGCCGCGGTCAGCCGAGCTTGCCGACCTTGCGGGCGCTCAGGTCGATCACCAGGTCACGGCTGTCGATCCAGGGCCCGTTCTTGACCTTCGGGAAGAGCCGCACGCACCGGTGCTCGCCGCAGGCGCCCAGGACGGCCGGCTGGGCGCCGGGCGTCGCGCGGTAGACCATGCTGTTCAGGACCAGCTGGCCGGGCGAGGTCAGTTCCTTGCCGGTGGCGTCCTTGAAGTCGGCCTTCAGGCCCGCGCCGAGCGGGTCGGCGATCAGCAGCTCGGCGGCCTCGGTCATCTCGTCGCGGCTGATCGGCGGCTGGACGTCGTGCTGGGAGCCCGCCTTCTCGACCTTCCCCGTGTCGAGGTTGACGGTCCGGGTGACGAGCGTGTCGTTCTTGTAGTCGTAGAACGAGACGTCGGCGCGCCGGGGCGCGTTCGGGTCGTCCAGTTCGTCCGCCTCGGGCTCGGCGAGGTTCACGCTGAGCCGCTGCGGGCCGCGCTTCCCCTCGACGTTCTCCCCGGCGGTGAGCATCTGGCGGCTGAGCGCGATCCGCGTCACCCGCTCGGTCTCGTCGTCGGTCAGCGGGTCGCGGCCCTTGCCCTTCTCGCCCTCGTCGGGGGCCTGCTCGACCACGCCCGGCTGCACCGCTCCCTGTCCCTGCTGAGCCGCCTGCTGCGAGGTCCCGCCGCTTCCCTTGGCGCCTCCCGATTCCTCGGCCCCCGCCGAGCCCGGAAGGGTGATCCCGACCATCACGGCCGTCCCCGCCACCGCGATGGCCGCACCCGCCACCACCTTGCCCAGATGGCGGTGCACTATCTTGCGCACATTTCCCCCTACTCCCCCCATGTCATCAGGAGTCGTTTGAGCCCCACTGGTTCGGCATACGCCGTATGCCTGGTCACTGGGTAAGAGGGACGTAAGTCACAGGAGGTTCCATCACTTTCAGGGAGACTCGGCCCGGACTCGCCCCCAGGGGCTCGGCACTACTGGAAGAGTCATATCCATGCAGGTCTGGCCTGGAGAGGCATATCCACTCGGCGCCAC
This sequence comes from Streptomyces sp. Tue6028, assembly GCF_002300165.1. Taxonomy (GTDB): domain Bacteria; phylum Actinomycetota; class Actinomycetes; order Streptomycetales; family Streptomycetaceae; genus Streptomyces; species Streptomyces siamensis. The sequence goes on along the minus strand of NZ_MLCE01000031.1, from coordinate 172,802 downwards.
GTACGACGGCGCCGGCACCAACTTCGCGGTCTTCTCGGAGGCCGCCGACCGGATCGAGCTGTGTCTGCTGCACGACGACGGCTCGGAGACAGCGGTGGAGCTGCGCGAGACCGACGCCTTCGTCCGGCACGCGTACCTGCCGGGGATCATGCCCGGACAGCGGTACGGCTTCCGGGTGCACGGGCGGTACGCGCCCGAGCGGGGGCGGCGGACCAACTCGGCGAAGCTGCTCCTCGATCCGTACGCGCGCGCCATCAGCGGTTCGATCAAGTGGGGCGAGGAGGTGTACGGCTACCCCTTCGGCTCGCCCGACAAGCGCAACGACCTGGACTCCGCGCCCCACACGATGTCCTCGGTCGTGGTCAATCCCTACTTCGACTGGGGCGACGACCGGCGGCCACGCACCGAGTACCACCACACGGTGATCTACGAGGCCCATGTGAAGGGCCTGACCATGCAGCACCCGGAGCTGCCCGACGAACTGCGCGGGACCTACGCGGCGCTGGCCCACCCCGCCATCATCGAACACCTGACCGAACTCGGCGTCACCGCACTGGAACTGATGCCCGTTCACCAGTTCGTGAACGACCACCGGCTGGTGGAGATGGGCCTCAACAACTACTGGGGCTACAACACGATCGGCTTCTTCGCCCCGCACAACGCGTACGCCTCCTGGGGCGACCGGGGCCAGCAGGTCCTGGAGTTCAAGTCGGCGGTCCGGGCCCTGCACGAGGCCGGGATCGAGGTCATCCTCGACGTGGTCTACAACCACACGGCCGAGGGCAACCACCTGGGCCCGACGCTGTCCTTCCGGGGCCTGGACAACGCGTCCTACTACCGACTGACGGACGACCCCCGCTACTACATGGACACCACGGGGACCGGCAACTCACTCCTCATGCGCTCCCCGCACGTGCTCCAGCTGATCATGGACTCGCTGCGCTACTGGGTCACGGACATGCACGTCGACGGGTTCCGCTTCGACCTGGCGGCCACGCTGGCCCGCCAGTTCCACGAGGTGGACCGGCTGTCGTCGTTCTTCGACCTGGTCCAGCAGGACCCCGTGGTCTCCCAGGTGAAGCTGATCGCCGAGCCGTGGGACGTCGGCGAGGGCGGCTACCAGGTGGGCAACTTCCCGCCCCTGTGGACCGAGTGGAACGGCAAGTACCGCGACACCGTCCGGGACCTGTGGCGCGGCGAGCCACGCACCCTGGCGGAGTTCGCGTCCCGGCTTACGGGCTCCTCGGACCTCTACCAGGACGACGGCCGCCGTCCGCTCGCCTCCATCAACTTCGTGACCTGCCACGACGGCTTCACGATGCACGACCTGGTCTCGTACAACAACAAGCGCAACCAGGCCAACGGAGAGGACAACCGCGACGGCGAGAGCCACAACCGGTCCTGGAACTGCGGAGCAGAGGGCGACACCGACGACGAGGACGTGCTGGCCCTCCGAGGACGTCAGATCCGCAATTTCATCGCCACGCTCATGCTCTCCCAGGGTGTGCCCATGCTCAGTCACGGCGACGAGTTCGCCCGCACCCAGGACGGCAACAACAACGCCTACTGCCAGGACAACGAACTGTCCTGGGTGCAGTGGCCGGAGGACGGCAGCGAGCTGCTGGACTTCACACGGGCGATGGTGTGGCTGCGGCGGGACCACCCCGTCTTCCGCCGGCGCCGGTTCTTCCACGGCCGGCCCGTCCAGGGCACGCACGACGAGCTCTCCGACATCGCCTGGTTCACTCCGGAGGGCAAGGAGATGACACAGCGCGACTGGGACTCCGCCCAGGCCCAGGCCCTGTCGGTGTTCCTCAACGGCAACGCGATCTCGGAGCCCGGCCCGCGCGGGGAGCGCATCTCCGACGACTCCTTCCTGCTGATGTTCAACGCCTCGCCACGGCCACTGGAGTTCGTGGTGCCGCTCGACCACGGACGGCAGTGGCAGGTCGTCGTCGACACGGCCGTCCCCGAGGGGGTCGCTCCCGGCACGGGCGCCAAGGTGGCGGCCGGTGACCGGCTGACGCTGGTCGACCGAAGCATGACGGTGCTCCAGCGGCCCGCCTAGGGGGATTCGTTCGGATCGGGTCGGATCGGGCCGCGGCGCCCGGTGCGGTGCGTCGCACGGCGGAGGACCACCCGCGTACTGGGCGTACTCGGGTGGTCCGACAACACGGCGAGGTGCCGTGCCGGGCGCCGCGGACCCGGGCGGATCCAAACGAAACCCCCTGGCCTCAGGGCCGCCGCCGAGCGGCACACGCGCGTGCGCACCGTTCACGGAGCGCACGCGCGTGAAGGGCCCGGGTACGGTGCCCGGCGTCCGGATGCGCGCGCCGATGACACGAAAGGCGACAAGAAGGGTACGTAGGTTCGCATGACACCTGAGCGTCCCGACCCGGAGATTTCGGACCCGACGGCCCCCGGCCCGGTGATTCCGGCCGTGCCGACGGCCACGTACCGGCTCCAGTTGCAGCCGGAGTTCCCGTTCGCCGGCGCCGAGGCGGCCGTGCCCTACCTGGCCTCGCTCGGCGTCTCGCATCTGCACCTGTCGCCCGTCCTGGAGGCCGTTCCCGGCTCGACGCACGGGTACGACGTGGTGGACCACTCGCGCGTGCGGGCCGAACTGGGCGGCGAGGAGGGACTGCGCGCGCTCTCCCGCACCGCGCGGGAGCACGGGCTGGGCCTCGTCGTGGACATCGTGCCGAACCACATGGCCATGCACCCGCGCCACAACCGCGCCCTGTGGGACGTGCTGCGTGAGGGCCCCGAGTCGCCGTACGCGCGCTGGTTCGACATCGACTGGGAGGCGGGCGGTCAGCTGCTGCTGCCGGTACTGGCCCGCAGGCTCGGCGCGGAGATCGACCACCTGAAGGTCGACGGCGACGTCCTGCGCTACTACGACCACGCCTTTCCGCTGCGCGCCGGCACCGAAGAACTGCCCCTGCTCCAGCTCCTCGACGCCCAGTGGTACCGACCCGCCTGGTGGCGGCAGGCCCGCACCGAGCTCAACTACCGCCGGTTCTTCAGCATTTCGGAACTCATCGGTGTACGCGTCGAGGATCCGGAGGTCTTCGACGCCACCCACGCGAAGATCCTGGAGCTGCTCCACGAGGACGTCGTCCACGGCCTGCGGGTCGACCACCCGGACGGCCTGGCCGACCCGGACGCCTATCTGCGCCGGCTGCACGAGGCGTCCGGGGGCCGCTGGACGGTGGTCGAGAAGATCCTCGCGGACGGCGAGCCGCTCCCGGCCGCGTGGCCCGTGGCGGGCACCACCGGCTACGACGCGCTGCGCCACGTGGACGGCCTCTTCACCGACCCGGCGGGCGCGGGCGAACTCCTCGGCCAGTACCGCAGGTTCGCGGCACCGCAGCCCGATCGCGGCGGCCACTGGGCGGCGACGGTGCGCCGGGCCGCGTACAAGGTGGTCACGCACGAACTGGCCACCGAGGTCGACCGCCTCACCCGCGTGGTGAGCGGTCTGTGCGCCGCGTCCCCCGATCCGGCGCTGCGCGACCACGCGCCCTGGGCCCTCGGTACCGCGCTGCGAGAGCTCCTCGTACGCCTCGACGTGTACCGCCCCTACTCGTCCACGGACGCCTCCCTGGTGGTGACCGAGCAGGCCGCCGACGAGGCGCGGGCCACGTTCACGGTGCCCGACGAGGCGCACGCCGTCGACGTCGTGCGCGACCTGGTGCTCGGGCGGGCCGGGGACGGGCCCGTGCACCGGGAGTTCCGCGTCCGCTTCGCGCAGACCGCGTCGGCGCTGCGCGCCAAGTCCGTCGAGGACACCGCCTTCTACCGCTATGTGCCCCTCCTGTCGGCCAACGAGGTGGGCGGCAGTCCGGGCAGCCCGGCCCTGTCGCCGGAGGCCTTCCACGCCTACTGCGCGCGCGTGCAGCGCGACTGGCCCACGACCGGCACGGTCCTGTCGACGCACGACACCAAGCGCAGCGCCGACGTGCGCGCGGCCCTCGCCGTGCTCAGCGAGTGCCCGGACCGCTGGGCCGGGCTGCTCGCGGAGGTGACCCGCGACGGCACGGGCGTACCCGACCCGCAGCTGGCGTGGGCCGCGTGGCAGACCGTGCTCGGGCTGGGCCCCGACGCCGAGGCACGGCTGCGCGACGCGCTGCTCAAGCACGTGCGCGAGGCCGGGCTGCACACCGCCTGGACCGAGCGGAACCCCGCCTACGAGGACAGGGTGGCGGCGTTCGTCGCCGAGGGGCCGTGCGGAGCTCCGGGGCGGCGTGTGGCCGCCTTCCGGGCGTCCCTGGCCCCCCATGTGCGGGCCAACGTCCTGGGCGCCGCTCTGGTCCATCTGACGATGCCGGGGGTGCCCGATCTCTACCAGGGCACCGAGGACGAGTACCTGGCTCTGGTGGACCCGGACAACCGGCAGCCGTTCGCGCCGCCGAAGAGCCCGTCCGAGAAGACGGAACTGACCCGGGCCGCGCTGGGGCTGCGCGCACGCCGACCCGCCGCCTTCGGCGAGTCGGCGACGTACGAGCGGCTGCCGGCGGAGGGTTCCGGAGCCGCGCACTGCCTGGCGTTCGTGCGCTCCGGCGAAGTGGTCACGGCCGTCACCCGGCTCTCGCTGAGGCTGGCCGACTCCGGGGGCTGGGGCGACACCCTGCTGGCCCTCCCCGGGGGGCGGTGGGCCGACGCGCTGTCCCCGGGGCGGGAGTTCACCGGGCACGCGCGCGTGGCGGACCTGTTCGAGCACTCGCCTGCCGCCCTGCTCGAACGGCTCGGCGCACCTCAGTGAAGCAGCACCCGCAGGGCCCGGGGCGAGGGGCTGACGGGCCCCTCCGGGGCGGGCCGGAAACCGGGCACCCAGCGCAGGCCCGGAGCCACGCTCAGCAGGGCGTGCAGACCGTGTTCCGCCGTGAGCGCGGCCAGCAGCGGGCCGGGACAGAAGTGCCTTCCGGAGCCGTACGCGAGGTCCCCCGGGTCGGCACGGAACGCGTCGTAGCGGTCCGGGTCGGCGAACCGCGCCGGGTCGCGGCCCGCGGAGCCCAGCAGGCAGGCCACGGTGGCGCCCTCGGGGATCACGCCGACCGGTGCGACGGCCCGTCGTTCCACGATGTGCAGCGGCGGGTCCCGGCGCAGCGACTCGGCCCAGGCGCCCTGGGTCAGCGTCGGGCGGGTCCGGATCACCGCCAGCTGGCCGGGGTGGTCGAGCAGGTTGGCGAGGAACGAGCCGAGTGCCCGCGCGGTGGTCTCGCCGCCCGCGCCGAGCAGGGTGCCGGCCAGGCCCGCCACGGCCTCGTCCGACAGCCGGCGCCCGTCGGTCCTGGCCGTGCACAGGGCGGACAGCAGATCGGCCCCGGGGTGGGCACGGCGGCGCGCGATGTACGGGCCCAGGAACGCTTCGAGTTCGGGGTGGTGACCGCCGAGGTGGTCCAGGCCCGAGCGGCACCAGGCGTGCACACGCGCCGTGTCCTCGTACGGCAGCCCGAGCGCGCCGACGACGGCCGCGGTGGGCAGCCAGCGGCAGAACTCGGCGACGAGGTCGGCCTCTTCGCGGGCGGCGAGGCGCCGGGCCAGGACGTAGGCCGTGCGTTCGACGCCGGCCGTCAGCGCGGCCAGCGCGGCACCGCGGAAGGCCGGTGAGACGAGGGCCTGGTGCGCGCTGTGCGTGCCGCCCTCCCGATGGACCAGGGTGCGTCCGGACGGCGGCACGGCCAGTCGCGGGTCCGCGAGCGCGGCGCGCACGTCGGCGTACCTGCTGATCAGCCACGCGCCGAACGGCTCGTCGTACACGAGCGGGAAGTGGGTCCGCAGGGTGCGGTAGAACGCGTGGGGATCGTGCTCGGTCCCGACGTCGAGCAGACTCGGCGGCCGGCCCGGTTCCCCGCCGCCCCGCCCGGGCGCGACGGGGTCCCCCGCCCGCGGTCCCGAGGACACCACCGGGACGGTCGAGACGACCACCGGACCGGGGGACGCGGCCGGGGAGGCGGGCGTCACAGCGCCGGGCGACACCGCCGGGCCGGCAGATGCCGACGGGGCGGGCGACGCCGCCGGACGGGAGGACGCAGGGGCGGAAGGCATCACCGGACCTGGCGCCGCCACCGGGCCGGAAGGCATCCCCGGGTCAGGCGACGGCACCGGACCGGAGGACGCCGACAAGCCGGGCGACGCCGACGGGCCGCCAGGTGCCGCCGGGCCGGCCGACGGACCAGCAGGAGCCGAAGGGGCGGGCGGCATCACCGGGCCAGAAGACGAGGACAAGCCGGGCGACGCCGACGGGCCGCCGGGGACCGGCGGACCAGCCGACGGGCCGGAAGCTCCCAGCGGCCCGGGCGACACCGCGGAGCCGGCAGGCGCCGCGGAGCCGGGCAACGGCGGCGCGGTCGTGCGCGAGGGGGCCGCCGGGTCGGACGGCCCGCCGTGCCCGGGCCGTTCTCCGCCCTCCGGCAGTCCCTCGTCGGACGGGCGTTCGCCGGGCGGGACCGGTGTCGTGGCCGGGCTGTCGCGGCACGCGGCCGGCCGCGCGGACCGCGGTCCCGCGTGCAGGGGCGTGGGCGCGCCTTCGCCGGGAAGGCCGTGAGAACACAGCACCGGGGCCTCCCGCCTCGGGTCTGCGCGCCGGACCCGCGCGCGGTTGGTATCAGCCGACCACCGCCGCCCCCGGACCGCAGTCCCCGTGCGCCCGTACGGGTGAATCGGCCGTCTCGCGGCGGGGCGCCGGAGCCTGCGGCCAGGACGCACGCAGGAGGTTCACGAAGGCCTCCGCGGCGCCCGTCGGCGGCACGCGCGTGAAGACGGTCAGGGGACGCTTCCAGGGCGGGTCGGCGGAGAGCACCACGCAGTCCTCGCCGACGGCGCCGCGCACGATGTGCGAGGGCGCGACGGCGACGCCGACCCCCGCCGCGGCCATCCGTACCGCCGTCGACGTGTGCTCGGTGAACACGGCCGTACGCGGCCGGAATCCCGCCTGCCCGCACACCCGGTCGAGGAAGCGCTCCCCGTCGACCACGGGCTCCATCGCGCAGCGGATCCAGGAACGGTCGGACAACTCCTCCGGTGTCACCGTCGTACGGCCCGCCAGCCGGTCGTCGAAGGGCACCACGAGGACGGCCTCCTCCTCGCCGACCGGCAGGACGCTGCCGGGCCAGTCGACGGGCGCGGGCCCGACGGCGAGGTCGGCGACGCCCCGCTCGACCTGCTCCTCCAGCGCCTGCGAGGTGGCGTACTCGTGAAGGTGCAGCAGGACGCCGGGGTGGGCCGCCCGCCAGCGCGCGAAGACGTCGGGCAGGACGCCGACGGCCACCGAGTGCACGGCGGCGACGTGCAGTTCGCCGCCCTCCGCGCCGGCGGCGGCGCGAGCGGCCCGGCGGGCCTGGGCCGCGCTGCGGACGGCCAGCTCGGCGTGCGGCCGGAAGGCCCGGCCCATGGGCGTCAGCCGCACACCGCGCGGCATGCGTTCCAGGAGGGGCCCGCCGACGGTCTTCTCCAGGGCCTTGATCTGGTGGGACAGCGCGGGCTGGGTGACGTGGAGGGCCTCGGCGGCGCGGGTGAACGACGCCTCCTCGACGACGGTCAGGAAGTACTCCATCTGACGCAGGCTCATCCCGGGCACGTCCGACCGAGGGAGGACCCATAAGTGTTCTGCATGAGTTCCACACAAACATTGCCTTGGACTCATGACAAGGAGCGGACGGAGGGTGAGTACATGGACACCTCCAACGAAACCGCCGTCCCAAGGACATCCGGCACCTCCCACGCCGCGGCCGACGTCGTCGTCATCGGCGGCGGCACCGGTGGGTACAGCACCGCGCTGCGCGCCGCCACCCTCGGCCTCGACGTCGTGCTCGCCGAGCGCGACAAGGTCGGCGGCACCTGCCTGCACCGCGGCTGCATCCCGAGCAAGGCGATGCTGCACGCCGCCGAACTCGTCGACGGCATCGCCGAGGCGCGCGAGCGCTGGGGCGTGAAGGCCACCCTGGACGAGGTCGACTGGGCCGCGCTGGTCGCCACCCGCGACGACATCGTGCAGCGCAACCACCGGGGTGTGGAGGGTCACCTCGCCCACGCGGGCGTGCGGGTGGTGCGGGGCAGCGCCCGGCTGACCGGCGCCCGTGCCGTACGGGTCGAGGGCGTGGGCACCTTCACCGCGCGCCGGGGCATCGTCCTCGCGACGGGATCACGCCCGCGCATGCTCCCCGGGCTCGTGGCGGACGGGCGGCGCGTGGTGACGAGCGACGACGCCCTGTTCGCCCCCGGCCTCCCCCGGTCCGTCCTGGTCCTCGGAGGCGGTGCCATCGGCGTCGAGTACGCCTCGTTCCACCGTTCCATGGGCGCCGAGGTGACGGTCGTCGAGGCCGCCGAACGACTCGTCCCGCTGGAGGACGCCGACGTGAGCCGGCACTTGACACGCGGTCTGAAGAAGCGCGGCATCGACGTGCTGACGGGGGCGCGGCTGCTCGACGCGGAGGTCGTGGACGACGGCGTGCGGGCCCGGGTGCGCACCGAGCGGGGCGGGACCCGCACGGTCGCGGCCGAACGGCTCCTGGTGGCCGTGGGAAGGGCTCCGGTGACCGACGGACTGGACCTGGCCGCGGCAGGCCTCGCGGCGGACGGACGGGGCTTCCTCGAACCCGCCGACTGGGACCGGCTGGAGACCGCCGTGCCGGGCATCCACGTGGTAGGGGATCTGCTGCCGCCGCCGTCGCCCGGACTCGCGCACGCCTCGTTCGCGGAGGGGCTGCTGGTGGCCGAGACGCTGGCCGGCGTGGAGTCCGCGCCGGTCGACTACGCGGCCGTGCCGCGCGTCACCTACTCGTCTCCGCAGACGGCGGCCGTGGGGCTGAGCGAGGCGGAGGCACGCGCGCGTGGTCACCGGGTCGACGTCGGCACGATGCCGCTCACCGCCGTCGCGAAGGGCATGGTGCACGGCCGGGGCGGCATGGTGAAGGTGGTGGCCGAGGCGGGCGGCGGACGGGTGCTCGGCGTCCATCTGGTGGGCCCGAACGTGTCCGAGATGATCGCGGAGAGCCAGCTGATCGTGGGCTGGGACGCCGAGCCCTCGGACGTGGCGCGGCACATCCACGCGCACCCCACGCTCTCCGAGGCGGTCGGGGAGGTGTTCCTGACGCTCGCGGGGCGCGGTCTGCACCAGCGGTGACCGGCCGAGCGCTCCCCCTTGCCGGCGGAACGTGCCACCTGGCGCCCCCTGGAGCCGCCCGGCCCGATCCTTGACAGTTCATCCAGACCGTGGACTACTGCCAAAAGCGACGCAGGGCGGACAAGTCGGGGGTGAGTCTCCTGCCGGAGTTGCGCTACCCCAGTGTGACCGAAATCGTCTCCTCCGCACGGGCATTGGCCGCTCATCGCCCCGGCCTGTGCACCCTGAGGCAAGTGGGTTCCTCACGCGCGGGAAGACCCCTGCACCTGCTCTCGGTGGGGCACGCCCGGCGCGCGGTCCTCGTCGTGGCGGGGGCCCACGCGAACGAGCCGACGGGTGGTTCGACCTTGCTGGCCCTGGCCGAACGAGCCCTCCAGGAGCGGGAGTTGCGGGCGGGTACCTCCTGGCACTTCCTGCTGTGCGCGGACCCGGACGGCGCGCACCTCCATGTCACGCCCGCGCCGCGCACTCTGTTCGACTACCACCGGGGCTTCTTCCGTCCGGCGGGTCCCGAGCAGCCGGAGTGGTCTCCGTCCGTGCTGCCTCCCGGCCGGCTCCCGCCGGAGACCCGCGCCCTGACCCGGGTCATCGACGAACTGCGGCCCTACCTCCAGGTGACGTTGCACGGGACCGATCTGGGCGGCAGCTGGGTACAGCTGACGAAGGACATCCCCGGACTCGCCGAGCCGTTCGCCAAGTCGGCGGCGGAGCTCCACATCCCGGTGGAGACGGCCGCGTCGGACGCCGCGGGCTGGCCCGCCTCGGGGCCCGGGGTGCACGTGATGCCGGCGCCGGGCTCGGACACGGCGTATCCGAGCATGCCGGACGACGCGCGGCACAGCACCTGGTACCACGCCCACCGCTACGGCGGGCTCACCGCCGTCGTGGAGGTGCCGATGTGGGCCAGCGACCTGGTGGACGATCCGGCGCCGCACCCGGCGCCGGTGGCGGCGATGCGCAGACTGGCGCGCCGGCTGCTGCGCGACGCGCTCCAGGTAGAGGTGGTCCTCGCGGAGGCGCTGCCGCGGTTGCCGGGGCCCGACGGGCCGCTCCTGCGGGCCGCGAAGTGGGCGCTGGAGCTGGTGCCGGGCCTTGCCGACGACTGGGCCCGCACACCGCCCCCGGACACGACGATGGCGTACGTCGGCAGTGTCGACGCGTTCGGCCGCCGGCTCCCGCTGCGGGCCGCCTCGATGCTGCTGCGGGTGCTCCAGGAGGCCGACGACCGTGCGGCGCCGCACCTCGAACGTCTGGTCGCCTCCTGGAGCGACGCCTTCGCGGACCGCTTCCGTGCCCGCTGGGTTCCGTTGGAGAACCAGGTCGAGCACCAGGCCCGCACGGTGGTCGCGGCGGCCCGGCACGCGCGCGACGGGGCGGTCTGAGGCCGGCCGCGGCGTCCGCGCGCGTGACCGTCGGGCAGGTCCTCGGCCGGCTGGGACGGACGGCGCCGGGCGCCCGCGCGGGGTCGTCCGTCCGGCCCGGCCCGTAGGTGTCGGGGCGCCCGTGCGGGGCTGTCGTCCGGCCCGGCCCGTAGGTGTCGGGGCGCCCGTGCGGGGCTGTCGTCCGGCTCAGTCCGTCAGGGCGAACACCGCTCCGGTCTCGGCCTCCATCACGCAGGAGTTGGAGAAGGTGTGGGTGTAGTCGATCCGGCGGCCGTCCCACACGCCCTGCGCCGAGGCGGTCACCGGGGCGTAGATCAGCGAGCACACGGCGTCGGGGGCGGGCGGGATGCGGGAGATGTCGCCGTGGGCGGCGTCGAGTTCCTCGCAGGCCCGGACCGCGTGCGGGTGTCCGCCCGGCGGGTCGCAGAGCAGCAGGGCGCCGCGGGTGCCGCCGGTGGCCACGTCCCCGTGGGTGACGGTGAGGTGGAGCCAGTCGCCGGCGTGGGACGTCCGGGGCACCGCGTCGGCCGGGACGGTGCCCGCGGTCAGGAGCGCGGCCCCGGCCAGCACCAGGGACCGGACCGCTCGCATGCTTGTCGTCATTCCAGGTGCATCGGCACGGCGGTGGGCGAACCCCACCCGGAGTCACTCGAACGGGAGCGCGCGGGGGCCCGCCGCGTGGCGAGATGGAACGCGGAGAGCACGACACGCGCCTGGTACTCGACCTGACGGGCGACCGGGATCCAGCGCGCTCCGCAGCCGTCGCGGTAGTCGGCGCACCACGCGTCGATGAGCCGGTCGAGTTCCGGCAGCGCCCCGGCGGGGTCGTGGCCGGACACGGTCACGAGTTGGTGCAGCAGCCCCGCCGTCCGCAGCGCGACACGCCGGCCCGCGAGGCGCAGGGCCGTCAGGCGGGCGGTGTCGAGCGGCGGCAGCGGGCGCGCGGCGGGCTGGTCCAGGTCGGGGTCCCAGGAGTCGGCGAGTCCGGGTCCGACCAGTAAATAGTCGTCGACGGGCGCGAGCAGGCAGGCCGTGTCCGGGGAGGTGCCGAGGCCCGGTCTGACGCGCGCGAGGATGCCTTCCAGGAGCCGTGTGTCGTCGCGCAGTTTGCGGCTGACGGAGCGCAGTACGGCCTCGGCGTCGGCGGGCCGGCCGGCGTCCTCCACGGCGGCGACGCCCCACATGGGGGCCTCGACGACGGCGGTCACCGTGCCGTAGGGGTGCGGGTGGAACCATGTCGACTCGACCGCGGCCTCCGTGATGGCGGCGGCCAGGTCGCCCCGGCGCGGCGGTGGGATGCGGTAGACGGCGGGCCCGAGGGCCGGCCAGTACAGGGTGTCGTACGGGCCGAGTTCCCGCGGGATGCCGAGGCGCGCTGCGGCGTGCGCGACCCGCTGGGCGAGGCCGGGCAGATCGTGGGTGAGCTCGACGAAGGCGCCGCCCACGTCGACGCCGTGCAGGGAGCACTGGAGGAAGGGCCGCAGTTCGTCCTGGAGGTCGAGGAGGGTCCGGGTCTCCGGCAGTACGGCGCTGTCCGCGCCGTCCGGCAGCCATTCGGGCTGTTCCAGGAAACCGGGCCGGAAGAAGTGCCGGAAGTAGCGGCCGAGGGTGTACGGGCCGGACAGCCAGGCCTCGTTGCGGCGGGAGCCGTCGGGGTCGAGGCACAGCAGCAGGTTCCAGGTGGCGTCCGCTCCCTCGCACAACCGGGGGTCGGCGAGGACTCGTTCGGCGAGGCGCAGGACGGTCGCACCGCCGACGGGTTCGTTGGCGTGCGGTCCGGCGACGACGAGGGCCTGGCGGCTGCCGTGTCCGACGGACAGGAGCCAGAGCGGCGCGCCGGCCCGCGAGGTGCCCACGCGGCGCAGTCGGGCGTCCCGGGGGCGACGGGCGGCGAGCGCGGCCGCCCGGGTGCCGAGCTCGTCCACGGTCGGGTAGCGGAGGAGTGGCGGCAGGACACACCTCCACTCATGTGGTGCCGTCGGTTCACCTGATGTGCATGGTGTACGCACAGTCAGTCACGGTGGTAAGGGTTCGTCAACACCGCGGAACACCGGGGGTGTCGGGGAAATCGGTTACTTCCGAAGCGGACCCGGTCAGTCCGAGGCGAGCCGGAACGCCATCCGCCCGAAGGCGACCTGGTCGCCGTCCTTGACGACGGTCGAGCCGACGACGCGCCGGCCGTTGACGGTCGTGCCGTTGGTCGAGCCGAGGTCGCGCAGCACCCACAGCCCGCCCTGCCGGCTCAGTTCGGCGTGCACCCGGGACACGGTCTCGTGGTTGAGCCGCAGCCCGCTGGCCGGGTCGCGGCCGATGCGCAGCGGGTACGGATTCCCGGGGTGGGGCAGCTGGAGCTTGGGGAGCCGCTCGGCCTGCCAGGCCCTGCGCACCCGTACGGTGAAGCCGGAGATCGCTTCCACGGTGCCGAACACGAGCTTCGCCCAACGCCCCTCGGTGGGCAGGTCCGCGGTGAGCACGGCGAGTTCGTCGGGCCTGCGGGCGGCGAGCGCCAGCTCCATGCGGCGGATGAAGGTGTCGTGGGAGAGACGGCCGAGGGCGACGCCGTCACGGAGCGCCTTCAGCGCCCGGTCGCGCTCCGCGTCGGACAGCCGCGCGGGGTACGTGTGGAACTCGAAAGACGACGTCACGCTCGTGATTGTCGGACAGGGCGGGCGGGGTGTCCAGAAAACGGGGAAAGGGGCGCCTCGGCCGACCGGAACGATTCGGCGGCCCGGGTGTGACACATGCGCGGCGGACACGCGGCAAAAGGGTGGATTCGAAAGCGAATTGATCTCAGGTGAAGCACCATGGACGGATTACGTCACGGTGAGCTGACAAGGGGGAACCGTCTGTGCGGTTCGAGGTGTGGGCACCGCAGGCCGACCGGGTGACGCTGCATTGCGCGGACGCCACGCGCGCGTTGGAGCGCGATCCGGAACGGGCCGGCTGGTGGACGGGCGAGGCGGACGCGCGGCACGGGACGCGTTACGGCTTCGCGGTGGACGACGGTCCCGTGCTGCCCGATCCCCGCTCGCGGCGCCAGCCCGACGGCCCGGACGGGCTGAGCGCGGTGGTCGAGCACGACCGGTACGCATGGCGTGCGCCGTGGGCGGGACGCCCGCTGCCCGGTGCGGTGCTGTACGAGCTCCACGTGGGGACGTACACGCCGCAGGGCACCCTGGACGCGGCCGCCGAGCGGCTGGGCCATCTGGTGGAACTGGGTGTGACGCACGTCGAGTTGATGCCCCTGTGCCCGTTCCCCGGCCGGCACGGCTGGGGGTACGAGGGGGTCTCGCTGTGGGCCGTGCACGAGCCGTACGGCGGCCCGCAGGCGCTCAAGCGCTTTGTCGACACGGCACATGGGCTGGGACTGGGCGTGGTCCTCGACGTCGTGCACAACCATCTCGGGCCGTCCGGCAACTACCTGCCCGCGTTCGGGCCGTACTTCACGGACACCCATCACACGCCCTGGGGCTCCGCGGTGAACCTGGACGCGCCCGGTTCGGACGAGGTGCGCGCGTTCCTCGTCGGCAGCGCTCTCGCCTGGCTGCGCGACTACCGGTTCGACGGGCTGCGGCTGGACGCAGTTCACGCGCTGCGGGACACGCGCGCGCTGCACTTCCTGGAGGAGCTGTCGACGGCGGTGGACGCGCTCTCCGGCGACCTCGGCCGGCCGCTCTTCCTGATCGGGGAATCGGACCTCAACGACCCGCGGCTCGTCACCTCCCGCGAGGAGGGCGGTCTCGGGCTCCACGCCCAGTGGAACGACGACTTCCACCACGCGCTGCACACCGCGCTGACCGGTGAGGCGCAGGGCTATTACGCGGACTTCGCACGGGACCCGTTCGCGGCGCTCGCGAAGACGCTGACCTCCGGCTTCTTCCACGACGGCACGTACTCCAGCTTCCGCGAACGGCACCACGGCCGCCCGCTGGACCGCAGCCGGGTCTCGGCGCACCGCCTGCTCGGCTACTCCCAGACCCACGACCAGATCGGCAACCGCGCCCAGGGGGACCGGCTGTCGGCGTCCCTCTCCCCCGGGCTGCTGGCCTGCGCGGCCGCGCTGACACTCACCGCGCCCTTCACCCCGATGCTCTTCATGGGCGAGGAGTGGGCCGCGGGCACACCCTGGCAGTTCTTCACCGACCACACCGACCCGGAACTGGCGGAGGCCGTGCGCAGGGGCAGGCGCCGCGAGTTCGCCGCGCACGGCTGGGCCGAGGAGGAGGTGCCGGACCCGCAGGACCCGGCGACCCGGGACCGTTCCTGCCTCGACTGGTCGGAGCCCGAGAAGGCCCTCCACGCGCGCGTGCTGGCCTGGTACCGGGAGCTGATCGCGCTGCGCCGCCGGCAGCACGACCTCTCGGACCCCGACCTCGCCGCGGTCAGGGTGGCCCAGGACCCCCGGGCCCGCTGGCTCGCCCTGAGGCGCGGGGACGTCCGGGTGGCGGTGAACCTCGGCAAGGAGCCCGCGGCGATCCCGCTCGGCCTGCGCCACGCGCGCGTGCTGGCGGCGTGGGAACCGGTGGAAGCGCCGGACACGGACGGGGTGTTGACCGTGCCCGGCGCATCGTGCGTGGTGCTGACCCAGGCGTGACCCTAGGGCGACTCGTCGGGGTCGTCCCGCAGGTCGGTGACCCGTTCCAGCATGATCGCCTCCCAGGCGCGGCCGAGTCGGGTCCGCAGGAGCGGGACGGGGCCGCCGTCGCCGCCCCGCAGACGGTCGGCGAGACGGATCACCGTGTCGCAGCGCGACAGCCACAGGCCGCGCAGGCAGGGGCGGGCGCCGTACCCGGCCAGGGTGGCGGCGCGGACGGCCGCCCCCGCCCCGACGGCGATCGCCAGCCCGCCGATGTCCTCGGCCGGGTCGCCGATCACCGCGTCGGTCCAGTCGAGGACGCCGCGCACCCGCCCGTCGGCGCTGACCACGAGGTGTTCGCCCTTGAGGGCGTGGTGCACGAGGAACGCGGCTCCGGGCTGTGCGGCGAGTTGGGCGGCGCCCGGTGCGGTGAGCTGGGCGAGCCGGGCCGGGTCGAACTCCTCGGCGGCGGCGAGCTGCTCGGCGGCAGCGGCGGCGGCCTCGCGCAGCGCCTCCAGGGAGCGCGGGGCGACGCGGGGCACGCCGAGCGTCTCGGCCTGCCGTACGGGCACTTCGCGCAGACCCGTGAGCAGGCCCGCCAGGTCGGCCTCGCCGACGGCCGAGACGTCCTGGACCTCGCCCGAACCGCCGGCGAGCCGGGTGTCCAGGGTGCAGCCGAGTCCGCTCGCCCATTCGCCGTGGGCGACGCTCACCGGGACCGGCACGCCGAGGTGCGGCCGGATCAGGTCGCGCAGCCGCAGTTCGCGGCGCTGGCGCGCGGCGGCGTCACGGTCCCGGGCGAGCCGCAGCACATGGCGCCGGCCCACCCACCAGCTGGAGTGTCCACCGCCCTCGGCGACCGGGCGCACGTCGGGGCCGGCTCCCTCCGCCGTGCCGTCGGCGAGCAGCGAACGGACCAGTTCGCGGACGGTGTCCTCGGTCGGTGTCGGTGCCTGGGTCATGGTCGCGCCCTTGTCGTTCGGGGGCGTGGGCGGGGCTTCTGCCGCACGGTCGGTGGGTGCAGGTCAGTCGACGATCACCATCTCGCGGGAGGTGGTGTTCAGGCGCCGCCCGCCGTCCTCCGTGACCGTGACGATGTCCTCGATGCGGACCCCGAAACGGCCCGGCAGGTAGATGCCGGGCTCCACGGAGAAGCACATGCCGGGGACGAGGGGCTGCTCCTCGCCCTCGATCATGTACGGCGGTTCGTGGGTGGTGACGCCGATGCCGTGTCCGGTGCGGTGGATGAACCGGTCGCCGTATCCGGCCTCGGTGATGACCGCCCGGGCCGCGCGGTCGACGTCCTGGCAGGCGGCGCCCGGCCGCACCGCGCGGAAGCCCGCCTCCTGAGCCGCGCGCACGACGTCGTGCACGGTGCGCTCCTCGGCGTCGGGCTCGCCGACATGGACGGTGCGGGAGGTGTCGGAGCCGTAGCCGTGCTTGAGGCCGCCGAAGTCGAGGACGACCATGTCGCCGTGCTCGATGACGCGGTCGTCGGCCTCGTGGTGCGGATTCGCTCCGTTCGGGCCGGAGGCGACGATGGTGAAGTCGACCTGGGAGTGCCCGAAGCGGCGCAGCAGATCGGCGAGGTCGGCGGCCACGTCGGTCTCCCGGCGGCCGGAGAAGCGGACCGTGCGGATCTCCTCGAAGGCCTCGTCCGCCGCGGCGCCCGCCGCGGCCAGCCGCTCCAGTTCGGCAGCGTCCTTGACGGCGCGCAGCATCGGCAGGGCCTTGGTGAGGGCCTGGTAGCGGGTGCCGGGCAGGTGCTGCTGGAGTCCGAGCAGGTGCAGGGCCCAGCCGTTGTCACTGACTCCGAAGCGGCCCTCGTGGCCGAGGAGCGGCGCGGTCGCCTCGTAGGGGTCCTTGCCGTCGGTCCAGTCGCGGAGCGTCAGGGCGGGCGCGCCGGGTGCCTTGGCGGCGTCGGGCGCCTCCAGGGTGGGCACGACCAGGACCGGGTCCTGCCCGGGCCGCAGCACGAGGAGGGTGAGCCGCTCGGTCTCCACCGGCCGGTACCCGGTCAGCCACACCAGGTCGGGACCCGGCGCGACCAGCACGCCGTCGAGCCCGGCGTCCGCGGCGGCCTCGGCCGCACGCCGCATCCGGGCCTCGTAGTCACCGGCCGCGAAGGGCGCGGGTGTGGCGGTCATGCGTGCCTCCAACCGTCCGGAGTTCCCCAGGGGGCTACGGGCAGCATCCTGCCCCTCCGGTGGGGCGTGCGCGAGCCGATTGGGGTGCCTTCGTGTCAGCTCTCCAGGGCGAGACGCGCACCCAGGAGGAGCAGGACGCCGCCCGAGACCTGTTCCAGACGCCGCCGCACGCCGGTCCTGGACAGCACGGCCTTCATCCGCCCGACGAACCACACGTACAGGCCGTAGTAGCCGACCTCGTAGACCGCCCAGAGCGCGGCGAGGCCGACCATGGTGGGCAGGTGCGGGGCTCCTTCGGGCACG
Source organism: Streptomyces sp. Tue6028 (assembly GCF_002300165.1). Taxonomy (GTDB): domain Bacteria; phylum Actinomycetota; class Actinomycetes; order Streptomycetales; family Streptomycetaceae; genus Streptomyces; species Streptomyces siamensis. Next base: position 155,267 of record NZ_MLCE01000031.1, on the reverse strand, counting down.
AACTGCGGCAGGAAGGACATCGCGAAGACGGCCGCCTTGGGGTTGGCGAGGTTGAGCAGCAGTCCGCCCCGGTAGGAGGCCCAGCCGCTCCGCTCCGTGCCCTCCCAGCCGGCGCCGTCCGGGGCGTCCTTGGAGCGGCGCGCCTGCCGCAGCGTCTGGATGCCGAAGCCGACGAGGACGACGGCGCCGACGACGCGCATGACGCCGTACGCCACCTCGGAGGCGGCGAGCAGCGCGGAGAGGCCGAAGGCGGCGACGACGCCCCAGACGAACACCCCCGTCTCGTTGCCGAGGACGGTCAGGAAACCGGACCGCCGGCTGCGCAACGACTGCTTGATGATCAGCACGGTGCTGGGTCCGGGGGACGCCGCGATCAGCGTGCAGGCGCCGAGGAAGGCGAGAAGGGTGCTCAGCATGCGGCCATGGTGACGCAGCGCCCGCGGGGCGGCCAGCACTTTTCCGCACGGACCTCGCCCGACCTTCCTCTAACGTCCGGGCATTGCCTTGCCATTAGCCCTAATGCTTAGATGTCGTTGTTCCATTACACGAACTCGGGGCTTCGAGGCCTCAATCACGGGGACGGGGGACGGCATGCTCGTGCTGGCGCACATCAGCGACCTTCACTTGGACGGGACCGAGCGGGCGACGGAGCGGGCCGAGCAGGTGCGCGACCGGCTCTGGGGGCTCGCGGGGCGGGTGGACGCGCTCCTGGTGACGGGAGACATCGCGGACCACGGCGCGGAGGCGGAGTACGAGGAGGCGGCCCGTCTGCTGGGACTGCGCGACCCGGACACGGCCCCGTTCCCCGTCCTCACCTGCCCGGGCAACCACGACAGCCGCGCGCCCTACCGCAAGGCCCTGCTCGGCGGGCCCGCCGGAGACGGCCCGGTCAACAGCCTCCACGTCTTCGACGACGCGGCCGTGCTCATGTGCGACTCCAGCATCCCGGGCCGGGACGAGGGCGAGTTCGACGAGGAGACGTACGCCTGGATCGAGGCGACGCTCGACGACCTGGACGGCGGCCTGCCCGCGCTCCTCGCCTTCCACCACCCGCCGGTCGCCCTGCACCACCCGCTGCCGGACGCCTACCGGCTGCGCGAGCCGGGCGCCCTCGCCCGGCTGCTGGAGCGCAGGCCGGAGATCGTCGGACTGATCACCGGACACGCGCACACGCCGGCGGCCACCGCCTTCGCGGGACGGCCGCTCGTCGTCGGCCCCGGTGTGACCTGGACACTGCGGCTGCCCTGGGAGGGCGAGGGGGCCGCGGACCGGGACGCCCCGCCCGGGTTCGCGTTCCATGTGCTCGACGACGAAGGGCGGTTGACGAGCCACTTCAGGGTCGCGTGAGCCGGGGCCGGAATCAGGTCACGACGCCCGGGACCGTGGACAGTTGGCGTCGGGACCCGTTCGCGTGGCGGACGGAGAGGGTGACGGACGCGCCCGGGCGCGCGGCGGCGACCGCGTGCGCGAGGTCCGCCGCCGAACCGATACGGCTCTCCCCGAGGGCGAGCAGGACGTCACCGCGCACCAGGCCCGCGGTGTACCCCGGCCCGGGGACGTGGACGGCGACGACGAGCGCGCCCCCGCCCTTCGGGGCGTCGACGGCCTCGACGCCCAGCGTGGCCCGCGCGGACTCCGTCACCGGAGCCGTCCCGCCGCCCGCCGACGCCGACTTGGAACCGCCGGGGGCGGCCGGACCGGAGACGCGCCCGGAGGCGCCCGGCGGCACGGACGGCCCGGGTCCCGCCGCCCCGCCCGCCTTCTGCTGGAGGGCCGCCAGTCTGCTCATGCCGATCACCGTGGCGCCCACGGTGCCGAGCCCGACCCCCGACAGGACCAGCACCACGCCGACGAACAGGCTGAACAGCAGAGTCATCAGACGCCTGCCGCGGCGTCGTGCGGCATGCGGTCGCCGACCGACGCCGGACGGGCGGCCACCGCCCGGCTCCTGACCGGGCATCGGCTTGGGACGCAACGCGGTCTGTTCCATGGATCGCCTCCGGCAACTGCTCTACGGACCGCCTCCGGCTCTTGCTCTACCCTGCGCGCCGGCGCGCGACGATTCACTAACGAGTGAGACTTTCAGGGCCGTTCGAGAAGTTTGTCCACCACCGCGGCCGCCGCTCCCCGCGGCGATCCGGTGTGCACCAACTCCGTACGGTGCACGAGCCGGGGAGCCACCAGCGGCACGGCCGCCGTGCCGGGCACGCCGACGGCCGCCGCGCGCGGCAGCAGGACCAGGCCGTGCCCCGCGGCGGCCAGAGCGGTGAGGGCGCACAGATCGGTGCCCTCGTAGCGCAGGGCCGGGCGGAAGCCCGCACCACCGTGCGCGGCGCGCAGGTGGGCCAGCGGCAGACCCGCGCCGGGGGCGTCCAGCCAGCGGGCGTCGACCAGGTCGCCCAGTCGCAGCCCCGTACGCCGGGCCAGTGGATGCGACGCGGGCAGCAGGACGCAGACCGGCTCCTCGCCCGCCCCGTGGGTCGTCAGCGGCGCCACGTCCGGCAGCCGCAGGGGGTCGCTGGGCGCGGCGAGTCCGTCGACGAGCCCCAGGTCCGCGCCGCCGGTGGCGACGGCCGCCGGGACCTCTTCGCGGGCCAGCACCTTGAGGGTCACACCCGCGGCGGGCAGCGCCGCGACGACACGGGGCCCGAGTGCGGTCGGCGCCACGGCGAGCGTCAGACCGTGCTCGGGCGCGGCCGCCATCCGTGCGACGTCGGCCCGGGCGGCGTCCAGGCGCAGCAGCAGCGGGCCCGCGTGTTCGAGGAGCCGCTCGCCCGCCGCGGTCGGTGCGACGGGCCGCCGGGTGAGCAGCGGCGCGCCCAGGTCCTGCTCCAGCGCCGCGATGTGCTGGGACACCGCGGACTGGGTGTAGCCGAGCTCGCGCGCGGCCTCCGAGAAGGACGCGAGCCGCGCCACGGTGACGTACGTACGCAGGAGATGCGGATCCATGCCGCCAAGGATGGCGCACCGTATCAGCGTTGCTTATCGAGGGTGCAGAAATCATCGTTGGACGTGAACTCGACGGCGCGCCGAGGATGAACCGCATGACCACGAACAGCAGCACGGCCACGAACGGCCCGGCGAGCGCCATCACCACGAACGGTCCGGCCACGAACGGCTCGGCCACCGCGCGCACGGCTGTGAACGGGCCGGCCACGAACGCCCCGGCCACGAACGGCGGCGGCACGGCACGCGGCGCCCGGATCGCCCTCGTCGGGGACCGCTCCCCCACCGTCGTCTCGCACACCCGCGTCCCGCTCCTGCTCGACGCGCTCGCGGAACGCGACCGGATCGTCCTGGACGCCTACTGGATCCCCTCCGAGGACGCCGAGGACGCGACGGCCGTACACGGCTTCGACGCCGTGTGGGTGCTTCCCGGGAGCCCCTACCGCAGCGAGGCGGGGGTGCTCACGGCGATCCGGACGGCTCGCGAGGAGGGCATCCCGTTCCTCGGCACGTGCGGCGGTTTCCAGCACGCGCTCCTGGAGTACGCCCGCGACGTGTGCGGCCTCACCCGGGTCGCGCACGCCGAGAACGACCCTGACGCGGACGACTTCCTGATCGAGCCGCTCGCGTGCTCACTCGTGGGGCACGAGGCCGCCGTCACCGTCGAGCCGGGCTCGCTCGCGCAGTCGCTGATCGGGGCGGAGCGGACGGTCGAACGGTACTTCTGCTCGTACGGCCCCTCACGCCATCTCGACACCCTGCGCGCGCGGGGGCTGCGCTTCAGCGGGCACGACCAGGACGGCCAGGTCCGGATCGCCGAACTCCCGGGCCATCCCTTCTTCCTGGCCACCCTGTTCCAGCCGGAGCTGTCCGGGGACGGTTCTCGCCCGCACCCGCTGATCAGGGCGCTCGCACGGGCCGCGGTGGAGCACGCCGCACGGGTACGTGCCGAGTGACGGAGTCCGGCAGGCACGCGGCGGTGCGTGCCGATGCCGCACAACGGTCGAGTCCCGTTTGCCGCACACCGGTCAAGTCCCCTTGTCAGTGGCAGCTGTTACTTTCTGTGACATGACCGACAACGCCCTGCGCCTGCTCCGGCAGGACCCGCACCTGGCCGGCCTGGCCGCGTTCCCCTTCGGCTTCGACCTGAGCCGCGCGGCCCACGGCCATGTCGAGCCGGTCCGTCTCGCCTCGGGCGGACCTCTGGAGGTGGTGGCCGGGGACGACACCGGTGGCACCTACTTCCTGTGCGCGGACGGCTCGATGCTGTACGCGGACTCGGAAGGCGGCTCGGGCATCGTGGGGTCGAGCGCCGACGAAGCGCTGGAGATATTCGTCGGCCTCCCCGGCTGGCACGACTACCTCGGGCTGTCGCCGCAGGACGGCGCGGAGAAGATCCTGGCCGCGGTCGCGGAGACCGAGGACGAGCTCCGCGAGTGCTACGGCTTCGACGACGAGCGGACCGAAATGCGCGCCGCCCTGGGCTTCCCCGAGCGTTCCCCGGTCGAGCTCGTCGGCATGCTGTACGCGGCGCTGCGGCGCACCGAGCCCGACTTCGTGCTGATCCACGGAGAGGAACTCCTCGCCTACCGCCTCCTGGACGAGCTGCCCGGCCCACCCCTGTGGGAAGCCGCTCTGGCCCGCGGACACGCCGACCTGGCAAGACTGCGGGCGGGCGAGCAGACGGTCGAGGACGCGCCGGCCGAGGATCCGGTACGGCGCCGGGTCGCGCTGCGCGCCGCGCAGTTCGACCGCGCGGACGATGACACCGGCCTGCTCCGGCGACTCCTCCGGCACGAGGCGCGGACCTCGATGACGGACGAACTGCGGCTGGCCGCCGTACTGGTGGGCCTGCGCGGGGACCCCGCGGACCTGCCCCTCCTCCACGAGGTCCGCGACACCGACTTCGACACCCGGTGCGGGCTCGGCGGAATTCCCGAACCGGACGCGGACGGCGCCGCACTGCGCTCCTGGGCGCGGGACCTCGACGAGTCCCTGTTCGGCACGGACCCCGCCGACGAACCGCTGTTCACCTGGACCGAACTGGCCCTGGACCAGGGCCTGACGGAGCTCGCCCGGGTGGCGCTGATCCGGCACCTGGACGAGATCGAGATGAACCAGAACATGCTGCGGCGGCCGGACGCCCCGACGCGCCTCGACCCGTCCCCGCTCGGCTCGCTCGCCCGGGGGTTCGAGCGGCTCGGCGACCTCCCCCAGGCGCTGCGCGCCCAGCGCCTGTTCGCGCGGCTCCAGGAGCGGGCGTGGAACCAGGTCTCGGCCCGGCTGACCGAGGCCCGGTTGGAGCGGGAGGCGGCGCGACTCGACAGAGCCGTGAGCACCCTGGGGGTTCTCCGGGGGGTCCTGGCGGCTCCGGGCGACGACTCGCTGCGGCACTGGCAGGGCGTCAACCTCGGCCGGTTCATCGCCGAGGAGCATTACGCCCTCGCCCATGCCCTGGCCGACGCGGATCTTCCCGAGGAGGCCCGCGCGGTTCTCGCGGCCGGCGACGCGATACGCGACGAGCTCTCGCCCGCCGGCGCCGCGGCCGTGCGGCAGCCCGCCGAGGAGGCGGCACGCAGGACGCCCGGCCGGCCCTGACCCCGGCCCGCACAGGCGAGCAGGGCCCGAGCCCACCCAGCCAGGGGCGCGAGGAACCGCGCACCCAACAACACCCCACCCGCACAGGCGAGCAGGGCCCGAACCCACCCGCCCAGGGGCGCGAGGAACCGCGCGTCCGGCGACAGCTGGCCCGCACGGGCGAGCGCAGGTCAAGACCGCCCGACCAGGGGACGGCGACGGATACGAGGCGACCGCGGGCCGGTGGGGGCTGGTCGCGCAGTTCCCCGCGCCCCCGGGCGGGACGGTCCCGGCCGGTGCCCGCCCCCTGCAGGCACTCCGGCAGGGAAATGGGCCCCCCGCTCACGCCGGAGCCGTCCGGCATGCGCGGTCTCAGCCGACGGGGAGCGCCGGAGCGGGCGGCCGGTCCGGGAGGAAGCCATGGGCACGGCGCGCCAGGTACTCGGCCTTGTAGCGGTCGACGTTCCGGTGCCAGTTCAGGATGCCCGCCATCCAGTTCTGCAGGTCGGCGACATAGCCCGCCATGATCTCGCGCGCTTCCTCCGACAGGCCGAAGTCCTCGTACAGGACGGGCAGTTCGTGCGCGGCGACGTGCTCGAACTGCCGCATGCGCTGGTTCAGCAGATCGCCCACCACGCCGAGCGCGGTCGGATAGTCGCAGCCGAAGAAGTTCTGCACGACGAAGACGGCGTTGTGGATCTCGCCCTCGTACTCGATCTCCTTCTGGTACGAGAAGACGTCGTTCACCAGGCAGCCGTAGTCGACGGCCGAGTTCTCCAGGGAGCGGACCGGTCCGCTGCGGTACACCTCCGTCGGGACGGCGGAGCCGTGGCCCATCCGGCACAGGCTCAGGGTGAGGTCGGAGCCGAAGGTGGCGCGCCGCATCTCCAGATAGTCGATCGGGTCCGGGACGCGGTGCTGGATCTGGTTGGACAACTCCCACAGCCAGCTCGCCGTCATGACGTCCACCGCGTCCTTCAGGGACCGCCGCGCTTCGGGGGTCATCCCGCCCGTGGTGCGTGCCCACAGGTCGATGAGACCGTGCTCCATGCCGTTGACCGGGACGGGCATCTCCTCACCGGCCAGGGGCATGCAGGCGGACAGGCGCTCGGTGGTCATGCGCGCGGCGGCCAGGTCGCGGCGGTGCCCGAAGACGAGCGTGTAGTAGTCGTCGGCGTACGTGCCCCAGGCGAGCCACTGGGAGCTGAGGTCGAGGGCCTCGGCGGTCGCGTCGGGGTCCAGCCCCGCCGCGCACAGCGGGAGGTCGGCGGCCGCGAGCCGGTCCTCGTCCCAGACGCCCTCGTCCAGCATGCCCATGCGGTGCATCCACGGCGTCAGCCGGCCCCGGGCGGCGTCGAGGTGCGGGCAGAGCTCGACCTCGAACGGCATGGCGAAGTCGGGCAGCAGCGACGGGCCCACACGCTGGTGCGGCAGGTGGGAGTAGGCGCGCAGGCGTTCCGCGGCGACGGCGGCCAGCAGCGCGCCCACGTCGGCGGCGGAGGTGCCGGGGCCGGTCGGGGCCTGCCAGGGCGCGCCGGACGTCGCCCCCTCGTTCATGTAGCGACTGGAGCGCATGTGCCATTCGTGGCCGCCGGACTGCCAGTCCTGCAGGCCCTTGGTGTACGCGGCCACCGCCGCGACCTCGCCCGGGGTGAGCCCCTTCTCCAGGGCGAGCGCGGGCACTTCGGTGAGGGCGCTGTGCTCGAACTGGTGGAGCCGGGAGGTCAGGATGTCGTTGACGGTCTCGGCGGCCTCCTGGGTGGTGCAGCCGAAGAAGGTCTCCAGGACGAGCACGCCGTTGCTGAGTTCGCCTTCGTCCTCGACCTCCCGCTGGTAGGAGAACAGGTCGTTGCGCAGGTGCACGGCGTCGGAGAACGTCTCCGTCAGCACCCGGAGCGGCCGCGTCCGTGCGACGGCCGCCGGGACCTCGGCGGTGGCGTACTCCACGAGCCCCGCCGACCAGGGCGCACCGCCCACCTTGCGGCGCATCTCGATGTACTCGACGGGGTTGGAGACCCGCCCTTCGTTGATGTTGGACAGCTCCCACATCGACTCGTTCAGCAGATGCTCGGTGGCGACGGCGAAGCGGCGGCGCCAGTCGGCCGACATCGACGGCACCGTGCGCGCCCACAGGTCGGCGAGCCCGGCCTCGACCGGGTTCCGCGGTTCCGGCACGGGCGTCGACAGGTCCAGGGGCATGAACAGCGGCAGGCGGTCCAGGTGGGCCTTGCCCGCCGCGCGGTCCTGGGTGCGCTTGAACATGTCCAGGAAGTGGTCGTCGAAGAAGAACACCCACACGTACCAGTCGGTGATCAGGGACAGCGCGGGCCCGTCGCAGTCGGGGTGCGTGTACGCGCACAGCAGCCCGTAGTCGTGGGCGTCGAGGTCGGACTGCTCCCAGATGCCGGAGCCCTCCAGCATGCCCATGTCCCGCGCCCACCCGACCGAGTGGGCACGTGCCTCGTCGAGGTGCGGGTTGAGCCGCGCGGGATACGGCATGTAGAAGTGCGGGAGTCGGAACGGCTGCGTCATGGCCGGGCCCTACCCATGGCCTCCGGGGGACACCCGCGGGCCTGGACATGATCACACCATCGCGTGAATCCCCTGGGCGGCGGCCCCTCCGCCTCCCGGATCTGCAGCACGGCAGGTCCAGCGAGCCCCTTGCCGCCGCCGGACCGGGCCGGTCACCGTGGTCGTATGACGTCCACACCACGGGCCCCGCGGGACACGGCGGAGGCATCACATGCGCCTCGGACGCCCCACCTGCCGGACCCACCCGATGTCTTCGACCCCCGGCAGTACGCCGACGGGGTCCCCCACGCCGCGTACCGTGCGCTGCGCGATCACGTGCCCGTCGCCTGGCAGGAGGAGCGCGAGGTGCTCGGCTGGCCGGCGGGACCCGGGTTCTGGGCGGTCACCCGGCACGCGGACGTGGTGCGGGTGCTCAAGGACTCGGCGACGTACTCCTCGTGTCTCGGGGCGACCCAGATCCGCGATCCGGCCCCCGGCGACCTGCCGTTCATCCGGCGCATGATGCTCAATCAGGACCCGCCGGACCACGGCCGGCTGAGGCGGCTGGTGAGCCGGGCGTTCACCCCGCGCCGCGTCGGGCAGTTCGAGGCGGTGGCCCGCGAGCGGGCCTGTGCGCTGCTCGGGCGGGCGGTCGAGGAGGCCCGCGCGGGCGACGGCACGTGCGATCTCGTCGGCGCGGTCACCGACGACTACGCCCTGCTGAATCTGTCGGACCTGCTCGGCGTGCCGGTGCGGGACCGGGGGCTGCTGCTGGACTGGACGCGGCGGGTCATCGGCTACCAGGACCCGGACGAGGCGGGCCCGACGACGGTCGGCGCGGACGGGAAGCCCATCGATCCGCGTTCCCCGGCGATGCTGCGGGACATGTTCGAGTACGCCCGCCAGCTGGCCGTGCTCAAGAAGAACCACCCCGCCGACGATGTGATGACCACGCTCGCGGCCGACCCCGAACTCGCCCCCGAGGAGCTGGAGATGTTCTTCTTCCTGCTCACCGTCGCGGGCAACGACACCGTGCGGGGCGCGGCGCCGGGGGGCCTGCTGGCCCTGGCGGAACACCCGGACGCGTACGCGGCACTGCGCGCGGGGCAGGTCGGATTGGACACGGCCGTCGACGAGTTGCTGCGCTGGCATCCGCCGGTGCTCACCTTCCGCCGCACGGCGGCCGTGGACACCGAGCTGGCCGGACGGCGCCTGCGGGCCGGTGACAAGGTCGTCGTCTTCCACGCCTCGGCCAACCGTGACGAGCGCGTCTTCGCCGACCCGGACCGGCTGGATCTCGGCCGGGCACCGAACCCGCACGTCTCCTTCGGCGACGGCCCGCACGTCTGCCTCGGCGCCCACTTCGCCCGGCTGCAACTACGGGTGCTGTACGAGGAGACGCTCCGCGCGGCGCCCTCGCTGGGCACCGCGGGACCTCCCCGGCGTCTCGTCTCGAACTTCATCAACGGTCTCAAGTCGCTGCCACTGCAACTGATTTGATTGTGCATCAGGTCAACGCCGCGGAGTGTCCGCGCTCAGGGCCTGACCTGGATCAGCGCGTGCGTGCCGCCGGTGCGCCAGCGCTGCTCCTCGGCGGCGACGAGCGCGGCCTCGGTGCCGGCGTCGAGCCCGACGACCACGTCGGACTTGAGGGTGCGCAGTGCGGCCACCGCGCCGGGGAAATGAGCCGTCGCCACCGCGAAGGGCGTGGTCGCGGGGTAGAGCCGGTCACCGATGAGGCGGCGGTAGTTGAGGTCGCCCTTCAGGACGGTCAGGTCGGCCGCGGCGAACTCACGGCGGAGGTCCTCGGGCAGGTCGGCGTAGGGCAGCGGTGCGCAGAAGAAGGGGTGGGCCCGGACCGTGAGGCGGCCGTCGCCCGCCGCCGCCCAGAGCCGTCGGCCGGCCTCGCCGGCCGCTCCCTTCGCGTCGACGAGGCGGCGCAGCGCGTCGACGGTGTCCGCGGTCGTTGCGTCGGAGACGTAGTAGGGGTACGGCTTGACGTGCAGGACGGCCCGTGTGATGCGGTCGTGGTGCAGGAGGTGGTCGACGAGGAGCAGGTCGGGGATGAGCTCGCGGCCCGCGTTGTCCGCGACCAGGCAGAGGGTGCCGCCGTCGAGCAGGGAACGCAGCGCGTCGCCGTCGTCCGCGACGAGCCGGGACGCCGTCGGCGTGTCTCCCGCGGCGACGCCCAGGCGGAAGCCGAGGTCGGCCCGGTTGCCCCACAGCGAGCCGTGCAGCAGGGCCACCTCCTGTTCCTCGGCCGGCCGCGGGGCGAGTTCGTCGAGCGCGGCGAGCTCCTCGTCGGCCTCCGCGGTGTCGAGCTCCGCGAGCTTGAAGGGCCGGAACGGGTCGATGCCCTGCCAGGGGCCCGGCGCGAAGTATCCGACGGCTTCCAGGAGCCGGCGGTAGAAGTAGCTCTCGGACCACAGGAACGGCACGTCGAACCAGGACCGGCCGATCCGGCCCCGGCCCCATTCCAGCCACTGGTCCCGGTCCGCGGCCTCGGGGCCGAGCGTTTCGACGACGCCCTCGGTGCAGTCGGCGAGCAGGGCGTCGAGGGCACGGTGCTGTTCGGGACCGTACGGGAAGGCGCCCCGCACCTGGCGGATCAGCGCGGGGTGCCGCTCGGCGAGCACGCTCCAGGGGAACGACCCCACGACGTTGCTGACGACCACGGGCGGGACGGACTCGGCGGGCTGGCCGGAGGGTGCGGGCTCGGCGGGTGCGGGCATGCCGCTCACCGTACCGGCCGGACCGAAGGGGCCGGCCGACACGCGAGCGCGTCGGCCGGCCCCTCCCCCCGTGGAGATCAGCAGCGTGACCCGGGTCAGAAGGTCAGCTTCCAGCTGTTGATCGTGCCGGTGTCCTGGGCGGCCACGTCCTGGACGCGGAGTTTCCAGGTGCCGTCGGCGGCCTCGCCGGAGGCGTCGACGGTGTACGTCGCGCTGACGTCGTCCGCGGAGTCCGAGCTGCTGGAGGACTTCAGCCGGTACGTCGAACCGTCCGGCGCGACGAGGTCGATCACCAGGTCGCCGCGGTAGGTGTGGGTGATGTCCACGCCCACCTTGAGGGCGGCGGGCGCGTTGCCGCCGCGCCCGCTGACGGTGATCGGCGACTCGACGGCGGAGCCCGCGTCCGGGATCGCCACCGGGTCGGCGCTGGTGAAGGTGGTGCCGCCGGTCGAACCGCCGGCGGCCACGGCCTGGACGGTCTTGGCCGCGTCCGCGAGACCGGCGCCGCAGCCGCCCGAGCAAGTGCCGGGCAGGGCACGCGCGTTGGCCTTCACGGCCGTCTCGATCTGCGCCGGGGTGAGGGCCGGGGCGGCCGACTTCATGAGCGCGACCAGGCCGACGACGTGCGGGGTGGCCATGCTGGTGCCCTGGTAGTACGCGTACGACTCGGTGGACGGCGTCTTCGTGCCGGAGTTGAGCGTCGACAGGATGCCGTTGGCGGTGCCGGTGCTCATCTCGCCGCCCGGAGCCGCGATGTCCACGACGGAGCCGTAGTTGGAGTACGAGGCGCGGGAGCCGGTGCGGCCGGTGGCGGCGACCGTGATGACGTTGCCGCAGCTCGCCGGGGAGTACTTGGAGGCGTTGTCGTTGTCGTTGCCCGCGGCCACGACGACGGTCGTCCCGCGGTTCACGGCCGCGTCGATGGCGCTCTGGGTGGCGGAGGTGCAGGCACCCGGGCCGCCCAGGCTCATGTTGATGACCTTGGCGACGTTGCTGTTGGCCGGGACGCCGGACACCGTGCCGCCGGAGGCCCAGGTGATGGCGTCGATGATGTCGGAGTCGTAGCCGCCGCACTTGCCGAGCACGCGCAGCGGGGAGATCTTCGCGTGGTAGGCGATGCCCGCGATGCCCTTGCCGTTGCCGGTGACGGCGGCGATGGTGCCGGCGACGTGCGTGCCGTGCCAGGAGGAGCCGCTGGAGCCGGTGCCCGCACCGCATTCGTCCGTCGCGTACCAGTCGCCCGGGTCGGCCGGGTTGCTGTCGCGGCCGTCGCCGTCGACGGAAACCGCCGGGTCGGAGATGAAGTCGTAGCCGCCGACGACGTTCGCGGCGACGTCGGAGTGGGCGACATAGCCGGTGTCGATGACGGCGACGGTCACCCCGCTGCCGGTGGACGTGGTCCAGGCGCCGGGAACCCGCATGCCCGCGGTGGCCTCGAAGAGATCCCACTGCTTGGCGTACTCGGTGTCGTTCGGGTCGGCCTGGGGCTTGTTGAGGCGGTCCGGCACGACGTACGCGACCTGCGGGTCGGCCCGGTACTGCGCGATGACGTCGGCGACGTCCGCCTTCGCCGGCTCGGCGCCGAGGTCCACGAGGGCCGCCCCGGTGCCCAGGCGGCGCCGGAAGTCGAGGTCCTCCCCCGCCTTCCTGCCCTTCGCCGCGGCGTCGGCGTCCGCGGCCTTGTCCGAAGTCGCCTCCGCGGCACCGGACTTGTACCCGACGATGAGGCGCTCGGCCGGAGCGGCGGCCGGTGCGGCGGGCGTGGCCTCGGCCGCGAGGGTGGTGGATCGCGCGTCGGGGGTCTGGGCGGCGGCGACCGTGCTCGTCGTCACGGCCAGCAGTGCCGCGGATATCGCGGCGACGGACACCAGTTTCCGGCCGGTGCCGCGCGGCGCCTCGCGGGAGGCGTCGGGTGAGGGGGAGGGACGCAAGGGCTTGCCTTTCGTGGCCGGCTCCGGAAGGTGTGGGGTACCGCGGAGCAGCGGTCGATTCGCTTCGTCGTCGAAGCGGCGGGGGGTGCGGATCCGGAAGAGCGGCGCGGTGGCCGGCCATGCGCGAGCGACCCGGCGAGGGGATTCCTGTGGGGCGGCTGTGCTCGAACGATAGGCAGGCGGAAGGTGAGGCGGATACAGGGGAAACCCTCGATGTGACCGGTAATCGACCCTCGATCCAGGGCCGTTGGCCGGGAAGGGTACGTTTCGTGCCCCTCGCACCGCTGAACGCACGGCTCCGCGGTCCCGTACTTCATGGTGCCCCGGGTGAGGAGTGCCCTCCGCACGCCCCGCACGGTGGCCGGACCGCTTCGCCGACGTATCGAGGAGACCCCCGGATGACCGCCCACCGCACCGCCGTCGCGGCCGCTGTCGCCGTGACGGCTCCACTGCTCCTCGCCACCTGGGCCGCGGGGCCCGCCCAGGCGCACGGCGCACCGACGTCCCCGGTCAGCCGGGTCGTCGCCTGCTCCCCCGAGGGCGGGAGCATGACGCGGACCGCGGCCTGCAAGGCGGCGATCGCAGCGAACGGGGCCCCCTTCACCGCCTGGGACAACCTCCGGGTGGCCGGTGTCGGCGGCCGGGACCGGCAGGTGATCCCCGACGGGAAGCTGTGCAGTGGCGGCCTGCCCGCCTACAAGGGCCTCGACCTCGCCCGCACGGACTGGCCGTCGACCCGTCTGACGTCCGGAGCGAGCCTCACCCTCAGCTACAGCTCGACGATCCCGCACACCGGGACGTTCAAGCTGTACCTCTCGAAGCCGGGCTACTACCCCTCCCGGCCGCTGAAGTGGTCCGACCTGCCCGAGAAGCCGTTCGCCACCGCCACCGACCCGGCTCTGGTCGACGGCGCCTACCGCATCAGGGCGAAGCTGCCGTCCGACCGGACCGGGCGGCACATGCTGTACACGATCTGGCAGAACTCCAGCACGACGGACACCTATTACTCGTGCTCGGACGTGGTGCTGTCCGGCGGTCGCGCGACACCGGCGCCCACAAAGAAGCCCGCCGCCGGCGCGGGCGGCACGAGCACGGACAAGAGCGGGCGGACCGGCGCACCGTCGAAGCGTCCGCCCGCTCCGTCGCGGCCGGCCGACTCGCCGGCGCCGGCGTCCGGTTCGCCGACCCTGGTGACCACGTCACCGGCCGGCGCGGCCGGTCCGGATCACCTCCAGCCCGCCGCCGACAGCACGTCGGACCACAGTGCCGCGCTCCCCCTGGCCGCCGGGGGAGCCGCGGCGCTGCTGCTCACCGCGGGCGTCGCCGTCACGCTGCGGCGCCGCCGCTGAGCGCTCGGCGGGCCGTCAGTTGACGTGGACCGTCGGGCCGCCCTCCTGGCTGGTGTCCGACACGGGTGCGTACTTGGCGGTGAAGTAGCCGCTGGCGAAGCACAGGGACGAGCCGGAGAACTTGGTGAACTGCTGGTTGGTGAACGCGATGCTGTTGTCGGCGTTGCTCGCCGTACCGGACAGGCCCGCCGCCCGGTAGACGCAGGTCACGGTGCCGAGCAGGGTGCGCAGCTTGACCGTGGTCTGGATGCTGGAACCGGCGGCGGGCGCCACGGCGACGGCGCCGTCGGAGGAGACGGTGGTGCTGTAGGGCAGGTTGTCGACCGTGATGCCGGTGACGCCGAGCACCCCGACGACGTTGCTGCTGCAGCTCGCGCTGTCGAAGGTGTGCCCGGTGAGCGACTCGGTCGCGATGCCGGGGGCCGCCGGGTTGTCGGTGACGGTGGCGGTGAAGGTCGACGAGGAGCAGGAGACCCCGCTCGTGCCGGTGCTGCTGGAGTAGAGCGTGGCCGTGGTGCCGCTCGCCAGGGACGCGTTGACGACGTCACCGGCGGCGACCGGGGTTCCGCCCGCGCTGCCGGTGGTGAGCACCGGGGTGTCGGCCGCGGACGAGGGGACGGTCGCCGACACCGTGAGGGCGGCGACGACGCCGGCGACGGCGAGGAGGGATCGAGTGCGCATGGGGGGTGCCTCTTCTCCTGAGGGGGGTGTGAGTGCCTGACCGCGCATGGGGCGCGGGGGTGCGGGGGTGCGGCGACGAGCCGACGCGCCCGCGGCACGGCAGCGCGGGGCCGACACGGGGTGGCGCGAGCGTGCGGACGACGCGCGAGCGCGGGGCGACGCGGACGTACGGGACGACGCGAGCGGGTGGAGCGACTTAGGGGGCGACGCGAACGGGCTCGTCGCCTGCGCGCGGGAATCCGCCGCCGGTCCGTGACGCCTTCTCCGTACGTCACGGACCGGCAGCGACAGCCGGGCGCCGGCACGGCTCAGGGGGAAGGCGACCGTGCCGGTGCCAGGGGTGGGGGGTGCAGTGGTCGAGGAGGCGCGGCGCGTCCGGAGGTGTCACCGCCGCCCGTGGAAGGACGGCGTCCGGGAGGCGACCCACGCGTCACGCGGCGGACCCGGCGCCACGGGTCCGTGGGAATCAAGGCAGAGTTGTAGACCTGGTGAACGCTCAACGTCAAGGCACAGCACGGAAGTTGAGCGTGGAAGCGACCTTTTGGCCGGTCTCCGTTCACAGCCACGGCACAACCACCACGCTTTTCCCACAAGTGCCTTGACCCATGAATGTAACCCCCGGTAACTTCCTCGACGGCTACTGCTGCGTAACGAGAAAGCCCTTGCGACCGCCGGGAGGCGCGAGGGGCGTGCGCCGCAGCCGCTGTCCGCGCCAGGACAACGTGCCACTGAACCCGTACCCGCATCGAACGTGCACAGGGAGCAGACATGGCCTCGTCCTCGGACGCCTCGGCGTCCCACGGTTCCACCCCCGAGAGTTCGGAAAGCGGTTCCGCGACCGAGGGCCCGGACAGACGTGGGCGGGTCCGCCTGCGCCGCGCCGCGGTGATGGCGGTGCCTGCCACCGCGATCGCCGCGGGACTGATGATCCTCACCGCGCAGGGCGCCCTCGGCGTCCAGTTCGCCATCTCCGGCATGCCGTTCACGGTCACCGCCACCGAGCTGAACGGCACCGGCTTCGAGCAGTTCGGCAACCTCGACAACATGGCGGAGGACAGCCCCAACGCCGGCGACACCGGCGGCCAGGTCCTCGTCGTGACCTCCGCCATCAAGAACGCGACGCTCACCAAGCTGTGCCAGAGCGTCGACCTGGGCGGCACGAACCTGCTCATCACCGCGGGCAGCGGTGCGGACAAGGTGCAGGCGACCAACCTGACCACCGACTCCACGGAGCTGTCGGGCGACGCGGCCTTCGACAACATCGAGATCGGCAACGACGCCAGCACGCTCAGCAAGGCCGGCGTCCAGGGCAACAAGGGTGTCTTCAGCCAGCAGGCCGACACCGTGCACATCGCGAACCTACGACAGACCAACTACGCGACCACCGCTGCCGTGTTCAAGCTGCCCGGGCTCAAGCTCCGCTTCAGCGACCAGGGTTGCTGATGACGTCCTCCCGGAACCCGCGGTCGGAATTCCGCCGGTGGCGAGCGCACCGCCCCTTCTGGGGCGGTCTGCTGCTCACCCTGGCCGGGGCGGAGATCCTGCTCACCGAGAAGGCCTCTCTGAAGGTCGTCCTGCACATCGGCATGCAGGGACTGGCGGGTTACCTGCTGCCCACCCTGATGGTGCTGTGCGGACTGCTGATCCTCTTCAACCCGGCCCAGCGCCTGTTCTACTCGCTGGTCGGCATCCTGCTCTCCCTCGGCACCTGGCTCACCTCCAACCTCGGCGGCTTCCTCGTCGGCCTCCTCCTCGGAGCCGTCGGCAGCTGTCTCGCCTTCGGCTGGCTCCCGGACCAGGAGCCCCGCCGTCGCCGCCTGCTGCGACGCAGGCACGCGTGATCCCCGAGCCCGTGCGACCTCCGGACCCGCCGCGGTCCGGCAGCGCCCGGGCAACCCGACAAGTCGACCCGGCTCCGGGTCGACTTGTCGGTACGCGCACGGAAGTTGCCCTCGTACGCACCGGGCGACGGGCGCTCTCGCTGCGGAACCGTACCCCCGCGTAGCGTGACCTGCCGTCATGACGTTCGAATGCCAGGGAGGCTCCCCGTGGGAAATCCAAGCCCCTTAGTGATAGACGCGACCGGCCGCGACATTCACTCGGAAGCCGCCCGCATCCGGGACGGCGGACCGGTGACCCTGGTGGCGCTCCCCGGTGGTGTCGAGGCCTGGGCGGTGAGCAGCCCGGATCTGCTGAAGCAGCTGCTCACCGACCCGCGGGTGTCCAAGGACGCCCGGCAGCACTGGCCCCGGTTCGCAGGCGGGGAGATCACCCCGGACTGGCCTCTGTTCACCTGGGTCGCCGTGCAGAACATGTTCACCGCGTACGGCGGCGAGCACAAACGTCTGCGCATCCTGGTCTCCAAGGCGTTCACCGCGCGCCGTACGGCCGCGCTCCAGCCGCGGATCGAGGAGATCACCGCGCAGCTGCTGGACCGGATCGCGGAGGCCGGCCGCGACTCCCAGGTCGTCGACCTGCGTGAGGAGTTCTGTTATCCGCTTCCCATCCAGGTGATCAGTGAGCTGTTCGGGCTGCCCGAGGAACGCGGGCCCGAGCTGCGGCAACTGGTGGACCGCATTTTCGACACCTCCGCCGACCCGGGCGAGATGACCGCCGCCTACGAGCGGTTGTACGTCGTCCTGGCCGAACTCGTCGCCTCCAAGCGGGAGTCACCGGGCGACGATCTGACCACCGGGCTGATCGCGGCACGCGACGAGGACGACGGCACCCGGCTCAGCGAGCAGGAACTGCTGGACACCCTGGTGCTGATGATCAGTGCGGGCCACGAGACGACCGTGAACCTCATCGACAACGCCGTGCACGCCCTGCTCACCCACCCCGGTGAGCTCGCCGCCGTGCGTGAGGGGCGGGCCTCCTGGGACGACGTGGTCGAGGAGACGCTGCGCGTGGACGCGCCGGTCGCCAGCCTGCCGCTGCGCTACGCGGTGGACGACCTGCCGATGAGTGAGTTCGGCGGCCCGGACGGTCTGGTGATCGGCAAGGGCGAGGCCATCCTCGCCGCGTACGCCGCCGCCGGGCGCGACCCCGAGCGCCACGGGAAGGACGCCGACCGCTTCGACGTCACCCGCGCCGACAAGGAGCACCTCGCCTTCGGCTACGGGGTGCACCACTGCCTCGGTGCCCCGCTGGGCCGCATGGAGGCCCGGGTCGCGCTCCCGGCGCTCTTCGCCCGCTTCCCGGACCTGTGCCTCGCCGTTCCCGGGGAGGAACTGCGGCCGGTGGAGTCCTTCATCTCCAACGGCCACCGGTCCCTCCCCGTACGGATCTCCTGATCACTCCCCGCGCCACCAGGCCAGCAGGCGTGCCCAGCCGCTCTTCGGCGGCTCGGGCACGACGGCGGGCGGCGGGGCCACCGGCAGCGGAAGGGCGCCGGGGTGCGGCTGCGGCTCGGCGTCCGGCGCCGTGACCGCCGCCGTGGGCGGGAAGCGGACGGGCAGTGCGGCGAGAGCGCGGTGGAAGGGGCCGGGCCGCCAGACCAACTCCTCGGCCGGGACCGTGAGTTCGACATCGGGGAGGCGGTCGAGGAGCTTCTCGACGCCGACCGCCGCGATCAGCCGCGCCGGACTCTGTGCCGGGCAGTTGTGCGGGCCCGCGCTCCACGCCAGGTGGGCGCGGTTGCCCGCCCGCTGATCGCTCGTCAGTGCCGGGTCCGTGTTGGCCGCGGCGAAACTCACCACCAGCGGATCACCGGCGCGCAGCGACGCACCCTCGTAGACGACGTCGTGCACGGGATAGTGGACGGCGTAGTTGGCCATCGGCGGGTCGGACCACAGCACCTCGTCGAGGGCGTCCTCCACCGGGAGGCTGCCGCCGGACAGGTCGCCCGCGAACCGGTCGTCGGACAGCAGCAGCCGCAGGCTGTTCGCGATGAGGTTCTGCTGCGGCTCGGTGCCGGCGCCCATCAGGACGACGAGGGTGTGGATCATCTCCTCGTCGGTGAGCGCGGCCGGGTGCGCCATCAGCCAGGACGTCATGTCCTGCCCGGGCTCCGCCCGCTTCAGTGTGACGAGGTCGAGCAGGGTGGTGCTGAGCAGTTCGTTCGCCTTCTCGGCGTCCACCCCGTCGAAGATCCCGGACATGCCCTCGACCAGCCGGATCCCGTAGTCGGCGGGGCAGCCGAAGAGGTGGTTGAACACCAGCAGCGGCAGGACCTGGGCGTACTCGCCGAGCAGATCCGCCGTGCCGAGCGGGGCGAACCGGTCGATGAGCGTGTCGGCGCTGCGCTCCACGTATCCGCGCAGCGTGTTCGGCTCCACCAGGGCCAGGCTGTCCGTGATCGCTCCGCGCAGCCGGCGGTGCTCCTCACCGTCGGTGAACAGCGCGTTCGGCCGGTACATCATCATCGGCACGACGGGGCTGTCCATCGGGACGGTGCCGTCGGCCAGGTCGCGCCAGCGGCGGGGGTCCTTGGAGAAGGTCTCCGGGCTGCGCAGGACGTGCAGGGCGGCCTCGTACCCGGTGACGAGGGTGGCCCGGACGCCGGGCGCCAGTTCGACGGGGGCGGTCGGTCCGTTCTCCCGGAGCCTGCGGTACACGGCGCCCGGATCGGCCGCGAACTCCGGTCCGTACATGGGTTCGTGGGCCGGGCAGCCGGGCGGCGGCACGGACTGCGACGGTGCGGGCCGCGGCGCCGGGGCGTCCTCCGGCACGGTCTGCGGTGGTACGGACTCCGGTGGTACGGGGGTCACGCGTGCTCCAGTTCGCCGGTGCGGGTGAGCAGGTATTCGACGAGGGCGATCAGCGCCTCGGTGGAGGAGACCCGGTCACGCGCGTCGCAGCGCACGAGCGGGGTCGAGGGCAGCAGGTCGAGGGCCTCGCGCACCTCGTCCAGGCCGTGTTCGGGCGCGTCGTCGAACTCGTTCAGGGCCACCGCGTAGGGCAGTCCCAACTCCTCCAGCACGCCCATGACTTCGAAGGACTGGTCCAGGCGCCGGGTGTCGGCGAGGACGAGTGCGCCGAGCGCACCGCGCGTCATGTCCTGCCACAGCTCGGTGAAGCGCTGCTGCCCGGGTGTGCCGAACAGGTAGAGGACCAGGGCGTCGTTGAGGGTGAGGCGGCCGAAGTCGAGGGCGACCGTGGTGGTCGTCTTGTCGCGCGTCCCGGCCAGGTCGTCGACGAGCGCGCCGGCCTGGGTCATGACCTCCTCGGTGCGCAGCGGCCGTATCTCGGACAGGGCACCGACGAAGGTGGTCTTGCCGACGGCGAAGTGGCCCACGATCAGCAGCTTGACCGCGGTCTGCACGGTCGGCGGCAGATGCATGCCGCCCGACCGGGGGCGGACGTCGTCAGAGGCGGGCGCGGAGCCCATCGAGCACCTCCTGGAGGATGCGGGTGTCGGAGGGGCGGGCCGACGGGATCGGCGCGCGGGTGACGATGTGACCGCTGTCGATCAGGTCGGCGATCAGCACCTTGGTGACGCTGACCGGCAGCTCCAGATGCCCGGCCACCTCGGCGACCGACAGCGCTCCGGGCCGGCACAGCTCCATCAGCCCCCGCTTCTCGGGACTCAGTCCCGTCAGGGGCAGATCGTCGGCGGCGATCAGCAGCGTGACGAGGTCGAGGGTGTTGCGGGACGGGTGGGAGCGGCCGTCCGTGACGACGTAGGACCGCACGAGCCGCTCCCCGGGACGGCGGCGGGGTGTCATGCGGGACTGCCGGTGTCCTGCCGGGCCGGGCTGGTCAGCTCCTTGCCGAGCCGGTCGACCAGCTTGTGCATGCGGTAGGTGACCGCTTCCATGTCGACGTTCTCGGTGGTGGACACCGCGAGATAGGCTCCCTCCCCCGCGGCGACGAGGAAGACGTAGCCGTGGGCGAACTCGATCAGGGTCTGGCGCCACGGGGTGTGCGGGCTGCCGCAGAACTCGGCCGTGCTGCGGCTGATCGACTGCACCCCCGACAGGCCGGCGGCCAGCCGTTCGGCGTCGTCCCGGCCGATGTCCGCGGAGTGCGCCCGGAGCATGCCGTCGGCGGACAGCAGGATCGCGTGACGCGCCTCCGGCACCTTGAGGACCTCGTCGAGCATCCACCCCAGCTCGTTGGTCATGGGGGCGATCATCCCTGTGTGTTCCCTTCGTTCTCGTGGGGGGCTTGGTGGGAGGCCTCGGCGGCGGTCGCGTCGTGGGCGGACCGGCCGAAGCGGGTGCCGCGGGCGAAGGCGCCCATGCGCCGCGCGTTCTCCTCGGCGGTCCGGCCGCCGACCTCCTCGGCCGGAGGGGCGGGCGGCTCCCCGGCGGTCGCGGTCACCGGCGCCTGAGGGGTGCGGCGGCGCCGCTTGGGCAGTCCTCCGGCCGTGGTGGCCTCCGCGGTCTCGGCCGTACGGGCTGTCGTACGGGCAGGGGTGGCGGCGGACGCCGCCTCGGTCGGGGTGGCGGGTCCGGCCTGTGCGGGGGCCGGGGCGGCCGGAGCGGGTTCCGGCGACGTGACGGTTCCGGCGGGCCGGGACGACCGGCGGGTCGGGGCGGCCGGCGGTGCCGCCACCGTCGCGGGGTCCATGTGGGTCAGCAGCGCCGCGGGCACGAACAGCACGGCGCGCACACCGCCGTACGGCGACCGGGTGTCCACCGAGACGCTGAATCCGTACCGGGCGGCGAGCACGCCGATGACGGCGAAGCCGAACTGGGGCGGGTCGTCGAGGCGGGTGACGTCCACGGCGTGCCCGCCGGTCAGCAGCGCGGCGGCGTGCTCGGTGGCCTGCCCGTCCATGCCGACGCCGGCGTCGTCGATGACCACGCAGGCACCGTTGTGCACCGTCTGGACGTTGACCTCGACCGCCGTGTTGGGCTGCGAGTGGCGTGCCGCGTTGTCGAGCAGTTCGGCGACCGCGAGGACCACGGGCTCCACCGCGCGGCTCTCGACGGCGATGTCCGCCTGTCCGTTGATCCGCACGCGCCGGTAGTCGCGGATGCGGGAGGTCGCCCCGCGGACGACCTCGATCAGTGGGGAGGTGGAGCGCTGCCGTCCGGGCCAGGAGCCGCACAGGACGGCGATGGCCTGCGCGCGGCGGCCGAACTGGGCGTTGGTGTGGTCGATCTCGAGCAGGTCGCGCAGCACGTCGGGGTGGTCGTGCCGGTCCTGCATCTCGGAGATGGACACCTGCTGCTCGTTGGCGAGGGCCTGGATCGAGCGCATCGACGCCTTGAGGGCGGCCTTGGCGGACTGGTCGGCGCGGGACTGCGCGTGCTCCACGGCGCCGGAGAACCGCTCGACGACGCTGTCGAGGCTCTTGGCGAAGTCCGTGTCGGCCAGCCGGACGTCCAGCAGCCCGGCGGCGGGACCCGCCTGGTGCGGGGCGTCCTCCAGGGCCGGGAGGCGGACCGCGGCCAGATGACGCAGTTCCTCTTCGCGGGCCCGCAGTCCGTCCGCGAGTTCGGTGGTCCGCCTGCGCTGCCGGGCGGTGATGCCGCGCTGGCGGAGCAGCAGGACGGTGACGGCGAGCAGGCCGACGGCCAGGCACCAGAACGCTGCCTCCGGTAGGCGTTCGGTCATGGATCCTCAAGTCTCCGCATGCATAGCTGAGTTGAACGGGTGGCAGTCATAGGAGTTGGAAGGGTGAGGGGTGGGGCGCGAGTTGACGCGGCGCACGACGGTAGCCGCGCGGCGGCGCCCGCGCTTGCCCCGGCGCGCAAGGAAGTTGCTGTCATGCGCACGGGGCGTGTGCAGTAGGCTGACGCCGAGTAACTACCGCCAAAAGCACTGGAGTTGAGGTGCCGCTGCCAGCGGAGAGCTACCTCGTGGAATCGCAGTCGACCCATGAGGTGACACCACGCGAGCGGGCCGACTTCTGGAGCGAACACATCGGGTCGTACCAGTCCCGGATGGGCTTCGCGTACGCCCGCCCGGACGACTTCGGCGGCGAGACCGTCCGTCAGCGGACCGAGAAGTACCAGCTCGTCAGGTTCCGGTCCGACGAGATCGAGTACAGCAGGACCGCGCGGCAGGTCCGCGAGGACCCCGACGGGGACTACCGGTTACTCCTCCCGCTCACCGGCGGGATCGTCCTGCGGCAGGACGGCCAGGAGGCACGGCTCACCCCGGGGACCGGCACACTCGTCTCCTTCGACTCCCCCTTCGACTGCCTCCAGGACGCGACCACCCAGGCGTACATCCTCACCATCCCCGCCCGCGAGGTGGACGGCCCCCTCAACCGCAAGTCACCGCTGGCCACCGGCCTCGACCTGACCAGGGGGCTCGGCCGGGTCGTCGGCTCCATGCTGAACGACCTGCACGCCGAGCGCGACGTCCTCACCGACGCCCAGTTCGACGCCGTCTCCGACCGCATCGTCGAGCTGCTGTGCATGCTCGCCACGGGCGACGACCGCCCCGACGCGACCGGGCAACTGTCCGACGTGGAGACCATGGTCCGCCGCTACGTCCGCGACCACGCGGCCGACCCGGCCCTCACGGGTACGTCCATGGCCCGCGCGCTCGGCTGGTCACTGCGCCAGATCCAGCTGGCCCTGCAACGGGCGGGCACCACTCCCCGCGACCTGATCCGGGAGGAGCGGCTCCGGCTCGTCCGCGAACGCCTCCGGTGCGGCGACTGCGAACACCTGACGATCACCGACCTCGCGTACGCCTCGGGCTTCTCCTCGGCGAGCGCCCTGAGCACCGCGTTCCGGCAGCGCTACGGGTTGAGCCCCCGGGAGATGCGCAACGGCGGCCGACGGTCCTGAGCCCCCGCCGGACCCACCCGGACGGTGATCCGGCGAGCGGTCCTCCGGTCCGGCGACCGGCCCGCGGACGGCCGGCGGACCGCCTGCTGGTGATCGCGGCCTGCGACAATCGATGCACAAGCCCATCTCCGACGGAGATGGGGTGCGGCTTCGGGACCGGGAGCGGAGCGTACATGGACCTGCGGCAGATGGAGGTCGCCGTCGCGGTGGCCGAGGAGGGCGGCTTCACCGCGGCGGCGCAGCGCCTGCACGTGGTGCAGTCCGCCGTGTCCGGCACGGTGCGGGCGCTGGAGCGTGAACTCGGCACCCAGCTGTTCGACCGCACCACGCACCGGGTGTCGCTGACCGCGGCGGGCGAGGCCTTCGTCCCCGCGGCACGCGCCGCGCTGCGGGCCGCCGAGCAGGCACGGGCGGCGGTCGACGCGGTCCGGGGACAGCTGCGGGGCAGGATCACCGTCGGCACCATGCAGGGCGTATGGGCCGAACTGCACCGTCCGCTGGCCGCACTGCGCGCGGAACATCCGGGCGTGGTGGTCCGGCTGCGGCAGGCCGCCGTCACCGACATCCGGCAGGCACTGCGCGAGGGCTCGGTGGACCTGGCCGTCGTCGCGCTCGACCGGCAGCAGCAGCGCGGTCTGGTGACACGGCTGCTCTCGCGCGAGGAGATGGTCCTGGTGTCGGCATCCGGGCGGGCGCTCGCCGGGGAGGGCCCGGACGGCACGGTGACGCTCGCCGAGGCCGCCCGGCTGCCGCTCGTGGACTTCACGCCCGGCTGGGCGATCCGGCTCTGCGTGGACCGGGCGTTCCGTGCCGCCGGTGTCGAGCGCGAGACGACCTTCGAGGTCAACGACATCGTCGCCGCGTCCGAACTCGTCCGCAACGACCTGGGCGGCTGCATCATGCCGGCGTCGATCGCGGCACGGTTCCCGGACCTCGCCACACACCGCTTCGACCGGCACGCGCCCAGCTGGAAGGTCATGGTGGTGCGCCCGCGCGGGGAGGCACCCCCGGCCGTCGCCGCGTTGCTGCACCACATGTCCTGAGGCCGGTCCCGCCGAATGCCCTGAGGGCGGTCCCGCCGAGCGACCCTGCACGGCGGGACCGGAGCACGACGTCCTGAGGACAGTCACCCACCGACAGCGACAAGCCCTGGGGGCAGTCACCCCCGGAGCGAGACGCCCCGAGTCCGGTCGGCCCGCGGGACGGCCGCCCGCCCGGGCACCCTCCGAGGACGACGCCCCGGACCGCGGAGACCCGCGTCATCTCCCTTGGAGATAACCGATATCTCTGATCATCGCCGCGCCAGGGGAAGGGACACGTCCCGTCCGGTGCTGAGGAGACCGTACGGGCGACAAGGAGGCCGCCCGTCCAGCAGACAGCGTTCCCGCCGAACCGTCCCCATCGGTTCTTTTCCCGAGAAGGTGCCGTGTCAGCATCCTCCGAATCCGCCGGGCTCCGGTCCCAGAGCCCGTCCGCCACCACGTCCCCGCACGGCGTACCGGGCCGACTGGTCGTCCTCCTCGCCGTCGCCTCCGGCATGACGGTCGCCAACCTCTACTACGCGCAGCCGCTGCTGTCGTCCCTGCGTGACGTCTTCCACGTCAGCACCGCGGCGGCCGGCGGCCTGATCACCCTCACCCAGGTCGGCTACGTCATCGGCATGCTCTTCCTGGTCCCGCTCGGCGACCGGCTGGAGAAGCGCGGACTGATCACCGTGCTGCTGGGCGTCACCACGCTGGCCCTGGTCGCGGCGGGCCTCGCGACGAGCTTCCCCCTCCTGCTGGCCGCGTCACTCGTCGCCGGGGCCACCTCGGTCGTCGCCCAGATCGTGGTCCCGTTCGCCGCGAGCCTCGCCCCCGACCACGCACGCGGCCGCATCGTCGGCCGGGTGATGAGCGGTCTGCTCACCGGCATCCTGCTCTCCCGCACGCTCAGCAGCCTGGTCTCCGACGCGGCGGGCTGGCGTGTGGTCTACCTCGGCTCCGCCGTCCTGATGGCCGTGCTGGCCGTGGCGCTGCGTGCCGCCCTGCCCGCGCACGCACCGACCACGACGATCCCGTACGCCCACGTCCTGCGCTCCACGCTGCGCCTGGTGCGCACCCACCCCGCGCTGCTGCGGCGCGGGCTCTACCAGGCGGCGATGTTCGGCGCGTTCAGCGCCTTCTGGACGACCGTCTCGTACGTCCTCACCGGCCCGCCCTTCCACTACTCGCCTGTCGGCGTCGGCCTCTTCGCGCTGGTCGGGGCGGCCGGTGCGGTGGTGGCGCCGGTCGCGGGACACTGGGCCGACCGGGGGCTGACCCGGCCGATGACCGGCGTCGCCTTCGCCGTCGCCGCCGTCGCGTTCGCCGTCGCGGGTCTGGGCGGGCACCACATCGTGCTGCTCGCCCTGGCCGCCGTGCTGCTCGACATGGCCGTCCAGAGCACCCTGATCCTCGGCCAGCACACCATCTACCAGCTCGACGCCGACGCCCGGGCCCGGCTCAACAGCGCGTTCATCGCCATCTTCTTCGTCGGCGGGGCACTCGGCTCCCAACTCGCCTCCCTCGCCTACCACGCGGCGGGCTGGCCCGCGGTGGCCGCCTTCGGCACGGCTCTGCCCGTACTGGCACTGCTGTACTGGACGACGGAACGCGCGGCGGGCCGGCGGGCCGCCGACGCCGCCTGACCGGACGTCAGGCGAGACGGGGGATCATGCGGTGCAGCCCCTTGCGGTCGTAGTACCGGGTCATCGCGAAGCCGAAGAGCAGGGCCAGGGCGGAACCGACGGCGATCATGGTCCAGGCGCGGGCGAGACCGGCGTCGGCACGCGCGTCGAAGAAGAGGATGGCGCGCACGCCGTCGCTGAGCTGGCGCATGGGCTCGAAGACCGACAGGAAGCGGTAGAAGCCGGGGACGGCCTGGAGGGGGACGGTGGCCCCCGACGACGGCAGGCCCAGCACGATGAACACGAACATGGAGACGAGCTGTCCGATCCCGCCGAAGGCCGCGTTGATCGCCTGGACACCGAGGCCGACCGCGAGGCTCGCGCAGTACGAGTAGATCCACAGCAACGGCAGACGGGTGGCGTCCATGCCGAGGATCGCGACGGTGGCCACCATGACGAGGGAGACCGAGAGAACGCAGATCCCGGCGGTCATGGCCATCTTCAGCAGCAGGGTCTGGGTGCGGTCGATCGGCACGGTCGGCCGGCGGGTGTGCCAGGGGCCGATCTCACCGTCGGCGTAGCCGAGCGCGGTGTCCACGCCGGTGTTGATGATGTTGGCGCCGAGGAATCCGGCGAGGACGAGCAGCAGGGTGTAGTAGAACGCGGTCAGGCCGAGGCCACTGTGCGTGCCGATGGGGTGACCCACCTGGGTGACGACCTGGACCGGATCCGCCAGCAGCAGCCGCTCGGTGGCGTCGGCCCGCACGGTGGCGGGGGTCGACGTCAGTTCCTTGCCGATCGCCGCGGAGGCCTGCTGGGCGGCGGTCGAGCCGATCCGGGAGGCCAGCGAGGAGCCCAGGCTGCCCATGCCCGGATTGGTGAGCACGGTCATCGTCGGACGGACCGTCGCGTTCGCGGTGGTGAGCGCGGCCACGGAGTCGGTGAAGTCCGCCGGGACGACCAGGGCGCCGTAGATCTTCCCGGAGGCCATCTGCTCCTGGGCCTGCGCACGGGTGAGCCGGCGCCAGCCGGCCTGGCCGGAGACGTCGCCGGACAGGATCTTGTCGGTGACCTGCGCGCCGAGGTTCTGCCGCTGCCCCGGCAGCGGGCGGCCGCGGTCCTCGTCCACCATGCCGATGGGCAGGCGGTGCAGATGCCCGCTCGGGTTCACGATGCCGCCCATGTAGAGCAGGGACAGCAGCAGTGCGAGGAGCCCGGTCATGGCGGTGGGGAACAGCCACAGCCGGGGACGCCGCAGCAGCGCGGAGGCACGGGCCTCGGCGGGGGCGCGGGGGCTGGTCCGGCCCGGCTCGCCGTCGGGTGTCCCGCCGGGAACGCCGGTCCCGCCCCCGCCGCCGGCAGTGGCTTCGCCCGCGGCACCGGCCGCTCCCGCGCCCGGGGTGCGCGGCCGGGTCTCGGGGCGGGACGGCTCGCGGTCTTCGTTGTCGGCGTCCATGGTGCTCCCTGAGGTCCGGGCCTGCCTTCGGGCCGGCTTCCGGGAGGCTCGGCACCGCCGCGCGAGGGGCGGCCGCACCCGCGCCCGCGGAGCCGCCCACCGAGGTCAGCATGGTGCGTCCGGTGGTGCCTCGTTCGACGACGCGCCGACCTCGCCGCCACCGGGCGCGGGCCGCGCGTGCGGCGATGGCGGCGGGGTTTCGCCGTCCGCGGCGGGCGGCCTGCCCATGCCGAACCGCGGACGGCTGCGAGGGCTCGCCCACCGGATCTCCAAGAGGCCGCACCGGTAAGACCGTTGGGCCTCGTCCCTCTCGTCTCCCCTGCCTGCCGGACCGGTTGTGCGGACGGGCGGGCCCGGGACCTGACCGGCCCGGTTGAGGGGACTGCCCGATCAGATCATGCTTGTACATATGGTGACATTGCCGAGGCCCGCGGGGTCTGCGGCCACGGCCGGTGACGCCATGGCGGTGGTGGATGCCGACGGAGTCGTCACGGGCTGGAGCGACGGTGCCCGGATGCTGACGGGCCACACCGCCCAGGAGGTCCACGGGCGGCCGTTGGCGGAGCTGATCGACGGCGATGCCGAAGCTGCCTGGCAGGAGCTGCGGACGAGCGGCGGGAGCGTGGTGACCGTGCGGTGCCGGGACGGGCGGCGCACGGACCTGGCGCTGCGGGCGTGGGCGCTGCTCGGTGAGCGGGGCGACACCTCGGGATACGTGATCACCGCGACGCCGGACGACCGGGGCCGGGCCCTGGGCGACCTGGCGTTCCGGCAGTCGTCGGTGTCGATGTCGGTCTTCGACACCGAGCAGCGGTACCTGCTGATGAACGACACGGCGTCCCGGCTGATGGGCCGGGCGGAGGCCGAGTTCGTCGGCCGGTTCTTCCCGGACACCGTGGAGAACGAGGAGCACAGCCGCGGCTTCGTGCGCCATCTTCAGGAGGTCGTGGAGACCGATCGGCCGGTGCACTACGAGAGCTGGACGCGGGCGCCCTCCGGGACGCGCACGCACGCCTGGAACACCGAGATGTGGCCGCTGCGGGGCCCCGCGGGGGATCTGCTCGGGGTGGCGGCGGCCGCGTTCGACAGCAGCGAGCAGTACTGGGCCAGACAGCGCCTCGCGCTGCTGAACAAGGCGGCCACCAGCATCGGCACGAAGCTCGACGTGATCCACACCGCGCAGGAGCTGTCCGAACTGGCGGTCCCGCGGATGGCGGACTTCGCCAGCGTCGACCTGCTGGACTCCGTGCTGCGGGGGGAGGAACCCTCCGTCGGCGCGGTGGGCGCCGACGTGGAGCTGCGCCGCGTCGCCCACCACTCGCGTACCGCCGGGGTGCCGGAGGCGGCGATCGCTCTGGGCTCCGCCGACGTGTATCCGCCGGCCTCGCCGCCCGCCCGCGCGCTGGCGACC
Organism: Streptomyces sp. Tue6028; assembly: GCF_002300165.1. Lineage (GTDB taxonomy): Bacteria > Actinomycetota > Actinomycetes > Streptomycetales > Streptomycetaceae > Streptomyces > Streptomyces siamensis. Next base: position 126,333 of record NZ_MLCE01000031.1, on the reverse strand, counting down.
GGCGAGGTGGTGGTCACCAGGAGCGGCGAGCCGGGCCTCGACATCTGGCTGGCCCGCCACGACAGCCGGGCCACCCGGCAGCGGGAGTCGGAAGAATACGACTTCTCGCTGATGGCCGTACCCCTGGTGGCGCGCGGCACGGCGCTCGGGGTGGCCGTGCTCGTACGACTGCTCACGACGGGCAGCCCCGACCCCTTCGACGAGGACGACGTGTCATTGGTGCAGGAGCTGGCCAGCCGAGCCGCCGTCTGCGTCGACAACGCGCGCCGCTACACCCGGGAACACACCACCGCGCTGGCGCTGCAACGCAGTCTGCTGCCGCAGGCCATGGTGGGTCAGGCGGCGGTGGAGTTCGCCTCCCGCTACCTTCCGGCGCTGTCCCGGGCGGGCGTCGGCGGCGACTGGTTCGACATCATCCCGCTGTCCGGGACCCGGGTGGCGCTGGTCGTCGGGGACGTGGTGGGGCACGGCATCCACGCCTCCGTCACGATGGGCCGGCTGCGCACCGCGGTCTGGACGCTCGCCGACGTCGACCTGCCCCCGGACGAGTTGCTCACCCACCTCGACGACCTGGTCGGCCATCTCACGGCCGACGACAGCCAGCCGGGCGGCCAGATCGGCGCGACCTGCCTGTACGCGGTCTACGACCCGGTGGCGCGGCACTGCACGATCGCCTCCGCCGGGCACCCGCCGCCCGCCGTGCTCTACCCGGACGGAGGGGTCGAGGTCGTCGAGGTGAGCGCCGGTCCCGTGCTCGGCATCGGCGGGCTGCCCTTCGAGTCCACGGAGCTGGACCTCCCCGAAGGGTCCGTGCTGGCCCTGTACACGGACGGGCTCGTGGAGGCCCGCCACCTGGAGGTGAACGCGGGCACGGCCACCCTGTGCAGCGCGCTCGCGGCCCCCGCCGGGAATCTGGACGACGCCTGCGACAACGTGCTCAAGGCGCTGCTCCCGGAGCGCCCCGCCGACGACGTGGCCCTGCTGCTGGCGCGCACCCGCGCCCTGGACGCCGACCAGGTGGCGGTGTGGGACCTGCCGTCCGATCCGGCGGTGGTGGCCACGGCCCGGCAGCGCGTCGGGGAACGGCTCGCCGAGTGGGGGCTCGACGAGGCCGTGTTCGTCACCGAGCTCGTGGTCAGCGAACTGGTCACCAACGCCATCCGCTACGGCGGGCCCCCGATCCAGCTGCGGCTCATCCGCGACCGGGCGCTGATCTGTGAGGTGTCCGACGCCAGCAGCACCTCGCCGCACCTGCGCCGGGCCCGCACCTTCGACGAGGGCGGGCGCGGCCTCCTGCTGGTCGCCCAGCTCACCGACCGCTGGGGCACGCGTCAGGCAGGTTCGGGCAAGACCATCTGGGCCGAACAGACACTGCCCGCCGACTAGTGCGCCGTACGGGCACGGACCCGCGCGGCCGGTGCCGTGCTCAGCTCTCGTCCGGCGCCAGCCGCAGCGAGATGCTGTTGATGCAGTACCGCTGGTCGGTCGGGGTGGGGTAGCCCTCCCCCTCGAAGACGTGTCCGAGGTGGGAACCACAGCGGGCGCAGCGCACCTCGGTCCGCGTCATCCCGTGCGAGCGGTCCTCGATCAGCTCGACCGCGTCGCTGTCCTTCGGGTCGTAGAAGGAGGGCCAGCCGCAGTGCGACTCGAACTTCTCCGTCGAGGTGAAGAGCTCGGCCCCGCACGCGCGACAGGAATACACTCCTTCGGCCTTGGTGTCGGTGTACTCGCCGGTGAAGGCGGGCTCGGTGCCCGCTTTGCGCAGTACGGCGTACTCGGCCGGGGTCAGCTCCGCACGCCACTGCTCGTCCGGCTTTTCGACGTCGTACGACATGAAGCTCAACCCCTCAGGAACGCTGTGGCTACTTCGACAGGCGGGCCAGGATCTCCGGACCGAGGTCCGTGACGTCGCCCGCGCCCATGGTGAGAACGAGATCACCGGGCTTCGCCATTCCCGCGACCGTCTCGGGCACGTCGCTCTTGTCGTGGACCGCCGTGACGTCCGCGCCCGCAGCCCGTGCCGCCTGGATGATCAGGTCGCTCGTGACGCCCGGGATCGGGTCCTCGCGGGCCGGGTAGATGTCCAGGACGACCGAGGCGTCCGCCAGGGCCAGGGCCTCGCCCATCTCCTTGCCCAGCTCCTGGGTGCGGGAGAACAGGTGCGGCTGGAAGACCACCAGGATGCGGCCGGAGGCACCGGCGCGCATGGCCTCCAGGTCGGCCGTCATCTCCGTCGGGTGGTGCGCGTAGGAGTCGACGACCTGGACACCGGCCTCCTCGCCCTTGAGCTGGAGGCGGCGCTTGACGCCCGTGTACGACGCCAGGGCCGGGGCCAGCTCGGACGCCGGGACGCCCAGTGCCGCGCCGGCGGCCAGGGCCGCGACCGCGTTGTGCGCGTAGTGGCGGCCGGGCACGGAGACGGTGAAGGTGAGCTCGGTGCCGTCCAGGAGGACGGTCACCTCGCTCTTGAGGCCATGCGGGACCACGGAGAGCACCCGGACGTCGGCGTCGGCGGAGTCGCCGTACGTGACGACCCGGACGTCGCGGCCCCTGACCCGGCGCGTGAGCTCCCGCGCCCCTTCGTGGTCCGCCGAGATCACCAGCGTGCCGCCCTCGGCGATCCGGTCCACGAAGGTCTCGAAGGACTCGTAGATCTCGTCCATGGAGGCGTAGTTGGCGTGGTGGTCGAGCTCGACGTTGAGGACGATCGCGACCTCGGGCGCGTACTTGTGGAAGCTGCGGTCCGACTCGTCGGCCTCGGCGACGAAGATCTCGCCGTCGCCGTGCAGGGCGTTCGAGCCGGGCGCGTCGAGGTCGCCGCCGATCGCGTACGACGGGGACAGGCCGAGCGAGGACAGGGACACGGCGAGCATCGACGTCGTGGTGGTCTTGCCGTGCGTGCCCGCGACAGCGATCGGGCGCAGGCCGTCCATCAGGCGGGCCAGGGCGTCCGAGCGGTGCACCACGGGGATGCCGAGCTCGGCCGCGCGGGCCAGCTCCGGGTTGTCGGCGCGGATCGCGGAGGAGACGACGACGCAGGTGGCGTCGGTGGCGAGGTGGTCGGCCGCGTGGCCGATGTGCACCGTCGCGCCCAGTGCGCGCAGGGCCTCGGCGGTCGCGGAATCCTTGGCGTCGCTGCCGGCGACCGCGGCGCCGCGCTGCGCGAGGATCTTCGCGATGCCCGACATCCCGGCTCCGCCGATGCCGATGAAGTGCGGTCGGTCCATGGCGGTAGGAAGGCCGGGTGCCATGCGTGTGTCTCCCCAGGAAGCGTCGAGCGGGTCGAGAGGTGTTGCGGATCGGGTGGCGCCGGAGCGCGCGGGGGCAAGCCTATGCCTTGCTGTGCGAGAACAGTTTCAGCACCGGCACGCCCACCTTGTGGCGGGCCCGCGAGGCCCAGTCCCGGTGGAAGAACTCTTCCACGTAGTGGGGGTCGGTCAGCACGATCACCTCGTCGGCGTCGATCTCGTCGACCAGGGCCTTCAGGGCGTCCAGCGGATGGTCCTCGACGAGCCGGCCCTCGGCCGCGCTGCCGGTGGTACGCAGCGCCACCAGTGACACGTCCAGGGCCTGCTGTCCCTGGTCGGCGGCGGCCTCGCCCTCGGGCGTCTCGCCCTCGCGGGCGGCCTCGTCCAGTTCGCCGAGCGCGACGTCGTCGATGGCCCGCAGCAGCCGGTCCGCCTGGTCCCCGCGGGGCTGGAGCAGCACATGGAAGGCGACCGACTCGTCACCGTGCAAGGTGGTGACGAACTCCACGTCGGCGGACGTCAGGGCCTTCTCGATCATCAATACGCTTGTGAACACGACAGGCGCCCTTCTCCTCCGTGGGCCGTCCCGGCCCCCTGCTGAAACCATCCTGCCCCGTGATCTCGCGAGGGCTGCGAGTTTTAGTGTGCCCAGCGGACAATAAACGGAACGGTGCATTCCGCCGACTTGTCAGGGACGACGGTATCGGCTGTACAGGAACCCGGCCTCCTCCAGCAGGGACACGAGTTCGAACCGCTCCGGGACCGCCACCGAGGGGCCTCCGGCGATCCGCTGGGCACCCCCCGCCGTGAGCATGGGCGACACCGTCAGACAGAGCTCGTCGAGCACTCCGGCCGCGATCAGCTGCCCCAGCAGGCGGGGGCCGCCCTCCGTCAGGAGCCGGGTGAGTCCGAGGTCGCCCAGGGCCCGCACGGCGCGGGCGGGGTCCACCCCCGCTCCGTCCCCGGCGATCACCACCCGGGCACCCGCCGCGCGTGCCGCCTCGATCCTGTCCGGGTCCGCCGCGGCGCCGGTCAGCACCAGTGTGGGCACCAGGGGCGAGGTGAACAGCGGAAGCGAGAAGTCCAGGTCGAGCCCGGCCGAGACGACCGCGATCGCGGGTGCGGGACCCTGTCCGGCGGCCTCCCGCAGGGCCGCGAAGGCCTCACGCGCGCGTGCCGGCCGGTAACCCTCCTGGCGTACCGTTTCCGCACCGACCACTACGGCGTCCGCGAGGCCCCTCAGCACCCCGAAGACCCGCATGTCGGTGGCGCTGGAGATGGGCTGCGAACGCCCATCGTGCTGGGCGGCGCCGTCGAGCGTGGAGACCATGTTCGCGCGCAGCCAGGGCCCACGGACGTCCGGGTAGGCGTAGGCCTCGGCCAGCTCCGCGAGCCCCCATTCCCGGTCCGTCACACCCGTCGCAGGGGCCTCACCCGAGGCCTGGGCTGCTGTTTCATAGGTCACAGGGAACAGGCGTCGCATGACGCGCAGTGTGGCACGGCGCTTAGAGTGGGTGACCGTGTCGTCCACCACCACCGCCTCCGGGATCGGCCCGATACCCGAAGCGACTCCGCTGTCACTGTGCGCCCGCGAGCCCCACGTCCCCGCCGACCGGCTCGTCGCCGAGATGGTGCCGCCGCCGCGCTTCGACTCGGTCCGCTTCGCCACCTACATCCCGGACCCGAACCAGCCGAGCCAGACCGAGGCCGTAGGCGTCCTCGAAGGCTTCGCCGGCGGACTCGGCGGGGCGCACGCCGTCGGCGCCCCCAAGCGCAAGCTGTTCGGCTTCGGCAAGGCCGCGAAGAAGTCGCCCGCCGGCCCCCGCGGCGTCTACCTCGACGGCGGATACGGCGTCGGCAAGACCCACCTCCTGGCCTCTCTGTGGCACGCGACCCCCGCGGAGCCCTCGCTCAAGGCCTTCGGAACCTTCGTGGAGCTGACCAACCTGGTCGGCGCGCTCGGCTTCCAGAAGACCGTGCAGACCCTCTCCGGGCACCGTCTCCTGTGCATCGACGAGTTCGAGCTCGACGACCCGGGCGACACCGTCCTGGTCTCCACGCTGCTCGGCAAGCTCGTCGACGCGGGCGTGGCCCTCGCGGCCACCTCGAACACACTGCCGGGCAAGCTCGGCGAGGGCCGGTTCGCCGCCGCCGACTTCCTGCGCGAGATCCAGGGCCTGTCGGCGCGCTTCCGGCCGCTGCGCATCGACGGCGAGGACTACCGCCACCGCGGGCTGCCCGAGGCCCCGGCACCGTTCTCCGACGAGCAGGTCACCAAGACCGCGTACGCCACCGACGGCGCCTCCCTGGACGACTTCCCGCACCTGCTGGACCACCTCGCACGCGTCCACCCCAGCCGGTACGGCGCCCTGACGGACGGCGTCCGGGCCGTCTGCCTCACCGACGTGCAGCCGGTCCCGGACCAGTCCACGGCGCTGCGGCTGGTCGTGCTCGCCGACCGCCTGTACGACCGGGAGGTGCCGGTCCTCGCCTCCGGGAAGCCCTTCGACCAGCTGTTCAGCGAGGAGATGCTGAACGGCGGCTATCGCAAGAAGTACTTCCGCGCAATCTCCCGACTCACCGCGCTGGCCCGGGACGCCAAGGACATCGTCCACAACTAGGGGGTTTCGGGGCGCCCCCGAGGCCGGGCCCCGGCCCTCCGCCGGCACGCTCGGGGCCACCGTCCCCGAGCACCGGATCACGCCAACTGCACGACCCCTTTCGGGCGCACTTCGCGGGTGAAACGTGGAGTTAACCGCGCAAACGACTCGGCGGGTTAACGTACTTGTACGCGCCGACTCCCGGCGTGCGCGAACCGCCGGAAGGGGGGCGCATGTTACGAGGCAGGACGGCCCGGACCCTGTTCACGGCGCTCGCCGCCGTGCTGATCCTTCTGCAACTCCTCGGCCCAGCCGACACGTTCGCGTCCGTGCACAGGGGGGAGACCGTCGCCTGCGCCGAGACCGAGCATCCGCACAAGGCCGCTCCGGCCCCCGGGGCCCGTCGGCACGCGCGCGACGAGGACCTCGTACCCGAACCGCCGTCGCACCCGCTGTCGGTGGACGGCCCCGCGGCCACGCGCTCCCCCGTCCCGGGCGCCGCCTCGCACCCCCGCACGCCGAGATCCCCGGCCGCGCACTCCCCGGAGGGGCTTCAGGTCTTCCGATGCTGAGCGGAGCGATTCCCCCCACGCTCCGTTGTGCAAGCCGACGCGCCCACAGGGCGCGCCAGGAGGATCCGACATGCAACCCCTCATCGACCACCCCCGCTCCCTCGGCCGGCGGCCCGACGACTTGGCCTCGCTCGCCCACGGCCGGTCCCCGCAGGTCCTCTTCGTCACCTGCTCCGACTCCAGGGTCGTCCCGGCCCTGATCACCGGCGCCCGTCCCGGGCGGCTCTTCGAGCTGCGCACCGCGGGCGACATCGTCCCTCCCCCCACCCCGGACCGGCCGACCGACGAGGTCCACACCGGTGCCGTACGCGCTCACCGGCCGGACACCGACACCTTCGAGGCGCTGTGAGGCGCACGATGGCCTTCCCCCACCTGCGGCAGGACTTCGCCGCGTCGGTCGTGGTGTTCCTGGTCGCCCTGCCCCTGTGCGTGGGCGTCGCCGTCGCCTCCGGCGTACCCGCCGAACTCGGCCTGGTCACCGGCATCGTGGGCGGCCTCGTCACCGGATCGATGCGCGGCAGCAGCCTCCAGGTGTCGGGGCCGGCCGCCGGGCTGACCGTCCTGGTCTTCGAGGCCGTACGCGAGTACGGCCTCCCCGTCCTCGGGGTCGTCGTGCTCGCGACGGGCCTGCTCCAGCTGCTCATGGGCGCCCTGAAGCTGGGGCGCTGGTTCCGGGCGATCTCGGTCTCCGTCGTCGAAGGCATGCTGGCCGGGATCGGGCTCGTGCTGATCGCCGGCCAGCTCTACTCGATGGCGGGCCTGAAGGCACCGGCGTCCGGGCTCGACAAGATCACCGGGCTGCCGGGGGCGCTGGCGGACGCCGTGCGGAGCACCGAGGCACTGGCCTCGCTCGGGCTCGGCGCCGGCACCGTGGTCGTCCTGGTGCTGTGGCCCCGGCTGCCGCGGCGCGTCCGCGCGGTTCCGGCGGCGCTCGGCGCGGTCGCCCTCGCCACCCTTGCCGTGTCCGTGTTCGGGCTTCCCGTCGCGAGGGTGGAGGTGCACGGACTGCTGGAGTCGGTCCAGCCGCCGCCGCTCGACACGTTCGGCGAGCTCGGGCACGTCGGTGTCCTCGGCACGATCCTCGCCTTCACGCTGATCGCGTCCGCCGAGTCCCTGTTCAGCGCGGCGGCCGTGGACCGGCTGCACGACGGGCCACGGACCCGGTACGACCAGGAGCTGATGGCCCAGGGCGCGGGCAACACGGTCTGCGGGATCCTCGGTGCCCTGCCGATGACCGCGGTGATCGTCCGCAGTTCGGCGAACGTCCGGGCGGGCGCGCGGACCAAGGCCTCCCGCGTCCTGCACGGCGTGTGGCTGCTGCTGTTCGCGGCGCTGCTGCCCGCCGCGCTCGGCGTCATCCCGCTGCCCGCCCTCGCGGGCGTCCTGGTGCACGCGGGCTGGCGGCTGATCCCGCTGCGCGAGATCGCGTCGCTGTGGCGCGAGCACCGGGGCGAGGCGCTGGTCCTCGTCGTCACCGCGGTGTCGATCGTCGCCGTCAGCATGTTCGAGGGGGTCCTGATCGGGATGGCGCTCGCCGTGGGCAAGACGGCCTGGGAGGCCTCCCAGGTCCGCCTCGACGTCATAGACAAGGGGGCGGGCCCGGTCCAGGTGTACCTCTCGGGCAACGCGACGTTCCTGCGGCTGCCGAAGATCCTCGACAGCCTGGAGGCGCTGCCCCAGGACCGGCCGGTCGAGCTGGACCTGTCCGGACTGCACCATCTGGACCACGCGTGCCGGACGGCGCTGGAGACCTGGTCGGAGCGGCACAGCGCGGCGGGGGTCGAGCCGGTGAAGATCACGCCGGGGCGCTGAACCGCGCACGGGAGCCCGCCCCGCGCGGGCTCCCGCACGGGGCCGGGCCGCCGCACGGCAGCCCGGCCCTACGACGTAAAGTGGACATGTTGGGCATACTCGACGGGTGTGCCGGGCGGCTCGGAAGGGGGTCGTCATGGTCGAAGAACTCGTCGTCGCGTGCGTGGCCACGGCTTCGGCCGGTCTGGTCTACTTCGCCGCGGCGGCCCGGGTCGTCAAGCAGTACGAGCGCGGTGTGGTCTTCCGGCTGGGCAGGCTCGCGGGGAACGTGCGCCCGCCGGGCTTCACGACGGTGATCCCGGTCGTCGACCGGATGCACAAGGTCAACATGCAGATCGTGACCCTGCCCGTGCCGGCGCAGGAGGGCATCACACGGGACAACGTGACCGTGCGGGTCGACGCGGTCGTCTACTTCAAGGTGGTCGACGCGGCGAACGCGGTCATCCAGGTCGAGGACTACCGTTTCGCGGTCTCGCAGATGGCACAGACCTCCTTGCGGTCCATCATCGGCAAGAGCGACCTGGACGACCTGCTGTCCAACCGCGAGAAGCTCAACCAGGGCCTGGAGCTGATGATCGACAGCCCCGCGATCGGCTGGGGCGTGCAGATCGACCGCGTGGAGATCAAGGACGTGTCGCTGCCGGAGACGATGAAGCGGTCCATGGCCCGGCAGGCCGAGGCCGACCGCGAGCGCCGCGCCCGGATCATCAACGCGGACGCGGAACTCCAGGCCTCCAGAAAACTGGCGGAGGCGGCCGGGGTGATGTCCGAGCAGCCCGCGGCGCTCCAGCTGCGGCTGCTGCAGACGGTGGTGGCCGTCGCGGCCGAGAAGAACTCGACGCTCGTGCTCCCCTTCCCGGTGGAGCTCCTCAGGTTCCTGGAGAAGGCGCAGGCAGGGCAGACGCAGCCCGCTGCTCCCGCGGACAGGCTGCCGCGCCCGGCCGGGGACACGACGCCGGGGCGGTCCGACGCTCCCGGGGAACTCACCGCCGAGACCGACGGACTCCGGCCGACGGCCGCTCCGGACGGACCCCCGCCCGCCGCCGAACCGAGTGGCCCCGGCCTCACCGCCGAACCGGACGAGCTCGGCCTCACCGCCGAACCCGACGAGCTCGAACTCACCGCCGAACCCGACCAGCTCGGACTCGCCGCGGGCCCCGGTGACCCGAAGGGTGACCCGCGCGGGATCTTCGGGCACGACGACCCCGCCGGCCGCGACGTACCGGGCGGCGGATAAATCCGGTGCGGGGCCCCCGCCGCCTTGTTACGGTCGGGACCATGCAGCGTGCCGCCATGAACACGACGACGCCGGAGAGTGTCCCGGCGCGCTGACTGCTGACTGAGTCCGAAGCCCCGGGGCGAGTGCCCCGGGGCTTCGTCGTGCGGGCGCTCGCCTCCCCCGAGCGAGGAGAGCACCGTGCACGACCACCGCCGACTCGGCCGTGAACTGGACCTGTTCGACACCGACCCCCTGATGGGCGCGGGACTGCCGTACTGGCTGCCGGACGGCGCCGCCGTACGGCACGCCCTGGAGGAATACGTCCGCGACGCCGAGCGGCGGGCCGGCTACCGGCATGTGTACTCGCCGGTGCTCGGCAAGCGCGAGCTGTACGAGATGTCGGGGCACTGGTCGCACTACAGCGACGACATGTTCCCGCCGATGGACCTCGGCGGCGAGCAGGTCGTCCTGCGGCCGAGCCTGTGCCCCCACCACGCGCTCATCTACCGCTCCCGCGCGCACAGCTACCGCGAGCTGCCGCTCCGCATGGCCGAGTTGGGCGCCATGTACCGCTCCGAGCCGTCCGGCGTGCTCGGCGGGCTCACCCGCGTCCGCTCGATCCAGCTCAACGACGCGCACATCTTCTGCACCCCGGACCAGGTCGCCGAAGAGGCCGACGCCGCACTGGGGTTGATCCGCCGGGCCTACGAGGCGATGGGCGTGCGGGCGGCCCGCTACCGACTGTCGCTGCCCGGCCCCGGCGGGAAGTACGTCGCCGACCCGGAGCTGTGGCGCCGGTCGGCCGCGGTGCTGCGCGAGGTCCTCGACCGCGCGGAGGTGGCCTACGAGGCCGTCGAGGGCGAGGCCGCGTTCTACGGCCCCAAGATCGACGTCCAGGTCGCGGACCCGGCGGGCCGCGAATCCACCCTGTCCACCGTGCAGGTCGACTTCCACCAGCCGGAGCGCTTCGGCCTGCACTACACCGGCCCCGACGGCGCGAAGCACCGGCCGGTGATGGTCCACCGCAGTGTCGTCGGCAGCCTGGAGCGGGCCGTCGCCCATCTCATCGAGGTGCACGGCGGCGCCTTCCCGGCCTGGCTCGCCCCCACCCAGCTGGTGGCCCTGCCGGTCTCCGACGCCGAGGCCCACCGGGCCGCGGCGCTCGTGCGCCGCTGTCGCGACCAGGGGCTGCGGGCCGAGGTCGCGGGCCCTGAGCAGGGCACCCTGGCGGCGCGGGTGCGCGCCGCCCGCCTCGTCCCCTACCAGGCGGTGATCGGCCCGAAGGAGGGCGCCGACGAGATCTCGCTGCGGCTGCGCGACGGCCGCCGCCTCGGGACCCGTCAGGTCGGGGAGGTGCTGAGCCGTCTGCGGCGAGTCGTCGACGCCCACGCCGCCGACCTGCTCGACGAGGCGACCTGAGCCGCGACGACCCTCGGCCGCCGGCGCTCCCACGACGCTCCCGGCCGCCCGGCACGGTGCGCGGGCTCTCGTCCCCTCGCACGACACCACCGCCGCGTGCCCGTCGGCCCTTCCCGCAGGGCCGGCGGACACGCGGCCGTCACCGGGACGCGTGCGCGGCTCCAGCCGGGTGACTTCGCGGCCGCGGGCGCACGACACAGCCCCGTAAGGAGCAAATAGTCACATTTACGACGATAGTTTCATTATGTGACCATCTCAGTACGACAATTCGCCGTGACCTGTGCCGTCGGAGCCCTCGGAGCCGCGCTCGCCGCCTGCGGTGGACCTTCCCCCCAGCACGCCGCCCGCCCCGCGCAGTCCGCCTCGGCCGCCGCCCCGCCGTCGAAGCCGCCCACACTCGCACCGGGCCCTGCCGGACTGACCCCCGTCTTCACCAACGGGCCCCGGACCCAGGACAAGACGGTCGCGCTCACCTTCGACGCCGACATGACCGCCGACGAGGGGCCGCGCGCGGAGGCCGGCGAGCGCTTCGACAATCCCCAGCTGATCGACACGCTGCGCGGATTCAAGGTCCCGGCCACCGTGTTCATGACCGGACGGTGGGCCGAGGAGTATCCGCAGGAGGCCAGGGCCATCGGGCGGGACCCGCTGTTCGAGGTCGCCAACCACTCCTACAGCCACTACGCCTTCACCGGCAACTGCTACGGGCTTCCGACCGTGGGCGAGGCGGACATGCGCGGCGACGTGGAGCGGGCCTACGCCGCCTTCAAGAAGGCCGGGGTGCCCAAGGCGATGCCCTACTTCCGCTTCCCGGGCGGCTGTTACGACCAGCGGGCGCTGCGCGCCCTGAGCGCTGTCGGCGTGACCGCCGTGCAGTGGGACGTGGTGAGCGGTGACGCCTTCGCGACGGACGCGGACGCCGTGGCCCGGCAGGTGCTGGAGGGCGTGAAGCCCGGTTCCGTGGTCGTGATGCACTGCACGCGCAGCGCCGCACCGACCACCGAGCAGGCGCTGCGGACGATCGTCCCCGAACTGCGCAAGCAGGGCTACCGGTTCGTGAAGGTGTCCGAGCTCATCGGGCAGACGGCCGCCGGTCACCGCCGCTGACGGGTCCCGCGAGGTGCGCCCTACCCTGGGGGCATGAGCGACTACTGCGGCACCCAGGCGGACCCGGCCCCCGAGGCTCCCGAGGCCGTCCCCGCGGACGGCCCCCGCGCCGAGTGCGTGCTGTGCCGCAAGCCCACGGAGTACCCGGAGTCGCACAAGGGGATCACGCTCTGCCCGGTCTGCGAGTGGCAGGAGGCGCAGCGCACGGCCTGCTCCGGCTGATCGTCCCCGGCGGCCACCGGTTCACGGCGACCGGCGGGAGGTGAGCGCGCACGCCACCGCGAGGGCGCCCGCCGTGAGGAGGACCGCGCCCGTCAGGGGCAGCAGCGGCACGGGGACCGTACCGGTCCGTGAGCCGGTGATCAGTCCGGTGAGCGCCGCGTGGGCGGGCGAGCCCGTCAGCACGAGCGCCAGGAGCGCCGCGAGGAGCATCGCGGGGACCGCACGGCCCGGAGAACGCAGCAGTGGCCAGGTCGTGAGCGCGCCGACCGCCGTGCCGAGCAGCGCGCACACGAGTGTCGCGAGCAGCCCGGCGCCGACCGCCGCGGCCCACGGCACCCGACGGTGGTGGTCCGCGCTCGTCGGATCGCTGATCGCCGTGACGACCGGCGTGGCCGTCGCACCGAGGACCACGGCCGCCCCGAGCGCGACCGCGAGGCAGGCCAGGTGGGCCCGCGCCGGTCCGACGGCCGCCGCTGCACAGGCGCGCGCCGCCGGGGGCTCGCCGCTCGCGCAGACGCGGACCAGCCAGGCGGCGACGGGCAGCAGTGCGGCGGCCGTGTAGCCGAGCGAGTCGAGGACCGGCTGCCCGCTCTGCACACCGATCGCGAGGAACGCCGCGTACAGGACGAACGGCGGGAGCCAGCGCTGGGAGCGGATCAGGAGCGCGGTCTGATAGCGCAGCAGTGCGGTCATCGGCGGTTCTCGCTCTCCTGCGGGACATGGGGCGTGAGCGCGGCGGCCTCGGCGGGGCCGTGCCGGAACGCGGCGACCTCGGCGGGGCCGTCAGGGAGCGCGGCGTCCTCGGGCGCGGTCTCCGGGAGTGGCGCGGTCTGCGGGAGCGCCGCGGTCTCCGGGAGCGCCGCGGTCTCCGGGAGTGCCGCCCCGACGCTCACCACGTGCCACGGCGGCCGGGCGCCCAGCAGTGCCCTGAGCAGGACGTCGGAGCGGGACGCGGGCACGGTGAAACAGGTCGTCCCCCGGCCGGTGCGACGCGCGGCCGTCGACAGCGCGGTCGCCTCCGCGGGAGGTGCCTCGTCCGGCGGCCCCTGCGCCTCGACCAGCACGTGCGGTCCGGCGACGGTGCCGCCGGCCGCCGGGTCCGTACGGCGCCGGAGTGCGCCCCCGGTCACCGTGTACGTCGCGTCCGGTGCCCCCGCGAGCCGGCGCGGGTCGTGGTCGACGAACACCACGGCACCGCCGGCGGCCGTGCGCTCGGCGACCGCGCGTTCCAGTTCGGTGCGGGCGGCGGCGTCGAGCCCCGTCCAGGCCTCGTCGAGGACGAGGAGGTCCGGCGCGGCGAGCAGCGCCTGCGCGACGGCGACCTTCTGGCTGCTGCCCTTGGACAGCTCCGCCATGGGCGTGCGGGCGTAGCCGGCGGCGCCGAGCCGCTCCAGCCACGCGTCCGCGGCGCGGGCCGCGGCCGTGCGGGACAGACCGTGCACGGCGCCGAGGTGCGTGAGGTATCCGGACGCCGTGAAGGGCAGCTCGGCGGGGAAGCGCTCGGGGACGTACGCCGTGCGCGGGCGGCCGGTGATCCTGCCCTCGGTGGGCGCGTCGATTCCGGCGAGCAGCCGCAACAGGGTCGACTTGCCGGTGCCGTTGGCACCCTCGACGCGGACCAGTGTGCCGGGCGCCAGCGCCAGGTCGACACCGCGCAGCACCCAGGGGCCGCGGAGCCCGTAGCGGCGGCCGACACCCGCCAGCCGTAGATCGTCTCGCATGGTGACCATCCTCGCCCGGGCCGGACAACGCCCGCAGAAGAACCGATCTTCCGCCTGGCAGACTGGAGGGCGTGAGCAGCGACCCGACCCCCGCGACCCCGGCCTCCGAGGCCACCCCCGTCTCCCCGGCCTCCGAGGCCTCTGCCGACGAGAGCCCCTTCCGTACCGAGCGCATCGCGCGCGACGAGGCACCGCAGTTCGTGCTGCCCCTGGTCGTGCGGATCGAGAAGGCCGCTCCCCCGGCGCGTACGGACGCCCTGGAGACCGCGGCCCGGGCCGTGCTGACGATCCTCGCGGACCGGCGCTCCCTGGACGACGGGGAGTGGGCGCAGGCGATGCGGGACTGGCAGGACGCCCGGATCCGCAAGGTGGTGCGGCGGGCGCGCGGCGCCGAGTGGCGGCGGGCCGCGACGCTGCCGGGCATCACGGTGACCGGGAAGTCCGCGGAGGTGCGCGTCTTCCCGCCGGTCCCGCTGGACGGCTGGCCCAAGGACCTGGCCAAGCTCCAGGTCTCCGGCACCGATCTCGACGACCCCGAGCCCCCGGTGGACGCCGATCCGTCGGCGCCCGTGCTGTGGCTCAACCCCGATCTCGACATGTCGGCCGGCAAGACGATGGCGCAGGCGGGGCACGGCGCCCAACTGGCGTGGTGGGAGCTGTCGGACGAGGAGCGCGCGGCCTGGCGGGACGCCGGGTTCGCGCTCGCCGTGCGCACCGCGGACCCGGACCGCTGGCGCGCGCTCACCTCGTCGGGGCTGCCGCTGGTGCGCGACGCGGGCTTCACGGAGATCGCACCGGGGTCCTGCACGGTGGTCGCGGACCACCCGGCGCTGCGACGCTAGCACCGCGGCCGGGCCCCCGGCGGGGCCCGGGACGGGCTGCGGCCCGCGTGGACGAGCATGTGGAGGTCACGATGACCGGGTCCCGGCTGGACGGCAGGGTCGAACGGGGCAACCGTACGCGACAGTCGGTGCTGCGCCGCACCGTCGACATCGCCTCGGTCGAAGGGCTGGAGGCACTGTCCGTCGGCCGTCTGGCGACCGACCTCGGGCTCAGCAAGAGCGGGGTCTTCGCGCTGTTCGGCTCCAAGCGGGAGCTGCAACTGGCCACGGTGCGGGAGGCGGCCCGCATCTACGTCGAGCAGGTCGTCCGGCCCGCGGCGGACATTCCGGCCGGGATCGCCCGGGTCCGGCGGCTGTGCGAGCTCTGGCTGGCGTACTCCGAGGGCCGGGTCTTCCCGGGCGGCTGCTTCTTCTATGGCGTCATCGCCGAGTTCGACGCCCGGTCGGGGCCGGTGCACGACGCCGTCGCGGGTGCCCAGCGGGACTGGACGGACCACGTGGAGGGCGCCGTCACCACGGCCCGCGAGGCCGGTGAGCTCCACCCGGGCACGGATGCCGCGCAACTCGCCTTCGAGCTGATCGCGTTGATGGAGGCCGCGAACGCGGTGTCCGTGCTGCGCGACGAGGCGGACGCGTATCGCAGGGCCCGCGTCGCGATCTCCGCCCGGCTGCGCGCGGCGGCGGTCGACCCGTCGCAGGTGGCCGAACTCTCCTGACCCGTACGGCCGTCGGCGCAGCGACGGCACCGGCGAGCAGCGGGAAAACAAGTAGCACGACCGTTCGCTCAGTTTTAGGATCGGGGCATGACTACGACCGGAACGGACATCGTCGAGCTCGACCGGATCGCCGTGCACGAGTCGCTCAGGGTCCTGGCGAGAGCCGGAGCGACGGACTGGGAACGGGACACACCCTGCTCGGGGTGGACCCTGCGCGCACTGGTCGCCCACATGACCGCCCAGCACCACGGCTTCGCGGCCGCCGCACGCGGGACGGGGCGCGAGGAGGCGCACTGGCGGGAGCCCACGGACACGGACGACCCGGGGCGGACGTACCGGGAAGCGGCGAGCTCGGTGCTCGACGCCTTCGCCGAACCGCGCGTCACGGAGCGGGAGTTCGTCCTGCCCGAGCTCGGCGGCACGTTCCCCGGGCGACGGGCCGTCGGCTTCCACTTCATCGACTACGTGGTGCACGCGTGGGACGTGGCCGCCACGCTCGGCGTCGGCCTGGAGCTGCCCGGCGCCGTCCTCGACGCGGCGGTGGCCGTCGCCCGGCGCGTCCCGGCGGACCCGGCGCTCCGGGGACCGGGCTTCGCCTTCGCACCGGCCCGCGACGTTCCGGCCGGCGCCGACGCCCTGGACGAGGCGCTGCGGCTGCTCGGCCGCGATCCGGAGGCATGGCCGCTTCCGGGCCGGTGAGCCGACCGCCGCGCGGGACCGGCAGCGTCAGCGACGACGCCACTTGCAGCCCGACGGCCGCCACCGGTGTCGGCGTCGGCGCCCGGAGCCCGACCGGCGGCAAAAGCGCGATCGGCACCGGCCGAGCGGACGCCACGGAACGGGACCGGCTGCCCGTCGGCCACCCCGTGGAACCTCAAATGTTGCTCTGAACGTCCTCCGTGACGGATTCGGCCCCGGTTCCCGGGGCCATGACTTCGTCACACCGGGGGACACGGGTCCGTCGTGAGGAGACGACACGCAGCGTCTGGTCGAGACCGTGACGGAGGAGGGGCCATGAAGCAGCTGAGCCGACTGGGGACGGGAATCGGGTGGCGGCCGGAGATCGCCGAGGCCGTGGAGCGGATGCCCGGCATCGACTGGGTCGAGGCCGTCTCGGAGAACCTGTGCCCCGGGCACCTGCCCGAGTCGCTGGTGCGGCTGCGGGAGCGGGGGGTCACGGTCGTGCCGCACGGGGTCTCGCTGGGGCTCGGCGGCGCGGACCGGCCGGACGCCTCCCGTCTGGCGGCGCTCGCCGAGCGGGCCGAGGCACTGGGCTCGCCGCTCGTCACGGAGCACATCGCGTTCGTGCGGGCCGGCGGACCACTCACCGCGTCGCAGCCGCTGGAGGCGGGGCACCTGCTGCCGGTCCCGCGCACCCGGGACGCGCTGGACGTGCTGTGCGAGAACGTCCGCATCGCGCAGGACGCGCTCCCGGTCCCGCTCGCGGTGGAGAACATCGCCGCGCTGATCTCCTGGCCCGGCGAGGAGATGACCGAGGGCCAGTTCCTCTACGAGCTCGCCGACCGCACCGGCGTACGGCTTCTCATCGACGTCGCCAACCTCCACACGAACCACGTCAACCGGGGCGAGGACCCCGCCAAGGCGCTCGGCGAACTCCCCGTGGAGGCCATCGCCTACGTCCACGTCGCCGGCGGTTTCGAACGCGACGGCGTCTGGCACGACAGCCACGCCCACCCGGTGCCCCGGCCCGTGCTGGACATCCTCGCCGACCTCGCCTCCCGGGTGTCCCCGCCGGGGGTCCTCCTGGAGCGCGACGAGAACTTCCCCGAGCCGGCGGAACTGGAGCGGGAGATCGGGGCGATACGGGAGACGCTCGCGAAGGCACCGCGGGCGGACCGGGCCACGACGGGCTCCACCGCGGGGGTGGAGGAACCGGCGAACGGGCCGGTGGGGCCGACCTCTTCCGGTTCCGACGGCTCCCGGGCGGACGAGGACCCGGCGGCCCGGCAGCGGCTCGCGCTGGCGCAGGCCGCGCTGCTGTCCGCGCTCGTCGCCGGGACCCCCGTGCCCGAGGGGTTCGACCGGGTGCGGCTCGGTGTGCAGGCGCGGGCGCTCGCCGCCAAGCGCGCCGACGTGGTGGCGAAGGTGGCCGGGGAGCTGCCGGAGATCCTGGCGCGGGAGTACCGGCCGGCGTTCCTCGCGTACGCCCAGGGGCATCCGATGACCGGAGGCTACCGGCGCGACGCCCTCGACTTCGCCGAGCATCTGCTCCTCGCGGGGCTCCCGGAGGACGCGGCCGCGCGCCGCCGGCTGCGCGACTGGTGGCTGGAGCGCTCGGGTCCCGCGCCGCTGTCGCGACGCCCGGCGGCCCGACTGGCCCGCGCCACCCGCAGGGTGCTGCTGCGCCACTGACCCCTCCGCACGGCGAACGCACCCGGCCGCCGCGTTCCCGGAGGCGCAGGGTGCGGCCGGGCGGCTGAACCGAAGCGCCGGGACCGGAGCGACTGTTGCCGCCCTCCCGACGCTCGGCGCCGCCGCGTCGGAGAGCGGACGCGCAGCGGGCCCCGACCGGCCCCCCCCTTCCCAGAGTCGTGCGCAGGGTGTCGCCGCGCCGCTGAGCGGACCCCTGACGGAACCGGACCGGCGACGCCCCCAGCCGTGCGCGGGGCGTTGCCGTGTCGGTGGGCAGACGCGCGTCGGCCGGGTGTCGCCGCCGAGTGTGCCGGGATTAACACGCCATCCTGTGAGCCCGCCGCGGACGTCCGGATTCCTCCGCTTCACGGGGGTATGGCGTGGGCCCGAACCACCACATCCGTCGCCTTCCACCCGGCACCCAACCCGAATCTCCCGTACGGCAGTTGGCGTAGGGCCCGCAGTAATATGCCAACTCGCACCCGAAGCGCATTAGCGTGCGGTGCCGCAAGCAGGAGGCACCATGCGATCCATCAGCCGCACCGGACTGATCAGTGGAACCGGGCTCGTCATAGCGGGGCTCACGGCGACGCTCGTCGCCCTGGTCTTTCCGATCTGGTCGTACGCGGACCGCTCCGGCACCGGCCTGGACACCCTGAACGCCCAGAGCGTGTCGACCCGGTTCGGGCCCTTGTCGGCGCTGGACCGGGAGTTCGTCACCAAGGTGCGGCTGGCCGGACTGTGGGAGCTGCCCGCCGGTCAGCAGGCGCAGGAGCGCGGCACCACCCAGGCCGTACGGACGGCGGGCGAGCACCTCATCGAGGGTCACACCTTCCTGGACGCGCGGGTCCGCGACGTCGCGGCGCGGCTGAACCTGGAGCTGCCCAACCAGCCCAATCCGCAGCAGCGTCAGTGGCTCGCCACGCTCGACGCTTCGCACGGCACGGAATACGACCGGCAGTTCGCGAACATCCTGCGCAAGGCGCACGGCAAGGTCTTCTCCGTGGTCGCCCAGGTCCGCGCGAACACCCGCAACTCGCTGGTGCGCGACCTCGCCGACGACGCGAACACCACGGTGCTCGACCACATCAAGGTCCTGGAGGCCACCGGCTACGTCGACTTCGACGCCCTCGCCGAGGACGCGGCCACCGCGAGCCCGCCGCCGCTCACCAACTCCCCGGCCCCGCCCCACCCGACGCAGTCGCCGGACTCACCGGCCCCGGTCACTCCGTCCGCGGGTTATTCGCTGCCGCCCGCGGCCTCGCGCCCCGACCCCTCCGCGACCTCCTAGCAGAACCGGCGGAGCGGAACGTCACATACTCACAACACTCCGTCCACATAGTGAACAAACCATGGCGCCCGCGCGGCCGTTCGCATAGAAAAACGCCATGTTCTGGGTCCTTCTCCTGCTCCTGGCCTGGGTCGCGGCCGGCACCTCGTGCACCCGGCTCTGCCTGGCCGCCGTCCGCGCGGCGGCGGCCGACGCGAACGCGGCGCGCGGTCACGATCTGACGCTCTACGAGGCGGCGTTCCTGTCGGGCGGTCCGGCCCGGGTCGCCGATCTGACGCTGGTGTCGATGGCCCGTCAGCGGCGCCTGCTGCTCGCGCACACCGGTTGGGCGACCGTCGTGGACCCGCGGGGACGCGACGAGATGGAGTGCTCCGTCATCGGAGCCATCGGCCCGGAGGGCCAGTCCCGGATAGCCCCGGTGCGCACGGCTGCCGCGGCCGCTGACTCGGTGCGCCGCCTCGCCGACCGTCTGGTCGCCGCGGGTCTCGCCGTGCCCGACGGTGCCCGCACCACCGTCGCCGGAGCCGTCCGCCAGGTCCAGGCCGCGCTGGTCGCCGTCCTGGCGCTGGGCGCCGTGGCCCTGCTGCTGCCCGCCCAGAGCACCGGCAACGACGTACCGGTCGCCGTCTGGTTCGCGCTCCCGCTGATCCTCACGGTGAGCTGCCTCGCCATAGCGAGGATCGAGGTGCACCCCTATACGCGCTGGGCCTCCCCCGCCGGACAGCGCCTGCTCGGCACCCTCGCCCGGCACACCGGCGCCACCGGCGACGACCGTACGTACCTCACCTCCGTCGCCGTACGCGGCATCCGCGCGATCGGCGAGCCCGACCTGCGGGCCGCCCTCACGCACCGCGACCGCGGCCCGAGCGTCTGACGGGTGGCCCACGGCCGTCCTCCTGAGCCGGCGGGGAGCTCACGAAAGGGCTGAGGGGCGCCCCCGGGGGCGCATCGGGGTCATTGGGGCCGACACCGGCGGCCGGTGCTTTACTTCCCCAACCCGCAAACGAAACATCCCCTTTGTCGCTGCCGCGCGCTGAAGGGATGCCCGATGAGAGCCGCCGTCCTCTACGGAACCGCAGGGTCCGTACTCCTGACCGCCCTCGTCGGCGCCCCGGCGGCGGGGGGTGCGCCGGCCGGGCGGACCGCGGCCGGCTCCGCGGAGACGCGCGGCACCGAAGTCGCCGCCCAGCGTGCCGCCGCCGCGGGCATCCGCTTCGGCACATGCGCCGAGGAACAGGGCCTGCCCGGCGGCGTCCGGTGCGGCACGGTCACCGTGCCCCTCGACTACGCCCACCCCGACGGCAAGAAGATCAAGCTGACCGTCAGCCGGGCCCGGGCCACCGGCAAGGACGCGAAGAACTCCAAGCGCAAGGTGCCGCGGCAGGGCGCCCTCGTCTACAACCCGGGCGGCCCCGGCGCGTCCAGCATGTACTTCCCGCTGATCGGCTCCCTGCCCGGCTGGCAGCGCGTCGCGGCCGCCTACGACCTGGTCGGCTACGCGCCCCGCGGCGTCGAACGCTCCGCCCCACTGTCCTGCCAGGACCCGAAGCAGTTCGTCAAGGCTCCCTCACTGGCGCCGACGTTCCCCTCGGAGTCGTACAAGAAGGAGCGCATCGCGGAGGCCAAGGCGTACGCACAGGGCTGCGCCAGGCGTTCGGGCAGCGGCCTGCGCCACTACACCTCGCTCAACAACGCCCGCGACCTGGACGTGCTGCGCGCCGCGCTCGGCGAGCCGAAGCTGACCTACATGGGGGCCTCGTACGGGACGTACTTCGGTGCCCTCTACGCGACCCTCTTCCCCTCGCACGTCCGCCGGATGGTCTTCGACTCGGTGGTGAACCCCGCCCCCGGCAAGATCTGGTACCGGAACAACCTCGACCAGTCGGCCGCGTTCGAAGCCCGCTGGACGGACTTCCGGACCTGGATCGCCAAGCACGACGACGTCTACGGGCTCGGCACCACGCCCGCGCAGGTGCTGAACAGCTACGAGAAGGCGCGTGCGCAGCTCGCCGCGCAGCCCGCGGGCGGCAAGGTGGGGCCGGCGCAGCTGCAGGGCGCGTTCCTGGAGGCCGGGTACTTCGACGACTACTGGCCGCAGCGCGCCCTGGCCCTGTCCGCGTATCTGAAGGGCGACCCGAAGCCGCTGATCGAGGCGGCCGGCCCGCACCCGGAGACGGCCGCCGAGCAGGAGAACGGCAACGCGGTCTACACGGCCGTCGAGTGCAACGACGCGCCCTGGCCGACCGACTGGCGCACCTGGGACCGCGACAACACACGCCTCGCGCGGGTGGCGCCGTTCGAGACCTGGGACAACGTGTGGATGAACCTGCCCTGCGCCTACTGGCCGGTGCCGCGGCAGAAGCCGCTGCAGGTGCGGACGCTGTCCGGAGAGCTGCCGCCGACCTTGATCCTGGCCGCGGAACGGGACGCGGCGACGCCGTACGAGGGGGCGCTGGAGCTGCGGCGCCGGCTGTCCGGCTCGGTGCTGGTGACGGAGCGGGACGCGGGCACGCACGGTGTCGCGGGCGGCTCCAACCAGTGCGTCAACGGTCACCTGGAGGCATATCTGCTGACGGGCCGGCTGCCGGAGCGGCACGCGGAGTGCGCGCCGCACGCGGAACCGAAACCGTCGAAGCGGAAGTCCGCCGGGCAGGGCGGTCACTCGAAGGGCCCGCGGGACGCGCGGCACCCCGGCGGCCCCGCTCGCTCCGACGAGCAGGAGGCCGCCCGGCAGGCTCCCTGATCAGGCCAGACCCGCGACCAGCTCGGCGATGTCCTTGCGACGGCCGGTGTAGAACGGGATCTCCTCACGGACGTGCATCCGCGCCTCGGAGGCACGCAGGTGACGCATGAGGTCGACGATGCGGTACAGCTCGTCGGCCTCGAAGGCGAGGATCCACTCGTAGTCGCCGAGCGAGAACGAGGCGACCGTGTTGGCCCGCACGTCCGGGTAGCCGCGAGCCATCTTGCCGTGGTCGGCGAGCATGCGGCGGCGGTCCTCGTCGGGCAGCAGGTACCAGTCGTAGGAGCGCACGAAGGGGTAGACGCTGACGTAGTTGCGCGGCGTCTCGTCGGCGAGGAACGCGGGGATGTGCGAGCGGTTGAACTCGGCGGGCCGGTGCAGCGCCATGTTCGACCAGACCGGCTCCAGCGCGCGGCCCAGCTTGGTGCGGCGGAAGAGGTTGTACGCCTCCTGCAGCTGGTCGGCGGTCTCCGCGTGCCACCAGATCATGAGGTCGGCGTCGGCGCGCAGGCCGGAGAGGTCGTACGTGCCGCGGATCGTCACGTCCTTGGCGGCGAGCTGGTCGAACAGCTCCTGGACCTCGTCGGCGTAGCCCGCGCGGTCCTCGGGCAGCACGTCCTTCAGCTTGAAGACGGACCACAGCGTGTAGCGGATGACCTCGTTGAGGTCCTTGGCCAGCTTGCCCTTGTTCGGGATCCTGCCGGGTTCGGTGGTGGGGGCGTCGTCACTCATGTGCCTATTCTCCCGCTCCGCCGTGCAGGCTCTGCACCGGGTTCGCCCTGAGCGCGTCCAGACCGGCGCGGTCGCCGCCGAGCCGGTCCACGGCCGCGTACGCGCTCGCGATGCAGGCCGGGATGCCGACGCCGTCGTAGGCCGCGCCGCACACGGCGAGGCCGGGGAGCTTGCCGAGGTGCTCACGGACGCGGGCCACGCGCGCGTGGTGCCCGACCGGGTACTGCGGCAGTCCGTCGTCCCATCGCGTCACCCGCGTCGCCACCGGCTCGGCGGCGAGGCCGATCGCCTCCCGCAGGTCGTGCCGGGAGACCCGCACGAGGTCGGCGTCGTCCCGGCCGAGCACCTCCGTCTCGCCGTACCGCCCGACGGAGGTGCGCAGGACGAGCAGATCCGGTTCGTCCTCGGCGATCCAGCCCCACTTCTGGGACGCGAAGGTGGACGCCTTGATGGTGTGCCCGTCGACCGGCGGGACGAGGAAGCCGCTGCCCTCGGGGAGGGCGGCGTCCCGGCGGCGGTAGGCGAGGGTGACGAGCGCCATGGAGGCGTACTCCACGGCGGCCAGTTCGGACGCGGCGGCGGGTGCCTCCGCGCGCAGCAGGGCGGCGGCGGGCGCGGCGGGCAGCGCGACCACGACGGCGTCGGCGTGCAGCACGCGGTCTCCGGCGACGACCCGCCAGCCGGTGTGCGGGCCGCCGGCCGCGGCCCCGTCCGCTGCGCCGCCCACCCGGCGCAGCTCCGTCACGGCGGCCCGGGTGACGATCTCGCCGCCACGTGCGCGCACCGACCCGGCGACCGCCAGGGGCAGTTGCCCCACGCCGCCCTCGATGCCCATGAACACCGGTCCGGTCTGCTGCGCCGCGGCGGCCTTGGCCTGGATGTCGCGGACGGCGTCCGTGAGGGAGGTGTGGGTGCGGGCGGCGGCGTAGAGCTGGGGCACGGCCAGGCGCATCGAGATGCGGTACGCGTCGCCCGCGTAGACCCCGCCGAGGAGGGGTTCGACCAGGCGGTCGACGACCTCCCGGCCGAGGCGGGCCGCCACGTACTCACCCACCGCCACGTCGTCGCCGACCTCGGTGCGGGGCAGGTCGGCGTCACGTCCGATGCGGCGCAGGCCCTCCTCGGACAGGATGCCGGAGAGCGCGGACGCGGTGCCGGGGACGCCCATCACGTGTCCCTTGGGCATCGGGCGCAGGGTGCCGCGGTTCCACAGGGACGCCGTCGCGGTGGCGGGCGGCTGGAGGCGGTCGGCGAGGCCGGTCTCGCGGGCGAGGGACACGGCCTCGGGGCGGCGCGCGAGCATCGACTCGGCGCCCAGGTCCACCCGGACGCCCGCGATCTCGCCGGGCAGCAGCTTCCCGCCGACGCGGTCCGAGGCCTCCAGGACGGTGACCCGCGCGCCGCGGTCCAGCAGGCGGTGGGCGGCGGCCAGACCGGCGATCCCGCCGCCGACGACCACGACATGTCCCGAACCCGTACGAGTGTCCTCTTCGCGCATGCCTCCACCCTCTCAGACCGCGCCGGCGCGGCCCGCCGGGCGTCCGGTGTCCGGCGCGAGTCCTGACCGTGACCGCATCGGGACCGGCCGGGACCAACGTCCCGGCCCGGTCGTGCGTCGAAGGAGCGTCAGTCGAGTCGAGACGACCCTCGGGGGTAGGCCCACATGCGCATACGAAGCTCCGCACGTCCCGTCCAGGTCCTGGCCGGGGTGCTCCTCGCGTCCGCGCTCGCCCTCGCGGGATGCAGTGGCGCCGACGACTCGGCGAGCAAGGCCGGCGGTGGCGCCGCGGGCGACGAGAAGGCCGCCGCGCCGCAGGCCGGGCAGGAGGACTCGGGCGCCACGGGCCGCGGCGGCTCGAACGGATCCAGGGCCACCGCGCCGCCCAAGGTGAGCGCGAGCCACATCATCCGCACCGCCTCCCTGACCGTGCAGGTCAAGGACGTGCCCAAGGCCCTCGACGACGCCCGTGCCACGGCGGAGGACGCGGGCGGCTACGTCGGCAACGAGACCACGACCCGCGACGGCCGGCGTCACGAGCGCACGCGCGTCGTCCTGCGCGTGCCCACCGACCGGTACGAGCAGGTGCTCGCCGACCTGGAGGGCACGGGCAAGGTCCTCGAGCGGACCGCCAAGGCGCAGGACGTCACCGACCAGGTCGTGGACGTGGAGAGCCGCATCAAGTCCCAGCGCGCCAGTGTGGCGCGGGTCCGGGAGCTGATGGACAAGGCGACCAAGCTCAGTGACGTGGTCACCCTGGAAGGGGAGTTGAGCAGCCGCGAGTCCGACCTGGAGGCGCTGCTCGCCCGGCAGGCGTCCTTGAAGGACCGCACCGGTCTGGCCACGATCACCCTCTCGCTGTCCGAGACACCGGTGAAGAAGGCCGAGAAGAAGGACGAGGACCCGGGCTTCGTGGACGCGCTCACCGGGGGCTGGCACGTGCTGGTCACGATGCTGCGCTGGATCACCCTCGCGTTCGGAGCGGTGCTGCCCTTCGCGGTGGGCCTGGCGCTGATCGTCCTGGTGTGGGTGCGCCTGGTGCGCCCCCGGCTGCCGCGCCGCACCGCCACGCGCCCGGCCCCGGCCCCGGCGGCGGGCGCCGGGTCCCTGCCCGTGGCACGTCCGGTGCGTGCCGACGGCTCGGCGCAGGGTGGCGAGGAGGACTGAAATGCCCGGCCCCCGTAGCGTGTTCGCATGGACATGAGCCGTACGAGCAGCAGTGGCGGGGCCCGGGAACGACTGGTCGTCATCGGCGGTGACGCGGCGGGCATGTCCGCCGCGTCGCAGGCACGCCGGCTCCGGGGGCCCGACGAGTTGGAGATCGTGGCGTTCGAGCGCGGCCACTTCACCTCCTACTCGGCGTGCGGCATCCCGTACTGGGTGGGCGGCGACGTCCCCGAGCGGGACCAGCTGATCGCGCGGACGCCCGAGGAGCACCGGGAGCGCGCCATCGATCTGCGGATGCGCACGGAGGTCGTGGAGATCGACGTCGCGGGCGCCCGGGTGCGCTCCCGGGACCTCGACAGCGGGGCCGAGGAGTGGACGGCGTACGACAAGCTCGTGATCGCGACCGGCGCGCGTCCGGTCCGCCCCGACCTGCCGGGCATGGACGCCCCGGGCGTGCACGGGGTGCAGACGCTCGACGACGGCCAGGCCCTGCTGGACACGCTGGCCGGCACGGAGGGCCGGCGGGCGGTCGTCGTCGGCGCGGGCTACATCGGCGTGGAGATGGCCGAGGCGCTCATCAACCGCGGCTACGAGGTCACGGTCGTCAACCGCGGCAAGGAACCCATGTCCACGCTCGACCCCGACATGGGCCGCCTCGTGCATACGGCCATGGAGGGCCTGGGCATCACCATGGTCGACGACGCCGAGGTCACCAAGGTGCTCACCGGTGACGACGGGCGGGTGCGCGCGGTCGCCACCGAGGACGCCGAGTACCCGGCGGACGTGGTCGTGCTGGGCATCGGCGTACGTCCCGAGACGACCCTGGCCGAGGCCGCCGGGCTACCGCTCGGTGAGCACGGCGGGCTGCTCACGGACCTGGCGATGCGGGTGCGCGGCCACACGGACATCTGGGCCGGCGGGGACTGCGTCGAGGTGCTCGACCTGGTCTCCGGAAGGGAACGGCACATCGCGCTGGGCACGCACGCCAACAAGCACGGGCAGGTCATCGGCTCCAACGTGGGCGGCGGGTACGCCACCTTCCCCGGTGTCGTCGGCACGGCGGTGAGCAAGGTGTGCGATCTGGAGATCGCCCGCACCGGCCTGCGCGAGAAGGACGCCCTCCGGGCGGGCCTCCGGTTCGAGACCGTGACCATCGAGTCCACGAGCCGTGCGGGCTACTACCCGGGGGCCGCGCTCATGACCGTGAAGATGCTCGCCGAGCACCGCACCGGGCGCCTGCTGGGCGTGCAGATCGTCGGCCGTGAGGGTGCGGCCAAACGCGTCGACATCGCGGCGGTGGCGCTGACCGCGGGCATGACGGTGGAACAGATGACGGCCCTCGACCTCGGCTACGCACCGCCCTTCTCCCCCGTCTGGGACCCCATCCTGGTGGCAGCCCGCAAGGCAGTCACAGCAGTACGCAACAACACCCGATAGTCCCGCACCGAACAGCGAAGCACCCGCCAGGGGCACGAGGAACGGCACCCGTCAGGGGCGCGAGGAACCGCGCGCCCAGCCACGACGCACCCGCACAGACACAGGCACACAGACGTCACCCCGTCAGGAGCGCGAGGAACAGCACCCGTCAGGGGCGCGAGGAACTGCGCGCCCAGCCACGACGCACCCGCACAGGCACACAGACGTCACCCCGCCAGGGGCGCGAGGAACCGCGCGCCAAGCCACGACGCACCCGCACAGGCACACAGACGTCACCCCGTCAGGAGCGCGAGGAACGGCACCCGTCAGGGGCGCGAGGAACTGCGCGCCCAGCCACGAACCGACCCCCGGTCCACAACGGACCGCACCCCACCGCGGCGCGGGTCCCGCGAGCCCAGCCACGAACAACCCGCAGTCCCGGACGGACATCAGGCGCCACCCCCGACCCGCCCCGCGCCCCGCCCCGTGACCCGCCGCGACCCGACGCGCCCGCGCCTACGCGGACTCGTGCCCCGCACTCCCGTTGATCCGGTCGATGGCCTGCCGGGCCTGCTCCGCAGGCGGCCGCGCAGGCAGCGACGAAATGGACGCGGACGGGAGCGTGGACGACGAGACGGAGGCCGGCGCGGCGACCGCGGGCGGCGACTGCGCGGGCTTCGCGTGGGCAGCGGGCCTGCTGCTGCGCAACCGGTGGCTGACGGCCTCGTCGAGCGTCACCGGACGCTGCATCCGCGCCGCGAGCCGACCTGCCTCCTGGCCGAGTGCGGCGACGTCCTCCCAAGGCAGGTGCAGCACCAGGGCGATCTCCGCCTCGCCGTCGGGCAGGGCGTGCATCGGAGGAGTAACTCGGTCGTTCATCGCCTGTGTCCTCACGTCTTCCGCGTGTCACGTCTGCACCGCGCCGCGGGCGGTTGAGGAGACATACGGACGAGAACACGGTGGCGTTCAGCCAGGACGCCCCGGGGGCGCGCATTCGGCGTCGGTATCCAGGGCACTAGTTCCTTGTGGTCATCCCCGTCCATGACGTGAATCCGGTGCGCCGCACGCCGTACGTGACGTACGCGCTGATCGCCGCCAACGTCCTCGTGTTCCTCTACACTCCCGGCCTGGCCGGCTCGGCGGCGAGGGACAGCGGACTGTCGCAGCTGTGCCATCTCCAGGCGTTCCTGGACCACTACGCCGCGGTGCCACAGGAGTTGATCCATCATCAGATGCCGCGGCTGGTGCCGACGGGGCAGACCGGTGCCGGGCCGCACGGCGTGGGCTGTGTGGTGGCTCCGCCGGACTACGACAAGTCGCCGCCGCTGTCGGTGTTCACGGCGATGTTCCTGCACGGAGGCTGGCTGCACCTGCTGGGCAACATGCTGTTCCTGCTGATCTTCGGCAACAACATCGAGGACCGCCTCGGCCATGTCCGCTTCACGCTGTTCTACGTGGCCTGCGGTTATGCGGCGGCCTACGGCTTCGCGCTGCTCAACGACGAATCGGGCGACCCCCTGATCGGCGCCTCGGGAGCGATCGCCGGAGTCCTCGGGGCCTATCTGGTGCTCTATCCGAGAGCCAGGGTCTGGGTCCTCGTCCCGTTCCTGGTCTTCCTGCCGCTGCGTCTGCCGGCCTGGCTCGTGCTGGGCTTCTGGTTCGTGCTCCAGGCGGTGTACTCGTCCGGGAGCGGCGTCTCGACCGCGGGAACGGTCGCGTACGCCGCCCATGTGGTCGGCTTCCTCACCGGCATGCTGCTCGCCTGGCCGCTGCGTCCCGGCACACCGCCGCCGCCCGAACCGCGCCGTCTGCTGTGGGGCAGGCGGGCGCGGCACAGCTGGTGACGCGGCGGGCCGTGAGCGCGGGCCGGTGGACCGAAGGGGGCTCCCCCGGTCAGCGGGCGGTCTGGGTGTGCACGTACTCCACGAGTCGGGTCAGGGCGTCCGGGTCCATGGTCGGCAGCACGCCGTGGCCGAGGTTGAAGACATGGCCTTCGAGACCGGCGGCGGCGTCGAGCACCTCGCGGGTCTTGGTCTCCACGGCCTCGGTCGAGGAGAACAGCACCGCCGGGTCGAGGTTGCCCTGGAGGGCCTTGCCGGGGCCGACGCGGCGGGCGGCCTCGTCGAGCGGGACGCGCCAGTCGACACCGACCACGTCGGCGCCCGCCTCGCCCATGAGGCCGAGCAGCTCACCGGTGCCGACGCCGAAGTGGATGCGCGGCACGCCGTACCCGGCGACGGCGTCGAAGACCTTCGTGGAGGCGGGCATGACGGAGCGGCGGTAGTCGGCGGGTGCCAGGGCGCCGACCCAGGAGTCGAAGAGCTGCACGGCGCTGGCGCCGGCCTCGATCTGCACCTTCAGGAAGGCGGAGGTGATCTCGGCGAGGCGGTCGAGGAGGTCGGCCCACAGCTGCGGGTCGCCGTACATGAGCGCCTTGGTGTGCTCGTGGTTCTTGGACGGACCGCCCTCGACGAGGTAGCTCGCGAGGGTGAAGGGCGCGCCCGCGAAACCGATGAGCGGGGTCGGGCCGAGCTCGGCCGTGAGCAGACCGATGGCCTCGGTGACGTAGTGGACGTCCTCGGGGGTCAGGTCGCGCAGCTGGGCGAGGTCGGCCCGGGTGCGGATCGGGTTCTGGACGACGGGGCCGACGCCCGGCTTGATGTCCAGGTCGATGCCGATGGCCTTGAGCGGGACGACGATGTCGCTGAAGTAGATCGCCGCGTCCACGTTGTGCCGGCGGACCGGCTGGAGCGTGATCTCGGCGACCAGCTCGGGCCGCATGCAGGACTCCAGCATGGGGATGCCCTCGCGCACCTTGAGGTACTCGGGCAGTGAGCGACCGGCCTGCCGCATGAACCACACCGGCGTGTGCGGCACGGGCTCGCGCCTGCACGCCTTGAGGAAGGCGGACTCGTACGTGGCTGTCGGCTGTTGCCCGGAGGGGCTGTGGTTGGCACTCACGACGGAAAGTCTCGCACGGCGCACGGGCGTCCAGATCCCGGGCTCCGCCCTCCCCCGGCCGGTGCGGGTCCCCGGCGCACGGCGCGCGGGCGGGCGCGTTCGCGCGGAACGATCCGGACAGTGGTCCCGCGCACGGGTGTCTCTCCCTGCGCGAAGGCTCCGTTCCCCTTAATCTTCCCCGCATGGCTGCGGCTCAGGGACGACTGTCGGACGGCGCTGGCGGAATGGACGACGCGAAGGAGGGGGACCGGAATGCGGTGGAGACGGCTCCCTTGCCCTTCCGGACGGCCGTCGACGCGCTGAGGACCGCACGACTGCGGCCGGAGATCGAGATCGACCCGACGCGTCCCCCGCAGCGGCTGGCTCCGCACGCGTACGCCCTGGAGGCGGCGGTCGTCGCGGACGACGAGGACCTCGCGGACGGCCGGCTCGTCCTGCTGCACGACCCCGCCGGGCACGACGCCTGGCAGGGCTCCTTCCGTCTGGTGACCCTGATCCGCGCGGAGCTGGAGCCGGAGATGGCCGCCGATCCGCTGCTCCCCGACGTGTGCTGGTCGTGGCTGACCGGCGCGCTCCAGGCACGCGGCCTGTCGTACGGCGAACCGAGCGGCACGGTCACGCGTGCGAGCTCTCACTACTTCGGCGGCCTCGGTGAGCGCCCCGCCGCCTCGCAGATCGAGATCCGCGCCTCGTGGACGCCCCGCGAGGGACGGGGCGGCGTCCCGGACACGGCGGCGCACCTCGCGGCGTGGTGCGACCTGCTGTGCCAGGTCGCCGGACTCCCGCCGGCCGGGCCGGGCGACGGGTCGATCGTCACCCTTCCGCAGCGCCGGGGCCCGCAGTCCCGCTGAGTGCGTTCCCGCCCCCGCCGTGAGCCGTCGCACCTCGGCCACGCGGGGCAGGCTCCGCAGCCGTGCCACGCTTCGGGGCGGCTCCGCCACGCCTTCCTGCCGAAGTGGTCCGTACCCGTGCCGTCAGCGGTGACCCTGCCCGCCGGGCCTCGGCCCGGCACGCCGACGCGCCCGTCTCTCACCGCACGCTTACCGGTTCTTTGTCGATACGGCCACTTTCGGCCGTGATTTGACGCGGATCGACTCGGTTCGATCTTCGGATGATCGATCGCGTGTCCGAATTGCACGGATTGTTACTCACCAAATCGTGATCATTCTCTAAAGGACAAGGGGTTTGGTGCCGAAGACGTCTGTGACCTTGAAAGCACGGTTCGTCCCGGCTCCATCCCCAGAGCCGGTCCCGTCCCGAACCCCAGGAGGCCTGGTGTCCGTTCTCCTCGAGCAGCCCGCAAGCCTGGTCGCCTACCGCCCCAACAAGCCGACCGCCATGGTGGTCGTGGCCGACCCCCGGGTCCGCTCCACCGTCACCCGCCACCTGTGGGCGCTCGGAGTGCGCGACGTCATCGAGGCGTCGTCCGTCGCGGAGGCCCGTCCCCGAATCGGCAACCCGCGTGACATCTGCGTCGCCGACGTCCATCTGCCCGACGGCAGCGGGCTCACCCTGCTGTCCGAGACCCGAGCCGCGGGCTGGCCCAACGGCCTCGCCCTCTCCGCCGCCGACGACATCGGCGCCGTACGCAACGCCCTGGCGGGCGGCGTCAAGGGCTATGTCGTCACCGGCACCCGAACGAATGTCGGGCTCCCCACCCGGCCCGGCGCCGCACCGATCGGCTCGGCCGCCGCCCGTATGCACCGCCGCCCCCCGGGTGCCCCGAGCCACCCGGGCGGCTACCGCGAACTGTCCGGACGAGAGGTCGAGGTCCTTCGACTGGTCGCGGAGGGCCAGTCGAACAAGGCCATCGGCGTCTCCATGGGCCTGTCCGCGCTGACCGTCAAGAGCCACCTCGCCCGCATCGCCCGCAAGCTCGGCACGGGCGACCGCGCCGGGATGGTGGCGGTCGCGCTGCGGACCGGCATCATCCACTGAACCCCGCCCCGCCCCCACCCGTCTCCCACCCGTGAACCGGATGTTTCACTGACCTGACTGGTTTACGACCCTCAGACGCCCGTCGACGGAACGTTCCGTCGGCGGGCGTTGTCGATACACAGATACCCTTGACAGGTGACCGACGCCCAAGAGACCGCAGCAGACAGCTCACTGCGAACCACCGGAGGCGCCCCTCCGGACGACGTCGAATCGGCGCCGATCCCTTTGCTTGAGCCCCGAGACGGCATTCCGCCCGTGATCGCCGACGACGCCTCGCTCGCGCAGGTGATCGCCGCCTTCGCCGCCGGATCCGGCCCCGTCGCCGTCGACGCCGAACGCGCGTCCGGGTACCGATACGGCCAGCGCGCCTATCTGGTGCAGCTGCGCCGCGAGGGTGCCGGGACCGCGCTGATCGACCCCGTCGCGTGCCCCGATCTGTCCGGCCTCGGCGAGGCGATCTCCGGCGTGGAGTGGGTGCTGCACGCGGCCACCCAGGACCTGCCCTGCCTGCGCGAGATAGGCATGGTCCCCACCCGGATCTTCGACACCGAGCTGGCCGGCCGGCTCGCCGGGTTCCCCCGGGTGGGCCTCGGCGCCATGGTCGAGAGCGTGCTCGGTTTCGTCCTGGAGAAGGGACACTCCGCCGTCGACTGGTCGACCCGCCCGCTGCCCGAGCCCTGGCTGCGCTACGCCGCGCTCGACGTGGAGCTGCTCGTCGACCTGCGCGACGCCCTGGAGAAGGAGCTCGACCGGCAGGGCAAGCTGGAATGGGCCCAGCAGGAGTTCGACGCCATCGCGCAGGCCGAGCCCGCCCCGCCGCGCAAGGACCCCTGGCGCCGCACGTCGGGGATGCACAAGGTGCGCCGCCGCCGGCAGATGGCGGTCGTACGGGAGCTGTGGGAGGCCCGGGACCGCGTCGCCCAGCGCCGGGACGTCTCGCCCGGCAAGGTCCTCGGGGACGCGGCGATCGTCGAGGCGGCGCTGGGCCTGCCCGCCAACGCGCACGCCCTCGCCGCGCTCACCGGCTTCGGACACCGCATGGGGCGCCGCCAGTTGGAGCAGTGGCAGGCCGCGGTCGACCGCGCGAAGGCGCTGCCGGAGGCCGAACTGCCGCAGCCGGGCCAGCCGGTGACCGGCCCCCCGCCGCCGCGCGCCTGGGCCGACAAGGACCCCGCCGCCGCCGCGCGGCTGTCCGCGGCTCGCGCCGCGGTGTCCGCGCTGGCCGAGGAGCTCGGCATGCCGCAGGAGAACCTGATCACGCCGGACACGGTGCGGCGGGTGTGCTGGGAGCCGCCCGCGGCGCCGGACACGGCGTCCGTGGCCACCGCGCTGACCGGGTACGGGGCGCGGCCCTGGCAGGTCGAGCAGGTCGCCCCGGTGCTGGTGACGGCGCTTTCGGCGAAGGCTCCCAAGGGCTGACGCCCGCGCTCATTTCGTCGCCCCCCGGGTGAAGCCGTTGTAGATGAACCGCTGGAGGAACAGGAAGACGATCAAGGTCGGCAGGATGACGAGCACCGCGCCGGCCGAGATCGTCTCCCAATGCGCCCCGAACGGCCCCTTGAACCGGAACAGCGACGTCGAGATCACGCCAAGATCCTCGGACGGCATGTAGAGGAAGGGGAGGTAGAAGTCGTTGTAGACGGTGATCCCCTTCACGATCACGACCGTGGCGACGGCGGGCCTGAGCAGCGGAAGGATGATCTTCCAGTAGATCGTGAAGGCGTTGGCGCCGTCGAGGCGCGCGGCCTCGTCCAGGGAGACGGGGATGGACCGGACGAACTGCAGGAAGATGTAGATCGACACGATGTCCGTGCCCATGTAGAGCACGATCGGTGCCCAGCGGGTGTCGAACAGGCCGAAGCGGTCGACGATCTGGAAGGTCGCGACCTGTGTCGTGACGCCCGGTACGAGCGTGGCGATCAGGAAGAGCGCGACCACCAGCTTCTTGAAGCGGAACGTGAAGCGGTCGATCGCGTACGCCGCCATCGAGCCGATGATCACCGTGCCGGTGACGGAGAAGAGCAGGATGAAGGCCGTGTTGCCGAAGGCCGCCGGCATCCCGCCGTCCCGGAACGCCGTCACGTAGTTGTGGAAGTTCAGGAAGTCGTCGGGCAGCGCGAGCGCGCCGCTGCCGTCCGCCATCTCCTTCGAGGACTTGAGGGAGGTGAGCAGGACGACGGCGAGCGGGAGCAGCACGACGACGGAGGCGACGGCGAGCGACAGGTACGTGAGGCTGCGGGCGGCCCGGCGACGGCCCGCGGGCGTCGTTCCCGGCAGTGTCATACGAGATCCACCTTGTCGTCCGGGACGAGGCGCCGCTGCACCCACGTCACCGCCAGGATGATGAGCAGCAGCACGACCGCGGCCGCCGACGCGAGGCCCGTCTTGTTGAACTGGAAGGCCAGTTTCACGGTCTGGATCACGAAGGTCTCCGTGCCGGTCGCGCCGCCGGTCATGATGAACGGCACGTCGAACGCGGACAGCGAGCCGGAGACGGAGAGGATCACGGAGAGGCTGAGGACAGGCTTGATGCCGGGCAGGACGATGTACCGGAACTGGTGCCATCGATGGGCGCCGTCCAGCTCGGACGCCTCGTACAGTTCGCCCGGGATCGACTGGATCGCGCCGAGGAACAGCACGAAGTTCAGGCCGGTGTAGCGCCAGACGGAGACCCCGGCCAGGGAGGTGTTGGCGGACACCGAGGTGCCGAGCCACGCCCGGTCGGAGTGGTGTCCGAACAGTCCGAGGACGGAGTCGAGGGTGCCGCCGTCCTGGAAGAAGTAGAGGAAGACGAAGCCGATCGCGACGCCGTTGACGAGGTACGGGAAGAAGAGCACGCCCTTGAAGAAGTTCCGGAAGCGGACGTCGAAGCTCAGGATCGTCGCGAAGTAGAGGGCGACGGCGATCTGTACGACCGAGGCGGCCAGGTAGTAGCCGCTGACGAAGAACACCTGGAACAGCTCGGGCCGGGTGAAGAGTTCGACGTAGTTCTCGGCGCCCGTGTAGTGCAGGTCGGGGCTGACACCGTCCCAGTCGGTGAAGCTGTACGCGATCATGTTGGCGACGGGCGCGTACGTGAAGGTGATCAGCAGGGCGAGCGGGGCGGCGAGGAAGAGCCAGGGGGTCAGGCCGCGCCACAGGCGTACGCCGCGTGGGGCGCGCCCCCGGGCGGCGGGCGGCGGGGCCGTCGCGGGCCGCGCCGCCGTACCGAGGGCGTCCGTCATCACGGTCCCGGTGTCGTCGCCGTTCATCAGGACCCGGACCCGACGGTCCGGGCCGCCTCGGTCCAGCGCTTGCCGAGGTCTGCGAAGAAGTCGTCGAGGCTGCCCTTCCTGGCGCCGCGGGCGAGGTCGACGAGGTTCTGGCGGTAGTCGGGGGCGTAGATGCCGACCTCGGACTGGTTGTCGATGGCCTTGACGGTGGCTCCGTCGGTGTCGTCGAGTTCGATGAACTTCACGCCCGCGTCCTGGTACGGCTTCAGCACGTCCGGCAGCGGCGCTCCCTTGACCGGGGAGAGGGTCAGGTTGTCGTCCGCGTAGCCCGACCGGTCGGTGAACCAGTCGATCCAGGCACGGGCGGCCTCCTTGTGGGCGGAGTGGACGTTGACGGCCTGGTTGTAGTCGGGCGCCACCACGGCGCAGAACCTGCCGCCGACCTGGACGGGGAAAGGCATGAAGCCGATGTCGTCGGGGTCCGTGCCGGCCTGCTCGGCGGCGGCCCGGAACTGCGTGATCGCCCAGGAGCCGAGCCACATGGTGGCGATGTCGCCCTTCGCCAGCCGGGGTTTGGAGCCTTCCCAGTTGGTGGTCGTCGGGTCCTTCTCGGCGAGCCCGTCGTGGACGACGTCGTAGAGCAGGGTGTCGGCGACGCGCAGATCGGCGCCCTCGGCCCAGGGGTCGCCGTCGGCGAGGGCGGTGGTCGCCCCGGTGTCGCAGCTCGCGGACCCGTTGGCGGACGTCCAGGACGTGAGCGGCCACTTGTCCTTGAAGTTCGTGTAGTACGGGACGGCCTTCGTCCTGGCCTTGATCGCCCGGAGGTCGTCGATGAACGCGTCCGGGGTGGTGGGCCAGTCGGTGATCCCCGCGTCCTTCCAGACCCGTTTGTTGTAGACGAAGCCCGGGGTCACGCCGATCGGGCTCTGTCCGTAGACCTTGCCGCCGACCGTGGTGAAGTCCGTGAAGCGGTACTTCCTGGAGCGCTCGGCGGACGTGCCGAGCGAGGCGAAGAACTTGGGGTAGTCGCCCTTCTTGATCACGGCCGGGATCATGAGGACGTCGCCGTAGTTCTCCGTGTTCATGCGGATCTTGACCTCACCCTCGTAGTCGGTGACGGCCTCGAACTCGACCTCGACCTTCGGGTAGGTCTTGTTGAACTCGGCGGCGTACTTCTTCATCGTGCCGTCCTGCACGAGATCGGTCCGCTGCGTGAGGACCTTGATGGTCCCGGACACCTTGGCGGGGTCGTCGGGGGCCTTGGCGTCCGCGCCCTTCGACGCGCCTCCGCTCCCCGTGCAGCCCGCGGCCAGCAGTGCGGCGGCGAGCAGTGTTCCGGCGAATGACGTGCGGCGGTTCATCTGCACCAGCTCCGTTCACCTCGGTTGGCTGGTTCGGCACTCTGACAGCCGCCGCTAAACCGGTAAAGTCACTATTCCGCCAACGATTCCGAAATCTTTCGCAGCCACTGGTGTCTACTGCCTCAACCGGTTTAGGGAGTACGCATGCTGGACGTCACACCGCTCACCGAGGGATGGACCCTGCGGCACGAGGGAGCCGCACTTCCGGCCGCGGTCCCGGGCTGTGTGCACACCGATCTGCTGGCGGCGGGCGCCATCGCGGACCCGTTCCTCGGCCGGAACGAGACCGAGGTGGCGTGGGTGGGCCGGCGGGACTGGACGTACGACGTCGACCTGCCCGCCACGTCCGGCCACGAGCAGACCGACCTCGTCTTCGACGGTCTGGACACCGCCGCACAGATCCGGCTGGACGGACGGCTCCTCGGCTCGGTACGGAACATGCACCGCTCCTACCGCTTCGACGTCACCGGGCTCAGCGGGCCGCTCTCGGTGCACTTCACCTCGGCGTACGGCGCGGCCGAGGCGGTGCGGGACCGGCTCGGCGAGCGGCCGAACGCCTATCCCGAACCCTTCCAGTACCTGCGGAAGATGGCCTGCTCCTTCGGCTGGGACTGGGGGCCGACGCTGGTCACCGCCGGGATCTGGCGCCCGGTGCGGCTGGAGCACTGGTCGACCGCGCGGATCGCCCGGGTACGGCCGCTGGTGAGCGTCGAACGGGGCGTCGGACGCGTCGAGCTGGCCGTGGACGTCGAGCGGACCAGGGTCGAGGCCGGCCTCACCGTGGAGGCCCGGGCCGGCGGGGTGCGGGCCTTCGGGACGATCGACGGCACCTCCGGGACGGTCGTGCTGGAGATCCCGGACCCCGAGCTGTGGTGGCCCCGCGGCTACGGTGAACAGCGTTTGTACGACGTCGAGTTGACGTTGTGCGACACGCACGGCCCGCTCGACGCGTGGCGCCGCCGCATCGGCTTCCGCACGCTGGAACTGGACCGCCGCGCCGACGCCCACGGCAGCGGCTTCACCTTCGTCGTCAACGGCGTCCGGCTCTTCGCGCGGGGGGTCAACTGGATCCCGGACGACGCCCTCCCGTCCCGGATCACCCGTGAGCGCTACCGGCACAGGCTCCGCCAGGCCGCCGCCGCGGGCGTCGACCTCGTGCGCGTGTGGGGCGGCGGCATCTACGAGAGCGAGGACTTCTACGACGCCTGCGACGAACTGGGGCTGATGGTCTGGCAGGACTTCCCCTTCGCCTGCGCGGCGTACCCCGAGGAGCAGCCGCTGCGCGGCGAGGTGGAGGCCGAGGCCCGCGAGAACGTCGTACGGCTGATGCCGCACCCCTCGCTCGTGCTGTGGAACGGCAACAACGAGAACCTGTGGGGCTTCAGGGACTGGGACTGGGAACGGCGACTGGCCGGGGACTCGTGGGGCGAGGGGTACTACCTCGGGCTGCTGCCGCGGGTGGTGGCCGAGCTGGACCCGACGCGGCCGTACGCGGCGGGCAGCCCGTGGTCCGGCTCCTGGGACCACCACCCCAACGACCCGGCGCACGGCACCCACCACTCGTGGGAGGTGTGGAACAGGACGGACTACGCCGACTACCGCCTCCATGTCCCGCGCTTCGTCGCCGAGTTCGGCTGGCAGGCACCGCCCGCCTACGCGACGCTGCGCCGCGCGCTCCCCGGCGAGACGCTCGCGCCCGACTCCCCCGGCATGCTGCACCACCAGAAGGCCGACGACGGGAACGGCAAGCTGGAGCGCGGACTCGCCCGCCACTTCCCGCCCCCCGAGGGCGACTTCGACCGCTGGCACTACCTCAACCAGGTCAACCAGGCCCGTGCGGTGGCCGCCGGGATCGAGCACTGGCGCGCGCACTGGCCGGTGTGCGCCGGCACGGTCCTCTGGCAGCTCAACGACTGCTGGCCGGTGACCTCCTGGGCCACGATCGACGGCGACGGACGCGCCAAGCCGCTCTACCACGAACTGCGGCGGCTCTACGCGGACCGGCTCCTGACGCTGCTGCCCCGGACCGGCGGCCTGGTGCTCGCCGCGGTCAACCAGTCCGCACAGCCCTGGCGGGGCACGCTCCGGCTGCGGCGGATGTCCGTCGAGGGCGTGACGACGGGCGAGACGACGCTCGACCTCTCCGCCGCCGCACGCGCGGTCGGCAAGGTTCCCGTACCGCCCGAGCTGCGGCCGGCCGGGCCGAAGGAGTTCCTGGTGGCCGACGCGGACGGGCTACGGGCCCTGCACTTTCCCGTGCCCGACCGTGAAGTCCCCTACCCGAGGCCCCGGTTCGACGTCACGGTCGCGCCGGGCGCGGTGACCGTGACGGCCCACACCCTCGTACGGGACCTGCTGCTCCAGGCGGACCGCCTCGACCCGGCCGCCGAGGCCGACACCGGCCTGGTCACGCTGCTTCCCGGCGAACGGGTCACGATCGGCGTACGCGGCTGGAAGACTCTGGACGAGTGGGCCGAGACGGCCGCCCGATCCGCCCTGTACTGCGTGGAGCCGACCCGATGACGACAGTGCCGACCCCCCGCGTCACCATCAAGGACGTCGCGGCGCGCGCCGGGGTCTCGAAGGGCGCGGTGTCCCTCGCCTTCAACCGCAAGCCCGGCCTGTCGGACGCCACCCGCGACCGGATCTTCGCCGCGGCCCGGGAGCTGGGCTGGGCGCCGAACCTCACCGCCCGGTCGCTGTCCAGCCAGCGGGTGGACGTGGTCGGGCTCGCGATCTGCCGGCCGGCCAAGCAGCTCGGACTCGAACCCTTCTACATGGAGTTCATCTCCGGGGTGGAGGGCGTGCTGACCGAGCGTTCGTGCTCGCTGCTGCTGCGTCTGGTGCGGAACCTGGAGGAGGAGGTCGGGCTCCAGGAGGCCTGGTGGAAGGGGAAGCAGATCAGCGGGTCGATCCTGGTCGACTTCCGGGCCGACGACCCGAGGGTCGCCGCGGTGGAGCGGCTCGGCATGCCGGCCGTCGCCGTCGGCCATCCGTCGCTGACGGGCTCCCTCACCTCCGTGTGGACCGACGACGCGACCGCCGTCGCCGAGGCCGTGCGCTACCTTGCGGCGCTCGGACACCGGCGGATCGCCCGGGTCGGCGGCGCGGCGCCCCTCGGTCACACGACCATCCGCACGGCGGCGTTCGACGAGGCGGCCCGGACGCTGGGCCTTGCCGGGTCCTGGCAGGTGGCGACCGACTTCTCGGGCGACGCCGGGGCGCGGGCCACGCGCTCGCTGCTGTCGGCCGCGCCGCCGGACCGGCCGACCGCGATCGTGTACGACAACGACATCATGGCGGTGGCCGGGCTCTCCGTGGCCTCCGAGATGGGGCTGAGCGTGCCGGGCGACGTCTCCCTGCTCGCCTGGGACGACTCCCAGCTGTGCCGGCTCACCCATCCGACGCTCTCCGCCATGAGCCACGACGTGCACGGCTTCGGCGCGGACGTGGCGCGGACGTTGTTCGGCGTGATCACCGGCGAGGAGCCCGCGTCGCACCCGGTGCCCACCCCGGTGCTGACGCCGCGGGGGTCGACGGCACCGCCCGGGGGCGGCTCCCGGATGTGACCTTCGCCGCTCCCGCCTCCGGGGCTGGGCAGCATGGTTACCCGCAAGTAGCATGAGGGGGTGAGCGCGCGCTCAGTCGCGTGCGACGCGCAGCAGTGCCATCCCGCATCTGGAGGAGAGCCATCGTGCCTCGTACCGTCAGGGACGTCGTCTTCGTCGACGGCGTCCGCACCCCGTTCGGCAAGGCGGGCCCGAAGGGCATCTACCACGAGACCCGCGCCGACGACCTCGTCGTGAAGGCCATCCGGGAGCTGCTGCGCCGCAACCCCGGCCTGGACCCCAAGAAGATCGACGAGGTCGCCATCGCCGCGACCACGCAGATCGGTGACCAGGGTCTGACGCTGGGCCGCACCGCCGGGATCCTGGCCGGTCTCCCCCAGTCGGTGCCCGGCTACTCCATCGACCGCATGTGCGCGGGCGCGCTGACCGCCGTCACCACCACCGCGGGCTCCATCGCCTTCGGCGCCTACGACGCCGTCATCGCCGGCGGTGTCGAGCACATGGGCCGCCACCCGATGGGCGAGGGTGTCGACCCGAACCCGCGGTTCGTCAGCGAGAAGCTGGTCGACGAGTCCGCCCTGTTCATGGGCATGACCGCCGAGAACCTGCACGACCGCTACCCCACGATCACCAAGCAGCGCGCCGACGAGTACGCCGTGCGCTCGCAGGAGAAGGCCGCCAAGGCGTACGCCAACGGCAAGATCCAGCAGGACCTGGTGCCGATCTCGGTGCGCAACACCAACGCGGAGGTCGGTGAGACCGGCTGGGGCCTGGTGACCGCCGACGAGCCGATGCGTCCGGGCACCACGCTGGAGAACCTGTCCGGCCTGAAGACCCCGTTCCGCGTCCACGGCCGTGTCACGGCCGGCAACGCGGCCGGTCTCAACGACGGTGCGACCGCCTCGATCATCGCGTCCGAGGACTTCGCCCGCGAGCACAACCTGCCGGTCAAGATGCGCCTCGTCTCGTACGCCTTCGCGGGCGTCGAGCCGGAGGTCATGGGCTACGGCCCGATCCCGGCCACCGAGAAGGCCCTCGCCCAGGGCGGCCTGACGATCGACGACATCGGCCTCTTCGAGGTCAACGAGGCCTTCGCCGTCCAGGTGCTCGCCTTCCTGGAGCACTACGGCATCGCCGACGACGACGCGCGCGTCAACCAGTACGGCGGCGCCATCGCGTTCGGTCACCCGCTGGCCTCCTCCGGCGTGCGTCTGATGACGCAGCTGGCCCGCCAGTTCGAGGAGCAGCCGGAGGTCCGTTACGGCCTCACCACCATGTGCGTCGGCTTCGGCATGGGCGCCACGGTGATCTGGGAGAACCCGCACCACAAGGACGCCGGAGGCGAGAAGTGAGCACCGCTGAACTCCTGAAGGGCGCAGCCGAGCTGTTCCCCGACGAGGTCGTGACGTCCGCGAACGTACGCCACCTCGACCTGCCCTTCGGCGCCGGGCGCTTCGCGCTCATCACGCTGGACAACGGCTTCGACCACACCAAACCGACCACCTTCGGCCCTGCCTCGCTCGCGAACCTGAACACCGCGATCGACCAGGTCGAGGCGGAGGCCGCGGCCGGCGACATCATCGGCGTCGGCATCACCGGCAAGCCGTTCATCTTCGCGGTCGGTGCCGACCTCAAGGGCGTCGAGCTGCTGAAGAAGCACGAGGACGCGCTCGCCATCGGCAAGGGCGGCCACGAGGTCTTCAAGCGCCTGTCGGCGCTGGCCGTCCCGACCTTCGCGTACTACAACGGCGCGGCGATGGGCGGCGGCGTCGAGGTCGGTCTGCACTGCACCTACCGCACGGTGTCGAAGGCCCTGCCGGCCTTCTCCCTGCCCGAGGTCTTCCTGGGCCTGGTCCCGGGCTGGGGCGGCTGCACGATCCTGCCGAACCTGATCGGTGCGGACAAGGCCGTCTCGGTGATCATCGAGAACTCGCTCAACCAGAACAAGCAGCTCAAGGGCAAGCAGGTCTTCGAACTGGGCATCGCCGACGCCCTCTTCGAAGGCGCGGACTTCCTGGAGCAGTCGCTGCTGTGGACGGCCTCCGTCCTCAAGGGCGACATCACCGTCGAGCGTCCCGAGATCGACCGCGGCGAGGCCTGGGACCAGGCCGTCGCCAAG
The DNA here is from genome assembly GCF_002300165.1 of Streptomyces sp. Tue6028. GTDB lineage: Bacteria > Actinomycetota > Actinomycetes > Streptomycetales > Streptomycetaceae > Streptomyces > Streptomyces siamensis. Next base: position 84,475 of record NZ_MLCE01000031.1, on the reverse strand, counting down.
GGCCGCTTCATCGCCGACGGCAAGGTCCACGGTGCCGCTCCGGCCGCGTACCGCGCGCTGGACATCATCGCCGCGGCCAAGGACGGCGACCTGCAGAAGGGGTACGACGCCGAGGACGTGGCGCTCGCCGACCTGATCATGGGTGGCGAACTCCGCTCCGGCATCTACGCCTTCAACCTGGTCCAGAAGCGCGGCAAGCGCCCGGCCGGCGCGCCGGACAAGAACCTCGCGCGCCCGGTCACCAAGGTCGGCGTCGTGGGCGCGGGCCTGATGGCCTCGCAGCTCGCCCTGCTCTTCCTGCGCCGCCTGGAGGTGCCCGTCGTCCTGACGGACATCGACCAGGAGCGTGTCGACAAGGGCGTGGGCTACGTCCACGCCGAGATCGACAAGCTGCTCGGCAAGGGCCGCATCAACCAGGACAAGGCCAACCGCCTCAAGGCGCTGGTCAGCGGTGTGCTGGACAAGGCCGAGGGCTTCTCCGACGCGGACTTCATCATCGAGGCCGTCTTCGAGGAGATCGGCGTCAAGCAGCAGGTGTTCGCGGAGGTCGAGGCGGTCGCCCCGGCGCACGCGATCCTCGCCACCAACACCTCCTCGCTGTCGGTCACCGAGATGGCCTCGAAGCTGAAGAACCCCGAGCGGGTCGTCGGCTTCCACTTCTTCAACCCGGTCGCGATCCTCCCCCTCCTGGAGATCGTCCGCGGCGAGCGGACGGACGACGCCTCGCTGGCCACCGCCTTCGCCGTCGCCAAGAAGCTGAAGAAGACCGCGGTCCTGACCAAGGACGCCCCGGCGTTCGTGGTGAACCGCATCCTCACCCGCTTCATGGGCGAGATCCAGAACGTCATCGACGAGGGCACCCCGGTCGAGATCGCCGAGAAGGCCATCGAGCCCCTGGGCCTGCCGATGTCCCCGCTGGTGCTCCTGGAGCTGGTCGGCCCCGCGATCGGTCTGCACGTCTCCGAGACCCTCAACCGGGCCTTCCCGGACCGCTTCACGGTCTCCGAGAACCTCGCGGCCGTCGTCAAGGCGGGCAAGCGCGGCTTCTACGTGTACGACTCCGGCAAGCCGGAGCTCGACCCCGAGGTCGCCGCGCTCCTCAAGCAGGGCGATGTCGTCCTCACCGAGGAGCAGGTCCGCGCCCGTGTCCTCGACGCCGTCGCCCAGGAGATCGGGCTCATGCTCGACGAGGGTGTCGTCGCCGAGGCCCAGGACATCGACCTGTGCCTGATCACCGGTGCCGGCTGGCCCTTCCACCTGGGCGGCATCACGCCGTACCTGGACCGTGAGGGTGTCTCCGAGCGGGTGAACGGCAAGCGGTTCCTGGAGCCGGGAGTCGCCAGCGTTCCCGCGTAGCACGCTGCCTCGCGCCGGTGCCCCGCACGCCTGTCGGTGTGCGGGGCACCGGCCGTTCTGCCCCGCTTCCACGGGCGCCCTCGGAGCTGGGGGCTGCGCCCCCAGACCCCCATCGGCCTGAACGGCCTTGTCCTCAAACGCCGGACGGGCTGGGACTCTCCGACCCTGGGCGGGACAGTTCCAGCTGTCAGACCGGGCGCCAGGCCTCCAGGGCCAGGCCCGGTTCGGACTTGCGGCGGGTGAGGAGGAGTTCGCCGGAGCCGGGCGCGAGGCTCGCCGCGACCACCCGGCCGCCCTCGTCCTCCGCGAGCGAGACGACCGCGTCCCCCGGCAGTGCGGGCCCGGACTCGGCCCACCACGCCCCCGCGGCCTCGTCCTCCGTCGGATACGCGGCGAAGACGACCCGGCCGCTCGACGACCGCTGCGCGAGCAACGTGCAGTCGTGGCCGTCGAGTTCGCAACGGATCGCCGCCACGGGGCCGGGCCCCGCGCTGGCGAGCACCCGCACGGGTTTCCCGCCCGCCCGCCAGGCGCACAGGTCGCCCGACCCGTCGGTGTAGAAGACGGTGGTGGAGTCGGGGGAGGTCGCGAGCGCGCGGAGTGTGCCGGGGCGGACCTGGGCCTCCAGCGCCTCCTCCAGGACCGGCTGCGCGCCGGGCTCCGGCTGGCTCCAGTGCAGGATGCCGTCCGGCACGGCGGCGTACAGCTCGACCCGGCCGGACTCCCCCGTCACGGCCGCCAGTTCGTCCCGTACGTCATGTCCCTTGAGATCGCGCCACGGGCCCCAGCCGCCCTTCTCCTTCTGGGCGACCATGCTGACCCCGCCGCCCTTGTTGCGCACGAAGACATGGGCGCGTCCCTGGGCGTCGACCGCGACGGCCGGCGGGCCGGTCCGGCCGCCCGTCCTGTCGGGGTGCCCGATCGGGTTCCAGTCGAGGGCGGCGAGACGCGGCCGGTAGTGCGTCGAGTGGACGAGGCCGGACTCGTCGCGGACGGTGGGGCGCCAGGAGACGAGGTGGGCGTAGCCGTCGGCGCCCTGGCCGACGGCGAACACGGGGTGCAGGCGCTGGTCGCCGCCCACGGTGCGCGGGGTGTCCCAGGGGCCGCCGGGGCCGCGCTCCGCCCGGCAGCGGACGGCGGCCTCCGACAGCAGGTACACACTGAGCCTGCCGTCGCGGCCGCGTATGAGCCAGTCGCCGTTCACCGGTTCACCTTAATCGGGGGCGGGCCGTCCGCGGCGGCCCGCCCCCGCCCGACTAAGCCGCTCACAGACGCTTGGCGCTGCGGAGCAGACCCGCGTAGAAGCCGTTGCCGTCGATGCGCGAGGCGCCGCCCTTGTCGCCCATGGTCGGTCCGTTGACCTCCTTGCGGCTGGAGATGAAGACGCGGTGGCCGTCGGTGTCGACGCCGAGGTACAGGGCGACGTGGTCGAGGTGGTTGCCGGTGCGGTGGTCCATCTTGAAGAAGAGGAGGTCGCCGGGCTGGACCACGTCGATGTTCTTGGGACGCGTGTACCAGGGGGAGGGGCCGGAGAGCTTGATGATGTCGACGCCCACCTTGGAGCGTGCCATGCCGTCCGCGCTGCGCGGCAGCCCGTCGCCGATCGTGTTGGTGGCCATCAGCGGGTAGCGGGCCCGGTATCCCCACACCATGCGCATGAAGCCGGAGCAGTCCAGGGCGCGGTAGCGCTCCTTGCGCGCCTGCATCGTGGTGCCGTCACGGAAGGTGTAGTTCATGCCGAGGTAGTCGTAGAAGTCGTTCTGTTCGAGGCGGTCGACGCCGTCCTCCTTGAACGGGCCGAAGACCGCGTCGCCGGCGTAGGGGACGCCCTCGTCGTCCTTCTTCACCGGGGCACCCTGGACGTACTGGAAGGCGAACGCGAAGATGTCGTCCTCCTCGCTGCCGTAGTACTGCTTGAACCAGTCCTTGAACCACTTCTCCTTCTCGGCGCCTTTGCGCCACGCCTCCGGCATCAGCCGCACCCAGTCCTCCGTCACCACCCGGGACTGCGTGTTGGCGGGCTCGGTGAAGGTGCGGGAGGGGCCCCTGAGGGTCGCGGTGCGGGCACCGTCCGTGAAGGTGGCGAGGATCTCGCCGTCCTTGCCGCGCAGCACCGAGCGCGTCGGGTTGTTCAGGCGCTCCCAGGTCTGCTTCCCGGTGGCCTTGCCCGCCGAGTTCTCCAGGTCGGGCTTGTCGGTCACCGACTGCACCGCCGGGACCTTGGCCTCCGCGTCCTTGCGGAGTTCGACGGTGAAGTACGCGCTGCCCGCGAGCAGCGCGAGGACCGTGGCCGCGTGCAGGACGGGGCGGCCTTTGCTCTTCGGCATGGTGAAGGCTCCAGAGGTTCCGAGTGGGCAGCGGGCTCAGGCGGTCGGCATGGCGCCGAGAAGGATTCCGGCGGTCAGCACGACATAGGTGGCGAGGGTGACCGAGCCGGTCGACAGCAGGGTGGCTCCCTTGGGCTGGCGCACGAGCTGGTAGCCGATGAGGCCCGGGACGATGAAGCCCAGGGTCTGGTTGGCGTACAGCAGCGGGAACTCCATCTGGAGCACGATGATCACGGTCGCCTGGATCAGCACGCCGGTGAGCACGACGGCCGCGAAGAGCCGCTTGCCGTAGAGGATCACGACGCGCTGGAGGAGCAGGGTGGTGACGTACGTCAGGACGGTCACGCCGATGACGAGGGCGGCACGCTGGAGGTCCTCGATGAGGGTGAGCGCGAGCCAGCCCGGGGTGATCATGCCGCCGGGCGAGAGGTTGGTCGTCAGGTAGCAGATCAGCGAGAACATCAGGCCCAGGCCGATGCCGATCGCGGCGATCTCGGGGGTGAGGACGGAGGGGATCAACGGGGCTCTCCTGGGCTGTGCCACTGCTGCTGGTCGTCGGCGGAGTGTGCGGGGGGTACTCGGGGCTCGAACAGACCCCGGGACGGGGGCGGTTCGGCGGGGCCGGGGGACGGTGGTGCGGCGGGGCCCGGCGCGATCGCGGGCCACTGTTCCCTGGTCCGCTCGGGGTATCCCTGCCGCGGCTGCTCGGGGATCGCGGGGCGCGGGTGCGCCTGCCGGCGGCCCTGCTCCCAGGAGCCCGGTTCGCCCTGCGTGTGGTGCTGGTGGGGCTGGTTGTGGTGGGCCGGGTCCTGGTGCGGGTGCGTCCGGGACTGGTGCTGGTGTGTCTGGTCCTGGTGCTGGTGTGTCTGGTCCTGGTGCTGGTGCGTCTGGGCCGGGTACGGGTGCTCGGCGCCGCTCTGCACCGGGACGGCGGCCGTCTGGGGCGCGTACCGCGTCTCGTACGCCTCGGAGTAGGGCTGGTACGGGTCGATGCGCGGGGCGTACAGCTGCATGGTCTCGACGTGCTCGGGCACGCGCGCGGGCGTCTGCCGTGCGCCGGTTCCGTCGTCGGCGTGCCCGCCGGGCCGGTCGGCGGACTCGTCGGGGGTGTCGTCCGCGGGCAGTTCGGCGAGGTGCTCCAGCAGGTGCTCGCCCTGGCCGTGGATGTTGCCGATGGCCACGAGGGAGGAGTCGGAGCCGAGCCTGCCGATCAGCTGTCCCATGAACTCCTCGGGATCGCGGCGGTCGCCGCCGAGGTCGACGGCGCGGTCGCGGTACGCGGCCGGGATCGCGTCGATGGCGCTCTTGGCCGGGTGCCCGATGACGAAGACCTGCTCGGGGTCGAGCTGCGGGATGATCTCGCCCATCTGGCCGTTGCGTTCGACGCGGTCGGGACGGCAGTTGATGACCACGTTCAGCGGCCGGTGGATGGCGCCGAGGTCGAGCAGCTGGTTGATGTTCATCAGCGTCGACTCGGGGTCGTTTGCCGCGAAGACGTTGGCGAAGCGCAGCCGCTTGCCGTCCTGGGTGACATACCGCTCGACGGACAGGACACCGGGGTCCGGCGGCGCGTCGTACATGCCCTGGAGGGCGGTCTGCCGCTCCACGCCGAGAAGTTCGGCGACGGTGAGCGCGATCGCCACGTTCTCCTTGAAGGTGAACCAGCTGAAGCCGCGCAGCTCCTCGTCCGTGACGGAGTCGGGGTCGGCGTAGATCAGCTTGCAGTCGCGGGAGTCGGCCTCCTCCTGGAGGATCGCGAAGCGTTCCTTCTCCGCGGTGATGCAGATGCCGCCCTCCGGCATGGACCGGGACAGCGAGCGGGCCACGTCGTCCAGGGTGGGGCCCATCTCGGCGAGGTGGTCCTCGCGGACGTTGCAGAGCACGCCGATGGTGGAGCGGATCAGCTTGGACTGGTTGATCTCCTGGAGGGCCGGCATGACGGCCATGCACTCGATGACCATGGCGTCCGGGTTGTACGCGGCCGCACGCCGGACGATGCCGATCTGCTCGACGACGTTGGCGATGCCGAACTTGCGGTAGACCGGCTCCTCGGTGGCGTCGGGGTGGATGAACCGGGCCGCCGTGCCGGTGGTCTTCGCGACCGTGGTCAGCCCGCCGCCGCGCAGCGCGCCCGCGCACAGACGGGTGATGGACGACTTGCCGCGGATGCCGTTGACCAGCACCCGGGTGGGGATGTTGTCCAGGTTGGTGAAGTGCCGCCGCTGCTCGATGACGCCCGCCACCAGCAGGATCACGCAGCACACCAGCAGAACGGTGTAGAGGAAGAGCACCGGTGATCAGTTCCTTACGTGCTGCTCGTGCGGGGCCCCTTGGGAGCTCCGGCGCGGCGTCGACTGCTGTTTGCGCTGTTCCTGGAGTTGCTGGCGGACGAGCTCCAGGGAGCGGGTGACGGCGCCGACCTCGTCGTGGTTGCGCGGGAAGAGGACGGTCTTGCGGTCGCCCTCGGCGAGTGCCTCGGCCTGGCCGGCCAGGACCCGCAGCGGGCGGGCCACCACGATGTGCATCCAGCCCAGGCAGGCGGCCGCCGCCGCGGCGCCCAGCAGCCCGGCGAGCATCGTGCGGTGCTGCACGTCGTACTCCGGGATGGCGAGGCGGTCGGCCGGCTGCCAACTGACGACAGTCCAGCCGAGGGCCTTGGCGGGGCCGCCGCCGACGAAGGGGGCCGCGGCCGCGATCTGCACGCCGTTCTCGCGGTAGAGGACGCCGGCGGCGTGCGCGGACTTGCCGACCTTCTGGTTCGACGCGGAGACCAGGTCCTTCAGGCGGTCGTTGGGCAGCGACTGGAAGGCGATGTATCCGGTGTTGCCCGCGATGACGTGGCTCTTGTCGTCGACGAGGCGTACGACTCCGAGGCCCGGCCGCTTGAGCAGCGAGTTGAGGAAGTCGATGCGGAACTCGCCGACCAGGGCGGCGCCGTCGCGTCCGGGGATCTCCGCGGTGCCGACCACGAGGGGCTTGGTGCCGCCCTGGCCGAGCAGCTGGATCGGGTCGGCGGTGGCGGGCTTGGACCGGACCTCGTGCGGCTTGCCGCCGGACCGGGCGATCACGTCGCCGGAGGTGTCGACGACGTAGAGCGACTGGTAGCGCAGGTGCTGGTTGAGGGTGCGGTCGAGGACCTTGGTCATGTCGGCGGGGGTGGTGCGGTCGCCGATCAGGGTGGCCACGGACTGGAGGTCCGCCTCGCCCTCGTTGAGCGCCCGGCGGACCCGGTCGGTGAGGGTGTCGGTGCGCTCGCGCTGGTCGTTGACGATCTGCTGCGGCACGACGACGGTGCCGTCGGCGCGGTTGAGGGCGAGCAGCAGCGGCGCCGACCAGGCGAGCAGCAGGACCGCGCAGACGACGAGGAGACCGCGGCTGCCGATGCGGCGCAGACCGCGCGGGCGCGGCGCGGGCTCGCCCTGTCCGGCGCTCTCGCCGAGCAGCTGGCGGCGCAGCCGTTCCAGGGCGGTGCCGATACGGCGGGCCTCGCCGTACCGGGGGACGCTCACCGGGCGGGTGAGGTCGCCGCGGGTGAGGCGGCGCGACTCCAGGAAGAGCCGGATGAGGGGCCGCTGCACCGTGCCGAGCAGGACGGCGACGGCGATGCCGCCGACCAGCAGCAGGGCGCCGCCCGCGACGAGACCGAACAGCGGCGAGGCGGTCCGGGTGGGGTCCTCGGCGACCTTCACCATGGAGACCACGCTGAGACCCAGGTTGGTCGCGGTGGTGGTCTCGCCGGGTTCGGGCGCGGTGAGGGTGGCGTATCCGGCGACGGAGCGGTCACTGAGCCAGCGGCCGCCGAGCAGGCTGCCGCTCACGCCCTGGTAGCCGCCGGAGCCGGGCTCCTTCGTGCTCTGGGGGTGCCGGCCGGCCTTCTCGGCGACCTTCTTGGCGAAGGCCTTGAGCTGCTTGTTCGATGCGGCGACCTCCTGGCGCTGGAGGTCGGTGAGCACCTGCTCGGGCTCCGGGATGCCGTCGCTGCTCAGGATCGTTCCGGAGCGGTCCACGACCGCGATGGAGCGGAACTGGCCGAGGCTGATGCCGGGGAACTTGAGGCTGTTGGAGGCGACGAGGAGCAGCTGCGGCCGGTCCGGCCACGACAGCAGGGCGAAGGACAGCAGCCGGACCTCGCCGTTCTGGAGCCGCACCATGCGGGGCGCGAGCCCGTCCTCGCCGCTGAGCGAGGAGCGGTCGAGGGAGGTCAGCGGGACGGTCTCACCACGGGTGGCGACGAGCTTGCCCGACTGGATCTCGATGACCGCCGTGCCCATCCACTTCTGGTACGTGTTGCCCAGTTTGTCGAGCACGGTGTCGCCGGAGACCGGGGAGCCGGCGCTGAAGAGGGCCGCGGAGCGGTTGAGGTCCGTCACCGACTCGTCGATGGACGCCCGCAGGGCGATCGCGCCGTCCTCCGCGAAGTGCTGCTGCGACGTCTGGACCGCCTTGGGCAGGGCCACGTCGTCGACCCGGCCGAGCACGAGGGCGGTGATGCCCGCGAGGGACAGCAGGAGCACCGAGAGGATCGCGATGGGCGGACGTATGCCGCCGAGTAGCGACATGTCGGCTCGGCGGCGGGCACGGTGCTGCCGAGCCGGGGGCGATGGCGCCAACGGAGGGGTCCTCTCAGGCGTTTGTACGGATGGCGGGACGCGTGGAGCGGCCTGCATGCGGGTGCGGGCGGGTGGCGCGGGCGTGACACGGAGACTCAGGTGAGAAAACTGAGTCTCCGCGCGTCAGACCGGCGAGGGCAGATCAAAGTTGCACGATTTGAACGTGATCTGCGCTACACGAGGTTTTATGCGATCACACTCGGGCATGAGCGATCGATTCCGCTTCGGGCGGGTTCAGTTGGCCGCTTCCGGCGACCTCGACACGCGTCCAGCCCGGGTCGCACCCGGTCGCAGATGAAGCGAAACGGACGAAAAAGTACATCATGCCGACATCGCGCCCGGACCGCCGGGGTACCGGGGGCCGGGCGCGGTCCGGACGTCACGCGGGCGCGCCTCGGACGTCATACGGGGCGCGATCAGTCCGGCAGCTCCGTGAGGGGCTTCAGGCCGTCCTTGGCCGCGCCGCGGTTGAGCATGGTGCCCTCGGTCCGCTCGAAGGCCAGCCGGAGACGGGCCCGCTCCTGGTCCGTCAGGTCGTCGCGCTTGAGCTCGGCGGCCACGTCCAGCAGCCGGTAGTCCTGCACCTGGCCCTTCTTCGGCTCCACCGCGGTCTCACCGGTGGTGGTGTCCGGGTCCGGCGGGATGTCCACGAGGGTCGGCTCGTACCGGGCCTCGACGTCCCACTTGCCGCCGCGCTCGGTGAAGGTGAACCAGCCGATCACACCCTCCTCGGTCAACCCCGTCGGCACGTCGTGCCGGGCGACCTGGTTGCCGAGGCCGTACGCGATCCACGTGCCGTCGACCTTCTCCATCGGCTGCACCACGTGCGCGTGGTGCCCGATGACCAGGTCGATCCCCGTCTCCCGGGCGAGCTGGCGGGCGAACTTCAGCTGCGGCGTCGAGGGGTTCGGGTGGTGCTCACGCCCCCAGTGGATGGAGAGGATCACGACCTCGGCGCCGGCGGCGCGGGCCCGCTTCTCGGCGGCCTTGATGCGGCCCAGGTCGTTCTGGTTGACCAGCCACGGCTTGTCCTTGGGCAGCTCGTGGGCGTTGAAGCCGAAGGCGAAGGAGATCTGCGCGACCTTCACGCCCTTGACGTCCATGATCAGCGGGGTGAGCGCGTCCTTCTGGGTGCGGAAGGAGCCCGTGTGCTTCAGACCCACCGAGTCCAGCGTGTCGAGCGTGCGCTTCACACCCTCGTAGCCGTGGTCGATCGAGTGGTTGGAGGCGGTGGAGCAGGTGTCGTACCCGACATCCTTGATCGTCCCGGCGATCTGCGGCGGCACGAGGAAGTTGGGGTAGCTCTCGAAGGGGCCGTTCGGCTTGCCGATCACCGGCTCCATGTGGCAGATCCCCAGGTCGGCCTTGCTGATCACCGGCTTGATGCCGGCCATCAGCGGTCCGAAGTCCAGGCCGTGCACCCCCTTGCCGGTCTCCTTGGCGTCCTTCCTGGCCTGGTCGATCAGCTGCGGGTGGATCAGGATGTCTCCGGCCGCGGCCACCGTGAACGAGCGTCCGCCCCCCTTCGACGAATCGCCCGAGTCTCCCCCTCCGACGAGACCGCATCCCGCCAGTACGGCGACGAGTGCGAGAGGGGTCAGCAATGCGGGCAGGGTGCGGCGGCTACGACGTCTGGTCACCGGGATATCTTGATACAACCATGAAGGCATTCCGGGCCAGAACGATAACAATCGCAACACTTCTCCTGCTCCTCACCGCTCTGGCCGGTTTGGGAACGCTTGTCCTGCGCGGCACCCACGACACCGGCCGGGACGCGGGTTCCGGCCGCCCCGACGGCGACGCGCAGAGCGTCGACCTGGCGCGCGACATCGCCGACTACACCTCCCGGTTCACGCCGGACGGCGGCTACCTGCCCCCCTCGCGCACCGAACGGCGACTGGTCACCGACGGCGTCGCACTGCTTCTCGACGGCCACCGCGAGCAGGCCGAACAGCGCCTCGCCGAGGTCGACTTCGGCATCCGCACCCTGGCGGACAGCGCGACCGGGCGACGGTTCGCAGAGGTGTACGACCGCGTCGACCAAGCCCCCCACCCGCGCGGCTGGGGCCGCGTCTACGTGGACCTCGACCACCGCGCCCGATGGTCGGTCCAGGTCCCCCACCCGGTCGCCGACCACGGCACGGAACAGCTGGGCGTGCGCGTCCTGCGCGGCACACCGGGTGGCGTCCTGATCGTTGCTGGAGCACATCGCAAATCCGGCGAGGGGGACGCGTCCGACGTGGCGCACCGCCGGGACACGGTGTTCCACGCGGTCTGCGCGGAGCTCGTCCGGCGCGGCTTCCCGGGTGTCCAGCTGCACGGCTTCGCCGACGACTCGGCGCCCGACCACGACGTCGTCGCCTCCACGGGCAAGGGCTCCGAGGGCCGTGCCGACGGTCGCCGGCTCGCCGACGCGCTCCGCGACCGGGGCTTCGCGGTGTGCCGCGCCTGGGTCCGCTCGTGCCCGCTGGAGGGCCACGAGAACGTCCAGGGTCGTACCGCCGCGGACGAGGACGTGCCGTTCCTGCACGTGGAGTTCGCCCGGTCCGTCCGCTCCAGCGACGCGCGGGCCGCCGAGGCCGCCGCCGCCGTGCGCGTCGTCACCTCACGGTGGGACGCCGCCTCCGGCGTGCGACGCTGAGTCCATGGACGACGACCACGGCGACCCCCTCCTCGTCATCGTCGACGGCGCCAACGTCGTCGGCTCCGTGCCCGACGGCTGGTGGCGCGACCGGCGCGGTGCCGCGGAGCGGCTGCGCGACCGGCTGGCCCGGGACGGGCTGCCCGGTCACGGCGGACCCGTGGAGCTGGTCCTCGTCGTCGAGGGCGCCGCGAAGGCCGTGGAGTCCGTCCCCGGCGTTCGGGTGGTGGCCGCGCCGGGCAGCGGTGACGACACCGTCGTCGGCCTCGTGGCCGGGGCCACGGACCGCACCTGCCTCGTCGTCACCGCCGACCGTGAACTGCGCGGCCGTGTCACCGCCCTCGGCGCCGGCACGACGGGCCCGCGCGCCGTACGCCCGGACTGACGGCGCACTCCCCCTGCCTGCCCGGCGCCGGAGCAGAGGCCGTCGGGCCCCGCAGGCCGCCCCCTCACCGAGACCCCGTCTCCCGCACGTACAGCACCGCCCCGTCCACCTCCCCCGCCACCTCGTACTCCGCGGTGAGCAGCCTGCGCAGGGACGGGATCCGTTCCGGGGCGTACGGCGCGGCTCGTGAGTCGTCGACGACGAGGGTGGGCGGGTGCGTGCTCATCTCCTCCCGGAAGACGGGCCAGGAGCCCTCGACGCCGTACTTCTCGCCCACCTGGGGCCCGTTGCGGCCGCCGCTGTAGTTGGTCAGGAGGCCGGCGGTCAGATAGCGGCTGGCGGGGGTCCGGTCGGCCAGCCAGTACGTCTCCGGGTGTATCCCCCAGACCAGGACCCGGTCACCGGGCGCCGTGCGACGGGCCACCGCGTCCGCGAGCCGGGTGGCGTGCGCGAGGTCGGACCGGGGCGCCAGCAGTCCCCAGGCCAGGAACGCCGAGCAGCAGCAGGCAGAGGTGACCAGCGCCGTCACCAGCCGCTCCCGGGGCAGGATCTGCAGCGCCGCGGTCGCCAGCAGGGCCAGCGGCGGGATGAGTTGCAGGTAGTAGTGGCCGAAGAAGTGGAAGCCCATCAGGACGGCGACCGCGGAGGAGGCGAACCACAGCCACAGGTCCACGGCCCCCGTGCGGGCGACGCGCAGGACCCGGACGACCGGCGGGACGAGACCGGCGCAGGCCGCCGTCAGAATGGCCGTGTTGACCAGGCCACGCGCCAGGACGTGCAGCTCGGAGCCGGTGAAGGAGGCGTACGCGGCCGAGCCGGTGACGGTCCAGAAGGCGAAGCCCGCCGGGTCGGTGACAAGGGCGGCGGACAGCACCGGCACGACGATTCCGGCGAGCAGCCGCAGCAACCCGCCGCGCGTCGCGCCCTGCCGGTGCAGCAGCCACAGCACGGGCAGCAGCACCGCCCCGCCGGTCTGCTTCGTCAGCAGGGCGCAGGCCACGGTCACCCCGGCCGCGCCCCAGCGGCCGCGGTCGGCACACCACATCGCGGCTGCCGTGCACGGCAGTATGAACACCTCGAAGGTGGCGGCCTGCGCGTCCTCGGGGTTGAGCCCGACGGAGACCAGCAGGTAGAGCACGCCGGCCGTGCGTCCCGCGCCGTCGCCCCAGCGGCGCCTGGCCAGCGAGGCCAGCAGGACCGCGGTGAGCAGCTGGGCGAGAAGGGCCAGGACGCGGACGGACGTGAGGGACTCGGAACCGTGCACCGCGAACGCCCCCTCGTACAGCCAGGGCACGAACGGCGGCTTGCGGTCCACGACCGTCTCGTACAGCTCCCCCCCGTCGGCCAGCATCCGCGCCTGCACGGCGAGATACCCCTCGTCGGGGTTCCACAGGGGCCGGGCGAAGGACGGCACCCGGGTGACACAGGCCAGCACCGCGAGCAGCGGCAGCAGCCGCGTCCAGTACGCCGTCCGTACGACTGCGGACCGTGGCGGGGCGAGCGGCGCGGCGAGCATGGGAAGCACGCTATCCGGCCCCGCAGTCCACACCGAAGCGGGACATACGGGGCCGGGGTGATCGGGTGAGTGACGACCGACGGGACTTCTCCTAGAGCTGCTTGCCTCCCGGGCCCTCGCCGGTGACCTGCTCGAGCGTCGTCTCCTCCTGCCGTCCGAGACGGCTGTGCGAGCGGCCGTAGAGGAAGTACACCAGCGCGCCGATCACCATCCAGATCGCGAACCGCAGCCAGGTCTCGGTGGGCAGGTTCACCATCAGCCACACCGTGGCGCAGACGGACACGATGGGCAGGACCGGCACCCACGGGGTGCGGAAGGAGCGGGGCAGGTCGGGGCGGGTGCGGCGGAGGATGATCACGCCGATCGCGACGACGACGAAGGCGAACAGGGTGCCGATGTTCACCAGCTCGGCGAGTTCGCTGAGGCTGGTGAAGCCCGCGACGATCGCGATGATCACGCCGAGCAGGATGGTCGGCCGGTGCGGGGTCTTGAAGCGCGGGTGGACGCGGGAGAAGAAGCGGGGCAGCAGACCGTCGCGGCTCATCGCGAAGAAGACGCGCGTCTGGCCGAGCAGCAGGATCATGCAGACCGTCGTCAGACCGACGGCGGCACCGAAGCTGATGACGCCCGAGAACCAGGGGTGCCCGGTGGCCTTGAAGGCGTCGGCGAGCGGGGCGTCCACCGACAGCTTGCTGTAGTGCTGCATGCCGGTGACGACGATGGCCACGGCCACGTACAGGGTGGTGCAGACGAACAGGGAGCCGAGGATGCCGCGCGGCATGTCGCGCTGCGGGTTCTTGGTCTCCTCGGCGGCGGTGGCCACGACGTCGAAGCCGATGAAGGCGAAGAAGACCACGGAGGCGGCGGTGAAGATGCCCATCACGCCGAAGTTGGCGGGTGCCCAGCCGAACATCAGCTGGATGAGGGGGGCCTTGAGGCTGCCGCCCGCCTCCACCGCCTGCGACTTCGGGATGAAGGGGCTGTAGTTGTCGCCGTTGATGAAGAAGGCACCCGCGATGATGACGATGAGGACGACGGTCACCTTGATGGCCACGACGACCTCGGTGACCCGCGCGGAGAGCTTCATGCCGAGGACGAGGATGCAGGTGAGGACGAGCACCAGCGCCGCGGCGAGGATGTCGAACCCGAATCCGTGCGCCTCGTCCCGGCCCCCCAGCGAGGCGGGCATGTGCCAGCCCGCGTTGTCCATCAGTGAGCGGATGTAGCCCGCCCAGCCGACGGCGACCACCGCCGTGCCGAGCGCGAACTCCAGGACCAGGTCCCAGCCGATGATCCACGCGGGAAGCTCGCCCAGCGAGGCGTACGAGAAGGTGTACGCGGATCCGGCGACCGGGAGCGTGGAGGCGAACTCCGCGTAGCAGAGCGCGGCGAGTGCGCAGACGATGCCGGCCACGACGAAGGCGAGGGAGACCGCTGGGCCCGCGTTCTGCTTGGCGACCTTGCCGGTGAGGACGAAGATGCCGGTGCCGATGATGACACCGACGCCGAAGACGGTGAGATCCAGAGCGGACAGCGACTTCTTGAGTGCGTGCTCCGGCTCCTCAGTGTCCAAGATCGATTGTTCGACCTTCTTCGTCCTGAAGAGGGTGCTGCTCACGGGCGTACCTCCACGCTTGACGTCCTCGAAATGATCGAGGGGGCGTGTTAGCCGCTTGCCCCGGCCGCGAGAGAATCACGCAAATGGGCCGGTTTCACCACCCCTTCAGGGTGCTGAAACCGGCCCTTTGGACCTGTGGCCGTCCGGTCAGTCGCGCGCCGGCTCCACGGAGTCCACGGCGTGCGCCGCCGTGCGCTCGAACCGGCCGTCGAGCCTGGCGACCAGCCCGGTGACCTGGCGGGCGACGTCGGGCGCGGTCAGCCCGATCTCCGCCAGGACCTCCTTGCGCGAGGCGTGATCCAGGAAGCGCGGCGGAATGCCGAAGTCGCGCAGCGGGACGTCGACGCCCGCGTCGCGCAGGGCCTGCGCGACCGCCGAGCCCACGCCGCCGACACGGGAGTTGTCCTCCACGGTGACGACCACGCGGTGCTGCTCGGCGAGCGGGGCCATGGCCTCGTCGACGGGCTTGACCCAGCGCGGGTCGACGACGGTGGTGGAGATGCCCTGCTTGTCGAGGAGGTCCGCGATCTCCAGGCACATCGGCGCGAGCGCGCCGACGGAGACGAGCAGCACGTCGGGGATGTCGGTGCCGGGCGCCCGCAGGACGTCCATGCCGCCGATCCGGCCCACGGCGGGCACGGCGGGGCCGACCGCTCCCTTGGAGAAGCGGACCACGGTCGGCGCGTCGGTGACCTCGACGGCCTCCCGGAGCTGGGCGCGGACCTGGTCGGCGTCGCGCGGTGCCGCCAGCCTGAGGCCCGGGACGACCTGGAGGATCGACATGTCCCACATGCCGTTGTGCGAGGCACCGTCGGTGCCGGTGACGCCCGCGCGGTCCAGGACGAAGGTGACGCCGCACTTGTGCAGGGCGACGTCCATCAGGACCTGGTCGAAGGCGCGGTTGAGGAAGGTGGCGTAGACGGCGAAGACGGGGTGCAGTCCGCCGGTGGCGAGGCCGGCCGCGGAGACCGCGGCGTGCTGCTCGGCGATGCCGACGTCGTACACGCGCTTCGGGAAGGCCTTGGCGAACTTGTCGAGGCCGACCGGCTGGAGCATCGCGGCCGTGATGGCGACGATGTCCTCGCGCTCCTTGCCGAGTTCGACCATCTCCTCGCCGAAGACGGACGTCCAGTCGGCGCCGGAGGACGCGATCGGCAGGCCCGTGTCGGGGTGGATCTTGCCGACGGCGTGGAAGCGGTCGGCCTCGTCCTGGAGGGCGGGCTGGTAGCCGCGGCCCTTCTCGGTGAGGCAGTGCACGATGACCGGGCCGCCGAAGCGCTTGGCGCGGGCCAGCGCGGACTCCAGGGCCTCGATGTCGTGGCCGTCGATCGGACCGACGTACTTCAGGCCGAGGTCCTCGAACATACCCTGCGGGGCGATGAAGTCCTTGAGGCCCTTCTTGGCGCCGTGCAGGGTCTCGTAGAGCGGCCGGCCGACGACCGGGGTGCGCTCCAGGAGGTCCTTGCCGCGGGCCAGGAAGCGCTCGTAGCCGTCGGTGGTGCGCAGGGTGGCCAAGTGGTTGGCGAGGCCGCCGATGGTCGGGGCGTACGAGCGCTCGTTGTCGTTGACGACAATGACCAGCGGGCGGTCCTTGGCGTCGGCGATGTTGTTGAGCGCCTCCCAGGCCATACCGCCGGTGAGGGCGCCGTCGCCGATGACGGCGACGACATGGGCGTCCTTGCGGAGCACCTCGTTCGCCTTGGCCAGGCCGTCGGCCCAGCCGAGGACCGTGGAGGCGTGCGAGTTCTCGATGACGTCGTGCTCGGACTCGGCCTGCGAGGGGTAGCCGGACAGGCCGCCCCTCATCTTCAGCCGGGAGAAGTCCTGGCGGCCGGTGAGCAGCTTGTGGACGTAGGACTGGTGGCCCGTGTCCCACAGCACCTTGTCCTTCGGCGACTCGAAGACGCGGTGCAGGGCGATGGTGAGCTCCACGACACCGAGGTTGGGGCCGAGGTGGCCGCCGGTCTTGGAGACCGCGTCGACGAGGAAGGTCCTGATCTCGCCGGCCAGCTGGTCCAGCTGCTCCAGGCTGAGCCGGTCCAGATCGCGCGGTCCCCTGATGCGGGTCAGCAGCGGCACCCGTGCCTCCTTGCAGTAGAGCTGTTCGAGCTTTGCCGGGCCTGTCGAGTCTAATGTTCCGTCTTTGGCGCCCGTGCCCGGCCTCCACGTTGTACGTCACGCGTTCGGCCGTAAATCGTCCGTACACACGTTCTCTTCACCGTGATGCCGCCGGTGCCGCACGCGGACATGGAAGTGCCCGGTACCGCCGTTGGTACCGGGCACTTCGTAAGGGGCCAAAAGGGCCGGTCGCGCTAGGCGCGGCCTGCCGTCTTCTGGGTCTTGCGGGTGACCGCGTCGATGACGACGGTGGCGAGGAGCACACCACCGGTGATCATGTACTGGACCGGCGAGGCGATGCCCTCGAGGGCGAGGCCGTACTGGATCGAGACGATGACCAGAACACCGAGCAGGGCGTTCCAGGTGCGGCCACGGCCACCGAAGAGGCTGGTGCCACCGATGACGGCCGCCGCGATGGCGTTCATCAGCAGGTCGCCGGCGCCGGCGCCCTGGTTGGCGGAGGCGATCTTCGAGGCGATGAACAGACCGCCGATCGCGGCGAAGGTACCGGAGATCGCGAAGACCGAGATCCGGACCATCTCCACGTTGATACCGGCACGGCGGGAGGCCTCGACGCTGCCACCGAGCGCGAAGATCTTCCGGCCGTACGAGGTGCGGCGCAGCACGAAGTCCGTGAGCAGCAGCACCGCGATGAAGATCACCACGGCCAGCGGCAGGCCCTTGTACTGGTTGTACATGATCGCCACGGCGAAGGAGACGATCGCGAGCAGCGCGGTGCGCGCGACGGTCTCGCTCAGCGGCGCGGACGGCACACCGGCGGCCTCACGGCGACGGTTGCCGAAGTAGGAGTTGAGGAAGTACACGCCCGTCACGACGACGGCGAGCGCGTAGGCGGCCGCCACATCCGTGAAGTAGTAGCTGGTCAGCTTGGCGACCACGCCCTCGCTGTCCAGGTTGATGGTGCCGTTGCTGCCCAGGATCTGCAGCATGAAGCCGTTCCAGAACAGCAGACCGGCCAGGGTGACGGCGAACGCCGGGACACCGATGCGGGCGAAGACGAAACCGTGGATCGCACCGGCGACCGTGCCGGTCAGGATGGCCAGCACGAAGGCCAGCCACTCGTTCATCCCGTGTGTGACGCTCAGCACCGCGAAGGCGGCGCCCGCGACACCGGAGACGGAACCGACCGACAGGTCGATCTCGCCGAGCAGCAGCACGAAGACGATACCGACGGCGATCATGCCCGTGCCGACCATGGCCACGGAGATGTCGGAGAGGTTGCCCGCGGTGAGGAAGTTCGAGTTCAGGCTCGCGAAGATCGCCCAGATGATGACCAGACCGACGACGACCGGGAGGGAACCCAGGTCACCGGCCTTCATCTTGCGCTTGAACTCGGAGAGGTAGCCGGCGAGGCCCTGCTCGCGGACCAGCAGTCGGGGGTCGACCGCGGTGACCGCCTTGGCGGCAGCCTCGGGGTTCTCCACGACGTGGTCCTCGGGGGTCGCGGAGGTCTTGTCGATGCTCACTTCTGAGCCTCCCCATTGCTGCGCGCCGCACGACGGGTCACGGCGTTCTCCGTGGCGCCCGTGATGGCGGAGATGATCTCTTCCTGGGAGGTCGACTTGACCTCGAAGACGCCGTTGTTGCGCCCGAGGCGCAGGACGGCGACCTTGTCGGCCACGGCCTTCACGTCAGCCATGTTGTGGCTGATGAGGATCACCGCGTGGCCACGCTCGCGCAGCCGCTCGACCAGGTCGAGGACCTGAGCGGTCTGCTCGACGCCGAGGGCGGCGGTGGGCTCGTCGAGGATGACGAGCTTGGGCTCACCGAGCATCGAACGGGCGATCGCCACGGTCTGGCGCTGACCGCCGGAGAGCGAGGCGATCGGGATGCGGACACTGGGGATGCGGATGGACAGCGTGTCCAGCAGCTCGCGGGAGCGGCGCTCCATCTCGACCTCGTCCAGGACACCGCGCTTCTTCAGCTCGCGGCCCAGGTAGAGGTTGCCGACGACGTCGATGTTGTCGCACAGCGCGAGGTCCTGGTAGACGGTCGCGATGCCCAGGGCCTGTGCGTCGTGCGGCCGGTTGATCTGGACGGTCTTGCCGTCCCACTCGATGGCGCCCTCATCGATGGGGTGCACGCCGGCGATCGTCTTGACCAGCGTGGACTTTCCGGCGCCGTTGTCGCCCACCAGGGCGACCACTTCACCGGCGTGGACCTCAAGCTCTACGTCGGTGAGCGCCTGGACGGCACCGAACCGCTTGGAGACCCCGCGCAACGCCAGCACAGGCGTAGCGGACACGTGAACCATCTCCTTCGCCGCCTGACCCGGCGGGAGGTTGTGCAGAAGTTTTTGGAGGGGGGTGTTCCGTCCGGCGCCCCGCCAAGCTTGCGGGGCTGATGATGCGGGGCGCCGGAGGGGCTTCGTCACGCAAGTCCCGATCCGGAATTCAAGGATGAATTCCATTGATTGGAAAGGGACTTGCGGGAGATTACTTCAGACCGATCTTGTCGCAGGCCGCCTTGTAGGCGGAGGTGCAGATGTCGTCGATCGTGTAGACGCCGTCCTTGACGACGGTGTCCTTGATGTTGTCCTTGGTCAGCGAGGTGACGGCGACCAGGACCGACGGAACGCCCTTGGTGGTCGGGCTGTCGACCTTGTCCTTGGCGACGGAGTCGAGCGACTTGCCCTGGGCGAGCGCGACGGCCATCTCGGCGGCGGCGTCGGCCTCGGGGGCGTACGGCTTGTAGACGCTCATGTACTGCTCACCGGCGACGATGCGCTGCACACCCGCGAGCTCGGCGTCCTGGCCGGTGACCGGGACCTTCAGGCCCTTGGCCTTGAGGGCGGTGATGATACCGCCGGCCATGCCGTCGTTGGCGGAGTAGACGCCGATGATGTTCTTCTTGCCGAGAGCCGAGATGGCGCCCTCCATGTTGGAGTTGGCGTTCTCCGGCTTCCACTCCTTGGTGTCGTACTCCTTGCCGATGTTCACCTTGCCGTCGAGCACCTCGTGGGCGCCGGCCTTGAACTGAGCGGCGTTCGGGTCGGTGACCGACCCGTTCATCATGACGATCTTGCCGTCCTTGGCCTTGGAGCCAAGAGCCTTCAGGAGGGCCTCGCCCTGCGTCTTGCCGACGGTCTTGTTGTCGAACGAGGTGTAGCCGTCGATCGGACCCTGCGCGAGACGGTCGTAGGCCACGACCGGGATGCCGGCGTCCTTGGCCTTCTGGACCGAGTTCTTGATGGCGGCAGCGTCCACAGCGTCGACGATCAGCACGTCCACCTTGTTGGTGATCATGGTGTCGACCTGCTGGTTCTGCGTGCTGGCGTCCTGCTTGGCGTTGGCGTAGACGACCTCGCCCTTGTCGTTCGTGAGCTCCTTGATCTTCTGCGTGATCAGGGGCTTGTCGAACTTCTCGTAGCGAGCGGTCTGGTTCTCCGGAAGGAGCAGACCGACCTTGATCGCGTCGCCCTTCTTGGCGGAGCTGGAGCTGTCGCTCTTGTCGCCGGACTCCTTGGCACTGCCACAGGCGGCCAGCGAGACGGCCATCGCACCAGCGGCAACGGCAACGGCGGCACGACGCATACGCGTGTTCACTTCAGAAACCTCCCTGACGAGGCCGCGTCGTTGCGGCCGAGGTGGCTGGAAGTCAACTCGGCCACACGTGCGACGTCAAGAAGTAAATACTTAACGAGATGGCAACGGTGCCATGCGTTCTCTAAGTGAAGGCAGGGGCGGCGGCAGTGAGCGAGCCGTCCAAAAGGGTCGAATCACCCATCTCGCTGAGCGCGAGAGCGAGTGCCCCGAGGACCTCCGCACGGCCTCCAAGCGCCCCTGGAAGCACCGAGAGTTGACGTGCGGCGCTGGGGATCGCGTAGCGCCCGACCGACTCCCTGATGGGCCCCAGAACCAGCTCCCCGGCCTCGGCGAGATCGCCGCCGAGGACCACCCGGCTCGGGTTCAGCAAATTGCAGAGATTCGCGACTCCACTGCCGATGTGACGACCGACGTCGGCGATCACCCGACGACAGCCCGGATCACCGTCCCGCGCCAGCCGGACGACACCCTCCATGGTCAGGTCCGTACCGTGACTGGACTGGAGGAGCGGCAGCACGTAGCGCGCGGCCGCAAAGGTCTCCAGGCAGCCTCGGTTGCCGCAGCGACAGACGGGGCCGGATTCATCAAGAGTAATATGACCGATTTCTCCGGCCGTGCCGCCGGGGCCGCGGTAGATCTTGCCGTTGATCACCAGCCCGGCACCCACACCGCTGGCGACCTTGATGTACGCGAGATCCTTGGCGCCCCGGCCGCTGCCCCAGACCATCTCGCCGAGCGCGCCCAGGTTGGCGTCGTTGTCCACGTGCACCGGCACACCGAGCCGCCCCCGCAGCTCCTCGGCGGGCTTCGCACCGGTCCAGCCGGGCAGGATGGCGGTGGAACCCAGGGTCCCCGACTCCACGTCGATCGGACCCGGCACACCGAGCCCCACGCCCGCGATCTTGGACCGGTCGACGCCGGTGGCCGCGATCAGGCGGCTGACCAGCTCTTCCGCCCGGTCGAAGCCCTGCGCGGCGGAGGCGTCCACGTCGAGCGGCTCGGACTCCTCGGCGAGCACCTGGTGGGCCAGATTCCCGACCGCGACGCGCAAATGCGTGTGACCGAAGTCGACACCGATGACGATGCCGGCGTCGCCGCTCAGGGACACGCTGCGGGCCCTGCGGCCGCCCGCCGACGTGGGAGTGACCTCGACGGTCCCCCCGTCCTTGAGTTCACGGACGATATTGGACACGGTCGCGGCGGACAGGCCTGTCGTCCTCGCGATCTCCGCCTGCGTGAGCGAACCGGCAAGGCGCACCGCACGTACGACGCGCTCCAGATTGGCTCGGTGCAGCGACGACTGCGACCCCGGAGTCTCCATTGACTCTCCACCCTTAGCCCCTGGCTCGCGTCACACCGGGTGACTGAGCCTTGTACAAGTTATGAACCCCAAACTCCGCTGGATGCACCTGTGGCGTCAAGCCCTTGACAGAAATCGGTGCCATCCGCCGTACACAGGGGTCGGGCCCCGGAGAGTTGTCTCTCCGGGGCCCGACCCCTGTGCGCAGCGGGTGAAGCAGCGGTTACGTGATGACGTCGGCCGCCGGACCGGCCGAGCGACCCGGCCGGCCGTACGGCGCGACGGTGGGCGTCAGCGGAAGGTGCCCTGCGACACCGAACCGGCGATCCGCCGCTGGAAGATGACGTACACGATCAGTACGGGCACCACCGTGACGACGATCGCCGCGAACAGGGCACCGTAGTCGATGCCGTAGGCCTGCGAGGACGCGTAGGCGGCCATGCCCTGGGTCAGCACCCACTTGTCCTGGTCGGTGTTGAGCGCGACCGGCAGCAGGAACTGGTTCCACAGGCCCAGGAAGTTGAAGATCGCCACCGCCGCCATGCCCGGCCGCGCCATCGGCAGCATCACCTGGAAGAACGCCCGCCAGTCCCCCGCGCCGTCGATCAGCGCGGCCTCGTACACGTCGTGCGGCAGGGAGCGGAAGAACGCGTAGAGGAAGAACATCGTGAACGGCAGCGCGAACGCGACGTAGGTGAGGATCAGCCCCGGGCGTGTGTTCAGCAGCCCGAAGTTCTGCAGCTGGAAGAAGAGCGGCACGATCGCCAGGAAGACCGGGAAGGTCAGCCCGGCGAGCATCACGTAGTAGATCAGCCGGCGTCCCGGGAACTGGAACCGGGCCAGGACGTACGCGCACATCGCGCCCAGCAACATCACCAGGACCAGTGCGCAGACGACCACGATCACGGAGTTCAGGAAGTACTTCCCGATGCTCGCGTCGCTCCAGGCGCGCGAGTAGTTGTCGAACTGCCAGTGCTTCGGCAGCGCGAACGGCGACGACAGGATCTCCTTGGTCGTCTTGAACGACGACACCAGGACCCACAGCATGGGCAGGATCACGATCACGGACCACAGGATCAGCAGGCCGTGCGCGATCACCGCGAACCTGCGGTCGCTGCCCGCGACGGCTTTCGTCAGCTTCTGGTCGCTCGCCCGCTTCTGGTCACGCGCCTGCTTCCGGTCGGCGGCTATGACGCTCACTGGGCACCCCCCTTGGCTACGGCACGCCGAGCCTTCAACCCACGCGCTTCCTTACGGCCCTCGCTCTCGCCCCCGCCGGTCAGACGGTTGACGGCGAACACCAGCGCCGCGAACACCAGGGTGACGACGGCGAGGACGACCCCCATCGCGGTGGCCAGTCCGAACTGCTGCTTCGCGAAAGCGACATTGAACAGCCGCTGGCTGATCGTGAGGGTCGAGTTGTTCGGCCCACCGCCCGGCAGCATGGCCTGTACGTAGACGAACGCGTCCAGCGCGGCGATGCCCAGGTAGATGTACGCGGTCTGCACACTGTCCCGGATCGCCGGCAGCGTGACCGAGATCGTCATCCGGAACCGGCCGGCTCCGTCGATCCTGGCCGCCTCGTACAGCTCGGCGGGAACGCCCTTGATCGCGGCGATGAAGAGCACCGCGTAGAACCCGACAAGCCCCCAGACGATGACGAACATCAGGGCCGGCATCGCCGTCGCCTGTTCGCCCAGCCAGGCGAACTCCTTGAAGCCGTCCAGGCCGAGCCCGCTGAGGATGCCGTTGACCAGGCCGGCGTTCGGGTCGTACATCTGCGCCCAGATCAGGCCGACGATGATCGCCGGCACGACGTAGGGGAAGAACGAGACGATCCGGTAGAACGACGCCCCCTTGATCCCCCGGACGGGGCCCTTGCTGGGCCCGCCCAGGGTGATGGCCACCGCGACCCCGAGAGCGAGCGTCAACGTCACCAGCGGCACGAAGGCCGCCAGCAGGGCGACATTGCGCAGCGCCTTAAGGAAGACATCGTCCTGGAACATCTTGACGAAGTTGTCGAGGCCGATGAAGTCGTAATCCGGGCTGAAACCGCGCCAGTTGGTCATCGCCCAGAAGATCGCCTGGGCGAAGGGGTACAGGACGAAGATCACGAAGATGGCGACCGGGAGACCGAGGAACGCGAGGAAGAACGTCACCCGGTCGAACGTGAGCTTGCGGCGCCGGGGCCGCCCGCCGCGAGCGGCCGGCACGGGCCGGCTGCTCGCGGTGTCGGAGATGGTGGTCTTGTCTTTCATCGCAGTGCTAGCTGACCTTGATCTTGTCGACGGAGTCGTCTTCCCGGACCTTGTCGGAGATCTTCTGCAGAGCCGAGGTCAGACCCTTGGCGTCGAGGTCACCGGAGAGGAACGAGTTCCACGGCACCAGCTGGTCGGTGTTCATGCCGTAGGCCTCGACGAAGTTGTAGGTGAAGATGTTGGTGCCCGCGGCCTCCAGCATCTTCGTCTGCGAGACGAGGGCGGACGATCCGTAACCGTCGGCGGGCACGGTGCCCTTGACGATCGTCGGGGCCAGCTTCGTCTTGGAGAAGTTGGCGGCCGCGTCCTTGGACAGCATCGCGCGCAGCACTTCCTTGCCGCCGGCCGGGTTCTTGCCCTTCTTGGGGACGATGAACGGCTCGCCAGCGGCCGCGCGAATCGCCTCGTAGGGCAGCTTCGGCTTGCCGGTGAGCGTCATCGACGGGAAGCCGGTCATCTGGAAGTCGGCCTTGGTGGCCTTCTTCATCTCGTTCTCGATCCAGCCACCGGACGGGTAGAGCAGCGCCTTCTGGTCGTTGCTCCAGATCGCCTGCGCCTTCTGGAACTGGGTGCCGGAGCCGCCGGGAACGAACATCTTCTCCTTGACCATGGTCTCCATGACCTTGATCACGCCCTGGATGGCCGGGTGCGACCAGCAGCCCTTCTCCAGGTTCTCCAGCGCGAGCCGGACCTCGTCGCCGCCCTCCTTGATCGCCGAGTCGATCAGGAGCGTGCGGTAGTAGGTCGCCGCCTCCTTGCCGTGGACGAAGAGGTACTTGCCCTTCTTCTTCGCCTTCTGGCCGAGGTCGAGCGCTTCGTCCCACGTCTTCGGCGGGGTCCAGCCGTTCGCCTCGAACAGCGTCTTCGAGTACCAGACGCCATACACCGTCATCACATAGTTCAGCCCGACGAACTTGTCCTTGAACGTGCCGGGGCCCTTGATGCCGGGATAGATCGTGTCGGCGATCTTCTTGCCCTCGTAGTTGTTCGCCTCGAGGACGTCGTCGAGCTCCTCGAGCTGGTCGAGGATGCCGAGGAAGCCGATCTGGTCCTCGCCGGAGTTGTCGATGAGGTCCGGCGGGTTGCCGCCGACGAAGCGGGGCTGGAGCTCCGGGGCGATGTCGACGACCGGCTTGACCTTGACGTCGAGACCGTTGCTCTTCTCCTTGGCGATGTTGCCGGCGTAGGTGACGTAGTCGACGCCGTAGCCGCCGTTGAAGATGGCCGCGTCGACCTTGGAGTTCGCGGCGACACCGAACGGGTTGTTGGCGCTCGTCTTGCCCTTCGCCCCCTTGTCGTCATTACCGCTGTCGGAGGGGGAGCTACAGGCGACGGCGAACGACCCCATGGCCGCGGTCGCGATCGCCCCGCGCAGGAGCGTCCGCCTGTCGAGAGAGCCGGCACGAATGGTCATTTCCGCATCCTCACTGATCGATTGGATCTGTACGGTTTGCTGCGTGTTCGGCTGCCGGGCCGGGGTGGCCCCGTGCTTGCCGCACTTCTCTTTGAGCGCGTCCTGGTGTGGGTCTCCGCTTGAGATGTCGGCGGAGATGCACACCGGGGCGTTTCGCCGTCGTCTCGGAGCCGCTCAGCGGCACCGATGGTGATCAGCTGAGTGATGTCGGAAAAGCAGTCGCCGGGGCCGCGGCCGGAGCGGCAGTCTCGCTCCGCTTGATGAGATCGCGCTGGCCTACGCCGGGGGTGGATCCCATGCTCAAGTCCTCGCCTTCTCCAGGACTCAGGCGGTGAACCGGATCCTCCCCGGCACCGCGGTTAGGTCAAGCTGGGGTCGTGCGTGGGGGATTCACCGAGCCGGCACGACAGTCGGTGTATGTGACACCCTCCGTCGCCTCCCGATTTCCCCCCGGGGTCCTGCCTGTCCACGGCCGTCGAGCGGCTAGGCGGACGCCGACAGGTATAGTCCACTTCCCGCCAACGGAGCAAGATCGAATACGGGTTTGGCCGCCGGTCTTTTCCGAGTTGAGACCTCGCGGAAATGTGCGGCCCGCACACCCCGCCCCCACGAAGATCGTCGGGGGTCAACCTCCCGCATTGAACGCAATGTGCCGTTCGTCGGATCGCATTCACACCGGATGCCTCACCCAACACCCTTGACACCGCTGACAACTTGACTCACAAATGGTCCTTGCGCATCGAATTTGACAACGTTGTCCACGGCACGCGAGTGAGCCGAAGGGGGCGCCTGCGTCAAGGATGTGAGCGCGTCGCGGCCCCCGGGGCCCCGTCGCGCCGCACCCTCGACACGGGCTTCGCCACCCGCCGGTGAACGAGCCAGAGACAGGGAGGGTGCTCGCGCATGCAGCACAGCGCTCGGTACAGACGGAGTTCTTCGACTCGGCCGAGATGGGGTTCACCGACCGCGCTGGGGGTGGTGGCACTCTCCCTCGTGGTGGCCTCGCAGGGGGTGGCGGTCGCGCTGCCCGCCCAGGCGGCGGCCGCGGACCGGGAGTTCAGCTCCTCCTTCGAATCGGGAGATCCGGCACCGGACTGGCTCAACACGGTCGACACGGGTGCAGACGGGTCGAAAAGGGCCTCGGGTGTCGACGGTGGCTACAGCACCGGCATCCCCGGCAATGTGACCGACCACGTCACCGACGTCCGGGCCAGCGGTGAGAACACCGGCGCGGGCGAGGTGAAGGAGAACCTCGCCGACGGCGAGTCGAGCACGAAGTGGCTGACCTTCGAGCCCACCGGCTGGGCGGAGTTCGACCTGGACGCCCCGGTCAAGTTGGTGACCTACGCGCTGACCTCGGCCAACGACCACGACGAGCGCGACCCGAAGGACTGGACCCTCCAGGGCTCCACGGACGGCAAGGACTGGAAGACCCTCGACACCCGCACCGGGGAGTCCTTCGGCGAGCGGTTCCAGACCAAGTCGTACGACCTCGACAGCCCGGCCGAGTACCAGCACTTCCGGCTCGACGTCACCAAGAACAACGACGGCGACATCCTCCAGCTCGCCGACGTCCAGTTCTCCACGGGCAAGAGCGACGACCCGACGCCCAAGGACATGCTGTCGCTGGTGGACCGCGGACCGAGCGGCTCGCCCACCGCGAAGGCGGGCGCGGGCTTCACCGGCAAGCGGGCCCTGCGCTACGCCGGCACGCACAAGGCGGACAGCCGGGCGTACTCGTACAACAAGGTCTTCGACGTGAACGTGGCGGTCGGGCGCGACACACAGCTGTCGTACCGGATCTTCCCGTCCATGGCCGACGGCGACCGGGACTACGACGCCACGAACGTGTCCGTGGACCTGGCCTTCACCGACGGCACCTACCTGAGCGACCTGTCCGCGGTCGACCAGCACGGCTTCGCGCTCACCCCGCAGGGCCAGGGCGCGTCGAAGGTGCTGTACGTCAACCAGTGGAACAACGTCGCCTCGCGGATCGGTTCGGTCGCGGCGGGCAGGACGGTCGACCGGATCCTGGTCGCGTACGACTCCCCGAAGGGCCCGGCGAAGTTCCGGGGCTGGCTGGACGACGTCGCGCTGAAGACGGTCGCGCCCGAGAAGCCCAAGGCGCACCTGTCCGACTACGCGCTGACCACCCGCGGCACCAACTCCAGTGGCGGCTTCTCGCGCGGCAACAACTTCCCGGCGACCGCCGTCCCGCACGGCTTCAACTTCTGGACGCCGGTGACCAACGCGGGCTCGCTGAGCTGGCTCTACGACTACGCCCGGGCGAACAACTCGGACAACCTGCCCACCATCCAGGCGTTCAGCGCGAGCCACGAGCCGAGCCCCTGGATGGGTGACCGGCAGACCTTCCAGGTGATGCCGTCGGCGGCGTCCGGCACCCCGGACACCGGGCGCGGCGCCCGCGCGCTGGCCTTCCGGCACGAGAACGAGACCGCCCGCCCGTACTACTACGGGGTGACCTTCGAGAACGGTCTCAAGGCCGAGATGGCCCCCACGGACCACGCGGCGGCGCTGCGGTTCACCTACCCCGGCGACGACGCCAGTGTGGTCTTCGACAACGTCACCGAGCAGGCGGGGCTGACCCTCGACAAGGACAACGGCATCGTCACCGGCTACTCGGACGTGAAGTCCGGGCTGTCGACGGGCGCGACCCGGCTGTTCGTGTACGGCGTCTTCGACGAGAAGGTCACCGGTGGGGACTCCAGCGGCGTCAAGGGCTACCTGCGCCTGACACCGTCCAAGGACCACACCGTCACCCTGCGCCTGGCCACCTCCCTGATCAGCGTCGACCAGGCGAAGGACAACCTCCGCCAGGAGATCCCGGACGGCACGTCCTTCGACAAGGTCAAGTCGCGGGCCCAGCACCAGTGGGACGCCCTGCTCGGCAAGGTCGAGGTGGAGGGCGCGACGACGGACCAGCTGACGACGCTCTACTCCAGCCTGTACCGGCTCTACCTGTACCCGAACTCGGGCTTCGAGAAGGTCGGCGGGAAGTACCAGTACGCGTCGCCGTTCTCGCCGATGCCCGGTCCCGACAGCCCCACCCACACCGGCGCGAAGATCGTCGACGGCAAGGTGTACGTCAACAACGGCTTCTGGGACACCTACCGGACGACCTGGCCGGCCTACTCCTTCCTGACACCCAGTCAGGCGGGCGAGATGGTCGACGGGTTCGTGCAGCAGTACAAGGACGGCGGCTGGACCTCACGCTGGTCCTCGCCCGGCTACGCGGACCTGATGACCGGCACCTCCTCGGACGTGGCGTTCGCGGACGCGTACGTGAAGGGCGTCGACTTCGACGCGGAGTCGGCGTACGCCGCGGCCGTGAAGAACGCGACGGTCGTCCCGCCGACGTCGGGCGTGGGACGCAAGGGCATGTCGACCTCGCCGTTCCTCGGCTACACGAGCAGCGACACCCACGAGGGACTGTCCTGGGCCCTGGAGGGCTACCTCAACGACTACGGCATCGCCAAGATGGGCCAGGCCCTCTACAAGAAGACCGGCAAGAAGCAGTACAAGGAGGAGTCCGAGTACTTCCTCAACCGCGCCCAGGACTACGTCAACCTCTTCGACACCAAGGCCGGCTTCTTCCAGGGCCGTGACGCCAAGGGCGACTGGCGCGTCGACTCCTCCAAGTACGACCCGCGTGTGTGGGGTTACGACTACACGGAGACCAACGGCTGGGGCTACGCGTTCACCGCGCCGCAGGACTCGCGCGGTCTCGCCAACCTGTACGGCGGACGCAGCGGCCTCGCCGAGAAGCTCGACGCGTACTTCGCGACGCCCGAGACGGCCTCCCCCGACTTCGTGGGCTCGTACGGCGGTGTCATCCACGAGATGACCGAGGCCCGCGACGTGCGGATGGGCATGTACGGCCATTCCAACCAGGTGGCCCACCACGTCAACTACATGTACGACGCGGCGGGACAGCCCTGGAAGACGCAGAAGAACGTACGTGAGGTGCTCTCCCGCCTCTACACCGGCAGCGAGATCGGGCAGGGCTACCACGGCGACGAGGACAACGGCGAGCAGTCGGCCTGGTACCTCTTCTCCGCGCTCGGCTTCTACCCGCTGGTGATGGGCAGCGGCGAGTACGCCATCGGCTCCCCGCTGTTCACCAAGGCGACGGTCCACCTGGAGAACGGCAACGACCTGGTGGTGAAGGCGCCGAAGAACAGCGCGAAGAACGTGTACGTGCAGGGCCTGCGGGTCAACGGGAAGAAGTGGACGTCGACCTCGCTCCCCCACTCGGTCGTCTCGCGCGGCGGGGTGCTGGAGTTCGACATGGGCGCCAAGCCCTCCTCGTGGGGCACCGGCAAGAACGCGGCACCCGTGTCCATCACCCAGGACGACAAGGTGCCCGCACCCCGCACGGACGCCCTCAAGGGCGACGGCGCGCTCTTCGACAACACTTCGGCGACCGACGCGACCGTCACGTCCGTGGACCTGCCGGTCTCCGCGTCCGCCAAGGGCGTCCAGTACACGCTGACGTCCTCCGACCACACGAAGGCCCCGGCCGGCTGGGTGCTCCAGGGCTCCAGCGACGGCACGCAGTGGACGGACCTGGACAAGCGCTCCGGCGAGTCCTTCGCCTGGGACAAGCAGACCCGCGCGTTCTCCGTCGCGCGGCCGGGCGCGTACACGCACTACCGGCTGGTCCTCGACGGTGAGGCGACCCTCGCGGAGGTGGAGCTGCTGAGCTGACGCACACCCCCCACGGGAGAAGGGGCGGGCGCGGAGAACTCCGCGCCCGCCCCGCTTTTTCCTCTCGTCGCCGTCAGCCCACCGCGAGGGTGAAGACGTGCAGGTCGGCGTTGTCCGGCAGCCGTACGCTGCGGACGGTCTTCCCGGACGGCGCCTCGAAGGGCTTGGTGGCGAAGACGTACGTCGCCACCGGGTCCTTGTCGGCGCCCGCGACGTTGCGGTACGCGGCCTTCGCGACGGTCGCGTTGCCGTACTGGACGGTGCCGCCTCCTCCGCCGACGGTCCAGTCGGTGAAGGACAGGTCGACGGCGTCGGTGGTGCCGTCGGTGTACGTGACGGTCGCCTTGGTCTGCTGGTTGCCGTTGACCGCACTGCCGATGAAGGACAACCGGGCGGCCGGCTCGGCGAGTTCGACGGTCTGGCCGGTCGCCGAGGCGTTGTCGGGGCGGCCGGCCGGGGAGTTCGGCCAGGTGAAGGTCAGGCCGTCCACCGTGCCCCGCTCGCCCGGGGTCAGCCCCGCGTCGGCGAGGGCCTGCTTGGAGTAGCTCCAGCCGCCTCCGTCGTAGTCGGCCTCGTCGTGGTCGCCGCTGTCGTCGGAGACGCCGGTGTTGTTGTAGGCGGCGAGCAGCGAGTCCGGGGCGGCGACCGTGAGGGCCACCGGCTGCCGGTACGAGGTGTCGTCCGAGGACACCGAGACGTCGACGTCGTAGAAGCCCTGCTCGGCGTCCGCCCCCGCCGACAGCGTGATCCGCTGCGCGCCGTCGGTCACGGTGCCCTCCGCGGGAGTCGCCGTCACGCCCTTCGGCACCTCCACGTGGAAGCGCACCTCGGGGCCCGCGCCGCCGCTCAGCGCGAGGGCGCGGATGTCGAGCGTGGTGCTGCCGCCCGGCGCGAGCGTGGCCGTGGTCGGCCCCACACCGATCTGGTACGGCTGTTCGCCCGTGCGGAAGGACGGCGGTGCGGCGGCCTCGTCGGCGCCCCAGGTCCGGTCGGGCGTGCCGGACAGCGTGTAGTCGAGCGTGCCGCCGTCCCGGACGAAGGAGGCCGGCAGCCAGGGCCGCTCACCGGTGCGCCCGTCGACGCGCAGCGACCGGACGTACGGGGCGTCCACGGCGGCGCCCCGCGCCCTGATCTCGATGTCGGCGCCGCCCGGACGCTCGATCTCGATCCTCGGGAACAGCGGTGACGACAGGGTGAGTTCGGCGCGCGAGGGCACCTGGGGATACATGCCGAGCGAGGAGAAGACGTACCAGGAGGACATCTCGCCGAGGTCGTCGTTGCCGGGGATGCCGCCCGGCTCGGTGGACCACAGCCGGGTCATCGCCGCGCGCACCGTCTCCTGCGCCTTGTAGGGCGCGCCCGCGTAGTCGTACAGGTAGGGCACGTTGATCGACGGCTCGTTGTCCAGCTCCGACTTGTCGCCGCCGCTGCCCGTGAAGGCCCAGCTGCCGTCGGCGTTGTGGAAGAAGGCGTCCAGCCGGTCCAGCGCCTTGGCACGGCCGCCCATCGCGGCGAACAGGCCGGCCGGGTCGTGCTGCACCATCCAGGTGTACTGGGCGGCGGTGCCCTCCACGAACCCGTTGCCCGTCGCCGGGGTGAAGCCGGTGACCCAGCTGCCGTCGGCCTTGCGGTTGGCGATGTAGCCGCCGCTGGGGTCGGCGGCGAGGTTGAAGCTGTTCTGCCACCACTGGGAGCGCCGGGCGAACTCGGCGGCGGTCTTCCGCTCCCCCGCCGCCGTGGCCAGCTGGGAGATCGCGAAGTCCGCGCCGGACATCTCCAGGGTCTCCGCCGCGCCGCCCCACGCGTTGGACACCGAGGGCATGTAGTGCTGCCGGAGGTACTTGTCGAGCGAGGGCCGCTGGCCGACCGACAGCACCGGCTTGCCCGCCGACGACAGGTCCTTCTCCGTCGGTACGGTCGCCGCCCGCACCAGCGAGTCGAGCGCGCCGCGCAGGTCGAAGTCGGTGCCGCCGAAGGCCCTGATGCCCGCGAGGGCGGGCGCCGACGGGTCGCCGTTCATGACGTGCGTGCCGTTCGCGCCGTGCAGCCAGCGGTCCCACACGCCGCCGTTCTGCCGGGCGAGTTCGAGCAGCGACTGCGCGATGTCGGAGCCGGTGTCCGGGTCGAGGAGCGTCAGCAGCTGGACCTGGGAGCGGTAGACGTCCCAGCCGGAGAAGGTGCCGTACTGGGCCTCGTGCCCGCGGCCCACCGTGTGGACCTCGTCGTCGCTGCCTCTGTATCTGCCGTCGGCGTCGCTGATGACGTTCGGGTGCAGGAGCGCGTGGTACAGCGCGGTGTAGAAGGTGGTCCGCGACGCGTCGGTGCCGCCGCCGACCCGGATGGCGCCGAGCCGGTCGCGCCAGGCACGGCGGGCGGCGTCCCGGACCGCGGCGAAGGACCGGTGCGGCCCGTTCTCGGCGGAGAGGTTGGCCTCGGCGCCCGCCCGGCTGACGTACGAGATGCCCACCTTGACGTTCACCGGACCGGTTCCGGGCTCGAACTCCACATAGCCGCCGGCGCCCTTACCGGCGACGGGACGGCCGCCCTGGCCGAACCCGCCGGTCCCGCCGCTCGCCTCGGTGCTCCCGGGGCTGAGTTTGTCGTCCTGCCAGGTGCCCGTCTTCTTGAAGTCGCGGTCGAAGCGGGCGGTGAAGTGGAGCGTGTAGTAGGCGCGTCGGCCCTCGGGGTCGAGGTATCCGCAGAAGTTCCCGGAGGTGACCGATCCGGAGACGGTGCGGGTGGCCGGGTCGATGCGCACGTCCGAAGCGGTCGAGCCAACTTCGGAGTTGGCGGTGCGGATCAGCAGGGAGGCGGGTTTGTCGGCGGGGAAGGTGAAACGGCCCGAGCCGGTGCGCGCGGTCGCGGTGAGGTCGGCGGTGACGCCGGAGGAGAGTTCGACCCCGTAGTGGCCGGGGTCGGCCGTCTCGTCGGTGTGCGCGAAGTCGGCCGCGTACACGGCGTCCTTGGTGTCGCTCGCCGGAGAGGAGGTGACCTCGCCGGCGTACGGGAAGAACGGGATGTCGCCGCTGCCGCCCGCGCATCCCGTGCCGGACATGTGGGTGAGGCTGAAGCCGCGGATGCGGGTGGCGTCGTACTGGTAGCCGCCGGGCGCGGCCGTGCGGGTCGCGTCGCCGCGGGTGTTCTCGGGGCTCCAGGACAGCATGCCGAAGGGCACGACGGCGCCCGGGAAGACATTGCCGCCGTTCTTGGTGCCGATGAGCGGGTCGACGTACGTGGTCGGGTCCCGGACGAGGTCCGGCGGGTCGGACTGGGGTGCGGCGAGCGCCGGGGTGGCGCCGGCGACCGTCAGGGCGACGGCCAGCAGAACGGATGACGGACGGAAACGCATGACGCGGCCCCTCCTCCTTCGGACGGGTCGCGCACCACAGGTCGCACAAGCCGCAGGGACAGTAGCGTGCGCCACGGGTACCACGGAAGACCGCCTGCGGCCCGCAGGGCGCGTCCGGCGCACCCCCGGACGGCGCAGCGGGGGCTCCTGCACCCCAACTGGCTTGACATCGTTGTCGGTTGAGGCGGTAGAGTTTTCCGAAGACCGTTCGACAACGTTGTCGCACACTGCGATCGGCACAAGCCACGCCCCGGGCTCTCGGTTTCCCGCGAGCCGGGGGCATCGTCCCGGGCCGGGCCTCCCCCGACCTGTCCGGGCTCGCGGACCGGGTGAGTCGCGAACCACCCACCCGGTCCGCCCTGAGCAAGGGCGCGGGATCATCCCACCCGGCAGGGAAGGGATGTCGACGGGTCGTCACCCGATCCGGAGACGACATAACCGAATGTCGCGCCGGCGCCCGGAGCCAGCGCTCCGTTCCAGTCGGCGTTGTGCACCATCACGTCCTGACCGTCGTACGTGGCGTTGCCGTTCCAGAGGCTGGCGACCGACTGCCCGTCCGGCAGCGTCCAGTCGACCATCCAGCCGAGCATCGGCACGTCTCCGGTGTTGGTGACGGTCACCTCGGCCTGGTAGCCGCCGGACCAGCTGTTCGTCGTGCGGCGGGTGGCCGAGCAGGCGCCGGGCGGGGGTTCGGTGGGGTTGCCCGGGTCGTGAATGCCCGTCACTTCACCGTTGCCGCCGTCGAAGACGACGTCGGAGCAGGAGTAGAACGTCTCGGCGCTGTCGGAGCGCTGCCAGACCATGTAGATGATGTGGCGGCCCGACTTGTTCGCCGGCAGCGTGCCGCTCCAGGAGTAGTTGGCCTCGAC
The DNA here is from genome assembly GCF_002300165.1 of Streptomyces sp. Tue6028. Lineage (GTDB taxonomy): Bacteria > Actinomycetota > Actinomycetes > Streptomycetales > Streptomycetaceae > Streptomyces > Streptomyces siamensis. The sequence goes on along the minus strand of NZ_MLCE01000031.1, from coordinate 50,420 downwards.
CGTGCCCGGGGTGCCGTGGAGCGGCGGGTGGTCGACCGTGAGGAACGGCTGCTCCTCCATGTCGTACCAGGTGAGGGTCCTGGTCGGGTCGAAGCTGTCCTTGGTGACATAGACGCGGAACCAACCCGGGTGGGCCGCCCAGGCGTTGTACGCGAAGTCGACCGTGGCGCCCGACGTGAGGTGGGTGAGCGGCCAGTCGTCACGCGGCAGGTCGAAGCCGGTGAAGTTGGGGTTGCCCCCGCTGCACAGCGCGCCGTCGGGGACGAAGCCGCGGGTGCGGCCCGCGCCGTCCGAGCGCAGCACGGAGAACCAGTTGTAGAACGGCGTGGTACCGCCGGCCTGTTGGGCCGCCCTGCACGCCGGGTTCACGGGCTTGATCTCGCCGGTGTCGGTCAGCCCGTCCTGCCAGCACAGGAAGGTGCGACTGCCCGGCTTCATGGGGGTGCCGTGCGCCGCCGCGCCACCGCCGGCCGCGAGCACCAGCCCCAGGGCCGGCAGGGTGGTGAGCAGGGCGAGCAGCACGAGGAAGAGGGCCCTGTGCCGGGCGGGGAACGGTAATCGGCGCCTCGGCCGGAGCGTTGATGTCATGGTCATGTCATTCCGTCCTTCCATGGGCGGGCGCGCGGTGAAGGTGTCCGGATCACGTGAGGTGGGAGCGGTTCCGGGGGCGGGTTCCGGTCCACCGGTCTATGGGAGCGCTCCCACCCCACTCACTCGTGAAGCTAGCGCTTCGGGGAAGCGGTGTAAACGGGTGACGCACGAGTGCGGGGTCCGTGTGCACGGGGCGTGTGGGGGCGTCGGCGCGGGCCGCGGTCCGGCGCCGCGGGGCCGCCCCCATGGGGACGTGCAGCCCCCTCCGCAGCGGGGTGCGCCTCGGGGCCGCTGGGGCGGGGGGCCGCCTCCGTCGAGAACGGCGGGGTCCCCGCCTCGGCGGAGCGGGCACGACCGCTCCCTCGGCACAGGCCCGACAAACGCCTCTCGCCCCCGCCGCCCCTACCCGTCCCTTACCTCTGGGGGCTCCGCCCCCAGACCCCCGATCAGCCTGGACGGCCTCGTCCTCAAACGCCGGACGGGCTGAAAGGTGACTCCCAGCCCTCAGGCGGAACCGGGGTGGAGGGGGCGGGGGGCCGGAGGAGCGGGGGGTGAGGGGGCTTGGGGGTGAGGGAGCTGGGGAGCTGGGGAGTTGAGGGGGTGGGGGCTGGGGAGTTGAGGGGGGCTTGGGGGGTTGAGGGAGCTGGGGGGCTGAGGGATTGAGGGCCTGAGGGCCTGAGGGCCTGAGGGGCTGAGGGCCTGGGGAGCTGAAGGGCTGAGGGTCCACACGGACCACACGGACCACATGAACCACATGAACCACATGAACCACATGAACCACACGGGCCATACAGACCACACAGGTCATATGGACCACGCGAGGTAACCGCCCAGGCCCACGGGGTGTTGGGCGCCAGCCCGACTCACACCCGCACTCGCCCTCTCACGGAAGGGGCCGTGCCGGTGAATCAAATGCCCGTTGCGGACGGCGCCACCCACCCACCGAGGCTCTACCAGCACCGCCCCGCACAACGGCTGCAACGGGCGGATCACCGGCACGGACCCGACCCACCCACCGAAGCGGTGGCGAGACGGGGAACACGAAGGACCGCACCCCCGTCACCGGGGATGCGGCCCTCGACCGCGCTACAACTGCCCTGCCGTACCGCTTACTTGCGGATCAGGTTGCGCAGCACGTACTGCATGATGCCGCCGTTGCGGTAGTAGTCCGCCTCGCCGGGGGTGTCGATGCGGACGACCGCGTCGAACTCGACGCCGGTGTCGGTGGTGACCTTCACCGTGCGCGGGGTGGTGCCGTTGTTGAGCTCCTCGACGCCGGTGAAGGAGAAGGTCTCCTCGCCGGTCAGACCGAGGGACTCGGCCGTGGCGCCCTCCGGGAACTGGAGCGGGAGGACACCCATGCCGATGAGGTTCGAGCGGTGGATGCGCTCGTACGACTCGGCGATGACGGCCTTGACGCCCAGGAGCGCGGTGCCCTTGGCCGCCCAGTCGCGGGACGAGCCGGAGCCGTACTCCTTGCCGGCCAGGATGGCCAGCGGGATGCCCTGCTCGATGTAGTTGCGGGAGGCGTCGTAGATGAACGACACCGGGCCGTCGGCCTGGGTGAAGTCGCGGGTGTAGCCGCCCTCGGTGCCCGGCGCGATCTGGTTGCGCAGGCGGATGTTGGCGAACGTACCGCGGATCATGACCTCGTGGTTGCCGCGGCGGGAGCCGTAGGAGTTGAAGTCACGACGCTCCACACCGTGCTCGGTGAGGTACTTGCCGGCCGGAGTGTCGGCCTTGATCGCACCGGCCGGGGAGATGTGGTCGGTGGTGACCGAGTCGCCCAGCTTGGCCAGGACGCGGGCGCCGGAGATGTCGGAGACCGGCGCCGGCTCCATGCCCATGCCCTCGAAGTACGGGGGCTTGCGCACGTAGGTCGACTCGGTGTCCCACTCGAAGGTGTTGCCGGTCGGGACCGGCAGCGCCTGCCACTGGGCGTCGCCCGCGAAGACGTCCTGGTAGGACTTGTTGAACATGTCCTCGCCGATGGCGTTCGCCACGACGTCGTTGACCTCGGCCTCGGTCGGCCAGATGTCGGTCAGGTAGACCGGCTTGCCGTCCTGGTCGATGCCCAGGGCGTCCTTGGTGATGTCCACCTTCATGGAGCCGGCGAGGGCGTACGCGACGACCAGCGGCGGGGAGGCCAGGTAGTTCATCTTGACGTCGGGGTTGATACGGCCCTCGAAGTTGCGGTTGCCCGAGAGGACCGAGGTGACCGCGAGGTCGTGGTCGTTGACGGCCTTGGAGACCTCCTCCGGCAGCGGGCCGGAGTTGCCGATGCAGGTGGTGCAGCCGTAGCCGACGAGGTTGAAGCCGACCTTGTCGAGGTACGGGGTGAGGCCCGCCTTGTCGAAGTAGTCGGTGACGACCTTCGAGCCCGGGGCGAGGGTGGTCTTGACCCACGGCTTGCGGGTCAGGCCCTTCTCCACGGCCTTCTTCGCGACGAGCGCGGCGGCGACCATGACGTACGGGTTCGACGTGTTGGTGCAGGAGGTGATGGCGGCGACCGTCACCGCACCGTGGTCGATCGTGTAGGTCGTGCCGTCGGGGGCGGTGACCGTGACCGGGTTGCTCGGCACGCCGTTGGAGGAGGCCGGGGCGTCGGAGGCCGGGAAGGACTCCTTGCCCGCCTCGTCGGCGGTGTCCACGTAGTTGCGGACGTCGGCCTTGAACTGCTCGGCGGCGTTGGCGAGGACGATACGGTCCTGCGGGCGCTTCGGGCCGGCGATGGAGGGAACAACCGTCGACAGGTCCAGTTCGAGCTTCTCGGAGAAGTCCGGCTCGGCGGCCGGGTCGAGCCACAGGCCCTGCTCCTTGGCGTACGCCTCGACGAGCGCGACCTGCTGCTCGGAGCGGCCGGTGAGCTTGAGGTAGTTCAGCGTCTCGCCGTCGATCGGGAAGATCGCGGCGGTGGAGCCGAACTCCGGCGACATGTTGCCGATGGTGGCGCGGTTGGCGAGCGAGGTGGCGGCGACGCCCTCGCCGTAGAACTCGACGAACTTGCCGACGACGCCGTGCTTGCGCAGCATCTCGGTGATCGTGAGCACCAGGTCGGTGGCGGTGGTGCCGGGCGTGAGCTCACCGGTGAGCTTGAAGCCGACGACGCGCGGGATGAGCATGGAGACCGGCTGGCCGAGCATCGCGGCCTCGGCCTCGATGCCGCCGACGCCCCAGCCGAGGACGCCGAGGCCGTTGACCATGGTGGTGTGCGAGTCGGTGCCGACGAGGGTGTCGGGGTACGCCTGGCCGTTACGGACCATGACGGTACGGGCCAGGTGCTCGATGTTCACCTGGTGGACGATGCCGGTGCCGGGCGGGACGACCTTGAAGTCGTCGAAGGCGGTCTGGCCCCAGCGCAGGAACTGGTAGCGCTCCTTGTTGCGGCCGTACTCCAGCTCGACGTTCTGCGCGAAGGCGTCGTTGGTGCCGAACTTGTCGGCGATGACGGAGTGGTCGATGACCAGCTCGGCCGGGGAGAGCGGGTTGACCTTCGCGGGGTCGCCGCCGAGCTCCTTGACGGCCTCACGCATGGTGGCGAGGTCGACGACACAGGGCACGCCGGTGAAGTCCTGCATGATCACGCGGGCCGGCGTGAACTGGATCTCCTGGCTCGGCTGCGCCTGGGAGTCCCAGCCGCCGAGGGCCCGGATGTGGTCGGCGGTGATGTTGGCGCCGTCCTCGGTGCGGAGCAGGTTCTCCAGCAGCACCTTCAGGCTGTACGGAAGGCGAGCCGAGCCTTCCACCTTGTCCAGCCGGAAGATCTCGTACGACTCGTCGCCCACCTGCAGCGTGCTGCGGGCGTCGAAGCTGTTCGCCGACACGACAGTCTCCTTCATTGATGTGCGCGTACCACCGCAATCCTGCCGCCACGCGGTCTTGGCCGATCCGCTAAGGTAAGGCTAAGTTAGGTAACCCTTACCGAGGTGGCGGCTGCGGGGCGCCTCGGCAGATATCTCGATGTCGAGATAACTCTAGTACATGGGCGCGGGCTGGTCATGCCCGGCCTCTTGCGGGGTACCCGGTGTCGGCCGGGATCCACCCGGCGTAACCATCGCAAGGGGGGGGCAGCCATGCCACTCACGTTCCGCAAGAGTTTCCGCATACTTCCCGGGGTCAGGCTCAACATCAACCGCAAGTCGTGGTCCATCACCACCGGCGGCCGGCACGGGCCGAAGCACACCCACAGCAGCACCGGGCGCCGGACGACGTCGATGGACCTGCCGGGGCCCTTCGGGTGGCGGCGCACCACACGCGCCCGGCGACACTGAGGCCCCCACCCGCGTCTCGTACAGGCGTTCGCACCCCATGTGATGAAGTGTGCACGGCAGTCGGACACCGCCACGGCGGTGCCGTACGGGGATCACGTGCACAGGGGGCGCTGCGTGACGGCGGGCTCGACGACCGGATACGACCACCACGGGGCGCACTTCCTCGCCCTGCTCACGCCCGCGGCCGGGCCCGGCGAGGCGGGACGGATCAGACGGCGGCTCGGGGAGCGGGAGCCCCGCCACCTCACCTGGGTGCCGCTGTCCGCCGAGGCCCGCGCGAGCGCCGCCCAGGACCCCGACCCGCTGGTGCGGCGCGCCCTGGTCCGGGCCAAGGACGTCACCTCCGACGACCTGGCCCTGCTGCTCCTGCGCCCCGACCCGGTCGTCGACCTGCACGTGTACGAGCACCGCTGGGCACGGTCGTGGATGCGCCGGCTCGTCCTGACGCCCGGGCGGCACGCCGACCCGGCGGCCCTCGCACCGCTGCGCGAACGCATCCTCGCCACGCAGCGGGAGCTGCCCGGCGTCCCGCACTTCGTGGGAGCCGGTGTCGTGAGCGACGTGCCCGAGGTGGTGGAGCACGCCCTGCGGGTGCGGGGCACGGACCTCACCAGCGCCGAGCAACTGCGCGCGGTGCAGGGCCTGCTGCCCCACCCCGGCCGGCTGCGCGCGCTGCTCGAAGCGGCGGACGCACCGCTGCGTCCCGCCGTCGCCGAGCTCGCACGCGCGGCACTCGACTCCGACGGCGACCGGTTGCGGGCCGCCGTCGTGACCGCCGAGGGACCGCACGGGCTCGTCGCGGGACTGCGCGCGGGCGAGGCCGAACCCCGCTGGCGCCGGACGCTGGAGTGGGACGCGCTCGTCGCCACGCACCGCGAGGAGCCGCTTCCCGAGGCCGCCGTGCGGTTCCTGGCCGGTCGCTCCGACTGCCCGGAGTCCGTGCTCGCCGAGCTGTACCGCACCCACCCGGCGGTCGTGGCCGATGTCGCCCGTGCCTGTCCCGCGCTGGTGCGTGCCGCCGCGGCCGTCCCCGGCCACCCGGAACTGGCCCGGATCTGCGCCGCGCTGAGCGGGGAGGCCACCGGCCCGTCCGCCGCCGCCTCCCCCGCGGTTCTCGCCGACCTTTCCGCCGTGGTGCTGGACGCCGTCGCGCCCGCCCGCACGGCCGCCGCGGCCCTGACCGAGCTGGGCGCCACTCCTCCGTTGCGGGATCTGCTGCACCTCCGCCTCGGCGGGGACCCGGACCGGTGGGCCACGCTGCGCACCACCCTGTCCCGGTACAAGGGCACGCTGGCCGCGCTGCTCGACGCCGTCGCCGAGGGCACCGCACCCGCCGGACCGGCGAAACCGCCCGCGCTGACGAAGCCGTACCGCTTCCTGCTGTACGCGGCCGGGCCGGCCGATCTGAGCGCCCTGCTGCCACGGCTGCCCGACGACCTGCTGACGGCGCTGCTCGGCAAGGGCTCGCTGCCGCCGCACGCCCTGGACACCGCGCTCGCTGCGGGCGATCCGCGGGTCGCCGCCGCCATCGGCGGCAATGTCGCGCTCGGCGCCGGTGCGCTGCGCCGGCTCACCGAGCTGGACGAACCGTCCGTCAACGCCGCCGTGTTCCTGAACCAGAAGGCCACGCTGTCGCTGCGCCGCGCGATCGTCTCTGGACTCCCGCGCACGCCGGGCCGCTCGGAGCGGGTGCCGCTCGACGAGAAGCTGCGCACCGCACTGCTCGGCGACACGCTCCAGCATCTGCGGACGCCGCTCGCCACCAGCGGGGACCCCGAACTCGTGCACCACGCCTGGCCGTTCCTCAGCGACCGCGCACGGCACTACGCCGTCGTCCGGGTCCAGGAGAACGGCGGCGCGACGGAGGTACGCCGGCTGCTCGGGCTGTTCGGCGAGGAGGCCCTCACCCACCCCGTGCTCCGAAGGGCGCGGGGCACGGACGAGCCGGGCGGGCTGAAGGAGGACCTGTACCCCTTCGACGACCCGGACACCCTGCCCGCGCTGCTCGCCGAGCCGCGCGGGCGCAACGCCACCCGGCGTCTGATGCCCGTCCTCGTCCACGAGCCGTACGCCTACGACTTCGGGCGGCTGGTGGCGGCGCACCGCGCGACGCCCTTCCAGCCGGAGCCGGTCGAGGAGCTGTTGCGTCACGAGGACGTCGACGACGCGGTCCGGGCGGCGTTCACGGAGGACGCCGGCGACGAGCAGGACGCCGACCCGGCCGGGCGGCTGCGTTCCGCGTCCTTTCCGGGCTGGGCCTGGTTCGCGCGCATGGCGGGGCGCGGGCTGCTCGCCCCCGAACGGCTGGTCGACACCGCCCGCCCGGCCCGGGCCGTGCTCACCGGTCTGCGCCGGCCCGACGACGCCGTGGCCGCCGAGGCCCGCGCGAGCGCCGCGGGCCTCGTACGGGAGCATCTGGCCGGCCATCCCGAAGGATGGGTCGTGGCGCTGCACCTCCTGCCGACGTACGAGGGGACGCTCGCCGAACTGATCCAGGTGGCCGCGCAGGTGGCGGGCCCCCGGCCCGACGCCGAGGAACTGGCCCGCCGGGACGCGCGTGAACTGGCCGCGGTGCGGGAGACCTCGGTGTCCGTCGCGGCCGTCCCCGCCCTCACCCCGGTCCAGGAGCGCTCGCTGCGCGAGGAGGCGGGGCCCCTCTCGGCGCTGCCGGCGGTGCATCTGCTGCGCACGCTCGTGCCGGGTGCGCCCGTTCCCACCGACCGGCAGGTGCTGCGCACGCTGGCGAACGCCTACCCCTACAGCGTGCCGGGGGTCGAGCGCCCCGACTGGCTCGTCGAGGCCTGTGCCGCGTACGGCTCCGCCGCGGGCGGTGAGCCGGTGGTGCCCCGTGAGGCCCCGCTGCGGCCGCTGTCCGACATGGACGAGTACCGGCACGGGTTCGTCACGCCCCGCGAGATGGTCGCCCGGACTCCCGTGCGTGCCATGACCCCCGTGCCGAAGGCGTGGCGCACGCACGGCGCGGAGGGGCCGCAACTGCGGGCCGCACGCGCCCTGGTCGCCGAGCGGCTCGGCGTCGACGGCGGGCGCTGGCTGCGCGCCCTCGGCGCGCTGGAGGCGTGCGGGGCCGACCTGACCTTCGGCGAGGCACTCGACGCGGGCACGACGGACCGGCCCCTCGGCGAAGCGCTCGACGCGGGCCGTACGGGCGACACGGGCGACACGGACGGCACGGACGGCACGGACGGCACGGACAGTACGGGCAGCACGGACGGCACGGGCGACACAGACGGCACGGACGGCACGGGCAGCACGGACGGCACGGGCAGCACGGGCGACACAGACGGCACGGACGGCACGGGCGCGGAGGCCACGTCCGTCACCCTGTCGGGCGCGCGACTCCTGCTGCACGCCGACGTCGACGCGCTGACGGCCGTGCTCCCCCTGCTCGGGCCCGGGGCGGCGGCCGCGCTGACCGGGCACGCGTGCGCGAGCGGCCATCTGCCCGAGGCGCTCGTCGCGTGTCTCTTCGCTCGCGACGACCGCGAGGCGCTGCTCGTGCTCGCCCGGTCGTGGCGCGAGCTGTACCGCGACCACGAGCTCCAGCTGCGGCTCCTCGGTCTCGACGAACCCGAGGTCAACGCGGCCCTGTACGGCAGGGCGCTGGGTGGCGCGGCCTCCATGGACGTGCGCCGGACGATCCTCTCCCGCCGCCCGCAGGGCCGCGCCGCGCGGGGCCCGGACGACCTGCTGCCGCTGGCGCCGGAGCTGCGCCGGGAGTTGCTGGGTTCCTCGTACTACTCCGCCGAGCGGGAGCACCTCCAGCGCATCCAGCTCGAAGCCGCGGACGCCGAGATCGTCGAGCACGCGCTCGCCTCGTGGGGGAAGCGGCGCCCTCAGCTCGACCATCTGCTCGCCGCACGCGCCTCGCTGCGGTCCGGCGGTCCGGAACACCTGCGGTCGCTCGTGGACCGGGGTCTGCTGAGCCCCGCAGCGGCCAAGCTGGCCGTGAAGGCGCTCGGCTCACCCGACCCGGACGCGGTGCTCTCCGCGCGCCTCGACCGTGAGCTCGGCGCGGACCGGCTGGTGGCGCGGTTGCGGTCGTGCAAGGCGTACAACGAGGAACTCCGTGTCCTCGAACTGCCGTACGCGCGCGATTGGGACGTACTGCGCAGAGCGCACGAGGAGCAGCCCTTCCCGTCCGCCGTGTGGAGGGCGCTCGGGGAACTGCCGGACGCTCCCGACACGGTCACCGCGACCGGCATGGACTGGCAGCGGCTGCGCAGGCGCGCCCTGGTCGGGCGCAGCGCCGAATGCGCCCGCGCCGCCGTGGCGCACCGCGAGCGGACGGGCCACCGTGACGTGCGGACCGCGATGTTCGACCATCTCGTCGAGCGGGGCCTGCTCACCGGCGGGGACCTGGTGCACCGCGCCGCGGGCGCGGCAGGAGTGCTGCACTACCTGGCCGAAGGAGCGGTGCGCCGCGAGCTTCCCGACCCCGTCCGCACGGCGGTGCGGGAGGCCACGGACGAAATCGGCAGACTCGTGACAAAACTTCTCAGTACCGATGAATCGTCATGGAAGCGCCTGTTCGCGGCACTCACCGGACGGGACGTGAACTGGCTGCGCCCCGGATGCGCCACCACGGTCGCCGCACTGCTGGAACACAGCGCCCGAACTCCCTTGTAACGGACTCGCGATGACCCCCACCACCCGGAAGGGTGCGCTCCATTTTTCTTTATCTCACATCCGATATACGGTCGCGCCATGGCAGACGACTACCTCGTACGCATCGGCAAGCTCATCCGTGACGCCCGTCAGCACCGGGGCTGGACACAGTCGCAGCTCGCCGAGGCGCTCGGCACCAGTCAGAGCGCCGTAAATCGCATCGAGCGCGGCAACCAAAACATCAGCCTTGAGATGATCGCCCGAATCGGTGAGGCCCTGGACAGCGAGATCGTCTCGCTGGGCTACGCCGGGCCGATGCATCTGCGGGTCGTGGGCGGACGTCGTCTGTCCGGCTCGATCGACGTCAAGACCAGCAAGAACGCCTGTGTGGCGCTGCTGTGCGCGACGCTCCTGAACAAGGGGCGCACGGTGCTGCGCCGCGTGGCCCGCATCGAAGAGGTGTACCGCCTTCTGGAGGTACTCGGTTCGATCGGCGTCCGCACCCGGTGGATCAACGACGGGGTCGACCTGGAGATCGTGCCGCCGAGCGAGCTGGAGATGGAGGCGATCGACGCCGAGGCCGCCCGGCGTACGCGGTCCATCATCATGTTCCTCGGACCGCTGCTGCACCGGATGGACCACTTCAAGCTGCCCTACGCGGGCGGTTGCGACCTCGGCACCCGCACCATCGAGCCGCACATGATCGCGCTGCGCCGGTTCGGGCTCGACATCGCCGCCACCGAGGGGCTCTACCACGCCCAGGTGGACCGCTCGGTGACCCCGGGCCGCCCGATCGTGCTGACCGAGCGCGGCGACACGGTGACCGAGAACGCGCTGCTCGCCGCCGCCCGCCACGACGGCGTCACCGTCATCCGCAACGCGTCGTCCAACTACATGGTCCAGGACCTGTGCTTCTTCCTGGAGGCCCTGGGCGTGCGGGTGGAGGGCATCGGCACCACCACGCTCACCGTGCACGGTGTGCCGAACATCGACGTGGACGTGGACTACTCGCCCTCCGAGGACCCGGTCGAGGCGATGAGTCTGCTGGCCGCCGCCGTGGTCACCGAGTCCGAGCTGACGGTGTGCCGGGTGCCGATCGAGTTCCTGGAGATCGAGCTCGCGGTCCTGGAGGAGATGGGCCTCGACCACGACCGCAGCGCGGAGTACTTCGCCGACAACGGACGTACGCGCCTGGTGGACCTGACCGTCCGGCCCTCCAAGCTGGAGGCGCCGATCGACAAGATCCACCCGATGCCGTTCCCGGGCCTGAACATCGACAACGTCCCCTTCTTCGCGGCCATCGCGGCCTCGGCGCAGGGGAAGACGCTGATCCACGACTGGGTCTACGACAACCGGGCGATCTACCTGACGGACCTCAACCGTCTCGGCGGACGCCTCCAGCTCCTCGACCCGCACCGGGTCCTGGTCGAGGGACCGACGCGCTGGCGTGCCGCCGAGATGATGTGCCCGCCCGCGCTGCGGCCCGCCGTGGTCGTGCTGCTGGCGATGATGGCCGCCGACGGGACGTCCGTCCTGCGCAACGTGTACGTCATCAACCGCGGTTACGAGGACCTCGCCGAGCGCCTCAACTCGATCGGGGCACAGATCGAGACGTTCCGGGACATCTGACGGGCCCGGAGCCCGTGCCGTACGGGGGCGGCGCGGGCGACGGGCGGTGTCTCCGGCGGTCGTGGCGCGTCAGTCCGCGACGACCGTGATGTCCTGCTCCCGGGTCGCGTGGAAGACCGGCAGGGGCAGCGGGCCGGAGCTCAGTTCCATGAGAGTGGCCGCGACGTGGGCCGGGCCGGGTACGAGGGTGCCCGGCTCGCGCTTCTCGGAGTTGGTCCAGCGGTGCAGGACCCCGTCGCAGACCGCGGCGGTGCCGCCGATGCCGTGCTGCACCTCGGAGTCTCCCTGCGACACCGCCGAGGACACGAACACCGGTCCGGTGCTGCTCGCGCATCGGTAGGTGCCGGACAGGGTGATGGTGCCGTCGGCGGCGACGCTTCCGGTCGCGTCGACGGTGAGTTCGTCGCCCGGGGTCGAGTGGGCGGGCGCGGACAGGGCGGACGCGGACGGGGCGGCGAGCAGGAGCAGCGCGGCACCGGCGGCCGTGCCTACGGCATGACGCAGCGACATGGGGTACCTCCAGGAGCGGGGTGCGGGGACGGGCGCTCCACAGGTACCGGCCCGGCGGCCCCGGGGCGGCGACCGTCACCCCATCGGTGGCGAGTCCATGGCGGATCCGCACCGTCCGTCCCGGGCCCGTCCGAGGGTTGTCCGCGTGTTGTCACGCTTCACGGCCGGCTGTTCCGATGAGTTCGCGGCGCGCGCATGGTCTATCCATGCGAGGGCGACGACACCGCCGCCGACACTCATCGCATCCGACGTGGAGGTGCACCATGTGTTCCCACCGGTCTTCGTGCCCGTCCGCGGACTCCATCGCCCCGCACATCGTGGCGGCCCACCCCGAGCAGGGCTGGAACCTCCTGTGCAACGGCGCGATCGTCTTCGACGACAGCGGCGAACTGCTCCCCGACGGCAGCGTCGTCGCGCCGCACCGGGTGTTCGTCGAGCAGCTCGCCGTCGCGGCCTGAACCGTCCGGGGTTACGGCAGCACCGCGAAGCCGTCCAGTTCGACGAGGGCCTGTTCGTCCCAGAGGCGGGCCGCGCCGATCACGGCCATCGCGGGATAGTCCCGTCCCGCCAACCGGCGCCAGACGCGGCCGAGTTCGGGCGCGTGGACGCGGTAGTCGGCGACGTCCGTGGCGTAGACGGTGACCCGGGCGAGGTCCGACGGGGCGCCGCCCGCCGCGCGCAGCGCGGTCAGCAGATTGGTCAGCGCCCGCTCGAACTGCTCGGGCAGGGTCTCGCCGACCACCTTCCCGTCCGCGTCGAGCGAGGTCTGGCCCGCCAGGAAGACGACGCGGCTGCCGCTGGCGACGACCGCGTGGGAGAAGCCGGTGGGCGGCGACAGTCCGGGCGGGTTGACGCGCTCGGCGGTCATGGGGCCTCGCTCTCTCCTTCGGCACCGGAGTGCGGCCTGCGCTCCCGGGCGTTCCCCGGGGGCGGTGTCCCGGCCGGTCCGGCCGACCGGTACAGCTCCTTGGCGATGACCGCCCGCTGGACCTCGCTCGCGCCCTCGTAGATCCGCGGTGCGCGCACCTCGCGGTAGAGGTGTTCGAGGAGGTGGCCGCGGCGCAGGGCGCGGGCGCCGTGCAGCTGTACGGCGGCGTCCACGACGTACTGGGCCGTCTCGGTGGCCAGCAGCTTCGCCATGGCCGCCCGCTTGGGCACGTCCGGGGCCCCTTCGTCGTACGCCGCCGCGGCCGCGTACACCATCAGGCGGGCGGCCTCCGTGCGCAGGGCCATCTCGGCGACCTGGTGGGCCACGGCCTGGAGGTCCTTCAGGGGGCCGCCGAAGGCCTCGCGCCGGCTCGTGTGCGCCAGGGTCGCGTCGAGTGCCGCCTGCGCCATGCCGACCGCGAAGGCTCCCACGCTCGGCCGGAAGCGGTTGAGGGTGTTCATGGCGACCCGGAAGCCGCGGTCCGGTTCGCCGAGCACGTCGTGGGCGGTGACCGGCACGGCGTCGAAGGCGAGGGCCCCGATGGGGTGCGGCGAGAGCATGTCGAGCGGGGTGCCGGTGAGACCCGCCCGGTCGGCGGGGACGAGGAAGGCGGTGACGCCGCGGGCGCCGGCGTCTGCGGTGGTGCGCGCGAAGACGGTGTAGAAGTCGGCCTCGGGCGCGTTGGAGATCCAGCACTTCTCGCCGGTCAGCCGCCAGGCCCCGGAGCCGTCCTTGTCCGCCCGCAGGGCGAGCGCCGCCGCGTCCGAGCCGGCGCCGGGCTCGCTGAGCGCGAAGGCGGCGACCGTCGTGCCGGCGTGGACGCCGGGGAGCCAGCGGTCGCGCTGGGCCCCGGTGCCGTACGCGTGCACCGGATGGGCGCCCAGGCCCTGGAGGGCGAGCGCGGTCTCGGCCTCCGTGCAGATCTGGGCGAGCGACTCTCGCATCAGACACAGGTCGAGCGCGTCGGAGGTGAACAGGCGGGCGAGCAGGCCGAGTCGGCCGAGTTCGGCGACGAGGGGGCGGTTGACGTGGCCCGGTTCGCCCTCCTGGGCGAGCGGGAACAGCCGCTCACCGGCCAGTGCGCGCAGCTCCGCACACCAGGCGGTCCGCGCCGGATCGAGTGAGAATGCGGTCATCGCCGGTCCCCTCTCCCCCGGTGGCCCGCGCGTCGGGGCCGGTCGGGTCGCGCCTTCACGTTATCGCGTACCGTTGACTGTCGTCACCAACACGATACGCTCCTTGTGCGAGCCCACCACGACGAGGGGGCGAACCACCATGGACCCCAGGGATGCCGGTGACACCGTGCGGCCGACGGACTCGGCCCACGTCGACACGTTCCCCCGCGACCATCTCCCGCCCCCCGGGCAGTGGCCCGAGCTCCGCTTCGACCTCCCGGAGCTGCGCTACCCCGACCGGCTGAACTGCGCCGCCGAACTCCTCGGCCACACCCGCCCCGAGCGCCCCGTGTTCCGCACGGCCTCCGGCGAACCGTGGACGTACGGCCAGCTCCGCACCCGCGTCGACCGCATCGCGCATGTGCTGACCGCCGAGCTGGGCGTCGTCCCGGGCAACCGGGTGCTGCTGCGCGGCCCGACCACGCCGTGGCTGGCCGCCTGCTGGCTCGCGGTCCTGAAGGCCGGGGCCGTCGCCGTCACGGTGCTCGCCCAGCAGCGGCAGCACGAACTGAGCACGATCTGTGCCATCGCCCGGGTGACCCACGCCCTGTGCGACGTACGGTCGGTCGACGACCTGGTCAAGGCTGAGGTCCCCGGGCTCCAGGTCACCACCTTCGGCGGCGACACCCCGGACGACCTGCTGCTGCGCATCACGGGCGCGCCGGACGAACCGTACGAGGCCGTCGACACCGCGGCCGACGACGTCGCGCTGATCGCCTTCACCTCGGGCACGACCGGCCGGCCCAAGGGCTGCATGCACTTCCACCGCGATGTGCTGGCGATCGCGGACACCTTCTCCAAGCATGTGCTGCGGCCGCGGGAGGATGACGTCTTCGCGGGCAGCCCCCCGCTGGGATTCACCTTCGGGCTCGGTGGGCTCGTCGTCTTCCCGATGCGCGTCGGCGCCTGTTCCCTGCTGCTCGAACAGGCGGGCCCCAAGCAGCTGTTGCCCGCGATCGCCGAGCATCGCGTCTCCGTGCTGTTCACCGCTCCGACCGCCTACCGGGCGATGCTGGCCGAGCTGGACGACCACGACACCGGGTCGCTGCGGCGCTGCGTGTCGGCGGGCGAGAACCTGCCGGCCGGGACCTGGCAGGACTGGCACACCCGCACCGGGCTGCGCATCATCAACGGCATCGGCGCCACCGAGCTGCTGCACATCTTCATCTCCGCCGCCGACGCGCACATCCGCCCCGGCACGACCGGCGTCCCCGTACCGGGGTGGCACGCGCGCGTGGTCGACTCCGACGGGGAGCCCGTGCCGGACGGGGAGCCCGGACTGCTCGCCGTGCGCGGCCCGGTGGGCTGCCGCTACCTCGCCGACCCGCGGCAGCGCGAGTACGTGCGCGGCGGCTGGAACATCACCGGCGACACCTATGTGCGCGACCCCGACGGCTACTTCCGCTATGTCGCCCGCGCCGACGACATGATCATCTCGGCGGGCTACAACATCGCCGGCCCCGAGGTCGAGGACGCGCTGCTGCGTCATCCCGACGTGGTGGAGACCGCGGTGGTGGGGAGACCCGACGAGGACCGCGGGCAGGTCGTCGTCGCCCATGTCGTGCTGCGGCCCGGCGCGCGCCGGGACCCCGAGGCGCTGCGCGGCTTCCTCAAGTCCGAGCTGGCGCCGTACAAATGCCCTCGCGAGATCGTCTTCCTGGACGCGCTGCCGCGCACCGCGACGGGGAAGCTCCAGCGCTTCCGGCTGCGCACCGGGGCGGGTTCCGGCGCGGTCCCCGGTCCCCCGGCGGCCGGTGGTGTGCCCACGGGCGGCGATTCCAAGTGATCTTCGCGCACTAGAGTGATCAACGTGTCAGAGCAGCACGCCCCCCGGTCCCTCATCGTCACGTTCTACGGCGCGTACGGCCGATTCATGCCCGGCCCCGTGCCGGTGGCCGAGTTGATCCGGCTCCTCGCCGCGGTGGGCGTCGACGCGCCCTCCGTGCGGTCGTCGGTGTCACGGCTCAAACGCCGTGGCCTTCTCGAACCGGTCCGTACGGCGGCGGGCGCGGCCGGGTACGCGCTCTCCCCGGACGCGCGGCAGCTGCTCGACGACGGCGACCGCCGGGTGTACGCGACGACGCCTCCCGAGGACGAGGGCTGGGTGCTCGCCGTGTTCTCGGTACCGGAGTCGGAGCGGCAGAAGCGGCATGTACTGCGCTCCCGGCTCGCCGGACTCGGCTTCGGGACGGCGGCTCCCGGGGTCTGGATCGCCCCGGCGCGGCTCCATGAGGAGACGCGGCACACCCTGGAGCGCCTGCGGCTCGACCCGTACGTCGAACTGTTCCGCGGGGAGCACCTGGGGTTCGCGGCGACGGCGGACGCGGTCGCCCGCTGGTGGGACCTGGCCGCGATCGCCAAGGAACACGAGGCGTTCCTCGACCAGCACGCGCCCGTCCTGCACGACTGGGAGCGGCGCGCGCACACCCCGCCCGAAGTGGCCTACCGCGACTACCTGCTGGCCCTGGACTCCTGGCGGCACCTCCCGTACACCGATCCGGGGCTGCCCGCCGCGCTGCTCCCCCGGGACTGGCCCGGTGCCCGCTCGGCCGCGGTGTTCAGGGCGCTGCACGCACGACTGCGGGACGCCGGGGCGGAGTTCGCGCAGGTGCCCGGGGGATCCGGGGACTCCAGCGGCGTGTGAGCAGCGGGTCCGGCGGCGCGTGACCGGCGCGTACGACGGTGTGCGACCGGCGTCCGCCGGGTGTGATCCCGGTGACATCAGTGGTGGCTAAGGGAACCCTCAGGCTCCTCCGTCCCTCTTCTCATCTTCCTTGCCTAGCGTCGTGAGCCGCACGCCAGGAGAGGAAGAGGACAGCACGCATGACCACCACGGCAAGGGCTCAGGGAGCCACCGTCTGGCTCACGGGACTGCCGAGCGCGGGCAAGACGACCATCGCACGCATCCTCGGCAGTCGCCTGAGGGCCGAGGGACACCGCGTGGAGGTCCTGGACGGCGACGAGATCCGTCGTTTCCTCTCCGCCGGTCTCGGCTTCTCCCGCGAGGACCGCAACACGAACGTCCAGCGCATCGGTCTGGTCGCCGAGGTCCTCGCCCGCAACGGCGTGCTCGCGCTGGTGCCCGTCATCGCGCCGTACGCCGACAGCCGCGAGGCCGTGGCGAAACGGCACGAGGCGAGCGGGACACCGTACGTGGAGGTGCACGTCGCCACTCCGGTCGAGGTGTGCTCCGTGCGCGACGTGAAGGGCCTGTACGCCCGGCATGCGGCGGGCCGGCTCAAGGGACTGACGGGGATCGACGATCCGTACGAGCCTCCGCTCGACCCGGCGCTGACACTGGAGACGGATCTGCAGACCCCGGAGGAGTCCGCGGCGTCCGTGTACGCGGTGCTCGCGGCGAGGGGTCTCGCATGACGCAGACCCTGTCCGGGGCCGCGCCCGGCGTGCCGGTCCTGTCGGAGCGTGGCTTCGCGCTGTCGCATCTGGACGCGCTGGAGTCCGAGGCCGTCCACATCTTCCGCGAGGTCGCGGGCGAGTTCGAACGACCGGTGATCCTCTTCTCCGGCGGCAAGGACTCCATCGTCATGCTGCACCTGGCGCTGAAGGCCTTCGCCCCCGCGGCGGTCCCCTTCTCCCTCCTGCACGTGGACACCGGACACAACTTCCCCGAAGTCCTGGAATACCGCGACCGCACCGTGGCCCAGCACGGACTGCGCCTGCACATCGCCTCCGTCCAGGACTACATCGACCGCGGTGTACTGCGCGAACGCCCCGACGGCACCCGCAACCCCCTGCAGACCGTCCCCCTCACCGAGAAGATCCAGTCCGAACGCTTCGACGCCGTCTTCGGCGGCGGCCGCCGCGACGAGGAAAAAGCCCGCGCCAAAGAACGCGTCTTCTCCCTGCGCGACGAGTTCTCCCAGTGGGACCCCCGCCGCCAGCGCCCCGAACTGTGGCAGCTCTACAACGGCCGCCACGCCCCCGGCGAACACGTCCGCGTCTTCCCCCTCAGCAACTGGACCGAGCTCGACGTCTGGCAGTACATCGCCCGCGAACACATCGAACTCCCCGAGATCTACTTCGCCCACGACCGTGAGGTCTTCCAACGCTCCGGCATGTGGCTGACCGCCGGCGAATGGGGCGGCCCCAAGGACGGCGAGAGCGTCGAGAAACGCCTCGTGCGCTACCGCACCGTCGGCGACATGTCCTGCACCGGCGCCGTCGACTCCGACGCCACCACACTCGACGCCGTCATCGCCGAGATCGCCGCCTCCCGACTCACCGAACGCGGCGCCACCCGCGCCGACGACAAGATGTCCGAGGCCGCGATGGAAGACCGCAAGCGCGAGGGGTACTTCTAGACATGACCAGCATCAACACCCCGATACGCGTGGACACTCTGCGCTTCGCGACCGCCGGTTCAGTGGACGACGGCAAGTCCACCCTCGTCGGACGCCTGCTGCACGACTCCAAGTCCGTCCTCACCGACCAGCTGGAGGCCGTCGAGCGCGCCTCCGCCAGCCGCGGCCAGGACGCACCCGACCTCGCCCTCCTCACCGACGGCCTGCGCGCCGAACGCGAACAGGGCATCACCATCGACGTCGCCTACCGCTACTTCGCCACCGCGCGCCGCCGCTTCATCCTCGCCGACACCCCCGGCCACGTGCAGTACACCCGCAACATGGTCACCGGCGCCTCCACCGCCGACCTCGCCGTCGTCCTCGTCGACGCCCGCAACGGCGTCATCGAACAAACCCGACGCCACGCCGCCGTCGCCGCCCTCCTCCGCGTCCCCCACGTCGTCCTCGCCGTCAACAAGATGGACCTCGTCGACTACGACGAGGCCACCTTCGAGCGGATCGTCGAGGACTTCGCGGGCCACGCCGCCGAGTCGGGACTGCCCGGCTTCACGCCGGTCCCGGTCTCCGCGCTGCGCGGCGACAACGTGGTGGAACGGTCGGCGCACATGGACTGGTACACGGGCCCGGCGCTGCTGGAGCACCTGGAGACCGTGCCGGTGGCCTCCGACGAGTCGGCCGCTCCGGCGCGCTTCCCCGTGCAGTACGTGATCCGGCACGGCGAAGTCCGCCACTACGCGGGGCAGTTGGTGTCCGGGACGCTGCGCGTCGGCGATCGCGTCACGGTGCATCCGTCCGGCGAGACCTCCGCGATCGCCGGCATCGACGTCCTGGGCCGGGAGGCGGACATCGCGCGCGCACCCCAGTCCCTGACGCTGCGGCTGGCCGATCAGCGTGACGTCTCGCGCGGCGACATGATCACCGCGGGGCCCCACGCACCCGCGCTCACCCAGGATGTCCGGGCGGCGGTGTGCCATCTGGCGGACCGCGCGCTGCGGGTCGGTGACCGGGTGCTGGTCAAGCACACGACGCGGACCGTGAAGGCGGTCGTCGAGGACCTGGGCGGCGCCGTCGAGCTGACCGCGAACGACCTCGGCAGGATCGTGCTGCGCACCGCCGGTCCGCTCGCGCTCGACGACTACGCCGAGGTGCGCCGGACGGGTGCGTTCATCCTGGTCGACCCGGCCGACGGGGCGACGCTGACGGCCGGCATGGCCGACCTGTCCGCGTAGCCCACGACGGCCGTTCCTCCGGCCCTCGGCGTCCTCAAGTACCCAGCGTGAGGCGGGGCTTGGGGGCGTCGGTGCGTCCGGTCCGCGGAGGCCTGCTGCCCGCCCGGTAGGGCATCGGCCAGGCGACCCCCGGGCCGTCGTACCCCTGCTCGGCCGCCGCGTGCAGGGTCCAGTGGGGGTCGTAGAGGTGCGGTCGGGCGAGCGCGCACAGGTCCGTGCGTCCCGCCAGGACCAGGGAGTTGACGTCGTCCCAGGAGGAGATCGCGCCGACGGCGATCACCGGGACGCCGGTCTCGTGGCGGATCCGGTCGGCGTACGGCGTCTGGTAGGACCGGCCGTAGTCGGGCCGCTCGTCCGACACCACCTGCCCCGTCGACACGTCGACCGCGTCGGCGCCGTGCGCGGCGAAGGCCCGCGCGATCTCCACGGCATCGTCGCCGGTGGTGCCGCCGTCCGCCCAGTCGGTGGCGGAGATACGGACGGTCATGGGCCGCTCCTCGGGCCACACGGCGCGTACGGCGTCGAAGACCTCGAGCGGGAAGCGCAGCCGCCGGGCGAGGTCGCCGCCGTATCCGTCGGTACGCCTGTTGGTCAGCGGCGACAGGAAGCCGGAGAGCAGATAGCCGTGGGCGCAGTGCAGTTCGAGCAGGTCGAAGCCGCAGCGTGCGGCCCGCCAGGCGGCCGACACGAACTGCTCGCGCAGATCGGTGAGCTGGGCGCGGGACAGCTCGCGGGGCGTCTGGCTCCCCGGCTTGTACGGGATCGGGGAGGCCGCCACGAGGGGCCAGTTGCCGTCGTCCAGGGGCTCGTCGATGCCCTCCCACATCAGCTTCGTCGACCCTTTGCGCCCGGCGTGGCCGAGCTGCACGCCGATGGCGGTGCCGGGGGCCTGCCGGTGCACGAATTCGATGATCCGCCGCCAGGAGTCGGCCTGTCGGTGGGTGTACATGCCCGCGCACCCGGGGGTGATGCGGCCCTCGGCGCTCACGCACACCATCTCGGTCATCACCAGGCCGGCGCCGCCCAGTGCCCGCGCGCCCAGGTGGACGAGGTGGAAGTCACCGGGGACGCCGTCGACGGCCGAGTACATGTCCATGGGTGAGACGACGACGCGGTTGCGCAGGGTCAGGCCACGCATCCGGAACGGCGTGAACATCGGGGGTGTCCCCGGCGGGCAGCCGAACTCGCGCTCCACCGACTCCGTGAAGCGCGCGTCGCGCAGCCGCAGGTTGTCGTGGGTGACGCGGCGGCTGCGGGTGAGCAGGTTGAAGGCGAACTGCCGGGCGGGCTGGCCGAGATGGAAGCGGATGTCCTCGAACCACTCCAGGCTGGCGCGGGCGGCCCGCTGGGTGGAGGCGACGACCGGCCGCCGCTCCTCCTCGTAGGCGGCGAGGGCCTGGGTGAGGCCGGGCTGTTCCTCCAGGCAGGCGGCGAGCGCGAGCGCGTCCTCGACGGCGAGCTTGGTGCCGGAGCCGATGGAGAAGTGCGCGGTGTGCGCGGCGTCGCCGAGCAGGACCAGGTTCTCGTGCGACCAGTGGTCGTTGACGACGGTGCGGAAGGTCGTCCAGGCGGACTTGTTCGACCGCAGCGGCCGGCCGCCGAGGGTGTCCGCGAAGATCTTCCCGCACTGTTCGACGGACTGCTCCTCGTCGAGGTCCGCGAAGCCGGCCGCGCGCCACACCTCCTCGCGCATCTCCACGATGACGGTGGAGGCGTCGGGGGCGTACGGGTAGCCGTGCAGCTGCATCACGCCGTGTTCGGTCTCGGCGATCTCGAAGCGGAAGGCGTCGAAGGCGAAGTCGGCGGCGAGCCAGATGTAACGGCAGCGGTGCTCCTCGACGGACGGCCCGAACACGTCGGCGTGGGCGGTCCGGGTGGCGCTGTGCACGCCGTCGGCGGCGATCACGAGGTCGTGGGTCGCCATGAGCTCGGCCACGGGTGGGGCCGGTGCCCGGAAGCGGAGGTCGACGCCGAGCGAGCGGCAGCGGTCGTGCAGGATCTCCAGGAGCCTGCGCCGTCCGAGGGCGGCGAAGCCGTGGCCGCCGGAGGTGTGACGGACCGAGCGGTGCACGATGTCGATGTCGTCCCAGCGCACGAACTCGTCCTGGAGCGACGCGTACACGACCGGGTCGGCGTGCTCGATGCCGCCGAGCGTCTCGTCGGAGAGCACGACACCGAAGCCGAAGGTGTCGTCGGGGGCGTTGCGTTCCCAGACGGTGATCTCGCGGCGCGGATCGAGGCGCTTGAGCAGCGCGGCGGCGTACAGTCCGCCGGGCCCGCCTCCGATCACGGCGACCCGCAGGGGGTCGCCCGGCCGTCCGGAGGTGCCGTCGTGCGTCGCCGTCGCCGTGTCGCGCGGTGTCGTCATGGCTATCGCCCCCGCCACTTCGGCGGCCGCTTCTCCGTGAAGGCGGCGTGGAACTCGGCGTAGTCCTCCCCGTTCATCAGGAGGGCCTGGGTCGAGGCGTCGAGTTCGACGGAGGCGGCGAGCGGCATGTCCAGTTCGGCGGTGAGCAGGGCCTTCGTCTGGGCGTACGCGAGGGCCGGGCCCTCGGCGAGGCGGTGAGCAAGCCGCTGGGCGGTCTCGTCGGCGGCGCCCTCGTCGGCCATCTCGCTGATCAGTCCGATGCGCTCGGCCTCGGGGGCGCGCACGGGTTCGCCGAGCATGAGCAGCCGGGTCGCGTGGCCGAGTCCGACCACCCGGGGCAGCAGGTAGGCCGCGCCCATGTCGCCGCCGGACAGTCCGACACGGGTGAAGAGGAAGGCGAAGCGGGCGCTCGGGTCGGCGATCCGGAAGTCGGCGGCGAGCGCGAGGACGGCTCCCGCTCCGGCGGCCACTCCGTGCACCGCCGCGATCACCGGGAAGGGGCACTCGCGTACGGCGCGGACGACCTGGCCGGTCATCCGGTTGAAGTCGAGGAGCTGGGCGGTGTCCATGGCGAGGGTGGCGCCGATGATCTCGTCGACGTCACCGCCGGAGCAGAAGCCGCGGCCCTCGCCCGCCAGCACCAGGGCGCGGACCGACCTCTCGCGGGACAGCTCGGCGAGCAGGTCGCGCAGGTCGGCGTAGGCGCCGAAGGTGAGCGCGTTGAGTTTCTCGGGGCGGGCCAGCGTGACCGTGGCGACCCCGTCGGAGATCTCGCACCTGAGGTGCTGCCAGTCGGAGGTGCGGGCGGCGGATCCGGTGAAGGGACTCATGACGTGCGGCCTCCTCGGGCGGGGGCGGCGGTCTGCGGCCTGTGGGAGGGAGTCGGGCGGCGGGTGCCGGAGGGCTCTTCCCTCACGAAGTTATCACCGATCCGTGACTGTCGTCACGACCACGCAATAGCCCGGGCGGCGTGTCCGGCCTCGCGCCTCGTCGTCACGATGCGACAGCGCACCGTCACCGAGTCACCGTTCCTCGATAGCCGCGTAACGGCTGGAGCACCTCGGAGCGACGGGGCGTCCACCTGGGTACGCACCCTCATGCCGGGGCGAACGTCCCGGCGGATCACCGACCGACGTCCCGCAGCACCACCGGAAGGTCCCCGAACGGCCCGCCGACCGCCTCCGCCCGGCGGCGCCGTACCATTCCTGAGGTTGAAAGCAGGACAGGCTGCTCCATGAACGGACTCGCCTTGCACGACACCCCGGCCCCCGCCTCCTGGCGCATCGCGCTGCCGCACACCGTCGCGGCCGTGCCCGTCGCGCGTGCTCTGGTGCGGACGGCACTGGCCGAGCTGGAGCACGCGGCCGACAGCGACACGGCGGAGCTGCTCACCGCGGAGCTGGTCGCGAACGCGGTGGAGCACACCGCGGGCACCGGCCCCATAGAGCTGGTCGTGGAGCTGCTGCCGACCGGCTGCCGGGTCGAGGTGCACGACCCGGACCCGGCGCCGCCGGGCCACCTCACGGTCCCCCACCCGGTCGGGGAGCCGGACCCCTGGCAGGAGCACGGGCGCGGTCTGCTGCTGATCCGCACCCTGAGCTCGTCCTGCGGCCACCGCCCCACCGACACGGGCAAGGCGGTCTGGTTCAGACTGCCTGTGGTACCTCGTCAGCGACGGCCTGCGTAGCCGTCGCCGCGGCCCGGGCCGCCAGCCGTGAGTTGCGGCGCCCGTAGAGCACGTAGACCAGGAGTCCGGCGGCGAGGAAGCAGGCGAACTGGATCCAGGTCGTCCAGCCCGTCTCGTACATCAGGTAGAGGCAGAAGCCCACGCCGAGCAGGGGCACGACGGGGTAGAGCGGCACCCGGAACGTGCGCGCCAGGCCCGGCTCCGAGCGGCGCAGCGCGATCACGGCGATGTTCACGGCGGCCATCACGGCGAGGGTCCCGATGGTGCACAGGTTGACCACGGAGTCCAGGGACGCGAAGGCCGCGGGGATCGCGAACACGATCGCGACGATCAGCGTGCCGGCGACGGGCGTCGAGGTCCTCGGGGAGACCCGCTCGAAGACCCGCGGGATGAGGCCGTCGCGGGACATCGACATGAGGATGCGGGTCTGGCCGTACATGACCGCGAGGACCACCGACGCGATGGCGACCACGGCGCCGAAGGCGATGACCCCGCCGCCGACCGAGGAGCCGGTGACCTCGTTCACGACGTACGACAGCGCGGCGGGGCGGCCGCCGACCTCGTCCCCGCCGATGGCGCCGATCGCCGCGAGGGCGACCGCGCAGTAGAGCAGTGTGACCAGGCCGATGCAGACCAGGATGGCGATGGGGATGTTGCGGCGCGGGTTCTTGGCCTCCTCGCCGGCGGTGGTGATCGCGTCGAAGCCGATGTAGGAGAAGAAGGCGGCGGTGGTGCCCGCGCCGATGCCGCCGAGTCCCGCCGGGGAGAACGGGGTGAGGTTGCCGTCCTGGAAGGCGCTGAAGCCGACGGCGCAGAACACGACGAGGACGACGAGCTTGAGCACGGCCATCGTGGCGGTCGCCCGCGCGCTCTCGCGCACGCCGCGCACCAGCAGGACCGACGCCAGTGCGATCACGATGACCGCGGGGAGGTTGACGATCCCGCCGTCCGACGGGCCCGCGGAGAGCGCGGCGGGAAGCTGGGCGCCGGTGAGGCTGCCGAGCAGTTCGTTCACGTACTGGCTCCAGCCGACCGCCACGGCCGACACGGAGACGCCGTACTCCAGGAGCAGGCACCAGCCGACCAGGAAGGCGGTGCCCTCGCCGAGTCCGGCGTAGGCGAAGGAGTAGGACGAGCCCGAGACCGGGATCGCGCCGCCGAGCTCCGCGAACGCGAACGCGGTGAAGACGCAGGTGATGGCGGCGAGGATGAAGGACACGACCACGGCGGGTCCGGCCTGGGCGACCGAGTCGGACAGGCCGACGAAGATGCCGGTGCCGACGATCGCGCCGACGCCGAAGCAGATGAGCTGGAAGAGACCCATGGTGCGCTTGAGTCCGTGCCCGTCGAGGTCCGCGCCGGATTCGGCGATCAGCAGCTCGGGGGACTTGACGCGGCGGGTGGGCCTGAGGGTGGGAGCGGGCATGCGGGTGGTGCTCATTTCGGTGGTGCGGGTGCGGCTGGGTTGTCCGCGCGACGGCTACGGAAGGGGTGGTTCCGGGGCCGTCGAGGATGGTACGGGCAGGTCGGGCCGGTGTGCGAGACGCGTCGGCATTCCCGACCGGCGTACGACACGTCTCGCGGGCCCCGCCGGACGGAGGCGCCCTGCGCGGCGCGCGTACCGCCGGGGCCGGGGCTCCACGCGCGGATCGGGTGACACCGGGGCCGGCGGCATGCACGGCGCGGGCCGTGCCGGGACCAGGGCGCCGCGGGGCGCGACCGGCCCCGCGGTCAGGCGAGTGTGGCGACGAGGATCGCCTTGATGGTGTGCAGCCGGTTCTCCGCCTCGTCGAAGACGACCGAGTGCGCCGACTCGAAGACCTCGTCGGTGACCTCCAGGGAGTCCAGGCCGTGGGTCTCGTACAGCTCGCGGCCGACCTTGGTGCCGAGGTCGTGGAAGGCGGGCAGGCAGTGCAGGAACTTGACGGCGGGGTTGCCGGTGAGCCGCAGGACGTCCATCGTCACTGCGTACGGGGACAGGGCGCCGATGCGCTCGTCCCACACCTCCTTGGGCTCGCCCATGGAGACCCAGACGTCGGTCGCGACGAAGTCGACGCCGGCGACCCCTTCGGAGGGGATCTCGGTCAGCGTGACGCGGCCGCCGCTGCGCTCGGCGAGCTTGCGGGCGCGCGCGACGATCTCGTCGGCGGGCCAGTAGGCCCGCGGGGCGACGATGCGGACGTCCATGCCCAGCAGCGCGCCGGTGATCAGGTACGAGTTGCCCATGTTGAAGCGGGCGTCGCCCAGGTAGGCGAAGGCGATCTCGTCCAGCGGCTTGGCGCAGTGCTCGGTCATGGTGAGCACGTCGGCGAGCATCTGGGTGGGGTGCCAGTCGTCCGTCAGGCCGTTGTAGACGGGCACGCCCGCGTAGGCGGCGAGCTCCTCGACGGACGCCTGGCTGTCCCCCCGGTACTGGATGGCGTCGAACATCCGGCCGAGGACGCGGGCGGTGTCCTTCACGGACTCCTTGTGCCCTATCTGCGAGCCGGAGGGGTCGAGGTAGGTCGTCGAGGCACCCTGGTCCGCGGCGGCCACCTCGAACGCACAGCGGGTGCGCGTGGAGGTCTTCTCGAAGATCAGCGCGATGTTCCTGCCCCGCAGGTACTGGGTCTCGGTCCCCGCCTTCTTGGCCGCCTTGAGCTCGGCGGCCAGCTCGATCAGTCCGCGGAACTCCTCCTCGGTGAAGTCCAGCTCCTTGAGGAAGTGGCGGCCGGCGAGGGCGGTCGGGACTGTCGCCATGGGGGCGCTCCAGGGTTACGAAGACGAGGACCTTGGAATTCTATACGACACTCAGCATTTCTATACGGCGCCCTGCCTCCTCGTGCGTGGCAACGGCACTCCCTCCACGATGCCCCCACCTCCTATACGCGGCGTCCCGACCCGCCATACCGCAGGCGCCGGCCTCCTATACGGCGTCGCGCTGGACCGGGCAGCTCATACAGCGCGGCCCGCCCCGGCCGCGGCCCAGCTCACTGCCCGGGATCTCGATGACCTCGATGCCCTGCTTGCGCAGGTGCGTGTTGGTGGTGGAGTTCCGCTCGTAGGCGATGACGACGCCCGGCTCGACGGCGAGGACGTTGCAGCCGTCGTCCCACTGCTCGCGCTCGGCCGCGTGGACGTCCTGGGTGGCGGTCAGCACACGGATCTCATTGAGTCCGAGCGCGGCGGCGATCGCGCGGTGCATGTGCTCCGGGGGGTGGTCGGTGACCTTGAGCTCCTTGTCCTCCACGCCCGGCTCGATGGTGTACGAGCGGAGCATGCCGAGGCCCGCGTACTGCGTGAAGATGTCGCCGTCGACCATGGTCATCACGGTGTCGAGGTGCATCAGGGCCCGCCGCTTGGGCATGTCGAGGGCGACGATGGTGCGCGCCGAGCCGGCGGCGAAGAGTTTGTGCGCGAGCATCTCGACGGCCTGCGGCGTGGTCCGCTCGCTCATGCCGATGAGCACGGCGCCGTTGCCGATGACGAGCACGTCTCCACCCTCGATGGTGGACGGGTAGTCGGCCTGACCCTCCGACCAGATGTGGAAGCCCTCGTCACGGAAGAGCGGGTGGTGCCGGTAGATCGCCTCGAAGTGCACGGTCTCGCGCTGGCGCGCCGGCCAGCGCATGGCGTTGATGGAGACCCCGTCGTAGATCCAGGCCGAGGTGTCCCTGGTGAAGAGGTGGTTGGGCAGCGGCCCGAGCAGGAAGTCGTCGAGGTCCATGACATGGAAGCGCACGGAGGTCGGCTCCGGGTGGACGTCCAGGAACTCCCGCTTGGTCATCCCCCCGACGAGGACGGACGCCAGCTCGGGGGCGGGCAGGGTCTCGAACGAGGCCCTCAAGTGGTCGGTGGCCAGCGGCCCGTACTCCTTCTCGTCGAAGACCCGGTCGAGGACGAGCGCCCTGGCCGCCGGGATCTCCAGCGTCTCGGCGAGCAGGTCACCGAAGAGGTGGACGGTGACCCCGCGGTCGCGCAGGACGTCCGCGAATCCGTCGTGCTCGGCGCGCGCCCGGCGCACCCAGAGCACGTCGTCGAAGAGCAGGGCGTCCTTGTTGCTGGGGGTGAGCCTTTTGAGCTCAAGATCCGGCCGGTGAAGGATGACGCGGCGCAGCCGCCCGGCCTCGGAGTCGACTTGGAATCCCATGCCTCCATCCTGACCATCCGGACGCGCGTTCACCCGCCGATCGCACGAGCCCGAACGCATTCATTTCGTCCTCTTGACGATAAGCCTCCCCCGCCTTTATCGTCTCACTGACGACAACGAGGAGTGGACGACGGGCGTACGGCAGCGGGAGATCATCCCCGCCCGGGGCACGCCCGACGACGAGGGGGTTTCCCATGGCCGACATCACGCGCCGGTTCGGCTGGCGCCATCTGCGCGGAGCGCCGACCGCCCACGTCCGGCACCACCGGTCGGGCCGGCTGGTCCACGACGGCCCCGGGCTCAGCTTCTGGTACCGCTCCCTGACCGCCGCGCTCTCCGAGGTCCCGGTCGACGACCGCGAGCTGGCCATGACGTTCCACGCCCGCACCTCCGACTTCCAGGACGTCGCCGTCCAGGCGACCGTCACCTACCGCGTCGTCGACCCCGCGATCGCCGCCGCCCGCCTGGACTTCTCCATCGACCCCGACACCGGCGCCTGGCGCGGCACCCCCCTGGAACAGCTGGGTTCGCTGCTGACCGAGACGGCCCAGCAGCACGCGCTGGACGTCCTGGCCCGTACCTCGCTGGCGTCCGCCCTGGTCGACGGCGTCGCCGCGGTGCGGGAGCGGATCGCCGGAGGGCTCGCGGCCGAGCCCCGGCTGCCCGCGACGGGCATCGAGGTGGTGGCCGTCCGCGTGGTCGCCCTGCGCCCGGAGCCCGAGGTGGAGCGGGCGCTGCGCACCCCGGCCCGCGAGCAGATCCAGCAGGACGCCGACAAGGCGACGTACGAGCGCCGCGCCGTCGCCGTCGAGCGCGAACGTGCCATCGCCGAGAACGAACTCGCCAGCCAGATCGAACTCGCCCGGCGCGAGGAGCAGCTGGTCGACCAGCGCGGCACCAACGCGCGGCGCGAGGCGGAGGAGCACGCGGCCGCCGACGCGGTGCGGGCGGGCGCGGAGGCGGCGCGGACGGTGCGGCTCGCGGAGGCGGAGGCCACCCGCGCGCTGCGCCTCGCCGAGGCGGAAGCCACCCGCAAGGTGCGGCTCGCCGGGGCCGAGGCGCAGGCCGAACGCGAGGTCGGCGCGGCCCGGGCCGAGGCACAGGCCGCCTGGCTGCGGGTCCACGCGGACGTGGACGTCAGCACGCTGCACGCCCTCACGGGCACCCGGCTCGCGGAGAACCTGCCGCGGATCGACAGCGTCACGGTGTCGCCCGACGTCCTCACGGGGCTGCTCGCCAAGCTGGGCAACCCGGACGCCGGGGACGAACGGTGAGCCTCGCGCACCGGGTGGTCCTCGTCCATCGGACCACGGAGTACGAGGAGCTCGTCGCCCGGCACGGGACGCACGGGCAGGCGGCGTTCTTCCTCTCCTCCCGAGGGCGCGACATCGCGGAGGTGGCCGAGCGGCACCGGCGGGACCGCGAGGCGCTCGCCGGTGTGGTGGCCGCGATCCCGCTGACGTGGCGTCAGGCCCGGGTCGAACGCGGCGACCTGGACCGGTTCCTGTTCGCCCCGGAGGACGTGGTCGTCGTGGTCGGCCAGGACGGGCTCGTCGCGAACGTCGCCAAGTACCTCGCGGGACAGCCCGTCATCGGCATCGACTCGGACCCGGGGCGCAACCCGGGGGTACTGGTGCGGCACCGCTCCGGGGACGCGGCGGCGCTGCTCGCCTCGGCGCACCGGAGCCGGGCCGACGAGCTGACCATGGTCGAGGCCGTCGCGGACGACACGCAGCGCCTGGTGGCGCTGAACGAGATCTATCTGGGAGCCGCCGGCCATCAGACGGCCCGCTACCGGCTGGGGCTCGACGAGTACGGGGGTGCCGTCGAGCCCCAGGCCTCCTCCGGGGTCCTGGTGGGCACCGGGACGGGGACCGGCGGCTGGCTCCGCTCCGTGTGGCAGGAACGGGGCGGGGAGCTGACGCTGCCCGGCCCCACGGACGAACGCCTGCTGTGGTTCGTCCGCGAGGCCTGGCCGTCGCCGGCCACCGGCACCTCACTCGTGGCCGGCCACCTCACGGCGTCCGACCGCCTGTCCCTGACCGTGGAGTCCGACCGCCTCATCGCGTTCGGGGACGGGATGGAGGGCGACGCCCTGGAGCTGGTGTGGGGTCAGACGGTGCGGGTGGGGGTGGCGGGGGTGCGGCTGCGGCTGGTGGGATGACGCCGGGGCGGGCGGGCCACGACGGACGGTGCCCAGGCTGCCCGCGACGTCCCGTCAGCAGTACGGCGGCTGGTTTGTCAGGGACGCCGCCACCCGCATCCACACGCCGAACAGCCGGTACAGGGAAGGAAGTTGACCCTCCGCCCGGACGGTCCGGCTGTCCGTGACCGTGACTCCGGGGATGCCCTGGAGCGTGGCGGCCACGGAGGCCGACTGCCAGCGCACGGTGAGCTCGCGGGGGGCCTGCGGTCCCGACGGGGGCGTCGGCTCGGCCCGTACCGCGTGGGCCGACAGGGCTGTGGTGACGGTCTTCTCGATGGCCTCGCGCGCCTCGTCGGCCGGGCGCAGCCGGGCCGCGAAGCGGTCCCGCGCGTACTTCACCGCGACAGTGGTGACGGAGTCGTCCCACGCGGTCGCCTCGTCGCAGGCGGTGTCGTCGCCGGTGAGTGCCACCATGGGCACTCCGATCGCCGCGGCGGTGGCGTGGGCCAGCCCGATCTCGCCGACCGGGCGCCCGTCCAGCCACATGTCCTCGATCTCGTGCCCCATGAAGCTGTGGCTGAGCACGCCGAGCACTCCGGCCCGGGAGTGGTACCCGACACCGATCATGGCGTCGTGTCCGGGGGTGAGGCCTTCGAGCATGCCCATCTGCTTGGGCTTGCCGCGGACGAGGCGGACCGCCGGGTGCAGGGCCTCGGGCAACAGGTTGCGCATCGGGCCGTGCGCGTCGTTGACGACGATGTCGGTGGCACCGGCGGCGAGGGCGCCGCGGACGGCGGCGTTGACGTCCTCCGCCATCATCAGCCGGCCCCGCTCGTAGTCCCGGCCGGCCGGCTGGACGTCGTCGGCGTCGACGAGTCCGGTGATGCCCTCCATGTCGGCGCTGATGTAGATCCGCACTGGGCGTACTCCTCCGGTTGATCACTTGGGAGACGCCGGGCCACCACGACATGGTTCCGGCGCCCGGGCCGCCCCGGCCGCCCGCGCACGGAGTGCGGCCGAGCGGCCGGCCCGTCCGGTCTGCGAGGACGGGAACGCGCGCCGGAAGCCGGGGCCGAGGCCCCGGCCCCCGGGAGTCGGGTGCGTACCCGTCACAGACGGGGGTCCACCGGTTCGGACTCCAGGGCCAGGACTCCGAACACCGCCTCGTGGACCCGCCACAGCGGCTCGCCGTTCGCGAGCCGGTCCAGGGCCTCCAGCCCCAGCGCGTACTCGCGGATCGCCAGCGACCGCTTGTGGTTGAGGAAGCGGCCGCGCAGTCGTGCGAGGTTCTCGGGGCGGGTGTACTCCGGGCCGTAGATGATCCGGAGGTACTCACGCCCACGGCACTTGATGCCCGGCTGCACGAGCCGTCCCTGCTCGCTGCGCACCACCGCGCCGACCGGCTTGACGACCATGCCCTCGCCACCGCGGCCCGTCATCTCCAGCCACCAGTCGACACCCGCCTGCACCGACTCGGGGTCACCGGTGTCGACGAAGAGCCGCCGGGTGGTCTGCAGCAGCCCGCTCCCGTCGTTCTCCACGAGGCGGTCGATGAGCGCGAGCTGCTCGTCGTGCGGCAGCCCGGCGAGACTGCGGCCCTGCACCGCGAGGATCTGGAACGGCGCCAGCCGGACGCCCTCCAGTCCCTCCGTCGTCCAGCAGTACCGCCGGTACGCCTCCGTGAACGCCTCGGCGTCCGCGGCACGCTCGCGCTGGCGGCCCAGCAGGTCCGCCACGTCGACACCACGCTCCGCCGCCCCTTCGAGCGCGGCCAGCGCCCCCGGGAACACGGCTCCGGACGCGGCGCCGACCGCGGCGTACTGGCTGCGCAGCAGCCCGGACGCCTTCAGCGACCACGGCATCAGTTCGGCGTCGAGCAGCAGCCAGTCGGTCTCCAGCTCCTCCCACAGCCCCGCCTCCGTCGCGGCGGCCCGCACCCGCCCGAGGATCTCCTCGGTGACGGTGTCGTCGGCGAAGAAGGGACGGCCGGTACGGGTGTACAGGGCCCCCGTGGGACCGGTCGTTCCCGCACCGGACGGACCCGGGACACCGAAGCGCTCGCGTGCCGCCGCCGCGTCCCGGCAGACCAGCGCCACCGCGCGCGAGCCCATGTGCTTCTCCTCGCACACGACCCGGGGGACCCCGTCGTCCCGGTACTGCGCGAAGGCCTCGGCGGGGTGTTCCAGGTAGCCCTCCACGTGCGAGGTCGCGGTCGGCGCCATCGTCGGCGGCAGGTACGGCAGCAGCCGCGGGTCCACCGCGAAACGGCTCATGACCTCCAGGGCCGCCGCCGCGTTCTCCTCGCGGACCGACACGCGTCCGCCGTGCCGGGTCTCGACGACCCGGCGGCCGTGCACGTCCGCCAGGTCCAGCGGACGTCCCTCGTGTCCGCCGGGCGCCTCGGTGGCGAGCGGCTTGGCCGGCTCGTACCAGACCCGCTCGGCCGGTACGTCGACGAGCTCGCGCTCAGGCCAGCGCAGCGCGGTGAGCTTGCCGCCGAAGACGGCTCCCGTGTCCAGGCAGATGGTGTTGTTCAGCCAGGTGGCCGTGGGCACCGGGGTGTGGCCGTACACGACGGCCGCGCGGCCCCGGTAGTCCTCCGCCCACGGGTAGCGCACCGGCAGCCCGAACTCGTCGGTCTCGCCGGTCGTGTCGCCGTACAGCGCGTGCGAGCGCACCCGGCCGGAGGTACGGCCGTGGTACTTCTCGGGCAGGCCCGCGTGGCAGACGACGAGCCGCCCGCCGTCGAGGACGTAGTGGCTGACCAGCCCGTCGAGGAACGCCCGTACGCCCACGACGAACTCGTCGCTCTCCCCCGCCAGCTGCTCGATGGTCTCGGCGAGTCCGTGGGTGTGCTGGACCTTGCGGCCCCTGAGATGGCGGCCGAGCTTGTTCTCGTGGTTGCCGGGCACGCACAGGGCGTTGCCCGAGCCGACCATGGACATCACGCGGCGCAGCACGCCCGGGGTGTCGGGCCCCCGGTCGACGAGGTCGCCGACGAAGACGGCCGTGCGGCCCGTCGGGTGGACGCCGTCGACGTATCCCAGCTTGCCGAGCAGGCTCTCCAGTTCCGAGGCGCACCCGTGGATGTCGCCGATGATGTCGAAGGGGCCGGTGAGGTGGGTCAGGTCGTTGAACCGCTTCTCGGTACGGACCTCGGCGCCCTCGGCCTCCTCCACGCCCCGCAGGACGTGGACCTTTCGGAAGCCCTCCCGCTCCAGATGGCGCAGCGAGCGGCGGAGTTCGCGGATATGGCGCTGGATGACGCGGCGCGGCATGTCGGCGCGGTCGGTGCGAGCCGCGTTGCGCGCGGCGCAGACGTCCTCGGGCACGTCGAGCACGATCGCGATGGGCAGCACGTCGTGCTTCCTGGCGAGCTCGACGAGCTGGCGGCGGCTCTCCTGCTGGACGTTGGTGGCGTCGACGACGGTCCGGCGGCCCGCCGCGAGGCGCTTGCCCGCGATGTAGTGCAGCACGTCGAACGCGTCGCCGCTCGCGCTCTGGTCGTTCTCGTCGTCGGCGACGAGCCCGCGGCAGAAGTCGCTGGAGATGACCTCGGTGGGCTTGAAGTGCTTGCGGGCGAAGGTCGACTTGCCCGAGCCCGAAGCGCCGATCAGCACCACGAGGGAGAGGTCGGTGACGGGCAGGACCCGCCCGGGGGTGGTGGTGTCGTCGTGCGTCATGCGGCCTTCTCCTCCTTCGGGGACGGGGCGTCTGCGGTCAGTGCGAAGACGGCCATCTGGGTCGGCGGCCCCACCTCGGGGTCCTCGGGTCCGACGGGGGTGAACTCCACGGCGTAGCCATGCCGTTCGGCGACCTCGCGGGCCCAGGTGCGGAACTCCTCGCGCGTCCACTCGAACCGGTGGTCGCCGTGCCGGGAGTGTCCGGCGGGGAGCGTCTCCCAGCGGACGTTGTACTCGACGTTCGGTGTCGTCACGAGGACGGTCCTCGGACGCGCGGATCCGAACACCGCGTACTCCAGGGCGGGCAACCGCGGCAGGTCGACGTGCTCGACGACCTCGCTGAGCACGGCGGCGTCGTACCCCTTGAGGCGGCGGTCGGTGTAGGCGAGCGAGCCCTGCAGGAGCTTGACGCGCGAGGACTGCCGCTCGCCCATGCGATCCAGCTTGAGCCGTCGCGACGCGATGGTGAGGGCGCGCATCGACACGTCGACACCGACGATCTCGGTGTACCGCACGTCCTTGAGCAGCGCCTGCACCAACTGCCCCTGCCCGCAGCCGAGGTCGAGGACCCGCGCGGCACCGCCGGCGCCGAGGGCAGCGAGGATCGCGTCCCGCCGCTGCACGGCGAGCGGCACCGGCTTCTCCTCCGTGTCGCTCTCCTCGTCGACGGCGTTGTCGATCTCCGCGACGTCGGTGTCGTCGGCCTCGGCGAGGCGGACGAGTTCGAGACGCTCGTTGGCCTGGCGGGTCAGCGACCAGCGGCGCGCGAGATAGCGGCTGGTGATCAGCTTCTGCTCGGGGTGGTCCGGCAGCCAGCCCTCGCCGGCCCGCAGCAGCTTGTCGACCTCGTCGGACGCCACCCAGTAGTGCTTCGCGTCGTCGAGCACGGGGAGGAGGACGTAGAGGTGGCGCAGGGCCTCGGCGAGCGTGAGGTCCGCCGCCTCCAGCACCAGGCGCACATAGCGCGAGTCGCCCCACTCGGGGAAGTGGTCGTCGAGGGCGACGGCTTCGGCCGTCACCGTCCATCCCAGCGGTTCGAAGAGCTTGCGTACGAGTTCGGCACCGCCGCGCGCGGGCAGCGCGGGCACCTCGATCCGAAGCGGCAGCGGCCTGGCGGGCAGCTCCGGCCTGGCGGCGCACTGGCCCTTCATCGCGCTGGAGAACACGCTGCTCAATGCCACGGCGAGCAGCGAAGAGGCCGCGTACGGACGGTCGTTGACGTACTGCGCGAGTGCGGCGTCGGGCGCGCCGCCGCGTCCCTTGCCCTTGCCCCGCCGGACCAGTGCCACCGCGTCGACCTCCAGCAGCAGCGCGGCGGTGCACTGCTCGTCGGACGCCTGTGGGTACAGGACGTGCGCTGTGCCGTAGGACGTCGAGAACGCCTGCGCCTTGTCGGGATGCTTGTGCAGCAGGAAGCCGAGGTCGGTGGCGGGGCGTTCTGGGGTACCGGTGGTACTGATCGTCAGGAACACGGGGGTCTGCCTTAAAGCAGCTTCTGAGCTGCGGAAACGTGGTCGGATGCGACGCATTTCGGCGCGCCCTGACAACGTACAGTGAACATCCTGGGCAGACTCGGGATTTTCCCCGGACCCGCTGCCTCCGCCCGCGTGCGGACTCCTTCACGACTGTGAACCGGGCGCCAGCGGTTCGCGGCGGGGCGGTTGTTGTGACCGGTGCATGATGGGTGGATGGATCTTCGAGTCTTCACAGAACCGCAGCAAGGCGCGACCTACGAGACGTTGCTCCGTGTCGCCAAGGCCGCCGAGGACCTGCGCTACGACGCTTTCTTCCGTTCCGATCACTATTTGCACATGGGTTCCGTCGACGGGCTTCCCGGCCCCACCGATGCCTGGATCACCCTGGCCGGTATCGCCCGTGAGACGAGCCGGATCCGGCTCGGCACGCTGATGACCGCGGGCACCTTCCGTCTCCCGGGCGTCCTGGCCGTCCAGGTCGCCCAGGTCGACCAGATGTCGGGCGGCCGTGTGGAGCTCGGACTCGGGGCCGGCTGGTACGAGGCCGAGCACGAGGCGTACGGCATTCCTTTCCCCAAGGAGAAGTTCGGCCGGTTGGAGGAGCAGCTCGCGATCGTCACCGGTCTGTGGACCACGCCCGTAGGTGAGCGTTTCTCCTTCGACGGCAAGTACTACCAGCTCAAGGACTCGCCCGCGCTGCCGAAGCCCACGCAGTCGAAGGTGCCCGTCCTCGTCGGGGGTCACGGGGCGAGGCGCACTCCGGCCCTCGCGGCGCGCTACGCCGACGAGTTCAACATCCCCTTCGCTTCCGTCGCGGACACGGAGCAGCAGTTCGCCCGGGTGAGCACGGCGGCCGAGCAGGCCGGACGCAAGGGCGACGATCTGGTGTACTCCAACGCGCTGGTGGCATGTGTCGGGCGGACGGACGCGGAGGTGAAGCGCCGCGCGGACGCCATCGGGCGCGATGTCGACGAGTTGAAGGCGAACGGGCTCGCGGGCTCTCCCGCGGAGGTGGTCGAGAAGATCGCCCGGTACCAGGCCGTGGGTTCGCAGCGCATGTACCTCCAGATGCTGGATCTCGACGACCTGGACCACCTGGAGCTGATCGCCTCCGAGGTGATGCCCCGGCTGGTGTAGCTCGCGGCGCCGAGGGCCGTGGTCGAATCCGGCTGCGCCGGCCGGCGCGGTCGACTCCAGCTCGACCGGCCCACGCGGTCGACTCCAGCTCGACCGGCCGGCGTCGGGCATTCCCTGCGGGGTGAATGGCCGTCAACTCCGGGCGCGGTGGCGGACCGTGCCGGTGCGGTGGACGGGCCGGACGGCGCCCGACACCCCCGCGGGGGCGCCGCCCCGCCGCCGCACGGCGGTGGGACGTGAGCGCCTACCCGGCGGCCCGGTCCCGCTCCACCACCGCCTTCTGGTCCCTGACCGCCAGCCGTCGCAGCATCTCCAGAACGCGGTCCCGCGACTCGTCGGCCGCGTCGATGGCCTCCATGCACTGCCAGTACGTGCCCTCGTCGTCCGCCGCGCAGGCGACGGTGACGAGGGCGATGCCGACCTCGCCGAGCAGGGCCCCCAGGCACAGCAGCGACTCCCGGGCGTCCCCCAGCTCGGAGAGCTGGGCGGCGCGCAGTGCCCCGAGGTCGAGAGCGGGCGCGCCGAGGACCCCGCAGCCCCGGCCCGCCAGTTCGGTCAACCCCAGGGCCTCTCCCCGTAGTTCCGGAGGCCCCGACACGGCGAAGCGGCTGCCTATCGCCTGAGCCAGGGCGTGTGCCTGCCACGCCTCCGTCATCACCTCCGGGGTGTCGCCGCTCTCCGCCAGGGCACGCCTGCTCGTCACGATGAGCCGCACCGCGTCCATGCGCTGCCCCCGTCTGTCCCGACGCGCTTTTCGCACGTCCGCCCGAACTCCGTTGTTCACTACCCAGAGTGAGGGTCTGTGGGACGAAAAGCCAGAGGAAGCCCGAAATCTGTGGACACGGAATTGATGGAAGCCGACTCAATGACTTCATAGAGTGACGAAGCGGCTTGCCGGCCGGTTCCGTCACCTCTCCCCCGGCGCCGGGAACCTCCGCTCGTTGCGGTCGATCTTGGCGTCGAGGGCGGAGAGCGGGTCGATGCCGAGGACCTCGCACAGCTGGAGCAGATACGCGAGGACGTCGGCGACCTCGTCGGTGACACGGTGCGCGCTGTCCGCGTCGTCCATCACCCGGGCCGACTCCTCCGGTGTCAGCCACTGGAAGATCTCGACCAGTTCGGAGGCCTCCACGCTCAGTGCGGCCACCAGGTTCTTGGGGGTGTGGAACGGCTGCCAGTTCCGGGCCGCCGCGAACTCGGCCAGTCTGCGCTGGAGCTTCGCCACGTTCAGGTCGTCCGTCACGGCCAGAGTCCCACCTTCGGTGCGTCCGTTCTCGTCACGACCGAAGGTCTACCACCGAGACGCCGGGCAGCCCGCGGGCCCAGGACGCGTCGCTCACGGCGCCCACCAGCCGGATGTGCCCGCGCTCGCACATCCGCACCGCCAATCGCACCAGTTCCTGCGTCTGCCGGGCGTCCAGGCAGTGGTCGAAGCCGTCGGCCAGGACCGTCAGCGACTGGAGCGCCTGCGGGACCTCGCCCGCCTGGTCGACCTCCAGCACGCCGGGCCCGGTGAGCAGCACCAGGGCGAGCGCGAGATAGCGCAGTTCGCCGTCGCCGAGCAGTCCGAGCGGGGTGCGCACGCCGTCGCCGCGGTCGAGGAGTCCACGGACGGTGCCGTCGCCGAGCGGTTCGGCCGACACGTCGGCGACCGGGCCCGCGCATCCGGCCCGTACCGCCGCCACCAGGTGCGCGTAGCGGTGGGCGCACTCCGAACGCGTGCGCCACAGCACCTCGGCGAGGTTGTCGCAGCCGCCCAGGAGTCGTCCCGGCCCGACCGGTGCGGGCGCGCGCATGCGCCGAGGGCTCGGCGCGCAGGCGTAGACGGACCGCAGGGCGAGCACCATCTGTTCGGCGGCGGCGAGGACTTGGCGTTCGCCGTCCGTGCGGCCCGCGACGCGCAACGGCAGCAGCGCGGTGCCGAGGCGGTCGTCCGGGAGCGGTCCCCTGGTCACCGCGGACGATCCCCCCGTGTGCCAGGCCGCCTGGACGGACCGGCGGCCGGGGTCGCGCAGGGCCGTCTCCAGCAGGATCCGCCCGTCCACCGTCAACCGCTCGCCCACGACGCGCAGTTCGGGCTCGGCCTGCACGGCGACGTCGAGCCGTACCGGGCCCTCGGGGCCGTCCACCGTGCAGCCGATACGGAATCCGCGCCGTCGCTGGGCGTCCGGCCGGGCCGTCTCGGGCACGCAGGTGACCGGATCGGGGAACACCTCGGCGAGTTCCGCGCCGCCGCCGAGCCGCGCCAACGCCTCGTACGCCCGCAGGGCGGCGGTCTTGCCGCTGCCGCTCGGACCGGTGACGAGGGTGAGCGGTCCCAGCGGGAACCGGACACGGCGGTGGACGGCGAAGGCGGCGAGCCGCAGTTCGGTGATGCCCGGGCGGTCGGGGCGCGTGCGCGCCGTCACGACGGCCTCCGGGGATGACACGGTCATATCCGGACCGTAGGCCTCCGTCGGGTGGCGAACCGTTCCGGCCCGGAGACCTTCCCACGATCGGGGGAGCGCGCCGCGGCCTGCCGCGCACACCGCGATCCGCGCCGGTCGGACCCCGGCCCTCCGGCCCCGGCCCCCGCGGGGCGGGCCTGCCCACCGACCCCGCGGGACGGGCTTGCCCACCGCCCCCGCGGGACGGGCCGGTCCGGCACCCCCCGGCCCGCGCGGCTTCCTGGCCCGGTCCGGCCCGCGGCCGGCTTCCGACATCGGGCCGACTTAGGGGGTTTCGTTCGGATCGGGTCGGATCGGGCCGCGGCGTCCTGTGCGGTGCATCGCAAGGCGGAGGATCACCCGCGTACTGGGCGTACTCGGGTGGCCCGACAACGCGGCGAGGTGCCGTGCCGGACGCCGCGGACCCGGGCTGATCCGAACGAAAACCCCTAAGGCCCTGTTCGCCCCAGCCCGGGGGCCACGGGCCCCGATTCGAACCCCGCGCACCCCCGGACCACGTACCGGCGGACCCCGCACACCCCCGGGGCCCTGTGCCGGACCCACCCAACTCGCCTTCAGACGCCGGGAACCCCGGCCCCCTCCATCAGCCCGCGCACCTCGGTCCCCGGCGGTGTCAGCAGGAACACGTTCCGGTCGACCCGGTGCATGCTGCTCGCGAGCCCGAAGACCACACCCGTGCTGAAGTCCAGCACCCGCTTGGCGACATCGGTCTCCGCGCCGGTCAGGTCCAGGAGCACCGGAATGCCCGCCATCAGCGTCTCGGCGACCTCGCGGGCGTCCGCGAAGACATTGACCCGCAGCACCACGAAACGGCGCCGGGCCTCGGTCGGGGCATCGGGGATCGACCGGTGGCCGACGGCCGACGGCCATGCGTCCCTGCCCCGCAGCGGAACGACCTGGGCGAGCCCTTCCCACTGTTCGTCGGTGACGTCGTGGCTGTTCACCCGTCCACCCCGTCCTGACTCGCACTCAGTATCTGCACCGGGCAATTCTTACGCATGGTCACCCGTTCGGCCCAACAGCGACACGGTCCGCGACGCGGTCGCACGCCTACCCGCTGCGGCAAACTGCGCATAGTCCAGCAAACCCGGCACCCAGTAGAGCGATCGAGGCCTCCCCATGAGTCTGAGCATCCGCAACCAGCTTCCCGGCACCGTCGTCTCCGTCACCGCGGGTGAGGTGATGGCGACGGTGAAGGTCCGTCTCGACGGCGGCCAGGAGATCGTCGCGGCCGTCACCCTGGAAGCCGTCGAGGACCTGGGCCTGGCCGCCGGCTCCACGGTGCGCGCCCTCGTCAAGTCGACGGAGGTGTCCCTGGCGACCGGGCCGGTCGCCGGGGTGAGCATCCGCAACCAACTGCCCGGCACGATCACGGACGTCGCCACCGGCGGGGCCATGGCACGCGTCAAGGTCGACGTCGCGGGCGGCGAGCTGACCTCGGCCATCACCAAGGACGCGGTCACCGAACTCGGCCTGGTCCCCGGCGCCCACGTCGTGGCGCTCATCAAGTCCACCGAGGTGTCGCTCTCCAACGCCTGACACTTGGACCGCTCTTGCCCTCTTACGCGCCTCACACCGGACTCTTCACGTCCTCCCGCACCCCGCTCACCTGCGGGAACTACCTTCTGGGGCCGTGTACTCGGCAGAAACCGGGCCGTCGCCCAGCGCCCGCCAGACCCCTTCGGAGGAAGCGTCCGGCAGGAGGTCCGCGCCCCGGCACGAGGACGGGACGCCCACCCAGTGGCACCGCGTCCTGACTCTGCTCGCCGACATCAGTCTCTTCGTCGGTACGCGCCCGCTGTGGGTCCAGGCCGCGAGCCACCGTCTCCCGGTGGCCGCGGTCGTCTCCCTCTGTTACGCCTCGATCCTCGTCACCGGCGCCCTCATCCTGGTGGTACGCCGGAGCCGCGCACTGGCCCGGCTCGACCTGGTCGTCCTGCTGACCGCCGTGACGCTCGCCGTCTGCGGGTGGGTGATGAACCACGGGGGCAGCGACGAGGCGGTGCTCACCACGCAGGCCGCCCACGAGTTCCTCGCCGGTCACCAGGTCTACGGGCGGCCCTGGCCCTGGCTGTTCGGTCACGGCGTGGCGCTCACCCCGACGATGGCCGGGGGCTACGACTACACGTACGGCTATCCACCGCTGTGCCTGATGCTGACCGCGCCGCTGCTCTGGACGGGTCACGGCGCGGCGGCGGCCACCCTCGTGAGCACCGGGGCCCTGGTGGTGGGCGCGATCGTCATGTGGCGGCTGCTGCCGGTGCCGTGGCGCTCCGCGGCCACGCTGGTCTGCCTCGGTCTCAACCTGCTGCCCGCGTACGGCCGACTCGGCTATCCGGCGGTCGTCGCCTGCGCCCTGCTCGTCCCGGTGGTGGTGGGCTGGCCGCGGACGGGCGGCGGCGGCCGGGGCGACCGGGTGCGGGCCGCCTGCCTCGGCGCGGCCTGTGCCGCGCAGCAACTGCCGTGGTTCCTCGCCCCGTTCCTGCTGGCCGGTGTGTACGCCCTGCGCCGTGGCGAACTGGGGCCGCGCGCCGCGGCGATCGCGGTGGGCCGGATCGCCGCGGGGGCCGTGACGGCCTGGCTGCTCATCAACGCGTACTTCATCGTGAGCGAGCCCCGCGCCTGGCTATCGGGCATCGCGCTCCCGCTGACCCAGCAGGCGGACATCCACGGTCAGGGCCTGGTCGGCATCTCGCTGTACCTCACCGACGGCAGTGGGCGGCTGGCCTGGTACGCGCACGCGAGTCTGCTGCTGGCCGCCGGTCTGCTCGTGCTGTTCGTGCTGTTCGTACGGCGGCTCGGGCCGGCGGCGACGGTCCTGCCGTGGTGCGCGTTCTACGTGGCGACCCGTTCGCAGGACGGCTACTACCTGATGATGACGCCCCTGTGGACGGCCGCGGCCGTCACCGCGCCCTGGCAGTCCTTCACGACGGCCTGGCAGCCGCGCCCGGCCGTGCTGCGCGGCCGCACGGGGCGCCGTGCGCGTCCGGTCGCGGCCGTTCTCCTGCTGGCCCCGGCTGCCGTGGCGGTCGCCTTCGCGGCGACGGGATCACCACCGCTCCGGATGAGCGTCGTCGGCGCACGCCGGGCGGCCGGCGCGCTCACCGCACTCTCCGTCCGGGTCACCAACGAGGGCGGCGCGGCCCTGCGTCCCCACTTCACCCTGACAAAGGGGCAGGGCATGAGCCGCTACTGGGGCGTCGAGGCGGGTCCCGCCGTGCTGCGCGCCCATGGCACGGCCCGCTACGAACTCCTGCCGCCCGGCGGGAGGTTCGTCCTGCCGGGCCGGGGTGTCCGGGTACGGGTGCGGGCGGTCTCCGCGGCGCCGATGACCCTGTCGAGCACCGATGTCCTTGTGTCGGACCTCCGGCGCCTTCGCCCCTGACACCCACCGCACGCCCGATCACCGGAGTCGGACCCGCCGCGGCGCACGGAGGTGCATGCTGGAACTCCCGTTCGCCCGGGGGCCGTTGTACGCGTGTGGCACGCGGCCGCTGCCGGCCGGGTGTGGTCGTGATGGTCGTCGTCGCCGAGTACACGGGGGTTGTGGGGCGTGAGCGTGGAGGACTTCTCGAAGCGGCCGGGCGTCGCGTTCGTCGCGGGCGGTACGGGCGGCATCGGCGCGGCGGTCGTTCGGACGCTCGCCGGGCGGGGCAGCGACGTGGCGTTCACGTACCGCGGCCGGCGGGCGGCGGCCGACGCGCTCGCCGAGGAGGTCGGCCGGCCGGGGCGCCGCGCGCTGGCACTGCGCGTCGACCTGAGCGACGAGGCGGCCACGGCGCAGGCCGTGGCGGAGGCCGCCGCCTCCGGGGGGCTGCACACCCTCGTGTACGCGGCGGGTCCGCACGTGCCCATGGTGCATCTGAGCAAGGTGACGCCGAGCCAGTACCGCGCCCAACTCGACGCGGACGCCGGGGCGTTCTTCAATCTCGTACACCCCGCGCTGCCGCTGCTGCGGGAGAGCCGGGGCAGCATCGTCGCGGTCACCACCGTGGCCACCCGGCGGTTCCCCGTCCGCGACGGGTTGTCGTCCGGCACGAAGGGGGCGGTCGAGGCGGTGGCCCGGGCGCTGGCCGCCGAGGAGGGGCGGTACGGCGTCCGCGTGAACTGCGTCGGCCCCGGCATGCTGACCGACGGCAACGCGGCGCGGCTGATCGGCTCCGGCGAGCTCGACGAAGCCGCGCTGGAGATCACCCGGCGGAACATCCCGCTGCGCCGCTTCGGCTCCGCGACGGACATCGCCGAGGCGGTCGTGTTCCTCGCCTCCGACCGCGCGGGATTCATCACCGGGCAGGCGCTGGGCGTCGACGGCGGCTACAGCGTCTAGCGGTCGCCACGACCATGCCACGGTGGGACGCAGGAGCGCGGCACGGCAGCCCCGCCGTCTGTCAGCCGGAGCCGGCGAGCCCCAGGCCCCCGGTCAGCCGGAGCCGGCGAGCCCCAGGCCGCCCGACTCGGGCGGATCGTCGAGGAACTCGACGAGGGCCAGCGCCAGCAGGGCGCCCAGCACGATCCAGAGCGTCACGGCGGCGGTGGGGTAGCTCCAGGCGAGCAGGGTGGCGGCCGCGACGGCGACCACGGTCCAGTTCAGCCAGCGCTTCGACCGGTGCACCCAGGTGCCGACGGATCCCGCCTCGAAGCCCGTGGCCTCGCGCACGGCACCGATGCCGGCGGTCCAGGCGAACCGCACCCGGGAGGCGGCCCGGCCGGTCCCGGTCAGCC
Source organism: Streptomyces sp. Tue6028 (assembly GCF_002300165.1). Taxonomy (GTDB): domain Bacteria; phylum Actinomycetota; class Actinomycetes; order Streptomycetales; family Streptomycetaceae; genus Streptomyces; species Streptomyces siamensis. Next base: position 7,345 of record NZ_MLCE01000031.1, on the reverse strand, counting down.
AGGCCGCGAGCGCCACGACGACGCCGAGGGTGATCAGCATGCGGACCGTGGTCCGGAGGTAACGGACCAGCGCGTCGTAGACGGCCCCCGCGGCGGGCTGCGAGACCTTCGCCGGCAGTTCGTCGAGATAGAGCGCGCGGCCGATCCAGAGACCCACTCCGAGGACGGCGGCGCCGAGCGCGACGGCGATGGCGACCGCGACGAGGGCCCGGCGTCTGCGCACGGCGGTCAGCACGGCCGCCGCCGCGAGGACCAGCGTCAGCAGCGGCAGCCAGAACCCGACAAGTTGCAGCAGCCGGTAGCCCTTCTGGGCCTTGCCGACGGAGTCGGAGGTCAGGACCGTGAAGTCGGTGTGCACCTCGGGGATCTTCGACGCCACCGTCAGGCCCTTGTCGACGAGCGCCTGTTTCACCTGGTCGATGACGGGCGCGAGGTCGATGACCACGGAGTCGTCGGTGAGTTTCACCGCGCCGCCCCCGCTGCCGGTCAGCGCCTTGTCGACGGCGGCGTGAGCCCTTCTGTTCAGGTCCGTCCACAAGGTGGCGAAGGCGTCGCTGTCGACGAACTTCTCGGCGGTGCTGTGCACGAAGCCGGTGAGGCCCGAGGTGAGCGGGCCGCTCAGTTTCTCCAGGGCGGCGCTCAGCCGCGGCCGGTCCTCGGGCGCGACGGATTCGAGGAGTGTCTGGAGGTCGATGTGCTGCATCACCGCGTCGGTCACCCGGTCGGCGACGGCGGCCTGGACGTCCGGGTCGGAGGCGAGGGGCTTCATGGTCGCCACGTACCGGTCGGTGTCCGCGACCTCGCTCCTGGCCCAGGCGGCCACCGCGCTGAGCGGCGTGAGCACGAAGGTGAGGAGGATCAGCAGACCGGCGACGAGCGAGCGCAGCCGGTGCCGGGAGGCGGTGGGGCCGCCCTGACGCTCCAGCTCCGCGACCCTGGCCCGCAGGTCGGCGAGTTCCGTACCGCCGTCCGCGCCCGTCGTACGTCCGGCCCCGCGGTCTTCGGAACTGGCCATGGATGCTCCTTGCGTGGGGTCGGGGGCCGGTGCGGCACGAAGCCGTCCGTCCGGCCCGCCGCGGGCCGCCGGTCAGCCCGTCGTGGGGCCGGGCTTGTGGACGGCGAGGGCCCAGATCACGAAGCAGTCGATGGCGATCACGACGAGGGACCACACCGGCGCGTACGGCAGGAACATGAACTGGAAGATGATGCTCAGCGAGGCGAGCAGGATGCCGGTCAGGCGTGCCCAGTCGGCGTCCTTGAGGATGCCCCAGCCGACGACGATCGCGATGGCGCCGAGGACCACCAGGATCCAGCCCCAGCCGGTGAGGTTGATCCGGTACACGTAACCGTTCACGCGCGTGTACACGGTGTCCTCGACGATGGCGGAGATGCCCTGGAGGACGTGGAGGACGCCGTTCACGCACAGGAGGACACCCGCGAAGACGGTGCCACCGGCAGCCCAGGCGTCGCGGGTCCGGTGCGAGGACCCCGTGCCCCGCGCGCCCGGGGCCGGCTGTCCCTGGTTTCCCCAGAGGGGCGCTTCGCCGCCCCCGGCGGAACCGGTGGAGGGGGCTGCGGCGCCGGTGGCGTGCGGGGTGTCCGACGGCTGCGAGGCGTCCTGGCTCATGTGCGACCCCTTGTGTGGTGTCGGCGTGCGGTGCCGGCCGGGCCCGCCCGTGCGGCGAGCACCGAGTCGAGTTCGAGCCTCGGTCCCGGCCCGTCGCTCCGCCACATGGGTTCGGCCGTTCGGGTGACGACCGCGCCAGGGTCGGCGGGGCCCGTGCACGGCGGCGGCCCGGCCCGCGCGGCGGACCGCGTCGCCGGGCCCGTACCGGAGCCCGTACGGAACCCCGAGGCGGGTGTTTCGTGCTAGATACGACATATGGCGCACCCGCCTCTTTCCTTCCGCGACAGCCGTGCGCCCCGTCGCACCCGGGGCACGCGGACCGGGCGCGCGCACCCAGGCACCGTGCCGCGGCGGGCTCGCGGCCGACGACGCCCCACCCCGGCACCGACACACCGCACACGGCACGCGCCGATCCACTCACGACGACCCGGGCGGGGCCCGTGGCGGTGTGATGCCCCATGAGCCGCGCCGCACCCCGCCGCCCCGCCGGGCCCTCGCCCGAACGGTCGCTGCTGGCATCGGCGCTCGGCGACCCGGGCCGGCTGCCGGAGATTCTGGCGGCCTTCGCGGTCGCCCGGCACGGGCACGCGGCGGCCGACTCCGTGGCCCGGCTGCGCCACGACCACCCCGGGGCGAGCACCCCGGAACTGCGGGCCCAGGTGATCACCCGGGGCCATCGCACGGTCGTCGCGGAGGGGGCGATGGTGGGCGGCCCGTTCCTCGTGCTGGTGCCCTTCGCGTTCTGCGCGGCGCTGCTGCGACAGGGGCGCACGGTTCTGGAGCTGGCCGCGCTCGACGGTCACGACCCCACGACGAGCGCCCGCGTGGCCGACCTCCTCGCCCTGCAGGGCGTGTACGAGGACACCCCGCGGGCGCAGGAGGCACTCGCGGGGATCGCCCGCGCCGAACCCCTCCCCCGCCTGAAGCGCTGGCCGGCCATGTGGCGGCTCACCGTACGGATGGCCTATCTGCTGGGCCTGGTCACGACCGGCGACGACACCCCGGGTCGGCGGCGGGTGCGCAGGATCGCCGTCCAGACGGGCCGTTGGACGCTGGTCGTCGCGGTCTTCCTGGTGGGACTGGTGGCGCCGCTCGTCTGGCTCCCCTACCTGGCGTACGTCTACCGGCGTTCCGACAACCGCCTGATGGAACGGGCCCTCGCCCAGTACGGCGCGGTCAGTTCACCCGCCCCGCGCCGCCGGATCGCCCGTGTCGAGCCCGAGGTGCTGTCCGCGGGACTGCGCGCGTGCGTCTCGCTGCTCGTGCCGCTCGCCCTGGTCACCCTGGCCGTCGTGGCGGACCTGCGCATCGCCGGGAGCAGATGGCCGGTGCTGGCGATCGCCCTGGCGGTCGCGTCGTTCCTGGCCGGCGGCCTGTGGCTGTGGCTGCGCCACCGCAGGCGCGCCGGACGGGCGTGACGGCGAGGCCTGGCTCCGCGCCGCCCGGCACCCCTGCAGCGCGGCGGTACGGCGACGGCGGGCGCCCGGGCGGGCCGGCGTCCGGCGCCGGGTCACACGGCCTCCCGTACGGCGTCGAACGCCTCCCGCAGCAGGGTGCCGAAGTCGTCGACGGAACGCCGTTCGGGCCCCGCGGCGTCCTCCGACACGTGCGCGAGCAGGGCGCTGCGGATGACGGCGACCGACACGCGGGCCAGCACGGCGGCCCTTCGCGCGCGCCGGTCGTCCGGCTCGTCGGGGTGCTGCTCGGCCAGACGCACAACGAGCGCGTCGGCGATGCCGTCCTCGAAGTCGGTGAGGACGTGGGTGCGCCGGGCGCCGGTGGGCAGGGCGCGCGGCGGTGTGCCGACGAACAGGATGGCCAGGCCCTCGTCGAGCGCACCGGCCGCCTCGACGAGGCCGTTGAGGACGGCGGTGAGCGGGGGTTCGCCGGCCGGCCGCCGCGGGATCTCCCGTCGCAGCAGGGGTACGAGGTCGAGGACCTCGGCGAAGACCAGGTCCTCCTTGGAGGGGAAGTAGCGGAAGAAGGTGCGCTCGGTGACGCCGGCCGCCGAGGCGATGTCCTTGACGGTCGTCTCCTGGTAGCCGCGTTCGGCGAACATGCGTGCCGCCGTCTGGAGCAGGGTCCGCCGCGTCGCGGCCTTCTTCCGGTCCCGCAGCCCCGGTTCGCGCTCGCCCCAGTCGTTCACCTGGTCATCCTGTCACGCCACGGGTGCGGCGCCGGGCCCCCGCCCAGCAAAAGTGTCAGTCCTGACACTTTGTGTATCGTGTCAGTCATGACACTTTTTGGTGAGCGGCTGCCTCTGCGCGCCCTGACACGCCTGACCCCGGGGCGTCGCGGCCCGGGACACCCCGCCGCGGGACGCCCCGTCACGAGACGCCGCACCGCGGTCGCCGCGCTCACGGTCCTCGCCCTCGGCGGTGGAGCGGTGACGGCGGAGGCGGTGGTCCGGCACCGGGTCGGCGACCGTTTCGCGACCGCGGCGGCCGAACGGCTCGGCACGGTCCCCGACGTCGGCCTGGGCGGCACTCCCGTGCTGATGCAGCTGTCCCGGGGCGCGTTCCCGGACGTCGAGCTCACGGCCGACGGGGTGACCGCCCGGCGGATGACCGGACTCGGCGTCGACGTCCATCTGCGGGACGTACGGCGGGCCGCGGGGACGGTCACCGTCGGGTCGAGCACCGCGGACGTCACCGTCGGCGCCGACCGGCTCGGCGGCGACGAACTGAGACGGATGAACGGGGTGGTCGTCCCCGACCCGGGAACCGGACGGCTCCTCGTCCACCTCGGCCGCACGGGCGCGCTCACCGTCCCCGTCACCCCGTCGCTGGACGGCACGACCGTCCGCGTCACGCCGGCCCGGCCGACGTTCGACGGCGCTCCCCTCCCCGACGCGCTGTCCGCGAGGATCACCGGCAAGGTGCGGCGCACCGTCGAACTGACCGGCCTCCCCATGGACATGAAGCCGCGGAAGCTCGCCGTCACGGACGACGGGCTGCGTCTCAGCCTGCGCGGCGGCCGCGCCGCCCTCGACGTCTGACCGAGCCGGGGCCGGCACGGGGCACAGGGGACCGCAGCACCGTCCCCCGCCGTCCCCGCATCCGTCCCGATCGGCGCCGGCCCGGGTAGCGCGGGACCGCGTCCATCCCCACCGCCCCCGATCTCCGCCCCCGTCGGCACCGGCACTGGACGCGCGGGACCGCACCGGCCCCACCGCACCGCCCCGCCCGACGCCCGAGATACCCCTCCCCGAACGTGCCGCTCGCCCCCGCAAGTCCCCCTTCAAGGAGTGGTTCTCCCATGGCTTCCCTGCTTCACCGGCTCGGCCGCGGCGCCTTCCGGCATCGCCGTGCCGTGCTGGCCTGCTGGCTCGTCGTGCTCGCCGCGGCCGTCGCCTGCGTGGCCGGCTTCGGCGGTACCACGAACGACGAGTTCACCATCCCGGGCTCCGAGTCGCAGACCGCGATGGACGCCCTCAGGACCGAGCTGCCCTCGGCGGCCGGCACCAGCGCCCAGATCGTCTTCGTCGCCCCCGAGGGCCACGAGATCACCGAACCCTCGTACGCGCGGGCCGTCGGCGCGACCATGGCACAGGCCGGGAAGGCGCCGCAGGTCACCCACGTCACCGACCCGACGACCGCGGGCCTCGTCTCCCGCGACCGCACGACCGCCCTCGGGCAGGTGCGCTACGACGTGACGAAGGCCGGACTGGCCGCGGACAGCCTCACCGCCCTGGAAAGGACGACCCGGCCGGCCGAGGACGCCGGACTCACCGTGGACGTCGGCGGGCCCGCGTACGGCAGCGACAAGAGCACCGGTCACTCCAAGGAGGCGATGGGGCTGCTGTTCGCGCTCGTCGTGCTGACGGTGACCTTCGGCTCGCTGTTCGCCGCCGGCATGCCGCTGCTGACGGCGGTGACCGGTGTCGCCGTCACCCTGCTCGGCCTCCAGACGCTGACCGGCGTCCTGACGATCTCCGGCACGGCGCCATCGCTCGCGTCGATGCTCGGTCTCGCCGTCGGCATCGACTACGCGCTGTTCATCGTGTCCCGCCACCGCTCCCAACTGGCGTCCGGCATGGACGCCGAGGAGTCCGCGGCCACCGCGACCGCGACGGCGGGCGGCGCGGTCGTCTTCGCCGGGCTCACGGTGGTCATCGCGCTGTGCGGGCTGGCCGTGGTCCGTATCCCGTTCCTGACCGTGATGGGCCTGGGCGGTGCAGCCGCCGTGCTGATCGCGGTGTCCGTCGCGCTCACGCTGCTGCCCGCCCTGATGGGCTTCGCCGGTGACCGGTTGCGTCCCCGGCCCGGTTCGCGGACCGCCCGCCGCGAGCGCGCCGCCCACGACGGCGGGCGGAGCGGACGGCCGAACCTCGGCGAACGGTGGGGCCGGCTGGCGATCCGCCGCCCGCTGCTCACCCTGGCCGCCGTGCTCGTCGCCCTGCTCTCCGCAGCCGTCCCGGCGCGGGATCTGCACCTCGCCCTGCCCGACAACGGATCGGCGCCGGCGGGCAGCACCGAGCGCAGGACGTACGACATCGTCTCGAAGGAGTTCGGCCCCGGATTCAACGGACCGCTGCTGATCCTCGCCGACACCTCGCGCGCCGCGGACCCCCGGCAGTCCACCGCCGCGCTCGCCGAGGACCTCAAGGCCATGGAAGGCGTCGCCACCGTCGGCGCCCCCCAGCTCGTCGACCACGGTGACGCGGCGGTCGTCCAGGTGGTGCCGCGGACCGGGCCCGCCGACGAGCGGACCAGGGAACTCGTCGAGCACATCAGGGACCGGTCGGCCGAGTGGCAGCGTGCGTCGGGCACCCGGGTGCGGGTGACCGGAAGCACCGCGGTCGGCATCGACGTCTCCGACCGGCTCACCGACTCCCTGGTGCCCTTCGCCCTGGTCGTCGTGAGCCTTTCGCTGCTGCTGTTGCTGCTGCTCTTCCGCTCCCTGGTCGTCCCGCTCAAGGCGGGTCTCGGCTTCCTGCTCTCGGTGGCGGCCACGTTCGGAGCGGTGGTCGCCGTCTTCCAGTGGGGCCTGCTCGCCGACCTGCTGGGCGTGGCGCGGACCGGGCCGGTGGTGAGCATCCTGCCGATCCTGGTGATGGCGGTGCTGTTCGGACTCGCCATGGACTACGAGGTGTTCATGGTCAGCCGGATGCGTGAGGCGTACGTGCACGGGGCCGGACCCCGGGACGCGATCCTGGCCGGCTCACGGCACGCGTCGCGGGTGGTCACCGGCGCCGCCCTGATCATGTTCGCGGTCTTCGCGAGTTTCGTGCCGGGGAGCAGCAGCATGCTGAAGCCCATCGCGTTCGCGCTGGCCTTCGGTGTCCTCGTCGACGCGTTCGTCGTCCGCATGACCCTCGTACCCGCCGTTCTCGCCCTCGTCGGCCGGGCCGCCTGGTGGCTGCCGACGTGGCTGGCACGGCTGCTGCCGGAGGTGGACATCGAGGGCGAGCGCCTGCGCGCGGCGGGCGCGGGGACGCCCGGCGCCGGCACGGCCCGGGAGGAGGTCCCGGCCGGCGCCCCGGACGAACGCACCCCCTAGGGGGTTTCGTCTGGATAAGGCCGGGTCCGCGGTGCCCGGCACGGCACCTCGCCGCGTTGTCGGACCACCCGAGTACGCCCAGTACGCGGGTGATCCTCCGCCTTGCGATGCACCGCACCGGACGCCGCGGCCTGATCCGACCTGATCCGAACGAAACCCCCTAGTAGTGCTTCGTTACGTTGAGTGATCTCGGCTGATCGTGGGCAGCTTCCCGGA
>NZ_MLCE01000004.1:13119-169952 GCF_002300165.1 Streptomyces sp. Tue6028 | reverse complement strand
CTCCAGCCCCGGAGGACCCGGGAGCAGGGCGGTGATTCCGGGCTCGGACCCGGAAACCCGGCGGTGGTTCGCGCCCGGGCACCGGGAGCGGGCAGTGCCCCTCTTCGGTGCCTCCCACAGATCACCCGTCGAGGGTGATCCGGAAGCCGGTGGCCCGCGGGACGCTGGCTCGGCGAGGTCTCCGCACACCGCCCCGTCGGCGGTCCGGAACGACCCGTTCGATCGCGCGAGGAGGAGCCATGACCGTTTCGCGTGGCCCGGCACCGCAGACCGGACCGGAACACATGCCCGACGGGGCGGAGTCCGACTCGACCGCGGACGCGGCGGAACTGCTTGCGGGACTGGGCAGTTCGTGGACCTGGATCCTGGGCTCGGCGATCACCACGCTGGTGCCGGGCGTCCTGATCCTCGTCTGGCCCGAGGAGACCCTGCACATCCTGGCGGTGCTCCTCGGTCTCTACCTGCTCGTCACCGGAGGGTTCCGCTTCGTGTCGGCCTTCTCCCGGCACGAACACGGCGAACGGCTCCCGGGACTGCTCCTGGCGGTGCTGTTCGTGCTCGCCGGAGTGCTCTGTCTGCGGAACCCGATGCAGACCATCGCCGCGCTCTCGCTGATCGTCGGGATCGTCTGGCTGGTGTCCGGCATGCTGACCGCGTACACGGCCATCGCCACCAAGGACCTGCCGCACCGCGGGTTCGTCATCGGCGCCGCGGTCCTCGGCATCGTCGCGGGCATCGTCGTCCTCGCCCTGCCGACCGAGTCGGCCCGCGCCCTGACCCGGCTGCTCGGACTGTGGATGGTGCTGCTCGGCGTGGCCGAGCTGATCCTCGCCTTCGCCTGGCGGGCGGCGCTGCGCAAGACGCTCACCGACTACCCGACCGGACCCACCGGTCCGACCGCGACGGTCTGAGACCCCGGAGCGACGCACCCCCCGTCACCCGTCGTGGAACCCAAGATCACCCGCCTGGGGTGAGGCCGCCCGGTCCTGCCCTCGGCACGCTGAGAACGGCACAGAACGCCTGCCGGGCGAACGCCCGGGACGGAGGAGAGACCATGACCGCCCAGACGTATCTCGCGTACGACTACCCGCTGCTGAGCGCCTTCTGGACCATGCTCTGGTTCTTCCTGTGGATCATGTGGTTCATCCTGCTCTTCAGGATCATCGGCGACATCTTCCGCGACGACACCCTGGGCGGCTGGGGCAAGGCCGGCTGGCTGGTGGGCGTCATCATCGTGCCGTTCCTGGGCGTCCTGGTCTATCTGATCGCCCGCGGCAAGAGCATGGGCCATCGGGAGCTGGAGTCGGCGAAGGCCCAGCAGGGCGCCTTCGACGCCTACATCCGTGAGACCGCCGGCGGCGGCACCAGCAGCGTCGACGAACTCGCCAAGCTGTCCGAGATCCGCGCCCGCGGCGACATCACGGACGAGGAGTTCCGCCGCGCCAAGGAACTGGTCCTCAGCGGCCACGGCGCATCCGCCGGTACGGGTTCGGCAACCCCCACCTCCACCTCCTCCACCTCCGCCTCCGGCCGCTGAGCGGGCCGGACGAGACGAAACGAGGCAGCAGGATGACCGCCACACACACCGCACACGTACACACGGCCAAGCATCAGTGGGCCACGGGGCTCGTGGTCTTCGGAGCCGTCCTGCTGGCGATCGCCGGGATCCTCGACATCCTCCGGGGCATCAGCGCGATCGCCGAGGACGACGTCTACCTCACCACGCGCAACTACGTGTTCCAGTTCGACCTGACCGGATGGGGCTGGATCCACGTCATCCTCGGAGCGATCGCCGTGATCGTCAGCATCGGGCTCTTCCAGGACGCGATGTGGGGACGTGTCCTGGGCGTGGCCGTCGCCGGGCTGATCATCATCTCCAACTTCCTGTCCCTGCCGTACTTCCCTGTGTGGTCGATCGTGATGATCGCCTTCTCGGGGTTCATCATCTGGGCCCTGTGCGTGGCACGCCCCGACGAGAGCGCGAAGGTCTGAGGGACCGGAGTGCCGTCGGCGCGCCGCGGTGAGCGGAGCGGACGGACAGGTGCGACGACACCGAAGGAACGCGAGCGCGCTGGACGCGTGCTCCACCACGGCCGTCCGCAGAGGGCGTGCCGGGTGGGCGCGTCTGGCGCTGCTCGCTCTGACGGCCGGCGTGCTGATCCCGCTCGTCGCGGCGGGCCTGCGGAGCGTGTTCTGGGTACTGATCGGCGTCGCCGGGCTGGCCCTGGCCGCCGTCGGTGTGTGGTGGACCCTCGCCCACACCGGCGTCGTGCGCGTCCTCGGAGTCGCCCTGTCCGTCCTGGCGCCGCTGACCGTCCTGGTGCTCTACGCCGTCTTCGGACTGCTGGCCCCGGCCTTCGTCGCCCTGGCCCTGTGGGTGCTGGCCGTCACGGCGGCCCGTACGGCGCTGGCACCGCTGCACACCGCCCATGTCCGCGAACGCACCCGCGTCGAGCCGCCGCGGCGCCCCTGGATCCTCATGAACCCCCGCTCCGGCGGCGGCAAGGTGGACCGGTTCCAGCTGGCGGAGAAGGCGCGGGCGGCGGGTGCCCACGTCGTCCTGCTCGGTGCCGGACACGAGGACGTGAGCGAACTGGCCCGGCAGGCCGTGTCCGACGGAGCCGACCTCCTCGCCGTCGCGGGCGGCGACGGCACCCAGGCCCTGGTGGCCGAGGTGGCGGCGCGGCACGGCCTGCCCTTCCTGGTGATCCCGGCCGGTACCCGCAACCACTTCGCCCTCGACCTCGGCCTCGACCGCGACGATCCCGCGGCCGCCCTGGACGCCCTGACCGACGGCGTCGAGATCCGCGCCGACCTGGGGTTCGCCGCCGACCGCGTCTTCGTCAACAACGCGTCCTTCGGGACGTACGCGGCCGTCGTCGGCGACCCCGCCTACCGGGACGCGAAGACGCAGACGATCCTGGAGACGCTGCCGGGTCTCCTCACGGGCGACGACGCACCCCGGCTGCGGATGCGCGCCGGCGACACCCGGGCCGAGGGACTCCAGGCGCTGCTCGTCAGCAACAACCCCTACCGGCGCGCCGTCGACGCGGCGCGTCCGGGGCGCCGGGAGCGCCTGGACTCCGGACTGCTCGGGGTGCTGGGCGTGTGCGTCGAGAACTCCGCGCAGGCGGCACGGATGGTGAGCGGGGCGCGTTCCCCGAGCTTCCTGCGGCTGACGGCCCCGGAGGTCGTCGTCGAGGCCGACACCGACACCGTCCCGGCGGGCATCGACGGCGAGCACGTCGTGCTGCCCGCACCCGTGGTGTGCCGGATCGCTCCGGGGGCACTGCGGGTCCGGGTGCCGCGCCACCGCCCCGGCACACCGGTGAACAGACCGGCGGTCGACTGGCCGCGGGTGGTCCGCATCGCCCTGCGACCGCTGCTTCCCGGCTGACCGGGCCCGCTGTGCCCGCTCACCGGTCCCGGATCCGTCCGGCGGAGGGGACGGAGGCCCACTCCGCGCCCGTGCGCCGGCGATAGGCGGCGAGTGCGGCCTCCACCGTGGGGAAGAAATGGCGCGGATCGATCGTGCGGGTGAGTCCGTATCGTTCGATCTTGCGCCGCACCGGGTCCTTGAGCTCCGCGAACACCAGATGGACGTCTTCGGAGTTGAGGGCCTCGTCGAGCTCTTCGAGGATGTCGGCGGCAGTCGTGTCGACATCGGTCACGGGCTCGGCCGCGATCACGATCCAGCTCGGCCGCGGCTCCGTGCGGGCCATGCGCAGGACCTCGTCGCGGAAGGTCTTGGCGTTGGCGAAGAAGAGCGGTGCGTCGAACCGGTACATCACCAGTCCGGGCAGCTGCCGGGCGGCGGGGTAGGAGCGGATGTCGTGGTAGCCCTCCAGCCCCTCCACCCGTCCGAGCACGGTGTCGTAGGGCCACCACGCGCGCCGGAAGACGTTCAGCACGGACAGTCCGACGGCGACGGCGATGCCGGGCAGCACGCCGAGCAGGGCGACTCCGGCGAAGGCGGCGATCGACAGCAGGAACTCGACGCGGCGCTGGCGCCACAGCCGTACGGTCCCGGGCAGGTCGGCGAGGGAGAGCGACGCCGTGATCACCACCGCGGCGAGCGCGGGCTGCGGGAGGTTGCGGAACAGCCCCGGGACCAGCACGAGCATGAGCACGATCAGCAGCGCGCCCACCACGCCCGTCAGCTGGCTCCGGGCGCCCGCGCGCTCCGCGACCGCCGTACGGGATCCGCTGGTGCTGACCGGGAAGCCCTGGAAGAGCCCGGCCGCCAGATTCGCCACGCCGACGCCCAGCATCTCCTGGTTGCCCCGGATCTCCTGTCCGCTGCGGGCGGCGAACGCCGAGGCGTTGGAGATCGTGTCGGCCAGCGACACCACGGCGATGCCCAGCGCCCCCGCGAACAGCGGCGCCAGGTCGTCGAACCGCACATCGGGGATCGTCAGCGGCGGGAAGCCCTCGGGCAGCACACCGACCAGACCGACCCCGTGCGCACCCAGGTCGAAGACCGTGGCCGCGGCGATGGCCAGCACCACCATCACGAGCACCGCGGGGACCTTCGGCAGCAGGCGCTGGAGCACCACGATCAGGACGATCCCGCTGATGCCGACAGCGGCCGAGGCGGGCACCACGGCTCCCTCGGCCAGCTTCCGGACCACCTCGACGCATTCGCCGATCAGGTGGTCCGCGTCGACCTTGAAGCCGAGCAGCTTGGGCAATTGGCCGACGAAGATGGTCAGGGCCAGACCGTTCATGTAGCCGATCATGGTCGGCTTGGAGATCAGGTCGGCGACGAAGCCGAGCTTGGCCACCGACGCCAGGATCATGACGGCCGCGACCATGATCGAGAGCATCGACGCCAGGGCGACCGCACGCGCCGGATCGCCCTCCGCCGCGATCAGGGGCAGGACGGTGGCGGCGATCATCGGTCCGAGCGAGGAGTCCGGACCCAGCACCAGGATCCGGGACGGGCCGCACACCGCGTAGCCGAGAAGGCAGAGGATCGTCGTGTAGAGCCCGGTGATCGGCGGCAGGCCCGCGAGCTCGGCGTACGCCATGCCCTGCGGTACCAGCAGCGTGGTCAGGACGACCCCGGCCACCACGTCCTTGGCCAGCCACTCCCGCCGGTAGGACGCCACCGCGCGGACCCCGGGGACGGCCCGCAGCCAGGCGGACGCTCTCGTGGTGCGGTGCCGGATCGTCATGGACCACACTCCCGCCGCGCTCGGCCGCCCCGGCTCGCAGCATCCGCCCGGCGCGCCCGCGACGGTTCACCCTCCGCGGGTGACTGTCGGCCCGGGCCCCGCACGCCGGACGGCGCCCGCCCCGACCCGAGGGACCGGGCGAGCGCTGCCGGGGCCTGGCCGGCTGTTCACGGGCGTGATCAGCCGGCGGTGATCGGCCGGACGGTGAGGATCTGCTGGGCGTGACCCACCGGCCCCCGCACGTCGTGCAGGACGGTGCTGGTGACCCCCTGGCCCGTCGGCCCGAACGTGACGGTGGTGTCCAGACCGGTCCAGCCGCCCTCGGGACGGCGGTGGAGGTGGACGGTCAGGTCGACGTTGGGGTACATCCAGGCCGTGGGCGGCTGCCGTACGGCGATGCCGTTGGCCGTGTCCACCAGCGCGAGGTAGGAGGCGAGCGGGCTGCTGGGCTCGCCGGCGACGAGGTCGAGGGGCGTGGAGATCCAGGCGGTCGCCCGGCCCGGCCGGGGCGTGGTGACCGCGCGCACGTCGAGGGAGGCGATGTAGCCGCCCGGCCACATGCCGGACAGCCGCCGCCGGGGGAGGCTCTCGGGCGGGGCGAGGCGCTCGTCGGCACCGCCCGCGACGCCGCCGGTGTCGAGGGCCGCGAGGAGCCAGGCGCGGGCACGGACCACCGGGCGGTCGGCGATCAGCACGACGGCTTCGAGCAGTTCGATGGTGCGGCCGGGCCGGACCGTCTCCACGCGGATCTCGCACTCGTCGAGAGCGAGCCGCCCGAGGATGTCGTAGCTGATCCGGGACAGCAGCAGTCCGGAGTCCGCACGCGTGGCCGTGTGGCGGTCCAGGGCGTGCGCGACGAGACCGCCGAGCGGGCTGAAGTGCAGCTCGTCGGGGTCCCAGGCGCCGCCCGCGTGGGCGGTGGGCTTGTAGCGGTGCTCGTCGATGCGCTCGTAGTAGCTGCCGGGGGCCGGGGTGCCGGTGGTCAACGGACGTCTCTCCTTGTACGGGTCACAGGGTGTTGAGCAGGACGACGTAGAGGGCGGTGCCGATGCCGACGCTCAGGACGGTGCGGCGGCCGAACGCCAGATGGACGCCGACGGTGACGGCGACCGCGAGCAGCGCGTACCCCGCGCCGTGCCGGTCGGTCGCCATGGTGCCGTGCAGAGCCGTCACCGCGAGGATCACGAGGATGCCCACGGGCATCCACACCGCCAGCTGCCGCACCATTGCCGAGCCGCGCAGCCGGCCGAGCACCGCGAAGGGCAGGGCGCGCAGCGCCAGCGTGATGCCGAAGACGATGGCCAGGACGGCCACGAGATACGAGGTGCTAGGCACCGGCGGCCTCCTGGGCGGGACGGCGGGCGGTCACGGCGTGGCGCGCCAGCAGCAGGGCGACGAACAGCAGCAGCGCGGTGAACATCGCGAGGCCCGGGGTGAGCACGAGGGCGACGGCGACGCTCGCGCCCGCGAGGAGGACCGAGGGGACCTCCCTGCGGGACCGGAACGCGTCCAGGGTCAGCACGGTGAACAGGGCGCACAGGGCGAACTCCAGGCCCTCGACCGGTGCGGGCAGGGCCGCGCCGAGAGCGACGCCGACCAGGCCGCCGCCGACCCAGTAGGTCTCGCAGGCGATCTGCAGGGCGAGGAGCCGCGGCCCCGAGCGCTCCGCCTCGGGAAGCGAGGCGTTGACGGCGTAGGCCTCGTCGATCATCGCGTAGACGGCGTACGCCTTCCCGACCGGGTGCCTGACCAGGTGGAGGGGGAAGGAGAAGGCGTAGAAGACATGCCGGAAGTTGACCACGAGCACGGTCAGCGCGATCGCGGCGAGCGGGGTGACGGCGGCCATCATGCCCACCAGCAGCAGTTCCAGGGAGCCGGCGAAGGCGGCCAGGGACAGGGCGGGGGTCAGCCACCAGGGCAGGCCGGCCTGGAGGATCAGCAGTCCGAGGGCTATGCCGAGGGGGAAGATCCCGAGGCCCGCGGAGAAGGAGTCGCGGAAGCCCTGGCGGATCTGCTGACGCCGGGAGGCCGGGGCCGGGACGGCTTCCGGTGCTGCCGGGAGGGTCGGAACATCTCGTTGCACGGTTCAATCATCCCGGAAAACGCGCGACACATGGTTGCGAAAATTGCTCGTTCGCCAGGGCAGGGTGCAATATTTTCGCGTGGATACGATCGACCGAGCAATCATCGCCGAGCTGGAGCGGGACGGGCGGATCAGCAACGTGGATCTGGCCCAGCGCGTGGGGCTGACCACCGGACCGTGCCTGCGGCGCGTGCAGCGCCTCGAGAACGAGGGGGTGATCCAGGGCTATCGCGCCGTCGTCGACCCCGCCGCCGTGGGCCGCTCCTTCGAGGTCCTGATCGATCTCGGCCTGGAATCGCAGGACGCCGAGACCGTCGAACACTTCGAGCGCACGCTGGCGCAGGCCGACGAGGTCGTCGAGTTGCGCAGGCTCTTCGGCAACCCGGACTACTTCGTGCGGGTGGCGGTCGCCGACCTGGCTGCCTACGAGGAGTTCCTCAGCCGCCATGTGATGGCCATCCCCCGCATCAAGAACATCACCTCCCACTTCACGATGAAGACCCTGAAGGCGAGCCCCTAGGACCCGTGGACTCCAGGCGGCGGGCCGACGGCTCGCGCGGGCGGGTCCATGAGCGGGAGTCCGCACGTCGCTGCCCGTCCGCCGACGACTACTCGCCGACCGTCCGCCGCGGAGCCGTCTCGCGCTCGTGCAACGCGAAGTCGGTGCGGAGGACGGCGCCGGCGCCGAGCAGATCCCGGTGGACCACCGGCCCGCGGCCCGCCGAGGACGCGACGACGCTGAGACACCCCTCGGGCAGCCCGGCCACGGCGTACTCGCCCTGCGCGTTCGTCGTCGTGGACACCAGCCTCCGGCCGCGGGCGTCCATGACGGTCACCACGGCACGGTGCACGGGCCGCTGCAGGGAGTCCAGGACGGTGCCCACCAGGACGGGCTCAGGATCACCGAAGTGGTGGGCGTGCACGGGAAGCGCGGTGGGCAGCGGCACCTCCAGCGACGCGTCCTCCCGCGGCGGCTCCTCGACGTCCGAGGGCTCGCCGTCCGCACCCCGTCGCGCCGCTCGGCGGTGCCGCAGGGCGTCGAGGCCCAGCAGCGCGGCGCCCGCCGCGGTCCACGCGCACAGCACCAGCACGGGCTTGAGCACGCCGGCCCCGTCGAAGTAGAGCGCTCCGCGCAGGGCGTCCACCGCGTTGGCGAGGGGCATGACGGCGTGCACGTACTGGAAGAACGTCGGCAGCAGCGGTGCCGGTGCCACGCCGCCGCTGGTCGGGATGCTCAGCACGATGAACAGACCCATGCCGGCGGCGGGGAAGTACTGCTTGGCGAACGGCGCCAGTCCGGAGGCGAACGTGGCGACGGCCGCGGTGAGCAGGAACGCGATCGCCATGGTCGAGGGGGCGTGCGGGAGGTACCCGAGTCCCACCCCGACCGCGTAGCCGATCACGCTGAACAGCGCCGCGGTGCCCGCGATCGTCGACAGCTTCCTGCGCCGGTCGAAGGCCACCGCCCGCAGCAGGGTCGTCGAGAGGATGTAGCCGGGGATGCTCCAGGCGATGCCGAAGTAGACCAGGGTCGTGCCCATCAGGTCCTTGTGCGTGGTCGCAGCCACGTCCACGACCGTCAGCTTCTCCCTGTGCCCGTGCTTCGCCGCGACCGGGGTGAAGGCCCTGGTCAGCGCCTGTTCGAGGGACATGCCGTTGGCCTTGGCCACGTAGAGGACCGGCCGGTCGCCCTCGGCGTACCCGGCCACGGCCTCCCGGTCCAGCACGGCCTCGCGGGCCTTTCGGGCATCGGTCACGGAGGTGACGTCGAACCCGCCGGGCTGCTGCCGCCGCAGTGCGGCGTCGACCCGGCTCTCCGTGGCCGCGCCCGCCACCACGACCTTCGCGTGGTGCGGCTGCGGCGCGTGCAGTGCCGGGGCGAAGCAGAACAGGAAGCCGAGGAAGAGGGCCGCCGGGAACCAGAGCGCTTCGGCGAGGGCGGTGGCGAGCGGTGCTCTGGAAAGCGTCGTCGAGGCCGTCACCGGGCCGCCTCGGCGGAGGGGCGGACGGCTGATCGGCACATGTGCATTGATGTGCGGTACATCTAACCGGTCGGTGGTCATACCCGGGCCCGGCGCCCCGCTGCCGGCGTGCGTCCGCCGGGCCCGTCACCGCGACCGGCGCCTCAGAGCGCCGACGAGAACCGACGACCACGGCCGCCGCGGGGGCGACGGCCTTCCGCAGCAGCACCGGCAGGACGGCCGCGCCCAGGTTCACCGCGTCGCCCTCGACGGCTGCCGGGAGCGGCGTCGCGGAGATCCCGCCGGTCGCGGTCGAACGGTTCGGGGAGCGCAGCGGCTCCTCCCGCCGGGCGGCGAACTGCTGGACGGTACGGTCGCCGATCTCCGCCATGACGCCCCGGCCGAACTGGCGGGCCTGCCGGTGACGTCGAGCTCCGTGGGGATCCGGGCCAAGGTCCCGGCCGGATCGGCGGCGAGTGCGGCGACGACGCGGGCCGCCGCCGTGCCGGCGCCGCGTGTCTCGCTGCCGGTGAGGTCGAGGATCATCGAACGGTCCGCCTCGTCGCGCGTGACGGTGCCCTCGCACCGGTAACTCATCTGCACCGCGCCGACCTTGGCCTTCACCCGGCCGGTGAACGCGTCGCCGTCGAGGGTGTCGAGTGTCGCGCCCGGCATGGAGGGAGCGACGTGGCGCAGGTCTGGAGGAGCTTCCAGGCCTTGGGGGAAGCGGAAAGGGGCCGGAGGCGCTGTCCGGGGGCCGTCGCCACGCGGTGCCGCGAGGTCGCCCGGCACGGCGCGGGCCGTGCACACGTTTGCCTGCGCGAGGGACCCGGCGCACGCTGGTCTCATGGGTGCTCAGGACGGCCCCACGCTCATCGCCTCGGTGCAGCGGGCCTTTCGCCTGCTGGAAGCGGTGGGGGCGCACGAGAACGGCGCGCCCGCGAAGCAGTTGGCGCGCGAGACGGGTCTGCCCCTGGCCACCGCCTATCACCTGCTCCGCACGCTGACCCACGACGGATACGTGCGCAAGCTCGCCGACGGAGGGTTCGTCCTCGGCGACAAGGTGCAGGCGCTGAACACCCGGGGCCGCGAACAGGCGCTCCTCAGCCGTGTCCGTCCCACGCTCGCCGCGCTGCGCGACGGCCTCGCGGCAGCCACCTACCTCACCTTCTACGAGGAGGGCGAGATCCGGGTCGCCGAGATCGTCGACGGCCCCCGCGCGCCGCGTGTCGACCTCTGGGTGGGCTTCGAGGACGCGGGACACGCCACCGCGCTGGGCAAGTCCGTCCTGCGCGAACTGGACGAGGAGTCCCGCAACGACTACCTCGCCCGGCACCACCTCGCCGACCTCACGCCGCGGACCATCACCAGCACCCCGGAACTGCTCCGGCAGATCGACTCCTCGCCGATGGCCCCCGCCGTCACGGACCTGGAGGAGTACGCCCTCGGCACGGTCTGTGTCGCGGTGCCCGTCTACTGCGGCGAGATGCTCGGCTCGCTCGGTGTGTCGCTCCCGGCGGACCGGCTCTCCCGGCTCGCCGAGGCCCGGGAGCGGCTGATCCCGACCGCCGACCGCGTCACCAGGAGCCTGTCGCTCACTATCTGAAATCCGAGTCCTTGTGGCACCCCCGCCTGAACGTATTACCTAGATAAAACGGACATGTCGGGAGTGTGCCTGCCTACGGAAGAGGACTGCGGACGGAACATGAGACATTCCCGAGACCACGGAGGTGGGC
The DNA here is from genome assembly GCF_002300165.1 of Streptomyces sp. Tue6028. Taxonomy (GTDB): domain Bacteria; phylum Actinomycetota; class Actinomycetes; order Streptomycetales; family Streptomycetaceae; genus Streptomyces; species Streptomyces siamensis. Next base: position 158,995 of record NZ_MLCE01000004.1, on the reverse strand, counting down.
ACGGACCGGTGCGGCCGATCAGCAACCCGGGGCCTTGGCTGCGAGCCACGTCCCGCAGGAGCGCCGCCCTGCAGGTGGCCGCCGGCACGCCGGTGTTGCCCCTGATGCTCGTCTGCGTCGTCGCGCTCGTCGACCTGCTCGGCGGGGCAGGCGTGATCTGGCTGCCGCTGCTCGCGGCGGGGCCCGCGCTGGCGGCGACCACGAACGGACCCCGCGGGGTCCTGTGCGTCGGTCTGGTCGCCGCGCTGGTGGGCGCGACGCTCGGCGTCCGGGACGGCGTTCCGGGGCGTGAACTGGCGGTCGTCCTGTCCGCGGTCGGCGCCGTCACCGTGGCGAACGGCCTCACGAGCGCCCTGCGCGGGCGTCGTGAACGAGTGCTCGCCGCCGTCCGCTCGGTCGCGGAGGCCGCGCAGCACGCGCTGCTCAAGCCCGTGCCGGAGACCGTCGGCCCCTTCCGGGTGGCGGTCCGCTACAGCGCGGCGGCCGCGGAGGCCCGTATCGGCGGGGACCTCTACGCCCTGGTGCCGACCCCGTACGGGATCCGGCTGATCGTCGGCGACGTGCGCGGCAAGGGTCTGCCGGCCGTGTCGACGGCCGCCCTGGTGCTCGGTGTCTTCCGTGAGGCCGCCTACGACGAGCCCGACCTCCTCGATGTCGTCGGCAGGATCGAGCGGAGCCTGGCGCGCAACCTCGGACACGACGACTTCGTCACCGCCGTCGTCGCCGGATATCCGCGGTCGGGTCATCTGGAGCTGGTCAACTGCGGACACGCGCCCCCGCTGCTGGCACGCGAATCCGGGGATGTCGTGGCGGTGGAGCCCACGAACCCGGCGCCGCCCCTCGGGCTGCGCGCGTTCTCCGGAGAGGACCCCAGCCTCCAGGTGATGCCCTTCGCCGACGGAGACCAGCTGCTGCTCTACACCGACGGCGTCACCGAGGCGCGCAACCAGAGCCGGGAGTTCTATCCGCTGGCCGAGGGGCTGGCCCGCCACCTGTCCGACGAGCCGGCACGCACGCTGACCGCCCTCCACGACGAGCTGCTGGACCACGTGGGCGGCAGGTTGCACGACGACGCGGCGCTGCTGCTGCTCCGCAAACCGGCCCTGTCCGAGCCGATGGCCGACGGCCCGGAGATCTCCGGGCCGGGGGAGTCGGTGTCGGGCGGTCCCGGGTCGGGGCTGTCCCGAACGGTGGTCACGGAGGTGAATGCGTGATGACCCGGTACCAGGCGTGGGAGGTGGATGGACGTCAGGTGGGGCCGTGCCTCGTCACACGGCGACGAGCTCGGCCCAGCGGGCGATCCGGCCCTGATGGACGCGCATGCCGTGCCGGGCCGCCAGCGCGTGCACGATCTCCTCGCCTCGTCCGTGCTCGTCCGGGTCGCTTCCCGCCTGGCGCTGTCCCGGCGGGCGCGCCGGTCCGGCGTCGCTGACCTCGATGTGCAGGGTGTCGAGACCGCAGCCCCGGCTCCAGGAGAGCCGCAGCTCCGCCGGAGGCAGCGCGTGCATGATCGCGTTGGTGAGCAGTTCCGACACCACGAGGAGGCAGTCGTCGACGATCGCCGGGTCTATGTTCCACTCGGCGAGCACCGTGCCCACCTGTCGGCGCAGGGCGGGAACGGCCCCGGGGACGGGCGGCAGCGGACATACGTGTTCCAGAGTTTCCGGAAGCATCGTGTTGAGCTGTAGTGCCATCTGCTCTCCTCCCGCGGGCGCAGTCGGCCGGACGCCGGATCCCGGCGCGCGTTGCCGGGCCTGAAAGCAAGGTAAGGAGCAGGACAAAGCAGGTCAATGAACACGGGTCGGCATTACCGAACGGGGACGTCCGGCGCATACCGGACCGGCGACCTGCACGAAAAGCGGACCGCCCACAGCGGGACTACGCTCGATTCATGGCCGGCCCAGTCCAGTCGATCGAACGGGCGGCGGCGATCCTGCGTCTGCTCGCCGGCGGGCCCCGCCGACTCGGTCTGGGGGAGGTTGCTTCCTCACTCGGGTTGGCGAAGGGCACCGCCCACGGCATCCTGCGCACCCTTCAGCACGTGGATTTCGTCGAGCAGGACGAGGCGACCGGAAAGTACCAGCTCGGGGCCGCTCTGCTGCACCTCGGCACCAGTTATCTCGATGTCAACGATCTGCGGTCCCGTTCGATCAACTGGGCCGACGCCCTGGCCGCCCGCAGTGGTGAAGCGGTCCGCCTCGGCACGCCTCTGGAGGGCAGGGTTCTTGTCATCCACCATGTGTTCCGCCCGGACGACACCCTTCAGACCCTCGACGTGGGTTCGCTGCTGCCCCTGCACGCCTCCTCGCTCGGCAAGGTGCTGCTGGCCTACGGGACCGCCGCCCTGGAACCGGTGCTGGAGTCCGAACTCGAGGCGTACACCCGGCACACCCTGGTCACCGCGGAGCAGCTCACCCGCGCGCTCGGCGAGGTCCGTGAGCTCGGCTGGGCCGCGGAGGTCCAGGAGATGAGCATGGGCGAAGCCGGCGTGGCCGCGCCGATCCGGGGCCACGGCGGTCTCGTGGTGGGTGCCATCGGGCTCTCCGGACCCGTCGAGAGGATCTGCGACAGCCAGGGCCGCCCCCGGCCGAGCCTGATCACCCTGCTCCGCGAGGCCGCACGGGCGATCTCCAGAGACCTGGGCGCGACCCGCTGGTGAACCCGCCTCGGCACACCGGAAGGCAGACCCGATCATGACATCGGAAGGCAGACCCGATCATGGCTGAACGGTACGTAATGTCCATCGATCAGGGGACCAACTCCACCCGATGCATTCTGTTCGACAACCACGGGCGGCTGGTGTCGGTCGTCCAGCGGGAGCACGAGCAGCACTTTCCCAAGCCGGGGTGGGTCGAGCACGATGCCGTCGAGATCTGGCGGAATCTTCAGCGGATCGTGCCCGAGGCCCTGTCCGACGTGGGGGTCGGAGCCGAGAACATCGCCGCGATCGGGCTCGCGAACCAGCGGGAGACGACGGTGCTCTGGGACCGCCGCACCGGTGAGCCCCTCGGCAGGGCGATCGTCTGGCAGGACACCCGTACGGCACCGCTCGTGGACGAGCTCAATCTCCGGCCCGGCGAGACCTTCTTTCTCGACCGGTGCGCCCTGCCGCCGTCGACCTACTTCTCCGCGCTGCGCATCCGCTGGCTGTTCGACCACGTCAGCGGACTGGAGCAGCGCGCCATCGACGGCGAGGTGCTGTTCGGCACGATCGAGACCTGGCTGATCTGGAACATGACGGGTGGAGCGGACGGCGGCCTGCACATCACCGACGCCACCAACGCCAGCCGCACCATGCTGATGAACATCCACACGCTGGCCTGGGACGACGAACTGCTGTCGTTCTTCGGAGTGCCCCGCGTGATGCTTCCCGAGATCCGCTCCTCCGCCGAGGACTACGGCGAGGCCGGCGGCCTGCTGCCGGGCGTCCGCATCACGGCCGCCCTCGGCGACCAGCAGGCCGCCCTGTTCGGCCAGACCTGCTTCTCCCCGGGCGAGGCGAAGTGCACGTACGGGACGGGCAGCTTCCTCCTCCTCAACACCGGCAACGAGGTCGTGCGGTCGCGGCACGGACTCCTCGCGACCGTGGCCTACAAGATCGGGGAGCAGCCCCCCGTCTACGCCCTGGAAGGATCGATCGCCGTCACCGGCTCCCTGGTCCAGTGGTTCCGCGACCGGCTGGGCCTGATCAACAACGCTCCGGAGATCGAGACGCTGGCGCGGACGGTGGAGGACAACGGCGGCTGCTACATCGTTCCCGCGTTCTCCGGTCTCTTCGCGCCCCGCTGGCGCAGCGACGCACGCGGGGTCATCGTCGGCCTCACCTCGTACATCACCAAGGGGCACCTGGCCCGCGCCGTCCTGGAAGCCACCGGATGGCAGACGCGGGAGGTCGTCGACGCCATGAACGCCGACTTCCCGGTCCCCTTGAAGCAGCTCAAGGTGGACGGCGGCATGACGGCGGACAACCTGCTCATGCAGTTCGTCGCCGACGTGCTGGACGTGCCGGTGGTGCGGCCCATGGTCGCCGAGACGGTCTCCCTCGGCGCGGCCTACGCCGCCGGACTCGCCGCCGGCTACTGGTCGGACCTGGAAGTCCTGCGCCGCCACTGGCACCGGGCCGGACAGTGGATGCCGGACATGGACCCCGAGCACCGCGAGTCGGAGTACGACAACTGGCAGCGCGCCGTCGAACGTTCGCTGGGCTGGATCAGGCCGCCCGCGACCTCCTGACGCGGAACGCCACACCAGGCCGGTTGCCCGGAATGCGCCTAATGTTCTCGACGTGACGGGCAGTCGGCAGCGGGAGGCGCAGTGGCGGACGGGGGCGCATCGGCGGCGGGCCGCGGCCGAGGTCCACGGACGCCCGGCGTCACGTCCGGCAGCCGGCCGGCGCCGGCCGCGCGGCCCCCACGACGCTCCCGCGGCCGATACCCCGTCCCGGCCCACGAGCGGGTGGTGCCCTGGCTCCGTGTCTCCGCCGCCTACGCCTGGCGCCTCATCCTGGTCGGCGTCGTCGTCTACGGCGTCTTCACCATCCTGGGCCGCTTCCAGCTCATCGCCGTCGCGCTCTTCCTGGCCCTGGTCATCACCACGGTCCTGCGTCCGCTCGCCGATCTGCTCGGCCGGTGGCTGCCGAGGGCGCTGGCGGTCACCGTCTCCGTCGTAGGCAGCGCGTTCGCGGTACTCGGCCTGTTGGCCCTCGTCGGCACTGCCGTGGCGGGTGAGTCGGGCAAGCTGGCCGGCGAGTTCCGCGGCGGCGTTCACCGGATCGAACTCTGGCTCCAGCAACCTCCGTTCAGGCTCGGCCCGGGCGCGCTGTCCCGACTTCAGGAACAGATCGTCGCCTACTTCACCGCACATCGCGGCAGCCTGCTCAGCAGCGCCCTCAGCGGCTTCGGCCGGTTCGTGGAGATCGTCGCGGGGGCCGCGCTCGCGCTCTTCGCCTCCGTCTTCTTCATCCACTCCGGGGAACGCCTGTGGGCCTGGGCACGCGACCAGCTGCTGCCCAAGGGGGCCCGCCCGGCGTGGGACCGGGCGGGACGCGCGGCATGGCGGACGTTCGCGGGCTACACGCGCGGCATCATCATCGTGGCCGCCACCAACGCCGTACTCGTCGGCATCGCCCTGTACGTGCTGCGGGTGCCGCTCGCGCTGCCGCTGACCCTGCTGGAGTTCTTCGCCGCGTTCGTGCCGCTGGTGGGATCGCCGGTGGCACTCGGTGTGGCCACCGTGGTCGCCCTGGCCGGTCGCGGGCCGCTGACGGCGGCGGCCGTCGTCGTCCTCATCGTCGTCATCGGCCAACTCGAAGGCCACGTCCTGCACCCGCTCGTGATGAGCTGGGCGGTCCGGCTCCATCCGCTCGTCGTCGCCGTCTCCGTCATCGCGGGCAGCATCGTCGCGGGCGTGATCGGCGCCGTCGTGGCCGTCCCCTTCGTCTCGGTCGTCTGGGCGGTGCTCAACGTGCTGCGCCCCAGACCGCCGTAGCGGGCGAAGGCCCGCACATCCCCGCCGCCCGGGTGAGCCGTGTCTCACCCGGGCGGCGGCGCTTGTCTATGCAACGAGTTGCATAGCAAGATCGCGGCATGGCGCTCGACCACGCGATCCTCGTCTCCCTGCTGGAGAAGCCGGGCTCCGGCTATGAGCTGGCGCGCCGGTTCGAGCGGTCCATCGGCTACTTCTGGACCGCCACGCACCAACAGATCTACCGCGTGCTCAAGCGCATGGAGAGCGAGGGCCTGCTCGCCGTGCGCGACGTGCCGCAGCACGGCCGGCCGGACAAGAAGGAGTACTCCGTCGCCGCCCCCGGCCGCGCGGCCCTCTCCCTGTGGCTTCACGAGCCGATCGAACCGGAGAGCATGCGTCACGACCTCGCCGTGAAGATTCGCGGCGCGGCCTTCGACGACCCGGCCGCCCTCGTCCGCGAGGTCGAACGCCACCACCAGGTGCACAGCGACCGGCTCGCGCACTACCTCGCCGGAGAGCTGCGCGACTTCACCGGACCCGACGCCCCCGCACCGCTCGACGCCGGCCAGGAACTTCAGCACGTCGTGCTGCGCGGCGGCATCGCGTACGAGCGCATGACCATCGCCTGGCTCGACGACGTCCTCGCCACGCTCCACCGTCTCGGCGCGCCCCCGCCGTCCGCCTGAGGAACACCGCACCCCCTCCCGAACCCACCCACCGCCCAGAAGGTGAACGCCATGGCCGACCCCCTGCTGTTCCACCCGCACACCTACGACCCGGCGCACTTCGACCCCGAGACGCGCAGGCTCCTCCGCGCCACCGTCGACTGGTTCGAGGAGCGCGGCAAGCGGCGGCTGATCGAGGACTACCGCTCCCGCGCCTGGCTCGGGGACTTCCTCGAGTTCGCCGCCGAGGAGCGCCTGTTCGCCACCTTCCTCACCCCGGCGTCCGCCGCCGGACAGGAGGACCAGCGCTGGGACACCGCCCGGATCGCCGCCCTCAACGAGATATTCGGGTTCTACGGGCTCGACTACTGGTACGCGTGGCAGGTCACCATCCTCGGTCTCGGCCCGGTCTGGCAGAGCGACAACGCCGCCGCCCGCAGCCGCGCGGCGCAACTCCTCTCCCAGGGAGAGGTCTTCGCCTTCGGCCTGTCCGAGAAGACCCACGGCGCCGACATCTACTCCACCGACATGCTGCTGGAGCCCGACGGCGACGGCGGCTTCCGGGCCAACGGCTCCAAGTACTACATCGGCAACGGCAACGCCGCCGGACTCGTCTCGGTCTTCGGCCGCCGCACCGACGTCGAGGGCCCCGACGGGTACGTCTTCTTCGCGGCCGACAGCCGCCACCCCTCGTACCACCTCGTGAAGAACGTGGTCGACTCCTCCAAGTACGTCAGCGAGTTCCGCCTGGAGGACTACCCGGTCGCCCCCGAGGACGTCCTGCACACCGGCCGCGCCGCCTTCGACGCGGCCCTCAACACCGTCAACGTCGGCAAGTTCAACCTCTGCACCGCCTCCATCGGCATCTGCGAGCACGCGATGTACGAGGCCGTCACCCATGCGCACGGCCGCATCCTGTACGGCCGCCCGGTCACCGCCTTCCCGCACGTGCGCCGGGAACTGGCCGACGCGTACGTCCGCCTGGTCGGCATGAAGCTGTTCAGCGACCGCGCCGTCGACTACTTCCGTTCGGCCGGTCCCGAGGACCGCCGCTACCTCCTCTTCAACCCGATGACGAAGATGAAGGTGACCACCGAGGGCGAGAAGGTCATCGACCTCATGTGGGACGTCATCGCCGCCAAGGGCTTCGAGAAGGACAACTACTTCTCCCAGGCCGCCGTCGAGATCCGCGGACTGCCCAAGCTGGAGGGCACGGTCCACGTCAACCTCGCGCTGATCCTCAAGTTCATGCGCAACCACCTGCTGGAGCCGGTGGAGCACCCCGCCGTGCCGACCCGCCTCGACGCGGCCGACGACACCTTCCTGTTCCGGCAGGGACCCGCCCGCGGTCTGGGTTCCGTACGCTTCCACGACTGGCGCGCCGCCTACGACGCGTACGCCGAGCTGCCGAACGTCGCCCGCTTCCGCGAGCAGGCCGACGCCCTGTGCGCGTTCGTGGCCACCGTCGCCCCCGACGAGAAGCAGAGCCGCGACCTCGACTTCCTCCTCTCCGTCGGCCAGCTGTTCGCCCTGGTGGTGCACGGACAGCTGATCCTGGAACAGGCCCGCCTGACGGACCTGGACGAGTCCGTGCTCGACGAGCTGTTCTCCGTGCTCGTCCGCGACTTCTCCGGACACGCCGTCGAACTGCACGGCAAGGACTCCGCCACCGAGGAGCAGCAGCGCTGGGCGCTGGGCGCGGTCCGGCGTCCCGTGGTCGACGAAGCACGCTCGGCACGTGTCTGGGAACGCGTCGAGGCGCTGGCCGGGACCTATGAGATGAAGCCCTGATCCAGGCCTGAACGGGACCACCTCGGCGACTCCGCCGTCCGGCCCATCAAGGGGACCGGCCATGAGGCCGAAAAGGATCGAGCGGAGTCGTGCCCGGCCCCGGCCGGACGGCTCCGCGCCCCACGCAGCCCCGATGCCGCGGGTGCCGTGCCCCGGGCGCCGCGGCGCAGAGGAGATCCTTGATGCGCGTCCGCCTGCCCCTGACCGCCGCCACCGCCGCCGCGTTCCTGCTCACGGCGGGCGCCGGGGCCCCTCCCGCAGCGGCCGACCGGAATCCCGACGGCCGGCCGCTGCGCAAGGTGTCCTTCGGAGACCCGTACGCCGAGTGCACCATCGGCGCACGGTCCCCGGACAGCGTCGTGTACCCGGGTACGGAGGTCGAGCCCTACCTCTCCGTCGACCCTCGTCACCCGAAGCGCGTCGTCACCGTGTTCCAGCAGGACCGCTGGTCGGACGGTGCCGCGCGGGGTCTGGTGGCCAGCTGGACCGAGGACGGCCAGACCTTCCAGGAGAGCACGCTTCCCTTCAGCGCCTGCGCGCCGGGCGGCGCGGACTTCGAGCGGGCCTCCGACCCCTGGGTGAGCACCGGACCGGACGGCACCGTCTACGCGAGCGGGGAGGGCGTCGACTTCACCAGGAGCACCCGCAGCGCCCTGCTGGCCGCCACCTCCCGGGACGGCGGCCGTACCTGGCGGAACCTCACCACCACGCACGTCGATGAGCAGCCGTTCTTCAACGACAAGCCCTCGCTCACCGCCGACCCGACCCGCAAGGGCACCGCCTACCAGGTCTGGGACCGTCTGGACAACGACCCTCCCGGGCCGTCCTCCCTCGACGGCCCCGGCTACATCTCGCTCACCCGCGACGGGGGACGCACCTGGAGCGAGGCCCGGCTGTTCGTCGCCACCGACGACGTGCCGAACTCGCAGACCATCGGACACGTCATCGTCGTCGACCCGCGCAACGGCACCCTCTACGACTTCTTCGACCGGATCACCTACTCCGACGACCAGAGCACCGTCGTCGACGCCCACTTCGACGTGGTGACGTCGACCGACGCCGGCGAGACGTGGAGCGCCGCGACCACCGTGGCCCGGGACACCTCCGTACCCGAGGTCGACCCGAACGACCCCGCCAAGCTGCTCCGCGCCGCGGCCACCCTGCCCAGCCCGGCCATCGACCCGAAGAGCGGCACGCTCTACATGGCCTACCAGGGCTCGGACTTCTCCGGAGGCGCACACAACTCCGTCCAGCTGGTGCGCTCCGGCGACGGTGGACGCACCTGGAGCAGGACCCCGACGCTCATCAGCCCGAAGGACGTCCCCGCCTTCTCCCCGTCCATCGCCGTCGACAAGCGGGGCACGGTCGCGCTCACGTACTACGACCTGCGCTTCCTGCGTCCGGGCGACACCACCACGCTGCCCACCGCCTACCAGCTGGCCACCCTGACGCACGGCGATCCGCGACGCCTGACCGAACGGCGGATCTCCAGGGTCTTCGACTGGCTGCAGGCGCCGTACGCCGGAGGCTACTTCCTCGGCGACTACCAGGGCCTGGTCAGCGACGGCCAGGGGGTGCGGCCGGTGCTCACCGAGGCCGGCTCCGGCGCTCGCCGGAGCCGTACGGACGTGTACACCGGTGTCTTCCGCGTCCCGGTGACCGGCCCGGGCCGCCCGGGGCCCGACGGCCCCCGCGAGCCGAGGGCCTCGAAGAGCCGGCCGGGACACCCGCACCCGGTGAAGGTGCCGCAGCGCTTCCTCGACATGAACGCGCCGACGACCGGGCGCTGAGAACGGGGCCGGCGCGGCGGCGGGGGCGCCCACGTCAGGATGCGATGGGCGGTCGAGAGACCAACAACCTTGACGCACTGCCTAGTTGACGGCAGTTCATTTCACAGGATCAGTGGCTCAGTCACTGACCCACCTCTTGTACTGGCCGGTCGGTGTGCCCCATCCTCGGTATGCCGATCGCCCCGCCCAGCGCGCCGTGGCGGCCGGCCCTGCGTGACATTCACCCTGCTGCGTTTACGGGAGGTCCCGTGTTTCCCTTGCGCCTTCGTGTCTCGGCAGCCGGCTGCGTGCTGGCTCTGGGAGCGTCCGCGGCGCTGCTCGCGAGCAGCGCCGCCGTCGCAGCACCGTCGAAGCCGGTCGTCCGCGAGAGCCCGGCTCGGCAGCCGACCCGCTCCGCAGAGGTCGCCGACACGTCCGTCGGTCCGTTCACGGAACCGGGGTTCGCCGCCGACTGCACCTGGCACGAGTTCGGGGAGGGGGAGCAGCCGCCGTGGTGGCTGACGTTCGCCGACCCGCTGTGCGTGGAGTACAGCAAGCGGGACATCACCATCGACGACGGAGGGGCCCTGCGGTTCCTGGTGGCCGAGCCCTCCCGGTTCGCCATCGCCATGGTGACCTGCCACTACTACCAGAAGGACCACTGGAGCGTGCAGTCCACTCACGGCGCGACGCCGTGGGTGGCGTGGGACGGTCAGTACTGGTGGGACAAGGCCGCGAGACGGGCCGGAGCCCGCCTGGCCAACTTCCGCATCGACGGACACCCCGTGGGCGTCGGAGACGCGGTCACCGCCCTCGAACCGGTCTTCCCCGACGTCGCCCGCGCGCTGAGCGACTACGGTCAGGCCGCGGGTGAGACCGGACTGACCGTGTCACTGCCCTACGACCTGCGCTGCGCACTGGCCGGGTGATCACCATGACCGAGTCCGACCGGAGATCCATCCTCAAGGCACTGGTCGCCACGCTCGCAGGACTGTCCGTCGGCGGTCTGGACACACCTGAGGCCGCCGCGGCCGACGCCTCCGAGAGCTGGACGACACAGACGATCGAGGCGTTCGCCGACACCCTGATCCCGGGCCAGCGCCGCTTTCCCGGTGACGTGGTGGTCGCCGGGGCGGTCACCGGCCCCGGTGCGGTACAGGCCGGTGCCGTCGGCCTCCTCGAGTCGCCCGAACTGCCGGTGGCGCCGCTGCTGCCGGCGATCGCGGCGCTGCTGGACGCCCGCGCCGTCGCCTATGCCGCCCTCCGGCTGATCTGGCTGCCACCGACCCTCCCGCCTTTCGTGGGCCTGTCCTTCTCCGACCGCACCGCCCTGGTCGGCGGCCTGTTCGACCCCGACGACCTGGACCGGCCGATCTGGCAGGTGATGAGCCTGCTGGTGGGGCTGGCGTTCGACACCGCCGGACAGCAGGACACCGGCGAGGCCCTCGGCCAGGGCCATCCCGGACTGACGTGGCTGCGCTTCCCCGAGCCGGACCCGGACGGCCTCTGGCGCTTCCCCGATTTCTCCTACGGCCGCCCGCTCGCGGCACTCCATCCGAACACGACCGCTTCGGGGAGTCCGGCATGACGGCGCAGACCACGGACGTCCTGGTGATCGGCAGCGGCTTCGGCGGCGCGATCCCGGCCTACTACCTTGCGGCGGGCGGAGCCCGCGTCACTGTTCTGGAGCGCGGCCCCCGTGCGGCCGCCGCCGACTTCACCCAGTCGATGCGCCTGGGCACATACAACAAGATCGTGGATGTGATCCGCGGCGACGGAGTCGCGGTGGTCGCCGGCAACTGCGTCGGCGGCGGGAGCGTCGTCTACTTCGCCGCCTCACTGCGCGCACCGTCCTTCGTCTTCGAGCGCCACGGCAGCCTCGGCCGCCAGCTGTGGCCGGCCGCCCTGACCCGGGCTGCCCTCGACCCCTGGTACGACCGGGTCGAGGAGGCGCTGCCGGTCACCCGGACCGACTGGCCGGACGTGTCCTACGCGGGCGGGGTCCTGGCCGCAGCCTGCCGGCGGGCCGGACGCACCTGCAATCCCGTGCCGGTGGCGGTCGACACCAACGCCTGCACCAACTGCAACTGGATGCTCTCCGGCTGCCGCTTCGACGCCAAACGCTCCCTGCTGCTCAACTATCTGCCGGCGGCGGAGGCCCACGGCGCGGACATCCGCCCGCTGCACGAGGTGCAGACCGTCACCCCGTCGTCGCTGTCCGGCTATCGCTACGCCGTCGGCTACACAGTCCTGGACCCCGACGACTACAGCTGCACCGCGCAGGCCGGCGTCATCCACGCCAAGGTCGTCGTACTCGCCGCCGGTGCCGTGGGCACGCCCGTGATCCTCCAGCGCTCCGCTCTCCTCCTCGGGGGCATCCCGGCCGCTGTGGGGCGCTACTTCTCCGGCAACGGCGACCGCGTCAGTGTCGCCGACATCGTCGAGGACAAGGTGCGCTCACTGCTGGGGCTGTCACGTCCCGATGGTTCCGCCTACCAGGGGCTGCCCGTGGGCCGGCCCATCACTGCCGCCACCTACGACCACCTGGACCCGACCGCCCCGGAGTACAGCCGCTTCACCCTCCAGCAGATCTACTTCCCCCCGCTGACCAACCTGCTGGCCCAGGCCGCTGGGTCACCCGCCTGGTTCGGCATCGAGAAGCGGAACATGCGGGCCCGGTGGCGCTCCTGGCTCACCCTGCTGGCCATGGTCGAGGACGACAACGAAGGCACCTTCGGGGTCGTCCCGCTCACCGGCAGTTTCACCCGGCTGGCGCCAGGGCTCGGGCAGGGCACGATGACCTACCACCCCACCTCCCGTACCCGCCGGGCATTTGAGCGGGCCGACGCTGCACTGCGGGAAATCCTGGAGAAGGACGGCCTCTCCCGGGTCCGCCCGTGGAGCGAGGACGTCGCCGGCGCCGTCACGGCCCATCCGCTCGGCTCGGCGCGGATCGGCGACGATCCCGCCACCAGCGCGCTCACCGACGGCCATGAACTACGCGGCCACAGCGGACTGTTCGTCACCGACGGCGCCGCCGTCCCCACCTCCCTCACCGTCAACCCCTCACTGACCATCGCGGCCCTCGCCGAACGCGCCGTCGCCACGATCGTCACCCGTGCCGCCGACGCCGGGGTCACGCTCCGCCGCGACGTTCCGCTGCCCGGGCGCTGACGGGCCTGTGGAACGAGGCGGAACGGAATGGAACGCCGGAGGAGGAGACGAGTTCGACCTTTCCTGGGAGACATGGCGTGGGTATCTCGCGAAGAAGGTTACTGACGACGACCGGAGTGGGTGTGGTGGCGGCGGCCATCGACGCCGGCGGCTTCTGTGCCGCCGCCGAAGCCGCCACCTCGGTACGCGGCGGCAAGACGGCGGCGGCCTCCGCATCGGACGCGCGGATGGTCACCACGTGGGACCAGACGGTGCAGCGTGCGAGTTACGCACAAGGCGCGGGATATCAGCGGCTGGTCGCCGGGCCGGGGGAGCCGCACGCCATCCGCACCGACCTCTGGTCCCGTTTCGGCCCCCCGACGATGGCATTGGCCGCGTTCGCGCAGATGACCGACCTGCACATCGTGGACGACCAGTCGCCGGCCCGCCTGGAGTTCATGGACCGCTACGCCGACGCCGGCGCCCCGCACTACGCCTCGTATCCCACCGACTCGGCCTACCGGGGCCACGAGTTCCTGTCGACGCAGGTCGTCGACGCGATGTGTCAAGCCGTCGCCGGCGTCGGCAAGGGCCCGCGGAGCAACAAGCCGCTGCAGTTCACCATTGTCACCGGCGACGCGATCGACAACTGCCAGCACAACGAGAACCGCTGGTACATCGACTTGCTCGACGGTGGCCAGACCATCGTGCCGGACTCCGGCAACATCGGCCTGGACCAGAGTTTCTCCAGCGGTGCCCTGACCAACGGCGGCACCGGGGACAACCACTACTACTACCCGTCCGTACCTCCGCAGCAGGTGCCGGGCAACCAGTACACCGGCACCTCCGGCCTCGGATTCCCCTACGTCCCGGGACTGCTGGACGCGAGCGGCGTGGTCGGAGCGGCCCGCCGGCCGTTCGTCTCCCACGGCCTCGGCATGCCCTGGTACGCGGCGTACGGCAACCACGACGGCCTGTGGCAGGGCAACGAGCCCATCGACAACAACCTCGTCGACGTGCAGGGTATGACGGTCGGCTCGTCCAAGACCTCCGGCACCTCCGCGGACCTGCCGGACGACTACAGCGACCTCGGTACCTTCGGCAAGCTGATGGTCGCCTGGGAGCTGGAGGGGACCCGGGTCGTCGCAGACCCCAACCGGCGGCTGCTGTCGCGCAAGGCCTTCATCCAGGACCACTTCAACACCGCAGGCCTGCCGGTCGGTCACGGATTCCAGGGCGTCGGGATCGACAAGGCCTACTACGCGATCCCGTCCGGCTCCGGCGACCTGATCCGCTACATCACCCTGGACTCCACCAACACCAACACCGACGGCTTCGGCTCCGGCGCCGCGGGCGGCTCGATCGACACCGACCAGCTCAACTGGCTGGAACAGCAGCTCAGGGCCAACAGCTCACGGTACATCGACACCCACAACCGCATCGTCACGCGGAGCGGTGTGCAGGACAAGATGTACGTCCTCTTCTGCCACCACACGCTGGGCACCATGGACAACCTCGACGACGGCATCTTCGGCGGCATCTTCGGGGACCGGCACACCGGCGACGAACTCAAGGCGCTGCTGCTGCGCTACCCGAACGTCATCGCCATGGTCAACGGACACACTCACGCCAACAAGATCGTCCCCCATCCGACGCCGGCCTCCAGCCCGATCTCCGGTGGCTTCTGGGAGATCTCCACGGCCTCGCACATCGACTGGCCGATCCAGAGCCGCATCATCGAGATCATGGTGAGCCCCGACGCACAGAACGCAGGGGAGTTCGGCTCGGCCGCCGGGCCCGCCACCCTCTCGATCTTCACGACCATGGTGGACCCCGCCGTACCCCTCTCCTTCGGGGGCGACACCAGCACGCCCGCACAACTGGCGTCCCTGGCCAGGGAACTGGCCACCAACGACCCGCAGGAGGTGAGCCGCGGCATCACCAGACGCATGGGCGTCAACCAGGACCGCAACACGCAACTGCTCCTGCCGGCCCCCTTCCCGCTGCACGCCCCGCACCCGCTCGGCTCCCCGATCGCCGCGGCCCGCAACGAGGACGGGTGCCTTGAGCTGTTCGGCACGGACGCGCAGGGCAATCTGTGGAACACCGGCCAGCAGACCGTCGGCGGCAACCTACGGCCCTGGACGAAGCTCGCGAGTGGGCCGGGGTGGCAGTCCGTCACCGCCAGCAGCCACCAGGACGGCCGGGTCGAGGTGTTCGCCATCGATCAGAACGGCTACGTGACCCGTCGCGCGCAGACCAGCGCGGGTAGCAGCACCTACACGGCGCCCCAGCAGTTCGATTCCGGCTTCACCTCGGCGACCGCGGTCCAGGACCAGTGGGGCGGCATGCAGGTCTATGCGACCCGCGGCGACAACACCATCCGCCACCGCTGGCAGGACTTCCTGAACGACGACACCGCTTCGAACGGCTGGTTCACCCCCTGGACCCAGCTCGGCGGCACCGCGATCCAACTCGCCGTCGAGACCGGCTCCGACGGGCGCGCGATGTTGGTCGCCATCAAGGAGGACGGCCTCCTCATCCAGCGCAGGATGAACGTCGCCAACGCGCAGACGGAGAGCGAATGGGGCGGCGTGCTGCCGCTCGACGGCATCCTCGACTCCATCGACATGGCCCGCAACCTCGACGGACGCCTGGCGATCTTCGGCACCAATCCCGACGGGCAGCTCTTCCGCCGCTTCGAGACCGTCCCGGCCGGCGGCACGTGGCAGTCCTGGGTCCAGATGTCGACGCAGCTCAGTTCCACCACGCTGCGGATGCGCCACGTCTCCGCCGAGCGGAACGGGGCCGGCAAGATCGAACTGTTCGCCGTCGACGACACGGGCACGCTGTACCACTGCACGCAGACCGACCCCAGCGGCACCATCTGGTCGGCCTGGGAGTCCTACCAGTTCCAACTGCGCGCCACGCATACCTCCGCCGGTCTGTGACAGGCCCGGCGACACCTGATCCGTCCCGGCACCCGCGCGGGCTTCCGCCACCCCCCCGCATCCGTCCGTCATCGACCCCTCGGGACTCCACCGCGGTCAACGGGGGTGCAGGACGGGCGAACGACTCCTCGCAGCATGTCACGCCCCCACACCGAAGGAATCGACATGGCAATCTCCCGTCGCAGGATCCTGACAGCTGCCGGAGTGGCTGTGGTGGCCGCGGCCATCGATGTCGGAAGTCTGCGCGCCGCCGCCAGTGCAGCATCGCCGCCCCTCGGCACCGGTGCCGCATTCGGGCGCACCACTCTGGACCAGACGGTGCAGATCGGCCCCGACCTGGGCATGGGATACCACGGTGTGGCCGCCGGCCCCGGCGAACCGCACATCACCCGCAACGACTTCACCCTCGCCACCTCGCCACAGATCACCCGATCGCTGATCGCCTTCGCCCAGATGTCCGACCTGCACATCGTCGACGACCAGTCCCCGCTGCGCGTCGAGTGCCTCGACCGGCTCGCGGACTACGGACCTCCGCACTACAACTCGTACCCGACCGAATCGGCGTACCGCGCGCACGAATTCCTTTCGACACAGACGACCGACGCGATGTGCCGAGCCGTCCGGCAGGTCCTCCGGAGCCCGCGGACGAGCCAACCGCTGGCCTTCACCGTCGTCACGGGCGACGCGGTCGACAACTGCCAGTACAACGAGTCGCGGTGGTACATCGACCTGCTCGACGGCAACACGGTGCGCCCGGACTCCGGGGACCTCACCAAGGACGAGAGCGTGGCAAGCGGCCAGTTCGGGACGGAAACCCACTACTGGCATCCGGAAGCACGGCAGACTCCACCCGACAACAACACCCTCCACGGCTTTCCGGTCGTGAGCGGGCTGCTGAAGGGCGCCCGAAGACCGTTCACGGCGACCGGGCTGGGCATGCCCTGGTACGCGGCCTACGGCAACCACGACGCGCTCGTCCAGGGCAACGTCCCGATCGACATCCTCCCCTTCGACCCGCTCAAGAGCATCGCCACCGGCTCCACCAAGCTGACAGAGGTCGAGGGAGTCCCGGACGTCTTCGACAACACGGCGGCGTACTACGTGGAGCTGCTGAAGGACATACTGACGGGTGCTTTCACCCTCCAGACCGCCCACGTGACGGGGGACCCGTCCCGGCGGCTGCTCGCGCGCAGCGAATTCATCGGCGAGCACTTCAACACCACCGGAACCCCTCGCGGGCACGGCTTCACGTCCGGCGGCGACCAGGCCTACTATGCGATTCCCTCGGGACCGAACGACATATTCCAGTTTCTGGTGCTGGACACGACCAACATCAGCGGGGGTGCCGACGGCGCCATCGACCAGGACCAGTGGAACTGGCTGAACGCCCAGCTCAAGGCCAACAGTTCACGCTACGAACTCGACGACTCCGACGGCACCCGGGCCCGCACGGTCGTCAACCAGCCCGGCGTGACCGACAAACTCATCGTCATCTGCTGCCACCACACGCTCGACTCGATGGACAACACGGACAGCGAGTCCCCGTACGGCGGTACGGAACTGCGCAACCTTCTGCTGCGCTTCCCGAACGTGATCCTGATGGTCGACGGCCACACGCACACCAACAACATCTGGGCCCACAAGACTTCTTGGCCGTCCGTCATCGGCAACGGCTTCTGGGAGGTGAACACCGCCTCGCACATCGACTGGCCCATCCAGAGCCGGATCCTCGAGATCGCCGAAGGCGGCGGCATCCTGTCGATCTTCACGACCATGGTCGACTCCGACGCACCGCTGTCGTGCAACGGGGACACCAGCACCCCCGTCGCACTCGCCTCGTTGGGACGTGAGCTGGCGGCCAACGACCTTCAGGCGGTGGCGGCCGGCATCGGCAAGCGCCGTGGAACAGCCGACGCCCGCAACACACAACTGCTCCTTCCCGTTCCCTTCTCGCTGCCCGCCGGACGCGGCACGCCGCTGCCGAGCGCCGGCTGGCCGGTGGTTCAGCAGGGGGCGAGCGGTGAGCGGGTCAGGACCGCGCAGTACCTGCTCAACGCCCAGGGGGGCACGCTGAGCGTGGACGGCTCGTTCGGCCCGTCCACCAGTAGCGCGGTGCGGTCCTTCCAGTCCAGCCGCGGTCTGTCCGCCGACGGGATCGTCGGACCCGCGACCTGGCGGGCCCTCGCCGTTGTGGTGCAGCAGGGCAGCAGCGGGTTCGCGGTGACGGCGTTGCAGCGCCAGCTCAACGCCCACGGGACCGCGCTGAGCGTGGACGGCTCGTTCGGTTCGGCCACCGGCAGCGCGGTGCGGTCCTTCCAGTCCGCGCACAGCCTGTCGGCCGACGGAGTCGTCGCGTCCACGACCTGGCAGATGCTGACCGCCCTGTGAGGGGGCCGTCCACGGGACCGCCGACCCGCCGATGCCGACCCGCTGGTGCCGTGGCGTGCGAACGCGGCACCGCGCGGGCGTCTGACCGGGAGCGGTGCGGTACCGCCGGCGGGTCCAACGGGTTCGTCACCCGCGACAGGGCCGGCCGGCGGCCCGCACGACCGGGCCGAGCCGGCCCGTCCGCATGCGCACGGGACGGTGCCGGTGGTACGCCACGTGGGCCGGTAGGAGCACCGTAGCCCGGTCCGCCGCACCTGAAGCGCCCTGCTCGACTTCGCAGGCCCTGCCGGCGCCGCGGCGGGGTGCCGGGCGGGCGGCCCTTCGATCCGGGCGGAAGCGCGGCCTGACACGCGTCAGGCGGGCCAGTACGAGCACCGCACCCCGGTGTGCACCGCGTGCCGCAGGTGTTCACCGATCACCGGATCGGCTGCCGCGATCCGGTCCAGCGCCCGGCGGATGGCCTTGCTCACCGCGACCCGGGAGCGTTCCTCGCCCTCGGGGAAGCGGCGGGCGCGTCCGCTCAGGCCGGTGGCACCCGCCAGCTGGCTCATCAGCCAGTCGTGTTCGACCTGGGCCACGGCGGCGCGCTCATGGTCGTCGGCCGCCTGGAACTCGTCCAGTTCGGTGCGCAGCCGGGCCAGACGATTGCGGTACTCCTGCGCCGCCACCCGGTCCAGTACCGGCTGCCCGGACAGGGCCGTGTGCTCGGCGGCCTCGTTGAGCGCGGTCAGCCCCGCCACGAGGTCGACGGACCGGATCTCCTGGCGCGGGTTGGCGATCAGTACCACCAGATGCAGCATCCCCACGCTGTGCTCCACCAGGACGCTGCGCCCGCCGAACTCGATCCGCCACTTACGGCCCAGCCGGGTACAGAACGCCGCGGGCTGGCCCTGCCCGTCCTCGCCATGCGGATCCGCGCCGCCATGTCCGTCCTTCTGCGGCGGCGCCGCCGCGGCCTCCTCGGCGGCCGCGGCCATCTCGCGCCGGACGGCGTCGGCCTCCGCCTGCCGGCCTGCCCGTACGAGCGCCACCGCGAGACGGTCCCAGGAGGCCGTGACCGCGGGCCAGTGCGCGAGGGCGAGGTTTTGCTGTACCGCGTCCCGCAGATGGGTCACGGCCCGGTCGACGTCTCCCATGGTCAATGCGGCGACCCCCAGCGCGTGGTGGGCCGAGCCGAAGCAGGCGACGGCAAGACTGCCCACTATCGGCAGGTGACCGTACGGACTCAGCAGCTCGTAGACCCGCGCCGCCGTGGCGGTGTCGTCAAGGAGATAGGCGGCCTCCGCGACACCGTGCATCGTCACCATCCAACTGCTCGACCGAGGCAGGTCACCGAGGTCGCGGCCGCACAGCGTGGCCAGCGCGCTGACGGCTTTTCGCCGGTCCCCGGCCGTCACCGTGGCCACCGCCAGCGCGGCCAGGGCGTGATCGTCCACAGCGCTCAGCGTCGGGGAGTTGACCATTTCGCTGAGCAGCGGCACGAGCTCGACCACCCGGCCCTGGTACCAGCGGATGGTCACCAGCTGTGCGGCCTGCCACACCGTGGCGTTGACGTCACCGGCGGCGATCCCGCGCTCAGTACAGGCCCTGGCCAGCGCCTCTGCCTCGTCGAGGCGGCCGGCGCGGACGGCGAGCATGACCTCCATCGCGCTCACGACGAAGCCCACCGCGAGATGGTCCTGCTCGGCCAGCAGGCCGCGCAGCTCCGCCAGGCAGCGTTCCGCGTGCGGGTCGCCGTCCAGGAACATGTCGACCGTCTGCCACAGCAGGCCCATCAGCAGATCGCTGCGGCGGGAGGTACGGAAGCTCTCCGCGACCAGTTCGGCGGCCAGTTCCCGGCGCAGTGCGCCGTGCTCCGGGCCGATCAGGCAGTGATGGGCCAGGCTCAAGGCCTCCGCACGCGCCATCGGATTCTGTCGTGCCCTCGCCTGCTTGAGCAGCGCCAGTATCGCCGTGTTGTCGCTGTTGCGGTAGTCGCCCTCCCCGGCCAGCCGGATCCGCAGCCGCAGCGCCAACGAGGACTCGGGGTCCAGCAGCTCCAGCGCCCGTCGTAACTGCGATTCCAGGAGTACCGAGCCGGCGACCGTGCGGTGCTCGTGCACCCACAGGCCACCGAAGCCGAGGGCGGCCGCCGCCATTAACCGTTCCTCGCCCACCGACTCGGCGATCCGGTAGGCGCGTTCGAAGCGGTCCCGGCCGGTGCGCAGATCGCCGTCGTCGACGACGGCACGGGTGCCCTCGTCGAGCAGGGTCTGAAGTTCACCGGGCCGCCGGGCGTCCGACCCGGACGCGTCCCGAACGGGCGCATCGGCATTGTTCACGGCTGATTTCTCTCCTGGGTGCACTCGACAACGCCAGGTGAAGCCGGCCGGACCGCCGTGTGGGTCGTGATCGGTGGCCTTGCCACAGGCGGGGGACGACGAGTGAGCCTAGCGCAGAGGCCGCAGCGGGGGAACAGGCCCAAGTTGTAGGGCAGGTGGACAGCGCATGAGGCCCGGAGTCCGGGACCCGCGGCGGACGACGGGGGAACGGGAGGGCACGGGAGGGCACGGAGTGGAACGCTCACCTCGCAGTGACACATTCAATCGTCCACTCTTTCGAAGGGGGCTCAGTCGTGGGCTTTTTCGGGCATCGACGCTCGGCCCTGAGCGGCGCCGTGGCGTTCGCCTTCGGGTTGCTGCTCAGTGGAGGTCCGGCGGTGTCCGCCGCCCCCGCCGCGGGGCCGGTCTTCTCCATCACCTCCAACAGCCAGCAGGACCTGTTCGTGCAGGCGATCGACACCCCGGACGCGGTGGTGCGGATCGCCGGGAACGTGGATCTGGACCTGACCGGACGGGAGTATCTGCCGGTCGCCCCGGGCGTCCAGATCCTGGGTGACCGGACGCAGCGCCCGCAGGGCCCGCGGCTGTTCACGACGTCGTTCCCGCACATCCTCTTCAGGGTCGGGAACGACGGGGACGGTACGCACAGCGACAACGTGCGGTTCAGCGGAATCCGGTTGCAGGGCGCGGAGAGTGACGACCCCTATTCGGCGGTCGACACCAGCGACTCCGACGGAATTCGGGTGGACTCGAGCTTGAACGTGGAGATCGACCACAGCGAGATCGATCACTGGCGCGGCTCGGCGGTGAACATCCAGGACGGCCAGAGCCGGATCGGCCTGTGGAACGCCCAGACCGTGTGGGTGCACGACAACTACATCCACCACAACCAGCACCCCACCGGCATCATCTGCTGCGGTCACGGCGCGGGCTACGGCGTGGTGATGGGCCACGGCGCCTATGCGCTGGTCGAGCGGAACGTGTTCGACTACAACCGGCACGCGATCACCGGCGACGGTTCGGCCGGAGACGGCTATCTGGCGTACCGCAACCTGATCTGGGGCGGCGGCGGAGACAACTCCCATGTCTGGCACACCCATGAGATCGACATGCACGGCAACGACTCGTCCTGCAGCTACGAGTGCGGCTCCGCGGGCGAGTACATGGACGTGGAGTACAACACGGTCTGGTACACCAACGGCACGGGTGTCAAATTGCGAGGGACGCCCAGTGTCGGCATGACCGTGTCGCACAACGTTTTCCGGCATTCGAGCCTGTGGGTGGGTTCGATCCTGCCCATCCACGCCGCACTGGACCAGACCGAGACCGGGCTGCACCAGTCCGCCAACACCCTCGACTCCTACACCGGCGGCCAGCGCAAGTACTGCGACTTCGACGGCGACGGCGTCAACGACGCCTTCATCGCCACCGGCATCACCTGGTGGTACCAGTCCAGTTCGCTCGGCGGGCGCTGGAGCTACCTCAACCAGTCGACCACGCGGCTCGCCGACGTGACGCTCGGCGACGTCGACGGTGATGGTCTGTGCGATGTCAGCTACCCCGGCGGGGTGTTCGTCAACCCGGGCCAGGACGCCTCCTCGACCACGGCGGTCAGCAACGGCCCGTGATTTCCTCGCAGGGCGACGGCCGCCTCTCCCAGGACATCGCCGTGGCCGGGGACTTCCCCTGGGCCGGCCGCCACCAATGTCGTTGTTCTTTGGGCTGTGGGCTTGACGCCCAGCAGGCCCTGCGGTGCCTCGTCGAAGGCGGCGGGCGGGACCGTGCGCGGAGGACGCCGCTCGGCCCGTGGCTGGCCCGGGACGGATTCACTTGGAGCCCGTGCAGTGGCGTTGGGCGCTGTGTTGATCGTGGAGCGTAGCTCCGGCGTCGGATGGCCTGGAGGGCAACGAAGCCTCCAGGCCATCCGACTTCGGGCTCTAGAAGAAGCCCAGCTTCTTCGGGGAGTAGGACACCAGCAGGTTCTTCGTCTGCTGGTAGTGCTCCAGCATCATCTTGTGCGTCTCGCGGCCGATGCCGGACTGCTTGTAGCCGCCGAACGCGGCGTGCGCCGGGTAGGCGTGGTAGCAGTTGGTCCAGACGCGGCCCGCCTGGATCGAGCGGCCCGCGCGGTACGCGGTGTTGATGTCCCGCGTCCAGACACCGGCGCCCAGCCCGTAGAGCGTGTCGTTCGCGATCTTGATGGCGTCGTCGAAGTCGTCGAACGACGTGACCGAGACGACCGGCCCGAAGATCTCCTCCTGGAAGATCCGCATCCGGTTGTCGCCCTCGAAGATCGTCGGCTGGACGTAGTACCCGCCCTTCAACTCGCCGTCGTGCTCGATCCGTTCGCCACCGGTGAGGATCTTGGCACCCTCCTGCCGGCCGATGTCCAGGTAGGAGAGAATCTTCTCCAGCTGGTCGTTGGATGCCTGGGCGCCGATCATCGTGTCGGTGTCCAGCGGGTGGCCCGGCTTGATGAGCTCGGTGCGGGCGACGGCCGCCGCCATGAAGTCGCCGTACTGACCGCGCTGGACGAGCGCCCGCGACGGGCAGGTGCAGACCTCGCCCTGGTTGAGCGCGAACATGGTGAAGCCTTCGAGCGCCTTGTCCCGGAAGTCGTCGTCGGCGGCCCACACGTCGTCGAAGAAGATGTTCGGCGACTTGCCGCCCAGCTCCAGCGTGACCGGCTTGATGTTCTCCGAGGCGTACTGCATGATCAGCCGCCCCGTCGTGGTCTCACCGGTGAAGGCGACCTTCGCCACCCGGGGGCTGGACGCGAGCGGCTTGCCCGCCTCCACCCCGAAGCCGTTGACGATGTTCACCACGCCCGGGGGCAGCAGATCCGCGATCAGGCTCATCCAGTAGTGGATGGACGCCGGGGTCTGCTCCGCGGGCTTGATGACGACCGCGTTGCCCGCCGCCAGCGCGGGGGCGAGCTTCCAGACCGCCATCAGGATGGGGAAGTTCCACGGGATGATCTGCGCGACCACACCGAGCGGCTCGTGGAAGTGGTACGCCACGGTGTCGTCGTCCACCTCACCGAGCGAGCCCTCCTGGGCGCGGATCGCCCCGGCGAAGTAGCGGAAGTGGTCGATCGCGAGCGGGATGTCGGCCGCCAGGGTCTCCCGTACCGGCTTGCCGTTCTCCCAGCTCTCGGCGACCGCCAGCTTCTCCAGGTTCGCCTCCATCCGGTCCGCGATCTTGAGCAGGATGTCGGCGCGCGCTGTCACGGAGGTGCGTCCCCACGCGGGAGCCGCGGCGTGTGCCGCGTCCAGCGCGCGCTCCACGTCCTCCGCGGTGCCCCGCGCGACCTCGGTGAACGGCTGCCCGTTCACCGGACTCGGGTTCTCGAAGTACTGCCCGCGAGCCGGCGGCACGTACTCCCCGCCGATGAAGTGGTCGTAACGCGCCTGGTAGGAGACGATCGCGCCCTCGGTGCCGGGCGCCGCGTAACGGGTCATGCTGGTCTGCCTCCCGGAGAAGCGCTGCCCGCCGTTGGGCAGCTCTCGCCGCGAGGCTAGGAGTGCGGACGTTGCGAGGACGTTGCACCGCCCGGCGCCCGGCCCCGAGGCCATGCCGCCGTCAGCTCACGCTCCAGCGCGTCCAGCCGGGACCGGACGGCCGCCGTCGGGCGTACCGAAGCCAGCGCGCGCCACACGTCCAGGTCGTCCTCGCCCCAGGGCGCGCGCGCCCAGTCCGCCAGCAGATCGGGATCGCGGCGGGCGACGAGCGCCGTACGCAGACCGTCCGCGAGCCTGCGCCGCAGCCGGACCACCGCGGGCGCCCCCGAACTCGGCAGCAGCGGACCCGCGTACGCCGCCATGGCCGCCGTCACCGATCCGGTCCCGAGCCGCCGCTCCACGACCGCGACATCGGACTCGACCGGCACGGTGAGCCGATAGGGGCGCGACTCCAGCAGACCCGGTCCCAGCAGTCGGCGCAGCCTGGCCAGTTCGGCGCGCAGCGTCACCGGCGTCACCGACTCGTCCTCGTACAGCGCGCACAGCAACTCGTCACCCGTCAGACCCTCCGGATGCCGGGCCAGCAGCACCAGGATCTCGCTGTGCCGGCGACTGAGCCTGATCTTGCGGCCCCCCGCCAGCAGCTGGGCCTCGTCACGGCCCAGCGCGGTCAGCTCCAGGCCGTCGTTCCTGGTCTCGGGCGGTGCGAGCAACGCCAGGTGGGATTCGGCCGCCCGCGCCACCGCCTGCACGAAACCGAGACTGTGCGGATGCGCGAGCCCGTCCCCGCCGGTGATGTCCACCGCGCCGAGCACCCGCCCGGTGCGCGGGTCGTGCACCGGCGCCGCCGCACACGTCCACGGCTGGACGCGCCGGCTGAAGTGCTCGGCCGCGAACACCTGCACCGGCCGGTCGACGGCGACCGACGTGCCGGGCGCGTTCGTCCCCACGGCGGTCTCCGACCAGCGCGCTCCCGGTACGAAGTTCATCCGGTCCGCCTGCCGCCGCGTCACCGGATGGCCCTCCACCCACAGCAGCCGGCCCTGCGCGTCGCACACCGCGAGCAGATGCTCCCCGTCCGCCGCGAACGTCCCCATCAGTTCCCGGAACAGCGGCATCACCCTGGCCAGCGGATGCTCCGCCCGGTAGGAGCCGAGGTCCCCGTCGGTGAGCTCGACGCTCGCCGTACCGTCGGGGGCCACCCCGGCCCGCGCCGAACGCCGCCACGAGTCGGCCACGACGGACCGCACCGGCCGTGTCACCGTGCCCGCCTCGGTGAACGACTGATGCGCACGACGCAGGACCCGCATGCGCTGGACGGGGTCGGCTCCTGGCTCCAGGGCCACCCAGGGATCGGTCAACTCGGCCTCCCGGAAGGCGATGCGGCTGGGACCATCGTCACTCCCGGTGCGCGCCCGGACAAGCTGTGTGCCCGTCCTTGCACCGAATCCAACCGTGGGGGCGGCCACCGCACCGGCACGTCCGCGCTGCCGGACCGGCCCCCGGTGCCGGCACGTCCGTCCTGCCCGACGAGCCCGAGGTGCCCGCACGTCCGCGCTGCCGGCCGTGCCTGTGGTGCCCAACGTCCGTCCTGCCGGCCGAGTCCACCGCACCGGCACGTCCGCGCTGCCGGACCGGCCCCCGGTGCCCGCACGTCCGTCCTGCCCGACGAGCCCGAGGTGCCCGCACGTCCGCGCTGCCGGCCGTGCCTGTGGTGCCCAACGTCCGTCCTGCCGGCCGAACCCGCAGGGCCCGCACCACCGCGACGCCGGACCAGCCCGGAGCAGCTGTACATCCGCCGTGCCGGACCGGCCCGTGCCGGCTGACCTCCGCCTGCCGATCCTGTCGCGGTGTCGGCGTCGTCCTGCGGGCCTCGGCGTCCCTGAAGGCCCGGGAGCCAGGGTGTCAGGCGAAGTTGACCAGTCTTATGTAGCGCGTCCAGTCCCAGTTCGGTCCGGGGTCGGTGTGGTCGGTGCCCGGCACCTCGTAGTGCCCGATGATGTGGGCGCGGTCCTTCGGAATGCCGTACTTGGTGCAGATCGAGGCGGTGAGCTTGGCGGACTCCTCGTAGAGGGCGTTGGTGAAGTAGGCGGGTTGGTCCACCCAGCCCTCGTGCTCGATACCGATGCTGCGGGTGTTGTAGTCCCAGTTGCCCGCGTGCCAGGCGACGTCTCGCTCCCTGACGCACTGCGCGACATGTCCGTCGGCCGATCGCACCACGTAGTGGGCCGACACCTGCTTCTGCGGGTTCGCGAAGATGGACAGCGTGTCGCTGTACTTCTCCTGGGTGACATGGATGATCACGTAGTTGAGCCGATAGGTCGTCGGCCGGTTGGACGCCGTGTAGTTGGACTTGCTCGCCGCGGTCCACTCGGCGCTCGGATAGTCGACGGCCGTCTGTGCCGTGGCGCGTGTACCGGGGGCTAACGCGTAGGGGAGGGCGGCCAGGGCCGCGCCCTTGAGCAGCCGCCGGCGGCTCGGGAACGATCTCGCTCGCTCCATGGTGTGTACGCCTTTCACGTGTGGGGGGTACCTGTGGCGGATGGTCTCGATCGTGGTGGGCGTCCAGCCGGCGCTCGCGTGTCTCACCGCCGGAGGGTGGCGGCCTTCTCGCGGAGTTGCCGGTGCAGTCCGCGGTGAGTCTCTCGCGTCGGCAGCCACTCCTTGCGGAGCTTGGCCACGCACGTGTAGTTGGTGTCGCAGACATTGGCGAGCGGCGATTCGACGGCCTGGGTCGCGAACTGGTAGGCGTCCAGCTCGCTGAAGCCGTAGTCACGCACCAGCCACTGCACCAGGTCGAGCTGCGATATCCGGAACGCGTCCTCCAGAGGGCGCGCCGAACCGGTCGAGACGATGTGCGTGTCCGACTCGATGCGCGGCCACGGCGTGGCGACCTGCTTGAGGAGTTCGACGATCACCATCGTGTTCATCGCGCACTCGACGGCCACCCCGCAGGTCTCGCCCTCGCCCTGCCTGGCGTGCCCGTCGCCGAGACTCAGCAGGGCGCCCTCGACATTCACACCGAGATAACAGGTCACGCCCGCCCGCATCTCCGGTGTGTCCATGTTCCCGCCGTGAGCGTCGGGCACCAGCGCCGAACGCACCTCCAGGTTCGCCGGCGCCACCCCGACGGTGCCGTGCATCGGATCCATCGGGAGCTCGACCTCGATGTCGCTGTCACGCGCACTGAACAGGGCGGTGCGGCGCTCCCGGTCGAGCTGCCAGATCCACACGGTCTCCGGCAGCGGCGGCTGCAAGGTGGCCGTGGTGTGCGTGGAAGTGAGCGCCCCGAAGAGGGGAACCGTCGTCGATGCCGCCCAGTCACGAGCCGGCTCGATGGACACGAAATGCACCGCGACCGTGTCACCGGGCTCCGCACCCACCACGTGGAAGGGGCCGGTCTGCGGATTGAGATAGGGGAACTCGCAGACCTCGGACACCAGGTCCTTCTCGGACCGCACCCGTCCCGCGAAGCAGTCTTCCGTGTAGAGGTCGAGGACCGTGCCGGGCTCGATGCGTGCCACGGGCGGCGCACCGCCGAACGTCCACGCGTACTCGCCCGGGGCGGGCCGCACGGTCAGGATCCGGGGGTCGCTCATGACTGCACGGCTCCGCTCTGCCGGGGTTCGGCGGTGGGGGTCTCATCGAGGTGGACACGCGCGGTCTCGGCTATGCGCCCCGGATGACGGCGCAGCAGCACGATCAGCACAGCGACCCCGGCGAGCATCCAGACCCCGACCACCGGTCCGGCGTACGACACGGGAGCCGTCAGCTCGGAGACGAAGTCGAAGACCGGCAGCCCCGCCGCGGTCAGCAGCGCCGGAACGAACGCGGCGATCCCGAGCACGGGGAACAGGAGATGCCGCACCGGGCGGAACAACTCCCGCCTGCGCCGCAGGAAGTAGCCCGCGCAAGCCAGGTTCACCACGATGTACACGCCGATGACCACGGTGACGATCACCGTCGCGAGCAGGAGGAACGCCGTCACGGGGTCGTAGGCGAAACCGAGTCCCAGCATGGCCGCGAGTGCCACCGCACCCTGCACGACGACGCCGGCGACGGGGGAGCGGTGCCGGGGGTGCAGGCTCGCGAAGAGCGCGGGGAACACCCGGATCCGGGCCAGGGCGAAGGCCGTTCGCGTGGAGACGTTGGAACAGGCGTTGGCGTTGGCGATCGTAGAATTGACCACCGCAAGGAACACGAGCACCCAGAACAGGCCGAACGAGGCGCGTGCCACGCCCTCCCACGAGGCGGCCCCCGAGGCGCCGAACCCGGTGAAGCGGTCCGGGCCGAAGTAGACGGACATGGCGTAGGTCGTCACGACGTACACGAGGCCGATCGCGAGTGCCGCGCCGAGCACGGCCCGGTGCATCGTGCGGCGCGGGTCTTTTGTCTCCTCGGCGAGCGGGGCGGCCGCCTCGAACCCCGCGAAGGCGAGCACGGTGTACACCGATCCCGCGAACACGCCGCTGATGCCTTCATATCCGTCGGCCGTGTGGGACGTGCCGAACACCGACAGGGTGTTGTCGCCGCCGGCCTCGGCGATCAGCCATACCGCGAACACCAGGAAGACCAGTACCTCGAAGACGCCGAGGACGGTGCCGAAGCGTGCCGAGGCGCGCACTCCGAAGTAGCCCGCGACGGCGATGATCGCGGCTCCCGCGAGCGACCAGGGCCACCACAGGTCGTCCGGATACGACGACCACTCCTGGTGCAGTGTGCCCGCCGTGGTGAAGCCGAGCTGCAGGAGCAGCAGCGGCGGCACGAGTGCTTCGACGAACACGTAGCCCCAGCCCACGAGGAAGCCGACAGCCGGGTGCAGGCCCTGAGCCGCGTAGGTGGCCACGGAACCGGCCGAGGGCAGTTCCCTGGCCAGCTCGGCCACGCACGAGGCGGTGAACAGACATGCCACGAGCGCGATGAGCACGGACAGCGGCAGACTGCCGCCTGCGAAAGCCGCGCCCGACGGGATGGACGCGGCGACCGCTGCCGCCGGCGCCATGGCCGTGATGCTCTGGAACAGGACCTCGCGCAGCCCGATCGCCTCACGCCGCAGTCCTGGAACTGTCTCCCCCGACATGTGAACCCCCCCGATCCGCCCGGCGCGCAGCCACCCACCGGGCGGCTGCGCCTCGCGTGAATTACGGTACGGCGCTTGCCGGTTGGGCCGGAAGAGCGAGGCGTCAGTCCGTGGACAAGTCCGTGACTGTGGACAACTCGGCCACCCGAAAGGGGGAGTCCCACCTGTGCGCTGACGCCCGCGCACCGACGCCCGCGCACCGATGCCCGCGCACCGACGCCGGCGTGCAGACGGCTGCGTGCCGACGGCCGTGTACTGACGGGCGCGAAGCGCGTCCGGCTGAGCCTGTCCCGCGATGACCGGTGGATCGGGCCGGGCCTGCTTCGCGCGCCTTCGCAACCGCTGTCGTATCGGGCCGGGCGCGCTCCGCCACCACCGCGTGCCCGGGCTAGGCCCGCTCCGCCACCGCCGCCGGGTCGTCCAGCACACCTCGCACCACTGAATGCGCGGCGCCCAGCAAGGGTCCCTCGGGCCCCAGCCGGGAAACCGACACGGCGCAGGCGGGACCCGCGGTGCGGCGGGCCAGCTCCTCCTCCAGCGACGGCAGCAGCCAGGGTGCGAGACCGGACAGCGCACCTCCCAGCACGACCGTCTCGGGGTCCAGCAGATTGACCGCCCCCGTCAGCGCGATGCCGAGCGCGGTGCCCGCATCACGCAGGGCACGCCGTACGTGCGGGTCGCCCTGCGCGGCGCGCTCGGACAGCAGTCCCACCCGGTCTTCGCCCGGCTCCAGACCGGCGGCACGCAGGACGGCCTCCTCTCCCGCGTACTGTTCGAGGCAGCCGTGTCCACCGCACGGGCACTCCGGCCCGTCGGGATGCACCGGCACGTGCCCCAACTCGCCGGCGAAGCCACGGGTTCCGCGCAGCAGGTGCCCGTCGACGAGGACCGCGGCACCGATACCGATCTCCGCGGACACGTGCAGGAAGTCGCGCGGGGTCGCGTCGCCGAGCCACAGTTCGGCGAGGCCGCCGAAGTTGGCTTCGTTGTCCACGGTGAGCGGCAGATCCGCGGGAAGCAGCGCGCTCAGGTCCGTGTCCTGCCAGTGGAGGTTCGGGGCACGGACCACGGTCCGGGCGTCGCGCGCCACCAGACCGGGCACGGCCACCGCGAGGCCCGCGGGCCACAGCCCCTCGCGCTCCGCCTCGGCGACGACCTGCCGCACCATGGCCGACAGCTCCTCGACGACGGGTTCCGGCGACCGGCCGCGGTTCGTGCCGTGGCGCACCGCCCGGGCCCGTATGTCGCCGCGCAGGTCGACGGCGCACACCGCGAGGTGGTCGACGCCGACCTCGGCACCGATCCCGGCGGGACCGCGCCCGCTGACGGCCAGCGCCGAGCCCGGCCGCCCCACCCGGCCGGGCCGTTCGGGGCCCAGTTCTTCGAGGAGCCCCGAGCGGATCAATTCGTCGACGAGCGTCGACACGGCCGCCCGTGTCAGGCCGATCCGCGAGGCGACGGCAGCCCGCGACAGCGGCCCCTCGGCACTGACGGTGTGCATGACCCTGGACAGGTTGCGGCGGCGCATGCCCTGCTGAGTGTCGGGCAGTCGGCGGCCGGATCCGGTCGGGTGGGTCTCGTGCAGCGGTGCGGTCATGCCTCCGTCAATCCTCGTTCCTGTCGTCCTCGCGGGACCACGCTCCTGCCACCGCCCGCACGGGCCGGCCTGACTACGGCCGCTCCAGCAGGGGAGCCGCGTCGGAGAGTACCCCGGCGATCCTGGCGAGCGTCTCGTCGTCCCGCTCCACGGCGTCGAGCACCGGCCCCTCAGCGGTGTTCCAGCGTCGGGCGACGGCGGCCGGGTCCTCGCCGGTGAGCAGGCCCGCGGCCTGGGCGGCCGCCCCGAGCGCCACGAGTTCCTTGGCCTCGGGCACCTGCACCGGCCGCCCCGACAGCCGCCGCACGGTCTGCTGCCAGGCGGTACCCCGGGCACCGCCGCCGATCAGCAGCAGGGGCGCGGTGCGGTCGGCGTCCGCGTCGAGGACGAGATCGAGGGCGCCGAGCAGCGAGTGCACGGCACCGTCGTACGCCGCTTGGAGAAGCTGCCCGCCGGTCGTGTCGTGACGCAGCCCGGTCAGCAGTCCGGCCGAGTGCGGCAGGTTCGGGGTGCGCTCACCGTCCAGGTAGGGCAGCAGCGTCACTCCGGATCCGGGTTCCACGGCCTCCCGGTCGAGGCCCAGGAGCGCGGCGATACGGTCGACGGCCAGGGTGCAGTTCAGGGTGCAGGCCAGCGGAAGCCAGTCGCCGCGCGCGTCGGCGAAGCCCGCCACCGTGCCGGTCGGATCGGCGGGGCGCCGCGTCGACACGGCGTACACCGTGCCGGACGTCCCGAGGCTCAGTACCGCGGTGCCGGGGCGCAGGCCGAGGCCGAGCGCGGCGGCCGCGTTGTCGCCGGTGCCCGCCGCGACCAGGGTGCCCCTGGAGAACGGCAGGCCACCCTGCGCGTGCACCGTTCCGGCCACCTCGCCGGGACGGACCACGCGGGGGAGCAACGCCGGGTCGAGCCCGACGTGGGCGAGGACCTCGTCGTCGTAGGCCTCCGTCCCGGACGCCCACCAGCCCGTGCCCGAGGCGTCCCCGCGGTCGGTGGTGCCCTGTCCGGTCAGTCGTTCGGTGAGGTAGTCGTGGGGCAGCCGGACGGCCGCCGTCGCCCGGACGGCGTCCGGCTCGTTCTCGGCGAGCCAGGCCCATTTCGTCACGGTGAAGGACGGTCCGGGGACGCTGCCGGTGCGTTCCGCCCAGGCCTTCGGGCCGCCCAGTTCCTCGACCAGTCGGCGGGCCTGCGGCGCGGACCGCACGTCGTTCCACAGCAGGGCGGGACGCACGGGCTCGCCCTGGGCGTCGAGGGTGACCAGGCCGTGCTGCTGGCCGCCGATCGAGACCGCGGCGGCCTCGTGGGCGGCGTCGCCACACTGGTGCAGCGCTTCGCAGAGCGCGTCCCACCACTGCCGGGGGTCGCTCTCGCGGCCCGCACCCGTGGAGACGGTGTGCGGTGCCTGCCCACTGGCAACCACCTGTCCGGTGGATGCGTCGACGACCAGGGCCTTGGTGGACTGGGTGGACGTGTCCACTCCGACGACGAGCGGACCCTCGGCTGCTGACATCGGGCTCTCCCTCTTCCGCGGCTCCGCGGGATCTGTCCTGGTTGTGGGGCTGTCCGGACCGGCTCGGCCCGGGTTTCGCACTTCGTCTCTTCCCAGAGATGCGTCCGCATACTAATTTGTTAACCGCCATGACGAAATAGTCGGAGCAAGCAAGGAGCCGCGACATGAACTACCAGCCCACCCCCGAGGACAGGTTCACCTTCGGCCTGTGGACCGTCGGCTGGCAGGGAAGGGACCCGTTCGGCGAAGCCACCCGGAGGGCCCTGGACCCGGTCGAGTCGGTGCAGCGTCTGGCCGAGCTCGGTGCCTACGGAGTGACGTTCCACGACGACGACCTGATCCCCTTCGGGTCCTCGGACAGCGAGCGCGAATCGCACATCAAGCGGTTCCGGCAGGCCCTGGACGCCACGGGGCTGAAGGTGCCGATGGCCACGACCAACCTGTTCACGCACCCCGTCTTCAAGGACGGCGCGTTCACCGCGAACGACCGCGACGTGCGCCGCTACGCCCTGCGCAAGACGATCCGGAACATCGACCTGGCGGTCGAACTCGGCGCCCAGACGTATGTCGCGTGGGGCGGCCGGGAGGGCGCCGAGTCCGGTGCCGCCAAGGACGTCCGGGTCGCGCTCGACCGCATGAAGGAGGCCTTCGATCTTCTCGGCGAGTACGTGACCTCCCAGGGCTACGACCTGAAGTTCGCCATCGAGCCGAAGCCGAACGAGCCGCGCGGCGACATCCTGCTGCCCACCGTGGGCCACGCCCTCGCCTTCATCGAGCGCCTGGAGCGCCCGGAGCTGTACGGCGTGAACCCCGAGGTGGGTCACGAGCAGATGGCCGGGCTGAACTTCCCGCACGGCATTGCGCAGGCTCTGTGGGCGGGGAAGCTCTTCCACATCGACCTCAACGGCCAGTCGGGCATCAAGTACGACCAGGACCTGCGCTTCGGGGCGGGCGACCTGCGTGCCGCGTTCTGGCTCGTCGACCTCCTGGAGAGCGCCGGTTACGCCGGGCCGAAGCACTTCGACTTCAAGCCGCCGCGCACCGAGGACTTCGACGGTGTCTGGGCGTCGGCCGCCGGCTGCATGCGCAACTACCTGATCCTTCGGGAGCGCTCCGCGGCCTTCCGTGCCGACCCCGAGGTCCAGGAGGCCCTGCGTGCCTCGCGTCTGGACGAGCTGGCGCAGCCCACGGCGGCCGACGGCCTGAAGGGGCTACTCGGTGACCGGACGGCCTTCGAGGACTTCGACGTGGACGCGGCGGCCGCGCGCGGCATGGCCTTCGAGCGTCTGGACCAGCTGGCGATGGACCACCTGCTGGTTGCGCGGGGCTGACCGGTCCCACGCGGCGTGGGCCCGCCCTCGGGCGGGCCTGCCCCAGAGCGGGATCTCGCGGCCGGGCCTCGTGCTCGGGCGCCTTCCGACCCCACCTCGTGGCCGGCTCCGGTGGGATCGGTGAGTGTGGAGGGGGCAGCGGGTTCGGTGGGTTCGGAACGTTCCCTGGGTGAATGATGCGGAATCATGCGATCCATGCCATGAGTCCGTATCAACTTCCGCGCAGGGCTCGCGTGATGACCGGTTCGGCACGACTCTTGACGGTATGGCCATGCCGCCCGTACCGCCTCGACCGCCGGGAGACACGCCGCCCCCAGATGACGGTGGCTTCGGCCCACCACCGGGAGGCTACGACCCACCGCCCAGTGGCTATGGATCGCCGACAGGTGGCGACGGATCGCAGTCGGGCGGATATGGACCTTCGTCCGGTGGCTACGGACCTTCGTCCGGTGGCTACGGGCCGCCGACAGGTGGCCATGGATCGCAGTCGGGTGGCTACGGTCCCCCTCCAGGGGGCTACGGTCCGCCTCCCGGCGGCTTCGGGCCGCCGTCGCAGGGAGGCGGGGGATGGCAGCCACCGCCACCTCCCGGACCGCCGGGCGGCGGACCCGGAGGCCACCGGGGCGGACGGCGCAGGAACACGCTCCTCGTGGTGCTCGCCGTGATGGTGACCATCGGTGTCGTGGTGGCCGTGATCGCGGTGGCGACGGGAGACGGTGGAGGCGGGAAGGACGACAAGTCGCCGGAGGCCAGCGGAAGTACGCGGCGAACGCCCGGTCCCTCGCTGAGCATCCCGTCCGAACTGCCCTCCGCCCCCTCGGAACTACCCAGTGCCGTGCCGACCCTCCCCTCGGACCTGCCCACCGACATCGTCCCGAGTGACCTCGGATCGCTCTTCCCGACGCCCGCGGGCAACGAGTTGCCGTACTACATGCTGACCACGGGGGACTGCTTCGACGCGGACGGCAGTCGGCCCGGACAGGCCGCCAAGCGCTCGTGCAGCAAGCCGCACGACGCCGAAGTGGTGAAGGTGGCGGAACTCGAAGGCACCTACACCACCGATGCCGCTCTCAAGAAGGCGGCATCGGCCCTCTGCCGAGTGCCCCTGGAGCGCAAGGCTGCCAAGCAGTCCGCGGGCACCGTACGCGGCACGCTCGTGCAGTACCCGGATTCCAGCGGCTACCGGATCGGCATCGACAAAGTGGCGTGCAGTCTGGCGGCGGACGTCGGCAACGGCACCCACAAACTCACCAAGCCACTGAAGTGAGCGGCACGCAGTCGTGCGCCAGCCGGCTCCGTCGCCGTTCCCGCGATCGCGCGTCTGCCGGTGTCCGCGCGATCGCGTGCCTGCCGGCCGCCGTCCCGCGCGCCCGCCAGTCACGTGCCACGCGCGCGTGGCACGTGACCGGCCGGCGCAGACGTCAGATCCCGTGCGGCAGCCGCACGTACGTCACCGTCGTCTCGATGCCGCTGTCGACCAGCCGGCCCTGCGCGTCGAACGCGCCTGACCCGTCGGTCATCCCGAAGTCGTTGTCGTTGATGAGGGCCAGCGTGTCGTGATCCACGCGCGCGACGCCCTCGATCTTTCCGGGCACCCCCGTGACGGTGCCCAGGTCCACGACCAAGTGCTTGCCCAGCACCGGGACACCGGCGGCAGAGGGGTCGTCGAGCTGCTCCAGGGAGGGCGACGTCGTGTCGTCGTCCCACGGGCCACCGAGGATGTCCGCCTGCCGCGACAGCTTCACCAGGTGCAGACGCGCGGCCTTGTCGGTGCGCTCCTCGACGAGCAGCCGATCGCCTCCGACGGCCACCACGGAGGAGATCTTGAGCTCCGAGGTGTCGTCCTCGCTCGGGTCGACCACGTTCACGGGGTCGAAGCGGTACGCGTACTCGGCGGTGACGGCACGCTTCTTGGGGGAGAAGCGGACCAGCCGGGTGGTGCGCGAGGCGTCTCCCACGGCGCCGTCCGGCAGGGAGAGCGGGCTCTGCAGCGCCATCACCAGGTCGCCGCAGGGCAACAGGGCAAGCCCTTCGAAGCCGCGGTTGATCTTCCGGTGCAGCAGAACCGACGGCAGCGCCTCCACCACCGGATAGTCCGCGCCGGTCAGGTTCAGCCCCTTGGGCACGTAGCGCGTGAGTACCTTCCCGCGCGCGGAGACGTGGATCAGCGACGGCCCGTACTCGTCGACGAGCCAGAAGGTGCCGTCCGCGGCGCGCACGATCCCCTCGGTGTCCACACCGTTCGGGTTGAACGTGAGTGGGGTCAGCGCGTCGTAGGAGTACGGTGCCTCGTCGCGTCCGGCCTGGTTGGACAGACCGGTGACGGGCTTCCCGGAAGACGTGGTGATCGGGATCGCGTCGATCACCTTGACGTTGTCACCGGTCACGCGGATCTTCACGATCGCCGGGTCGAACCCCGGCACGGGGAAGGTCCGGCGCTTCTTGCCGTCCACCTTGATCTGGCCGTTGGGACCGCGGTCGGTGACCGTCCAGAACTCGCCCTTGCGTCCCGCCGGGTAGATGTCGCTGCCGATGCCGCCCAGGTCCACACCCCGGTCGTCGTCCACCGTGCCCGGCAGCAGCGAGTTGCTGAACGCGCCGAGCGGGACGTCGCCGAGTGTGGCGGTGCCCGTCACCTGCGGCTGTGCCGGGCTGCCGGCCGCGCTCGCGGAGCCGGCCACCGCGAGGGCGGCCAGCACGGCGAGCGGCAGGCCCGCTGCGACGGAACGGTTGACGCGGCGCCGGCCGACGGCGTGCGGGGACATCAGGCCTCCTGGGGCACAAGTTCAGTGTCAGCGGCCAGAGTTGGCCTCGACCCCCAACGCCGGGCGACCTTGAGATGAACGCCGCGCGTCAACCATTCATCGGGTCTCCTCCGGCCGCGGCGAGGGCCGTCGCCGGGTCCCGTACCGCCGGCCCGGCGGGGGCCCATCGGCCCCGCTCCTCGCGGTACGGCCACCACCTGCCGTCCCGGGCCAGGCGCAACTGGATGCCACTGCCGCCGCTGCCGACGACCGTCCAGCGGTTGTCGGCCGGGACCAGCCGCGGTCGCTCGTCCTCGTCCCAGGCCGACTCCAGGGCGTCACGCGCGCGTGCCAGCGATTCGCCCTCCACGGCCCACGTGTCCTCAAGGACCGACAGCGCCGCCGTACCCCCGAGACGCCAGGCACGTACGGCGAGTCGCAGAGCCTCGGCGTCGCGCCCCGAACCCTCGGCCAGCCGCTGGAGGACAGCCTGGTCCGGGTCCACAGCGGCCAGCCGCACCGCGTCCTGGGCGAGCGACAACCCCTGCCTGACCGCCTGCTGCCCGTGCCCGTCCGCGAGCGCCTCGCGGAGGAGCCGGTACGCCTCTCCCGCCGCGGCGGTCGCGAGGAACTCGAGGGCGGCCGGGTCGAGTCCGGGCGCGGGGGCGGTCTCGG
Organism: Streptomyces sp. Tue6028; assembly: GCF_002300165.1. Classification (GTDB taxonomy): domain Bacteria; phylum Actinomycetota; class Actinomycetes; order Streptomycetales; family Streptomycetaceae; genus Streptomyces; species Streptomyces siamensis. Next base: position 122,096 of record NZ_MLCE01000004.1, on the reverse strand, counting down.
CGTCCAAGGCGGGCGGCGGCCCGGCCTCGCCCGGCAGGTCGGCGACAGACGGCAGTGACGGCAGGATGTCCCCGGCGGCGTACGCCTCGGCCGCGTCCACGCCCTCCACGCGCGCGTGGCCTGCATCCGACGGCTCCCGCTGCCGCGCGCTGCCGCGCTCCTGGAGCTCGTCCAGCAGGACGTGCTCGGAACGCCCACGCATCAGCAGCAGGACGAAGGGGTCCTGGTCGAGCAGCCTCGCCATCTGGTAGCAGAGGGCGGCCGTGTGCCCGCAATGGTCCCAGGCGTCGCAGTCGCACTCCGCCTCCAGATCGCCGAGCCCCGGCAGGAGTTCGATGCCGGCCGTCGCCGCGTCCTCGACGAGATGCGGCGGCATGTCGCGGTCGAGCAGCGCGGCGACGTGCCCGGCACGCTCCGCGGCCATGTCCAGGAAGCGGTCCCACTGTTCGTCGGACAGTTCCTGGAGCAGCACGTCCGCGCGATGGGCGGTGCGGTCGCGGTCCTGGACCACGGCCGTGATGCGCCCGGGGCGGACCGACACGGCACCCACGGCACCCGCGCGTGCCAGCCTGCGGCCCGTCTTCACCTGCCCCGCGTCCAACGCCGCGTCCTCCAGGGCCTTGAGCCATGCCAGGCCCCACCACGTCTGCGCGAAGCCCCGCCCGGGCGCGGGCGGCAGCGCGGCGAACGTGCGTTCCTCGTCACGGTCCTTCATCGTGCGCCCCCTCGCAGTTCCACCAGGTCGGCCAGTTCCGCGTCCGTCAGTTCGGTGAGCGCGGCCTCACCGGAGCCCAGGACGGCATCGGCCAGTTGCTGTTTGTGGCGCAGCATGTCGGCGATCCGGTCCTCCACGGTCCCCTCGGTGATGAGCCGGTGCACCTGGACGGGGCGGCTCTGCCCGATGCGGTACGCGCGGTCCGTGGCCTGGGCTTCCACGGCCGGGTTCCACCAGCGGTCGTAGTGCACGACGTGCTCGGCCCGCGTGAGGTTCAGCCCTGTGCCGGCGGCCTTCAACGACAGCAGGAAGACGGGGACCTCACCTTCCTGGAAGCGCTCCACCATCGCTTCGCGCTCGGTCACGGGTGTTCCCCCGTGCAGGAACAGCGTCGGCACACCGCGCGTGGCCAGGTGACGCTCGATCAGGCGGGCCATCTGCACGTACTGGGTGAAGACCAGGACGCTCGCATCCTCGGAGAGGATCGTGTCGAGCAGCTCGTCCAGCAACTCCAGCTTCCCCGACCTGCCGGGAATCCTGGGCTGCGCTTCCTTGAGGAACTGCGCCGGATGGTTGCAGATCTGCTTCAGCCCGGTCAGCAGCTTCATGACCAGACCGCGCCGTGCGACGCCGTCCGCCTCCGAGATCTCCGCGAGGGTCTCGCGCACCACGGCCTCGTACAGGCCCGCCTGCTCCTTGGTCAGTGCCACGGCGCGGTCCGTCTCGGTCTTCGGCGGCAGCTCGGGCGCGATGCCCGGGTCCGACTTGCGGCGACGCAGGAGGAACGGCCCCACGAGGCGGGCCAGCCGCTCGGCCGCCGCGGGCTCCAGACCGCCCTCGACCGCCTGCGCGTACCGTGTGCGGAAGGCGCCGAGCGGCCCGAGCAGGCCGGGTGTCGTCCAGTCGAGGATCGCCCACAGTTCCGAGAGGTTGTTCTCCACCGGGGTGCCGGTGAGCGCCACGCGCGCGCGTGCGCCGATCGTGCGCAGCGCCCGCGCCGTGGCCGAGTAGGGGTTCTTCACGTGCTGGGCCTCGTCCGCGACCACCATCCCCCACGGCACCTCGGCCATACGCGGTGCGTCGAGCCGCATCGTGCCGTACGTCGTGAGCACGAACTCCCCGTCGGACAGCCCCTCCAGGGAGCGCCTGGAACCGTGGAAGCGGCGCACGGGGGTGCCAGGGGCGAACTTCTCGATCTCGCGCTGCCAGTTGCCCATCAAGGAGGCCGGGCAGACCACCAGTGAGGGTCCCGCGGTCGACTCGGCCGTCTGCCGGTGAAGGTGCAGGGCGATCAGCGTGATGGTCTTGCCCAGGCCCATGTCGTCGGCGAGACAGCCGCCCAGGCCCAGGGAGGTCATCCGGGCGAGCCAGTTGAGCCCCCGTGCCTGATAGTCGCGCAGCGTCGCGTCCAGCGCGGCGGGCTGCCCGACCGGCTCCTGGCCCTCGGGGTCCGCCAGCCGCTCCCGCAGGGCCGCCAGCCATCCCGTCGGGCGTACGTCGACCCTGCGCCCGTCGATCTCCGTGGAGCCCGTCAGCGCCGCGCTCAGCGCGTCGATGGGCGTGACCTTCCGGTCCTGCCGGGCCCGGGCGCGTCGCACCTCCTGGGGGTCCACGAGGACCCACTGGTCGCGCAGTCGCACGACGGGCCGGTTCGCCTCGGCCAGCTGGTCCAGTTCCGCGCGGGTGAGCTGCTGATCGCCCAGCGCGAACCACCAGTCGAAGGCGAGCATGGCGTCCGCGGACAGGAACGAGGGAGCGTCCGACCCGGCCTTCCCGAGGCCGCCGCCCGCGTTCCGGGCGGCGTCGCCGGCACCGTCCACGTCGTCCGGCGGGCCGATGACCGCGCCGGTCGTCAGATTGCGCGACAGTTCCTTCGGCCAGTGCACGTCGACACCCGCCGACGCCAGGCTGCGGGCGCCTTCGCGGAGGAGCTCGGTGATCTCCTCCTCGGCGAGTTCCACTGCGTCCGGCACGGCCGCCGAGAGCAGCGGAGCCAGCGGTGTCCAGACGCGGGCGGCGCGACGCAGCCCGAGCAGGGCGTCCATCCGCGCGCGCGGGCCGAACCCGGTGGACCCCGACCACACGTCGGCGGCGTCCGCGACGAGAGCGGGATCGCTCACGCCGTGCAACTGCAGGACGGCACGGAACACCAGCCGCGCGTCCCCGGGTGCGTCCGGCTCCAGCCCCGGCACCTCGACGCGCAGAGAGATACCTACGTCCGAGTCGTGCACGGCGGCGACGTCGTCCAGCCAGGCACGGTGCTGGTGCGCGCGCCGCGGCTCCGGCGCAGCGAAGGCCGGTCCGCCCGCGGCGAGCGGCGCCGCCGGCGAGCGGGGCAGCCCATCGGCGACCGCGTCCAGGAACGCGCGCAGCAGCCGTTCCGGATCGGGCAGCCGCAACGGTTCGACGTCGTCCAGGGGGATCGCGTGCGCCTCGGGCGGCATCGCGGCGGCCAGCTCGCGGACGCGCTCCATGTCCTGGGCGCGCAGCGGACCCGCGCGCCACGCGTCGTGGTCGCCCGGGGTCAGGCCGGGCAGCAGCAGTCCGCGTGCGGCGAACTGGAGGGCGAGCACGGCCGCGGCGCTCCAGAAGGAGGCGGACCGGTGCGCCCCGGCGACGGCCCGCGCGCGCGTGAGCACCGGCAGAGCGGCCCGCACCGGCAGCAGCACGGCGGGCACGGCCACACGCTCGACGCCCTCCTCGCCGGGCAGCACGACCGTCAGGTCCTCGGGGGAGCCGGACGCCACGGCGGGAGGGGAGTCGCCCTCCGGGCACCAGAACGCGACGCGGCTGGTCCGGGGCGGATCGGCCGGCACGAACACGGCACAGCAGCGGGCCAGTTCGGCGATCTCGGCGGGAGTCGCCGCGGGAATCCTGTGCTCGACGATGACACATTCCTCAAATTTGACTACCGGGTCGGGTCGCCGAGGGTACAGCACTCCGGTGTCCGGTGTGCGGTGTGCGGTGTGCGGTGTGCGGTGTGCGGCGTGGAGCGCGCGACGGTGGCTGGTGGCGAGTGGCGGGCGACGCGGACGGTGCGGTCATGACGTGGACCACCGGGCTCGGGGGTGTTGCCAGCCCCCCTGAGGCGGCGGGGAGGACCCCCGCACGCACTCGGGTGGTGGCGCCATGGCCGCCGAAGGTCACCGATTCGTACGTTTCTTCAGGCCAGCCCGCTTCAGTGCCAGCCCGCTTCAGGTCAGCCCGCTTCACAAGACTCCGGAGACCGCCATGCCCCAGACCGCCACAGCCCTCGCCGAACACTCCACGGTCGCGGACGGTGGGCCTCCAGGAAGCGAGTTCGCTCCGCTCCTGCGCACCGTGAAGGGCCGAGGGCTCCTCAAGCGGCGCCGTGGCTGGTACGCGCGCGAGATCTGCGTGAACGCGCTGGCCCTGGCCGGTGCCGTGACCGGCATCGTCCTGACCGGCGGCTCCTGGGCAGTCCTGCTCCTCGCCCCCGTGCTGGCCGTCCTCTCCGCCCGAACGGCGTTCATAGGCCACGACGCGGGCCACTCGCAGATCACGGACGACAAAGCGGTCAGCCGTCTCATCGGACTCGTCCACGGCAACCTGCTCCTGGGCATGAGCTACTCCTGGTGGAACCGCAAGCACAACCGCCACCACGCCAACCCCAACCACATCGACAAGGACCCGGACGTCGCCGCCGACGTGCTGGTCTTCACGAGCGGTCAGGCGAAGGGCCGGGCCGGGTTCAGGCGATGGCTCACCCGCAACCAGGCCTGGCTCTTCTTCCCGCTCACCCTGCTCGAAGGCGTCGCCCTGAAGGTGCACGGGTTCCGCGACCTGCGTCGCCAGCCGCCGGGCGAGCGGGCGGTGGAGGCCCTGCTTCTGGCCGCCCATGTCGTCGCCTACGCCACCCTGCTGCTGACCTCCATGTCCCCGGGCAAAGCACTCGCCTTCGCCGCCGTCCACCAGGCACTGTTCGGCCTTCACCTGGGCATGTCCTTCGCGCCCAACCACAAGGGCATGGAGATGCCCGACCCCGACGGTGAACGCTGGGGGCATCTGCGCCGCCAGGTACTGACCTCGCGCAATGTCAGGGGCGGCGCCCTGACGGACTGGTTCCTCGGCGGCCTGAACTACCAGATCGAGCACCATCTGTTCCCCAGCATGCCGCGCCCCCGTCTCCGTCTCGCCCAGCCCCTGGTGCGCGCGCACTGCGCAGAGTTGGGTATCCCTTACGCGGAGACCGGGCTCGTCGACTCCTACCGGCAGGCCCTGTGTCACATGCACGAGGTGGGTGAGCCCCTCAGGGTCGAGTAAGGGGCGCGCCTCAGGGACGTATCAGGGTCGCGGTCCGGAACCGTCGGACGCGGAGACCCGTTCTCAGATCAGAGAGCGGCAGCAGCCGCGGAGGAGGCGACACACATGTCGAAGAACGCGAAGATCGCCGCAGGAGGCGTGGCGGTCGGCCTGATCCTGCTGATCTGGGTGCCCTGGTGGGTCGCCTTCCTGATCGTGCTGGGCGTCCCGGCCGCCGCGTACCTTGCGCTGGACCCCTCGCAGCGGCGCAGGCTGCGCCGCGTCACGCGCAAGGAGCTCGGCCGCTGAGGCGTCACCGGCGCCGTGCGTCGCCCTCCAGCGCGCAGGAGCCGACCACGTCCCCGCCCGCGGGCCTGCCGACGGTACGGTCCGCGGGCGGCCGGACGCCCCGCTCCACCCAGGCGGTCAGCGCGTCGAACGCGGACCGGTAGCAGGGCAGGATCGGCCGCAGCCGGTCCGGGTAGGTGTCGTACAGCCCGTCGACATGCGTGCCGCCTTCGATCACGTAGTAGCGGTGCAGCCTTCCCCGGCCCTGCTCGTCGATCATCCGCGCGTACACGTCGGAGTCGGCCGCCTCGGGCAGCAGTGCGTCCAGGTCGCCGTGCAGCGTGATCATGGGCTTGCCGATCCGCCCGGACAGGGCGACCCGGGCCACGGCGCGGTGGACGGACGCCGGCCGTGCGGCGTAGTCGTACGCGGCGTCGGAGGCGCACGGCGCCAGGATCTGTTCGGCGGAGGACCCGGCCGAGACGCCCGGGCAGTCGACGTCGTACGAAGGGTCGAACTCTGCCCGGTAGATCTTCTGTGTCACGCCCCAGTAGGCCTTCTCGTGGTACGGCCACAGGAACTCGGAGCCGTGCGCGAATCCCGCGTCGTACAGGGCCCCGTCGTCCGCCGAGCCGAGCGTCCGCGCCACGGCGGCCGGCAGCGAGGTGAGCAGGTTCGGCCCGTGCGCGGTCCACAGCGCGCCCTCCCAGTCGACGCCGCCGTCGTACAGCTCCGGGTGGTTCTCGAGCTGCCACCGGGTGAGGTAACCGCCATTGGAGATGCCCGTCATGTATGTGCGTCGAGGCGCGTGGCCGTAGCGCTGGGCGACGACCTTCCGGGCGGCGCGGGTGAGCTGTGTCGTCCGCGCGTTCCATTCGGCGACGGCGTCACCGGGCCGCTTCCCGTCACGGTAGAAGTCGGCTCCGTTGTTGCCCTTGTCGGTGGCGGCGTACGCGTATCCCCGGGCGAGCACCTGGTCGGATATGGCCGTGTCGGTCGCGTACTGCTTGCGCGTGCCGGGCGCGCCGGTGACCACGAGACCGCCGTTCCAGTGGTCGGGCAGCCGGATCACGAACTGCGCGTCGTGCTGCCAGCCGTGCGTGGAGTTGAAGTGCGAACTGTCGGGGAAGTACCCGTCGATCTGCACGCCGGGCACCCCGGACGGATTGCGCGTGCCCTTGGCCGTCAGTCCCGCCTGATCGGCCATGTCCGTGTACGGGGTCCCGGCGAGCCCCGAGGTGGTCAGATCGGCCAGGCACGCACTCTGCTGATGGGCCGCACCGGGCACCGTGGCCCTCTCCTGCCGCGCACAGTGCCCCGCGCCGCCGTCGGCCGAGGCGGAACCCGGCACGGTCAACACCATCAGAGCGGCGGCGAACAGGGGGACACCACGAGACACACGCATGACCGGCCTCCGAGACAGGGCGCGAGAGCTGAAGGGGAGCGAAGCGCTGCCTCATGGTGCGGAACAGCCCCCGGCTCGACCATGGGGTCGGACCACATGGAACGGACGCCGCTTATGGTGAAACAGGCCGGTCTGAACGCCTGTTGGGCTACCGGCCGGGGGCGCGGAAGGGCACCTGCCGACGGGCGGCCTCGTCGATCTCGTCGAGTGTGAGGAGGGGAGTGGCCCGGGTGTGGAGGGCGCCGCTGGCCTTGACGGTGAGGCTCGCGGCGGCCATGGAGACCGGGTCGGGGAAGTCGACGATGATCACGATGTCGTCCTGCCCGAAGGCGAAATACATGGCCTCGACCGTCCCGCCGAGACCGGTCACCACCTGGTCCACGGCGGCGCGGCGGCCACTCGCGCCCTCGTCGAGCAGCCCCTTGGTGCCCTCGGGCGTGTAGGTGGCCTGAATGAGGAACTTCGGCATGGGGGCGCTCCCTGTCCGTTGACGGTCCGGTACGCAGAGTGGGCTTCCCGCTGGGACAGGAGCGCCACGTGCGGAGCGGCCGGATTCACCCGTTGGAAGCGCAACCTGTTGCCACTGATGAAATGTCACCAAGAGGCGCTACCAAGGCTCCTGTGGGCAGGGGCGACGGGTGTACCCGCACGTGGGCCGAGACGTGTGAAGCGGCGAAGCGCCCGCTCCGGACGGCGTTCCTTCGACAGGGCCGTCAACGCCCCCTCGCGCCCGAGCCGGCCTTCCGGCTGGATTCGTGGCCAGGTCGCACCGGGCGTAACGTGAAGTTGTACGAGCGCAGGCGCAGGGCACCTGGTGGGGCCGACGGTGGCCAGGATTCTCCGGACGGTCGCATACCGTGCTCGCGTCCACCCCGCGCTCCCTCGGCCGGGCCGAACCGGCCGGCGCCGCACGCGGCCGGCCGCACAGTGTGGGCATGTAGGACCGCGGTCCCGCACCGCATCCGGGCCCCCGGGGGAATCACCCTTCCGATCGAAGGCCATACCCATGCGCACCAGCACACGAATACGCCGTCTCTGCGCCGCCACCTGCGCGGCACCCCTTCTGGTGCTCGCCGGAGCAGCCGGCGCCGGAGCAGCCACGGTCACCGTGCCGGCGACCACACCGAATGTCGTCCAGGCCACGCCCAGCGAGATCCTCGATCTGGTCAACGCCGAACGCGCGAAGGCCAACTGCCCCGCCCTCAAGGAAAACGCCCAGCTCACCAAGGCCGCCCAGGTCTTCGCGGACGATGCGTCGAAGAACAACCTGACGAACCACACCGGTTCCGACGGCTCCACCGACGCGCAGCGGGTCAAGGACGCGGGCTACAACGCGAAAGAGTCCATCGGTGTCGGTGAGAACATGGCTTGGGGCAGCTCCACCGACGCCAAGACCGTCGTCGACGGCTGGATCAAGAGTTCTGGCCACCACCGCAACATTGTGAACTGCAGCTACGTCGACACCGGCGTCGCCGTCAGCGGCAAGTACGCGGTGCAGGTCTTCGCATCACCCGCGTGACACCGCTTCCCTGACGGACAGTGATCCGTGCGACGGGCAGGGCCGGGCTCCGACCGGGTGGGCGGAGCCCGGCAACCGCGATGCCCCGGGAAACCGGGGCATCGCCAAGTAGGCGTGGCCGTCGTCGTCAGGTAGGCGTGGCCGTCGTCCCACCGGCGCTGAACGCCACTGTCCCGACCGGGAGTCGACAGTGGCCCGGGCCGGCCCACGTGGGCAGCGACGCCCGTCACCTCGGTGACCGGAGCACAGATCCACGAAAACCCGTTGCGCACTTGATCACTTGTCCCCGACGATGACCGGCATGAAGCATGGAAAGGAGGCCCAGCGGCTCCACGGTGAGCGCTGATGGCCGAACACGAGGCGTCGCAGGCGCCGCAGTCCCCGTCCCACATGCCGCCGGCGCCGCTGACGCCCGCCTGGCTGAGAGCACACTTCGACCCCCTGCCCTTCCCGGCACGCATGAGCGCCCTCGCGCGCTACGCCCGCACGCTGACTCCGCACGCGTACGCATCGCTCCAGCAGGTCCTCGACGCCGGAGACCCCGGCGAACGGCACACCGGTCTCTTCCTCGCCGTCGCACGTCGCGACCTCGACCGGGTGACCGAAGCCCTCATGGATCCGCTGCTGGGACGCCGTGCACGCTCGGCCGCGCTCCGGCTGCCCGTTCCCGAACACGCTCTGGAACGTCTCGCCCTGAGCGACACCAGGGCGATCCGCCACGACACCTACCGGCTCCTCAGGCTCAGCCGCCGACGTTCGCTCGCCGCGCGACTGCTGCCCCAGGTGCACAAGCGCCACGGCGACCCGGAGGCGGCCCTCCTGCTGTCCGCCTGCCCGCCCGCAACCGTACTCGCGTGGCTGCCGCGGCTCGACGCACCGATCGGGGCTCTCAATTCACTGGCCCGCACGGCACCCGCAGCCGTGGCGGAACACCTCGCCGGACGCTGGGAAGACGGAACGCCCCACGAGGCCACGACCCTTGTTCTCCGGCACCGGGCGGTCGCCTCCGTCGCCGCCGGACGAGATCCGTCCGCGGCCCTGACCCTCCTGGAACGGGCACCCGACCTCCTCACCCCGCCGGCCGTCGTCGCGGCCCTCCTCCGCCCCGCCGACGCGCTCGCGGTGCTGCGCGCGGCCCGGCCACGGACCGACGGACAGCCCCGGGAGTACCCGATTCCGGCCGGGCCGTTGCCGCTGTCCCAACGCAGGGCCCTGAAGGACCTGGCCGTCGACGACCTCATCACGCTGGCCGAACACCTTCCAGCCAGCGGCAGTCGTGAACGAGCGCCGGGCCGCCGCGAGGTGGCGGCCGATGGACTGCTGCAACTCCTGCCACCCGCCGAGCGGTTGCGCATCGTCAAGAGCCGCACCGTGGCGCGCGGCCGGTTGCGCGGCGCGGCACTCACCACGCTGGCGGCCCTCGCCCCCGGAGACCGCGTGGACCTGATCACCCCGTGGCTGCGGCGGCAGCGGAGATCCTCCTGGTCGGCAGCTCGCCTGGCCGCCGCCCTGCCCCTCGCCCAGGGCGAACCGCTGCTGCGTGAACTCGCCGCCGACCACCTGGTCCACCATCGTGCCCTGGCCTGGCCGGCCCTGCTGGCCTGCGCCGAACTCGAAGGCGACGCCGACCGGTTCGCACGGATCGCGCGTGACTGCGAACGGGCCTGGCACGACCAGGACGAGGTGCGCCGCGCGGCCCTCCAGCAACTCGCCGGAGCAGCGCCCCACCTGCTCACCGCTCTGCCCCGACAAGTCCTGCGTGACGCCGTCCTCACCACCGTGCAGTCCCGTGACTCCACGAGCGCCTCACTGGCCGCCGCCGCACGGTTGGCGCGCCGCGTCGCCGAGCGCGCCGCCGCCACCGGCCGTCACGAACGGGCCGCGTACGCGGTCGAACTGCTCGGCCAGGTCGTCTCAGCGGACCGGTACACGGGACCTGTGACGCCCCTCCACATCGACGAAGAGGTCGCCCGGACCCTGTGGTCCGCCATGTCTCCGACCGCTGCACACCGTGCCGAACTGAGCACCGCGCTGGCGGAACTCCTCGGGCACCACCTCGCCGCACTGCCCGACCTCGAAGCGCAGGTGCACCGGACCGCGCTCGAGACGGACGATCCGGCACTCGCGGCCCGCGCCGCTGCCGCCTGGGTGCGACCACCACGCACGAGGGAACAGCGGTGCGGCGAACTGATCGCGGCGGACGCGACGTTCGCGACCGTTCCCGTCGTCCTGGGCACGATCGCGGCGCGCCGTACCGATCTGCTCGATCCCGTCCTCACCGCCGCTCTCGGACGGTTCTCCGGCCGGGCGCGCCCCCGTGCCACGGCCTGGGCGCCCGGTCTGCCCGCCGGTGTCGTCGGGCGATGGCTCCCCCGCCAGCGGCAACAGTGGGGAGAGCACCACGCGCGCGTGGCTGCGGACGAAGCCGCACCGCTGCGCTCAAGGGCCGACGCGGCAGCCCTGCTCCGCGACCACGGACGGCTCACGGCGCTGGCCGAGAGCGCCCCGCAACCGGTGGCGGCCGCAGCCCTCGCGGCGCTGGCGGAGGGACCCGGCACCGAGTCGAGCGAGGACCTCCGCGACACCTTTCTGCGGCACGCGGCGGCCGGCGGCGTCCGAGGACGGGCCGCGATGGCCTCGCTCCGGCGGCTCCTGGGACGACTTCCCGACCGCGAGACCGTGCCCCTGCTCGCACCGGTGGCGGCCGCGACCGCTGCCCCGGTGGGGACCCGCAAGGAGGCCGCCCGGGTGCTGGGCGCTCTCCCGGGGGAGGACGCCTTCGAAGCGCTGGTGGCGGCATGGGACGTGCCGGGGCAGCATCCCGACGTCCGCGCCGTGCTGGCCCGTGGTCTCCTCACCAGGGTCGACCGGCCCGACGTGGCACGGCGCCTCGTCGAGGCGGCGGGAGAGGCCGCCGTGCGGGATGCCGTCGTGCACGCGCGCGTGGGCGTCGCCGGCCGTGAGGCGTACGCGGCCTTTCTGGCGAGACTCGTCGAGACGGGTGACGAAGAGACCGTCGTCGCCGCGTGCCGTGCGCTGCCCGTGTGGCTGCCACCAGGTGCCCGCGACGCCATGAAGGTGCTCGTCGACGCCTTCACCGCCCCGGAAAGGCCCCGCAGGGTGTGGGAAACAGCCGGCCGGCAGTTGGCGTCGCTCACCCCGGGGCCGACGCTCGAAGGCCTGCTGTGCGACGCGTTCGACGTCCTGAGGGAACGCGCCGGGTCCCTGGATCCTGGAGTCCGTGCCGATGCCCTCAGACGACTGCACGAGTGCTCCGGCGTCCTTCAGCCGGGTCGCGGCGCGGCACAGATCTTCGCCGTCGCCGACACGCTCGCGGACACCCTCGAAGCCGTGGGGCTCCTCGCGGATGCTGTTCGCGTCAGCTGGCACGCGGCCATGGCCTGCGTGCGACAGGGCGACTACGAGGAACACCGGTGGGAACGCCTGCTGCGACTGTACGAGGAACGGCCCGAGCGCGTGCGGTCCATGGAGCACCTGTCCATGGACGTCGGCTGTCCCCGTGTGAACGCGGCGCTGCTCGCGGCGGTGCGGACCGTCCGAGCCCGCCGGACGCCCTCATGCGGACCGCTCGCGCTCGCGCTGGTCGGCATGGGAGGCCGGGGATCTCGTTGGAGTGAGCCCTGGCGAGCCGAGCTCGACGCCCTGCGCGCCCACGAGGACCGTGAGACGGCCGTGAGCGCTCTCCTCGTGGACACGGACGAGTACCGCTGAGGACACGCCGCCGGGCGGCGCCGCCGGCCGAGGCCGCGCATCACGAAGTGGCCCGGCGCGCGGCAACTCGGCCGTGCTCCGGGCGACTCCTATGAGTCGCCCGGCGCACGGTAACTCCGCCAGGTCGCCCGGGGCGTGGCCGCTCAGCTGGGGCGTACGGCCATCTTGTCGAGCGCCTCCAGGAGGCCGGGCAGCTCCGGACCGCGACCGACGGGCAGGACCTCGCCCGGCTCCTCGTCGAGGAGGACGAACGCGATGTCGTCGGTCCTGGCGACCAGCGACCAGCCGGGGCCGTCGGCTCGCAGGGTGCGGGCGTCGCCCGTGGCGAAGGACGAGCGGACCCGGCCGAGCGGCGGCGGTGTGTCCACGTAGGCGCGGGCCTCGGCGAGGACCCGCCGGACACCGCTGCGCGGCTCTCCGGAACCGGCGCCGTCCTCCTTCGAGGCGGTCCCGGCCTCACTCTCGGAGGCCGCGCCGTCGGAGGGCTCGCTCTCCGACGTCTCGGCGTCGGAGGTCTCCGAAGGTGCGCCTTCGCCCTTCGACTCCTCGTCTCCCGGTTGCACGAAGTCGCCGTCGTCGATCTGCTCGCGCCAGGTCGCCCACTGGAGGGCGATCTCGTCGGCACCGAGACGCCGCTGCGCCGGCCCCCACGTCGCCGTGTCAGGCGGAGCGAGGGGAGGCAGGTCCGTGAGCTCGGGCGACGGGTCGTGCGGAGCGGGCACGCCGGGGGCCGCCACCGCCACGTCGAGTGGCCAGCCCGGCAGGGCGGCGACGACCGTGCGTTCGTCGGGGGAGAGTTCCTGCTCCATGCCGCAGTCCCAGGCGGCGATGGCGACGGCGACCAGCGACACGTCGTCGACGACGACCGTCCACCTGGCGCCCTCACTGTCCTGGCCGAGCACCAGACCGTATCCGTCGGCGAGCGGCGCGAGGTCGAGCGCGGCGCAGGCCTCCGGGTAGTCGTCGCCCAGCACGCTGGGGAACTTCGCCGGTGTCAGCAACACCGCCGTCAGCACATACAGTGCGTCGTCGTCCCCGGTGGCGACGGCTTCGTCGTCCGTCCCGGCCATCCCAGCCTCCCGATCGCTACGTCCGTCGGCGCACCCTAATGCGACCGGAACCCGCTTGTCACGGGTCCCCGACACACGCGGAGCTGCAGTTTTCCGGCTGGACAGGGGCGAAACGGCCGTCCGGGTAACCGCGGGTCACACCACGGGCAGCCCGAGGAGCGTACGGGCGACCGTCCGCGGCGATTCGTCGCGCTCCCGAGCCAAGGCGATCACGGCACGGCACGCCAATTCGTTGACCCCGAACGACAGTGCCTCCGGAGACACCCATCCCGCCGCCTCGTCGATCCGGTCCTGGTCGTCCTCCGCGCACGCCGACACGTACGCCGCGGCCGCTTCGAAGAGATTGTGCGCGCGCTTCTCGGCGGCGGGCGCCGAGGGCCTGGGCTCCTCGTTCCGCTCGGCCGCCTTCTTGCCCCAGGTCTTGCGGAGTCTGCCGAACATGCCGGACATCGGGCCACCTTCCCCCAGTGCGGTTGCCATCGTCGACTGCTCATCTGCTGCTGTTCAACGTAGAGTTGAAGTCCCGGCGGCAGAAGGGGGAACGGCCGTGACGTTGCGCCGATCACCTGCTGCCGGTGTCGAGTGAGGCGACGGTCTCCCGCAGCCACGCCAGCTCGGCCTCACTCGTGGCGCGGGCGATCGTGAGGATGCCGCGCCGGAAGGGGTCGTCGAACTCCTCGGCGCGCAGCGGCCGGTCGCCGTCGTAGAAGAAGCTCGCCGGCTCCTCCAGGAAGGCGAGCCGACGGCGCAGGACGGTGGCCTGCGCCCCGGGGTCCTCCAGGTGCCGGAGGAAGGCGAGCACGGTGAACCAGCGGTTCTCGTCGGTGATGTCGCTCCGCGACGGTTCCGCGAGTCGTCGCCGCAGTTCGCGACGGCCCTCCTCGGTGAGCGTCAGTTCATGGCGCGGAGCGGCGACCGATCCGGGTCGGGTCGCCCGCTCCAGCAGCTCCGCCTTCTCCAGCCGCTTGATGGCCGGATACAGCGTGCTCTCGGCCACGGGCTTCACATGCCCGGTCAGCGCGGTGATCCGCTTGCGCAGCTCATACCCGTGCAGCGGGGCGTCGTACAGAAAACCGAGGATGGCCAGCTCCAGCATGGCCTCATTGTGCCGCAGTCCCGCTGTACATCGACCTCCGAATACTATGTATCCGCAATACCTCGACTTCGATGTATTCTCTTGAGGGCACGAGGAACCATGAGGGCAGGGGAGACAGGGATGAAGCAGGCCGAGTTCGACGACAAGGGAAGCTGTGTCCGCTGGACGGAGGCTGCGGGCGCGGGCCCGGCCCGGGTGTACGTACACGGTCTGGGAGCGACCTCGACCGTCTACCACGCGCACGTCGCCGCCCGCCCCGAACTGGCGGGCCGCCGCACCCTGTTCGTCGACCTGCCCGGCCACGGCATCAGCGACCGGCCGGCGGACTTCGGGTACACCCTGGAGGACCACGCGGACGCGCTGGCGGCCGCTCTGGACGCCGCCGGGGTCTCCGGGGCGGAACTCGTCGCCCACAGCATGGGCGGTGCGGTCGCCATCGTGCTCGCCCACCGGCGGCCCGATCTCGCCTCACGGCTGGTCCTGGTGGAGGCCAACCTCGATCCGTATCCCCCGGGCACCACGGGCAGCAGCGGCATCGCCTCCTACGAGGAGGTCGACTTCGTCGAGAACGGCGGCCACGCGCGCGTGCTGGAGAGGGTCGGCCCCCTGTGGGCGGCCACCATGCGACTCGCGGACCCCCGCGCCCTGCACCGCACTGCGACCGGTCTGAAGCACGGCACGAACCCCACGATGCGCCGCCTGCTCGAAGCTCTGACAGTGGAGCGCGTCTACCTCCAGGGCGAGTCCAGCGGTGAACTGCTTGGCAGGGAAACCCTGGAGGACGCCGGAGTGCGCGTCGTGACCGTGCCGGGCGCCGGGCACAACATCATGTTCGACAATCCCGACGCCTTCGTGGCTGCGGTCGCGGGCACTGTCTGAGGCGTCGGTCGCGCCGTGCCGGCGGCGCAGACGTTCGTGCCGCGGAGTATGTCCGCCAGGGGCGCGTCAGCCGCGTCGCACGGCCAGTGCCAGGAAGCGGGTGTCCTCGTCGAGGTACGACGTCATCTCCCACCCGGCGTCCGCCAGCAAGGGACGCAGATTGGCCTCCGCGCGCAGGTCGTCCGGGGTGATCTGCCTGCCCTGTCGGGCCGCGAGCGCGGCCCGGCCTACCGGGTGGAACAGCGCCAGCGTCCCGCCCGGCCGCACCACCCGGGCCAACTCCCGCAGATTCTCGGCCGGCTCGGGCAGATGCGAGACGAGACCCGCTCCGAACACCGCGTCCAGCGTCTCCGTGCGCAGGGGCAGCGCCGCGACGTCGGTCAGCAGCAACTGCCCGTCGCGGTCGCGTCCTGCCCGCACGGCGGCCTCCAGCATGGCCGGGGTCAGATCGGCCCCGATGACCGTCCCCGAGGCCCCCACGGCCGCGCGCAGGGGCGGCAGGGCCCTCCCGGTGCCGCAGCCCGCGTCGAGTACGCGGTCGCCCTCACGCAAGCCCATGGCGGCGACCGCGGCCGCGTAGGCCGGCTCGTCGTCGGGAAAGCGCGCGTCCCAGCCGGCCGCGCGAGCCGCGAAGAACTCCTGGACATGTGTGTGGTCGTCGCTCATGTTTCGCATGATCCCTCACCGACACGATGGACGTCGTGGCGCACACGTTCGGGCGTCACGCGATCGTCCAAGTACACCTCTTCGTCATATTCCAACAGGTTTCGAAATGCGCCCCCGTTGTGCGCCGCTGCCGGGACTAGCGTCCCTGGGCCATGGGACACCTGGACCACGCCGCCTTCGGCTGGCTGACCCCCGTACTGTCGTACGTGATGGCCTGCATAGGCGCCGCCCTCGGGCTGCGCTGCACCGTCCGCGCGCTCGCCGCGACCGGACGATCCCGCCGCAACTGGCTGCTCACCGCCGCCTCCGCGATCGGCACCGGCATCTGGACCATGCACTTCGTCGCGATGCTCGGCTTCAGCGTCAGCGGCACCGAAATGCGCTACGACGTGCCGCTGACCGTGCTCAGCCTGGTCGTCGCCATGGTCGTCGTCGGTGCCGGCGTCTTCGCCGTCGGCTATGGCCGTGACCGGGGCCGCGCGCTCGTCCTGGGCGGCCTCACCACCGGGCTCGGCGTCGCGAGCATGCATTACCTGGGCATGGCCGCGCTGAGGTTGCACGGCCAAGTGCACTACGACCCGACGCTCGTCGCCCTCTCCGTCGCGATCGCCGTCGTCGCGGCGACCGCGGCTCTGTGGGCGGCGCTCAACATCAAGTCACCGGTGGCGGTCGCCCTCGCGTCCCTCGTCATGGGCGGGGCGGTGAGCAGCATGCACTACACCGGCATGATGGCGGTGAGCGTGGGGGTCAGCCCCTCCGCCGGGACACTCCCCGGGGCCACGGCGATGCAGTTCATCTTCCCCCTCGCCGTCGGCCTCGGGTCCTACCTCTTCCTGACGTCGGCCTTCGTCGCCCTGTCCCCGACGTCCGAAGAGCGTGAAGCGTCCGAGTCGGCCCAGCGGCCGGTCGAGAGCGTAGCCCGCTGACGGCGCGGGCCCGGAGCCACGGCGGCCGGGACGGCGCGCCCCGAACCTCTCCGAGCGAGGAGGCCATGCGTACACCCCGTAGGACCCCGACGTCCGGCGCCGAGCCGCCGCCCCAGCCACCCGCACGCGGCCGCCGCGCGCACGCCGGACCGCCGGCCGACGAGCGTGCGGACGCCGACGACACCCTCGCCGCACCAGCGCAGGCGGCGACCACGCGCGCGGAGCGGTGGCACATCCGCCCGCGCACCGTACGAGCCAAGATCGTCTGCCTCCTCATGGTGCCGGTCATGTCGCTGCTCGCCCTGTGGGCCTACGCCACGGTGAGCACCGCCCAGGATGTCGCCCGGCTGCGGCAGTTGCAGCGTGTGGACTCCACGGTCCGGAGCCCGGTCGCCGACGCCGTCGCGGCCCTCCAGGCCGAGCGCACCGCCGCCGTGCGCTACGCGACCGACCCTGCCGTCGAACGGCCCGGCGATCTCAAGGAGTCGGCACGGCGCACCGACCGAGCGGTGGCGAAGCTCCGGATGGGCGACCACAACACCGTCGCGGACGGCGCGGACCTTCCCGCGGGCGTGGCCGGACGCCTGGACGCGTTCGTCACCGCCGCCGACGGGCTCACGTCCCTGCGCACCGCCGTACTGGAGCGACGCGCCGACTGGAACGAGGCCTACCGGCGGTACACCCGGGCGATCTCGACAGCCTTCGGCGTGGGCGGCGCGCTCACCGGCATTGCGGACGACGACCTCGGCTCCGACGCGCGCGTGCTGCTCGAATTCTCCCGCGCCGGTGAAGCGCTCGCCCAGGAGGACGCGGTGCTGGCCGGCGCCCGGCTCGCCGGGCGCCTCGACGGAGAGCGGCTACGGCTGTTCACCGGCGCCGTGGCCACCCGCCGGACCCTGACGGACTCCGCGGTGGGGGACCTGCGCGGAACCGAACGAGCCGCCTGGCAGGACCTCGTGGAGGGGAGCGCGTACACCGACGTGCGCGCCGTCGAGGACAAGGTGCTCGTCTCCCCGCCGGGCGCCAAGGCGCTCGGCGCCGCACCGGAGGCCGACTGGGACGCGGCTCACGCGCGCGTACAGCACGGCATGCGCACCATCGAGGCGAACGCGGGCCGGGACGTCGCGGACCGCGCCGACCCCGTCACCCGCGGTGTGCTCACTCCCGCCGGTGCCGCCGTCCTCTTCGGGCTCGCCGCCGTCGTGGCGTCGCTCGTCATCTCCGTACGCATCGGACGAGCCCTCGTCGTCGAATTGGTGAGCCTGCGCAACACCGCCCTGGAGATCGCCCGGCGCAAGCTCCCGCACGCGATGAGCAGACTGCGAGCGGGGGAGGAGATCGACGTGCGGGCCGAGGCTCCGCCCGGACCGCCCGCCGAGGACGAGACCGGACAGGTCGCGGAGGCCCTCGGCACCGTGCACCGCGCCGCCCTGCGCGCCGCCGTCGAACGCGCGGAACTCGCCAGCGGAATCTCCGGCGTCTTCGTCAACCTCGCCCGCCGCAGCCAGGTGCTCGTGCACCGCCAACTCAACCTGCTGGACAGCATGGAACGCAGGTCCGAGGACCCGAACGAACTGAGCGACCTGTTCCGCCTCGACCACCTCACCACACGCATGCGACGCCACGCGGAGAGCTTGATCATCCTGTCCGGCGCCGCACCGGGCCGCGCCTGGCGCATGCCGGTCTCCCTGACCAACGTGGTCCGCGCGGCCGTCTCCGAGGTCGAGGACTACGCGCGCGTGGAGGTACGGCAACTCCCCGAGGCGTCCGTCGTCGGCTCCGCGGTGGCCGACGTCACGCACCTCCTGGCGGAGATCGTCGAGAACGCCGCACAGTTCTCGCCGCCGCACACCAGGGTGCGGATCACCGGCGAGCCGGTCGGCAACGGCTATGTGATCGAGGTCGAGGACCGGGGGCTGGGCATGGGCACGGAGCGGCTCGCCGATGCCAACCGGCGCATCGAGCAGTCCGAGGCCCTCGACCTGTTCGACAGCGACCGGCTCGGCCTCTTCGTGGTGAGCAGGCTCGCGGCCCGGCACGACATCAAAGTGCACCTGCGGACCTCGCCCTACGGCGGCACCACGGCGGTCGTCCTGCTGCCCACGGCCCTGCTCCAAAGCGGTCCGGCGGAACGTTCCACCCGCCGGACGGACACCGAGAAGCCCGAAGTACGGGAGTACGCACGGGTGTCCGCGGTCCCGGAACAGGAATCCGTGCCGGCCATCACCGAGAGGCCCGCGCTGGTGCCCCCGGTGCGGACCGGCCCGGAAGCCCCTGAGCCCGGCCCGCCGGACAACACGACACCCCCGGTCGGCACCCTCCGGCTGCACCGTCCGCCGGACGACTCCGACAGCTCCGACGACCTCCCCAAGCGGGTGCGGCAGGCGAACCTGGCCCCCCAACTGCGCGCTCAGCGTTCCGAGGAGTCCACGGAAAGAGCAGTTGACTCCCACCGCGACGGTGAGCGCACACCCGAACTCGTACGTGACCGCATGGCGGCCTACCGCGACGGCTGGGTGCGCGGCGGCGGCAGAGCGCCCGGCCGCGGAGCCACCTCCGGCCCGGCAGCGGGCAGCGACAGCAGGGAAGGAGACCCCGCATGATCCAGGACTCGAGCACGAGGGGCCAGCGGTCCGGTGAACTCGACTGGCTGCTGGACGACTTGGTGCTGCGCGTGGCCGCCGTACGGCACGCCGTGGTGTTGTCGAACGACGGTCTCGCGGTCGGCGCGTCGAACGGTCTGCGCCGCGAGGACGCCGAACATCTCGCGGCGGTCGCCTCGGGGTTCCACAGCCTGGCCAAGGGTGCGGGACGCCACTTCGGTGCCGGCGGCGTGCGCCAGACGATGGTGGAGATGGACGACGGATTCCTGTTCGTCGCCGCCGCGGGAGACGGTTCCTGCCTCGCCGTGCTGACCGCCGTCACGGCCGACATCGGCCTGGTCGCCTACGAGATGGCGCTGCTGGTCAAGCGCGTGGGCGAGCACCTCTACACGCCGCCTCGCGTCGGCGCGCAGCCGCCCGCGGCCAGGTGACCGAGGGCGGGCGGCGCACATGACCGAGGACATGCCGGGCAGCCAGTGGTTCGACAACGAGGCCGGACCGCTCGTCCGTCCCTACGCCATGACGGGCGGCCGCACGAAGCCGGGCCCCACCGGAGTGCGGTTCGACCTGATAGCCCTGGTCACCCTCGACACCGGCGCACCCGGCGCGGACGACGACACCTCACTCGGTCCGGAACACCGGGCGCTGATCGAACTGTGCCGCGTCGAGACGCAGTCGGTCGCCGAACTCGCCGCGGACGCCGACCTCCCGGTCGGAGTGGTCCGGGTGCTCCTCGGCGACCTCCTGGAACTCGGCTGTGTCACGGTCAGCCGCCCGGTGCCGCCCGCCCAACTACCCGACGAGCGCATTCTCCGCGAGGTGATCGACGGTCTGAGGGCGCTCTAGATGAACAGCATCGGCATTCCCTACGCGCTCTTTGCGCTTCAGATCCGACACCCAACGGACGTGAGCCGGTCACAACGATCAGCTTGCGGTCCCGTCCCTCGAAGCAGGAACGCAGTTGTCATGATGCTGAATTCGCTGATTCCGCGCCCCGTTGCACCAGTCCCCACGAGCACCGCGCACCGCCGTACCGACGTCGACCCTTGTCGGCACTCCCGAGAGAAGTGATCGATGGTCTCCGAGAATCCCGACGCCCCGAGTGGCGAGACGGCCGCCGCTCTGGCCCTGAAAATTCTGGTCGCCGGCGGATTCGGCGTCGGCAAGACGACCCTGGTGGGCGCGGTCAGTGAGATCAGGCCGCTGCGGACCGAGGAACTGCTGAGTGAGGCAGGCCAGTCGGTGGACGACACGGACGGCGTCGACCAGAAGGTCACCACCACCGTCGCCATGGACTTCGGGCGGATCACCATCAGGTCCGGTCTCTCGCTCTACCTCTTCGGAACTCCGGGGCAGGACCGGTTCTGGTTCCTGTGGGACGAACTGTCACAGGGTGCGCTCGGCGCCGTCGTCCTCGCCGACACCCGGCGGCTCGAAGACTGCTTCCCCGCCGTGGACTACTTCGAGCACCGGCACATCCCGTTCGTCGTGGCCGTCAACTGCTTCGCGGGTGCCCGCACCTACGGCGCGCAGGACGTCTCCCGCGCCCTCGACCTCGACCGCGGCACGCCAGTGGTGCTCTGCGACGCCCGCGACCGCGACTCCGGGAAGGAGGTGCTGATTCGTCTCGTCGAGTACGCCGGGAGGGTGCACACCGCCCGGCTGCTCGACTCGGTCGGCTGACACGGCGAACGGCCGCTCGGCAAAGGGCGGCCGTTCGCGCACGGACCGAGGGGCTCAGGCGGTCATCGAGGCGTAGGCCACGACCTTCTCGATCCTCACCCGGACGAGGAGTTCACCCGGAACAGCGTTGCGTTTGCCGAACTCCTCGGCGCGCTCCTCGCCCATGTAGCGGGCGGCGATCCTGGTCGCCCAGTGGAGCAGTTCGCCGGACTCCTCCGAGAGCGTTGCCCGTCCCTCCAGTACGACGAAGTCGAAAGGCGGCCGGTCGTCGTCCACGCACAGGGCGACCCGGCCGTCCCGAGCGAGGTTCCTTCCCTTGACGGTCTCCTTCCCGGTGTTGAAGACCAGCTCGTCGCCGTCCAGCACGAACCAGATCGGCGCGACGTGCGGGCCTCCGTCGGCCCGGACGGTGGAGAGTTTTCCGGTGCGCGTGCCCTGTGAAACGAACGCGCGCCATTGCTCGTCGGTCATCTTCTCTGCCATGCCGTCCATCCTCCTTGCTCGGACGACGGGTGTGGGGAAGGCTGGCTGGTCAGATCCTCCGGCCAGGGGGAAGGACTTCAGGGGGAAGACCGGATCATGGCGCAGAACACGGGACTCGGCTGGCTGCTGGACGACCTCACGCAGCGCGTCGAACACGTACGGCACGCCCTGGTGCTGTCCAACGACGGACTGGTGACGGGGGCGAGCACAGGGCTGAGGCGCGAGGACGCCGAGCATCTCGCGGCCGTCTCCTCGGGCCTGCACAGTCTGGCCAAGGGCTCAGGCCGTCACTTCGGCGCCGGACACGTGCGCCAGACGATGGTGGAGTTCGACGACGCGGTGCTCTTCGTCACCGCCGCCGGGGACGGCAGCTGTCTGTGCGTCCTCAGTGCCGCCGAGGCCGACATCGGCCAGGTCGCCTACGAGATGACGCTGCTCGTGAACCGCGTCGGCGAGCACCTCGGAGTGGACGCGCGGCAACGTGAAGGATCGCCCATCGTAGATCTCTGACCTGTGCAAATGTCGTTGCGGTCGAGGTTATCCACAGGCTCCCCGCGATGTCCGCCGAGCCGGATACGGTTTTTCCCGAAGCGAGCGCACATCGGCGCGAGCAACCGACTCCACGGGGGAGACCGTCATGTCCGGCCGCACCATCGCGCAGTCCACCACCTCGTCGTTCAGCCGTGCCGCACGAGAGCTGGAGCTCAGGCGTGGCGAGTTCGACCTCGCCCTGCACCTCGGCTGCATCCGCTCCGTCCCGGACGAGGGCGGCGGGGGACGCCGTGTCACTCGCGGCGAGATCGACCGCCTGCGCACCGCGGACGGCTTTCCCGAAGCACTGCGCGAGCGGGTCAAAGCCGTCGGTACGACGGAAGGTGCCGCTCTCATGGGCGTGACCACCGCCCGGTTCACCCGCCTGGCCCGCCTGGGCCTGATCGTCCCGGTCAGGTACTACCTGAACCGCTATCGGGCCGTGGTCTGGCTGTATCTCGCCGAGGAACTGCGGCAGTTCGCGACCGACGAGCAGAACGCGCCGCTGCTCAGCGGCCGTACGCCCGAGAGGCTCCGTGACCAGCTCGACGAAGGAGTCGACCTGCGGCCCCGCAACTGGCGAGGTCGTCACATGGGCTTCCTGCTGCGGGCAACCGAGGATCCGTGGGCGCGGGCCGCGGTCGTGGCGTCACTGCTCGACTCCACGCATGTGGCGGAGGTCGTCGCTGATCCGTACGAGCGGGCCCACCTGAACAGGCTCCGGCCCGAGCACCCCCCCCAGGGCGCACCGGACTCTCCCGCCGCGCTCGTCGCCGCCCGCATCACGAAGGCCGACGCGCTCGACGAGATCGGCTGGCTCAAGGCCGACCTGTGCCAGGCGATCGTCGAGGCCAGGGCACTGCACCCCGCGCCGCACCCGCTACCGGTCGACGCGGCCGAGAGGACGGAGGACCAGCCCGGAAGCGAAGGCACGGAAGGCCACACCGGGAGCGAACTCAAGGGGACGGAAGACCGGGCAGGCGGCGAGGGGCCCGAGCGGTCACGCGGACTGCTCGGGTGGCTGCGTCGCAGAAACCCCTGACGGGGCGCCTCTCTCCCCGATGCCGGAGGCGCCCTTCACGGACGGTCGGGCACAGGGCACACCCTCACAGCGCCCGGAAGAGCCCCTCCTGCACCACCGAGACGAGCAGGCGTCCCTGAAGGTCGTAGATGCGCCCGCGCGCCAGACCACGCCCGCCCGTCGCGATCGGGGACTCCTGGTCGTACAGGAACCACTCGTCCGCACGGAACGGGCGGTGGAACCACATGGCGTGGTCCAGCGAGGCCATGTCGAAGCCCCGCTTTCCCCACAGCGGCTCCACCGGGATGCGGACGGCGTCCAGCAGCGTCATGTCGCTGGCGTACGTGAGGGCACAGGTGTGCACGAGCGGATCGTCGCCCAGCGGCCCGACCGCCCGCATCCACACCGCGCTGCGCGGCTCGGCGTCCTTGATCTCCTCCGGGGTCCAGCGAAGCCGGTCCGCGTAACGGATGTCGAACGGCTGGCGCCGCGCCATGCGCTCCAACGCCTCGGGGAGCGCGCCCAGATGTTCCTCGATCTCCTGCGTCACCGTCGGAAGCGACTCCGGGTCCGGAACCTCGCGGGCCGGCGGCAGCTGGTGCTCGAAGCTCCCTTCCTCAGGCTTGTGAAAGGAGGCGGTCAGATTGAAGATCGTGCGTCCCTGCTGCACGGCGGTGACACGACGGGTGGTGAACGACCTTCCGTCCCGGACCCGTTCGACCTGGTACACGATGGGCACGCCCGGCCGGCCCGGCCGCAGGAAGTACGCGTGCAGCGAGTGCACGGGCCGGTCGCCCTCGGTGGTGCGGCCGGCGGCGACCAGCGCCTGGCCGGCCACCTGGCCACCGAAGACCCGCTGCAGGGACTCCTGCGGGCTGCGGCCGCGGAAGATGTTGACCTCGATCTGCTCCAGGTCGAGCAGGTCGACGAGCCTCTCGGCTGGGTTCGTCATGTGTGGGATTCTCCTGAGCTCACAGCTGGCCGACATCGGTGACGCGGACGACGGCACGTCCCTCCGCGTCGGAGGCCGTCAGGTCCACCTCCGCACTGATGCCCCAGTCGTGATCACCATTCGGGTCGGCGAAGGTCTGGCGCACCCGCCACAGACCGTTCTCCGGCTCCTCCTCGATGAGGAGCAGCTTGGGCCCACGGGCGTCCGGTCCGGTGCCGAGGTCCTCGTACTCGTCCCAGTACTTGTCCATCGCCTCGCCCCAGGCATCGGCGTCCCAGCCGGAGTCGCCGTCCATCTCGCCCAGTTCGTCGACGTTGTCGAGAGCGGCGAGTTCGACACGGCGGAACATGGCGTTGCGGACGAGGACACGGAAGGCGCGGGCGTTCGACGTGACCGGCTTGACCTGGTCGGCCTTCTCCTGGGCCTCCTCGGCCGTCATCTCCTCCGGGTTGGCGAGCTGCTCCCACTCGTCGAGGAGGCTGGAGTCGACCTGGCGCACCATCTCGCCCAGCCAGGCGATCAGATCCTCCAGGTCCTCGGACTTCAGGTCGTCCGGGACGGTGTGCTCGAGGGCCTTGTAGGCACTGGCCAGGTAGCGCAGGACGATGCCCTCGGTGCGGGCGAGCTCGTAGAAGGAGACGAACTCCGTGAAGGACAGTGCCCGTTCGTACATGTCGCGGGTGACGGACTTCGGGGACAGCGGATGGTCGCCGACCCACGGGTGGCTCTTGCGGTACGTGTTGTACGCGTGGAAGAGGATCTCCTCCATCGGCTTGGGGTACGACACGTCCTGGAGCCGCTCCATGCGCTCCTCGTACTCGACGCCGTCCGCCTTCATCGCGGCGACCGCCTCACCGCGCGCCTTGTTCTGCTGCGCCGCGAGGATCTGCCGCGGATCGTCCAGCGTCGACTCGACGACGGACACCATGTCGAGGGCGTACGAGGGGGATTCGGGGTCCAGCAGGTCGAACGCGGCGAGCGCGAAGGTCGACAGCGGCTGGTTGAGCGCGAAGTCCTGCTGGAGATCAACGGTGAGCCGCACGATGCGGCCGGTCGCGTCGGGCTCGTCGAGCTTCTCGACGATGCCGCCGTCGAGGAGAGAGCGGTAGATGGCGATGGCCCGCCGGATGTGCCGCAGCTGCTGCTTGCGCGGCTCGTGGTTGTCCTCCAGCAGATGCCGCATCGCCTCGAAGGCGTTGCCCGGCCGGGCGATCACCGACAGCAGCATGGTGTGCGTCACGCGGAAGCGCGAGGTCAGCGGCTCGGGCTCGGAGGCGATGAGCTTCTCGAAGGTGTTCTCCGTCCAGCCGACGAAGCCCTCGGGAGCCTTCTTCCGCACCACCTTGCGGCGCTTCTTCGGGTCGTCGCCGGCCTTGGCGAGGGCCTTCTCGTTCTCGATGACGTGCTCGGGCGCCTGAGCCACCACGAAACCCGCCGTGTCGAAGCCCGCACGACCGGCGCGGCCCGCGATCTGGTGGAACTCTCGGGCGCGCAGCGTGCGGACGCGGTTGCCGTCGTACTTGGTGAGCGCCGTGAACAGCACGGTACGGATGGGGACGTTGACCCCGACGCCGAGGGTGTCCGTGCCGCAGATGACCTTCAGCAGGCCGGCCTGGGCCAGTTTCTCCACCAGACGCCGGTACTTGGGCAGCATGCCCGCGTGATGCACACCGATGCCGTGACGCACGTAGCGGGAGAGATTGCGGCCGAACTTGGTGGTGAAGCGGAAGTTGCCGATCAGCTCGGCGATCTGGTCCTTCTCCTCACGCGTGCACATGTTGATGCTCATCAGCGCCTGCGCCCGCTCCACGGCCTGGGCCTGCGTGAAGTGCACGATGTAGACCGGCGCCTGCTTGGTTGCGAGCAGCTCGGTGAGCGTCTCCGTGAGCGGAGTGAGCATGTACTCGTAGGACAGCGGGACGGGACGGGTCGCCGAGCGGACGACCGCCGTGGGCCGTCCGGTGCGCCGGGTGAGGTCCTTCTCGAACATCGAGACGTCACCGAGCGTCGCCGACATGAGGATGAACTGCGCCTGGGGCAGCTCCAGGATCGGGATCTGCCACGCCCAGCCGCGGTCGGCCTCCGCGTAGAAGTGGAACTCGTCCATCACGACCTGGCCCACGTCGGCGTGTTTGCCGTCCCGCAGTGCGATGGAGGCCAGCACCTCGGCCGTGCAGCAGATCACCGGGGCGTCGGCGTTCACCGAGGCATCGCCGGTGAGCATGCCGACGTTCTCGGTGCCGAAGATCTTGCACAGCTCGAAGAACTTCTCCGAGACGAGCGCCTTGATCGGCGCCGTGTAGAAGGTGACCTCGTCTCGGGCGAGCGCCGCGAAGTGGGCGCCGGCGGCGATCATGCTCTTGCCGGATCCCGTGGGCGTCGAAACGATCACGTTCGCACCCGAGACCACCTCGATCAGCGCCTCCTCCTGGTGGGGATAGAGGGTGAGACCGCGTTCCCCGGCCCACGACTCGAAGGCTTCGTAGAGGGCGTCGGGATCTGCGGTCTGCGGGAGCTGATCGATAAGGGTCACGCCCCCATCTTGCCTGTCGACCCGCCCGATGGGGGAATCGGATGCTGGTCCGAAGATCACGAACGCTACGCTGTGGCGCCGACGAAGCATCAGTGCGCACGGGCAACTGGACAGCGGCACAAGAGGAATGGGGCGGGGAGCGGCCATGATGGGACCAGCACACTCACTGTCGGGAGCCGCTGCCTGGCTCGGGGTCGGAGCGGCAGCCGCCGCTGCGGGACATGCCATGCCCTGGCCGGTCCTCCTGGTCGGCGCCCTGATCTGCGCCGGTGCCGCGCTCGCCCCCGACCTGGACCACAAGGCGGCCACGATCTCTCGGGCCTTCGGACCCCTGTCACGGGGCCTGTGCGAGATCGTCGACAAGCTCTCGTACGCCGTCTACAAGGGGACGAGGAAGCAGGGCGATCCCCGGCGGTCGGGCGGTCACCGCACGTTGACGCACACCTGGCTGTGGGCGGTGCTGATCGGCGCGGGCACGTCGGTCCTGGCCATCACGGGAGGCCGCTGGGCGGTCCTGGCCATCCTGTTCGTGCACATGGTGCTCGCCATCGAAGGGCTGCTGTGGCGAGCCGCCCGCGGTTCGAGCAGCGACGTGCTGGTCTGGCTGCTGGCCGCGACGAGCGCCTGGATCCTCGCCGGAGTCCTGGACAAGCCGGGCAACGGCTCGGACTGGCTGTTCACCGCGCCGGGCCAGGAGTACCTGTGGCTCGGGCTCCCGATCGTTCTCGGGGCTCTGGTCCACGACATCGGGGACGCCCTGACGGTGTCCGGTTGCCCGATCCTGTGGCCGATCCCGGTCGGCCGCAAGCGCTGGTACCCGATCGGTCCGCCCAAGGCGATGCGCTTCAGGGCCGGCAGCTGGGTCGAGCTCAAGGTGCTGATGCCTGTGTTCATGCTGCTCGGCGGAGTGGGCTGCGCCGCGGCGCTCAACGTCATCTGAGGCGGTCGTCGCCGGGCGGGGCCGGTCTCCGGACCTCGCCGGCGACGCTGCGATCAGGTGGCGCCGTCGCCTCCGGAGCCCTGCGCGCCGTAGCGCCGCTCGAACTGCGCGATGCGTCCCTCCGAGTCCACGGTCCGGGCCTTGCCGGTGTAGAAGGGGTGGCTCTCCGAGGAGATCTCCACGTCCACGACCGGGTAGGTCTCGCCGTCGTCCCATTCGATGGTCCGGTCGCTCGTCGCCGTGGACCGGGTGAGGAAGGCGTAGCCGGCGGACCGGTCGCGGAAGACGACCGGGTGGTAGTCGGGCTGCTTGTCCTGCTGCATGGATGCTCCTTGAGGGGATGGTCAGCCGGACAGGAAGTCCTCGTCGACGATGTGCATCGCCGCCTCCTCGGCCGAGGCCGCGGCACCGTCGATGCCCACGTCCGTGGCGATGAGCCCGCTCTCCTCGTCCTCGTGCGAGCCCTCGTCGGGGGCGACGAGACGGCCGGAGCGCAGATCGCCCACCTCGTTGTCGAGGAGCTCACCGTCCGTGCCCTGGACGTCGCCGATACCGTCTCCGGCTGGTTCCACGATGTCCGGCAGCTCCTCGGCGAGCCGCTGCTCCAGGCTCTCGCCCTCGTGGCCCTCCGCGGCAGTCACCCCGGCGTGCTCCACGGCCCACGGCCGTTCCGGAGGGGACCAGCCACGGTCCAGGGGGTCGCCGACGCCGTCGGCGAGCAGAGTGTCCTCGGCGTCGAGCAGTCCCGCGTCGTCCTGTACCTCGGATCCGTCGGGCTGGTAGACGTCGTCCCCCCATCCGTCGGCGCTGTCCACGGGTACCTCCAGAGGGTGCGGGCGGGGCTCGGTGCCGCCGCACTCGACGGTCGGCGCTCGGGCCGCTGGGCACAGGCGCCGCCCCACGCGAACCGGGTGGTTCCGGGGGAGTGCCCCGAGCCGGTGCCCACATCCAGCCTTCCACCCCCCTTCGCCACCGCGCAACGGCACGTGCTCCGGCCATGGAACCGGAGCACGTGCGAAACGGCGGTTCGGAGGCCGTCACACCCCTGCCGACGGGCCGTGCCACCGGTGCGACGGCAGGGGCCAAGGTCATCCGTGCCAGGACCGCCACAGCGCCGCGTAGGCGCCGTCGGCGGCGACGAGCTGGTCGTGGCTGCCGAGTTCGCTGATGCGGCCGTTCTCGACGACGGCGATGACGTCGGCGTCGTGCGCGGTGTGCAGGCGGTGCGCGATGGCCACCACGGTGCGGCCGTCGAGGACGCGTGCGAGCGAACGTTCGAGGTGGCGGGCCGCACGCGGGTCGAGGAGCGAGGTCGCCTCGTCCAGGACCAGCGTGTGCGGGTCGGCCAGGACCAGGCGGGCCAGCGCGATCTGCTGGGCCTGGGCCGGGGTGAGCGCGAGTCCGCCCGAGCCGACCTCGGTGTCCAGGCCGTCGTCGAGCGCCCGTGCCCAGCCGTCCGCGTCGACGGCGCCGAGAGCCGCCCACAGCTCGGCGTCGACCGCGCCGGTCCTCGCGAGCAGCAGATTGTCGCGCAGGGATCCCACGAAGACGTGGTGCTCCTGGTTGACCAGGGCCACGTGGGAGCGGACCTCCTCCGCGGGCATCCGGGACAGTTCGGCGCCGCCGAGGGTGATCCGGCCGTCCCGGGGCGCGTAGATGCCGGCGAGCAGCCTGCCCAGTGTGGACTTGCCCGCGCCGGACGGGCCGACGAGGGCCAGCCGGGTGCCGGGGGCGACCTCCAGGGACACCTTGCGCAGCACGTCCACGCCGGCGCGGTAGCCGAAGCGGACCTGGTCCGCGTGGACGTCCCGTCCGTCCGGGGCCACCGACGGGTCGCCCGCGTCCGGCTCGATGTCCCGGACGCCGACGAGGCGGGCCAGGGAGACCTGGGCGACCTGGAGCTCGTCGTACCAGCGGAGGATCAGGCCCACCGGGTCGACGAGCATCTGCGCGATGAGCGCGCCCGTCGTCAGCTGCCCCACGCTGATCCACCCGTGCAGGACGAAGGTCCCGCCGATCATGAGGACCGAGCAGAGCACCGTCACGTGGGTGAGGCTGACGACAGGGAAGAGGACCGACCGCAGCCAGAGCGTGTACCGCTCCCACGCGGTCCACTCCGCGACCCGGCGGTCGGACAGTTCGATGCGGCGCACGCCCAGGCGGTGCGCCTCCACGGTGCGACCGGCGTCGACCGTCTCGGCGAGGACGGCGGCGACGGCCGCGTAACCGGCGGCCTCCGAGCGGTACGCGGACGGTGCGCGCTTGAAGTACCAGCGGCAGCCGAACACCAGCAGGGGCACCGCGACGAGCACGGCGGGGGCGAGCGTCGGCGCGGTCACGGCGAGGCCGCCGAGCAGCAGTGCGGCCCACACCACACCGATGGCCAGCTGGGGCACGGCCTCGCGCATGGCGTTGGCCAGCCGGTCGATGTCCGTGGTGATGCGCGAGAGCAGGTCGCCCGTGCCGGCCCGCTCCAGGACACCGGGCGGCAGGCCCACCGACCGCACGAGGAAGTCCTCACGCAGGTCGGCGAGCATGCGTTCGCCGAGGACGGCACCGCGCAGCCGCACCTGGCGCACGAAGACGGCCTGGACGAGGAGCGCGGCGACGAACAGTCCGGCGGTGAGCTCCAGGTGGAGATCCCGCGTTCGGTCCGAGACCCGCTCGACGACCGAGCCGAGCAGATAGGGCCCGGCCATCGAGGCCACGACGGCGACCGTGTTGACGGCGATCAGGAGGAAGAAGTCGGTGCGGTGCCTCCGGAAGAGCTCGGTGACGTAGGCGCGTACGGTCTCGGGGGCGCCGACGGGCAGGGTGCTCGCCGTCGTCGGGGCGGCCGGGTCGTACGCCGGGGGCGCCACGCCGATCATGCGGTTTCCTCGATTTCTTCCAGGACGCCGCCCAGAGGGCCCGCGTCGTCGTCCAGGACGCCGCTCAGGTCGGCTTCCTCGTTTTCGAGGGCGCTGCCGGGAGCGGCCTCGCCCTTCGGGTGTCCGCCGCTCGGCGCGGTGGCGGCCTCGTCCTCGGTCTCCCGGGTCACCACGGCCCGGTACCGCGGTTCGCTGTGCACCAGCTCGCGGTGGACGCCGACGGCGACCACGTCGCCCTCGTGGACCAGCAGGACCCGGTCCGCGTGGTCGAGCAGCAGCGGTGAGGAGGTGAAGACCACGGTCGTCCGCCCGGCACGCAGGGAGCGCACGCCGTCGGCGATCCGGGCCTCCGTGTGCGAGTCGACGGCGGACGTCGGCTCGTCCAGGACGAGCACCTCGGGGTCCGTGATCAGTGACCGGGCCAGCGCGAGCCGCTGGCGCTGGCCGCCCGACAGGGACCGTCCGCGCTCGGTGATGTGGGCGTCCATCGCGTCCTGGGCGTCCAGGGAGCCCTGGGTGAGCGCCTCCAGGACGTCGCCGCACTGCGCGGCCGTCAGCGCCTGGGCCGCGCTCACCTTGCCGGAGGAGGGCACGTCGAGCAGTTCGCTCAGCGAGCCGGACAACAGCACCGGATCCTTGTCCTGGACGAGGACGGCGGTGCGAGCGGTGTCGAGCGGGAGTTCGTCCAGCGGTACGCCGCCGAGGAGCACCGAGGTGCCTTCCTCGGACGGGTGTCCACCCAGCCGTTCGGCGAGCAGACCGGCCGCGTCCGGGTCTCCGCACACCACGGCGGTGAGGCGTCCCGCGGGCGCGAGCAGCCCGGTCGCGGGATCGTACAGATCCCCGCCCGGTGTCCGCTCCGTCCGCGTCCCGCCGCTGTCCACGGCGCGCTGGAGGGACAGCACGCGGGCGGCGCGTCGGGCGGACGGCCTGGAGAAGGAGTAGGCCATCGCGATCTCTTCGAAGTGTCTGAGCGGGTAGGTCAGCAGCATGACCGCGCTGTACACGGTGACCAGTTCGCCCACGGTGATGCTGCCGTCGCGGGCCAGCCCCACGCCGCGCCAGACGACCGCGATCATCAGCAGACCGGGGAGCAGCACCTGGATCGCCGAGATCAGCGACCACATGCGGGCGCTGCGCACGGCGGCCCGGCGGACCTCCTGGGAGGCGCTGCGGTAGCGGTCGAGGAAGAGTTCCTCGCCGCCGATGCCCCGCAGCACCCGCAGACCGGCGACGGTGTCCGAGGCCAGTTCGGTGGCGCGTCCGGCCTTCTCCCGCTGGAAGTCGGCACGCCGTGTCGCGCGGGGCAGCAGTGGCAGCACGGCGAGCGCGAGGACGGGCACGCCCACAGCGACGATGACGCCGAGCGAGGGCTGGTAGACGACCAGGCCGACACAGACCAGCACCACGGTGAGGGCCGCCGCCGCGAAGCGCGACACTGCCTCCACGAACCAGCCGATCTTCTCGACGTCGCCGGTGGAGACGGCGACGACCTCGCCGGCCGCGACGCGCCGGGTCAGCGCGGAGCCGAGCTCGGCGGTTCTGCGGGCGAGCAGCTGCTGGACGCGCGCGGCCGCGGTGATCCAGTTGGTGACGGCGGCGCGGTGCAGCATGGTGTCGCCCAGCGCGATACCCACGCCGCACAGCGCGATCAGCCCGCCCGCCAGGGCGAGCCGGGCGCCGGAGGAGTCCACGACGGCCTGGACGGCGAGGCCGACGCAGAACGGCAACCCGGAGACGGCCACGAAGTGCAGCAGACCCCAGGCGAGGGCCTTGAACTGCCCGCCGAGCTGATTCCGGCCGAGCCACCACAGGAATCGGGGACCTGAGCGTGCGTCCGGCACACCCGGGTCGGGATACGGAAGGTCTTGAATCTGCATGACGTCCCAGTGGCTCGTGTCAGGGGTGGAGGGAGCCGCGCTCTCGGCAGCCGGCCGGCCCTGAAGGCCGGCAACAAACCGTGAAAGGTTCGCGTCGCAGCGTGGTCGGAAGCAAACGATTTATCGCCCCGCGGCACGGATTCGGGCCGCGGCCCGTGACGCGCGGCAGGTCCGGCGGCGTCGAGCACCGTGCCGGAGAAGCTCGTGCGAAACCGCCCCAAGAGGGGCGGAAGGTGAGGGAAGGGGCGTTACCGTGACCGGCTGCGTTCAGCGTCTTGTCGGGGTGTCACCATGGTCGGCATGCGATC
The DNA here is from genome assembly GCF_002300165.1 of Streptomyces sp. Tue6028. Lineage (GTDB taxonomy): Bacteria > Actinomycetota > Actinomycetes > Streptomycetales > Streptomycetaceae > Streptomyces > Streptomyces siamensis. Next base: position 89,733 of record NZ_MLCE01000004.1, on the reverse strand, counting down.
GGTCGGAGTCAGGAGCGCGGGAGTCGTCGCGGTGGCCTGTGGGGTGCTCGCCGCCTCCCTGTCGGCGTGCGGCGGCTCGGACTCCGGTCGCCGGGCCGAGGGTGACGGCGGGCCCGCCAGGTCGGACGCCCCGAGCCACAGCGCGGACCTGAAACGCATCCCCGGCATCGGTGACGCGATGAGGGACCGCATCCCGTCTGACGCGCGTCAGGTCGTGGCGGTCCACGGCGACGGCGTGGACTCCGCGGACTCCACGGTCACGCTGTACACGAAGTCGGGCTCGACGTGGGAGAAGACCCGCAGTTGGCCCGCGCACAACGGCAAGAAGGGCTGGACCGTCGACCACCACGAGGGCGACAACCGCAGCCCCGTCGGTGTGTTCACGCTCAGCGACGCGGGGGGTGTCCTCGCCGACCCCGGCGCCCGGCTGCCGTACACCCGGTCCCCGTCGTTCGCCGCGCCGCGCTACTGGGCGAAGTCTCACTGGCACGACTTCGACTACGTCATCGCCATCGACTACAACCGCCTCAAGGGCACCGCGCCGAACGACCCGACCCGCCCCGAGGGCCAGTCCAAGGGGGGCGGCATCTGGCTGCACATGGACCACGGCAGCGGTACGTCGGCGTGCGTGAGCGTGTCCCGGCCGGCCATGGAGTACTTGCTGCGCACGCTCGATCCGCATCGGCATCCTGTCGTGGTGATGGGGGACGAGGCCGACTTGAACGCCTAGTCGTCCTGGTGGGGCGAGCAGCCCCACGCGGAGGGGGGTGCGTTCGCCGGTGCGCGCGCTGCGCGGGCCCCATTGCGGGTGGCCCGACTGCCCCGTAGAACACCGCACATGAGAAGACGGATGGTCATGTCCATGCTCGCGGGAGTGATCCTCGTGGCGAGCACGCTGTTCGGGGCGGAACCGGTGTCGGCCGCCTCGTCACCGGAACCACCGGCCGAGTTCGGGACGGACTGGCACGACCCCCTGACGGCGGCCCCGCCGGTCGGCAGGCCCGCCGGGCGGTCCTGTGAAGTGACGCTGGCCGAGGCGCAGTTCCGCGACTTCACGCCGTATCGCGGCACGTACGCGCCGCCGATCGGGTGCGGAGACCGCTGGAGCAAGGTCGTGCTGCGGCTCGACGGCAAGGTCAAGGGGCGGCAGTTCGACCGGCTCGGCTACGTGCACGTCGGCGGGGTGGAGATCCTTCGCACGTCGACGCCCGAACCGTCGCCCGACGGCATCGCGTGGTCCGTCGAGAAGGACGTCACGCGCTACAGCGACACCCTTCGGCGCAGCCAGGACGTCGAGATGCTCATCGGGAACGTCGTCGACGACACGTACACGGGCGTCATCGACGTCAAGGTCACGCTGACGTTCTACGGGGGCAGGCCGGCAGCCGCACCCGACCGCGTGCTGACCCTCCGGGACGGCACGCTGACCACACCGCGCAACAGCGAGCGCGTCGTCGCCGAGGTCTATGCGACCGGGTCCGGCGGCGGTTGCGAGGAGTACTGGTACCTCACCGTGCCGGACCCCGCGCCGTACTCCTGCCGTGCGGACGCCGGCCCCTACCGCGAGGTGCAGATCAGGGTCGACGGCCGGCTCGCGGGCATCGCCGAGCCGTTCCCGACCGTGTGGACCGGCGGCTGGTCCAACCCGTTCCTCTGGTACGTGATTCCGGGCCCGCGCGCCTTCGACGTCAAGCCCGTCGAGTACGACCTGACCCCCTTCGCGGGGCTCCTGAACGACGGGCGGGCACACCGGGTGGACGTGTCCGTCGTCGGCGTCCCCGAGGGACAGAGCGGCTGGAGCACGCCGGTCAACGTCCTCGTCTGGCAGGACGCCGGACGAGAGCGGGTGAGCGGGGCGCTGGCTCAGACCTCGGACGACGGCCTCGCCGACTCCTCGACGTACACGCCGGGGGCGGAGCACCGGCTCGACACCCGGGGAAGCCACCGGCTGACCGTCTCCGGGTACCTGGACACCTCGCACGGCCGGGTGCGCACCACCGTCACCCGCTCGCTCGCGAACACCTCCGTGCACCGCTGGACGGACGGCGAGAACACCGACGCGCTGGAAGCGACGTGGACCGACGACGAGACGGTCACCGTGGACGGGCGCGGGCCGGCGAGGGCCACGCACACCCGGCGCACGTACACGATGGACGGCACGACGACGCTCGGCGCGGACGAACGGCTGCGGACGGTCCTGACGCTCGGCGACCGGGCGGCCGTCGGTGAGACACGGGCGGGAGAGCGCACTGCGTGGTCCCGGCTCGACGACACGTACACGGGCGACGCGACGTACACGGCGAACGTGCCGCGCGATCAGCGTCATGCGGTCGGCACGACACGCGAGCGCTACCGACTGCTGGGCTCGGCCGGGTGCTACGACCGCGACCTGGTCACGGTGCAGGGCGTGCTCACGCAGGACCGCAGACGCTGCTGATCCTCGGGGGTCGCTCCGGCACCGCCGTTCCGTGGGGCCCGCCCAACCTGGGATCCGCCAACACGTGGGGCCCGCCGCTCCGTGGGTTCTCCCTCGGATCCGCCGTTCCCCGGGACCCGTTGATCAGCGGGCCCCGGGGCGCCGACGCGCGCGCCCCGTGTCCGGTGGAAGCACAGTGTCGGTCAGGCGTCGTCGGCCGTCGGCCGGGTCGCACGCTCCAACTCCAGCAGTACGGAGTAGTAGCCGCGGCCCGTCGCGTGATCCATCCCCACCTCGCACATGCGGTTCGCCGAGAGGTGCGCGTCGAAGGGACGCGAGCGCACGAACTCGGCCTCCTTGCGGGTGGCCGATTCGGTGAGCTCCTTGTGGAGCATGCCGCGGTCGCCCGCGAAGGCGCAGCAGCCGGCGTCGGCGGGGACGACCACCTCGTCGGCGCAGGCCTCCGCGACGGTCCGCAGCTGCTCCTCGTCCCCCAAGTGCCGCATGGAGCAGGTGGGATGGAGCACGGCCGAGCCGACGGTGCGGCGCACGGTGAGGTGGGGGAGGAGATCGCGCGCCGCCCAGACCAGCGAGTCGACGACGGTGAGTTCGGCGTGCAGGGCGCGGTTCTCGGGGGTCAGACACGGCACGAGCTCGTGGGCGATGCCGAGCGTGCAGGAGGAGGCGTCCACGACGAGCGGCAGTGCGCCGCCCGCGGTCCAGCCCCAGGCCGCCTCGACGATCCGGTTGGCCATGACCCTGTTGCCCGAGTCGTACCCCTTGGAGTGCCAGATGGTCGCGCAGCAGGTCCCGGCCACATCGTCCGGAATCCACACGGGCATTCCGGCGCGCGCGGAGACGGCGACGACGGCCTCGGCCAGGGAGAGGTCTCCCGGTCCGGCGAAGATGCGGTTGACGCACGCCGGGTAGTAGACGGCGGCGGCCCCCACGCGCGCGGTGGGCGGCAGGTTCGCGGGGGCCGCTCCCGGCATTCCCGGCAGCCACTCGGGCACGAGATCCGGTCGTACGGCCCTGCGCGCGGCGCGTGTCGCCCCGGTCACCCACTTGTCGCCGATCCGGTCCGCGACGGCCACGGCCATCCGTGCCGCCGCCTCGACCGACCGGAAGTGGCGTGCGGCCAGGGCCGCCGCCCGCTCCTCGCGCGGGGAGTGCCGCGCGTGCCGGAAGTCACGCATCATCGCGCCCGTGTCGATGCCGACGGGGCAGGCGAGTCTGCACGTCGAGTCGCCCGCGCAGGTGTCCACCGCGTCGTGGCCGTAGGCCTCCAGAAGGCCGTCCTCGACGGGGGAGCCCTCGGGCTGGCGCATCATCTCGCGGCGCAGCACGATCCGTTGACGCGGTGTGGTGGTCAGATCCTGGCTGGGGCAGGTCGGTTCGCAGAAGCCGCACTCGATGCACGGGTCGGCGACCGGCTCGACCCGGGGGATGGTCTTCAGGCCGCGCAGATGGGCGCGCGGATCACGGTCGAGCATGATGCGCGGGGCCAGCACCCCGTCCGGATCGACGACCCGCTTGATGCGCCACATCAACTCCGTCGCCCGAGGCCCCCATTCGAGTTCCAGGAACGGCGCGATGTTCCGGCCGGTGGCGTGCTCCGCCTTGAGGGAGCCGTCGAAACGCTCGACGGTCAGCCGGCAGAAGTCGTCCATGAAGGCCTCGTAGCGCCGGACGTCCGCCGGGTGCGACGCGTCGAAGGCGAGCAGGAAGTGCAGGTTGCCGTGCGCGGCGTGACCGGCCACCGCCGCGTCGAAGCCGTGCCGGGTCTGCAGTTCGAGCAGCGCCTCGCAGGCCTCGGCCAGCCGCTCCGGGGGGACCGCGAAGTCCTCGGTGATCAGGGTGGATCCGGACGGGCGGGCGCCCCCGACGGCCGTGACGAACGCCTTGCGGGCCTTCCAGTGGCCCGCGATGGCCTCCGCGTCGCGGGTGAGGACGTTCGTCACCGAGGCGACGGGGGAGACCAGGGAGAGCCCTTCCAGGACCTTGCGGGCGGCTTCTTCGCAGGCCTCCTGCCGGGACTCGTCCGGGGTGCGGAACTCCACGAGAAGGGCCGTGGTCGGGCCGGGCAGTTCGGCCCAGTCGGCGGGCACGCCCGCGACGCTCACGGAGGCGCGCAGGGTGTTGCCGTCCATCAGCTCGACGGCCGACGCGCCGGCCCGGGTGAACAGCGGCACGGCGGCCGCAGCCTCCGGGAGCGAGGGGAAGAAGAACAGCCCGGCGGTGACCCGCCGGTCCAGGGGCAGTGTGTCGAAGACGGTCTCGGAGATGAAACCCAGGGTTCCTTCGGAACCGACCATCAGGCCCCGCAGGATCTCGACGGGGGTCTCGCCGTCCAGGAACGCGTCGAGGCGGTAGCCGTTGGTGTTCTTGATCGTGTACTTGGCGCGGATGCGGGCGACCAGTGCGGGGTCGGACCCGATCTCCTCCTTGAGCTCCAGCAGACCGGCGCACAGCGCGGGTTCGGCGTGCGCCAGCAGGTCGTCGGCCCGCGGATCGGCCGTGTCGACGATCGTGCCGCTCGGCAGCACGAAGGTGAGCGAGGCGAGGGTGCGGTACGCGTTGCGGGTGGTGCCGGCCGTCATGCCGGAGGCGTTGTTCGCGACGACCCCGCCGACGGTGCAGGCGATCGCGCTCGCCGGGTCGGGGCCCAGCACACGTCCGTGACGGGCGAGCGCGGCGTTGGCGCGGGCGACGGTCGTGCCGGGCGCGATGCGGGCCCGGGCTCCGCCGTCGAGGACCTCCACTCCCGTCCAGTGCCTGCGGACGTCGACGAGGATGTCCTCGCCCTGCGCCTGCCCGTTGAGCGACGTCCCGGCCGCGCGGAACACCACCTCGCGGTTCTTGCCGTGCGCGTACGACAGCACGGTGGAGACGTCGTCGATGTCCTCGGCGATCACGACGACCCGGGGCACGAAGCGGTAGGGGCTGGCGTCGGAGGCGTAACGCACGAGGTCGGAGATCCCGGTGAGCACCTTCTCGGCGCCGAGCAGCGCGGTCAGTTCGCCCCGGAGCGGCTCGGGCGTGCCCCCGGCGCGGTCCTCCGGGACCCGGTCGGGCGCGGGCGTCTCGGGGCGCGCGACGGGGCGCAGCGTGTCGTGCCGGGGCTCCAGCAGGGGCATCGCGCACCACTCCTCACGAGCTGGTTCAGCAGCGGTGCTCCGTGTGCGGCACGCCGTCCACCAGGGTGTTCAGCAGGCCGCCGAGCACATCGCGCTGTTCGTCCGTCAACGGAGCAAGGATCTCCTCCGCGGCCGAACGCCGCGCGGCGCGCAGTTCCCGCAGCGCCTTGCGTCCCTCGTCGGTGACCTCGATGCGGATCACGCGGCGGTTGGTGGGGTCGGGCACGCGGCGCACCTTGCCGCTCGCCTCCAGACCGTCGACCAAGGTGGTGACCGCGCGCGGCACCACCTCCAGGCGCTCGGCCAGATCGGCCATGCGGGGTGGCCCGCTGTAGTGGGCGAGGGTGCGCAGCAGCCTGGACTGGGCCGGGGTGATGCCCAGCTCCCGCTGCTCCAGATGGCGCTTCTGGATGCGGTGCACGCGGCGCGTCAGCCGCAGCAACTGCTCGGCGAGCAGGCCGTCGGCATCGGGGGTGGTCATGAGGGAACAATATCAGGATGCCGTTCATTGTGAGTATAGGTAACAATGAGCTACGCTCCGTTCGTCATCGACCTCTCACCTCCCGTAGGAGCCCATGCATCCCGAGCAACCCACCTGGACCCCCGCACCTGCCGACCCGGAACAGCCGCGGCAGGTGCGCCGCATCCTGAGACTCTTCCGGCCCTACCGAGGCCGGCTCCTGATCGTCGGCCTGCTCGTCGGTGCGGCGTCACTCGTCTCCGTCGCGACGCCGTTCCTGCTGAAGGAGATCCTCGACGTCGCGATCCCCGAGGGCCGCACCGGCCTGCTCAGCCTGCTCGCGCTCGGCATGATCCTCAGCGCGGTCCTGACCAGCGTCTTCGGCGTGCTCCAGACCCTCATCTCCACGACGGTCGGCCAGCGCGTCATGCATGACCTGCGCACCGCCGTGTACGGCCGGCTCCAGCGCATGTCGCTCGCCTTCTTCACGCGGACCCGCACGGGCGAGGTCCAGTCGCGCATCGCCAATGACATCGGCGGCATGCAGGCGACCGTCACCTCCACCGCCACGTCGCTCGTCTCCAACCTCACGAGCGTGGTCGCGACCATCGTCGCGATGGTCGCACTGGACTGGCGCCTGACCGTCGTCTCGCTGCTCCTGCTGCCGGTGTTCGTCTGGATCAGCCGACGCGTCGGCAACGAACGCAAGAAGATCACCACGCAGCGCCAGAAGCAGATGGCCGTGATGGCCGCCACCGTCACCGAGTCGCTCTCGGTCAGTGGCATCCTGCTGGGCCGCACCATGGGCCGCGCCGACTCGCTCACCCGTTCCTTCGCGGACGAGTCCGAGCGCCTGGTCGACCTCGAAGTGCGGTCGAACATGGCGGGGCGCTGGCGCATGTCCGTCATCGGCATCGTGATGGCCGCCATGCCGGCCGTCATCTACTGGACGGCGGGCATCGCCCTCCAGATGGGCGGCCCGTCCATATCGATCGGCACGCTCGTCGCCTTCGTCTCGCTGCAGCAGGGCCTGTTCCGGCCGACGGTGAGCCTGCTCTCCACCGGCGTGCAGATCCAGACCTCGCTCGCCCTCTTCCAGCGGATCTTCGAGTACCTCGATCTGCCGATCGACATCACCGAACCCGAGCGCCCGGTCCACCTCGACCAGGTCAAGGGCGAGATCCGCTTCGAGGACGTCGTGTTCCGCTACGACGGCAAGAGCGGACCGATCCTCGACAGCATCGACATCACCGTCCCCGCCGGCGGGAGCCTCGCCGTCGTCGGCCCGACCGGCTCGGGCAAGTCCACGCTGAGCCACCTGGTGCCCCGGCTGTACGACGTGTCGGGCGGACGCGTGACCCTCGACGGCGTCGACGTGCGCGACCTGGACTTCGACACGCTCGCGCGCGCGGTCGGTGTCGTCTCACAGGAGACCTATCTCTTCCACGCCTCGGTCGCCGAGAACCTGCGCTTCGCCAAGCCGGACGCGACCGACGAGGAGCTGTACGCGGCGGCGCGCGCGGCCCAGATACACGAGCACATCGCGTCCCTCCCCGACGGGTACGACACGATCGTCGGCGAGCGCGGCCACCGGTTCTCCGGTGGGGAGAAGCAGCGTCTGGCCATCGCCCGCACCATCCTGCGCGACCCGCCCGTGCTCATCCTCGACGAGGCGACGAGCGCCCTGGACACCCGCACCGAGCACGCCGTCCAGGAGGCCATCGACGCCCTGTCGGCGAACCGCACCACGCTCACCATCGCGCACCGGCTGTCGACCGTCCGGGGCGCGGACCAGATCGTGGTCCTCGACGCCGGGCGCACGGTGGAGCGCGGCACCCACGAGGAACTCCTCGGCCTGGACGGCCGGTACGCCGCCCTCGTCCGAAGGGACGCCCAACTGGAGCCGACAACCTGACGGGAGCCGACAAAATGACGATATGCCGGGTTTGCGGTGATCTGCGGGTTACCGTGCCCGCATGGAGACGAACACTCCGCCACGGAGCACGATCCGACTGACGCGCCGGGGCCGGGCCGCCCTCATCGCGACGGGAACCGTCGTGGCGGCCACCGCCGTGGCGGTGCCGCTGCTGACTCTGGGGGCAGGCGGTCACGAGAAGCCGAGGACCCTCGTCATCCCGGAGGGCTGGCGTGCCGGCCAGGTCTACGAGGCCGTCGACAAGGCGCTCAAGGTGCCCTCCGGCACCACGAAGAAGGCCATCGGGAAGGCCAAGCTCAAGCTGCCGAACGACGCCGAGGGCAACCCCGAGGGGTACCTGTTCCCGGCGACGTACCCGATCGGCGACAAGGCGACCCCGGAGTCGCTGCTGAAGTACATGGTCGACACGGCGAACCAGAAGTTCAACAAGGCGCCGATCGCCGCCGGGGCGCAGCGCAACGCCATGAACCTCTACCAGGCCATCACCATCGCGAGCATCGTCCAGGCCGAGGCGGCGACCAAGGCGGACATGGGCAAGGTGGCCAGGGTCGTCTTCAACCGCCTGGAGCGCGGCATGCCGCTGCAGATGGACTCGACGATCAACTACGGGCTGAACCGGTCCACCCTGAACACCACGCAGAACGACACCGCGGTCGACAGTCCCTACAACTCCTACCAGCGCATGGGGCTGCCGCCCACGCCGATCGCCAACCCGGGCGAGGAGGCGATGCACGCCACCGTCAGTCCGCCCGCGGGCGACTGGCTGTACTTCGTGACGGTCAAGCCGGGCGACACACGCTTCACGGCGGACTACGAGGAACACCTGAAGAACGTCGCCGAGTTCAACGCCTATCGCAGGAGCGCGGTCCCCGCGTCCCCCGCCGCGCCCTCGGCGTCCTCCGGAGACCCCGCGTCGCCGGCCGCCTCGGCGGGCGCATCCCCCGGCGCCTCCACGAGCACCTCCTCGGATACCTCTACGGGGGGTGACTCCGAGGGTGCCTCTACGGGCGACTCCTCGGATGCCACTACTGGCGCCTCCTCGGGCGACTCCTCTGATCTCTCCGAGGGTGCCTCCACGGGCGACTCCTCGGGCCTCTCCGAGGGTGCCTCTGCGGGCGACTCCTCGGGCCTCTCCGAGGGTGCCTCCACGGGCGACTCCTCGGATGTCTCCGAAGGAGCCTCCACGGGCGGCTCCTCCGACGCACCCGCGATCACGCCCACCGAGTGAGCCGCCCGGCGGGGTGTCAGGCGGCGACCGGCTCCTCCGCCAGCAGCCGCCTGATGTCCCGTACCGCGGCGCGCCCGGCACGGTTGGCGCCGATGGTGCTCGCCGAGGGCCCGTATCCGACGAGATGGATCCGCGGGTCGGCGACGACGCGGGTCCCCTCGACGCGGATGCCGCCGCCCGGCTCGCGCAGCCGCAGCGGCGCCAGATGGTCGATGGCGGCCCGGAAGCCCGTCGCCCACAGGATGACGTCGGCGTCGACGCGACGGCCGTCGTCCCAGGCAACACCGTCGGGGGTGATTCGGTCGAACATCGGCTGCCGGTCCAGCACGCCGTCGGCCAGCGCCGTCCGGATCGCCGCGTTCAGGGGCAGTCCCGTCACCGAGACGACGCTCCGCGGCGGCAGCCCCCGGCGGACCCGTTCCTCCACCAGCGCGACGGCGGCCCGGCCGTACTCCTCCGTGAAGGGGCCTTCGCGGAACACCGGCGGCCGTCGCGTCACCCAGGTGGTGGCGGCAGCATACGGGGCGATCTCCATCAAGTGCTGCGTGCCGGACGCGCCCCCGCCCACCACGATCACGCGCTTGCCGGCGAAAGCCTCCGGGCCGGGGTACTGCGCCGTGTGCAGCTGGCGCCCACGGAAGGTCTCCTGGCCCTGGTAGCGCGGCCAGAACGGCCGGTCCCAGGTGCCCGTCGCGTTGATCAGCGCCCGGGTCGACCACGCCCCGTCGTCGGTCTCGACGAGCAGCCGCCCGTCGGAGCCCTCCCGGACGGCCTTGACGTCGACCGGCCGCCGCACCCGCAGGTCGAAGGTCCGCTCGTAGCTGTCGAAATACTCCGCGATGACCTCGGAGGACGGGCGTGCGGGGTCCGCGTCCGTCAGCTCCATGCCGGGCAGCGAGTGCATGCCGTGCACCTTGCCGTACGTCAGCGACGGCCAGCGGAACTGCCAGGCGCCGCCCGGACGGGGGGCGTGGTCGAGGACCACGAAGTCCCGCTCGGGTTCGAAGCCTGTGCGCCGCAGATGAAAGGCGCTGGACAGGCCCGCCTGCCCGGCGCCGATCACCACCACGGCGACCTCACGCACACTCATCCCGGAATCGTTCACGCTTCCACCAACTCGGCCGGGGTCGTGGATCTTCCCGAAGGGTCTGCCGGAAGCGGGCGATCAGCGATCGGCGGGCATCGCGCGGACCAGTGCCGAGCCCCGAGTCCCGTGTCCCGTGTCCCGAGTCCCGCGTCCCGAGCTCCGCGTCACGCGCCGCACGGCCGGGCGACCGCGCACCGAACCCGGCTCGGGCAAGGAATCCGGCTCGGGCACGGAATCCGGATCATGGGCGAGGATTGAACCATGTCCGATGCCTTCAGCACCCGCGTCCTGAACGTCGCCACCGGTTCGTCCGAGACGGTCGTCGACCTCACTCACGCCTGCGAGGCGTTCCTGCGCGAGGTCGCGCCGGGTCGCGACGGCCTCCTGAACCTCTTCGTGCCGCACGCCACCGCCGGCATCGCGATCATCGAGACCGGTGCCGGCAGCGACGACGACCTCCTCGCCGCCCTGCACTCCCTGCTTCCCGCGGACGACCGCTGGCAGCACCGTCACGGCAGCCCCGGCCACGGCCGTGACCACGTCCTCCCGGCGATCGTCCCGCCCCACGCGACGCTGCCGGTCCTGGGCGGCAGGCTGGAGCTGGGGACCTGGCAGTCGGTGTGCCTGGTGGATACGAACAAGGACAATCCGAACCGGAACGTCCGCCTGTCGTTCCTGGGTTGAGACGGCGCGGTGCGACGACCGCGGGCCGAACGGCCGTCCGGGCGAGCCGGCTCGTCCTCGTCGATCGTGGAGTCCAGGTGGTCCTCACTGAAGAGGCGAGTTTTCCTCGATCGCACTTTGTATCATTCGGAAATTAACCTTCCTCATTCGGTCGAGTTCACGTCGGCCGACCCGCTGCTGTGCTCCCGCCGGGCCGCTGTCGTGCGGCATGGGCGAAAATGGGGCGGATGTGTGAACCGTGCTAAACTTGACGACAGTTGCAGTTGTGGTTCCCGAAACTTCAAGTGTCTTGGTGCCTGTATAGCGTCGGGCATTTCTTGTATCTCCGGTGTTTGTCCGGACGGGGCGCATTGTGACAACGAAGGGGTTCGCACGCCGTGGGTCCCCGGGTACTGCCCCCAAGGAGATGTGACATGGCTACTGGCACCGTCAAGTGGTTCAACTCGGAAAAGGGTTTCGGCTTCATCGAGCAGGACGGTGGCGGTCCGGACGTGTTCGCCCACTACTCGAACATCGCCGCCCAGGGCTTCCGTGAGCTCCAGGAAGGCCAGCGGGTGAACTTCGACATCACGCAGGGCCAGAAGGGCCCGCAGGCGGAGAACATCACTCCCGCCTGACGTCCGAGCGGACGAGATGACTGGGGCCCCGCCTTGTGGCGGGGCCCCAGCTCACTGCTTTCCGCATTCCGCTGGAATTATTCGATATTCATATTCGGCTCGTTCTTGCAATTTGTCCGGCTCATTCTTGTCGGGAATTCCTCGATGCGTGCCCTGTTGAGGAAGGTTCTCCATGAGCCGTTCAGCCCGCACGAACGACCGTCCTGAGCCACGGGGGCAGGGCCGCCCCGATGCCGGTCCGGGCGACACCGAGCGCCGTTCCGCCCCACCGGAGGGGGAGTTGGCGCTGCCGGTCACCGTCACTCCAGCGCTCCCCGCCGTTGCGACCTTCGGTGAACTGGACATGCCCGTCGCGTTGCTGGAGACGCTCACCGGTCGCGGCCTGAACGAGCCGTTCCCGATCCAGGCCGCCACCTTGCCGGACTCCCTCGCGGGCCGCGACGTCCTGGGCCGCGGGCGCACCGGATCGGGCAAGACGCTCGCCTTCGGCCTGGCGCTCCTCGCGCGCACGGCCGGGCAGCGTGCTGAGCCGCGGAAGCCGCTGTCCCTGATCCTCGTCCCCACACGCGAGCTGGCCCAGCAGGTCACCGACGCGCTCACCCCGTACGCCCGGCCGCTGAAGGTGCGGCTGGCCACGGTGGTCGGCGGCATGTCGATCGGCCGGCAGGCCGGCGCACTGCGTGAGGGGGCCGAGGTGGTCGTCGCGACGCCCGGCCGCCTCACGGACCTCGTGGAACGCAAGGACTGCCGTCTGGACCGAGTGAAGATCACCGTCCTGGACGAGGCCGACCAGATGGCGGACATGGGCTTCATGCCGCAGGTCACCGAACTGCTCGACCAGGTACGTCCCGACGGCCAGCGCATGCTGTTCTCGGCCACGCTGGACCGCGACGTCGACCTTCTGGTCCGCCGCTACCTCCATGACCCGGTGGTTCATTCGGTCGACCCGTCGGCGGGCGCGGTCACCACGATGGAGCATCACGTACTGCAGGTGCACGGTGCCGACAAGTACGCCACCGCCACCGAGATCGCCGCCCGCGACGGGCGTGTGCTCATGTTCCTGGACACCAAGCATGCGGTCGACCAGTTCACCAGGCACCTGCTGAGCAGCGGCGTGAAGGCCGCTGCGCTGCACGGCGGCAAGTCGCAGCCTCAGCGCACCCACACCCTGGCCCAGTTCAAGACAGGTGATGTCACGACGCTGGTGGCCACCAACGTGGCGGCCCGGGGCATTCACGTCGACGACCTCGATCTCGTCGTCAACGTCGATCCGCCCAGCGACCACAAGGACTACCTGCACCGTGGCGGCCGCACCGCCCGCGCCGGAGAGTTCGGCAGTGTCGTCACGCTGGTCCTCCCCAACCAACGCCGGGACATGGCCCGTCTCCTGTCCGACGCAGGCATCAGGGCCCGGATCACGCAGGTCCGCTCCGGCGAGGCCGAGCTGAGCCGCATCACCGGCGCCCAGGCTCCCTCCGGTGTCCCCGTCGGCGGCAGCGCACCGGTCGAGCGCCCGAAGCGCGGCGGTGCCCCCTTCCGGGGACTGGGCACGCGCCCGGGACGGGAGGGCGGCGGTGGCGAGTCCCGCCGGTCCGCCGAGGCCCGCCGGATCGCCGAGGCCCGCAAGGCCGCCCGGGTCCGTCGTGGCTCACGCGGCTGACCGGTCGCCGCTCCCGGTCGTGCGCTCCGCCTTCTCCGCGAGCGCGTCGAGTTGCGGCACCGCGTACGCCTGGGTTCGACCCGCGGTCTCAGGGAGCAGCCACGCCCTCACTCGGGACGAGTCGGCTTGCGCCATACGGAGATGTGCTTCGCGGACTCCTGGTCGAACCGCGTCCCGTCCCAGTCCGCGACGCGTCGTTCCAGCTCGAGTCCCGCGATCCGTGCCATCAGGTCGAGTTCGGCCGGCCATGCGTACCGGTGCCGGGAGTTGTCGCGGCGGTAGCGGCCGTCGTCGCCGTCGCGGGTGAAGTGGTGCGAGACGAGGATCTGCTCGACCAGGTCGAAGGTGTCGAAGCCGAGGTGCCGCTCTGAGACGTCGAACGGCACCGCGACCTGCCCGGGGGGCAGGAACCGCAGCGGCGGTACGCCCAGTTCGATGACGAACCGGCCGCCGGGCGACAGGTGACGCGCGGCGTTGCGGAAGCACTCGACCTGCTCGTCCTGCGTGAGCAGGTTCGTGATGGTGTTGTAGACGAGATAGACCAGGGTGAACTCGCCGGGGACGACGGTCGTGGCCATGTCCCCGATGGCGACCGGAAGCGTGCGCTCGTCGATCTTGCGCCGCAGCACCGCCGCCATGGGCTCGGACAGTTCGATGCCCACCACGGGTACGCCGCGTTCCCGCAGCGGGACGCCCACGCGTCCGGTTCCGATGGCGAACTCCAGTGCCCGGCCGTCACCGGCGAGTTCGGCGAGGAAGGCGAGGGTCGGTCCGAGAACAGCGGCCGAGGACAGCTCGGCCTCCTCGGCGTCGTAGCGGTCGGCGGTCGCACGGGTCCATGGCTCACTGCTCGTCACGGGCGGCCACTGTGCCGTGCGTGGTGGGGCGTTGTCGACGCATTTACGTTCCATGACCGAAGGAACCGCGACAGCCGCTCACCGTTCGGCGTTGCCGCACACGGCTGCCCGCTCCGGCGGCGGCCCGATGACAAGTCAGGAGTGACCCGGCGTCGAGTCAGCGTTGTGCGGGCACGTCCCAGCGGACGCGCAGGGCCGGCGGCTTCCGGAAGACCAGGCCCCTGGGTGTGGTGGGCGAGGCCGGGTCGAGGCGCAGGCCGGGGAGGCGGTCGAGAAGTGCGAGGAGGCAGACGCGGGTCTCCAGTCGGGCGAGGTGGGCGCCCAGACAGAAGTGCGGGCCGTGCGCGAAGGCCAGCTGGAGGCGGGAGTTGCTCCGTCGCAGGTCGAAGCTGTCGGGGTCCTCGAAGACCTCGGGGTCGCGGTTCGCGCCGGCGAGCGACACGACCACGAGATCACCGCGCCGCACGTCGGCGCCGCCGATCGTCACGTCGGTCGTGGCGTAGCGGTCCACGACGGCAGCGGCCGGTTCCAGGCGGAGCGACTCCTCGATCGCCGCGTCGACCAGGCCCGGATCGGCGTGCACGAGGGCGAGTTGATCGGGGTGTGCCAACAGGTGCAGTACGGCGTTGGCGATCATGCCTTCGGTGGTTTCGATACCACCGAACATCAGCACGGCGGCGTTGGCGACCACCTCCGGCAGTTTCAGGCGTTCGCTTTCGGCCGCCGCGACCAGCACTGACGCATCGGTTCCTGCCGCGACCGTCGCCTCGACGCTTCCTCGCAACTGGTCGAACGCCGCCGCCCCGTCGGGGTTCGCGGGCAGCCCGGCGGTGATGTCGGAGACCGCGCCCACGATGGCGTCGTACCAGGACAGCACCGCCTCGGCGTCCGCGTCGACCAGGCCCAGCGACTCGGCGACGACGGCGACGGCCAGGGGCCCGGCCACCGCCCGGCGCAGTTCGGCGCTGCCATGTGGCCGGATGCCTTCGACGAGCCGGGCGGCTTCCTGTTCCACGAACCCGGTGAACCGGGCGTGCACGTCGTGCGTGCGGAACGGGTCGGTGAAGGGGGCACGGTGCCGCTTGTGCTCGGCGCCCTCCAGGGAGAGCATGCTCGGACCGACCACCTGGGCCGTGGAGAAGCGGGGGTCGTCCACCGTGAAGGTCGCCGCGTCACGCATCACGCGCAGTGCGAGATCACGCCGGGTCACGAGCCAGCCTCCCAGCACGGGGACCCAGGACACCGGTTCGTGGGCGCGCAGCAGGGTCAGCCGGGGGTGGGGATCGTCCTCCAGCTCCGTGAGCGTGGTCGCGGAGCCGAGCGGAAACCGGCGCGCTGTCACCATGGAAGTTGCCCTCTGTTCCCGTCCCTGGAATTCCGGCCGCCCCGGAGGCCGCTCAGAGCCTATGCGTCTTCGGCGGTGAGTCGAGCCGGTCCCACATACTGGGACCGGCATCTCCGGCCGGCTGTGCCCCGCACACGCACGTCACCGACGTGTCAGTACACGTCGCGCACATAGCGCTTGTCGGCGGCGAGTTGTTTGACGAAGGCCGCGGCGCCGTCGTCGTCGAGGCCGCCGTGCACGACGGCGATGTCGCGCAGCGCCCGGTCGACGTCCTTGGCCATCCGGGAGGCGTCGCCGCAGACGTAGAAGTGGGCGCCGTCCTGGAGCCAGGACCACAGCAGGGGCCCGTGTTCGCGCATGCGGTCCTGGACGTACACCTTGGTGCGCTGATCGCGCGAGAACGCGGTGTCGAGCCGGGCGAGGGTGCCGGCGTCCAGGTGAGCGGTGAGCTCGTCCTCGTAGTAGTGGTCGCCGGCGCGGCGCTGTTCGCCGAAGAACAGCCAGTTGGGGGCCCGGTGCCCGAGCGCGCGACGCTCGTCGAGGAAGCCCATGAACGGTGCGACCCCGGTCCCGGGGCCCACCATCACCATCGGCGTGGCGGGGTCGACGGGCGGCCGGAAGTGCGGGGACCGCTGGACGAAGACCGGCACGGAGCTGTCCGGCGCGGCGTCGGCCAGGAAGGGTGAGCACACGCCCTGACGGGTGCGGCCGTGCAGGTTCTCCCAGCGGACCACGGAGACCGTCAGCGAGACCAGGGCTGGATCGGTGAGCGGGCTGGACGAGATGGAGTACAGCCGCGGTTGCAGCCGCTTGAGCGTGTCGGCCCATTCCTGGGCACTGGCGCACACGGCCAGGTCGGCGACGACGTCGATGGCCTGCCGGCCCCAGCACCACTTGGCCAGCTCGTCCTTGTTGTCGGGGCGCAGCAGCTTCTTCAGCTCGCGCGGATCGTGGACGCGTTCGCCGAGGAAACGCAGCATGTCGGTGGTGACGCGGGTGATGTCCAGGTGCTCGTGCAGGGCTTGACGGAACGTCGTCCCGCCGACGCCCGGCACCGTCACCTCGGCGTCCGCGGCGAGACCGGTGACGGCGAGCCACTCCGCGACCAGCTCGGGGTCGTTGACGGGGCGTACGCCGAGCGCGTCACCCGTCTCGTACGTCAGCGGTACGGCGCTGTCGCGGGTGTCGAAGGTGAAGCGCCGCACCTCCTTGCCCGACCCCGGGCCGCTGAGGAGCCGGTTGCCGACGAGACGTGCGGTGACCGGGGCGGGTTTCCGGGTGTTCGGGGGCGCCACCGGGGTGGCGGCCGGCGTCGGGGCGGCCTCGTCGGTCAGAGCGGTGAGAACCTGGTCCAGCCAGGCCGTCGCGGAGGGTTCGTAGTCGGGCTCGCAGTCCGCGCGCGGCGCCAGACGCACCGCGCCGAGCTCGTCCAGCCGCTGGTCCAGCCGTCGGCCGTATCCGCAGAAGTCGTCGTAGGAGGAGTCGCCCAGGGCGAGGACCGCGTACGGCCGTCCCGCCAGGCTCGGGGTGTCGGACGAGGCGAGCAGGTCCCAGAACGAGGAGCCGTTGTCCGGAGCGTCCCCATCGCCGAACGTGCTGGTGATCAGCAGCAGACCGGCGGCGGGCGGGAGCGTGGAGAGGTCGACGTCGTCCATGGGGACGAGGCTGGCGCTGTGCCCGGCCGAGGAGAGCCGTTCGGTGGCGGCCGCCGCGAACTCCTCCGCGTTGCCGGTCTGCGACGCCCACAGCACGACGACCTCGCGTCCCGCGGACACGGACGCGGCGAGGACCGGGGAGGGCACGGCCGTCCTGGAGTACATCCCGGCCAGTACGCCGTTGACCCACAGCGCGTGCTCGGGACTGAACGGCGCCGTCGGCGGGAGTACCGGCACACCCGAGGTGCCCGCTTCGACACCGGCGAGGAAGCCGACGAGATAGCGGCGCTCGGTCTCGCTCAGCACGGGCGGCGGCGGGACGGGGGACAGACCGAGGACGGCAGCCGCGGGGCCGGCGCCTGCCGTGCCCGGTGCGACCGGGGCCGCCACGAGAGCCGGGCCGACGGGCACGGGCGGTACCGTCGCACCCGTCCCGGGAGCCGGAGGACCGGGCACGGGCGCCACCTCCGCACCCGGTCCGGGCCCGCCCGCTCGCGCGGCAGCCGGTGCGGTCACCTTCGCCAGCGACACCGCGCACACCTTGAACTCGGGCTGGAAGGACAGCGGGTCCACGGCGTCGTTGGTCACGGCGTTGACGCTGAGGTACTCGCCGAACAGGTCGTTCCAGTGGAACGGGGCGAAGCAGTTCCCCGGCCGGACCCGGTCCGTCACCACCGCGGGCAGCACGGCCCGGCCGCGCCGCGAGGCGACCTCCACCGCGTCCCCGTCGCGTACGTCCAGAGCCCGGGCGTCGTCCGGGTGCAGCTCCACGAACGGCCCCGGGTTCAGCTTGTTGAGCTTGGCGACCCTGCCCGTCTTCGTGAGGGTGTGCCACTGGTGCTGCACGCGCCCCGTGTTCAGCACGAACGGGTAGTCGTCGTCGGGCATCTCGGCCGGCGGCACGTGCGGGCGGGCGTGGAAGACACCGCGGCCGCTCGCGGTCGGGAAGGACGGCCGCCCGTCGGCTCCCAGGTACCTGATCGGGTTGCGGTCCGGCCCGTCGGCCGCTGCCGCCGGCCACTGCACGGGGGTCGAGCGCAGCCTCTCGTAGGACACACCCCGCAGGTCGTAGCCGGTCTTCGGGTTCCAGGCGCGCCTGATCTCCTCGAACACCTCCTCCGCGCTGCCGTACGAGAAGCCCTCCTCGTAGCCCATCTCGCGCGCGACGGCAGCGATGATGCGCCAGTCCGCCATCGCCTCGCCGGGCGGCTCCACCGCGGGCCGGGCGAGCGTGAGGTTGCGCTCGCTGTTGACCAGCACGCCCTCGGTCTCGGTCCAGAGCGCCCCGGGCAGGATCACGTCGGCGTACGCGTTGGTCTCGGTGTCGGCGAAGACGTCCTGGGTGACGACGAACTCGGCCGCCTCCAGCCCTTCGATGACGGTCTTGCGGTTGGCGACCGACGCGACCGGGTTCGTGCAGATGATCCAGCAGGCCTTGATGTGGCCGTCCGCCATCCGCCGGAACATGTCCACCGTGCCCCGGCCGGCCCCGTCCTCGCGGATCGAACCCGGCGGCAGCCCCCACAACCCCTCGGTGAACGCCCGCTCCTCGTCGACCAGGACCGAACGCTGTCCGGGCAGACCGGGCCCCATGTAGCCCATCTCCCGGCCGCCCATGGCGTTGGGCTGCCCGGTCAGCGAGAACGGACCGCTGCCCGGACGGCAGATCGCCCCGGTGGCCAGGTGGAGGTTGATGAGGGCATTGGTGTTCCAGGTGCCGTGAGTGGACTGGTTCAGGCCCATCGTCCAGCAGCTCATCCACTCCCCGGCCTCGCCGATCAGCCGGGCCGCCGTGCGCAGGTCCTCCTCGGCGATGCCGGTGATCTCGCTGACCGCGGCCGGCGAGTAGTCGGCGAGGAACCGCGGCATCGCCTCCCAGCCCTCGGTGTGGGCGGCGACGAACTCCACGTCGGTGTGGCCGTTCTCGTGCAGGAGGTGCAACAGGCCGTTCAGGAGCGCCAGGTCGGTTCCGGGCCTGAGCTGCAGGAACAGGTCGGCCTTGGCCGCGGTGGCGGTGCGTCGCGGGTCCACCACGATCACCTTGGCGCCCGCCTTCTTGACCCGTTCCATCATCCGCAGGAACAGGATGGGATGGCAGTCGGCCATGTTGGAGCCGATGACGAGGAAGACGTCCGCGTGGTCGAAGTCCTGGTACGAGCCGGGCGGGCCGTCCGCACCGAGCGACAGTTTGTAGCCGGTGCCCGCGCCGGCCATGCACAGCCGCGAGTTCGACTCGATCTGGTTGGTCCGCACGAAGCCCTTGGCCAGCTTGTTCGCCAGGTACTGCGCCTCCAGCCCCATCTGCCCGGACACGTAGAAGGCGACCGCGTCCGGGCCGTGCTCGTCCACGACCGACCGCAGCCGTCGTGCCGTCTCCTTGATCGCCGCGTGCACGCCCGTGGGCGCCGGCTCCTCCTCGCGCCGCTCCCGGACGAGAGCGGTCTCCAGCCGGCCCGGGGCGGCGAGCATCTCGGCCGTCGTGGCGCCCTTGGTGCACAGACGGCCGAAGTTCGCGGGGTGCGCCTTGTCGCCGGACGCCTTGAGGACCGTACGCCGGCCGTCGGGCCCCATGCCGATGTCGAGCACCATCCCGCAGCCGACACCGCAGTACGAGCAGACCGTGCGCACCTGCGTCGCGGTCGTGGTCACGGGCGATCCCTCTCGTCACCGGATTCGTCCCGTCGACCGTACGAAATGCCCGTTACGCGGGTGTCACACGAGCTGATCATCGGTGGTTACGTGCACCACACACCGGCGACCGGCGATCTGTGAGACCGGCTCCGCGTCCGGGCCGCCGGTCCCGCCCGGTCCGCCGCCGGTCCCGCGGGGTCGGCTGCTGGTCCCGCGATGTCAGCCGCTAGTCCCGCGGGGTCGGCTGCTGGTCCCGCGATGTCGGCCGCTGGTCCCGCGGGATCGGCTGCTCGAACCAGACGACCTTTCCGGTGCTCAGCCGTGTCGCGCCCCAGCGCCGCGCGAGCTGGCTGACCAGGAACAGGCCGCGGCCCCCCTCGTCGCCCGGTGCGGCATGCCGCATCCGGGGCACCTCGGGCGAGTCGTCGGTCACCTCGCAGCGCAGTACGTCGGTGCGCAGCAGCCGCAGCGAGATGGGGCGCGAGGCGAAGCGCACGGCGTTGGTGACGACTTCGCTGACCATGAGCTCGGTCGGGTCCAGCAGGGACTCCAGGCCCCAGCGGTGCAGGGCCCTGCGGGCCAGCCGGCGTGCCTGTCCCGCGGTTCTCGGCCGAGGGTCCAGAAACCAGTACGCGACGCTGTCCGGCGGGAATCCCTCGAACCGGGCGGCCAGCAGCGCGATGTCGTCGTCCCGCGCGGCCGGACCCAAGCTGCCCAGCACCTGGTCGCACAGCAGTTCCAGCGAGAGGGTGGGGCGTCCGTCGACGGTGGTCTCCAGCCGCCTGCGCAGCGCCTCCACTCCGGTGCCCACGTCCGTGGCGCGGGTCTCGACCAGCCCGTCGGTGTACAGCAGCAGTGTGGCCCCGGTGGGCGCGGGCATCTCCACGGACTCGAACAGGACGTCGCCGACGCCGATGGGAGGGCCCGGCGGAACGCGCAGGATCTCGGTCCGTCCGTCCGGGTGCAGCAGTACGGCGGGCGGGTGGCCCGCGTTCGCCATGAGCAGCCGGTGCGAGATCGGGTCGTAGATCGCGTAGAGACAGGTCGCGATGTGGTCGCTGCCCAGGCGCCGGGCCTGTTCGTCCAGGTGGTGCAGAACCTCGTCCGGGGGCAGGTCGAGCCCGGCGAGGGTCTGCACGGTGGTGCGCAGCTGACCCATGATCGCGGCCGAGGTCATGGAGTGGCCCATGACATCGCCGACGACCAGTGCGATCCGGTTGCCGGTGACCGGGATGGCGTCGTACCAGTCGCCGCCGACCTGGGCCGTGCGGGAGGCGGGCAGATAGCGACTGGCGAGCCGTACGCCGGTGGGTTCGGGCAGCGACGACGGGAGCATGGTGCGCTGCAGGGTGTCCGCCACAGCGGCCTCGTGCCCGTACATCACGGCCTTCTGGACGCCCATCGCGGTGTGCGTCGCCAGCTGCGAGGCGACGAGCAGGTCGTCCGAGGTGAAGGCGGGGCGCTCGGGCCTGCGCAGCAGGACGACGGTGCCCATGACGTCATGACGGCCGTGCAGGGGAGCGATGATCAGCCTGCGTCCCGGTGGCAGAGTGCCGGGCTCGCCCGTCACCGGGCCGAGCAGTTCGGCGACCGCGCCCCCGATGCCGGGGGCGTCGCCGAACGCCGGACGACCGGCGAGCAGAAGCTCCGCGAGACGCCCGGTGACCGTCACGTGCACCCGCTCGGCCACGTTCGCGTGCAGGGGGCGGACCGCCGGCGGCGAAGGGGTGGGGCCTGCGGCACCCGACGGATCCGGCGCCCGGTCGACGCTGTGCAGCTGGAGGACGACGGGTGCGGCCGACTTCTCCTGTCCGACCGGAAGTGGATCGTGCAGATGGATGAAAATCGCATCGGCGAAGGACGGAACCGCCGCCCGTCGTAATGCGCGGAGCGTCTCGTCCAGGTCCATGCCGCGGGCGATGCGCCGGGTCGCCACGTCGAGGTAGCGCAGCCGGTCGGTCTGCGGGCCGGCGTCGTCCGGGACCGCCTCGTGGGAGGGGACGTCCGCGGGCGCGTGATGCCGTGCCGCGGACCGGCCCTCACCGGGGACGGCGGAGCGCTCCGCGCCGGAGGGCTGCGGTCGGTTGCCGTCGGGGGAGGAGGGTCGCGCCGTGTCGGAGGACGTGGGCCGCTTCCCGTCGGACGAGGACGAGGACGGGGACGAGGACGAGGACGAGGACGAGGGGGAGGAGGGCTCCGCGCGCCGCCGGACCGGGGACGGCTCGGGCGTGCCGGGGTGCTCGGCCCGGGTCGGCGGGGCGCCGGACCGCCTGGGCGCATCGCCCGAGCCTTCGCGGGGTGTGTGCTGCTCCGTCACGCTTCTCGTTCCGTCCGGTGGGTGCCGCGGAGGTGTCGCGGTCCGCGGTGATGGATCGTCGTGCTCAGTCCGCCCGACGGCAGCAGAGGAACACCTGTTCCTCGGGCGGGACGTCGGAGACGGCCGGGGCGTAGGTGTAGGAGGACTCCTCGGCGACGTCGAAGCCCGCCGCCTCGATGACCTTGAGCAGGTCCTCCCGCAGATAGCCGGAGACCCGGATCGTGTTGCCGAGGAACGGGATCGAGAAGTCGTCCACGTCGGCCTCGACCATCGACAGGACGAACAGCCCGCCGGGAACCAGCAGATGGCGGATCGTCGCCAGTGCGAGGGGTATCTCCGCGCGCGGCAGCATGAGGAGGGAGAAGAAGGCCGCGACGGCGTCGAACCGGCCGAGATCCCGAGGACCGCCCGGCCTCAGGTCGGCGATGTCCATCTGGTGGAACGTCGCCGCCGGCACATAGCCCCGGGCCAGCTCGACCATCCCGCCGGACAGGTCGATGCCCACGACCTCGAACCCGGCGTCCGCCAGCTGGCGCGATGTCGGCACACCGGTGCCGCAACCGAGGTCCAGGACCCGGGACCCGGCCGGCAGCTGCTCGATCAGCCACGTGCCGGCGAAGAGCTGGCCGTCCTTGTGGGGGAATGCCTCGTCGTAGCGGTCGCCGATGGCGTCGAACGCCTCGGCCTGCCCGCTGCGGTCGAGCCAGATGCTCTCGTATGCGGTCCCATGGTCGCTGTTGGCCACGAAAGTAACCTTTCATTGGACATATTGGATTATCCCACGATTAAGTCAGGGGTGACCTTGTGCGTCCGGGCCCCTGGAGGGCGCCGAGGGCCTCGGAGCCGACATGACCGCCGCCGAGGAACGCCCGAAGAAGGGCACGCTCGCGCGTGCCGCGGCCGAAGCCCGCCCGTGGCGGACCCAAGTGAAACTCACCTGACCGAATCGCTCAACTCGCCTATGGTCAAACTGATTTCCGACTGGGGGCGCGGCCCGTCCGGGTCGCCGGCGGGGCCACTGACGTGGAGGGTGATTGTGCGTTACCGGGAGCTCGGCCGCAGTGGACTGTCCGTGTCCGAGATCGGTTTCGGAGCGTGGGGGATCGGTGAGTCCAGCTGGGTGGGAGCGTCGGAAGACGAATCGGTGCGTGCCCTGCACCGTGCCGTCGATCTGGGGGTCAACTTCGTCGACACCGCCCGCGGCTACGGCGAGAGCGAACGGATCGTCGGCCGGGTGGTGCGTGAGCGCGGCGCCGACGAGGTCCTCGTCGCGACCAAGGTGCCTCCGAAGAACGGCACATGGCCGGCGCCCGACGGGCTGGACCCGGCCGAGACCTTCCCGGGCGCGCACATCCGCGACAGCCTGGAGACCAGTCTGCGGGTCGCCGGCCTCGACCACTACGACGTCCTGCAGTTCCACGTCTGGTCCGACGAGTGGGTCGGCCGGGGTGACTGGCTGGAGACGATCGCCCAGCTGAAGCAGGAGGGGAAGATCCGCCTGTTCGGCGTCTCCATCAACGACCACCAGCCCGACAACGCCCTCGCGCTCGTGCGCAGCGGCGCGGTGGACAGTGTCCAGGTCATCTACAACGTCTTCGACCAGGCACCCGCGGACGCACTGCTGCCGGCGTGCGC
Source organism: Streptomyces sp. Tue6028 (assembly GCF_002300165.1). GTDB lineage: Bacteria > Actinomycetota > Actinomycetes > Streptomycetales > Streptomycetaceae > Streptomyces > Streptomyces siamensis. The sequence goes on along the minus strand of NZ_MLCE01000004.1, from coordinate 66,068 downwards.
CGAGCACGGTGTCGGCGTCATCGTGCGGGTGGCGCTCGACGAGGGCGGCCTGACCGGCAGGATCACCGTCGGCACGACGTTCCCCGAGGGCGACTGGCGCAACCGCTACTTCCGCGGCGACCGTCCCGCCCAGGTCGAACGCCGGGTGGCCGCGATCGTCGCGGACCTCGGCATCGAACCCGGCGAGATCGCCGAGACCGCGCTGCGTTTCGTCCTGAGCGCGCCTGCCGTCTCCACGGTCATCCCGGGGATGCGCAGTGTGCGCAACGTCGAACGCAACACCGCCCTGAGCGACGGGCGGGCCCTCGCCGCCGACCGGCTCGCCGTGCTGGCCGGGCACCGCTGGCAGCGCAACTTCTACTCCTGAGCGGAGCGCGTCCTTCCCCCTGGCCGGCGTGCCTGTCGCCTCCCCCAGGAGGTGAGTGCGGAAATTCTCGGGAGAGGCTGTCGATCCGGACGGGCCCCGTTCGACGCACGGGTGAGAGCGGCAATCCACCGACCCGAGGAGAACGGTCATGCCCAAGCTGCGCGTACACAACATCACGGTCTCGCTGGACGGCTACGCCGCAGGTCCCCACCAGAGCCTGGAACACCCGCTCGGCGAGGGTGTCGAAGAGATGCACGACTGGATGTTCGCCGCGATGCGGGACCTCGCGGACGGCAAGACGGGTCTCGACGTCGACTATGTGGCCCGCTCCGAGGAGAACATCGGAGCCACCATCATGGGACGCAACATGTTCGGACCCCACCGCGGACCGTGGCAGGACGAGTCGTGGAAGGGCTGGTGGGGTGCCAACCCGCCCTACCACAACGACGTGTTCGTCCACACGCATCACCTTCGGCCCTCGGTCCCGATGGAGGGTGGCACCACGTTCCACTTCACGGACGAGCCCGTCGAGACGGTGCTGGCACGGGCGTTCGAGGCGGCGGCGGGCAAGGACGTGCGGATCGGCGGGGGAGCGGCGACCGTACAGCAGTACCTGCGGGCAGGGCTGATCGACGAGTTGCATCTGGCCGTCTTCCCGAAGCTCCTCGGCAGCGGCGAGCGCCTGTTGGACAATCTGGGTGACGGGGTCGACGGCTACCGGGTCTCCGAGCTGGTGAGCTCGCCGGCCGTGACGCACGCCGTACTGGTACGCCGCTGAGACGGCGCGACCGGGCCCGGCGTCCGCCGCCGGACACCCTCGACGGGCACCGGTGGCGGAAATCGGTCGCGGTCCCTGTCGCTGTCGCCCTCGCCGTCGCCGGAGGCCGGTCGTGGTCGGTGGATGCCGGTCGTGGTCGGCGGTCACGCGGCCGGCCGGTTCATTCGTCTCCGGCGGTGCCCGTCTGCCGTGGGGCATTGTCAGGCGCGGACGACGCCGGTGCGGAGGGAGCGGGCGCGGGCCGAGGTGGTGCGGGTGGCGCGCCGGGGCCGGGGGCGCCCGCGCGCAGGCCGTCCATGACCAGGTCGAGGAGACGCTCGGCGCGCGGCTGCCAGTCCCCGTGCGGGTCGATCTGCCACAGCCCCGCGATGGCGAGGATGAAGTCGTCGGGAGTCACCCCCGGGCGGATGGTGCCGGCCTCCTCGTTGGCCTTCAGCAGGAGCGTGACCGCGTGGGCCACGGGCCCGTGCCCCAGGCGCGTCAGGGTGCCGCGCGCCACGCTGGTGGCCGTCCGCAGCGCGTCGGCCAGGCCCGCCTTGGCCATCGCGTACTGGGCGAGGCGGTCCATCCACTCCCGCAGCGCCTGGTCCGGCGGGTGGGTTTCGAGCAGCTTGGCCGCCGCGTCGGCGACCTGCTGCACCTCGTAGCGGTAGACCTCCAGGACGAGGGCCTCGCGGTTGGGGAAGTTGCGGTAGAAGGTCCCCTGCCCGACGCCCGCCTTCTTCGCGATCGCGCTCAGGGGGGCGTCCGCCGAGCGGGTCAGCTCGGCCAGGGCCACTTCGAGGATGCGCTCGCGATTGCGCTGCGCGTCCGAGCGCAGCGGCGTGCTCGAACGGGTCGGCGTGTCCTTCTCGGGGCGCACTCGTCCTCCTTCCGGGATGTCGGCCTTCCGGGATGTCGGCCGGACTCCGTCCGGGCCCCGTGCCGGGGATCTCCCGGAACCTCGGCCGGACTCCCTCCGGAGTCATGGTGTGGCCGACCGTGGTCGTCGACCGGTCGACCTTGCTAACCGGACAGCTGTCCGTTAGCTTTTACGGGTAGCGGACAGCTGTCCGCTTGGAGCTCACTCTAGTGGCTGACCCGCTCCGTGTGGATGGCCGGAACCGATCGCCGAGAGGCATTCTGGCGCACCCGGCGGGATGACGAGCCGCCACGGACCGCCCCCGTTCGACTTCGACGCGCACGACACACGCGAAAGAAGGCTGATCATGGCCCCATCGACGTCCAGCGCCATCACCCTGAACATCAACAACAAGAAGTACACGCTGCCCGTCGACCACCGCACCACCCTGCTCGACGCACTGCGCGAACAGCTGGACCTCACCGGTACCAAGAAGGGCTGTGACCAGGGGCAGTGCGGTGCCTGCACGGTGCTCGTCGACGGTCGCAGGGCCGTCTCCTGCCTGCAACTGGCGGTCGCCGCCGAGGGCCGCGAGATCACCACCATCGAGGGCGTGGCCGACGGTGAGCGGCTGCATCCGGTCCAGCAGGCGTTCCTCGACCTCGACGGTTACCAGTGCGGCTACTGCACCCCCGGCCAGATCTGCTCGGCGATCGCGGTGATCGAGGAGCACGCGGCGGGCTGGCCGAGCGCGGTGACCGACGACGTCCGCTCCGAAGCGGGCCCGCCACCGCTCACCGCCGAGGAGATCCGGGAGCGGATGAGCGGAAACCTGTGCCGCTGTGGCGCCTACGTGTCGATCGTCCAGGCGGTCGCACGGGCTGCCGGGGCGCAGGTCCCCGCGGAGCCGGACTCCGGACCGCCGCGCTCCGGGGCGCAGGGGTCCGGGACCGGTTCCGACACCGAGGAGGTCGCGGCATGAAGGAGTTCGGATACGACCGGGCCCACGACGTCCAGGGCGCCGTGGCGTTGCTCGGCGGCGACCCCGAGGCCCGCTTCCTGGGCGGCGGCACCAACCTCGTCGACCTGATGAAGGCCGGGGTGGAAAGGCCCACCCGGCTCGTCGACGTACGCGAACTGCCCCTCGGCCGGATCGAGTTCTCGCCCGAGGACGGGCTGCGCATCGGCGCCACCGTCACCAACAGCGAACTCGCCGCCCACCCCGAAGTGCGCCGGCACTACCCGGCGTTGGCGCAGGCGGTGCTCGCCGGAGCCTCCGGGCAACTGCGCAACATGGCCACGGTCGGCGGGAACCTGCTCCAGCGCACCCGCTGCGGCTACTTCACCGACCTGACCAAGCCGTGCAACAAGCGGACTCCCGGCAGCGGTTGTCCCGCCATCGAGGGCGAACACCACAACCACGCCGTTCTCGGAGCCTCCGAGCACTGCGTGGCCACGCACCCCTCGGACATGGCCGTGGCCCTCACCGCCCTCGACGCCGTCGTCGCGTACGAATCGGCGGACGGGCCGGGGGAGCTGCCCCTCTCCGATCTCTATCTGCCCGTCGGTGACACCCCGCATCTGGAGACGGCCCTGCCGGCCGGCGCGCTGATCACCGCCGTCACCCTGCCCGCCGCCCCCGTCGCCGCCACCTCGCGGTACCGGAAGGTGCGCGAGCGCGCCTCGTACGCGTTCGCGATCGGCTCGGTCGCCGCGGCCCTCGACGTCCAGGGGGACGTCGTCCGGGATGTGCGGCTCGCCTTCGGCGCGGTGGCGTCCCGGCCCTGGCGGGCCACGACGGCCGAACGGCTGCTGACCGGGGGCCCGGTGAGCGCGGAGGCGTTCGCCGCCGCCGCGGACGCCGAACTGGCGGCCGCCCGCCCCCTGCCCCACAACGGCTACAAGGTGACCCTGATGCGCAATCTCGTCGTGGCCGTGCTGACCGAACTCGCCGAGGAGGCCGCCCGATGACCACGACCACCCCGACCGCCGCGGCGAGCCGGGCCGTCGGCACCGCGCACACCCGAGTGGAGGGCCTCGCCAAGGTCACGGGCGCCGCACGCTACGCCGGAGAGGTCCCGCACCCCGAACTGGCACACGGCTGGCTCGTGTTGGCGACCGTGGCACGCGGGCGAGTGCGCTCGGTCGAGGAGGCGCCCGTCCTCGACATGCCCGGAGTCCTCGCCGTGCTGCACCACGGCAACGCCCCGCGGCTCGAAGCCGGCTACATGGGCGTGTTCGGACCGCCCGACCCGGTGCTCCAGCTCTTCCAGCACGACCGCGTGCCGTACGTCGGCTGGCCGGTCGCCCTGGTCGTCGCCGAGACGCCCGAGCAGGCCCGGGAGGCGGCGGAGACCCTCACGGTGCGGTACGACGCCGAACCTCACGACGTGGCCTTCTTCGCCGGACACTCCGGCATGTACACCCCCGAGGGCGCGGAGGAGAGCAGAGGCGACCTGGAGTCCGAACTCGCCTCCTCCGCCGTCGTGGTGGACGCGGAGTACACCACTCCTGAGGAGCACCACAGCTCCATGGAGCCGCACGCGGCGATCGCCCGATGGGACGGCGGCCGCCTGGAGGTCGTCGACTCCAACCAGGGCAGCAGGTTCGTGGCGGACGAGCTCGCGAAGCTGTTCTCGCTCGACGCGGAATCGGTGCGGGTGCGCTCCGAGCACGTCGGCGGCGGCTTCGGCTCCAAGGGAACCCGCCCGCACCAGGTCTCGGCGGCGATGGCCGCGACGGTCCTGCACCGTCCCGTCCGCGTCGTGCTGACCCGACGTCAGATGTTCGCGCTCGTCGGCTACCGCAGCCCCACGGTGCAGCGGGTCAGGCTCGGCGCCGACCACGACGGCCGGTTGCGCGCCGTCGACCACGTGTCGGAGTGCCTGACCTCGACCGTCCATGAATTCGTGGAACGGGCCGCGGACTTCGGACATCCGCTGTACGACGCGAACGCGCACCACACGGCCAGCCGGGTCGTACGGCTCGATGTGCCCACACCGACCTGGATGCGGGCCCCGGGCGAGGCCCCCGGCTCGTTCGCGCTGGAGTCGGCGCTCGACGAGCTCGCCGAGAAGTGCGGCATCGACCCGATCGAGCTGCGGGTGCGCAACGAGCCGTCCGTGGGGCCCCTGACCGGGCTGCCGTTCAGCAGCCGCAACCTCCTCGCCTGCTTCGAGGAGGGCGCCCGCCGGTTCGGCTGGGCGGACCGCGACCCGCGTCCCGGCGTCCGCCGCGAGGGACGCTGGCTGCTCGGCACCGGCACGGCCGCCTCCGCCTTCCCCACGCTCTCCGCGCCCTCCACGGCCGCCGTGACGGCGGAGGCCGACGGCACGTTCACCGTGCGGATCACCGCCGCCGACATCGGCACCGGCTCACGGACGGCGCTGACGCAGATCGCGGCCGACGCGCTGGGGACGACACCCGGGCGCATCCGGATGCGGATCGCGGACAGCGACTTCGGCGCCGCGATCATGGCCGGCGGCTCGATGGGAACGCGCTCCTGGGCCTGGGCGATCACCGTCGCGGCGCGCGCCCTGCGGGAACGGCTCGTCCCGGGCGTGGCCCTTCCGCCGGAGGGGATCACCGAGCGGTCCGACACCTCCGCCGCGGTCGGCGCGCTCACGGAGAAGGAACGGCACGCCTTCGGGGCGCAGTTCGCCGAGGTCGCCGTGGACGTCGGCACGGGCGAGGTACGGGTGCGCCGCATGCTGGGGATCTTCGCGGCGGGCCGGATCGTCAATCCGCTGACCGCGCGCGGGCAGTTCGTCGGCGGCATGACCTGGGGCCTGTCCATGGCCCTCCACGAGGAGGCGACCCGGGACCAGGCCTCCGGCGGTCACGTCGGCGCCGACCTGGCCGGCTACCACTTCGCCGCGCACGCCGACGTGCCGGCCATCGAGGCGGACTGGGTGGACGATCCGGACCCGGACGACCCGGTCGGGATCAAGGGCATCGGCGAGATCGGCGTCGTGGGAGCTGCGGCGGCCGTCGCCAACGCGGTCTGGCACGCGACCGGCGTGCGCCACCGGAACCTGCCGATCCGGCCGGACCGCGTCCTGAACGCCGTCGGGGGAGCGGACGGTGCTTGACCTCGCCGAGGAGTTGCACCGGTGGGTCGAGGAGGGCCGGGACTTCGCCGTCGCCACCGTCGTGGCGGTCGGCGGCAGCGCACCGCGCGGTCCTGGCGCCGCCCTCGCCGTGGACAGCGACGGCACCGCCATCGGATCCGTCTCCGGCGGCTGTGTCGAGGGGGCCGTGTACGACCTGTGCGTCGAGGCCCTCCAGGACGGGCGGGTGGCCCTCGAACGCTTCGGCTACAGCGACGAGGACGCCTTCGCGGTGGGCCTGACCTGCGGCGGGGTGCTCGACGTCCTCGTCATGCCGGTACGCGCGGACACTCCGGCCCTCGCGGCCTGGCTGGCCGCCGCCGCGCGGGGCGAGGCGGCGGCGCTCGCCCGGGTGGCCAGGGGGCCGGCCGACCTCCTGGGTGGTGCGCTGCTCGTGCACGCCGACGGGTCGTACGAGGGAACGCTGACGGACGGCTCGCAACGGTCCGGTTCCGCCGCGGCGGCCGGGCCGTCGGGCTCCGCGCCGGGGACCGGGCCGGAGTGGGACGCGGTGGGGACCGGGGTGTCGCGCTCCGCGCCGGCGGCCGAGCCGAAGCCGGACGTGACGGGGTCCGGGCCGCATCGGGACGCGACGGAGGTCGAGCCGAATCGGGACGGGGTGCAGGTCGGGCCGGAGCGGGACGGGGTGCAGGTCGGGCCGGAGCGGGACGGGGTGCAGGTCGGGCCGGAGCGGGACGGGGTGCAGGTCGGGCCGGAGCGGGACACGGTGCAGGTCGAGCCGAATCGGGACGCGGTGCAGGTCGGGCCGGAGCGGGACGCGGTGCAGGTCGGGCCGCAGTGGGACGGGGGCGGCGGGGCCTCGTGGTCACGGGAAGGGGGCGTCGGTGCCGCGCTGGAAGCGACCGCGGCAGCCGAGGCCCGGGCCATGCTCGACGCGGGACGCACCGGCACCGTCGAGATCTCCGAGGACGGGGCGAACTGCCCGGGCGGGGTGACGCTGTTCGTGGAGTCGAGCGTGCCCCCGCCGCGGATGATCGTCTTCGGCGCCGTGGACTTCGCGGCGGCACTGGTCCGGGCGGGCAAGTTCCTCGGTCACCACGTGACCGTGTGCGACGCCCGCCCCGTCTTCGCTACCCGGAACCGCTTCCCCGAGGCCGACGAGGTCGTGGTCGACTGGCCGCACCGCTACCTGCGGAACACCGCGACCGACCACCGCACGGTCCTGTGCGTCCTCACCCACGACGCCAAGTTCGACATCCCCCTGCTGGAGACGGCACTGCGCCTGCCCGTCGCGTACGTCGGCGCCATGGGGTCACGTCGCACCCACGAGGACCGCGAGCGCCGCCTGCGCGAGGTGGGCCTCACCGACCCGGAACTCGCGCGGCTGCGCTCGCCCATCGGTCTCGACCTCGGCGCCCGCACCCCTGAGGAGACGGCCCTGTCCATCGCGGCCGAGATCGTCGCGTCGCGGCGTGGCGGATCGGGCGTCCCGCTCACCGGCAACGGGCTGCCGATCCACCACGACCGGGTGACCGCATCGGTGGTCCGGGCGTCCTGACCGGCCGGCGGCGGGACGAGAGCGGGCCGGATCGCCTGGCCCGTTGGCCCGTTGGCCCGTCGCCTCGTCGGTCCGTTGGCCCGTCGCCCCGTCGCCCCGTCGGTCCGTTGGCGCGTTGGCCCGTCAGCCGGTGGGCCGGTCGGCCCGTCAGTGCGTCGGCCCCGTCGGTCGTCAGCCGGACGTGCGTGGCGCGAGCCAGTCGTACGCGCCGCGCGCGGTGAACTCGGACTGACCGCCGCGCAGCAGCAGTCCGGCCGTCGCGAAGGCCGGGTCGTCGGCCTGCGCGGCGACGTAGGGGACCGCGATGCACCGCATCCCGGCGGCGTGCGCGGCGGCGACGCCCGGCGCGGCGTCCTCCAGCACCACGCAGTCGGCCGGTGCGGCGCCCAGGCGGCGAGCCGCCTCCAGGAAGACGTCGGGGGCGGGCTTGCCGTGCGCGACCTCGTCGGCCGAGACCACGGTCGGCATGTACGGGGCAAGGCCCGTGCCCGCCAGGATCGCCTCGATGGCCTCCGGCGAGGAGCCGGAGGCCACCGCCATCGGGACGTCCTCGGCGGCCAGCAGCTCCACGAACTTCCGCATCTCCGGGTACACCTGCGTCGAGGCGCGGGCCAGCTCCAGATAGCGGCGGTTCTTGTCGGCGAGCAGCGTGTCGAGCGGGGCTGTCAGGCCGTAGCGCTCCTTCCAGAGGGCGAGCGTCTCCTGGGTGCTGATGCCGACGTACTGCTCGTGGTCGGCCCAGGTGAAGTCCGTGACGCCCTGCTCGGCGAGGGTCCGGCGGCCCGCCTCGAAGTAGTTCGGCTCGCTGTCCACGAGCGTTCCGTCGAGATCGAAGATGACCGCCGTGGTGCCGAAGGTGCTCATGCGGAAAAGGATGCCAAGTGCACGGCGGGCGGATCCGCTCGGGTCCACCGGGGCCCGGCCGGCGGTTGAGCTCGGCCCCGGCCCACGGCCGGCCGGTGGTCGGCTCCGGGTCGTCCGGTGGTCAGCTCCTCGCGCTGCGCCCGATCGACTCCACGAGGGGCAGCAACCGGTGCGGGACGCGTTCGCGCAGCGCCACCTCGGTGCGGGTGCGGACGACGCCCGGCAGGCTGATCAGGGCCTGGATCACGTCCTCCAGATGTGCGTTGTCCCGGGCCACCACGCGGGTGAGCAGATCGCCGCCGCCGGTGATCGAGAACGCCTCGACGATCTCCGGCACGGCGGCCAGGGCGTCGCCGACCTCGTCGAGGTGGCCCTGCGTGACCTCGATGTGCACGAAGGCCAGGACCGGGTGTCCGAGGGCGGCGGGGGAGAGCGACGGGGCCGCTCCGGTGATCACGCCGTCTCGCTCCAGCCGGTCGAGGCGCGCCTGGAGCGTGCCGCGGGCGATGCCGAGGATGCGCGCGTACTCGCGCACGCTGGTGCGCGGTTGTTCGAGCAGCAGCCGCAGGATGCGGGTGTCTAGTTCGTCCACGGCCATGGTCCGTTGGTCTTCCTGTTGTCCTACGTGATCTCCTTCGACTGTACCAATGGCCCTCCCTGGGTTCCGCCTGTTGAGCCAGTTCCCGGCTGTTGCTTACCTTGTCTGTATTCATGGCGCTGCGCAGCGCCGGACGGCAAGGACGCCGGCCCGGACCCGCGGCGCCATTCCCATGTCCTGAGGGCCGAGGCCCGAACGGACCCGTGCGCGGAAGGTGTCGATGCGAAGTGGGGGCGGGCCGCCGACGGTGAAGAAGATGTTCATGGCTCCGGACCCGGGGCTGTTCCGGCTGCGGGTCTCCCTGCGGGCCGTCCTCGGTATCGGTCTCGCGGTGACCGTGTGCGAACGGGCCGGGCTCTCCCTGCCCGCGTCCATCACGGGCGGTCTCGCCGCGCTCCTCGCGCTGTTCACGGTGGGCGACCCGACCGTGCGCGGCCAGGCCGTCACCACCGCCCTGCTGCCGCTGGCCGGCTTCCCGGTCCTCGCGCTGGCGACCGCCCTGCACGGGACGCCCGCGGTGCGCGACGCGACCTGGCTCGCCGTGATCTTCGCCGGCGTGTACGCCCGCCGCTGGGGTCCGCGCGGCCACGCGCTCGGCATCTTCGCGTTCATGATGTTCTTCACCACGCAGTTCCTGCACGCCGTTCCCGGCCAGCTTCCCCAGCTGTTCGGCGCCGTCGCACTCGCGCTCACCGCGTCGTCCACCGTGCGTTTCGGCGCCTGGTGCGTCGAGCGGCGCACCCCGCTGCCCGCCGCGCCCACGCCGCTGGACGGGCGCGGACTCGCACGCCCCGCCACGCGCCAGGCCTTCCAGGCGACCGCCGCCTGCGCGTTCGCGCTCACCGCGGGCCAGCTGATCTCCCACGACCGTTGGTACTGGGCCGTGGGCACCGCCTGGTGGATCTTCGTCAACACCGCCTCGCGCGGTGAGACGCTCGTCCGCGGTTTCCGGCGCGTCGTCGGCACGGTCACCGGCATCGCCGCCGGTCTGCTGATCGCCGTACCGCTGCACGGCGCCCCGGTGCCCACCGCGGCGCTCGTCGCCGTCTGCGTCTTCGGGATCTTCTACACGGCGGCACCCTCGTACAGCTGGATGATGTTCTTCGTCACCGTGATGGCCGGTCTGCTGTACGGGCTCCTCGGGGTGCTGCACCCCGGACTGCTCGGTCTCCGGCTGGCCGAGACCGGAGCGGGCGCCCTGGGTGCCGCGCTCGCCGTCGCGCTGGTCCTGCCCATCACGACGCACGCCGTCACCGACCGGTGGGTCGAGCGGGCCCTGCACGCCGTGCACGGCTGTACCGCCGCGGCGGCCGACCGGCTGGCGGGCGACGATCAGGCCGACCCGGCGCCGCGCGCGGGGGAGCTCGAAGCACTCCTGGGGCGCGTACGCCTGTCGCTCGCGCCCCTGGTGCATCCGCTCAATCCGATGCGTGCGCGCAAGGAGCGGGCCCGTCAGATCCTCGCCCTGCTCGACGACTGCGCCCGCGAGGTGCGGGGGCTCGCGGCCGTGGCCGCCGACCCGGACGCCTCGCACGACGCACGTCTCACGGCCGCGTGCGGGCGGGTCGAGACCGCGATGGAGACCCTGGTCGGCGCCGTGCCGGGGCGTCCCGCGACGGCCCGTCCGGCGGCTCCGGGGCACCACCCCGGAGCCGAGCAGGCCCTCGCCCATCTCCACGGTCTCGAGCGCGCGCTCCTGGCGCTCGCGGCGCCGCTGCGCGGTTCCCGGCTCATGGGTGCCTGAGCCCTTCCGGCGTTCGGGCCGGGCGGCGGACGGTCCGGTGGCTCGGGTCGCCGTCGCCCGGTGGACGGCGCATCCCGGAACGAGGCACTTTTACCGGCCATGCAGAGGGTGGATCACCCCGTGGGCCGGGTAACCCCGCGGCTATCAGACGCACGGAACCCGCGGACCGTGTGCGGGAGGGCTCCGCGGGCGGAGCCCCTGGGGGGTGGCACCAATGCGGGACGTCCCTTGCAGAAGCGCGCACGAAGGCCGCTGCGCCGACGATCCGGACGCGGGGCATGCGGCCCCGGTCGCCGACGGTCCGGGCGGCTGGCTGGACCGGCTGGACCGCCTGGGCGCCGGTCACCGGCACGACGGCACGGACGCGGCCGGATGGCCGGAACCTGACCTGGGCGGCCGTCGGCCGGAGGGCACCGACCCCCGGGTACCGCAGCTGCCCGCCGTCCGTCGGTCCGACGACGGCGCCGCCCTCGCCCCGGAGGCGCGGGGCGGGGCCGGGACACGCGCCCGTCGGGACGCAAGCGGTCCCGTACCGGGGCTCAGAGGGCGGCTGACGCCCGCAGGCCCACCGGGCGGCGCCTCGTCCCACCCCGCGAGGACACCGGGTCCGAACGGGTCGGCCCGGCAGCCGGAACCGGGACCACGCGCCCTGCCGGCGCGAACCATGCCGATGCAGACCACCACGACCTCGCAGACCGAGCCCGCCACGCGTGACAGGGCCCGTCCGGCGGGCCCCGACGCGCACGGCGGGAGCGCCCCGTCCGCTCACGCCGCCCACGACGCGACCGCACCGCCCGGCTGCCCCGCCGCCCCGCCGCGGAATCCGACCGGCCTCCTGCCGTCCCCGTACGGCCCCGTATCGTCCGCGTCCGGCCCCCTGCCGTCGAACTCCGCCCCCGCACCGTCCGCGTACGGATCGGTCCCGGCGCCCGGCCCGCACGCGCTGTTCCAGGCCGCCGTCGAGTTCCTCACCCTCCATCACGTCGAGCGACGCCTCGGTGATCCGGCCCGGAGGATCGCCGCCGTACGGGCCGAGATGGCGGACACGGGGACGTACCGGCACACCACGGAGGAACTCGTCTTCGGCGCGCGCGTGGCCTGGCGCAACGCCAACCGATGCATAGGGCGCCTCTACTGGCACTCCCTCCACGTGCGGGACCGCAGGGACGTGCAGGGCGCGCAGGACGTCGCCGACGGGGCGGCGGACCATCTGCGGGAGGCCACCCGCGACGGCCGCATCCGGGCGCTGATCACGGTGTTCGCGCCCGACGCTCCGGGGCGGCCCGGCCCGAGGATCTGGAACGAGCAGCTCGTCCGGTACGCGGGCTACACGCGCCTGGACGGCGGCGTGACCGGCGACCCGCGCAACGCCGGACTCACCGCGCTCGCCCGGCGGCTCGGCTGGCCAGGCGGCCCCGGCACCGCCTTCGACGTACTGCCGCTGGTGATCGAGGGGACCGACGACAAACCCCGCTGGTTCGCCCTGCCGGACGACGCGGTGCTCGAAGTGGAGCTCGCCCACCCCGAGCACGACTGGTGGCGCACGCTCGGACTGCGCTGGCACGCGGTGCCCGCGCTCGCCAACATGTGCCTGGAGATAGGCGGCATCTGCTACCCGGCCGCGCCCTTCAACGGCTGGTACATGGGCACCGAGATCGGTGCCCGCAACCTCGCCGACACCGACCGCTACGACCTGCTGCCCCGCATCGCGGACCGCCTCGGCCTGGACACCCGCACCGACCGCTCCCTGTGGAAGGACCGCGCGCTCGTCGAACTGAACCGGTCCGTGCTGCACTCCTTCGACCTGGCGGGCGTCACGGTCACCGATCACCACACCGAGTCCCGGCGCTTCCTCACCCACCTGGAGCAGGAGGAGCGCAGGGGGCGGCGGGTGGGCGCGGACTGGTCGTGGATCGTGCCGCCGATCTCCGGGAGCGCCACCCCGGTCTTCCACCGCACCTACGAGACCGTCGAACGCCGCCCCGCCTACGTGCACCATCCCGAGGCCTTGGAACGGGCCGAGGGCGCGCCCCTGGTCTAGACCGCAGCGCCGCTGCTGCTACCGTCGCCCCGGACTACGCGGGACCGAGAGGGGACGGCAGTGGCAGACGGCGACAGGCGGCGACGGCGGGCGTTCATCGGCTCGTTCACGGCGGCGGGAGGGCTCGGTGTCCTCACGACTGCCGTGGACCCGGACAGCGGCGCCCTGACGGTCCTGAGCGCGGTCGACGGCGTCCCCGATCCCTCCTACCTCGCGCTGTCGCCCGCGGGCGACATGCTGTACGCGGTGAGCGAGACGGCCGAAGGCGGCGTGGCCGCCTACCGGGTCCACGAGGACAAGCCGGAGCTGACGGGGCCGCCCGTGCCGGTCGGCGGCAGCGGCCCCACGCACCTCAGCGTGTTCTCCGGACACGTCCTGACCGCCAACTACGGCTCCGGCAGCGTCACGGCCGTGCCGGTCGACCCCGTCGGCGGGCTGGCGGCCGGTGCCTCAGGCGTGCTCCAGCACACCGGCTCCGGCCCGCACACCCCGCGTCAGCAGGGCCCGCACGCCCATCAGGTGCAGCCCGACCCGAGCGGCCGGTGGGTGGTGAGTGTCGACCTCGGCACGGACTCCGTACGCGTGTGCGCCCTGGACGGCGGAACGCTCACGCTCCACCGCGAGATCGCCCTCCGGCCCGGCTCGGGCCCCCGCCACCTGGCCTTCCACCCGCGAGGCGAACACGCGTACGTCCTCAACGAACTCGCGCCCACCGTCACCGTCTGCCGCTGGGACGCCGCCGGCGGCGGGCTGCGGCCGGTCGGCGAGACTCCGGTGCTGTCGGGCGTCCCGAGCGGTGACGCGTACCCCTCGGGGATCGTCGTGTCGCCCGACGGCCGGTTCGTGTGGACCGCGACGCGGGGTCAGGACGTCGTCTCCGTGCTCGCCCCGGACGCGGTCGGCGAGGGGCTGCGGCTGGTGGCGACGGTGCCCTGCGGCGGCGTGTGGCCGCGAGCGCTGGCCCTCGACCCCACCGGCCGGTTCCTGTACTGCGCGAACGAGCGCTCCGGTGACGTGACCTGGTTCGTGGTCGACCCGGACACCGGCGTGCCGCGACGGGGCGGCTCGGTCGCGGCACCGGCCGCGTCCTGCGTCGTCTTCGACTGACCTGCGCCCCGCGGCCCGGCCACGGGCCTGGAATCCGTCCGGGGCCTCCCGCCCATGACGCCAGGGCGTCCCGCCCATGACGCCAGGGCGTCTCGCCCACGAGGTCCTGGGACTCCGGTCCATGACGTCCGAGGGCTCCCGTCCACGACCTGACCGGCCGCGTGTCATGTGAACGGCCGCCCATGCGAAGGGGCCCGCTCCAGGGACGGAGCGGGCCCCTTCGGGGTGCTGGTGTGCCGGACGGCTAGTGGGTCGGGCTGCCCTGCGGCTGCTGCGGGGCGATGCCCAGCGCAGTCGTGTACTTGGCCAGTGCCAGCTTGCCGATCGCCGGGTACGGGCCGAGCGCCTCGGCGGCGGCGCAGCCCGCCTCCTTGGCGGCCGCGTCGAGCAGACCCGCGTCGAGCTCCGGCCCGATCAGGTACGGCGCGAGCGCCAGCTGCTGCGAACCCGAGCCGCGCAGCTGCTCGGCGGTGGCCGCGATCGCGCCCTCCACGTCGAGCGCCGCCGCCATCACCGGGACGGCGAGCCGGGCCGCGAGCAGCATGCCGGTGATCCCGGCCGCCTGCACGGCCTCCTCGCCGCCCACGGCGGCCAGGATGATGCCGTCCGCGGCGGTCGCGACGGTGAACAGCCGGGCGCGGTCGGCGCGGGCCAGACCCGCCTCGGACAGGCGTACGTGCAGCGCCTCGGCGAGCAGCGGGTGCGGGCCGAGGACATCCGTCAGGTCGGCCGCGACACGGCTCTCCATGACGGCCTGGCGGACGCGGCGGAGCAGCGCGTTGTCCGGACCGGCGAGCAGCGGCACCACGACGGCGACCGGCCCGTCGGGCTCGGCCACGTCCGCACCGGCGGCGCGCGCCTGCTCGAAGCGCGCGGTGCGCTCCTCGGCGGCGTGGGTCAGCACGGACTGCAGCGTGGGGAATTCGTCGTCCCCGTCCAGGTACCCGATACGGGCGTCGAGGCCGGGGAGCTCGGAGCGCGCGATGCTCACGACCTCCTCGGCGAGGCTGCGCGTGGCGGCGCTGGGGGTGCCCGGCACCGCGAGGACGAGCGCGGGCGCGCCCTCAGGAGCCGCCAGGGGTTCCGGACGGCGGTGCCGGCCGGGCTGGCGGGGTCGCGGCATTCGTACTGGCAGGCCGGACGCGGGCCCAGTGGGGGAGCTCATGGCGCCGCATGTTACTGGCTTCTTGGGCTCCCCTGTTCGGGGAGGGTGCAGGTGAGCGGTATCCGTCCGCTTTTGTCTGATGAGTTACGTACGGATCGGAAGTGATCGGTACCAACCCACTTGTGAGCCGGGTGAGATGCGCGGTGTTCGGCACACGTGTCACCCTCAGGTGTCCGACACGGCCGAACAATCCCCCATGTCGGTCATGGAATTCGACCGCGAGGCGCTGACCAGGGAGAGCGCTCGACGGGATGGGCGCGGCCCGTCGGATTCGCGCGCGCGTCGCGGACCGATGCCGGCCGGGTGCGCGTGGCGCGCGAGGCCGGGAACCGGCACCGGATGCGCCCGGCCGTCCGACTCCGGCCGCCCGTTTCCGGGAGTTCGTCCGCCCGTATCCGTTTCCGGCAGCTCGTCCGCCGACGTCTGTTTCCGGCTGTGTGTCGTCCTCCGGTCCGTCGCGGGCGTCCCGCTAGGGCTTTTCGGTCACCACGAACAGCATCCGCTCGTCCGTGGGCAGCGTGAGCCGGTCGTCGGCCAGGTCGGCGGCGATGCGCACGGCGCCGTCCAGCGGGTCGCCCGCGGCCGGTACCTGCCGGGCGTGCGGCAGCTGCCGCGCCAACTCCTCGCGCAGCGGCCCGAGCAGTGGCTCACCCATCTTGAACAGGCCACCGGTCAGGGCGACTCGGGCCTCGTCGCCGTCCGGGCAGACCGCCGCCGCGGACTCGGCCATCTGTGCCGCCGCCGAGCGCAGGATCTCGGCCGCCACCGGATCGGCCGCGGCGCAGGCCGCGACCTCGGGGGCGAAGGACGCGAGGGCGGCGGGCCGGTCCGTGCGCGGGTACAGCTGGGCCGGCAGCCCCGGCACCGGCCCGAACATCTCCTCCGCGCGCTCCAACAGGGCCGCGGAGCCTCCCCGGCGACCGTCGAAGGCCCGTACGGCCGCCTCCAGGCCGGCGCGACCGATCCAGGCCCCGCCGCCGCAGTCCCCGAGCAGATGGCCCCATCCGTCGGCCCGTCGCCAGCGGGTCAGATCGGTGCCGACCGCGATCAGTCCGGTGCCCGCGGCGATGACGGCGCCCGCGCGCAGGCCGAGGGCGCCGGTGTACGCCGTCACCGCGTCGGCGACCAACGCGAGCCGCCGCACGCCCAGTTCACGCTCCAGCGCGGACGGAAGGTCGGCGCGCAACGCGTCACCGAGCGTGGCGAGTCCCGCGGCCCCGACGGCGACGGCCGCGATTCCGTCGGCCCCCGCCACCGCCAGCAACCGGCGTGCCATCGGCACCAGTTGTCCGGCCAGATGAGCCGCGTCGATGCCACGCGGTCCCGTCCGGACCGGCTCCCGGGAGGTCAGGGGCGCGCCGAGTCGTTCGGGGGGAGCGCCGGGGTCCCGACCGTGCGCGGCCAGCACCGCGCGCAGTCCCGAACCTCCCGAGTCGACGGCGAGTACGGCGGTCGGTGCCGGTGTGGCGCCGGCCGTCACGGCAGGCGCCAGTCCACCGGCTGGGCCCCCTGGCGGGCCAACAGGTCGTTGGCCCGGCTGAAGGGCCGGGAACCGAAGAAGCCCCGGTCCGCCGACATGGGGGAGGGATGCGCGGACTCCACCGCGGGCAGGTCGCCGAGGAGCGGGCGCAGATTCCTGGCGTCGCGGCCCCACAGGATCGACACGAGAGGCCGCCCCCGTGCGGCGAGCGCCCGTATCGCCTGCTCGGTGACCTCCTCCCAGCCCTTGCCGCGGTGTGCGGCCGGGGTACGAGGGGCCGTGGTGAGCGCCCTGTTGAGCAGGAGCACGCCCTGCCGGGTCCAGGGGGTGAGGTCGCCGTTGGACGGCTGGGGCAGGCCCAGATCGGTGTTGAGCTCACGGAAGATGTTGATCAGGCTGCCCGGCAGCGGACGCACGTCCGGGGCGACCGAGAACGACAGCCCCACCGCGTGCCCCGGAGTGGGGTAGGGGTCCTGCCCGACGATGAGGACGCGTACCTCGTCGAAGGGCTGCTGGAAGGCCCGCAGGACGTTCGCCCCCGCCGGGAGGTAGGTGCGTCCGGCGGCGATCTCCGCGCGCAGGAAGTCGCCCATCCCGGCGATCTGTCCCGTCACGGGTTCGAGGGCTTTCGCCCAGCCCGGTTCGACGATTTCATGCAACGGTCGTGGTGCCACGGGCGTCACCCTACTGCCGTACACACGGCGGAGATCAAACCGGTGGGCCCGCGGCGACCGGGCCTGACCGATCCGTCGACGAACCGAGTGCTCCCGGGACAGGGTCCGCGACTTCCTGGCCCGCTCCGTTCCGGCTCGCCCTCCGTCGCGATGGGCACCCCGGGACCGGCCCGAAGGCCTCCCCGCGCACGGCACTTCGCTGTCGTCTCTCCCAGGACACCCACCGGCGTCTCCCCCCGCTTGCCTCAGCCGATGACAGCTGCCCGTACGCACAGCACGTCCGGCAGGTGCGAGGCCAGTTGCTTCCAGCTGTCGCCGTCGTCGGCCGAGGCGAACACCTCGCCGTTGCGGTTGCCGAAGTACACGCCGGCCGGGTCGGCGTCGTCCGTGCACAGGGCGTCGCGCAGGACCGTGCCGTAGTGGTCCTCTGCGGGCAGGCCGGCGGTCAGCGGCTGCCAGCTCTTGCCCGCGTCCGACGTGCGGAAGACGCGACAGCGCCGGTCGGCGGGGACGCGGTCCGAGTCCGCCGTGATCGGGAAGTTGTACGCCGTGTCGCCGCGGTGCGGATGCGCGGCGACCGCGAACCCGAACGTGGACGGCAGAGCGTCGCCGATGTCCGTCCAGTTCGCGCCCGCGTCGTCACTGCGGTACACGCCCCAGTGGTTCTGCAGATACAGCCGGTCGGGGTTCGCGGCGTCCCGCGCGACCTTGTGCACGCACTGGCCGAACTCCGGGTTCGGGTCCGGCAGGAACACCGCGGAGACACCGGAGTTGGAAGGGGCCCAGCTCGCGCCGCCGTCCTCGGTGCGGAAGACGCCCGCCGTGGAGACGGCGACCGTCACGGCGCGCGGATCGCGGGCGTCGGTGAGGATGGTGTGCAGCCCCTCGCCACCACCGCCGGGCACCCACTTCGAGCGGGTGGGGTGCTCCCACAGCGGACGGACGAGCTCGAAGGACTCGCCACGGTCCTCGGAGCGGTACAGCGCGGCGGGCTCGGTGCCCGCGTACACCACGTCCGGTTCGGCGGCCGCCGGGTGCAACTGCCAGACCCGCTCCAGCGAGGCGCCGGTGTCCTTGGGGAACTTGACGGCGGGCTGCGCCGGCTCGGTCCACGTCCGGCCCAGGTCGTCCGAGTGGAACACGGACGGGCCCCAGTGCGCGCTGTCCCCGCCGACCAGCAGCCGGGGACGCTCGCCCCGGGTGTCGATCGCGACCGAGTACACCGCCTGTGCGTTGAAGTACGGACTTTCGTCGAACTCCCAGGCGCCGCCGCGCCGTCGTCCGATGAACAGTCCCTTGCGCGTGCCTACCGTGAGCAGAACGTCGGCCATGCCGACCACCTCCGCGACGTCGTTGTCCCAGACACCGGCCAGTCTGCACCCCACCACTGACAGTGACCCCTGAACTAGTCGTCCGCGCAGGTCGCGGACGCCGTGTCGGGGCCTGACGGCGATCCCTTCGAGCTGCCTCCCGGCACATATGCGGCGTACCGTGATTCCAGGGACGGACGAGTCGACCGACCCGGCCTGAGCATCCGGCGGGCCGAGCGCGTATGGGAGGGGGACGGGGCGTTTCCGTGCGGCTGTGAGGAGGATGCCATCGATGGCGGCATTCCGAGGTCCGAAGGTCTGGCTGTGGCGGTGGCGGCGCAATCCGTTGCGGCGCCGCAGTGACGCCCTGGAGGCCTGGATCATGCTCGTCGCCTGGGTGCTCATCGTGCTCAGTGGCGTCTTCACCGGTCTACTGACCGCGCGGACCGTCGAGCGGGGCCTCGCCGTGGAACGCGCCCAGTGGCGCTCCGTCGCGGCCCAGGTCACCGAGGACGCGGTCGGTTCCGGCGCCACGGAGTCCGCGAGCGGCCTCGTCTGGGCGAAGGTGCGCTGGACCGCGCCGGACGGCTCGGCCCACACCGGCCAGGCGAGGGTCTACGCCGGGACGGAGGCGGGCACCCCGGTCACCGTGTGGACCGACCGGCAGGGGCGCCTCGTCACCAAACCGGCCACCGCCTCGCAGGCGCAGACCCGGTCCGCCATGGTCGGTGTCCTCGTGGGCGTGAGCGCGGCGGCCGTGCCCTTCGTCGGCGGCCGGCTGGTACGGGGCCGTCTCGAAAGGCGCCGCATGGACCAGTGGGACCAGGAGTGGGCGCGGATAGGACCCAGATGGGGCCGGACGACGAGCTGAGCCCCGGCCCTCCGCGGGCCCGACGGCGCTACGCCGCGTCCAGCACCGTGCGGCAGTCCCGCAACAGTCGTTCGTCCTCCAGGATGTCGTGACTGCCGTAGCCGCCGGACCGCGCCCGGTGCCGCCGCGGAGCGGCCAGCTCCGCGTGGACCAGATCGTGGACGGGCTCCGCCGCGCCGCCCATCCGGACGAGACACGCGGCGATCGTGCCGCGTGTGTACGCGTTCTCGTGCCAGGCGGTGCGGAACACCCGCAGCACGGGCTCCGGATCGCCGGCGATGTCCCAGAGCGCGCAGGCGGCGGCCGTCCGCTCCCAGACCTCGGCCGACTCCGCGAGCCGCCGCAGCTCCGGAAGCGCGGCGGCGGCGGGCGGCCCCACGCGGCCGAGGGCGTCCGCCGCCGGCCGCGCGTGGCCCGTCCCCTCCTCCGCGAGCCCCCGCATCAGCGGCGGAAGCACCGCGGTCAGGTCGCCCTCGACCGCCCAGAGCGCGGCGGCCGCCGGGACGGCGCTCGGACCGTCCAGCAGTTCGCGCAGCACCGGCGTCGCTGTCCGCGCGCCGGCCCCGAACGTCCCGAGCGTCCCGGCGAGCGCGCTCACGAGCGAGTCCCGCAGCGACAGCGTGCCGGGCGCGCCGTGCAGCAGCCGGAGTACTTCCGGCACCGCGGCGTCGTGCCGCAGCCTGCCGAGCGCGGACAGCAGCGGCGCGGCCCGGCCGTACGTCTCCCGGGAGTCCAGGGGCACCTCGCCGAGGCGCTGCCGCAGCAGCGGGGCCAGGGGCGCGGCGGCCGGGCCCAGGTACTCGATCGCGTGACCGACCTCGTTCGGGACGACGGGCTGGGTCAGCACCTGGGCCAGGGCGGGAACCGCCCGGGGATCCCCGGCCCTGGCCAGGGCCTTCAGCGGGCGGCCCAGGGTCGGCGTGCCGGAACCCCAGGCCCGCGGGTCCGACTCCACCAGAGCGGCGAGCCGGTCGGCGGCGGGCGCCGCGAGGGTGAAGAGGGACTCCAGGACCGACACCGCGGCGTAGCGCAGACGCTCCTCGTCCGCGGCGAGTTGCTCACCGATCAGGGCGATCGGCTCCTCGTACGAGGCACGCCACTCGCGGAACAGTCCCGCGGACATCCACACCGCGTTGCACCGGTCGGCCGCGTCCTTGCCGGTCAACTGCCCTTCGAGCAGGGCGATCCGGTCGGCGGTGCGGGAACCGAGTGCCGTGTGGAGCGTGCGCAGCAGCTGGGAGCCCTCCTCGTCCGCGGGCCGCATGCGGCGCAGATGTCCGATGAGCGTGTCCGTGCCGGTGCGCTCGGGCTCCTCCGATCCGCGGGCGCATCGCGACCGTGCGCGCAGCAGGGCGATGACGGTGGGCACCAGGTCGGCGGGGAGGCGGTCGGGTGCGCACCCCGCGAGCTGGCCGAGCGCGGCGAGCCGGAGCCCCGGCTCGTGCGGGGCGGCGCACAGCGCGGTCAGGCAGTCCACCGCCGGTGCGCCGACCCCGGCGTGCAGTCGCGCGAGCAGTCCGATGCCCTCGGCGAGGGCCAGCCGGACGCCGCCCTCCTCCTCGGCGTCCAGCCGTTCCCTCAACAGGCCGAGCACGCGCTCCGGTTCGTCGAGGAAGCGGACGAGCGCGGCCGGCACCGCGCGCCGTACCTCCGGGTCCTCGTCCGCGACCAGGCCGACGAAGGCCGCGGCCCCCGCCCGTATCGCCGCACGGGCCATCGCCCGATTGTCGCCGTCGCCGTCGCCGTCGCCGTCGTCGCGGTCGCCGTCCTCGCCGTGGACCGGGGCGGTGACGTCCTCCTCGGCGTCCCCGGCATCGTCGTCGTCCTCGCCGTCGTCCCCTCCGCCGATGCTGACGAGCAGTTCCACGATGCCGCCGCGGTCGGGGACTTCTGCGTGGGTGACGAGCTCGAACAGGAAGGGGATGCAGGCCAATGTCGAGTCGTACACGTCGCCCTGGTGGTGCACCGCCCCGTACATCCCGTCGAGCGCCCGCTCGCGCTCCTCGGGGTTCGCCGCGGCGAGCCCGCGCAACAGCCCCGGCACGTCCTCGGCGCTTCCGTACGCATGCTCCATCGAAGCCCAGCCGACCTCGTCGATCCCCCTGAACACGGCGTCCTCCCCAGGCATCCGGCAACTGATCGAGAGTGTGCACCACGGCACTGACAGTGACGCCGGGAAGCGTGCCGGGCGACGGCCGCGGGCGCCATGGCCGGAGTCCTGGACTGGGGCGATTCGCACGGGCGGGCCGGCGGGTCGGTCGGACGGGAGGACACGGCGGTGGCGGCAGAGGTCGGGGGCTTCGAGGACCCGTCCGCCGAGGTGCTGGCGGAAGCGGCCGCGGCGTTCGGGCTGCTCGCGTCGCCGGCGCGGCTGCACATCGTCTGGGCGCTGGCGCAGGGCGAGAGCGATGTGACCGGCCTCGCCGAGCGGGTCGGCGGCGCGCTGCCCGCGGTGAGCCAGCATCTGACCAAGCTGAAATTGGCCGGTCTCGTACGGTCCCGGCGCGAGGGCCGACGGCAGGTGTACTTCGTCGACGACCCGGACGTCGTGACCGTCGTACGCCTCGTGGTGGGCCAGTTAACCGACCGCGCCGCCCTGGCGGATCGCACCGCCGCCGGCGGTCGCTCCGCGCGCGGAGCGCTGCGACGCATCCGCGGCGTCGGCGCCTGAGACCGTCTTGGCCCCCGGCACGACCTCGGCGTCGCCGCGGCAGGACCGCTCGCGAGTCGGCGTGCCGCCCGCCGCGGAGGCGTACGCGTCGGACGGCCTCGCCGCAATGACGTCGCTCCAGCTGCTGCGGCACCTGGACACCGGCCCGCGAGGGCTGACCGAGGCCGAGGCGCAGGAGCGGCTGGTCCGCTGGGGAGCGAACGAGGCTCCGGACCGGCGCGCGACGTCCTGGCCGCGCTTGTTCGTCCGCGGAACGCGTGACCCCTTCACCGCTGTGCTGCTCTGCCTCGGTCTGGTGTCGGCGGCCGTGGCGGCCGGCGAAGGCGATGAAGGACGAGAACGCGCAGCCCGCTGCCCGGCAGGCGGTGCCGGAAGCCGCCCGGGCCGCCGAGGGTCCGGCTACGCCCCATCCGGCGCCGGAGGCGTCCGGCGCAGCGCACTGAAACCGGGCCGCGGCAGGGCGGGCGGGGCGAGAAAGCCTTCCGCGCGGGCGGCGGCGACGCCGATGCGCGGAAGGTCGCTGCTCTTCTCGAACAGCAGGTAGCGCGGTTCCCAGACGGGCCGGTACTTGGCGTTGGCGCGGTAGAGGGATTCGAGCTGCCACCAGCGCGAGAGGAACGTCAGCAGCGAACACCACAGCCGCAGCACGGGTCCGGCGCCCAGCCGGCCGCCGCGCTCGAAGACGGACCGGAACATGGCGAAGTTCAGGGACACCCTGCTGACGCCGATCTCCTCGGCACGCAGCAGGAGTTCGATGACCATGAACTCCATGAGCCCGTTCTCGGAGTTCCGGTCGCGGCGCATCAGGTCCAGCGACAGGCCCCGCTCTCCCCACGGCACGAAGCTCAGTACGGCCCTGGGCTCGCCGTCGCCGTCGTGGCACTCCAGCATGACGCAGCGCCCGTCGGCCGGGTCGCCCAGTCGGCCGAGTGCCATGGAGAACCCGCGCTCGGTCTCGCCGTCGCGCCACCGGTCCGCCAGGTCGGTCAGGGCGGCCATCTCGGCCCGGGGGATCTCGGCGTGCCGGCGGATGCGGACGGTGTGGCCGGCGCGGCGGACGCGGTTGTGCGCCTGCCGGACACCCCGCATCGCGCGCCCTTCCAGGGTGAAGTCGGCGCGGTCCACGATCGCCTCGTCGCCGAGTTCCAGGGCGTCCAGACCGTGCCGGGCGTAGATGGTGCCGGCTTCCTCGCTCGCCCCCATCACCGCGGGTGTCCACGCGTGCCGGCGCGCCTCGCGCAGCCAGGCGTCGATCGCGCCGGGCCAGGCCTCGGGATCCCCGATCGGGTCACCGGAGGCCAGCGTCACGCCGCCGACGACCCGGTAGGCGATCGCCGCCTTGCCGGTCGGCGACCACACGACCGCCTTGTCGCAGCGCAGCGCGAAGTACCCCAGTGAGTCCCGTTCGCCGTGCCTGACGAGCAGCTCCCGCAGGCGGTCCTCGTCGGGCGCGCCGAGGAGTTCACGGCCGCGCGGCGAGCGGAAGCAGGCGTAGAGCACGAGGAGGAAGGTCGCGGCCATCATGACGTTGATCAGGACGTCCACCCAGCGGGGTGCCGCGACGCTGTCGAAGCGGTCGGCGAGCGGTCCGACGCTGACGCCGCGCAGCAGGGTGTACGCGACGCGGTCGCTCAGCGGTGTCCCGGTGACCCGGTTGGTGGCGCCCACCAGCAGGGTGCCGAGGGTGGCGGCGACGAGCAGGCCGCCGGTGCCGACGGCCACGGCCAGCCTGGGGTTGGAGCGGTCGCCGACGGCGTGGAACTCCTTGCGCCCCACCAGCAGGGCGATGACGAAGAGTCCGGTGAGCAGGGTGGAGAGCCAGTTGAAGCCGTGCCGCTGATACCGGTCCTGGGTCAGTGCGGCGACGTAGAGCACGAAGAGCGGGCCGGCCAGCAGCATGTTGAAGATCCACGCCGCCCGTTTGCGGCGCCGCATCACCACGGCGAGGAACAGGGCCAGCGCCGCCGAGACCAGTCCCGCGGTGGCGAGGTACGGGGTGAAGTACTGGCCTCCGTTGTGCTCGATCACCTCCTGGCGGAAGGTCAGCGACACCACCGCCACCAGATTCAGCGCCGCGAGCAGGCGCAGGTACCAGACGGTGAGGGTCGCCGCCCGCAGTCGTGCGGCGGTGGCCCGTTGTCCGGGCCGGTGGGCCGGACGTGACCTCGTGTTCCGCTGTTCCGGGACGAGCACTGACTGTTGTACGGACACCGTGGAGCAACACCTTGGGGAGAGGCCGGGGCGAACCGGTGCGGATTGTGGCCGGGGAGCGCAGTGGGGGGCTGCGGCCGGGAACCCTACATGGTGTAGGGAAAAGACTGGTTATGGAGAGGTGAAGGGGTAAGGAGGCGGTGAGAATCGCCCGTCGCCCGTCGCCCGTCGCCCGTCGCCCCGTCGCCTCACCGGCCCGCCAGGCCCCGGCCGGGTTCCGGACAGACCCTCGCGCGTCCCCGCGGGGTGGCGGCCC
The DNA here is from genome assembly GCF_002300165.1 of Streptomyces sp. Tue6028. Classification (GTDB taxonomy): domain Bacteria; phylum Actinomycetota; class Actinomycetes; order Streptomycetales; family Streptomycetaceae; genus Streptomyces; species Streptomyces siamensis. Next base: position 41,462 of record NZ_MLCE01000004.1, on the reverse strand, counting down.
TCGGTCCCTCCGGTGCTGCTACTTCTTCGTCCTGTCCGGTGCGCGCAGCCAATCGGAGCGGCCCGGCCGTGGGTGGCCCAGGGCCCGGGGCGGGCACGGCTTCGCACTCTCCCCGGCAGGGCGGTTGCGTGTCGTCGCCCACCACAGGAGGTCACCCAAGGCGGCGCCGGCCGTGACCACGGCCAGGATGACACCCGTCATGGTCAGCCCGTCGTCGAGGTGCGGGCGCCCGTGCAGGGCGTGCAGATCGAACCCGCACAGGTGGTACACGCCCACCGCGGCGACCCCGAGGCTCGGTACCAGCAGGGCCAGCACGGACATCGGCCCGCGGCCCGCGCGCCCGTCGTGGCGTTCCTTCAAGGGGTCCCCCGTCGCGTATGAGCCGGTTCACCACCGGGACCCTACTTCACGTAGGGTCCGACCGATCCTGGGGTGACGTCCTCCCCCTCATGGACCGGTGGGGAGCGGTCCTCAGTTCCCGTTCCGGGTGGGTGTCCTGGGTCACAGGCCCATCGGTGCCCGGCCGCACGCGGGTGCGGCCGGCGCCGGCCGCACCCCCGGGCGGGGCCTACACGGACCGGTGGTACTGGTCCGGCACGTGCACGTCGCCCCCCAGCTCCCGCGCGGCGAGTCGCGCGAAGGACGGGTTGCGCAGCAGCTCGCGGCCCAGCAGCACCGCGTCGGCCTCTCCGTTGGTGAGGATCTTCTCGGCCTGCTCGATCTCGGTGATGAGACCGACGGCGGCGACGGGCAGGGAGGTCTCGTTCTTCACGCGGGCGGCGAAGGGGACCTGGTAGCCGGGCTCGACGGGGATGCGGACGTCGGAGGCATTGCCGCCGGTCGACACGTCGAGCAGGTCCACGCCGTGCTCGTGCAGCTGGGCGGCGAAGCGGACGGTGTCGTCGGCGCTCCAGCCGTCCGCCTCCAGCCAGTCGGTGGCGGAGATGCGGAAGAACAGGGGCTTGCTGTCGGGCCAGACCTCGCGCACGGCGTCCACGACCTCGAGGGCGAAGCGGGTGCGGTTCTCGTACGAGCCGCCGTACGCGTCGGTGCGGTGGTTGGAGTGCGGGGACAGGAACTCGTTCAGCAGGTAGCCGTGGGCGCCGTGGATCTCTACGACCTCGAAACCGGCGTCCAGGGCGCGGCGGGCCGCGTCGGCGAACTGCCCGACGATCTCCTGGATCTCGGCGACGGTCAGCTCGGCCGGGACCGGGTGGCCTTCGTCGTAGGGAAGCGGGCTGGGGGCGAGCGGCTGCCAGGCGAGGGCGCCGGGGGCGATCGGCGCGCCGCCCTTCCAGGGGCGCTCGGTGGCCGCCTTGCGCCCGGCATGGGCGAGCTGGACGGCCGGCACGGTGCCTTGTGCGGACAGGAAGCCGGTGATGCGGCGGAACGCCTCGACCTGCGTGTCGTTCCAGATGCCGAGGTCGTACGGCGAGATCCGGCCCTCGGGGGAGACGGCGGTCGCCTCGACGATGATGAGCCCGGTGCCGCCGGTGGCCCGCGCCGCGTAGTGGGCGAAGTGCCAGTCGTGGGGGGCGCCCGCCGCGGCTCCTTCGGGTGCGGCGGAGTACTGGCACATGGGCGGCATCCACACCCGGTTGGGGATGGTGAGCTCGCGCAGGACGTAGGGCTCGAAGAGAGCGCTCACGGCGGACTCCATTCGTCACGGGACCGGTGTACGTCTCGTACGATAGGCATCGTAGTACGGGAGATGTCAAACTACGAGAGATCTCGTACAATGCGTGCAGGACGACAGCCCCGGAGGAAGTTCCCGGACGAAGTGGAGCCGCCGTGACGACCGCCGCCCGTGCCAACGGCAGCCGCGACCTGCCGCACCCCGCACTCGAGGAGATCCGCCTGGAGTCGGTGCTGCACGCGCTCTCCGACCCCATGCGGCTCCAGGTCGTGCGAGAGCTCGCCGCCGACGGCGACGAGCTCTCCTGTTCGCATTTCGACCTGCCGGTCACCAAGTCCACCACCACGCACCACTTCCGCGTGCTGCGCGAGAGCGGGGTCATCCGGCAGGTCTACCGGGGCACGGCGAAGATGAACGGCCTGCGCCGGGACGATCTGGACGACCTCTTCCCCGGGCTCCTCGACAGCGTCCTCGCGGCGGCGGCCCGTCAGGCCGACCGGCTCGGCGGCTGAGGCGCCGGGATCCCCGGTGGCCCGACGGCTGAGGTGCCGGGATCCCGGGTGGCCCGACGGCTGAGGTGCCGGGATCCCCTGTGGCCCCACGGCCGCGGGCCGACCTATCCGATGGCCTTGACGGCTGCGTCCCCGCGTCCCCAGTCGTCCGACGGCGTGGCCGGCCGTCGGCCGCCGGTGTCTGCCGCTACGCCTCCGCCGCCACCGAAGGAGGCGTGGGCCCGGCGGCGTCCCCGGCCGAATCCGCTGTGCCCGGCAGGTGGTTGAAGAGCAGGTTCAGGGCGATCGCGGTCAGGCAGCCCGCGCTGATCCCGCTGTTCATCACCGTCTGGAACCAGTCCGGGAACTTCGCGTACACCGTCGGCACTCCGACCGGCAGCATGCCCACGGCGACCGAGACGGCCACCACCGTCAGGTTGTTGTTGCCCTTGAAGTCCACCTCGGCGAGGGTGCGCAGGCCGCTGGCGGCGACGGTTCCGAACATCACCAGGCCCGCGCCGCCCAGCACGGGCGCCGGGATCGCGGCGACGATCGCTCCCAGCTTGGGCAGCAGGCCGAGCAGCACGAGGATGCCGCCCGCGGCGGCGACCACCCAGCGGCTGCGCACGCGCGTCATCCCGACCAGGCCGACGTTCTGCGCGAACGCCGTGTAGGGGAAGGTGTTGAACACGCCGCCCAGGACCGTCGACAGGCCGTCCGCGCGCAGGCCGTCGGCGAGCGTGCGCGGCTCGACGGGACGGTCGGTCATCTGGCCCACCGCGATGAAGTCACCGGTGGTCTCGGTCATCGTGACGAGGGCGACGACCAGCATCGAGACGATCGCGGAGACGTGGAACGTCGGCGTGCCGAAGTGGAACGGCGTGCTGATCCCGACCCAGTCGGCGTCCCCGACCCCGTCGAAGTCCGTGAATCCGAAGGGGATGGCGACCGTGAGGCCCACGGCGATGCCGATCAGGACCGCGATGCGGCCGAGGAAGGCCGGCGCGAACCGTTGCACGGCCAGCACCACGGCCAGGACGAAGCCCGCGAGCGCCAGGTTCTTCGGCGCGCCGAAGTCCTCCGCGCCCACTCCGCCGGCCGCCCAGTTCCCGGCGACCGGCAGCAACGAGACACCGATGATCAGGATGACCGTGCCCGTGACCAGGGGAGGGAAGAACCGCAGCAGTCTGCCGAAGACCGGGGCGAGCAGGACTATGGCGAGGCCCGCCACGATCACCGACCCGTAGATCGCGCGCAGTCCGCCGCCGGTCGTCCCGATCAGCACCATCGGCGACACCGCGGCGAAGGTGCACCCCTGCATGATCGGCAGTCGTACCCCGAAGCGCCAGAAACCCACGCACTGGATGAGGGTGGCGATGCCGCACACCAGGAGGTCGGCGGTGATCAGATACGCCAGATCCGCGGGCGACAGCTTCAGCGCGCCACCGACGATCAGCGGGACGGCCACCGCGCCCGCGTACATCGCGAGCACGTGCTGAAGCCCGAAGGCCGCCAGTTGGCGTACGGGTGGAACCTCGTCGACGGGATGCACGGGAGCGGCGGTGGTGGCCATGGGCACTCCAGGAGCGGCGGGAAGCGGGTGGGGGTGAAGAAGGGTGAACAGGCCCCGACCGTAAGCGGCTTGAACAGTTTGTTGATGTCCGGGCTGTTGCCGATGTGTGTCATGCCCACGGAAGCCGTGTCGACTCCACCGCGCCCCGCCGTGCGTGCCGACGCACCTGTCACGAACCCGTCGTACGCGCCGCCGCCAGCAGTGACGTCCAGTCGGGCAGCTTCACCACACCCCGGCCGAGCGAGGCGCCGAGTTCCGCCTCGGCTCGTTCGATCGCCTGCCACCCGGCCCACTCGACCGGCCGTACTCCCTCCGCCCGCAGCGCCGCGAGAGGATCCCCGGCCACCTCGCGCCGTACGAGGGTGTCCGCGTCCTCCAGCAGTGAGGTCACCGTCTCCTTGGCGCACGGCCGGTTGGTGCCGATGACGCCCGTGGGGCCGCGCTTGATCCAGCCCGCCACGTACTCGCCCGGAGCGATCGCGTCGTCCCGCAGGATCCGGCCCGCCCGGTGCGGCACCGTGCCGTGTCCGGCGTCGAAGGGGAGTCCGTCGATGGGCACCCCGCGATAGCCGACCGAACGCAGCACCAGCTGGGCCTCGATGTCCTCGAACCGCCCCGTGCCCGCCACACCGCCCTGCCCGTCCGGCACGGTCCGCTCGAAGCGCACCGCTCCCACCCGCCCGCCGTCGGCGAGCAGTTCGACGGGGCGCAGGAAGAACCGCGGTCGGATCCGCCGCGGGCGGCCCTGCACCGGCGCGTCGGCCCAGCCTCGCAGCACCTCCACGTTGCGCCGCTGCGCGGCCGGCAGGCCGGACGGATCCAGGTAGGCCGGGTCGAGCTCCAACTCGTGAGGATCCACGACGATTTCGGTGTCGGGCAGGGATCCCAGCTCACGCAGTTCCTTGGTGGTGAAGCGGGCCTGGGAGGGGCCCCGCCGCCCCACCATGCTGATCTCCGTCACCTTGCTCGCGGCCAGCGCGGCGAGCGCCGCCTGCGGCATGTCCGTGGGGCTCAGCTCGGCCGCGCCGCGGGCCAGGATCCGGGTCACGTCCACGGCCACGTTCCCGACGCCGATGACCACGGCCGAGCGCACGCCGAGCACGAACTCCTCCGCGGCGGCGTCGGGGTGCGCGCTGTACCAGGAGACGAACTCGGTGGCCGACCAGCTGCCGGGCAGGTCCTCGCCGGGCACGCCGAGATGACGGTCGGTGGCGGCGCCCACGCAGTACACGACCGCGTGGTAGAGGTCCCGCAGGCGGGCGACCGGCACCCCGTCCGGGCCGACCTGGACGCCGCCCAGGAACCGCACCCGCTCGTCCTCCAGGACGGCCCGCAGGTTGTTCTGGAGCGATTTGATCTTCTCGTGGTCGGGGGCCACCCCGTAGCGCACCAGGCCGTAGGGGCACGGCAGCCGGTCCAGGACGTCCACCCGGACATCGGGCACCTGGCTCTGCTGGACGAGGCTCTGGGCGGTGTAGACCCCGCTGGGACCTGAGCCGACGACGGCGACATGCAGCACGGCGGAACTCCTTAACCGAGGGTTCTGGAAGAACGCTGACAGGAGATCGCTGACGGTTCCAGGATCGCACCGCCGATGCTCGGCTGACAGGGTGCGGCGCGTGTCGTGTCCGCGCGTGTCCGTTCGAATGGCATGTGATCATGCGGTTACGTTCCGCATGTGCTGGAAGCATCCTTTCTCGATCTGAACGGCCGCTGCCGCGCGGACGGCGTGGTGTCGGTGTGGCCCGTCTGGCAGGTGCGTGACCACCGGACCGCCACCTCCTGGTTCGACGTCCGGCTGGTCTTCGCCGACGGTGCCCAGGTCGAGGTCCTCGCCGTGCTGTCCGGGGCCGGGGTGACGATCGAGGACGTACGGGCTCAGCCGCCGCTCTCCCTCGACGACCTCGCGGTGCTCTCCGACTGGATCGAGGCGCCGCTCTTCGAGGCGTGCGGTGCCGCGGCCCGGCCCGCGGGGAGGCGTGAGGGCGCACGCGGCGACGAGGGGGAGGGCGCGCACTGCGACGAGGGGGAGGGCGGGCGGACGGAGCCGGCGCGCCGGGCCCGGCGCGCGTGGCCGCGTGGCACCGAGGGCCGCAGGCTGGCGGCGGAGAAGTACCGCGCCGCCCAGGAGGACGGCCAGGACCCGGTGCTGGCGGTCATGTGCGCCACCGGCCACAGCCGGCGCAAGTCCCTGCGGCTCATCGCGGGGGCGCGGGAGGCCGGTTTCCTGACCCCTCGTCACGCACGGCGCTGAGCATGCGGGTCGAGCGACGCCCGTCGGGACCCGGTCACTGAAGTGCGCGCATCCTGCCGATCTCGCTGGTCTGCTGCGCGATCACGTCATCGGCCATCTCCTCGATCTGGATGTTGTTGCCCTCGGACTTCACGTCCGTGGCCATGGTGACCGCCCCGTCGTGATGCGTGATCATCAGCTTCAGGAAGAGCTCGTCGAACGCCTTTCCCTTCGCCGCGCGCAATGCCTTGAGCTGGTCCTCCGTCGCCATACCGGGCATCGTCGCGTGCTCGTGCTCCGTGACCGCCCGCTTGCCGCCGTTCGTCTTGAGCCAGCTCTTCATGGTGGAGATCTCCGGGCCCTGTGCGGCGGCGATCCGTGCGGCGAGCCGCTTCACCTTGCCGGACTCCGCCTGCTTCGGGGCGAGTTCGGTCATCTCCAGCGCCTGGGTGTGGTGGACGATCATCATCCGGGCATAGGTGAAGTCGGCCGAGTTGGGGGAGTCGTCGTCGCTCCGCTGCTTCGCGGCCTCTTCGGCGGACAGGGTCTCGGCCGCCTCCCCGGGCTTGCCGGGCGCGATGACCGAAGGGCCGGGCGACGCCGAGGACTTGGCGCCGGAGTCCGAGTCGCAGCCGGCGAGCGCGAGTGCGGCCACGGTCAGCGACACCGCGGCCAGCAGCGCACGGGGCGTGGGTCTCGGGGACGCGCTGGACGTACGGCGAGCGGACACGGCGACCTCCTGCGGCTCATGAAGCGACGGATACATCACGGGTGTTGATGTCCGTCCTAGCACGCTTCCGAACGTGGCTGATCAAAAACATTCATTACGAGTACGTTGCCGTCTGTTGATCTCTGCATGGGACGGACGATACTTCAGGGGTCCGTGAACCGTTCGACCTTGAACGGCACAAGGGAGGAAACAGTGACCCTGTTGAACGATCCCCGAACGCGGCACAGACGCCTGGGAGTTGCCGCCGCCGCGGTGGGACTCCTGGCCGCGCTGGTCACAGCCGGGCCGGCGGCCGCCACCCCCGACCCCGGGGACGGCCCCGCGGCACGGGAGAAGGTCTCCCGGAGCGACGCCGCCGAAGCGAGGGCCGCGGTGGCGAGCGGGGAGATACCCGGCCAGGACGAGATCGTCCACTCCGACAACATCCAACACCTCGCCAATGTCCCCAAGGAGGCCTTCACCGGCCTCAATTCGGACCTCGCCTTCCAGGGCAAGTACGCCTTCGCCGGCAACTACGACGGCTTCCGCATCTTCGACATCAGCAACCCGAAGGCGCCCCGGACCGTCGCGCAGGTGCTCTGCCCCGGCTCGCAGAACGACGTGTCCGTCTCCGGCAACCTGCTCTTCCTGTCCACCGACTCCTCGCGCAGCGACAACTCCTGCAACAGCACGACGCAGCCCGCGACCGAGAAGTCGTCGTGGGAGGGCATGAAGGTCTTCGACATCAGCGACAAGTCGAACCCCAAGTACGTCGCCGCCGTCGAGACCGCGTGTGGTTCGCACACCCACTCGCTCGTGCCCGACGGCAAGAACGTCTACCTCTACGTCTCCTCGTACTCGCCGAGCGCCACCTTCCCCGACTGCCAGCCGCCGCACGACGGCATCTCGGTCATCAAGGTGCCGCGGAACGCTCCCGAGAAGGCGGCGGTCGTCAACTTCCCGGTGCTGTTCCCGGGCGAGGGGCCGGACGGCGGCGGCAACCCGGGCGGGCCCACCAACCCCGGTGTCTCCAAGACCACCGGCTGCCACGACATCACGGTCCTGCCCTCCAAGGACCTCGCCGCGGGCGCCTGCATGGGTGACGGCATCCTGTTCTCCATCAAGGACCCGGAGCACCCGAAGGTCATCGACCAGGTCGAGGACAACGTGAATTTCGCGTTCTGGCACTCGGCGACCTTCAACCAGAAGGCCAACAAGGTCGTGTTCACCGATGAGTTGGGTGGCGGCGGCGCGGCCACCTGCAACGCGGCGATCGGCCCGAACCGCGGAGCCGACGGCATCTACGACATCGTCGGCAAGGGTGACAAGCGCAAGCTCGTCTTCCGGAGCTACTACAAGATCCCCCGTCACCAGGCGGACACCGAGAACTGCGTGGCCCACAACGGCTCGCTGATCCCCGTCAAGGGCAAGGACCTCATGGTCCAGGCCTGGTACCAGGGTGGCGTCTCGGTCTGGGACTTCACCGACTCGTCGGCACCGAAGGAGATCGCCTACTTCGAGCGCGGCCCGCTGTCCACCGACACGCTCCAGGTCGGCGGATCGTGGTCGGCGTACTACTACAACGGCTACATCTACTCGAACGACATCGCCAAGGGCTTCGACGTCCTGAAGCTCGACGACCGGCGCACGGACCCGGCCAAGCGGGTCCGGCTGAGCGAGCTCAACGTCCAGACGCAGCCGGACTACTTCGACTGACCGTCCGCCCGGGCGTCCGCCTGGCGGTCCGAACGGCCCACCGGCTGTTCGTCCGTCAGGCGGTCCGGGGCATCGCCGGTCCGGTGCTCCGGCCGGTCCGCGGCCTGGTCCTCGGGCTGCCGACCGGTCGCGAAGAACCGTGACAGATCCGTCTCACACGTCCCGCCGGGCACCTCGGTCTCCGGCGGGACACCCATCTCCCAGTCGAGGCGGTACCGCTTGAACAACTCGGCCCGCAGCGTCGGTATCGGCATCGGAACACCCGGCACCAGGGCCGAGTACACCGCGCCCATCAGCAGCGCCCGCAGCATCGGGTAGTCGGTCCCGGCATCCGGCGAGCCGTACCCGGCCATCGTGTCCCGGAGCAGTTGGGCGAGGCGCTGCTGCTCGGGACACTGCACGAAGCCCTCGGCCTGCAACAGGCCGGCCATGTGCTGGCGCATCAGGACGGGCTGGTCGCGGGTGAGGCCGAGGATCGCGTCGATGGCCCGCGCCATCCGCTCCCGTCCGTCCTCGGTACGCGGCTCGCTCTCCAGCCGCTCCTCGAGCGTGCGGTGCATCAGCCGGTGCACGGCGGACTGCAGCAGCTGGCGCTTCCCGGGGAAGTAGTACGACACCAGGCCGCGCGCCGATCCCGCGCGGTCCGCGATGTCCCCGAGCGTCGTCGCCTCGTAGCCGCGCTCGCTCACCAACTCCACGGCTGCCTGCAACAGCCGCTCCCGGGAACGCCGCCGCAACTCTTCATTGACCGAGGCGCTGCGCGGGGACATGCTGTAACTCCTGCGTTGACTGGCTGCCAGCCAACTATACTCAACGCGTCCGGAGCAGACCCTTCGTGGGTCCACTCCGGCCTGCCGTCTGCCTCGGGTGACACGGGGGATCATCCGAGGCGGACTGGCGGGCGAACGGGCGAACGGGCGACGTTGCCGTCAGTCGACCAGACCGAGCACGGGCCGCAGTCCCTCCGGGCGCCCGGCCGCCGGCAGATGGTCGACGAAGAACACCTCACACCCCAGGGCCGCCGCGCCCCCGTCGGCCCGCCGGTCGTCGCCCACCATCAAGGTGTCCTCGGGCGCGACGCCCAGCGCGTCGCACGCGACCGCGAACAGCCGTGGATCGGGCTTCTGGATGCCGTGCTCGTACGAGAGCACGTACGTGCCGACGTACGGGTCGAGGCCGTGCTCCCGGAAGACGGGGCGCAGGTCCCAGCCGATGTTGCTGACCACACCGACCGCGACCCCGCTCTCGCGCAACGCGGCCAGCACCTCGGCGGCGTCCGGGTAGGGGTTCCAGGCGTCCGGCACCATGTGCCGCTCGTACAGGGCGTCGTGCAGACCGGGACCGGGCAGGGGCACCTGGCGGGAGACCGCCGTGTACGCGGCACGGTGCAGCTCGGCGCTCCGGTCGCGGGTACGCCACAACTCGTCGAGACCCTCGGGCACGCGCCCCGGGCGTCCGCCGCCCGGCATCGCACCCACCGCGTCCAGGGCCTGTGCCGCCGCGGTCAACTCGTCGTCGGGCAGGGTGAGTCCGGCGTCGCGAAGCACCGCGCGCAGCCAGGAATCGGTCGGTTCGGCGCGGAAGAGGGTTCCGGAGAAGTCGAAGAGCACACCTTTGATCCTCATGGCGGAGATCCTTCGCGGCGCCTCCACGGGGGTCAAGGGTGCCCGGGGTCGCGCCATCGCTCGTACGAGGCCACGGCGAGGACGACCACCAGCGCGCCGATCAGCCAGCCGCCCAGGACGTCGGAGGGCCAGTGCACGCCGAGCCAGATCCGGGTCCAGCCGACGCCCACGACGGTGACGACGGCCAGGGCCGACGCCGTGCGCCGCAGCCCGCGTCCCGCGCCGTACCGGTACAGCAGCCACAGCAGCAGCCCGCACACCACCGTGGCCGTGAGGGCGTGGCCGGAGGGGAAGGCCGCGTAGTGGGCTCGGTCGACGGGGTCCCGCCAGACCGGGCGTTCGCGGCCGACCGCCCATTTCAGCGTCTGTTGCACCGCCGTGCCCAGCGCGCACGCGGCCGCCACCCACAGGGCGAGCCACCAGTCCCCGTGCTTCCACACCAGCCAGATCACCGCGACGGCGCACACCGCACGCATCGTCCACGGGTCCCACACCCAGTCCGTCAGCACCCGGAACACGTGGGTGAGGCCGGGCTCGTCGACGGCCCAGGTGTGCGTGGTGCGGGCGATGTGGCCGTCGAGGGAGGTCAGCGGGTGCCAGGAGAGCGCGACCAGCAGGACGAGCGCGAGGGACAGCACGGCCAGGATCACGGCGGCCGGCACGACGCCGCGGAGACGTGGGCCGCGCGGGGCTGGGGCACGAGGGTCGGGTGCGTCGGGGGGAGGGGCGGCTGCCGGGGAGTGCATGGAGTGATCCTCGCCGACGCCCGGGGCGCCGGGCCAACACCCGCTCCGCGACGCACCGGACGCGCCCGGCGTGCGAGGGAGCCCCCGGGCTGTCGGAAGGAACCCACCACCGAGGGGGATCCCGGGCTGTCAGGAGGAACCCGCCGGGCTGCCCGCCGGGCGGCGCAGGTGTGCGTCGGACAGGACCTAGCCCAGCGCCCGCAGCCCGGGCACGAACGCCACCAGGACAGGGACCACCGGGACCAGCGCGGCGGCGGCCGTCAGTCGCAGCCGCCGGGCCGCCGTGAGCCGGTCGGGGGGAGTGAGCAGGCGGTTCACGCGCTGCGGGACGTGCGCCTCCGGGGTGGGGCAGGGGCCGAACACGCCCCGGTCCTCGTTGAGTTCCACCAGGGCCAGGGCGATCGTGAGGCGGCCGAAGCGGCGCGAGGCCACGTCGTCGGCGGCGAGTTCGACGAGCCGGTGCATCTCGTCGCGGAAGGCGGCGAACACCGGCACCTGGGGGAAGCCGGTGGCCAGCGCTGCCGAGGAGTGCAGCAGCCAGTCGTGCCGGGCTCGCGCGTGCCCCTGCTCGTGGGCGAGTACGGCGTCCAGCTGTCGTCCCTTGAGACGGCGCAACGCGGCCGTGGTGATGACGAGTTGGGGCGCTGTGCCGGGCAGCCACCAGGCGTCGGGGCGCTCGCCCTCCAGTACCACCAGACGGTCGGCGCTCGGCTCCTCGCCGGGCAACAGCGGGGCGCGCAGGCGCAGTTCGGCCCGGCTCTGCCGGCGTCGCGCACGGGCCCGCAGAATCTCCCGGACCAGCATCGCTCCGGTCCACACGCCACCGCAGGCGAGTGTCACGGCGGTCGTCGCGGCCCACGCGCCGCCCTTGCTCAGCGCGTACGCGTCCACGACGGAGCGCGGCGCCGGACCGAACACATGGCCCCGCACCGCCACCCACGCGGCGGCCGCGCTGAGCGTCATCGACAGGGCGCAGCACAGCAGGACGGCCGCCACCACGCACTGCCAGACCCACAGGGCGACCACCGGTTCACGGTCCGGCCAGTCGGCCCGTGCGAGCAGTCGTGGAGCCACCACGGCGACCACGGCGCCGAGCAGCAACAGTGCCGCGGGGACCATCATGGCCCGAAGCCTATGAGCGGGGTGTCGGCGCTGGATACGGGCCGCGAGGGCAAGTGACGCACGCCACGGTTTCGTACGGCGCTCTAACGCCTCGCGTCCGGTCCCGCGCTCGACGGGCCCGCCCAGGGAGCCGTGTCCGACGAGTCGGTCTCAGAGGGCGACCAGCATGGCCAGCATGGCGATCCCCATGGACAGGCGGCAGGCCCGCGACAGTTCGGGCCGGTCGCCCCAGCCGACGGCGCGCGTGCTCCCGGCGGTGGCGCTCCCCAGGGGCAGCAGCCGGGCGCCGGAGCGCAGGACGTACGCGGTGAAGTACAGCAGGAGCGCGCCGGTGACCAGGGGGATGCCGGAGCCGCCGTGGTGACCGTGGTGGCCCGGGGAGACGGCCATCGTGACCGCCATGTAGACCATCGCCAGGGCGCCCATCAGATGGTGCAGGTGGTGCGGGTCCGACCGGGCCGTCCACAGGGCGCGCACGGCGGCGGCGCCGAACACGGCGGTGTAGACGAGCCAGGCCCAGCGCGGCGGGGCGGCCACGGCGGCCGGGACCGCCATCGCGGCCATGCCGAAGCCCATGAGGGCCTCGCCGCCCGCGGTCCGGCGCTGTTCCTCGACACGGCTGCGCATGCGCAGCAGGCAGTAGGCGCCGGTTGCCGCGCACAGCGCGACGAGCAGCCAGCCGGGCGAAGCCGGTCCGTGCACCCTGTACCTCCCCGCTCTCCGATGTCGGACATCGGGCAGTCGGTCTGGACATGCCCCGAGCGTCCGGTGCGCAAGCGAGCGCAAGGGTGTACGTGGGGGAGCGTGCGGGAGTGTGCGCTGGTGAGGGGTGTGACGGGGGGTATGTTTTACGAGTAAAACACCTGCTAATATTGTTTCCATGAGTAGTGCGACCGCCCCCAGGACCCCCCGCGTACGGCGCCTGCCGCTGGCTGGAGTGCTGCGTCTCGGCAGACCGTCCGACATCTGGTTCAAGCCCGCGCTGAGCGCCGTCGTGGCCGTCGCCCTGCCCAACCTGACGCTCCTGGCGCTCGGCCGCCTCGACCTCGCCATGTACACGATGGCCGGCTCGCTGTGCGCCCTGTACGCCCACAACCGCCCCTATGCGGCGCGGGCCCGCGCCGTCGCCTGGGTGGTGCTCGGCATGCTCGGCGGCCTCGCCGTCTCCCTCGTCACGGCCTCGCTCACCACGAACGCCGTCGTGCTGGTCACCGTCGGAGCCCTGCTCGCCGCCGCGCAGAAGGTGCTCTGCGACGCCACACGCATCGGGCCGCCCGGACACGTCGTCCTCGCCTTCATCTCCTCGGCGGCCCTGTTCGCGCCGCAGTCCCTCGGCCAGGTGCCCGGCCATCTCGCGCTCGGCGCGGCGGCCGGTGTGTGGGCCTGGATCGTCTGCATGGCCCCGGGCCTCGTCCGCCCGCACGGCCCCGAGCGCCGCGCCACCGCGCACGCGCTGGACGCGGCCGCCGCGTACGTCGAGGCCAGGGCGGCCGGGGCCGACGGCGCACGGGCCCGCGCCGCCGCGGCCGCCGCCGTGCACGGCGCCTGGCAGTGCCTGCTGTCCACCGGAGCCCGCTCCGCACCCCGGCGCTCCCTCGAACGACTGCTCGTGCGCGCCGAGGTCGCACTGGCCGCGCCCGCCGACACGGACTCCGGGCGGCTGCGCGACTGGGCCCGCGACCTGCGCGGCAACCACCCCGTGCCGCGTCCCGGCGACCTCTCCGGGACCGCCGACGAACTCCTCGGTGTCGAGGCCGCGCTGACCTTCGGGGAACCGCCGCTGTTCCGCCGCCTCGGCCCGCTCGCACCCATCGCCCTGCGCACCGCGCTCGGCTGCGCGCTCGCCGGGTACGTCTCGCTCGCCCTCGGCGTCGGCCGCCCCTACTGGGCACTGGTGACCGCTGCCTCGCTCTACCAGGCCAACGTCACCCTGACCTGGAACAGGGGCGTGCAGCGCGTCGTCGGCAACCTCGTCGGCGTGCTCGCCTTCGCGGCGATCGCCCCCCTCGCCCACCTCGGCCGCGCGGCCCTCGTGCTGTGCTGCCTCGCCCTCAACTTCGGCGCCGAGGCGCTGATCGGCCGCAACTACTGGCTCGGCAGCATCTGCGTGACCCCGATGGCCCTGCTGATCACCGAGTTCGCGCGGGTCCAGCAGCCCGGCGAGCTGATCACCGACCGTGTCGTGGACACTCTCGTGGGTGCGCTGGTCGGCTTCGTCGCCGCGATCGCGGTGACGAACCGCAGGGCCGGCGACCGCATCGAGCAGGCGCTCGTCGCCGTCGAGGGCGCCCGTGAGCGCGCCGCCGCGCTGCTGGCCGCGGAACATCCCGGGCCCGGTGCCCTGGAGTCGGCCCGACGGGATCTGTCCGCCGCCGTGGTCGCCCTGCGCGCCGCCGCGGACGCCGCGGCGGGCGAATGGTGGCAGCGCGCCCTGCCGGAGGAGCGGGTCGTGCGGGCCGAGCAGCGCGGACACCGTACGCTCGCGGCGACGGTACGACGGCAGGGACTGCACTGCTTGGAGGGCGCACAGGCATGACGACAGCGGACGGGCGGGCGCACGCGGAGGGCACTCCCGGGGGGAGGGGCCACTCGGAGGCCGTACCCGCCGAGCCGGGGGCCGCCGGGGGAGTGCCCGTCGGCCGGGAGGACGGCGCGGACGCGCCCGCCGGGTCCGCGGGTGCCGGGAGCGACCGCCTCGCCGCGACGGCGCCCGTCGGTCACGGGGGGAGCGAGGAGCGCCGGGAGCAACAGGAGCGCGGGGAGCACCGGGAGCGCGGGGAGCACCGGGAGAGGTTGGACGGTCCCGCCGGTCCCGCCGGTCCTGCCGGTTCCGCCGGTCCTGCCGGTTCCGCCGGTCCTGCCGGTTCCGCCGGTTCCGCCGGTCCGGCGGGCGAGGAGGCCGCCCCCGGCGCGCGGGCCGTGGCGGCACGGGCCTCCGGCGGCGGTCCCGCCCGTGAGGACGCCCTCTCCGGAAGCGAGACCTCCACGGGTGCCCCCTCCGGGAGCGGAACCTCCACGGACGCCCCCTCGGAGAGGGGAACCCCGACGGGCACCCCCACAGGCGCCCCCGCCGACACCGTCGCGGCCGTCGTCCGGCAGTGGCAGACCGTGCGCCCCGACCTCGACACCGGGCCCATGGAGGTGATCGGCCGCGTCAATCGCTGTGCCGCGCTCCTCCAGCAGGCCGAGGACGCGCCGCTGCGCCGGGCCGGGCTCACCCGCCCCGAGTTCGACGTCCTCGGAACCCTGCGGCGCACCGGACACGAACTCACCCCCAGCGAGATCGCCCGCGAGACGTTCTCCTCGGGCGCCGCCGTCACCAAGCGGCTCAAGCAGCTCACCGAACGCGGGCTGGTCGAGCGCCGGGGGGACACCCGTGACCGCCGGGTCGCACATGTACGGCTGACCGACGCGGGGCGCGATCTCGTCGACGGCATCCTGCCCGAGCAACTGGCCTACGAGACCTCGGTCCTGTCCGGCGTCGACCCCGATCATCGACGCGAACTGGCCGGACTGCTGGGCGAGTTGCTCGGCCAGTTGGAGGGCCGGCTCGGGCTGCCGCGGGCCTGAAGCCGTCCGGGGGAGAGAGCGGGAGCCGTGCCCTCCCTCCGGGGAGCGGGAGCCACCCCCGGACCGTCCGGTCGCGGTGGCCCCGCCGTCAGCCTTCCTCGCCAGCCGCGTGGATTCCGAACGGCGCCCCCTGCGGGTCCTTCAGCACCGCGATGCGCGGGCCCTCCGGCACCGTCGTGGGCTCCATCAGCATGCTGCCGCCCGCCGCCACGGCCGCGTGCGCCGTTGTGTCCACGTCCTCGACGGCGAAGTACGGCAGCCAGTGCGAGGGCACCTCCGGCGGGAACTTCTCGTCCAGCGTCAGCATGCCGCCGAAGTCGTCGCCGTCGATGCCCCATTGCGTGTACTGGTCCGAGGGGTTCACGGTCCAGCCGAAGACCCGCGTGTAGAAGTCCGTGACCGGCCCCGGGGCGCGGGTCAGCAGCTCGACCCAGCCCAGCGCGCCCGGTGCGTTGAACAGTCCCGCGCCGGGGAAGGCACGTGCCTGCCACAGCTGGAAGAAGGCACCGCCGGGATCGACCGCGACGGCGAAACGGCCCACGTCGAACACGTCCATCGGCCCGAGGACGATCGTGCCGCCCGCCGCTCGCACCGCCTCGGCGGCCGCATCCGCGTCCGCCACGGCGAAGGACACGTTCCAGGCGACGGGCTGGGACTCCTGGTACCGGGGCGAGATCGCCGCCACCGCGGCGTCGCCCAGGTGCGCGACGGTGTAACCGCCCGCCTCCTGGCGCGGGTCCGTCTCCGGCCGCCATCCGAACAGGTCGGCGTAGAAGCGCTTGGCCCCCTCCAGATCGCTGGTTCCCAGCTCGGTCCAGCAGGGACCACCCGTCACCGGCCCGTCCAGCTTCATGAGGTTCCTTCCGCAGCGCCCATGGCGGTCCTTCCCCAGCGAGACCCCTTCAGCACGCTATGCCCGCACCGGGACCCCGGCCACCGGGCGCCGCCCGGACCTCCCCACCGGCCGCTCGCGGGCCGTGCTGGACACCGTATAGGCCCCATATAGCGACCGAACCCACGCTCGACTCATTCGAACGGATGAGGGGGCTCGGACATGGGGCGGGACGGCAGCGCGGCTCGGGTGGCGGTCGTGACCGGTGGATCGCGGGGCATCGGCCGTGCCGTCGCCGTGCGACTGGCGCAGGACGGCTTCGACGTCGCGATCTGCTACCGGTCGGACGAGGCGGCGGCGCAGCTCGTGCGGAAGGAGATCGAGGACAGGGGGAGTCGGGCGCTGACCCGGCGTGTGGACGTGGGGGTCCGGGAGGACGTGCAGCAGTTCGTGACGGCCGTGGAGGACGAGCTCGGCACACCGGACGCCGTCGTGACGTCCGCGGGCATCACCCGCGACCGGCCGCTCGCCCTCATGGGGGACGAGGACTGGCACTCCGTCGTCGGCACCAACCTGAACGGCACCTACCACCTGCTGCGCTGCGTGATCCGTCCGATGATCCGTGAGCGGGCGGGAGCCGTCGTCACCCTCTCCTCGGTCGCCGGAGTCGCCGGCAACGCGGGCCAGGCCAACTACGCGGCTTCCAAGGCGGGCATCGTCGGCCTCACCCAGTCGCTGGCCAAGGAGGCCGGGCGCTACGGGATCCGGGCCAACGCCATCGCCCCTGGGTTCATCGAGACCGAGATGGTCGCCGACCTGCCCGAGAGCGTCGTCGAGGGAGCCCTGACCCGTATCCCGCTCGGCCGCTTCGGACAGGCCGACGAGGTCGCCTCGCTCGCCTCCTTCCTGGTCTCCCCGCAGTCCGCGTACATCACCGGCCAGGTGCTCCGCGTCGACGGGGGCATGGCGCTGTGACCGGCGACGGCCTGTGGTTCCGCCGCTATCCCGCGGCCCGCCCGCCCCGGGTGCGGCTGGTGTGCCTCCCGCACGCGGGCGGCAACGCACAGCTCTTCCACGGCTGGCCGGGCCGGCTGCCCGGCGACGTCGAGGTGCTCGCCGTGCGCTACCCCGGACGCCAGGAGCGGATGACCGAGCCGTGCGTCGAGTCCATGGACGAGCTCGCCGACGAGGTCGCCCTGGCCCTGGACGTCTACCGGGACGTCCCGCTCGCGCTGTTCGGGCACAGCATGGGCGCCGCCGTGGCCTACGAGGTCGCGGCCCGCCTCGAAGCGACCGGCCCGGGCCCCGTCCAGGTGTTCCTGTCCGCGCGCAACGCCCCGCACCGCGCGACCCGCACCATGCTGCACCGGGCCGCCGACGAGGTGCTGCTGGCCTCCGTGCGGCGCCTGGGCAGTCTCGGCGGCGACCCCTACGGCGTACCGGAACTGCGCGAACTGCTGCTGCCCGTGCTGCGCAGCGACTACCGGCTCATCGAGACGTACGCGCCCCTGAACCCGCCCGTGCTGCGCGCACCGTTCACCGCGTACGCCGGTGCCGCCGACCCCGGCTGCGACGTCGAACGCGTCTCGGCCTGGGCCGAGTTGACCACGGGTGGCTTCGACCTGCGGTCGTTCCCCGGCGACCACTTCTATCTCGCCCCGCGGGAGGCCGAGCTGACCGCGGACATCGCCGCCCGGCTCGCCCGGCCGACCGGGGCGACCACCGCAACCGCCATGCAGGCCGCGCAACCGGCCGTCACGACTGCGAGGACAGCTCCATGACCCACACCGAGACCTGGGCACCGCTGGAGATCAAGGCCGAGGACGGTGGCGGTGCCGGCGAACTGCTCAGCCGCCTCGACACCCTGGACCCCGGCCTGGACGAACTCCTCGTCCGCGAGAAGGCCCTGGTCTTCCGCGGGTTCGGCATCACGCCCGACACGCTCGACACGGCGCTCGACCGGCTGCTGCCGCACCGGCTCGCCTACGTCCACGGCAACTCGCCGCGCACCAAGGTCGGCGGCAACGTGTACACCTCCACGGAGTACCCGCAGGAGTACACCATCTCGATGCACAACGAGATGAGTTACGCGCACGCCTGGCCGACCCGGCTCGCCTTCTACTGCGAGGTGACCCCCGGCGGCGGTGGCGCGACACCCGTCACCGACGCCGCCAGCTGGCTGGCCGCGCTCGACGACGAGGTGCGTGAGGCCTTCGCGGGCGGCGTGCGTTACGTGCAGAACCTGCACGACGGGTACGGCCTCGGCAAGAGCTGGCAGGACACCTTCGAGACCAAGGAACGCGGCGACGTCGAGGAGTTCCTCACCGGCACCGGCGCCGAGTGGACCTGGCGGCGCGACGGCAGCCTGCGCGTCGAATCGGTCCGCCCCTCCACCACCCGGCACCCGGTCAGCGGCGCCGAGGTCTGGTTCAACCAGGCCGACCAGTGGCACCCGGCCGGGCTCGGCGACGACACCGCCGCCGAACTCGCCGCGATCCTCCCCGAGGACGAGCTGCCGCAGATGGTGAAGTTCGCCGACGGCGGCGCCATCCCCGCCGAGTACGTCACCCAGATCCGGGACCGGGGTCTGGAGGCCGCCGTCGACGTCGACTGGATCCGCGGTGACCTGCTCCTCATCGACAACGTGCTGCTGGCCCACGGGCGACGGCCGTTCACCGGTGACCGCCGCGTCCTCGTCGCGATGTCCGACTGAACCGGGAACGGACGACATGACCAGCACCCACGACGTGACCCGCACCGGAACCGGCGTACTGCCCGGCTGGGCCGGCACCGGCACGGCGCCCCATCTGCACCGGGCCCGCACCGAGGACGCCGCCGTCCTCGCCGACATCGACACGCACCGCGACGAGCTCCGCCGCTGCCTCGCACGACAGGGAGCCGTCCTGCTGCGCGGCTACGCCATCGGCGGGGTCGACGGCTTCGACGCCGTGGTCCGTGCCTTCTCCGGCACCCCGCCACTGGCCTACGCCGAGCGCTCCTCGCCCCGCTCCACCATCAAGGGCCAGGTCTACACCTCGACCGACTACCCGGCGGCCGAGGAGATCTTCCTGCACAACGAGAACTCCTACCAGGCCGTGTGGCCCGGCACCCTCTACTTCCACTGCGCCGAACCGCCCACCACCCAGGGCGCCACCCCGCTCGCCGACACACGGCGCGTGCTCGCCGCCCTCGACCCCGATGTGCGCGAGGAGTTCGAGCGGCGCGGCTGGCAGGTGGTGCGCAACTTCCACACCGGTTTCGGAGTGCCCTGGCAGGAGGCGTTCGCCACCGCGGACCGGGACGCGGTGACCGCCTACTGCGCGGAGCGCGACATCGTCGCCGAATGGCGGCCCGACGGAGGGCTGCGCACCACCGCCGCCCGTGCGGCCGTGCACCGCCACCCCTCCACCGGCGAGCGCGTCTGGTTCAACCACGCCACCTTCTTCCACGTCACCACCGTGGCCGAGGAGGTCGGAGCGGGCCTGCGGGCGATCTTCCCCGACGAGGACCTGCCCACCAACACGTACTACGGCGACGGCGGAGCCATCCCGGACGCCGTGACGGACCATCTGCGTTCCGTCTACCGGGCCAACTCCGTCCGCTTCGACTGGCAGCGCGACGACGTGCTGATCGTCGACAACATGCTCACCGCGCACGCGCGCGAGCCGTTCACCGGGCCCCGGCGGATCGCCGTGGCCATGGCCGAGCCGTCCGGCGCCCCGTCGGACGGGAGGAGTTGAGGACGTCATGGCACAACCCGAGGCAGCGGGAGCTCCGTTGGAGACCTATCTGACCCCGCCGACCCACGGATCCCGCATCACCGGCATCGCCGCCTACCGGCCGGCGAAGCTGCTGTCCAACGAGGAACTGTCCCCGCGCACCACCGTCTCCCCGCAGTGGATCGAACAGCGCACCGGCATCAGGACCCGGCACCACGCGAGCGAGGCCGAGGACCTGGTCACCATGTCCGTCGCCGCCGGCGAGAAGGCCCTGGTGATGGCCGACATCGACCCCACCGAGGTGGACCTCACCATCGTGGCCACCGCGACCCGTAAGCGCCGCATGCCGGGCATCGCACCGGAGGTCGCCAGCCGCATCGGCCTGCCCAACTCGGGCGCGTACGACCTCAACGCGGTGTGCGCGGGCTTCACCTACTCGATGGCCATGGCCTCCGGCGCCGTACGGCTCGGCGAGGCACGGCACGTCCTCGTGGTCGGCGCCGAGCGCACCAGCGACTGGATCGACCCGGACGACCCCGACACCTTCGTCATCTTCGGCGACGGAGCCGGCGCCGCCGTGGTCTCGCGCTCCGAGCACACCGGGATCGGCCCCGCCGTATGGGGCAGCGACGGCGCCCGGCACAACGTCCTCGGCCTCACCGAGAGGCCCGACGGACGCGAGTACGTCGCCATGAACGGCCCGCTCGTCTACAAGTGGTCCACGGCCACCATGCCGGACGTCGCGCACCGGGCCTGCGCCGCCGCCGGAATCACCATGCGGGACATCGACTGGTTCGTGCCGCACCAGGCCAACAACCGCATCATCAAGACCCTCACCCGGGAGCTGGAACTGCCGCCCGAGCGCGTCGTCAACGACGTCGTCGACACCGGCAACACCTCCGCCGCCTCGGTGCCCCTCGCACTCAGCCGCCTCCACGACAGCGGCCGCTCCACGCCCGGCGACCACGTGCTGCTGCTCGGCTTCGGCGCCGGCCTCACCTACGCCGGACAGGTCGTCCGCATGCCCTGACCAGGGCACCGCCACCCTTCCCAGCTCACCACTCAAGAGACGGATCCACACATGACGACGCACGAGACGACCACCGACGCCCTGACCGCCGAGGTCATCGCCCTGGTCCAGCGCACCGCCCTCGACCTGGAGGGCGACATCGACGCGGACTCCAGCTTCGAGGAGCTCGGCATGGACTCGCTCACCCGGGTCGACCTGCTGGCCGCCGTGGAGAAGACCTACCGCCTGTCCGTGCCCGACGAGACGGTCGCCGAACTGCTGCGCGTGCGGGACGTCGTCGCCTTCCTCGCGACCGCGAAGGCCGAGGTCTGACGGTGGAACGCCACCACGGGGGGCCGACGGTGGACACCGTCCTCGACACACCGCTGCCGCTGTCGGTGGGCCAGGAGGGGCTGTGGCTCCTCCAGCGCCTGGCCCCCGACAGCGCGACGTACAACCTCGCCGGCGGGGCCCGCATGACGCCCGCGCCGGACCCGGAGATCCTCGCCCGCGCCGTACGCGCCCTGACGGACCGTCATGCGATGCTCCGCTCGCGCTACACCGAGACCGACGGACAGCCCTGCCGCGTCGTCGAAGCGGTCGGCACGCTCGGTGAACTGACGGCCCAAGAGGTGCCGGACGCGACGGACGAGGAGCTCGACGCACTGGTGCGGGCGGAGGTCCGCCGCCCCTTCCGCCTCGACACCGAAGGCCCCTTCCGGGCTGTCCTGCTGCGCCGCCGCCACGACGCCGTCGCCCTCGTCGTCACCCACCACATCGCCACCGACGCCTTCTCCCAGTGGCTGCTGTGGCGCGACCTGCTCCAGGCCTACGAGGCGTTCGCGACCGGCCACGACGATCCCGGCTGGGAACCGCTGCCCGTCGCCTACGACGACTTCGTCGAGCGCGAGCAGATGCTCCTCGACTCCTCGCGCGGCAAGCGGCAGGCCGAGTTCTGGCAGGAGGAGGCCGCCGGCGCGCAGGCCGCCGAACTGCCCACCGACCGGCCCCGCCCCGCCGTGTCCTCACAGACCGGCGCGAGCCTGCTGCGCCGGCTGCCCGACCGGCTCTCCGACAAGGTGCTGCGCACCGCCGCGCAGCGCGGAGTCTCCCCGTTCGCCCTCACGCTCGGCGCCTTCCAGTCGCTGCTCCACCGCTGGGGCGGCCAGCGGGACTTCCTCCTCGCCTGCCCGGCGTCGACCCGCCGCTCCTCCGCGGCCCAGGTCGTCGGCTACTTCGTCAACCCGGTCCTCATCCGGGGCCGATTCGGCCGCGACACCACCCTCGCGGACGCCATGACCCAGGCCGCCGACCGGGTCCGGCAGGCCACCGCACGCGTCTCCTACCCGTACCCGCTCGTCGCCCGCGACGCCGGCACCACGGGCCCGCTCTACCGGATCTCGGTGACGATGGTCGCCACCGACCGGTTCGGACCGGGCATGGGCGGCGCCGCCTCCGGCGAGCCGATGACCGTGGCGGGCATCGAGACGACGTACCTGGAGATCCCGCACCTTGAAGGCCAGTGCGACCTCTCGCTGGAGATCACCCGTGATGTCTACGGGCTGACGATGGCCCTGCGCTACGACACCGACCTCTTCGAACGGGCCACGGTGGAGCGGCTGTTCGACGTCTTCCTGCGCTTCGTCGAGGCGGCGGCGGACGACCCCGACCAGCGCGTCTCCCGCATCCCGCTGACCGACGACGCCGAGCGCCGGGCCCTGCTCGCCCTGGGCGGCGCGGGCTCCGGCGGCACGCCGTGACCGTCATGGCCCGGCGCCCCGCCACCGCCGTGACCGTCATGTCTCCGCGCCCCGCGACCGCCGGGGCCGGGCGTCCCGCGGCGGCCACGGCGCCGAGCCCCGTGACCGCCACGCAGGCACATCCCGCGACCGCCCACGAATCCGGCAGGAGTCCGCGTCCATGACGCCACGACCGGTGCTCGACGGCATCCTCGACGCCGTCGGCGACACACATCTGGTGGAACTGGGCGGCCTGCTGCCCCGTTTCCCCTCCCGGGTCCTCGCCAAGCTCGAAGGGTTCAACCCCGGAGGCAGCGTCAAGGACAGGTCCGCGCTGTCCATGCTGCTGGGCCGGATCAGAGGCGGCGAACTCATCCCCGGCCGCTCCACGGTGGTGGAGTCCAGCTCCGGCAACCTGGCCATCGGCATCGCCCAGATCTGCCGGTACTACGGGATCGACTTCATCTGCGTCGTCGACCCCAAGACCACCCTGCAGAACCTGAAGATCCTGCGCGCCTACCAGGTCACGGTCGACATGGTCGCCGAACCCGACCCCGACACCGGCGCCTACCTCCCCGCCCGGCTGGCCCGGGTCCGCGAACTGGTGGCCGCCCTGCCCGGCGCGTACTGGCCCAACCAGTACGCCAACCCGCTCAACCCGCGGGCCCACACCCGGACCATGCGGGAGATCGCCGAGGCGTTGGACGGCCGGGTCGACTACCTGTTCTGCGCCACCGGAACCGGCGGCACCCTCACCGGCTGCGCCGACTACATCCGTGACCACGGTCTGTCCACGACGCTGGTCGGCGTCGACGCCCTCGGCAGCGTGCTGTTCGGCGGCCCGGCCGGACCCAGGCTGCTCCCCGGGCACGGCGCGGCCGTCCGCCCGGCCCTCTTCGATCCGGCACGCGCCGACGAAGTGGTGCTCGTCTCGGACCTCGACTGCGTGGTCGGCTGCCGGACCCTGACCCAGCGCGAGGCCATCCTCGCGGGCGGCTCGTCCGGCGCCGTCACCGCCGCCCTGGGCCGGTACGCCGACCGCATCCCCGCCGGCAGCACCTGCGTGCTGGTCTTCCCGGACCGCGGCGACCGCTACCTCGACACGATCTACGACGACGGATGGGTGCTCCGCCACTTCGGCGAAGTGAGCCACCTGTGGAAGGAACCGGAGCACACCATGGCGGTGGGAACATGCTGATCATCGGCCACCAGACGGTAGCGGGCCTCCTCGAAGGCCGCGAGAAGGAGGTCGTCGACCTCGTCGCCGAGGCCTACCGGCGCCACGACGAGGGCCGCACCAGCCTGCCGCACTCGGTCTTCCTCCGCTTCCCCGACCGCCCCAGGGACCGCATCATCGGACTGCCCGCCTATCTCGGCGGCAGCACCGAAACCGGCGACGACGACATCGCCGGAATGAAGTGGATCGCCTCCTTCCCCGGCAACATCGCCTCGGGGGTGCAGCGCGCCAGCGCGGCGATCCTGCTCAACTCGCTGCGCAACGGACAGCCCGAGGCGCTCATCGAGGGCTCCCTGATCTCCGCCCGGCGCACCGCCGCGTCCGCCGCGGTGGGCGCGCGCGTACTGCTCTCCGGCCGCAGGCCCTCCGGTATCACGCTCATCGGATGCGGCGTCATCAACCGCGAGGTGCTCCGCTTCCTCGCCGCCGAACACCCGGGCCTCGACCGGCTCACCGTGTACGACACCGACCCCGAGCGCGCCCGGCGGTTCACCCTGGACAACGCGCGGCTGCTCCCGTCGGCCGGCGTCCGCCACTGCGACACCCTCGACGAGGCCCTGGCCGCCCACGACCTGGTGTCCATCGCCACCACCGCCGCGACCCCGCACACCTCCCTCGACGCCTGCCCGCCCGGCACCGTGGTGCTGCACCTCTCGCTGCGCGACATCACCGTCCCGGCCGTCCTCGACTCCCACAACGTCGTCGACGACCCCGACCACGTGTGCCGCGAGAACACCTCGGTCCACCTCGCCGAACTCGCCTCCGGCGGACGGGACTTCATCGACGCGAGCATCGGCGCTCTGCTGCGCGGCACCGCGACGCTCGACCCGCGGCCCGGCAGACGGCTCGTGTACTCGCCGTTCGGGCTCGGGGTCCTCGACCTCGCGCTCGCCCGCTTCGTACGGGACCGGGCCCGCGCCGGCGGACTCGGCACCGACGTCACGGACTTCCTGCCGCCGCCCGCCGCGTAGGCCACCCGCCCTCCCGCACACCGCCGACCGCGCCGCCGCGAGCCGCCGGACCAGCGGCGGCGCCGCCGAGGGCCGTCGCACCGCCGCACGCGCTCACTTCCCTGGAGAAGAGAAGAGATGACAGTCCCGCTGCACCGACTCATCGCCCACCAGGCCGTGTCGACTCCGCTCGCCGTCGCGGTCGACGGCGCCCAGGGGCCACTGAGCTACGAAGCGCTCGACCGGCGCGCCAACCGGATCGCGCGGCTCCTCGCGTCCCGCGGCGTCGGCGCCGAGGACCGGGTCGTCGTCTGCCTGCCGCGCGGCCACGACCTCGTCGCCGCCCTGCTCGGCGTGTGGAAGGCGGGCGCCGCCTACCTACCGTTGGACACGGGGCACCCGCAGGAGCGCACGGCCTGGGTCGTCGCGGACAGCGGTGCGCGCACGGTGCTGACGAGCGGGACCGACGCCGACACCTTCGCGGAGCTCCTGCCCGGCGGAGTCGTGGACCTCGACCGGGAGTCCGACGCCCTGGCCGCACTGCCCGACACGGCACCCGAGACCGAGGTCACCGCCGACCACGCCGCCTACCTCACCTACACCTCCGGCTCGACCGGACGTCCCAAGGGCGTCCTCGTGCAGCACGGCGGCATCGCCGGCCGGATCGCCTGGTCCCTCGACAACCAGGGAGTGACCAGCACGGACCGCGTGCTCCAGAAGACCGTCCTCACCTTCGACGCCGCCGGCTGGGAACTGTTCACGCCGCTCGCCGCGGGCGCCACCGTCGTCATGGCACCGCCCGGCGCCGAGGCCGACCCCGCCCTGCTCGTGGCGACGGTCGCCGACGAGCACATCACCGTCCTCCAGGGCGTGCCGTCGGTGCTGCGGCTGCTCGTCGCCGAGCCGCGCTGGACGGACTGCGCCGATCTGCGACTGGTGTGCTCGGCGGGCGAACCCCTCGACGGCGAACTGTGCCGGGCGCTCGCCGAACCGGGCGCCGCCCGCGTCTGGAACACCTACGGCCCCACCGAGTGCTCCATCGACGTCACCGCGCAGCTCTACGACCCGGAGCGGCACGCCGAGGCCGTCCCCATCGGGCGGCCCCTGGACCACATGAGGGTGTACGTCCTCGACGCCGAGTTCGACCCGGTGCCCGTCGGGGTCGTGGGCGAACTGTACGCCGCCGGCGACGGCACGGCGCGCGGCTACGCGGGCCGGCCCGCGCAGACCGCCGAGCGTTTCCTGCCCGACCCGCACGGCCCCGCCGGCAGCCGCATGTACCGCACCGGCGACCTGGTGCGCTGGCGGTCCGACGGCGCCCTGGACTTCCTCGGCCGCGCCGACCACCAGGTCAAGGTCAACGGCGTCCGCATCGAACCCGCCGAGGTCGAGGCCGCACTGAACGCCCACCCCGACGTCCGCGGAGCCGTCGTCGACGCCCGCACCCTGGGCGACGGCAAGCGGCTCGTCGCCTACCTGACCACGGCCCGCCGCATCCCACGCGACGAACTGCGCACCTTCCTGCGCGGCAGGCTGCCCGAACCGATGATCCCCTCGCTGTTCGTGCCGCTGGACGCCTTCCCGCTCACCAGCAGCGGCAAGGTGGACCGCGCCGCCCTGCCCGACCCGGCCCTGGAGCCGGCCAAGGACTCCGCCGAGCACGTCGCCCCCCGTACCCCCGCCGAGCGTCTCGTGGCGCAGGTGTGGGAACAACTCCTCCAGGTCGAACGGGTCGGCGCCCACGACGACTTCTTCTCGCTCGGCGGCTCCTCCCTGGTCCTGACCCGGCTGGCCGACGCGCTGCGCAGGGCATCCGGCGACGACATCCAGCTGCGCGGCCTCTTCGGCGCGTTCACCGTCGAGGCGCAGGCGAGGCTGCTGGAGGACGCGCGGCCCGCCGTCCCCGGTGTGACGCCCGTCGGCCGCGACGCGCCGCTGCCGCTGTCCTTCGGCCAGCACCGGCTGTGGTTCCTGGACCGCATGCACCCGGGCAGCCCCGAATGGGTGGCCCCGTTCTTCCTGCGGCTGCCCGCCGGCACGACGCGCGACGTCGTGCAGTCCGCCCTCGACGCGCTGGAGGCCCGCCACGAGTCCCTGCGCACCCGGTACGTGGTCCGGGGCGAGGAACCCCGCCAGGTGATCGCCGCGCCGGGCACCGTCGAACTGCGTGTCGAGGACGCCTCGGAGGCCGACCTGGAGGGCCTGTTCGCGGAGCAGTTCGCCCGCGGCTTCGACCTCGCGGAGGGCCCGCTGTGGCGCGCCCTGATGGTCCGCGTGCCGAAGGGCGGCCCGGTCCTGCTGGTGACGGCCCATCACATCGCCACCGACGGCTGGTCGACCGTCCTGCTCGACCGCGAACTGCGCGAACTGTGCGCCGCAGCCACCGAGGGCCGTCCTCCCGAGCTCGGCGAACTCCAGGTACAGTACGCCGACTTCGCGGCCTGGCAGGCGTCCCACGCCGCCGAGGTCGCCTCGACGCGCGAACTCGACCACTGGAAGCAGGCCCTCGCGGGGCTGCCCGAACTCAGGCTCCCCACCGACCGGCCCCGGCCCGCCCGGCGCGACGCGCACGGCTCCGGCGTCAGGTTCTCCGTGCCGGCCTCCCTCGCCGACACCCTCACCGGCATCGGACGCCGACACGGCGCGACCCCGTACGTCACCCTGCTCGCGGCCTTCGGCGCACTGCTCGGCCGCTACAGCGGACAGGACGACTTCGGCATCGGCAGCCCGGTCACCGGCCGGACCCGCCCGGAGACCCAGGACACGGTCGGCTTCTTCCTCAACTCGCTCGTGATGCGCTGCGACCTGACCGGCGACCCCACGTTCGCCCAGCTGCTCCAGCGCGTCCGTGCCACCGTGATGGCCGGATTCGCCCATCAGGAGCTGCCCTTCGAACGCCTCGTGGACGAGCTCCAGCCCACCCGCGACCTCTCACGCACCCCGCTCTACCAGGTCGCCTTCGACCTCCAGGACGAAGGAGCGACCTCGGTCGCCGCCGACGACGTCCTGATGGACGCCTTCCAGGGCGCCTGGCGTGTCGCCAAGACCGACCTCACCCTCTTCGTCTGGCGACAGCACGACGGCTCGCTGATCGGAGCCTTCGAATACGCCACCTCGCTCTTCGACCGCGAGACGGTCGAGCGTCTGGCCCACCACTTCGTCCAGCTCCTCGAAGCCGTGGCCGCCGACGCGGACACAGCCCTGTCCGCCGTCGACATCAGCTCCGTCCAGGAACGGCGACTGCTGAAGGCGTGGAACGACACGGGGGTCGCGGTGCCGGGGTTGTCGGTGCCGGAGTTGGTCGCTGTGCGTGGGGTGGAGTCGCCGGGTGTGGTGGCGGTGGAGGCGGTGGGTCGGTCGTTGACGTTCGGTGAGCTGGATCGTCGGGCGAATCGTCTGGCGCAGGCTTTGCGTGGTGCCGGTGTTGGTGTGGGTG
>NZ_MLCE01000004.1:5886-12696 GCF_002300165.1 Streptomyces sp. Tue6028 | reverse complement strand
CCGGTGTGGTTGTTCGACGGTGAGCTGACCGAGCTGGGTGGTGCGCTGGCTGAGGCGGGCCCGTTCTCCTTCCTGAAGCTCACGCCCGGTCATCTGGAGGTCATCGGCGCTCAGCTGTCGGATGAGGAGATCCGTGTGTTGACGTCGCGGATCGTGGTCGCGGGTGAGGCGCTGCCGGGTGCTCTTGTGGAGCGTTGGCGGGGCTTGCTGGGCGATGGTCGGGTGTGGAACGAGTACGGTCCGACCGAGGCGACGGTGGGCACGTGCGTGTTCCCCGTCGAGACGTCGCATGAGGGTGTCGTCCCGATCGGCCGCCCCCTGCCCAACGTCCAGATGCGTGTCCTGGATGCCGAGCTGCGTCCGGTTCCTGTGGGCGTGGTGGGCGAGTTGTACGTCGGTGGGACTGGTGTGGCCCGGGGGTATGTGGGTGATCCGGCGCGGACGGCGCAGCGGTTCGTCCCGGACCTGTTCGGTGAGCCGGGTGCGAGGATGTATCGGTCGGGTGATCTGGCGCGGTGGCGGTCGGACGGTGCGGTGGAGTTCCTGGGCCGGATCGACGACCAGGTGAAGGTGCGCGGCTATCGGATCGAACTGGGTGAGATCCGGGCCGCGTTGACCGCTCATACGGACGTCGCGGACGCGGCCGTGGTCGTGACCGACGACCAGCGTCTGATCGCCTACGTCGTCGGCCGCGTCGACGAACTCGCCGGCGCCCTCGGATCCGTGTTGCCGGAGTACATGATCCCCTCCGTGTTCGTCGAGATCGACGCGATCCCGTTGACGGCGAACGGCAAGCTGGACCGGCGGGCCCTGCCGGACCCGGAGGCGGTCGCCACCGACACCTACGTCGCCCCGCGCAGCGAGATCGAGGAGGGCATCTCGGCCATCTGGGGCCAGGTCCTGGGCCTGGACAAGGTCGGGGTCGAGGACAACTTCTTCGACCTCGGTGGCCATTCGATCCTCGCCGTACGGCTCATCTCGCGGCTCCAGGCCGAGTACGACCTGGACCTGCCGGTGCGGGTCGCGTTCGAGCGCCCCACCGTGGCACAGCTCGCCGTGGAGATCGAGGACCGGGTGCGCGCCGAGATCGACGCGCTCCTGACCGGATCCCGCTGACCGCCGCGGGCCAAGCCACGCGTGCCGAAGACCCGACCCGAGGAGTGCCGCCGGTCACCCCGTGGGGCCCGGCGGCCTCATCATCAGCCCACCAGAAGGGACCCCACGCCATGGGATCCGCGCGACATCTCATCTCCCTCACCGACCTGACCGACGACGAACTGCGCGGCATCGTGGCCCGTGGCGTCGCGTTCGCCTCCGGCGCACGGGCGAGGACCATGGACGGCGCCGTCGTCGGCGTCTACTTCCGCCGTACGTCGACCCGGACCCGTACCGCCTTCACGACGGGCGCGCTCCGACTCGGCGCGCAGACCGTGACGTTCGGGCCCGGCGACCTGCAGACCAACACCGGCGAGACCAGCGAGGACACCGGGCGGGTGTTCGCCGGGATGCTGGACCTGCTGGTGGCCCGCACGGCCGACGCCACCGCCGAACTGCGCACCTGGGCGGCCGCCGGCACCATGTCGGTGGTCAACGCGATGAGCGCGGAGGAGCATCCGACCCAGGGGCTCACCGATCTGACCACCCTGCAACAGCACTTCGGACGGATCGAGGGGCTGCGGCTGCTCTACGTCGGCGAGGGCAACAACAGCGCCGCGGCGCTGGCACTGGCCCTCTCCCGCTTCCCCGGAACCGAGCTGGAACTGCGTACACCGCCCGGCTACGGCGTCGCGCCCGAGATCCTCGCCGAGGCCACGGAGCAGGCGGTGCGCAGCGGGGCCAGGGTGGTCGAGCGGCACGACATGGCCGCGCTGCCCGCCGATCTCGACGCCGTCTACACCACGCGCTGGCAGACCACCGGCACCACCAAGCCGACCGAGGACTGGCGTGAGGTCTTCGCGCCGTTCCAGGTCACCGGGGCCCTGTGGGAGACCAGCCCGAAGGCGGTCTTCCTGCACGACCTGCCGGCCCACCGCGGCGAGGAGGTCACCGCCGAGGTGCTGGACGGGCCGGCGAGCATCGCCTTCACGCAGGCCACGCACAAGCTGCACAGCGCCATGGCGGTCCTGGAGTGGTGCTGGGCGGGCCGTCGATGAGCAAGGAAGTCGTGGCGCGGGACGGCGGCGGCGTGGACAAGCTGCCGCCGCTGCGCAGCAACGGGCGCTTCCGGTTGCTGTGGGGCGGTTCCGCGCTGTCGGTCATGGCGGAGCGCTCCTCCACCATGGCCTTCACCCTGCTGGTGCTCTGGCACACCGGGTCGAAGAGCGCGGCCGGCCTGGTCGGCTTCGCGGCGCTGCTGCCGATGCTGGTGATGCAGCTGCCCGCCGGTGTGCTGGTGGACCGCTGGGACCGGCGGCGGGTGATGCTCGTGTGCGTGGCGGGACGGGCGCTGGCCATCGGGTCGGTCGCGGTCTCGCTCGCAGGTGACGAGGTGCGCGTCTGGCACATCGCCGCCGTCGCCTTCGTCCAGGGCAGCCTCACCGTCTTCTATCAGCTGTCCGAACGGGCCGCCGTACGCGGTGTCGTGCCGCCCCAGCAGGTGTCCACCGCGATGGCGCAGAACGAGGCGCGTTCACGGGCCGTGAACTTCGTCGGGCATCCGGCGAGCGGTGTGATGTTCGGGCTCTCGGCCTGGGTGCCGTTCCTGTCCAGCACCGGCCTGTACCTGATGTCGCTGCTGACGCTCACCCGGCTGCGCATCCCCGCGCAGCGTTCCGGGCGGGGCAAGAGCGCCCGCGGACTGCGGGAGGAGATCTCCAGCGGGCTGCGCTGGGTGTGGCAACGCGCCTATTTCCGTTCGGCGTTGCTCGTGATCGCGGGCAGCAACCTCGTCTTCCAGGGGCTCATCCTCACCGTGGCCGTGCTGGTCAGGGAGCAGGGCAGGCCGGCGAGCACGGTCGGTCTGATCATGGCGGCCGGGAGCATCGGGGGGCTGCTCGGGGCGTTCAGCGGCGGCTGGCTGAGCAGGCGGCTGCCGATGCGGCGCGTGATGATCTACGCGCATGTCGCCTGGGCCGTGATCATGCCCGGAACAGTATTTCTGCTGCATCCTGTGATACTTGGGATTCTCTTCTTCATAACGTCGCATATAGGAGCCGCTGTTACGGTCTCCGGCATGTCCCATCAGGTGCGCATCACACCCGACGCCATGCAGGGGAGGGTCGGCAGCGTCGTCATGCTCCTTGTCTCCGGGGCGAGTTCGATCGGCGCGCTAGGCACCGGCTATCTCCTCGAAGGCTTCGGGACGCGCGGGACTCTGGCCATCGCATCCGGAGTGATGGCCCTGCTCGCCGTGGTGGCGACCGTCGTGTTCACCCGCCCAGGGGCGGAGCTCGAAGACCGGAGCGCCCAGGAAGAGGCGTCCGGGCATCAGCGGGAGCTGACGGCCGGTCCCCCCACCACCATGACGCTACGGAGAATCGATGGATGACGCAGTGCGGCTGGAGTCGCTCACCAAGACGTACGGCTCGGGCAGCGGCGCGGTCAGCGCGTTGCGCGAGGTCGGCCTGTCCTTCCCGCGCGGGAGCTTCACGGCGGTCATGGGCCCCTCCGGCTCGGGCAAGTCCACGCTGCTGCAGTGTGCCGCCGGACTCGACCGGCCCACCTCCGGCCGGGTGTTCATCGACGGCACGGACATCGGCGGCCTGAACGAGACCCGGCTGACCGAGTTCCGGCGGGAGTCCACCGGTTTCGTGTTCCAGGCGTTCAACCTGCTGCCCTCGCTCACGGCCGCGCAGAACGTCGGGCTGCCGCTGCGGCTCGCCGGCCGCAAACCGGGCAAGCAGACCGTGCTGCGGGCACTCGCCCAGGTGGGCCTGGAGGACCAGGCGGGAAAGCGGCCCGGTCAGCTCTCCGGCGGCCAGCAGCAACGGGTGGCGGTGGCCCGGGCCCTGGTCACCCGCCCCGCCGTGCTGTTCGCCGACGAACCCACCGGAGCGCTGGACATCACGACCGGGCGCGAACTGCTCGAAGTGCTGCGCAAGTTGGTGGGCAGTCCGGTCACGGGCGGCAAGGGTGCCGACGACCCCGAGCTCGACGAGCCGACCACCATCGTGATGGTCACCCACGACCCGAACGTGGCCGCGTACGCGGACCGAGTGGTGTTCCTCGCCGACGGCACACTGGTCGGCGAACTGACCTCCCCGACGGCCGAGGCGGTCGCCGCCCGCATGACCGATCTGGCGGTGTCGTAGTGCTCGGCATCGCCTTCCAGACCCTGCGGGCGCGCTGGGTGTCCTTCCTCGGCACCGTCGTCGCACTGGTCCTCGGCGTCGCCCAGGTCGCCGCGATGGGCGTCCTGCTGATGACGATGCTCGACCTGCCCGACCGGCCGGCCGAGCGGTTCGCCCGCGCCGACGCCGTCGTCCTGCCCACCGACCCCGACTGGGACCCCGCCCACCACGACCTCGGCGTGCGCTCGTTGCCCGAGGCCGAAGGCGTCTCCCGGGACCTCCTCGACCGCGTCGCGGCCACCGGGGAGACCGTCGTGGACCGTGCGTTCTACGCGCAGCTCCGCGGCGGCCCGAAGAACCAGGTGGGCCACCCCTGGGCGGTCGCGCGCTTCGGCGGCTACGAACTGACCAGCGGCCGGCAGCCGTCCGGCGACGGACAGATCGTCGTGCCGTCCGACCAGGCACGCACCGGCGACAAGGTGACGGTCATGACCGCCGCCGGGGTCTCCGCGTACACGGTGTCCGGCACCGTCGCACCGGTCGACTGGGAGAACGCCGTCTTCTTCGGCGACGCCGAAGCCGCCCGCATCTCCCCGCGCATCCAGGCTCTGGTGGCCCTCGGCCCGATCGACCAGGTCCGCGCCGCCGTCGGCAAGGACGCCGAGGTCCTCACCGGCAAGGACCGTCACGAGGCGGACGCCAGCAAGGCGGAGGACCGCGAGACCCTCGACAACACCATCACCCTGGTCCCGGTGATGGCCTCCGTCGCGGGCACCACCTCCGTCTTCGTCGTGGCCTCGACCTTCGCCTTCGCAGTCATCCAGCGGCGCCGCGAGGTCGCCCTGCTGCGCACCGTCGGCGCCACCCCCAAGCAGGTCCGCCGCATGGTGCGCGGCGAGGCCCTGCTCGTGGGCACGCTGGCCTCCGCGCTCGGCACCGCCCTCGGCCTGTACGGGGCGCAACTGCTCACCGACATGCTCATCGACCTCGACATCTCACCGCCCTGGTTCCGAGTACGGCCCTCGCTGCACTGGACGGTGACCGCCCCGCTGGCCGGCGCGTTCCTCGTCGGTGTCCTGGTGGCCCTGTGCGGAGCGGCCGCCGCCGCGCACCGCGCCGGACGGGTACGGCCCGTCGAGGCACTGCGGGAGGCCGCGGTCGACGACTCGGGGATGACCCCGGGACGGCTGCTGCTCGGGGCGATCGGCGTCGGCGCCGGGGTGGGACTCGCCGCGTGGATCGCGGTCGGGAAACCGGCCACGATCCTGTCGCCCAACACCTATGTGACCGAGCTCCTCGTTCCCGTCCTCGCCGCGGCCGTCATCGCGCCCCTGGCGATCGGTCCGCTGGCACGGCTGCTCATGTGGCCGTTCCGCAATGCCGCCGGGCCCACCGCGATGCTCGTGCGCGAGAGCGTGCTCACCTCACGCCGCCGCACCGCGGCCACCGCCGCACCCATCCTGCTCACCGTGGGTCTCGCGCTGTCACTGCTGGCCGCCACCGACTCGCTCGGCGCGGCCCGTGACCACGGACTGCGCAACCAGGTCGCCTCCCAGTACGCCCTCGCCCCCGACGGCACACCGGGCATCAGCCCCGAGGTCGTCGACCGGGTGAAACGGATCGACGGCGTACAGATCGCGGCGCCCCTGCTCACCACGGTGTACACCCGCGACGAGGACCGCTACGACGAGAACGACGGCATGGTCGTCGACACCTCCGCACTCAAGAGCACCATGGATCTCACCATCACCCAGGGGTCCCTGGACAGGCTCGACGACAACAGCTTCGCGGCCCCCGACCTGTGGGGCTGGGACGCCGGGACGACGCAGAAGATCCTGCTCGGCGACGGTGAGGAAGCCACGCTGAAGGTCGCCGCCGTCTACAAGGCGATGCGCGGCGAGGACGTCGCCTACCTCCCCGAACGCTTCGCCCCGTCCGCCGCCTACGCGCGCGACGGACTGGCGCGCCGCGCCTACATCACCCTGGAACCCGGCACCGACCGGGCCGCCGCCACGGCAGCGATCGACAGAGCGGTGCGGGGCAGCGGAGCACGGTTCCTCACCCGTGACGAGCTCGTCGCCTCGGAGAGCGCCTACGCCCGCCACCTCATCGAGGTGCGGCAACGCTCCACCGCCGTGATCGTCGTGCTGTTCTGTTTCATCGCGATCCTCAACACCCTGCTCATGGCGACCGCGGACCGGCGCCGCGACCTGGCCGTGCTCCGCCTGGCCGGCGCCACACCCAAGCAGGTCCTGCGGTTCTTCGTCGCCGAATCGCTGCTCGTGGCCGCCATCGGAGTCGTCCTCGCCCTGCTCGCCTCTGCGGTGAACATCGCGGCCCTGTGGGCGGCGCTGCTCCAGCTGTTCGGCACGACCCCGATCGTGGCGCCCTGGCTCGTGGTCGTCGGCATCGCCGCCGTCTCCGCGCTGCTCGCGGTCGTCGGCACGGTGCTGCCCGTCACGGCGGCACTCCGCTCCCGGATCGTCCAGCTCGTGGGCGCCCGCGAGTAGACGACGACACGGCTCGTGGATGCCCGCGCGCCGCTGTCCGTACGACGTGGGCGGGCCCGCGAGCCGGTGCC
>NZ_MLCE01000004.1:0-5361 GCF_002300165.1 Streptomyces sp. Tue6028 | reverse complement strand
TCCCGAAAGACCGCGCGCGGCCTGGTCCCTCCCCCCGTGGGGACCGGGTCGCGCGCTTCGTCGTGCCCGCTCACGGGCCCGCAACGACCCGCACCCGTACGACAGTTCGCGTAGAGGCCCGGTATAGGCCCCCGCCGGAAGCTGACGGCGGATCCGGACACGTATCCCGATCCGATGTCCGAACAGACCTCCGAAAGGGAGAGCCGAGATGGCTGACGAGCAGACCGACGACCGCGTCTACCGGGTGGTGCTCAACGACGAGGAGCAGTACTCGATCTGGGCCGCGGACCGGGACCTGCCCGCGGGCTGGCACGCGGAAGGCACCGAGGGGACGCGCCAGGAGTGCCTGGACCGCATCGAGGAGGTCTGGACGGACCTGCGCCCGGCTAGCCTGCGCCGCCGCATGGAGCAGGCGACCGCCTGACGGGCCCACGGACACACACAGCAGCACGGCCGGAAACCGAGAAGCACAGGGTGGGGGAGGAGCGCTCAGCATGAGCACGGGCGGAGTTCGTACGGGCCAGGAAGCCGGAGACCAGCGCGAGGAACTGGTGCGCGCCCGGCTCGCCGGCGCCCGCCGTGGGCGGCGCGCCGCACTGCGGCGGGCGGACCGGGACGGCCCGCTGGCCCTCTCCCACGGCCAGCAGCAGATGTGGTTCCTCAGCCGGCTCGACCCGGACAGCTGGGAGTACAGCGTCCCCGTCGGCCTGCGGATGCGCGGCCCCCTCGACGCGGAGGCACTGCGCCGGGGCTTCGAGAGCCTGCAGTCCCGGCACGAGATCCTGCGCACCCGCTACCGCCTCGACGGAGCGGAGCCGGTCCAGGTCGTCGACCCGCCGGGCCCGTTCGACCTCCCGCTCGACGACCTGACGGGGTCGGGCGACCCGGCCGAACGGGAACGGCGGGCACGACAGCTCGCCGAGGCCGAACCCGGCCGCCCCTTCGACCTGGAGCGGGGCCACCCGCTGCGCGCCCGGCTCATCCGGGTCGCGGCCGACGACCACATCCTCGCCGTGGTCCTGCACCACGTGGCCTGCGACGAGTGGTCGATCGGCCTGATGCTCGGCGAACTCGCCACGCTCTACACGGAGTTCGCGCAAGGGAGGCCCGACCCGCTGGCCCCCCTCACGGTCCAGTACGCCGACTACGCCGCCTGGCAGCGCTCCCGCCTCGCCGACGGCACGCTCGACGGGCACCTCGCCCACTGGCGTGAGCAACTGGCCGGCATCATCCCGCTCGAAGTGCCCACCGACCGGCCCCGGCCCGCCACCCGCAGCTGGGCGGGCGACGCCGTACCCGTCACCCTGCCCGCCGAGCTCACCGAACGGCTCCGTGCCCTCGGCTCCGCGCACGGCGCGACCCTCTTCACCACCCTGCTCACCGGCTACCAGGCGCTGCTCGCCCGCTACACCGGACGCACCGACATCCCCGTCGGCACCGTCGTGTCCGGACGCGGGCGCCCCGAACTGGAACAGCTCGTCGGCTATGCCATCAACACCCTCGTCCTGCGCGGACGCTGGCAGGGCGACCCGTCCTTCCGCACCCTGCTCGACGGCACCCGGGCCACCGTCCTGGACGCCTTCGACCACCAGGAGTATCCCTTCGCCCGGCTGGTCGACGAACTCCAGCCGGAACGCGACATGTCCCGCACACCGTTGTGCCAGGTCGCCTTCACCCTGCACCAGGAGCGCACCGACGGCTTCCGGCTGCCCGGCGTCACCGCCGAACCGCTGCGCGCCCCTTCCCGCGTCTCCCGCTTCGACCTCACCCTCCAGCTCGGCGAGCGGGCCGACGGCTCCGTGCACGGCACGCTGGAGTACAGCACCGCACTGTACGACCGGACCACCGCCGAACGCCTCGCCCGGCACTATGTCCGCCTGCTGGAATCCGCGGTCGCCGACCCGGACCGCGCGCTGTCGCTGCTCGACCTGCTCGCCGACACGGACCTGGCCGTCCTCGCACCCGCCCCGAAGCTCCTGCCGGCGCCCGACCGCTGCGTCCACGAGGTCTTCGAGGAACGGGCCGCCGCCACCCCGGACGCCCCGGCCGTCGGCTGCGGCGGCGAGTGGCTCAGCTACGCCGAACTCGACACCCGCGCCAACAAGCTCGCCCACCACCTGCGCGAACTGGGCGCTGAACCGGGTGAGTTGGTCGGCGTCAGCCTGGACCGCGGCATCGACCTGAT
Source organism: Streptomyces sp. Tue6028 (assembly GCF_002300165.1). Taxonomy (GTDB): domain Bacteria; phylum Actinomycetota; class Actinomycetes; order Streptomycetales; family Streptomycetaceae; genus Streptomyces; species Streptomyces siamensis. The sequence continues at coordinate 3,176 of NZ_MLCE01000004.1, read as the reverse complement.
GCCCACCCTCCTCGCCGTCCTCAAGTCGGGTGCCGCCTACCTCCCGCTGGACCCCGAACACCCCGCGGACCGCATCGCCTTCACCCTCCAGGACGCCGGAGCGCGGATCGTCGTCACCTCCGACACCCACGCCGAGCACCTCGCCGGCGCCCACGACGGCGTCCTGGTGAACCTGGACGGCGAACCGGCCGCCGCCGCCCTCGCCGCAGCACCCGGCACAGCCCCGGCCGGCGGAGCACGCCCCGACGACCTGATCTACACCATCTACACCTCGGGCTCGACCGGCCGCCCCAAGGGCGTCGGTCTCACCCACGCCAACGTGCTGCGCCTGTTCACCGTCACCGAGGAGCACTACGGCTTCGACGAGCGCGACGTCTGGCCGCTGTTCCACTCGTACGCCTTCGACATGTCCGTCTGGGAGATGTGGGGCGCCCTCCTGTACGGAGGCCGCCTGGTCGTCGTACCGCAGGACCTGGCCCGCTCACCGGAGGACTTCCTCCGACTCCTCGCCGACGAGCACGTCACCGTCCTGAACCAGACGCCGTCCGGTTTCCGGAGCCTGGTCGCCCTCGCAGGCGACGGGCACCCGCTGATCGACGAACTCGCCCTGCGTGTGGTCACGTTCGGCGGCGAGCGCCTCGACATGCCGGCCCTGCGCCCCTGGGTCGCCCGCCGCGGCCTCGACCGCACGGCCTTGATCAACATGTACGGCATCACCGAGACCACCGTGCACACCACGTACCACCGGGTCACCGAAGCCGACCTCGCCGCCGACCACGGCAACGACGTCGGCACCCCGCTGCGCGACCTCCAGGTACAACTGCTCGGCCCGCACGGCGAACTCGTACCCATCGGCGTCCCCGGTGAGATCCACGTCGCCGGACCCGGCGTCGCCCGCATGTACCTGGGCCGTCCCGCGCTCACCGCCGAGCGGTTCGTGCCCGACCCGTACGGTCCGCCCGGCTCCCGCCTCTACCGCAGCGGCGACCTCGCACGCCGCCGCACCGACGGCGGTCTCGACTATCTCGGCCGCATCGACCACCAGGTGAAGATCCGCGGCCACCGAATCGAACTCGGCGAGATCAAGGCCGCGTTGACCGCACATCCACTGGTCCGCGACGCAGTCGTCGTCGCCCGCGAGGACACCCCGGGCGACAAACGCCTCGTCGCCTATGTGGTACCCGCCGGCGAGGCGGTCGCCGCCCCCAGCGAGCTGCGCGCCCTGCTCGCACAGACCCTGCCCGCCTACATGATCCCCACCGCGTTCCTCGCGCTCGGAAGGATCCCCCTCACCGTCAACGGCAAGCTCGACCAGGCCGCACTGCCCGCTCCCGACCGCGGAGCCCTGGCCGTCGGGAAGAACCAGGTCGCCCCGCGCACCGCCGACGAGGAGCGGATGACCGACGTGTGGCGCGACGTCCTCGGCGTCGAGCGGGTCGGTGTGACCGACGGCTTCTTCGACCTGGGCGGCGATTCCCTGCGCGCCGTGGCCCTCGTCGCCGCGCTCCGCGACACCGGCCATGACGTCACGGTCCGCGACGTCTTCGCCCACCGCACCCCGGCCGAACTCGTCGAGTTCCTCACCGGACGTCCCGCACCCGCCCGCCCCGAACCCGGCGTCGCCCCGTTCGCCCTCCTCGCGGACGAGGACCGCGCACGCCTCCCGGAAGGCGTCGTCGACGCCTATCCGCTCGCCCAGGTGCAGCTCGGCATGGTCGTGGAGATGCTCGCCGACGACGGCCGCAACCACTACCACAACTCGACCTGCTTCAGGATTCTCGACGAGTCACCCTTCGTCCCCGACGCGCTCCAGCGGGCCGTACGCGTCGTCATCGGCCGCCACGAGATCCTGCGTACCTCCTTCGCCCTGGACGGGTACTCGGTGCCGCTGCAACTCGTCCACGACCCCGAGCAGGTCGACTCCCCGGTCCGCACCCGCGATCTGACGGCCCTCGACGCGCGCGCCGCCGAGGAGTCCCTGCGCGCCTTCATGGCCGAGGAACGCACCGAGCTCTTCGACCTCGCACGGCCCCCGCTGATCCGCTTCACCGCGCACACCCGGGACGACGGCAGCTGGTGGCTCACGCTCACCGAGTGCCACGCCGTCCTGGAAGGCTGGAGCCACCACTCCCTCCTCATGGAACTGGTCGCCACCTACCGCGCGCTGCGCGACGGCCGTTCGCCGGAGGAGCCCGAGCCCGCCGCCGTCCGGTACGCGGACTTCGTCGCGGCCGAACTGAAGTCACTGGACTCCGCCGAGGACCGCGACTACTGGCAAGGCGTCGTGGAGAACCACCCCAAGTTCGTACCGCCCGCCGGATGGGGCGACGACCCGCGGACCACACCGCGCGGACTGCACCGCGCCTGGGTCCCCTACCACGACCTCGAAGCCGGACTCCGCGCTCTCGCGAGCGAGGCCCAGGTCCCCATCAAGAGCGTGCTGCACGCCGCCCACCTCAAGGTGATGAGCCGCCTCACCCCGGAGGAGTCCTTCCGTACCGGGCTGGTCACCAACGCCCGCCCGGAGGCCGTCGGCGCCGAACGCGTCCACGGCGTGTACCTCAACCCCCTGCCGTTCGCGTTCCGGCGCGGTGCCCGCACCTGGCGGGACCTGGTCCGCCGGGTCTTCGACCAGGAGATCGAGGTCTGGCCGCACCGCCGGTACCCGCTCGGCGCCATGCAGCGCGAGTTCGGCGCCGCGGAACGCCTCGTCGACGTCCGCTTCAGCTACCAGAACTTCCGGCAAGTCGACCAGGACCTCATCGACTACGCCGCGACCATCGACGACAGCCCCACCGAATTCCCCCTCGGTGTCTCGACCCGCGCCGGCTTCGTGGTGATCACCGCCAACCGGCACGTCATCGGCCGCAAGGGCGTCGACCGGCTCGCCTCCATGTACCGCTCGGTCCTCGAAGCCATGGCCTCGGACCCCGACGGCAACGCCGAGCAGCCTGTCCTCCCCTCCGGTGAGCGGGAGTTGGTGCTCTCGTCGTGGAACGACACGGCGGCTGTGGAGCCGGGGTTGTCGGTGCCGGAGTTGGTCGCTGTGCGTGGGGTGGAGTCGCCGGGTGCGGTGGCGGTGGAGGCGGCGGGCCGGTCGCTGACGTTCGGTGAGTTGGTGGATCGGGCTGATCGTCTGGCGGGCGTGTTGCGTTCGCGGGGTGTTGGTGTGGGTT
>NZ_MLCE01000030.1 GCF_002300165.1 Streptomyces sp. Tue6028 | reverse complement strand
ACGATTCGCGGTGCTGACAGTGCGGCCTGCGGGCAAGCAGTCCCTGGCCGCAGCCCAGGAGGCGGCGGCGGCCGCAACCGATGGGACGGCGTCCTGCCCGTCCAGACACTCCTCGTCGAATGGCCGGACGGCCATGACATTCCCACGGACTACTGGATATCGAACCTGCCCGCCACCACACCGGCCGCTGACCTGGTGCGATGGGCGAAAATGCGCTGGCGGATCGAGCACGACTACCGCGAGCTCAAACACGGGCTCGGGCTGGACCACTTCGAGGGCCGCACCTGGCGCGGCTGGCACCACCATGTCACCCTCGTCACCGCCGCCCAGGCATTCCTCACTCTCAGGCGGCTCGACCCAAAAGTCCGCACACCGGCCTGACCCTCTATCAGGTCCTCGACGTTCTTCAGGACCTGCTGAGGTGCTGGACCGGCACCTGCACCACCTGCGGACGCCCCCTGCCCAACCCCCGGAGCAGCCGCAGACAACCCACAACCTAACGAAGCACTACTAGGGGCGTCGGCGGACGGGCTCCCGGCAGCGGCCCCTAGAGGCCGACGTCGCGGCTGCGGATGTCGTCCAGGGACTCGCGGCGTACGAGGAGTCGGGCGTGGCCCGCGTGGACGGCGGCGACGGGCGGGCGGCCGACCATGTTGTACCCGGAGGCCATGGACAGGTGGTAGGCGCCCGCGACGGGCACCGCGAGCAGGTCGCCGGGGCGTACGTCGGCGGGCAGCGCGACGTCGGCGGCGAGGACGTCGCCGGCCTCGCAGTGCCGTCCGACCACGGTCACCGGGGCGGCGGCCGCGGCGCTGTGCCGGCCGATCAGGCGCGGCGCGTACGGCACCCCGTACAGCGCGGGCCGCGGATTGTCGCTCATGCCGCCGTCCACGGCCACGAAGGTGTGCTCGCCGGTGTGTTTGACGGAGAGCACGTGGTACACGGCGACCCCGGCCGGTCCCACGACGGCCCGGCCCGGCTCGATGATCAGGCGGGGTACGGGCAGTCCGGCCGCGGCGCACCCCGCGGTCAGTTCGGCGCGCACCTGCCGCGCCAGCGCGGTGAGGTCGAGGGCCGGTTCGCCGGGGCGGTAGGCGATGCCGTGCCCGCCGCCCAGGTCGAGTTCGGGCAGCACGAGTCCGTGCTGCCCGTGCAGCCGGGCCATCAGTCCCACCAGTCGGCGCACGGCCGCGAGATACGGCTTGACGGTGGTGATCTGCGAGCCCAAGTGGCAGTGCAGACCGGTGAGTTCGAGCCGGGGCTGGTCGAGTATGCGGGCGATGGCGTGCTGGGCGTAGCCGTCGCGGAGGGACATGCCGAACTTCTGGTCCTCGGTGCCGGTGCGGATCTTGTCGTGGCCGCCGGCGCTGATGCCCGGCACCACGCGGACCATCACCTTCTGGCGGCGGCCGGGGCCGACCGCCGCGGCGAGCCGGGCGATCTCCGACGGACTGTCGATCACGATGCGACCCACGCCGAGGCGCAGGGCCAGCTCCAGGTCGCGCGGTGACTTGGCGTTGCCGTGCAGCAGGATGCGTTCGGCGGGGAAGCCGGTGGTGACGGCGAGTTCCAGTTCGCCGGCGGAGCAGACGTCGAGGCCGAGCCCCTCCTCGCCGACCCAGTGGACCATGGCCCGGCACAGGAACGCCTTGGCCGCGTACAGGACTTCAGCGTCGGGGAAGGCGTGCCGGTAGGTGCGGCAGCGCTCGCGCACCTCGCTCTCGTCCAGGATGTAGACGGGTGTGCCGAAGCGGTCGGCGATCTCGGCGAGCGGTACGCCGCCCACCGCCAGGTCGCCCGCACGGGGCTCGGTGGTGGAGGCGGGCCACACCGACAGCTCGTCGGCGGTGGTGTGCAGGGCGGGTTCGTGCACGGTGGTCATCGTGCTGGCCTCCTCAGCCGATCCGTACGGCGGCGGCCGTGGCCGGTTCGCGAAGGGGTGGACGGAGCGGGGCGGGTGCCGGGGCGCAGAACTGCGGGTCCACCGTGACGGTGGTGACGCCGAGCGGGGCGCTCAGTGCGCGCAGCGCGGGTTCGGCGAGTCTGATCCACGCCTGGCCGGGGCCGAGTGTCGTGGTGAGCCGGTGCGCGGAGGTGAAGCCGACGGCCGTTCGGTCGCCCAGGGGGGTGCGGAACAGCCGGGCGGCGCAGCCCGAGGGGCCCGGCCGGACCGGGACGAACAGGGGGCCGGCCGGGAAGCGATCGCAGGGTTCGGGGTCTTCGCCGCTCAGAGGTTGTGCCATGGGATGCCTCCTGGAGGATCCGGGGTGGTTGTGATGAGGAGCCTGAGCGCCCCGGCCGCGAGGACGCGGGCCGGGGCTCACCGATGACGTTATGCCCGTCTTCCCCGGCTTCGGGGTGTTCCCTGACGGGATGCTGACGGCGATCCGGCCAACGCTGACGGGACGCTGACGGCACCCCGCGCGCGGCCCGCCCCGCGCCGTCAGAGGCGTGCCAAGAAGTGCCGTCCGGGCTGTTCGGGGGCGTGCGGGCAGGAGTGTGATGGAGGGTGATCCGACGAGAACCGCCCGCGCGTGACCGCGCGGGCGGGTGAGGAACGGTGGAGTGATGTCCGAGTCCGACGCGCCCCCGGCCGCCCGTGTCGTGGTCGGGGTGAGCGGCTCGCTGGGGAGTCTCACCGCGCTGTGCCGGGCCGCCGGCGAGGCGCGGCGGCGGGGCGCCGAACTGTGGCCGGTTCTGGCCTGGGAACCGCCCGGCGGGGACCTGGGCGCCCGGCGGGTGCCGGCCGCCTCCCCGAGTGTCCAGGACTGGCAGCGGCTGGCCCGGGAACGGCTGGTCACCGCGCTCGACGAGGTGTTCGGCGGCGGGCCGGACGTCGCCCTGCGCGCGCTCGTCGCCCGGGGCGCCCCCGGGCCGGCGCTGGTCGGGATCGCCGACCACGAGGACGACCTCCTCGTGGTCGGCGCGGGACGGCGCGGCCTGCTGCACCGCGCCCTGTGCTCCTCGGTCGGCCGCTACTGCCTCGCGCATGCCGGCTGCGCGGTGCTGGCGGTGCCGCCGTCCCCGCTGGAGGCGGAGTTCGCGGCCGTCCACCGCCGCAATCTGTGGCGGCTGCGCCTGGACACCCGGGAGCTGGGGGTGGAGTCCGGGGCGGCTCAGCCGCCGACCGAGTAGGAGTGCGCTCCGGCACCGGCCAGGGCTCCGCCGTCCACGATCAGGTACTCGTCCCGGATCGGCCGCCCGGCGAACCAGGATTCGAGGATCTCCCGGGTGCCCGCCGCGTACCGGGCCTGGGCCGAGAGCGAGGAGCCGGAGATGTGCGGGGTCATGCCGTGGTGCGGCATCGTGCGCCAGGGGTGGTCGGCGGGGGCGGGTTGCGGGAACCACACGTCGCCCGCGTATCCGGCCAGTTGCCCGCCGCGCAGCGCCCGTTCGACGGCGTCCCGGTCGACGATCCGGGCCCGTGCCGTGTTGACGAGGTAGGCGCCGCGCTTCATCGTGGCGATCAGCTCGTCCCCGAACAGGCCCTCCGTCTCCGGGTGCAGAGGTGCGTTGACCGTCACGACGTCGCAGTGCGGCACCATGGCGGCGGCGCTCTCGTGGAAGGTCAGCCCCAGTTCCTCCTCGACGGCGACCGGCAGCCGGTGCCGGTCGGTGTAGTGCAGCCGCACGTCGAAGGGGGCGAGCCGGCGCAGCACCGCGAGTCCGATGCGTCCGGCGGCCACCGTGCCGACGTGCATGCCCTCCAGGTCGTACGAACGGGCCACGCAGTCCGCGATGTTCCAGCCGCCGTCGAGCACGACGCGGTGGGAGGGCAGGTAGTTGCGGACGAGCGCCAGTGTCGTCATCACCACGTGCTCGGCGACGCTGATGCTGTTGCAGTAGGTCACCTCCGCCACCGTCACCCCGTGGGCGATGGCGGCGTCCAGGTCGACGTGGTCGGAGCCGATGCCCGCGGTGATCGCGAGCTTCAGGTTCTTGGCGGCGGCGATGCGGTCGGGTGTCAGGTAGGCGGGCCAGAACGGCTGGGAGATCACGACGTCCGCGTCGGGCAGTTCGCTGTCGAAGACGGAACCGTCGCCGTCCTTGTCGGAGGTGACGACGAGGGTGTGGCCGGCGTCCTCCAGGAAGCGGCGCAGGCCGAGCTCGCCGGAGACGCTGCCGAGCAGGTGACCGGGGGTGAAGTCGACGGTTCCGGGCGTCGGCGCGGTCTGGCCGCCGGGGTAGTGGTCGATCGCGGGGAGGTCGTCACGGGCGTACGAGGTCGGGTATCCGTCGGTCGGGTCGTCGTACAGGACGCAGAGCACCTTGGCCATCTCACGGCTCCTCAACTTCGTTGTGGGACAACGCGGTTCACGATCCTCGGGGCCGAGGAGGCCGGTCAAAGCGAATCTCGCTATGGCGGGACAGCCCGCGTCTATCACCCGTGCCCGCCGCCCAGGTGGGCGCGCAGCAGGGCGTCGAGCGCGTCCCGCACGCCCGCTCCCCGGGCCACCTTCACGAGTTCCTCCGCGAGGACCGACGGCGGTTCGGTGCGCGCGACGACGAGACCGACCCGCGGTCCGTGCGCCGGCCCTTCCAGCGGCACCACGCGCATCCCGTCGGGTACGCCGAACATGTGCAGCCACGCGTGCGAGACCACGCTGGACCAGCGCCCGCCGGGCAGATGCGCGTACAGTCCGGCGACGCTGTCGGACTCGATGGCCGGGGCGGCGGTGGCGCCGTCGGCGGCGAAGCACTCGTCGATGATCCGCCGGTTGCGCATGCGGGAGTTGAGCAGGCACAGGGGCAGTGCGGCGGCCTGGGCCCAGCCGGCCCGGGCGGCACCGGCGAGCGGTCCGCCGACCGGGGTGAGCAGCACGTACCGCTCCTCGTACAGGGGCAGGCGGCGCATGTGCCGCAGTGTGTCGTCGTCCAGGTACGTCATCGCCGCGTCGAGCTCGAACTCGCTCAGTCCCTGGACGATGGCGGCCGAGGACAGCGACTCGACGGCGACCCGGGCCCGTGGGTGGCGGTCGCAGAACGGGGTGGTGAGCAGGGAGGCGGCGGGCAGTGCGGTGGGGACCACGCCGAGGCGCAGCGCGCCGGTCAACGCGCCGCGCAGCGCGGACAGTTCCTGCCGCAGCCCGTCGCGTTCGGCCAGGATGCGGTGCGCCCACTCCAGGACGACCTCGCCCTCCGGGGTCAGCCCCTCGTAGCGTCTGCCGCGCCGCACGATCGGCACGTCCAGTTCGCGCTCCAGGCGGCGGATCGCGGCGGAGAGCGACGGCTGCGAGACGTAGCAGGCGGCGGCAGCCCGCGCGAAGTGGCGCTCACGCGCGAGCGCGACGAGGTACTCCAGCTGGCGCAGCAGCATGCGCGGCCTCCGGGAGAGGGCATGGCGGTCGGGGTCTCGTCGTCACGGCCGGCCGGCGCCCGCGGTGGTGGCCGCGGCACCGGAGCCGTCCGGGCGGCACAGCAGGGCCGCCCACAGGTCGAGGCGGTCGGACAGGCGGGACAGGTCGCGGCCGGTGAAGTGCTCGATGCGCTGGACGCGGTAGTGGACGGTGTTGACGTGCAGGTGCAGTGCCTCGGCCGTGCGCGCCCAGGAACCGTCGTGGGCGAGGAAGGTCTCCAGGGTGTGCAGCAGCGCGGCGGTGGAGGCGTTCACGGTGGTCAGCAGCGGCCCGAGGACGGCACGGCTGTAGGCGGTGCGGACCTCGGCGGGCACTCCGGTGAGCAGGGTGCCGAGGGTGGTGAGCGTGGTGGCGTCGGTGAGGGACGGGGTGTGCGGCGCGGTGGTCCGCGCGGACGCCAGGGCGTAGCGGGCCTCGGCCACCGCGTGCGTGAGGTGCTGTGCCTCGTGGGCGGGTGAGCCGGTCCCGGCGTGCAGGGGGATGTCCGGCGCGCAGGCGGTGACGAGCGGCCAGATGTCGGCCAGGGTGGCGGGTCCCATGTCGGGGAACACCGCGAAGGCGACGCCGTCGGGCAGCCGTCCCACGGCCGCGGGCCCCGCCGCGGCATGGGCGGCCGCCTCGGCGAGCGCACCCTCGGCCGGCCTCTCGCGTCGCGGTCCCCCGGCGCCCTGCGGGCCCGCGGCCGGCCCGTCGTGTCGCAGGCCGTCGGCGAGCCCCTCGTCCCGTGCGCCGGTGTCCGCGACGAGCACGCGGTGCGGCCCTTCGGCCGTCAGGCCGCAGGCGTCGAGGGCGGCCCGCACCGCGGACGGTTCCGCACCGGGCGCGGCGAGCAGGGCGCCCAGCCGGTCCGCGGCCGGACGCCGTGCCGCGCGATGGCGTGCCTGCGACTCCTGGCAGTGGCGCAGGAAGGCGGCGATCTCGTGCAGCAGGCGCGGCGGGGCGGCGTCGGCGTCGGGCAGATGGAGATACCAGCGCTCGTACGGCGAGAGGGAGTCCGTCTCCACCGGCACGGTCGCCCCGGTGTCGCCGGCCGGCAGGGCGGCGGCCCGGTCCGCCGGGAGCGCGGGTGCGCCGTCGGTGGCCGCGACGGTGCGCCCGGTCGCGGAGACGACGTAGGCGGTGCTGCCGCCGAGGTGCGCGAACGCGGTCGCGAGGATCTCGTCGGCCGCGGCGCCCCGGGCGACGAGGCGGTGCAGGCCGCTGCGTATCGCGTCGGGCAGGGCGTGCCGCCGGCTCAGTTCCCCCCACTGGCGCAGGTACACGGTCTCCGTGATCGCGCGGAACATGATGTGCGCGGGCACTCCCGCCACCGGTACGCCGTGCCGGGCGCAGGCGTCCACGAGGTCGCCGGGCACCGCGCCGTGCGTCTCCTCGCCCGCCAGCAGTACGGCCGCGTCCGCGTTCCGCAGGGCGGCGACGAACCGCTCGGCGGTGTCCCGCCCGCTCTCCGGCCGCCACCACACCAGCCCGCTGAGGACGGCCTCGCCGGGCCGCACGAAGCGTGCGGGGTCCTCCAGGTCCGTGACGGTGACTCCGCTGATCTCCCGCCGCAGCAGGGGGTTCTCGGCCCAGAGCAGGCGCAGGCCGAGAGACTCGTCCTGCAGGAGGTGTTCGACGTGCATGCGGTCCGGCTCCTCGTACGGCCGCCGGGCAGGGTCCCCGACGTGCTGCATCACGCATTCACCAGGCAGATGCAGGTGTTCGCATAGTAAATGCCAGGCCAGGTGAGCGGAATGCCTCTTGGTTGATCCTCCAGGGTTCGCCCCTGGAACATCGGCGTTTCCGTGCTGTGAACCAGTCGTCCCGGCCCGGTGCGCGTTGCTTCACTTTCGGCCATGGACCTGAACACGGTGGTCGAGATACGAGACGCCCGGCAGCCCGCGCCCTGGCGGCCGGGCGACGCCTGGCTGGGCGGCGGCACCTACCTCTTCTCCGAGCCCCAGCCGCACCTGCGCCGCCTGGTCGACCTGAGCCGCACCGGCTGGCCGCCGCTGCTGCGGCACCCCGACGGCTCCCTGGAGATCGCCGCCACCTGCACCGTCGCCCGGCTCTCCCGGTACGCGAAGGACCTCGCGGCCACGGCGGCACCCCTGTTCGAACAGTGCTGCCGCGCCTTCCTCGCCTCGTTCAAGATCTGGAACATGGCCACCGTCGGGGGCAACCTCTGCAACGCCCTCCCGGCCGGCCCGATGATCTCCCTCACGGCCGCGCTCGACGGCACGTGCCTGCTCATCTCCCAGGCCGGACTGCGGCGCCGGGTGCGCGTCGCGGACTTCGTGACCGGGGCGGGCCGCAAGGACCTGGCCGAGGGCGAACTGCTGCGCTCCGTCACCCTGCCGGCCCGCGCGCTCGCCTGCCGGACGGCGTTCCGCCAGGCGTCGCTGTACGGGCTCGGCCGCTCCGGAGTGCTGGTCATCGCCGCGGCGGACCCGCTCGACGGATCGCTCGCCGTCACGGTCACGGCGTCGACGGTCCGGCCGGTGCGGCTGTGGTTCCCCTCGCCTCCCACCGGCCGGGATCTGCGGTCCGCGATCGGCTCGGCGGTCGCCGACGGGGACTGGTTCGACGACATCCACGGACTGCCCGAGTGGCGGCGGCACATGACCCTCCGGTTCGCCGAGGAGATCCGCCGGGAGCTGGGAAGGGAGCCCCGATGAGTTTCGCGACCGAGGTGAACGGCCGGTCCTTCGCCGAGGAGCCGCACCCGGGGCAGTGCCTGCGCACCTATCTGCGCGAACGCGGCTGGTTCGGCGTGAAGAAGGGCTGCGACGCCGGAGACTGCGGCGCTTGTACCGTGCACGTCGACGGCGAGCCCGTGCACAGCTGTCTGTTCCCCGCCTTCCGCGCGGACGGCCGTACGGTCACCACGGTCGAGGGTCTGGCCTCGCCGGACGGCGAACTGCACCCCGTGCAGCGGCGGTTCCTCGACGCGCAGGGCTTCCAGTGCGGGTTCTGCACGGCGGGCTTCCTGATGACGACGGCAGCCCTGGACGAGGAGCAACTCACTGATCTGCCAAGGGCGTTCAAGGGCAATCTGTGCCGCTGCACCGGCTACCGGGCGATCGAGGACGCGGTCCGCGGGGTCCGCCACGTCGAGGAGCCCCGGCCCGGCGAGTCCGTGGGCCGCAACCTGCCCGCCCCGGCCGGGCCGCAGGTCGTCACCGGCACCGCCCGGTACACCTTCGACATCGACGTCCCCGGCCTGCTGCACATGAAGCTGCTGCGCTCCCCGCACGCCCACGCCCGCATCGTCGCGATCGACACCTCGGCCGCGCTCCGCGTCCCCGGCGTGCACGCCGTGCTCACCCACCACGACGCCCCGGAACGCCACTTCTCCACCGCACGCCACGAACACCCCGAGGAGGACCCGGCCGACACCCGCGTCCTCGACGACACCGTCCGCCACATCGGACAGCGCGTCGCCGCGGTCGTCGCGGACAGCGAGGCCGCGGCCGAGGAGGGCTGCCGCCGCGTCGAGGTGACGTACGCGGTGCTGCCCGCCGTCCTCGATCCCGAGGAGGCGATGCGGCCGGGCGCGCCCGTCGTCCACGACAAGGACGCCGGGACCGCCCGCATCGCCCGCCCGCACGTCAATGTCGTCGGCGAGGCGCACGGCGAGATCGGCGACGTCGAGGCGGGCTTCGCCGCGGCCGACGTGGTGTACGAGGAGACCTTCCGCACCCAGCGCGTGCAGCACGCCAGCCTGGAGACCCACGGGGCGGTGGCCTGGTTCGACGAGGACGGCCGGCTGACCGTGCGCACCAGTTCGCAGACGCCGTTCCTGACCCGCCGGGCCCTGTGCGCCCTGTACGACCTGCCCGAGGAACGGGTCCGGGTGGTCGCGGGCCGGGTCGGCGGCGGCTTCGGCGGCAAGCAGGAGATGCTCGTCGAGGACATCGTGGCCCTCGCCGTGCTGCGCCTGCGCCGCCCGGTGAAGCTGGAGTACACGCGCGCCGAGCAGTTCCACGGCGCCACCACCCGCCATCCCTTCGTGGTCCGGGTGCAGGCGGGCGCCCGCCGGGACGGCACCCTCACCGCGCTGCGCCTGCGGGTCGTCGCCGACACCGGGGCGTACGGCAACCACGGGCCCGCGGTGATGTTCCACAGCGTCGGCGAGTCGATGTCCGTCTACCGCGCCCCGCACAAGAAGGTCGACGCCTACTCGGTCTACACGCACACCGTTCCCGCGGGCGCCTTCCGCGGCTACGGCCTGGGCCAGGTGATGTTCGCGGTCGAGTCGGCCTTCGACGAACTCGCCCGCCGACTCGGCCTGGACCCACTGGAGTTCAAGGCACGCAACATCATCGGTCCGGGCGAGCCGATGATCACTCCGGGAGGCGAGGAGGAGGACCTCCACATCGCCAGCTACGGCCTCGACCAGTGCGTGGCCGTCGTGCGCCGCGCCCAGGCACAGCCGCCGCGCGAGCCCGTACCGGAGGGCTGGCTGGTGGGCGAGGGAGCGGCGCTCTCGATGATCGCGACGGGTCCGCCGGGCGGCCACATCGCGGACGCGCGGGCGGCGCTGCTCCCGGACGGCACCTTCGATCTCGCCGTCGGCACCGCGGAGTTCGGCAACGGCACCACGACCGTGCACCGCCAGATCGCGGCGGGCGAACTGGCCACGACCGTCGACCGGATCGCCGTACGGCAGTCCGACACGGACGTCGTACGCCACGACACCGGCGCCTTCGCCTCGACCGGCACGGTGGTGGCGGGCAAGGCCACCCTGCGTGCCTCCCGCGCCCTGGCGGACCAACTGCTCGACTTCGCCGCCGCCCATCTGCGCGTCCCGCGCGCCGACTGCCGGCTCGCCGAGGAAGCGGTGCTGCACTCCGGGGGACGCCTGCCGCTCAAGGAACTCCACGACGCGGCCCGCGCGGTCGGCGTGGAGCTCAGTGCCGACGGGCACTTCGGCGGCACCCCGCGCTCCGTCGCCTTCAACGCCCAGTGGTTCCGGGTGGCCGTCGACCCCGGCACCGGCGAGATCCGCATCCTGCGCAGCGTGCACGCCGCCGACGCGGGCAAGGTGATGAACCCGATGCAGTGCCGCGGCCAGGTCGAGGGCGGCGTGGCCCAGGCGCTCGGCGCCACACTCTTCGAGCACGTACGTCTCGACGCCACGGGCGCGGTCGACACGGCCGCGTTCCGCCGCTACCGGCTCCCCCAGTACGCCGACGTCCCCCGCACCGAGGTCCACTTCATGGAGACGTCCGACGCCATCGGCCCGCTGGGCGCCAAGTCGATGAGCGAGAGCCCCTTCAACCCGGTCGCCCCGGCCTTCGCCAACGCCCTGCGCGACGCCACGGGCATCCGCTTCACCGAACTGCCGCTCACCCGCGACCGGGTGTGGCGGGCGTTGCGGGACGCCGGGGTGACGGACGGCCCGCCCGGACGGGGAACCGGATGAGTCCGGCGGCCGGCGGCGGCGCGGGCACCGGATCCGCGCCCCGCGGGTCAGCCGGACTGTCGGGGCAGGCGCACCACCTGGACGAAGAAGTCGTCGATCTGGCGGACGGCGGCGATGAACTGGTCCAGGTCGACGGGCTTGGTGACGTAGGCGTTGGCGTGGAGCTTGTAGCTGCGCAGGATGTCCTCCTCGGCCGCGGAGGTGGTGAGCACCACGACCGGGATGTGCGACAGCGCCGGATCGGACTTGATCTTCTCCAGGACCTGCCGGCCGTCGTACTTGGGCAGGTTGAGGTCGAGCAGGATCAGATCGGGCTGCGGCACGTCGGCGTGCGCCCCCCGCCGGTAGAGGAAGTCGAGCGCCTCCTCGCCGTCCCGCACCACGTGCAGGGTGTTGCCGATCTTGTTGTCCTCGAACGCCTCCCGGGTCATCAGTTCGTCGCCCGGGTCGTCCTCGACGAGCAGGACGTCGATGGGGGTGGCTGCGGGGGTGGTCATGTCAGGCTCTTCTCCTCAGTGCCGGCCTTGCCGCCGGTGTCGGTACGGTCGTCCGCGTCGGGGCGCGTGCCGTCCGTCGTCTCGGGGCGGGTGCCCTCACCGGTGTCGGAGCGCGGGTCCTCGCCGGTGGCGGTGCGTGAGCCGTCACCCGCGTCGGTGCGCGTGTCCTCGCCGGTGGCGGTGCGTGAGCCGTCGCCCGCGTCGGTGCGCGTGTCCTCGCCGGTGGCGGTGCGTGAGCCGTCGCCCGTGTCGGAGCGCGTGACGTCCGCCCCGCCGGTGCCGGCGCCGTCCGCCGCGTCGTCCCGGTCGCCCTCCGCCGTGTCGGCGACGGACGGGAAGGTGAAGCAGAAGCGGGCGCCCTCGGTGTACGTGGTGTCCAACCAGATACGGCCGCCGTGGTACTCGACGATCTTCTTGCAGAGCGCCAGGCCTATGCCCGTGCCCCCGTAGGCGTCACGGCCGTGGAGCCGCTGGAAGATCACGAAGACCTTCTCCGCGAACTCCTCGGGTATGCCGATGCCGTTGTCGCTCACGGACAGCCGCCAGGCGTCGGAGTCCTCCGGATCGCGCTCGCACGTGATGCGGATGTGCGGCGTGCGGTCGGGGTGGCGGAACTTGACGGCGTTGCCGACGAGGTTCTGCCAGAGCATGGCCAGCAGCGTCGGATCCCCGATGATCGGGGGCAGTTCGTCCGGCCGGTCCACGACCGCGCCGGTGTCGGCGACGACGCTGTCCAGGTTGTTCAGTGCCTTGGAGAGCAGCTGGTCCAGATCGGCGGGCAGGCGGGCGTCGTTGACGCGGCCCACGCGGGAGAAGGTGAGCAGGTCGTTGATGAGGACCTGCATCCGCTTGGCGCCGTCGACCGCGAAGTCGATGTACTGCCCGGCGCGGTCGTCCAGTTGGTCGCCGTACCGCTTCTCCAGCAGCTGGCAGAAGGAGGCCACCTTGCGCAGCGGCTCCTGGAGATCGTGCGAGGCCACGTAGGCGAACTGCTCCAGCTCGGCGTTGGAGCGGCGCAGCTCCACGGCCTGGGCGTCCAGGTCGGCGGCCTGCCGGGCCAGGGCGTCCTGCTGCTCGCGGGAGGCGTCGAGCGCGAAGACGATCCGCTGCCGCATGTCCTCCACGTCCCGCGCGACCGCGGTGACGTCCACCGGCCCGCCGCCGGTGATGACATGCCCGAACTCGCCCCGAGCCACCCGGCGGGTGGCGGTGCGCAGGCCCTCCAGCGGACGCGCCACGAGCAGGCGCACGAGGAACGTCAGCGCCACGCCGGTCAGCAGGAACGCCACGACCATGCCGACGAGCACCGCGTCGCGCACCTTGCGGGCGTGCGTCAGTCTGTCCTGGCCGTCCCGGACCGCCGACGACAGTTCCGCGTTCTGCGCGGCCAGCACCGAACGGATGCGGTCGAAGTCCTTCTTGCCGCGCTCCGCGGTCGCCCGGTCGATCGTGCGCGGTTCACCCGGCGTCACACCGGCCACCAGGGGGTCGGCGTAGGCGCGCCGCCAGTCCGCCGCCCGCCGCTCGACCGCCTCCAGGTTCCCGAGAAGGTCGGAACGGTCACCGATGAGGTCGCGGATCCGGGCGGCCGCGCGCCGCTCGTCCTTCTGCCCCTGGGTGTACGGGGCCAGGAACTGCCGGTCCGCCGCGATGGCGTAACCGCGCACGCCCGTCTCCTGGTTGAACAGGGCGGACTGGAGCCGGTACGCCTCCGTCCGGGCCGGCTCGACGTGCTGGAGCATCTCGTCGGTGACCGAGGCCGTCCGCTGAAGCATCGCGGCGCCCACCGCCGTCCCCACGACCACGAGCAACGCCATCAGCGCCAGCACCAGCCGGAACCAGCCCTGCACGGTCAGCCGGCGTCCGACCCACGGCTCGGCGGTCATCCTGCGTATCCCGTCCTCGGACTCACTGTTTCCTCTCACGCTCCTCACCGGCCTCAGTCCCAGCGCAGCCAGAGCACGGCGACGTCGTCGTCCAGCCCGCCCTGCCGCTCGGCCAGGCCCTCGGCCCGTTCGATGAGCCCGTCGACGAACGCGGCCGGGGCCAGGGGGACCAGCTCGCGCGCGACGGCCAGCAGACCCTCCTCCCCCAGCCGTTCCGTGCCCCGGCCGACGCGCCCCTCGAAGAGGCCGTCGGTGAACAGGACGACCGCCGCGCCCTCGGGGACCGCGAGCTCCTCCACCCGCCAGCGCGCCCCGCCGGGCACGATGCCCAGCGCCGGCCCGCCCAGGACCTCCACCCACTCGACGGCGCCGCCCCCGCACAGCAGCGCACCCGGGTGTCCCGCCCGCACCATCCGGACCCGGCGCTCGCCGGGTGTGGCGGTGAGGATGACCAAGGTGGCGAAGACACCCGCCTTGGCCCGCTCGGCCATCAGGATCTCCTCCAGCCGGGCCACCTGGTCGGCGCCGGTGACACCGCTGAGCACCAGGGTGCGCCACGCGATGCGCAGGGCCACCCCCAGGGCCGCCTCGTCGGGTCCGTGGCCGGAGACGTCCCCGATCATCGCGTGCACGGTGCCGTCGGCGCCCTGCACGATGTCGTAGAAGTCGCCGCCGAGCAGCGCGTGCGCGCGGCCGGGGCGGTAGCGGGTGACGACTTCGACGCCGTCGCCGCGCAGCAGCGGCCGCGGCAGCAGTCCCCGCTCCAGACGGGCGTTCTCCTGCGCCTGCATCTGGCTCGCCTGCAACGCCACCGCGTCCTGCTCGCCGTGCTTGCGCTGGATCGCGTAACGGACGGCCCGCCCGAACAGCTCCGGCTCGACACGGCCCTTGACCAGGTAGTCCTGAGCGCCCGCCGCCACCGCGGCCAGTCCGGTGCCCTCCTCGGCGAGGCCGGTCAGCACCACGACCGCGACCTGTTCCGCGCGGTCGCGCACCCGGGACACGGCCTCCAGGCCCTGGGCGTCCGGGAGGTGCAGGTCCAGCAGGACGCAGTCCGGCAGTTCGGTCGCGAGCACGTCGCACGCCTCGGCCATCGAACGCACCCACCGCAGACGCATCTTGAGCGCGCTGTCGGCCACCAGTTCCTCGACGAGCAGGGCGTCGCCGGGGTCGTCCTCGACCAGCAGGACCGACGGCTCCTTGTCCCCCCATGCCGCGGCACGATCGAGCGCGGGCGAAACCACGTCGGCAGCCCCGGGCTGCGACATCTTCATGAAAGCCCCCCACCCACCACCCTCCGCCCACACTCGGACGGACAACTCCGCGAGCATACTCACGCGCGCGCGAGGGGCGCAGGGGGGCGGGGCGGTACGCGACGGGCGGGGAGGACGGCATGGGCGTCCGTCCCTACGTCCAAGGCACCGCGCCTCGGCTGCTCAGAGCTTCAAGCCGGGGTGCGGCACGGCCGCCCCGGCAACAGCCTGCAAATACCAGAATCCGCGCCCTTAGTAACACTGCCTGTGGCAGCCGGACATGACATCAACGACCGATGTAGAGGAACCGCAGGTAGCACACGTACGACAGCCCGCGATGCCGGAGCTTGGCGGCCTCGGCAGAGGCGCTCAGGGTCGCGTGCACCGCGCTCTTCTGCTGGAGTGCAACAGTGCGCTGGCCGAACTCCTGCCGCTGCTGTCGGGCCCGCTCGCCCGCAAGAGTGTTCTCTCGGGTGAGCCGGTCCTGACCGTCCTCCATCTGCTTCCGCGCCCTTACCCGCAACGTCTCGGTCTCGGACTCCACAGCCTTGCGCTGCGCGGTGAGCTGGGCTCGGCGGTGGGCGACGCCCTGCTCAATCGACTGTCGCTCCGACGTGCTGAGTGCGGTCGGCTGCCGGGCTTCGGCGGAGGCGAGCAGGTGTTTGCGCCAGACATCGAGGGCGATGGCCTTGCCCTCACCGATGCCTTGGATGTCGACGACACGGCCGCTGCTCAGCACAAGCACGGCGCCGGTGCTGTTGTAGTGGGTGTTCTGCACGGACCGGTAGCCCGTGAAATCAGCTGCCGTCCGGATGCCCGCTGCCGCCAGACGCGCGGCAAGTTTGGGCCCGATGCCAGTCGGCGGGGACTGGGCGATCAGCCGTCGGCCGAGCTGATCCCGCACGTACGCGGACTGCTTGTCGGTGAGTGCCTTGGACAGAGTTTTGCGGAGCTCTTCCGAGAGTCCATCGATCTTCTTGTCCATGTCGCGCTGCTTGCGGACCTTACGCTTCTCGGCCTCCTTGAGCTCGGCGTGGTACTGGGCTGTGAGCTTGCCCTGGGCTCGCGAGTGGTCTGCGGTCCGCTTCGTCTCCGTCGCGTCGAACGTTGCCCGTTCCTTGCTCAGCTTCTCAGCTGCCTTGACCGGGTCATCGAGCTGGGCTAGTTCGTTCGTCAGCTTGGCGAGGGCTGCTCGTGACTGTGCCCGCTCCACACGGCGGCTCCGGGCGAAGGCAGTGAGCACGGCGGAGGCGACGAGGGGCACACCCGGCCCGATCGGTGGCGTCGAGAATCCCACGACCACCATCATGACTGTTGCGGCAAACATGAGCGGCCAGAGCACAGCTGCGATGACATCCAGCGGCTTCCGAATGTGGAAACCGTCCGGTGAAGTGACGGAGGTCGCCGGCGTCGGCGTGACCTGCGGAGAGACGTGCCCGGTCATCCATCCGGGCAGTCCGCTCGTACCAGTCGCAGCAGCGGTGCCATGAGCTGAAACCGTTGAAGTCGTCGTAGCGGCGGTCCGTTGCTTGGGGACCGCTTGCACGAGCGCAGGCAGCACGTCCAATGGCTGGAAGGCCAAGGACCGAACCTGGTCGGCGAGGCCACTCACCGCTCGGTCGGGATGGGCCAGCAGCGTCTGCAGCCTCGTGGATCCGCCTGGACTCTTGAAGTCGTCCTCGGTGAGCAGCAGGAACTCGCCACTGGGCTCGTGGAGCCGATTCCACAGTGAAGGATCGGACGCGATTGCCTTGAGCGACAAGAAGATGACCCAGGCGGAGAACCGATCCAGCTCCGCCCCGAAGTCATCGTTCCCTCGCATGGGCGACTGGTAGTTCCGGTGGCCCCGCTCAGTGCCTCCCATGCCGGCCAGCGCGGGGACATACATGCCGTCGTAGTCGACCAAGCGCAACGTGTCATCGCTTGCGACGAGCAGGTTGCCGTGCTGGAGGTCGCCGTGGGCTATCTCGTGGGCCGCCAGGTCACGGGTAAGTGCCTCGAACCGGTCGGCCAGACGGTCGACGGTGAACCGGTGGGCATGGTTGTCGTCGAGCCAGGAGGACAGGGTGACGGCCTCGGTCCACTCCATCTTCAGGACCGGATAGCGATCCCGTCCGACGCTGATTGCATCAGGAAGGTACTCGAAGCCCAGATTCCACGGTTGGGAGAGTTCGGCCGGTTCCAACTGCCCGAGTCGAGAGCTGATGGCCTGGTAGCGGCGTTCCTGGTCCGGGACGTGGCGGGTGAAGCATTTGATCGCGTAACGCCGACCTGAGGTGGCCGAGGTCAGCGAGAAGACGCTCGCGAAGGCGCCGGAGATGGCGCGAGGCAGACCGAGCTTGGTCAACTCGGGCCTTGCCCCTTTGAGTTCGGGATGCCGGAAGCACAGCTGCGTGTGCTGCAGCGCCTCCGCGTAGTCGGCACCGCTGGGAAACTGACGGTGCGGACCGGTGGCCGAGCCCACGTTCACCGCCCCTCGAAGTCGATCCGTACGAGTGCCACGTCGTCGTTGCGCAGTTGCCGGCAGTCCCGCAGACCGTTCAGCCAGTCCTTGAAACCGACCAGGTCGTCGGGCCCGGCGAACTCCAGCAACTGGCTCACGGCGTCATCCTGGTCCGAGGCCGACAGGAGCCACGCGGCAAGGGCGTCGGTCATCAGGAGCAGCCGATCGCCGGGCTGGCAGCGGCCTTCGGTGAAACGTGTACGACGGGACAGCAGGGCCACGTCGTGGTTGCGGCTGCCGAAGAGATCGGGAGTGGTGCCGAATTCCTCGACGGTCCCCACCGGGAACGCCTGTACCAGCCGGTTGTCGCGCAGGTGGAACAAGCAGCTGTCTCCCAAGGCGGCAGCGCGCC
Source organism: Streptomyces sp. Tue6028 (assembly GCF_002300165.1). Taxonomy (GTDB): domain Bacteria; phylum Actinomycetota; class Actinomycetes; order Streptomycetales; family Streptomycetaceae; genus Streptomyces; species Streptomyces siamensis. The sequence goes on along the minus strand of NZ_MLCE01000030.1, from coordinate 68,126 downwards.
ACCGCCACTCCGGTTCACATGCGGCGGGGTGGGAATCGGAATCCGGGTCGACGCGCACCGTGAGCAGGGTCGCGTAGGCACCCTCTGCGAGCTTGGTGTGCTCGTACCACTTCAACGGGCGCCCTTCCGCACTGCGCGCTTGCGTGTACTGCACGACCCAGGGCTCCCACTGAGCCACCGCCGATGACGCAAACTCCTCGAAGGCGGTGCCGCCTGCCAGCAGGTCCGGCAGCTCCATCGCGTGTTCGGCCGCCGCGCGTGACAGCAGACGGGCCCAGTCCTTGGCCAGGGCACTCTCCGTCGCTCCGTCACAGACGCCCGCGGTCAGCGGCTCTCGCAGCATGTAGTCATGTGGGCGGCCGGGAAGCACGGAGACGGCGTCCTCGCATTCCGCATCCGTGCTTCCGTGCTTGGGCGCCACGAGGTGCGTGACATACACGCATGAAGTGGAGGTCGTCACCGCAGTTCGGTGGCGCGGGTGCCGATGTCGAGGAACTGCACGACCGTGGTGATGTCCGCGTTGTAGACGAAGCCACGGGTGGTCTCGCTGACCCGCTGGCCCTGCGAGGCCGCGTAGGAACGCATGTGACTGGGCAGGGGGCTCGACATCGCGAAGAGTGAGCGGGCGTAGCTGTCGGGGAGACCGTCGGCGGTGTCGGGGAAGGCGGTGGGGGTCCCCCCAGCGGCGGAGACGTGCAGGTTGAACAGCAGCGCCGCGCCGTCGGCCGTGGCGTGTGAGGTGATGGCCTCCGCGGCAGCTGTGGGGTCGCCGTCGGTCGACTCACCGTCCGTCAGATTGATGACGATGGGCGGGAAACTGGCCGGGTAGCGCTCGGTCCAGCCGGCGACGAGGCTCTCAGCGTACTGAAGCGCACGATTCATCGGGGTCCCGCCATGGGCGACCGGGTCCATCCACAGCGGGAAGTTGACCACTGTCTCCACCAGACCACCGGCTCCGTCGGACACCTTCTTGCTTCGCTCGTCGACGCGGGCCGGATTGTCCGCAACTTCGCTGAGGGGGACGATGTCCCGGCCGGCGAGCGAACCGGCGAACGCCGAGCCGACGGTGGCGCCATAGCCGATGACCGCGACGTGGAAGTAGTCACGTACGCCTTCCTCTTTGGCGCACTTGACCGAGAGTTCCGTGAGCAGGCGGTTGATGGCGTCGGCGACGACGTCAGCCTTCTGTTGAGGGATCTCACCACCGATGGGGTCACTCATCGAGGTCGACTGATCGACGAGGAAGACGATGCTCGTCGGGTTGCTGCGGCTGATCTCGGCCGTGTAGGGCACGTAGCGCTCCTGGCGGGCTGCGAAGAAGTCGGTCATGCGGAGGAACTCGCACGGCATGCTGACTTCCGGCTATCAGCGCGCACGCCGAGACACCGAGATCCCCCGATCGCATCGTAGTGGGACTACTTCGGCATATGGATGGGCTTACTCGAAATACGCTGCGCCGAGTTCCGCATGAACACAGCAATATGTCAGGCAGTCATCATGTGGCAGCAGTCATTCAGGCGAACAGAGAGTCGAGCGCCGGGACGCCGGCAAGCACCCGCCAAGCCGGCAGCCTCAGAGTCTGTTCGACCGGACCGGGTTTCGCTCCCGAGCCACCACAGGGCAGCCCCGTCAGCAAGTCGCCGCGAGCGTGCGTCAGTCGCAGGTGACGGGCCGGGTCCTCGCCATGTTCGGGTCCCGAGTCGATGAGTACCGCTGTGTTCGCACCGTTCTGCGTGAACAGCAGGTCCACGGTGTGCCCACCGATCGCTGCCGTACGCTCCAGATCGGTGACTCCGCGACGGCTGAGGTACTCCTGCAGCCGGTCTCCGAGTTCGGCACGAAAGTCGGTCGTCGTCATCGCCGAGAAAGCCGTGTCGTGTCCGGTGTCCGCCCCCGCGCGCAGTACGGCGGACCTTTCGGCAAGCAGTGCAGGCAGCCCGACCTGGCCCGTCCAGAAGGCGTGACTCCCCACCGTGATGAGCTGGGACTTGGCTCGTGTGACCGCGACGTTCCACAGATTGACCTGGCTCGCCACCCAGTGCGTCGTACGGGGCGGAGTGTTACCCGTGGCCACCGGGCTCAGGACCATCACGTCGCGCTGTCCGCCTTGAAAGGCGTGGACGGTACCGACCCGGACCCGCTCGTCGTCGGCCCACACCCGCGCCAGAGCGTCCTTCTGGGCCCGGAACGGCGTCACCACTCCGACCGTCGCGTGCTCGGGTAGCCGCGCGAGCAACTCGTCCACCACCTCGTGTACCCGCTCGGCCTCCGCCGGGTTGCGCCAGGACTGGCCACCGGCGCCTCTGGCTGACTCGCCGTGCAGCGCGTCCACCCACCCCAGCACCGGAGCCGGGCCGAGCGATCCCCACGGGTCGACAGCCGGAATCTGCCTTCGGACGTCGGTCAGGACTTGCAACTGGCCAGCGTAGCAATGCCCGTTGACGATGTCGGCGATGGCCGGGTGGCATCGGTAGTGCTCGTCGAGTAGCAGCGCCGCTTCCCCGCTCTGCGCGGCTGCGTGATACGACGAGTACACGTGATAGGTAACGCGCCGATCTTCGAGCTGTGCCGCGCTCAGCCTCGACCGTACCCGTGCCTGCCGCTCCTGCTGTGCGGTGATCCCCGGGATGTGCCCGAGCTGCATAGGGTCACCGATGATCAGCGCCCGCTTCGCCCGGAACAGCAACGGCATCACCGCCGGAATCGAGCATTGACTCGCCTCGTCGATCACCACGAGGTCGAACAGCTGCGGAGCCAGTTCGAGCTGCCGTACCGAGTGCGTGCTGATCGCCCAGCGCTTCAGGTGTGCCATCAGGTTGCCCTGGCTCCGCTGGAAGCCGGAGCGCTGCCGCAGCGCCTGGAGCCGCTGGCCCATCAGCGAGCGGCCACGGGCCATGGCCTCGGCGGTCACCGCCCGGGCCAGCTCACCCGACGTCTCCGACAGACCAGCGCCGCTCTCCAGCCGCGCTCGCTTCAGCGCTTCCTCGTCCCTGGCAAGATGCTGCGGCAGGAGTTCCCGCAACGCCCGTTCCACAGCCACAGCCTCGGCCAGGGTGCGTAGGAGATCGGAGGGGACCGGACGCTCCGACGCCCAGGCGGGCCACTGGGCGGCCAGGTCCTCCCCCGCGGATCGAACGACGGCGGACAGAGCCCTTCTCCGGCGCCAGAGGCCGAAGGAGAACCATCCGGCACCGGCGGCCCTGCGGGCCGCGCGGCCTCCAGAGCGCGAGGCTCCGGGGGTTTCCGCTTCGGCCACAAGGCCGCGGGCGACGTCGACTTCCTGCGCGAGCAGGGCGAGACGTACGACTTCGAGGTCGAGGTCGTCGACCTGTACGTGCCGCTTCTGCGACAGATTGCCGCACTCCGGGACTCGGTCGTAGTGCTGTGCACCATCGCCTACAGCCCACTGGGGCAGTCGGGAACGGCCTGGTGGGCATCCATTCACCCACGTCATGAACAGTCACTCGAGCACGGCTTAGGTGATCACGACCCATGGCCCCGATTCGTGACGCTGCCGCTGCATCGCAGCGATCGTCAACCCCACCGAACCGCGGCTCAGCGCCCCTTGTCCACCGGCTCCAGGATCGCCACGCACTCCACGTGATGCGTCATCGGGAACAGGTCGAACGCCCGCAGCGTCCGCACCCGGTACCCCCCGTCGCGGAAGTACGCCAGGTCGCGGGCGAGGGCGGCCGGGTCGCAGGCGACGTAGGCGATGCGGCGGGCGCCCAGGGACGACAGGTGCTCGACCGTCTTCTTGCCGGCGCCGGCGCGCGGCGGGTCGAGGACGATCAGGTCGACCTCGGTGATACCGGTGCGCGGGAGGACCGACTCGACCTTGCCCTGTTCGATGCGGACCCGGTCGAAGGCGGCGACGTTGTGCCGGGCGTCCTCGACCGCGCGCTTGCCCGACTCGATGCCGAGGACCGCGCCCGTGTCGCCGAGACGGTCCGCGAGGGCGCCCGCGAAGAGGCCGACGCCGCAGTACAGGTCGAGCGCCATCTCACCCTTGCGCGGCAGCAGGCCTTGCATCACGGCCTTGACCAGGGTGTCGGCCGCCATCGGGTGGACCTGCCAGAAGCCGCCGCTGCCGACACGGTAGGTACGGCCGTCGGCACGCTCGCGCACGAACGCGCGGCCGTGGACACGGTGGATGCCGCCGTCCTTCTCCTCGACGCGCATCACGGAGACGGGCTTGTCGAGTTCCACGAGGGGCAGACGGGCGCCGGGCCGGGGCTCCAGGATCACCATGCGGTCCTGGGATCCGGTCGCGGCGATCGCGTCGACCGAGGCCATGCCGGACCAGTCACGCTCCTCGATGCCGAGTTCGCTGACACCCGGCGCCGCGATCATGCAGTGCTCGATCGGCTCGACCTCGTGCGAGCGGTGGCGGCGCAGCCCGGCATTGCCGTCGGCGTCCACGGCGTACTGGACACGCGTACGCCAGGCCGGCACCTGGCCCGCGGGCAGCTTGTCGCCGTCGGCGGGCATCACCGTGCCGTCCCAGCCGGCCTCCTCGGGCGTGAGGCCCGCGAGCCGCTGGAGCTGCTCGGCGATGACCTCGCCCTTGAGGCGGCGCTGGGCGCCCGGCTTGGCGTGCTGCCAGTCGCAGCCGCCGCAGCGGCCGGGGCCGGCGTAGGGGCAGGGCGCCTCGACGCGGTCCTTCGACGCGTCCAGGATCTGTACGGCGTCGGCGCGCAGGAAGCGCGCGCCTTCCTCGCCCTCGGTGACCCGCGCGACGACCCGCTCGCCGGGCAGGGCGTGCCGGACGAAGAGGACCTGGCCCTCACTGGTGCGGGCGATGCAGTGTCCGCCGTGGGCGACCGGGCCGATCTCGACCTCGTACTCGGCCCCCACCAGCGACTTCTTCGGTTCTGCCTGCATGGCGGGGTGACTCCAGTTGAGAAAAGGGGGAACGGCCGGACAACAGCCCACCAGTCTACGTGGACGTCGTCCGGCCGTTCACCACGAGGCCGTCGGTGCCAGGCCCTGTCCGTCCTGCCCGGCGGGCGACGCCGGGACGGTCGGACAGGCCTCAGCCCTTGGTCTGGGAGGACTCCTTGGTCCGCTCCTCCGCCGGACCGCGGCGCACCGCACCCGGCGCGTTCCAGTCCTGCCGCTTGCGGGCGCGCTGCTTGGCCGCCTCGGAGGACACCAGCTGGTAGGGCACCGACGTCACCATGACGCCCGGGGTGAACAGCAGGCGGCCCTTGAGGCGCAGGGCGCTCTGGTTGTGCAGCAGGTGCTCGTACCAGTGGCCGACCACGTACTCGGGGATGATCACGGACACCGCGTCGCGCGGGGACTCCTTGCGCAGCCCCTTCACGTACTCGATGATCGGCCGCGTGATCTCGCGGTACGGCGAGTCGAGGACCTTGAGCGGTACGTCGATGCCGCGCCGCTCCCACTCCTCGCGCAGGGCCTTGGTCTCGGCCGGGTCGACGTTGACGCTGAGCGCTTCGAGGGTGTCGGAGCGCAGCAGCTTGGCGTAGGCGAGGGCGCGCAGCGTCGGGCGGTGGATCTTGGAGATCAGGACGACGGAGTGGACGCGGGAGGGGCGGACACTGTCGTCGGAGGGGCCCTCGGGGGCGGCGATCTCCTCGGCGACCCGGTCGTAGTGCCGGCGGATCGCGCTCATCGTCGCGTAGAAGATCACCATGCCGAGCAGGGCGACCCAGGCGCCGTGCGTGAACTTGGTGACCAGGACGACGACCAGGACCAGGCCGGTGAAGAACGCGCCGAAGGCGTTGATCGCCCGGGAGCGGACCATGTGACGCCGCTTGGCCTGGTCCTTCTCGGTGGCCAGGTGGCGGTTCCAGTGGCGGACCATGCCGGTCTGGCTGAGCGTGAACGAGACGAAGACGCCGACGATGTAGAGCTGGATGAGGCGGGTCGAGTCCGCCCCGTAGATGACGACCAGCAGGGTCGCGGCGCCCGCGAGGAGCACGATGCCGTTGGAGAAGGCGAGGCGGTCGCCGCGGGTGTGCAGCTGGCGCGGGAGGTAGCGGTCCTGGGCGAGGATCGAGCCGAGCAGCGGGAAGCCGTTGTAGGCGGTGTTGGCGGCGAGGAACAGGACCAGCGCGGTGGCGGCGGCCAGCACGATGAACAGGAAGCTGCCCTTGCCGAAGACGGCCTCGGCGACCTGGGAGATCACCGGGTTCTGGACGTAGTCGGAGCCGACCGGGGCGCCGTTGTGGATCAGGTCGTTGGCCGGGTTCTCGGCCATCCGGACCTTGGTCGACATGGCCAGCGCGATGATGCCGCAGAACATGGTGACGGCGAGCAGGCCCATCAGCGCGAGGGTGTTCGCGGCGTTCTTCGACTTGGGCTTGCGGAAGGCCGGGACGCCGTTGGAGATCGCCTCGACGCCGGTGAGCGCGGCACAGCCGGAGGAGAAGGCCCGCAGCAGCAGGAAGACGAGGGCGAAGCCCGCGAGCCCCTGGTGCTCGGCCTTGATGTGGTAGTCGGCGGTGGGCGCGCGCATGGTGTCGTCGAGGACGAGCCCGCGGAAGGCGCCCCACGCGATCATGATGAAGACGCCCGCCACGAAGACGTACGTCGGGATCGCGAAGAGCTTGCCGGACTCCTTGACGCCCCGCAGGTTCATCAGCGTGAGGAGCACGATGACGGCGACCGCGCAGGCCACCTTGTGCTCGACGACGAAGGGGATCGCGGAGCCGAGGTTCTCGATGCCGGAGGCGATGGAGACGGCGACGGTCAGGACGTAGTCGACGAGCAGGGCGCTGGCGACGGTCAGTCCCGCCTTGGGACCGAGGTTGGTGTTGGCGACCTCGTAGTCGCCGCCGCCGCTCGGGTACGCGTGCACGTTCTGCCGGTAGGAGGCGACCACCGTGAACATCAGCACGACGACCGCGACGGCGATCCAGGGGCTGAAGTGGTAGGCCGACACACCCGCGATGGACAGGACCAGCAGCACTTCTCCGGGCGCGTACGCGACGGAGGAGAGCGGGTCGGAGGCGAACACGGGAAGGGCGATGCGCTTCGGCAGGAGCGTTTCTCCGAGCCGATCACTGCGCAGTGCGCGCCCGATCAGAATCCGTTTGGGCACGTCGGTCAGTTTGGACACAACAGAGAAGCGTAAGGGTTCGAACACGGGGCCGCCCACCCGCCGCCCCGCTTCGGCACAGCATCTGCTCTCCGAGTGAAAACGGGGACCTGTCCGGCTGCGGATTCCGTGGCCGGACGGATCCACGTGTCTATATGACAAAACCCCGCCCCTTGCCCCTGCCGTGGAGGATCCATGCATGTGACCGCGGAGCTGATCGGAGCCGCCGCCGCCCTCGTCGGCCTCGGAATCCTGACCCTGGTGAGTGTCCGCAGCATCACACGCCGCTGATCTCCCTCTCCTCGGCCGACGCCCGGAACCCGCAGGCGAACGTGCACAGGGGTGCCCCGGACGGACCGCGCGTGTGTAGCTTGGGCGGCGGTCTGAGACCCTGTTCACCCTGAGCCGTAACCATCAGATTCGGAAGGACGGTCGTGCACATCGTCATCATGGGCTGCGGAAGAGTGGGCTCCGCTCTTGCCCAGACCCTGGAGCAACAGGGGCACACGGTCGCCGTGGTCGACCAGGACCCCACCGCCTTCCGACGACTGGGCTCCGGGTTCGGCGGCCGTCGTGTCACCGGAGTCGGCTTCGACCAGGACACCCTGCGCGAAGCGGGCATCGAGGAGGCCGGCGCGTTCGCCGCGGTCTCCAGCGGTGACAACTCGAACATCATCGCCGCCCGGGTGGCCCGCGAGATGTTCGGCATCGAGAACGTGGCCGCCCGCATCTACGACCCGCGCCGCGCCGAGGTCTACCAGCGCCTCGGCATCCCGACCGTCGCCACCGTCCGCTGGACGGCCGACCAGATGCTGCGCCGGCTGCTGCCCTCGGGCGCCGAGCCGCTGTGGCGCGACCCCACCGGCGGGGTGCAGCTCGCCGAGGTGCACACCTCCTCCGGCTGGGTCGGCCACAAGATCAGCCGCCTCCAGGACGAGACGGGCGTGCGCGTGGCCTTCCTCACCCGGCTGGGCGAGGCGATCCTGCCCTCCTCGCAGACCGTGCTGCAGGAAGGCGACCTGGTGCACGTCATGATGCGCTCCGACGAGGTGGACAAGGTCGAGGCGGCGTTCGCCAAGGGTCCTGAAGAGGAGGCCGGTCACTGATGAGGGTCGCCATTGCCGGTGCCGGCGCCGTGGGCCGCTCGATCGCGGGCGAGCTCCTGGAGAACGGCCACGAGATCCTGCTGATCGACAAGGCGCCGACCGCCATCTCGGTCGAGCGCGTGCCGCAGGCGGAGTGGCTGCTCGCCGACGCCTGCGAGATCACCTCCCTGGACGAGGCCGCGCTCCAGCGCTGCAACGTGGTCATCGCGGCCACCGGTGACGACAAGGTCAACCTCGTCGTCTCCCTGCTCGCGAAGACCGAGTACGGGGTCCCGCGGGTCGTGGCCCGCGTGAACAACCCGAAGAACGAGTGGCTCTTCAACGAGGCCTGGGGCGTCGACGTCGCCGTCTCCACCCCGCGCCTGATGTCGGCCCTCGTCGAGGAGGCGGTCAGCGTCGGCGATCTGGTGCGCCTGCTGCGCTTCAGCCACGGCGACGCCAACCTCGTCGAGCTGACCCTGCCGCCGGAGTCCGCGCTCGCGGGCACCACGGTGGGCGACGTCGAGTGGCCGCAGGACACCTCGCTGGTGACCATCATCCGCGGCACCCGCGTCCTGACCCCCTCCCAGGAGGACTCCCTGGAGGCGGGCGACGAACTCCTCTTCGTGGCCGCGCAGGCCCGCGAGGAGCAGCTGGAGGACCTGCTGTCGGTGCGCCGCGAGGACGCGACCGAGTAGACGGTTCGGAGCGTGTACGACGACGGGGCGCCCGGAGATCTCCGGGCGCCCCGTCGTCGTGTGCGGGCTGTGGTGTGTGGGGTGTCGGGCTACGGACCGTCGCCGGCCGTCGCCTGCGGACCATCGTGGGCCTTCCACTGCGGGCCGGCGTCCGCGCGCGATCCGGTCGCCTGAGCTGCCGTCGGTGCCGTCCCGCGGACCGGGCGCCCGTCATCTCGCGGAGACCGCGCCCTTGAGCCTCGGGCCCAGCCGGCGTGGCGAGGGGGCCGACCCGGCAGCGGGGAGTGCCGTCCTGCAGCAGGGTCGGGCTACGCCTCGGCGGGGGCGGGCTACGCCTCCCGGCGGTGGCGGGCGGGTGCCGAGTCGCCGCGCTCCGCCGCGAGGGCGGCCTTGCGCTCCTTCTCGGCCTTCTCCTCCGCCTCCATCTCGGCGAAGACGTCGATCGGCGCGGGCGCCTTCGCGAGGAAGACCCAGGTGAGCCAGACGGCGAGGAGGAACGGCGGGATCTTCAGGGCGATGAGGACCCAGCCGAACTGGGTGGTGTCGGCCCACCAGTAGAGCGGGAAGAGCACCGCGCACTTGGCGAGGAGGATCAGACCCCAGGCCCAACTGGCCTTGGCGTACGCCTTCTTGCGGCCGGGATTGCGGGTGCGCCAGGAGAGGTTCTCCTTGAACACCGGTCCCAGGATCAGGCCGATCAGCGGGACGCCCGCGAGGGTCGTGACGATGTAGGCGATGGCCAGACCGAGCGTGTAGAGCATGCCCGGCAGGTAGAAGTCCTTGGCGTTGCCCGTCATCATCGCGAAGACCACGCCGAACGCGACGCCGAACACCCCGCTGAAGGCGTGCTTGACGGTGTCCCGCATGACGAGGCGGACCACCACGAGCAGCAGGGACACGCCGAGGGCGGCGATCGCCGACCAGTGCAGGTCCTTGTTGATCGTGAAGATGGTGACGAAGAGCAGGCCGGGCACGACCGTCTCGACCATGCCCCGCACGCCGCCGAACGCGTCGAAGAGCGCGGCCTCGGTCACGGCCCTGGAGTCCTGCTGGGCGTCTTCGGTCGGCTTGTCGAGCGACGTCACCGGCTACTCCCGTCCGAGCGGTCTGAGTTCGTACTTCGGGTTGAACAGCACCCTACGGCCCCGGCTCATCGAAATCCGGCCCGATGCGATCAACTTGCGTCCCGGCTCGATCCCGACGATGGAGCGCCGGCCGAGCCAGACCACGTCCAGGGCGGCCGATCCGTCGAACAGCTCGGCCTCCAGGGCCGGGACACCGGCCCGCGGGCGCAGAGTGACCGTGCGCAACGTACCAGTAACCGTGACGATCTGGCGGTCGTGGCAGTCACCGATGCGGGTGCACCCGGTGGTCTCGGTGTCCTCCCGCAGCTCCTCGGACTCCAGGTCCTCCTGGGACGAGGAGAGCCGGTCTATCATCCGCCGGAACCGGCCCGCCGGCTTTTCGGAACGAGGAACAGCACTCATACCGAAAGCGTACCGGGGGCCGCCGACCCGTACGTACCCCCGGCACCACCGTGCGAACCCGTGTGCGACTCATCGCTCGAACCGGTACCCCATCCCGGGCTCCGTGATGAAGTGCCGCGGGTGCGAGGGGTCCACCTCCAGCTTGCGGCGCAGCTGGGCCATGTAGACGCGGAGGTAGTTGGTCTCCGTGCCGTACGACGGTCCCCACACCTCCTGGAGCAGCTGCTTCTGCCCGACGAGGCGGCCCGTGTTGCGCACCAGGACCTCCAGGAGGTGCCACTCGGTGGGCGTCAGACGGACGTCGCGGCCGTCGCGGTTGACCTTCTTGGCGGCCAGGTCGACGGTGAAGTCGTCGGTCTCGACGATCACGTCGTCCTCGCCGCCCCCGGTGGGCTCCGCCCGGCGCACCGCGGCCCGCAGCCGCGCCAGCAGCTCGTCCATGCCGAAGGGCTTGGTGACGTAGTCGTCGGCGCCCGCGTCGAGCGCCTCGACCTTCTCGTCGGAGGAGTGCCGGGCCGAGAGCACCAGGATCGGCACCCGGGTCCAGCCGCGCAGCCCCCTGATCACCTCCACGCCGTCCATGTCGGGCAGCCCCAGGTCGAGCACGACGACGTCGGGGTGGCGGGCGGCGGCGAGCTGGAGGGCGGTCGCGCCGTCGGGCGCCGCGTCGACCTCGTACTTGCGTGCCCTGAGGTTGATCACCAGGGCCCGGGTGATCTGCGGCTCGTCGTCGACCACGAGGACCCTCGTGGGGGTCCGCGGGTCGCCCCCGGTCGAGCTCAGCATGGGACCTGCCTCTCTGCGCCTGAAGGTGTGGTGGCCAGGTCGGGGCGGCGGTCCACCGCCCGCACCGTGAGCACCATGGTGAGTCCGCCGCCGGGGGTGTCCTCGGCGTTCAGGGTGCCGGTCATCGCCTCGGCGAAGCCGCGGGCGACGGCGAGGCCGAGGCCCACGCCGGCGCCGCGCGGGGCGTCGCCGTAGCGCTGGAACGGCGCGAAGATGCGGTCCTTGGCCTCGTCGGGGACGCCCGGTCCGCGGTCGACGACCCGCACCTCCACCCGGTCGGCGATGGCGCTCGCGGACACCAGGACGCGTTCGTCGGCAGGGCTGTACTTGACGGCGTTCTCGACGAGGTTGGCGACGGCGCGCTCCAGCAGTCCGGCGTCGACGGCGACCATCGGCAGGCTCTCCGGGATCTCCAGCTCCACGCTGTCCTCGGGGACGCCGCCGAGGGCCATCGGCACCACCTCGTCGAGGTCGATCTCGCGGATCAGCGGGGTGACCGTGCCGGTCTGCAGGCGGGACATGTCCAGCAGATTGCCGACCAGGTGGTCGAGGCGGTCGGCGCCGTCCTCGATGCCTTCGAGGAGCTCCGCCCGGTCCTCCTCGGACCATTCGACGTCCTCGGAGCGCAGCGAGGAGACCGCGGCCTTGATCCCGGCCAGCGGGGTCCGCAGGTCGTGGCTGACGGCGGCCAGCAGCGCGGTGCGGATGCGGTTGCCCTCGGCCAGTTCCTTGGCCTGGGCCGCCTCGTGCTGGAGCCGCTGGCGGTCCAGGACCACCGCGGCCTGCGCGGCGAACGCGGCGAGCACCCGGCGGTCCGAGGCCGGCAGGACGCGTCCGGACAGGGCCAGCGCCATGTGGTCGCCGACCGGCATGTCCACGTCCGCGTCCTCGGGCCGGGTGGAGGGCTCGGGTCCCACGCTGCCCGCGCAGGTCCACGGGTCGACGTCGCTCTCCCGCTCCAGCAGGGCGACGGACTCCATCGAGAAGGTCTCCCGGACCCGCTCCAGGAGGGCCTCCAGACTCGTCTCGCCGCGGAGCACACTGCCCGCGAGGAAGGACAGGATCTCCGACTCGGCCCGCAGCCGGGCCGCCTGGTGCGTGCGGCGGGCCGCCAGGTCCACGACCGACGCCACCGAGACGGCGACGCCGACGAAGATCGCGATGGCGACGATGTTCTTGGGGTCCGCGATGGTCAGCCGGTGCAGGGGCGGCGTGTAGTAGTAGTTCAGCAGGAGGGTGCCGAAGGCCGCGGAGGCCAGTGCCGGGTAGAGGCCGCCGAGGAGCGCCGCCGCGACGGTCACCGTCAGGAACAGCAGCATGTCGTTGGCGAGGCCGAGGTCGACGGTGTTCAGCAGCAGGGCGAGGACGACCGGTCCGAGCACGCCGACCAGCCAGCCCCAGATGATCCGGGAGCGGCCGAGCCGTGCCCCGCGCGCCACCGGAAGGCCGCGCCCCTTGGCGACCTCTTCGTGGGTGACGATGTGGACGTCCAGGTCGGGGCCCGACTCGCGGGCGACGGTGGCGCCGACCCCCGGCCCGAAGACGTACTGCCAGGTCTTGCGGCGGGAGGAGCCGAGCACGATCTGGGTGGCGTTGACGCCCCGCGCGAAGTCCAGGAGCGAGGCGGGGATGTCGTCGCCGACGACGTGGTGGAAGGTGCCGCCGAGGTCCTCGACGAGGGTGCGCTGGACGGCCAGTTCCTTGGGCGAGGCGGAGGTCAGTCCGTCGCTGCGCGCGATGTAGACGGCCATCACCTCGCCGCCCGCGCCCTTCTCCGCGAGCCGGGCCGCGCGCCGGATCAGCGTGCGCCCCTCCGGTCCGCCGGTCAGGCCCACCACGATGCGTTCCCGCGATCCCCAGATCTTGGAGACCCGGTGCTCGCTGCGGTACTCGGTGAGGTATTCGTCGACCCGGTCGGCGACCCAGAGCAGGGCGAGCTCGCGCAGGGCGGTGAGGTTGCCGGGCCGGAAGTAGTTCGACAGGGCGGCGTCGACCTTGTCGGACTTGTAGATGTTGCCGTGTGCCATCCGCCGCCGCAGCGCCTGTGGCGACATGTCGACGAGCTCGATCTGGTCTGCCCTGCGCACCACCTCGTCCGGCACGGTCTCCCGCTGCCGTACGCCCGTTATGGACTCGACGACGTCGCCGAGTGACTCCAGGTGCTGGATGTTGACGGTCGAGACGACGTCGATGCCGGCCGCGAGGAGTTCCGCCACGTCCTGCCAGCGCTTGTCGTTGCGCGAGCCGGGCACATTGGTGTGGGCGAGTTCGTCCACCAGGGCGACGGCGGGGGCGCGCTCCAGCACGGCGTCCACGTCCATCTCGGTGAAGACGGAGCCGCGGTGTTGCAGTTCCCTGCGTGGCACCTGCTCCAGGCCGTGCAGCATCACCTCGGTGCGCGGCCGGTCGTGGTGCTCCACGAAGGCGACCACGCAGTCGGTACCGCGTTCGACGCGCCGGTGCGCCTCGGAGAGCATGGCGTACGTCTTGCCGACGCCCGGTGCCGCACCGAGGTAGATCCGAAGCTTGCCGCGTGCCATGAGCCCTATTGTCTTCCTGTCACTGCCGTGTACGCAGCGTCGACCTTACGGCCATGAATTCCGGCAAAGGGGGCGTCGGGGCAGGCGGGGGGCGTCTTTGACGCAACTCTGACGCGATCCGCGACGGCGCGCGGAGGTGGTGCGGGCGTGTGCCACCCTCCGCCCGGTGCCGGAGCGGCAGTCGCGGGGCCGGCGGTGACCCGCCGTGGAGGACGGTGCGCGCCCGTGGCGCGACGCGGCGGCGCCGTCAGTGTTCGACGATCTCGCCGTCGCTCAGCTCCAGCACCCGGTCGGCGAGGTCGAGCAGGGCCGCGTCGTGCGTGGCGACGAGGGCGGTGACGCGCTCGCTGCGGACGACGGCGCGCAGCAGTTCCATCACGGCGATGCCGGTCTCCGCGTCGAGCTGCCCGGTGGGCTCGTCGGCGATCAGGAGAGCGGGGTTGTTGGCCAGGGCGCGGGCGATGGCCACGCGCTGCTGCTGGCCGCCGGACAGCTCGCCGGGCCGCTGCGCCGCGTGGTCGGCGAGGCCGACGAGCGAGAGCAGCAGGTCCACGCGCTCCTCGCGCTCGCGCGGGTCGGCCCGGCGCAGCCGCAGCGGCACGCCGACGTTCTCGGCGGCGGTGAGGATGGGGATGAGTCCGAAGGACTGGAAGACGAAGCCGATGCGGTCGCGGCGCAGTCCCAGCAGTCCGTTCTCGTCGAGGCCCGACAGGTCGAGGCCGTCCACGGTGATGCGGCCCTCGTCCGGCTCGTCGAGACCGCCCACGAGGTTGAGCAGGGTGGTCTTGCCGGATCCGGAGCGGCCCTTGAGGGCGACGAGCTCGCCGCGCGGCACGTCGAAGGAGACCCCGCGCAGCGCGTGCACGGCAGCGGCTCCGGTGCCGTAGGAACGATGGACGTTCTCGACCCGCAGCATGGTGTCGGTGGCGACCTGACTCATGTTCCTCCCCCGTCGGCCGGGCGCCAGTATGTCCAGCGGGCGCCCGGCCGGGCAATGGGTCAGGCGAGGTTGTCACCGTGGGTCAGCGTCTCCCAGGCCACGAACAGGTTGTTGCTGCCGGCCGGGCGGTTCTGCTCGGTCAGCCGCTGGGTGTTGGTCATCGCGATGCCCAGGCGGTTGTGCAGGCCGTTGTAGCCGACCTCGGTGACCGGTCCGAGCCCGAGGTTCAGGGACCCGCCGCACAGCCAGCTCGGTGCGGCTTCGCCCAGCTGGTACTTGGACTGGAAGCCGAGTGCCTGTCGCAGCCGCTCGCCGACGTCGGTGCCGTACAGGTCCTGGCCCTGGATGCGGCTGGTCTCGGCGATGTGCGAGATGGCGGAGATGCCGTAGCCGGTGTGCGTGAAGTCGCGGCAGGTCTCCTGGGTGAGTCCGGTGACGAAGGTGGACTGCCCCTGCCAGTAGTTGACGATCTTCGCCCTGGTGTCGAGGTTCTGGCTCGGCACGGTCTTCGGCAGGTCGCCGTCCGAGGCGAGGTAGACGTAGGCGGCGGTACGCGTCCGGAACTTCGCCATGGCCTTGTCGTACGACGTCCTGTCCTCCAGGAAGACGGATATGCCGACGGCGGCCTCCATCATCGACAGCTCCCAGTTCCCGTTGGAGTTCGAGCCGTTGATGATCTCGGGCAGGTAGACGTCGCGCAGCATGGTCGCGAAGCGGCCGGAGTTGGCCCACGTCCCGGTGTACGTGTACTTGATGATCTCGGCGGCCTTCGGCCAGGAGGAGCCGGCCCAGCCGGTCTGCAGGGGCGCGTTGCTGTTGGTGTGGTCCTTGATCACCGCCGACCAGGCGTCCATCAGCTCGATGGCCTTCTTGGCGTACCGGTCGTCGCGCGTGATGTACCAGGCGAGCGCGTCGGTGTACGCGGCGATCGCGTCCTCGCGCTCGTCGGTGCACCCGTAGTTGGGGTTGGAGTACGAGCCGCACTCGACGGTCGCGCGGGGCTTGGCGGTGCGGCTCAGTGAGGCGTACTTGCTCGCCGTCATCTGGTCGAAGGCGCCCTTCCAGGGCTGGGCGCCCGCGTTGACCTTGGTGCGTGCGAAGTCCAGCTGGCTCTTGGAGACGGTGACTCCGGGGTGCGCGAAGACGGCGGGCGCGGCCTCGGCCCGATGGGCACCGGGCCAGGAGACGAGAGTGCCCACGAGCGCCGCGGTCGCGGCGGCGACGGTGGCGAGGACGAGGGGGCGCCGTCTGCGGTGGTGCCGTGTGGGGGTGTCGGGCATGTGGGGGCCATCCATTCTCGTATGTGAACGACACATGGAATGCTGAACACGCGCGTTGGCCGGTGACCATAGGTATGGACCAGGCTTCCGTCAAGGCCTGAAGTAAGACCCGCAGCTCAACTGCCGTTCATGGATGGGAACTTGGCCGGGGCCCGGACATGCGAAAGGGCCGTACCTCCCCTGGGGAGGTACGGCCCGAGCTCGTGTGCGTCCCTCGGCCGGCGGCGGCCCGGTGGTCCCGGGTCCGTCGGTCTCGGAGAACCCAGGTCAGCGGACCTCGGTGATCTCCGGCCCACGCTGGAGCTGTCCCATGCCGCCGGAGAAGCGGGAACCGCCCTGCTCCTCCTGCTGGACACCCTCGGGGACCATCTGCGCGTCGTTCGGCAGCTTCAGGACGATCGGGTCGCGGGGGGCCATCGGACCCTCGCCGCGGACGACGACCGTGTCCCGGAAGATCTGCTCCAGCAGACCCGCGGCCTGCGGCTGCACCGCGCCCTGCCCGGAGATCACTCCGCGCAGGAACCAGCGGGGACCGTCCACGCCGACGAACCGCACGACCTGGAAACCGCCCGTGCCGTCCGGCAGCTGCACCGGAACCTGCGCACGCAGCTCCCAGCCCAGCGGGCCCTCGACCTCGTCGATGACACCGCCCTGCTGGGTGATGCCGGAGGCGATCTCCTCGCGCACCTCGCCCCAGATGCCCTCGCGCTTGGGAGCGGCGAAGGCCTGCAACTGGACGGCACTGTCCTTGAGGACCACGGTCGCCGCGACGATCGCGTCACCCGCGACCTCGACCCGCAGTTCCATGCCGTCGACCCCGGGCACGAAAAGACCGCCCAGGTCCACCCGGCCCTCGGCCGGCTCACGGACCTCGGAGCTGTCCCAGGGTCCGTCGGGGCGGGGCTCGGGCTCGAGCCTCACGCGCTCCCGCTCCTCCGCCTCGTCCGCCTCAGTGTCGACGCCGTCGACGACCTGCTCGGCCTCGCCCGCCGCGTCCTCGGCGGCACTGCCCTTCTTGCGACGTCCGAACACGTCACTGTCCTTCCCGGTCGGATACGACCGAAGCGTATCGATTCCCACCCGTTGTGCTGCCCACGGCGGCATGACCGCCGGTGGACCCGAAGCCCCCTGCGGCCCGCGCCGTGTCGGGAAGCTCCGCCACCTCCTCGAAGCGGACCCTCTCGACCTGCTGGACGACCAGTTGAGCAATCCGGTCGAAGCGCTCGAACCGCACGGACTCGCGCGGGTCGAGATTCACCACGATCACCTTGATCTCCCCACGGTACCCGGCATCCACCGTCCCCGGGGCATTCACGAGGGCGACACCGCAGCGGGCGGCGAGCCCGGAACGGGGGTGCACGAAGGCCGCGTACCCCTCGGGCAGCGCGATGGACACCCCGGTGGGGAGCACGGCCCGCTCACCGGGCGCCAGTTCGCAGCTCTCGGTGGTGCGCAGATCGGCTCCCGCGTCACCCGGGTGTGCGTACTCGGGGAGCGGTACGTCGGGGTCCACGCGCCTGATCAGTACGGGGAGTTGTCCGCCGGGGTCACGGGTCACGGGTTCACCTCGAAGGCACGGGCCCGCCGGATCTGGTCCGGGTCGTTCATCGCCGCGTGGATCTCCTCAGGGCGGCCGTTCTCGATGAAGTGGTCGACCTTCACCTCGACGAACAGGGCGTCCGCGCGGACGGCCACGGGCCCGTCGGGGCCGCCGATCCGCCCGGTGGCGGTGGAGTAGATCTTCCGGCCGGCCACCGCGGTGACCTCGGCCTCCAGGTGGAGCACGGTGCCGACGGGCACCGGGCGCCGGAAGTCGGTCTCCAGCCGCCCCGTCACGGCGATGGTGCGCAGCAGCCAGTTCAGCGAGCCGAGCGTCTCGTCCAGCGCGGTGGCGAGGACGCCGCCGTGCGCGAGGCCCGGGGCGCCCTGATGGGCGGGCCGCACGGTGAACTCCGCGCTGATCCGGACACCTTCGCCGGCTCGGGCCTCCAGATGCAGCCCGTGCGGCTGCTCACCGCCACAACCGAAACACTGTTCGTAGTGGGCACCGAGGAGTTCCCCGGGGGCGGGCGCGTCGGGGTGCCGCACCGGCGCGACGGCGTCGGCGGGAGGCGTCAGAGCTGCGGAAGTACCACTCACAGGCGCAGACCTTACCCGCGAGTCGGCCCACCGTACGCACCGTGTCAAGCTTGGCTTCATGCAGCTCTCCGCCTCGCCGTACGAAGAACGCCTCACCGCACCCCGCTCCTGGTGGCTGGTGTGCTTCATGGTCGGGGTCGCGATGGCCCTGATCCTGCTTCCGTTCGGCACGCTCCCGTTGCTGGGCGGCCTGGTCGGCGGAACCGCGGTCTCGGCGGTCGTGGCCAGTTCGTACGGCTCGATCCGCATCCGGGTCGTCGGCGACTCGCTGATCGCGGGCGAGGCGAAGATCCCTCTCGCGGCCCTCGGCGACGCCGAGATCATGGACCAGGAGGAGGCGCGCGCCTGGCGCACCTACAAGGCCGATCCCCGCGCCTTCATGCTCCTGCGCGCCTACATCCCCACGGGCCTGCGTGTTCAGGTCACGGACCCCGAGGACCCGACGCCGTACCTGTACCTGTCGACCCGGGAGCCGGAGCGACTGGCGGCGGCCCTGAAGTCGTCTCGCGCCGAGGCGTAGCCCCCTCTTCCGCACCGTCGGCGGCGGCCGCGTACACGCGGCACGGCGGCCTGCTCCGTCGCGCCGGGCCCGGCGCACGCACGCGTGCCCTGAGGCGGCTCCAGGGGCCCCGGGACCGCGCAGTGCACGTCTTCCCGGCCCGATCGGCCGGGGCGCGCGGAGCGGACGTGCCTCAGCGGCCCAGCTCTCTGGGGATCTCGCCGAGGCGCAGGGGGTCCGCCGGCTTCTCCAGCGGCGGCAGTTCGGGCAGCGCGTCCCACGGCACCTGCATCTTCCGCAGGTCCTTGCGGATGCGGGACGCCAGGCGTCTGGTGTCGCGGCGGTTCATGAGCGCGCCGACCGCCGCCCCGACCATGAACGGCATCAGGTTGGGCAGGTCCCGCACCGTCCGCTTCATGATCTGCTGGCGCATCTCGCGCTTCATCTGGCCGCCCAACGCGGCGTTGACCGTCGACGGCTTCGTCACGTCGATACCGCGCTCCCCCGACCAGGAGTTCAGGTACGCCGTGCTGCGCTCCTTGAGGTTGCCGGGCGGTCGCAGACCGTAGACCTCGTGGAGCTCGGCGATCATCTTGAGCTCGATCGCGGCCACGCCGGTGATCTCGGCGGCGAGCTCGGTGGGCATCGCCGGTGGCACCGGCAGCATGGCGGCGGCACCGATCCCGGCGCCGACCGTGGACGTCGCGGCGGCCGCGCCCGCGACGAGCTTGTCCGCGAGCTCCTCGGGCCCGAGGCCCGGGAATTGCCTGCGGAGGGTCGCGAGGTCCCGTACGGGCACACGCGGGGCGTTCTCGATGATCCGGTCGGCGACATAGGCCAGCCCCGCCTTGGCGCGGCTGCTGCCCTTCTGGACGCCTTTCAGGACCCCGTCCCTGACAGCCGCCGCGCGGCGCCTGGCCGTGCGCGCGGGAGGACTCTGAGGAGCCTCCAGGGCGCCGCCTGAGGGCGGCTCGTCGAGCGAGGCTGATCCTGGTGCGGAAGAGCCTCGCTCGTCGTCACGTACGCCTTCAGAGCCGCCGTACGGCCCTTCGTCCGCTCCCCGCCGGGAGGAGCGGCGCTTCCAAGGAGGGGTCGAGCCAGTCACGGCCGACCCTGCCTCAGTCGCAGTCGCGGCAGATCGGCTGGCCGTTCTTCTCGCGGGCCAGCTGGCTGCGGTGGTGCACCAGGAAGCAGCTCATGCAGGTGAACTCGTCCTGCTGCTTGGGCAGGACCCGGACGGCGAGCTCCTCGTTCGAGAGGTCCGCACCGGGCAGTTCCAGGCCTTCGGCGGCCTCGAACTCATCTACGTCGACGGACGAGGTCGACTTGTCGTTCCGGCGTGCCTTCAGCTCTTCAAGGCTGTCCGAGTCGACGTCGTCGTCGGTCTTGCGTGGGGTGTCGTAATCCGTTGCCATGTCGCTCTCCCCCTCTGGGTGTCTGCGGTGTCTCCAGCGCACGTAACGCGTGAGAGGCCGGACTTGTGCCCGACCCGAGGCGGAGATTTTGCCTCACATCAAGGTCTGTTACTCAATCGACACCCAACCGGACTCCTCAAGAGTGATCGGCTTGGATGGCGATGCGGACCGTACACGGTCCTGATGGCGCACTTCAAAGGCGTCTCACCGTGTACTTCCCGTGATCAAGACCCCCGAAAACCCGGATTTTCCCGGCTTTCCGACAGCCTGCATGATCACGGAGAGTAGATGGCTTGAAAATCGCCCTTGTGATCGATCACACACGACCCTCCCGGACGAGTGACCGGAAAATTCCGCGCAAAGCGAACATCGCCGCGTGTGCGGGACATGCTCTCAGATCGGAAGGGTGACGCGCATCACGAGCCCACCTCCGTCACGCGGCTCCGCGGCGATGTGCCCGCCGTGCGCGCGGGCCACCGACCGGACGATCGACAGGCCGAGGCCCACGCCCTTGTCGCTGCCCGTGCGCTCGGTGCGCAGCCGTCTGAAGGGTTCGAAGAGGTTGTCGATCTCGTACGCCGGCACCACTGGACCCGTGTTCGACACGACCAGGACCGCCTGTCCGTGCTCGGCCGCCGTGGTGACCTCGACCCAGCCGCCCTCGGGCACGTTGTACCGGACGGCGTTCTGCACGAGGTTCAGGGCGACCCGCTCCAGCAGGACGCCGTTGCCCTGGACGACGGCGGGCTTCCGCTCGCCCCGGATCTCCACGCCCTTGGCCTCCGCCTCGGCGTGCACCTGGTCGACGGCCTGCTCGGCGACCTCGGCGAGGTCCACCGGCTTGCGCTCGACGATCTGGTTGTCGCTGCGGGCGAGCAGCAGCAGACCCTCGACGAGCTGTTCGCTGCGCTCGTTGGTGGCGAGGAGCGTCTTGCCGAGCTGCTGGAGCTCGACCGGCGCCCCCGGGTCCGAGAGGTGCACCTCCAGGAGCGTGCGGTTGATCGCGAGCGGGGTGCGCAGCTCGTGCGAGGCGTTCCCGACGAACCGCTGCTGTGCGGTGAAGGCACGCTGGAGCCGTTCCAGCATGTCGTCGAAGGTGTCCGCCAGCTCCTTCAGCTCGTCGTCCGGCCCGTCCAGTTCGATCCGCCGGGACAGGTCCGAGCCGGCCACCGCGCGCGCGGTGCGGGTGATCCGCCCGAGCGGCGAGAGCACCCGGCCGGCCATCGCGTAGCCGAAGGCGAAGGCGATGATGGCGAGGCCGAGCAGGGCGAGCAGCGAGCGGCTGAGCAGGTTGTCCAGGGCGGCCTGGCGCTGCTGGTCGATGCAGTGGCTGATCGCGGCGTTGAAGGCGTCGAGCGACAGGCCCGAGTTCACCGCGGGGCAGTTGTCGCTGGTGACCTTGATGTCGGTGCCGCCGGCGATCCTGAAGAGCGGCTCGTTGCCGGTGTTCAGCGCCTGCGCCGCGAGCAAGTAGATGATCGACAGCAGCATGATGCCGGCGATCAGGAACATGCCGCCGTAGAGCAGCGTGAGCCGTATGCGGATGGTCGGGCGCAGCCAGGGGAACGGGGGTTCCGGCCTTCTGGGTTCCCAGGTGGGCTTGGGGGGCGCCGCAGGGGGCGCCGGGGTCGCGGCCACGGCGGATCAGATCCTGTAGCCGGAGCCGGGCACGGTGACGATGACCGGGGGCTCGCCGAGCTTGCGGCGCAGGGTCATCACGGTCACGCGTACGACGTTGGTGAAGGGGTCCGTGTTCTCGTCCCAAGCCTTCTCCAGCAGCTGCTCGGCGGAGACGACGGCGCCCTCGCTGCGCAGCAGCACCTCCAGGACGGCGAACTCCTTGGGCGCCAGCTGGACCTCCTTGCCGTCGCGGAAGACCTCCCGGCGGTTGGGGTCGAGCTTGATCCCGGCACGCTCCAGGACGGGCGGCAGCGGCACGCTCGTGCGCCGCCCGAGGGCACGCACGCGTGCCGTCAGCTCGCTGAACGCGAACGGCTTGGGCAGATAGTCGTCGGCGCCGATCTCCAGCCCCTCCACGCGGTCGCTGACGTCACCGGACGCGGTGAGCATCAGCACACGCGTGGGCATCCCGAGCTCGACGATCTTCCGGCAGACGTCGTCGCCGTGCACGAGCGGGAGGTCGCGGTCGAGGACGACCACGTCGTAGTCGTTGACGCCGATGCGCTCCAGGGCGGCCGCACCGTCGTACACGACGTCGACGGCCATGGCCTCCCGGCGCAGTCCGGTGGCCACCGCATCGGCGAGCAGCTGCTCGTCCTCGACGACGAGTACGCGCACGTCGCTAGTCCTTCCTCTGTCCACCCGCGCGACGGCACTTGGGCGCACGCGGGCAGGGCTTGTCACGGGTGAGGGCTCCATCCTGCCCTTTTCGGCCGTAAACCGGCTGTAAGACAGTGGGAGGGGGGACGGGGCTCCGGTCCCGGTGCCCGGGAATGCCAGATTTTCTCGTCGGGTTGAGGTTTCCACGGAAGGAAGCGGGGGGAGGACGGCTTTACACCCCGCGATCACGCTCTGCACAGGGCAAGCCACCTTGTGGTACGTCCAACCGCTTCCGCAGAGCGGGCGTGGATGTCCGGCACCGTCGCCGCCCGGCCTGGGCAGCGCTGGGCACCCATCTGGAGACGTGATCGCCCCTTCCGAACGGCACACCCCCGTGCCACCCGACCCACGACCCAGGACGAGGGGGCGCAGCATGGACGCATTCACCGCAGGACTTCTGCAGCGCATAAGGGCGACCGAGTCCGACCTGACGCGGGCTCGCGAAACAGGCGACGACTTCCTCGCGGAGGTCGAGCAGGGCGAGCTCGACGACCTGCACCGCCTCGCCGCCGAGCACGGTGTGGAGGTCGGCGCGTCGCGCGTCTGAGCAGTTCGTAAGAGAGCGGGGCCCCGGTATCGATCCAGTGCCGGGGCCCCGCTCCTTTGTGCTCCCGCGTGCTGTCGGCACCGCTCGTGGTGCCGTGCGCGCGGCCGGGCTCAGTCGTGCCAGGCGCCGAAGTCCTCCAGGAGCCGCTGGAGGGGCTCGAAGACGCCGGGGGAGGCGGCGACCGCGAGATCGCGTGCGGGGCGCTCTCCGGGGCGTCCACCGGTCAGCGCGCCCGACTCCCTGGCGATCAGGTCGCCCGCGGCGAGGTCCCAGGGGTGCAGTCCGCGTTCGTAGTAGCCGTCGAGCCGGCCCGCGGCGACGTCGCACAGGTCGACCGCCGCGGAGCCGGAGCGCCGGATGTCCCGCAGCAGCGGGATCAACTGCTGGGCGACGTCGGCCTGGTGGGCCCGGACCTCGGCCACGTAGTTGAAGCCGGTCGAGACCAAGGCCTGGTCGAGGGGCGGCGCGGGACGGCAGGCCAGCCTGCGCTGCCCGGCCCAGGCGCCGACGGCGTAGGCGCCCCGGCCGCGCACCGCGTGATACGTCTCACCGCGCATCGGCACCGCCACCACCCCGACGACGGTCTCCCCGTCCTGCTCGGCGGCGACGGACACGGCCCAGGTCGGCAGTCCGTACAGGTAGTTGACCGTGCCGTCGAGCGGGTCGACGACCCAGCGGATGCCGCTCGTGCCGTCGCTGGAGGCGCCCTCCTCGCCGAGGAGACCGTCGTCCGGCCGGTGTTCGGCGATGAGGTCGGTGATCAGCTTCTCGGCGGCGATGTCCATCTCGGTGACGACGTCGATCGGGCTGGACTTGGTGGCGGCGACCGCGAGGTCCGCCGGACGGCCGTCCCTCAGCAGCTCGCCGGCGCGCCGCGCCGCTTCCTGGGCGAGCTGCAGCAGTTCGGTGTGCAGGGGCTCGGTCACGGGGCTCCTCACGCGTACGGGCTGTCGGCGCCCGCGGCGGCGGGCTTGGGGGTACGGGCCGGGCAGCAGCCCACCGGGCACACGTCGTGGCTCGCGCCCAGCGTGCCGAGCGCGCAGGGGGCGACGTGCCGCCCGCTCTCCGTCGCGGCGCGCTCCAGGACGAGGTCGCGGATCGCCGCCGCGAACCGCGGGTCGGCGCCCACGGTGGCGGAGCGGCGCACCGGCAGTCCGAGCTCCGCCGCCTTCGCCGTCGCCTCCGTGTCCAGGTCGTACAGGACCTCCATGTGGTCGGAGACGAACCCGATGGGGGCCATCACGACGGCCGGGACGCCGGCGCCGTGCAGCTCCTCCAGGTGGTCGCAGATGTCCGGCTCCAGCCACGGGATGTGCGGGGCACCGGAGCGCGACTGGTAGACGAGCCGCCAGGGGTGCTCGATGCCGGTCTGCTCGCGCACCGCGTCGGCGATGAGCCGCGCGACGTCCAGGTGCTGCCGGACGTAGGCGCCTCCGTCGCCGTGCCCCTCGACGGGGCCGGAGGTGTCCGCCGCCGTGTCCGGGATGGAGTGCGTGGTGAAGGCGAGGTGGGCACCGGCGCGCACGTCCTCGGGCAGGTCGGCGAGCGCCTTCAGGACGCCTTCGAGCATGGGCTCGACGAATCCGGGGTGGTTGAAGTAGTGCCGCAGCTTGTCGATCCTCGGCGGCTCCAGCCCCTCCGCCTCCAGGGTGGCCAGCGCCGCGGCGAGGTCCTCGCGGTACTGACGGCAGCCGGAGTAGGAGGCGTAGGCGCTGGTGGCGAGGACGAGGACGCGGCGGCGGCCGTCGGCGGTCATCTCACGCAGGGTGTCGGTCACGTACGGCGCCCAGTTGCGGTTGCCCCAGTACACCGGCAGGTCGAGGCCGTGGTCGGCGAAGTCCTTGCGCAGGGCGTCCAGCAGGGCGCGGTTCTGGTCGTTGATGGGGCTGATCCCGTCGAACAGGAAGTAGTGCTGCCCCACCTCCTTGAGCCGTTCCTTGGGGATGCCTCGCCCTCGCGTCACGTTCTCCAGGAACGGAACCACGTCGTCCGGGCCTTCCGGGCCGCCGAACGAGAGCAGGAGCAGGGCGTCGTAAGGGGTGGCATCGAGCGCATCTGGCATGCGTCCGATCCTGCCACCCGTCACTGACGGGCGGGAAACGGCGGGGCGGCGGGAGAGCAGGTGGCGGGCGTGAAGAGGGTCCGGACGGGCGCCCGGAGGGGGACGCGTGCAGGGGGCGTGCGTAAGGGTGACCTCACCCGTAAGCTGTATCGGCCACCTTCACGCCTTACAGAGTTCGCGTCGCCCGTGATGACCGGGCAGCCGAGCCGAGCCGACCGGAGACCCCCGTGCCCAGCCCGTACCGTGCCCTGTTCGCCGCCCCCGGCTCCAAGGGTTTCTCCGCCGCGGGCTTCCTCGGCCGGATGCCGCTGTCGATGATGGGCATCGGCGTCGTCACGATGATCTCCCAGCTGACCGGGCGGTACGGGCTCGCCGGTGCGCTGTCGGCGACCATGGCGCTGGCCGCGGCCGTCCTCGGCCCGCAGGTCTCGCGCCTCGTGGACCGGCACGGACAGCGGCGGGTGCTGCGGCCCGTGACGCTGTTCGCCCTCGTGGCGGCCGCCGGGCTGCTGTGCGCCGCCCGCTTCGAGTGGCCGGACTGGGTGCTGTTCGTGTGCGCGGCGGGCATCGGCTGCGTCCCGAGCGTCGGCGCGATGGTCAGGGCCCGCTGGGCCGCCCTGTACGGGGGCACCCCTCAGCTGCACACCGCGTACTCCTTCGAGTCCGTGGTGGACGAGGTCTGCTTCATCTTCGGGCCGATCATCTCCATCGGCCTGTCCACGGTGTGGTTCCCGGAGGCGGGGCCGCTGCTCGCCGCCTGCTTCCTCGCGGCCGGCGTCTTCTGGCTGACCTCCCAGCGCGCGACCGAGCCCGTGCCGCACCCGCGCGAGCACCACGCCGGCGGCTCCGCGCTGCGCTCGGCCGGGCTCCAGGTGCTGGTGGCCACCTTCGTGGCGACCGGCGCGATCTTCGGGGCCGTCGACGTGGTCACCGTGGCCTTCGCCGAGGAGCAGGGGCACAAGGGGGCCGCGAGCGTCGTCCTCGCGCTGTACGCGGCGGGTTCGTGCGTCGCCGGCGCCGTGTTCGGGCTGCTGCACTTCAAGGGGGCGCCCGAACGCCGGTGGCTGCTGGGCATATGCGCGATGGCCGTGAGTATGATCCCCCTCCTACTGGTCGGAAACTTGCCGTTCCTGGCCGTGGCGCTGTTCCTTGCGGGCCTGTCCATCGCTCCCACGATGATCACGACGATGTCCCTCATCGAGCAGCACGTACCACGCGCGAAACTGACCGAGGGCATGACCTGGGTGAGTACCGGACTCGCGGTCGGGGTCGCGCTGGGCTCCTCCGTGTCCGGCTGGGTGATCGACGCCGCCGGCGCGAAGGCCGGGTACGGGGTTCCGGCGGTGTCCGGGGCCGTCGCGGTCGCGGTCGGTTTCCTCGGGTATCGCCGGCTGAACAGGCCGGTTCCGCAGCGGGGAGGGTCCCATGAGCACCACAGTGAGCGGGAAGAGCGGCACGTGGCGTAACTGGGCGGGGAACGTCACCGCCCGACCCGTACGGGAGGTCACCCCCGCCTCGGTGGATGAACTCTCCGCCGCGGTGCGGAAGGCGGCCGACGACGGCCTGCGGGTGAAGGCCGTCGGCACCGGGCACTCCTTCACGGCCGCCGCCGCGACAGACGGTGTGTTGATCCGCCCTCAACTGTTGACCGGCATCCGCGGGATCGACCGCGAGGCGGGCACCGTCACCGTCGAGGCCGGCACTCCGCTCAAGCGGCTCAACATGGCTCTCGCCCGTGAGGGACTGTCGCTCACGAACATGGGCGACATCATGGAGCAGACCGTGTCGGGGGCGACCAGCACCGGCACGCACGGCACGGGCCGCGACTCGGCCTCGATCGCCGCGCAGATCAAGGGCCTTGAACTGGTCACGGCGGACGGCTCGGTCCTCACCTGCTCCGAGAAGGAGAACCCCGAGGTCTTCGCGGCGGCCCGTATCGGCATCGGCGCGCTGGGCATCGTCACCGCGATCACCTTCGCCGTGGAGCCCATATTCCTGCTCACGGCCCGCGAGGAGCCGATGACCTTCGACCGGGTCACCGCCGACTTCGACGAACTGTTCACCGAGAACGAGCACTTCGAGTTCTACTGGTTCCCGCACACCGGCAACTGCAACACCAAGCGCAACAACCGCAGCGCGGGTCCCGAGAAGCCGGTGGGGCAGATCGGCGGGTGGATCGAGGACGAGCTCCTCTCCAACGGCGTCTTCCAGGTGGCCAATCTGCTGGGCCGCGCCGTGCCCGCCACGATCCCGGCGATCGCGAAGATCTCCAGCCGTGCGCTGTCCGCGCGGACCTACACCGACATTCCCTACAAGGTCTTCACGTCTCCGCGCCGGGTGCGCTTCGTGGAGATGGAGTACGCCGTCCCGCGCGAGGCCCTGGTGGAGACGCTGCGCGAGCTGAGGACGATGGTCGACCGCTCGTCCCTGCGGGTCAGTTTCCCGGTCGAGGTGCGCACGGCTCCGGCCGACGACATCACGCTGTCGACGGCGTCCGGGCGGGACAGCGCCTACATCGCCGTCCACATGTTCAGGGGAACCCCCTATCAGGCGTACTTCACCGCCGCCGAGCGGATCTTCACCGCCCACGAGGGGCGCCCGCACTGGGGCAAGGTGCACACGCGCGACGCCGCGTACTTCTCCGAGGTCTACCCGCGCTTCGGCGAGTTCACGGCGCTGAGGGACCGGCTGGACCCGGACCGGCGCTTTGCGAACGACTACTTGCGTCGGGTGCTGGGCTCGTAGGCACGCTCGGGGTGGGGGTCGGGCTGTCGCTCCCGGCCTCCGCGTCCGGCGAGGTGCTGGCCTCGGGCGCCGGTGTGGCCGTCGCACCGACATCGCCGTCCCCCTTGGGGGTTCCGGTGTCGCCGCCTCCGGAGGACGGCCGCTTCGAAGGGGTGTCCGCCGAGGGCGTCGTGGCGGGCTCCGGCGTCGTGGCGCCGGAGCCGGAGCGGCTCCCCTTGAGGGCGTCACCGACGGTCGTGCTCCTGCCGGCACCGCTGAAATTCTGTCCCGAGACCAGCTCGTAGGTGGTGATTCCGGCCATCGTGACGCCGAAGACGAGTGCCGCGGCCACGACCGGCCGCCGCCAGTTCCTGACCCGCGCGCGGTAGACGGTCCCTTCGGTGAACTCCCCCGGCCCCGGCGTCCGCCGGGGCGCCGGTTTCGGCTTGGCCTGCACCGTCGCGTCCCGCAGCTGTTCTCCGGTGCGCTTGAGGAAGTGCTGGAAGAGGGTGCCTCCGCAGGTCGCGATCACGCTGACCAGGCCGGCGCCCAGGATCGTCCCGTAGACACCGAAGTAGGAGGCGAGCTTCGCGGCCACCACCGCGGCCACCGCGCTTCCCGCGACTTGAGGCAGGCTCAGATCGACCCGTTTCCTCCTCGGCCCCTCGTCGGCACCCGGCTCATGGACACCCGGCTTCTCGCCGACTTCGGACTTCTTACGCATCCCCGGACCTTGCCTGCCTTTCCCGAACTTGGTCGACCGACTGCACGAGAAGGGGACGTACGGGCGAAACGATTGGTTCCGTTTCCGACGATTAGGTGAAGTGCGCCACGTTCCATGGTCACGAATGCGGCGCTTCGGGCGGCCAACTACCACCCCTTGACCGAAGTTGGGCGGCGCGCCGATCCACGTAGGTGGCCCGAATGGAGTACTGTTGCGAGCCCTGGGTCCGGACTCCCGCCAGGGTGTCCGGGGCCTTGCAGGACCGCCGGGAGGGGGCTCGTTGCACAGGGTGATGAGGTTCGTCACTTAGCGTTGCGAAAAGGTAACCGTGCCATAACGGCGCTCCCGGGCCCATGCCCGACACGCCGGGCAACTCGGCAAGGTTGTGGCAGGCTGCACCCGGGCAGGCCACACTCGACTAGCGGAAGCAGCGACGCACGTGACGTCGGCAGGCACCACCCGGGAGGTCCCCATGCCCGAACTGCGTGTCGTGGCCGTCTCTAACGACGGCACACGGCTGGTGCTGAAGGCTGCGGACAGCACGGAGTACACGCTTCCGATTGACGAGCGTCTGCGCGCCGCCGTACGCGGCGACCGTCCCCGCCTCGGCCAGATCGAGATCGAGGTGGAGAGCCATCTCCGCCCCCGCGACATCCAGGCGCGTATACGTGCCGGCGCCTCCGCGGAGGAGGTCGCCCAGCTCGCCGGAATCCCCGTCGACCGCGTACGCCGCTTCGAGGGGCCCGTGCTCGCCGAGCGCGCCTTCATGGCCGAGCGCGCGCGGAAGACCCCGGTCCGCCGCCCCGGCGAGAACGCCGGTCCTCAGCTCGGCGAGGCCGTCCAGGAGCGACTGGTGCTGCGCGGGGCCGAGAAGGACACCGTGCAGTGGGACTCGTGGCGCCGCGACGACGGCACCTGGGAAGTCCTGCTGGTCTACCGGGTCGCGGGCGAACCGCACTCGGCGAGCTGGACGTACGACCCGCCGCGGCGCCTGGTCCAGGCGGTCGACGACGAGGCGCGCTCGCTGATCGGCGAGTCCGACGACCTCGCCGCGCCCGAGCCGAGCTTCCCGTTCGTCCCGCGGATCGCGCGGCTGCCCCGGGACCGTCCGCTGGACCGCGCCCTGGACCGGCAGATGGAGCGGCCGAGCCTGCCCGCCCCGTCCCCGGAGCCGGTCGAGGAGTCCGGCGACCGGGATTCGCTGACCAGCCTCCTGGAGGCGGTGCCCAGCTTCCGGGGCGACATGGTGGTGCCCGAGCGGCCCTCGACCACCGAGCGGCCCGCCGCGGAGGAGCCCGACCCCGAGCCCGAGGCGGAGGAGCCCCCGGCTCCCGCGGCGTCGGCCGGTGCCGGTTCGGCGTACGCGGACGTCCTGATGCCGCGTTCGGTGGGCAGCCATCGCGACCGTCTGGTCGGCGCGACAGACCGGCAGGCCGAGGCCGACGGCGTCCGGCCGGGCCGCCGAGCGGCGGTACCGAGCTGGGACGAGATCGTCTTCGGTACGCGACGGAAGAAGCAGGACTAGTCAGTTGTCCGACGAAGGGGCCCGCACCGGTTCGGCGCGGGCCCCTTCGCTGTCACTGGGGGTCGGGTCCCACCGCGACCGGACGGTTCCCGTCCCGGGACCACTCGGACCAGGAACCCACGTAAAGGGCCGAGGGGATGCCCGCCACGGCGAGGGCCAGGACCTCGTGCGCGCCGGAGACACCGGAGCCGCAGTAGACGCCCACCTCGGAAGTGGCGTCGGCGCCCAGCGACTTGAAGCGGCCGGCGAGTTCGGCGGCGGGCAGGAACCGTCCGTCGGCCTCGACGTTCTCCGTGGTCGGCGCGGACACGGCGCCGGGGATGTGCCCGCCGACCGGGTCGATCGGCTCGACCTCGCCGCGGTAGCGCTCACCCGCACGGGCGTCGAGCAGGACACCGGTACGGGCGAGAGCCGCCGCGCCGTCCGCGTCGAGCAGCGGGCGCGCACCCGGTGCCGGTACGAAGCTTCCGGGCTCCGGGGCCGGCCGCTCCGAGGACAACGGTCCGTTCCAGGCGGCGAACCCTCCGTCGAGGACGCGTACCGACGGATGACCCGAATAGCCCAGCAGCCACCAGGCGCGCGCGGCGGCCCAGCCCTGGCCGCCGTCGTACACGACGACATCGCGGTCCGCGGACACGCCGGCGGCTCGCATCGCGGAGCCGAAGACGTCGAGATCGGGCAGGGGATGCCGCCCGGCCGCCCCGGCCGGACCGGCGAGTTCGGAATCCAGATCGACGAAGACGGCTCCCGGGATGTGCGCCTTCTCGTACTCGTCGCGCAGGTTCGGGCCGCCCAACTGCCAGCGGACGTCGAGGAGGACCGGCGGGTTCGGTCCTGCCAGATCGCTCGCGAGTTCAGGTGCGGTGATGATGGCGTTCATGTCCACCATCCTCGCGCACGGGGTGGCCGCGTCGTCCAGCTCCGGCTACTCTGCTCGGCCGGACAGGTCCGATCACGAGGCGTACGGGATCGGGCACATGCTGTACAGCTGATGGACACCACCCGGCAATCACGCCGAAACGGATGAGGAACGACACTCCGGGCATCCTCCGGCCGGGGACCGCCGAGCGGCGGTGCGACCGGAGCGCGCGGTGTGACCGGTGGTGCGAACATCGGCACGGGGCTTGCACGGGTGCCGCTGCGGTACCCGTGTTCGTAGGCGGAAGGTGACCGGCCACCGCGAGGGGCCGAGAAGAGAGTGACGATGACCGAGGCACGGGGGTCGACCGGCCTGAACGGCACCACGCACGCTCGGCGCACACCCGGCACACCCTGCTGGGTGAGCCTGATGGTGCACGGGATGGCCGCGACCCAGGAGTTCTACGGACAGCTGTTCGGCTGGGAGTTCCGGCCGGGACCGCAGCAGCTCGGCCCGTACGTGCGGGCTCTGCTGGACAGTCACGAGGTGGCGGGGATCGGCCAGCTGCCACCCGACCGGCATCTGCCCATCGCCTGGACGCCCTACCTGGCCTCGGACGACGTGGACGTGACCGCGGAGACGGTCCGACACAGCGGCGGCACGGTGGGCGTGGGTCCCCTCGACGCCGGGGAGGCCGGGCGCATGGCGATCGCCTCGGACCCGACGGGCGCCGTCTTCGGCATCTGGCAGGCCGCCGAACACCTGGGCACGGGGATCACCGGGGTGCCCGGCACACCCGCGTGGAACGAGCTCGTGACCCGCGACACCGACAGCGTGGTCAAGTTCTATCAAGGGGTGTTCGGATACCGGCTGGAGCCGACCGTCTCGGCCGACTTCGACTATGTGACCCTGCACATCGAGGGCCACCCGGTGGCCGGCGTCCACGGCGTCGGGAACGCGCTGCCGCGCGACCGCGGACCGCACTGGCTGACGTACTTCGAGGTCGCGGACGTGGACGACGGCGCCCGGCATGTCGTCGAGCTCGGCGGGCATCTCCTCAAGTCCGCCCACGACTCGCCGTACGGGCGGGTGGCGACGGTGGTGGACCCCGAGGGCGCGATGTTCTCGCTCATCCACGCCGACCGCCGGGAATCCTGAGGCCGGCCCTTGTGACGTCCCGGGACTCACGCCCCGCGAGATCAGGCCGAGGCCACCGGCAGCACGTCCGGTGACAGGGCGCCCGCCCGTGCCGTCGCGGCCGTCATCCGACGGCGGTGGTGCCGACGGCACAGCACCTCGTACCCGATGTCCTCGGACTGGTTGACGTCGCCGACGACGACCTGGGCGCCCTCGACGACCATCTCGCCGCCTATGGTGCGGGCGTTGTGGGTCGCGCGGGCGCCGCACCAGCACAGGGCCTCGACCTGGAGGACCTCGACCCGGTCGGCCAGCTCCACGAGCCGCTGGGAGCCGGGGAACAGCTTGGACCGGAAGTCGGTGGTGATCCCGAAGGCGTAGACGTCGAGGCCCAGGTCGTCGACCACACGGGCGAGCTGGTCGATCTGCGCGGGGGCGAGGAACTGCGCCTCGTCCGCGATCACGTAGTCCGCCCGGCCGCCCTGGGAGAGATGGTCGACCAGGTATCCGTACAGGTCCTGGTCGTCCGCCACCTCGACGGCGTCCGTGACCAGGCCCAGCCGGGAGGAGAGCTTGCCCTCGCCCGCCCGGTCGTCACGCGTGAAGATCATGCCCTGCAGGCCCCGCGCCGAGCGGTTGTGCTCGATCTGGAGAGCCAGCGTCGACTTCCCGCAGTCCATGGTTCCGGAGAAGAACACCAGCTCGGGCATGGGGAGTTGAGCACCTTTCGGCAACGGGAGTACGGGGCGGGGGTACGTGATCAGCGTACGGGAACAGCCTAGGAGCGTACGTGCAGGAGGGGCACGAGCTGTTCGGCGGGGGTCATGGAGCCGTGGTTGCCGACCATCGCGGACTCCTTCGGCTCCCGCTCGGACGCGATGATCAGCACGTCGTCGCGGGCCGCCGCGACGACGTCGCCGATCCGGGCGTACACCCGCTCGTCGACCTGCGGGCCGAACCAGCCCGCGGCGATCGCCTCGTCCCGCGAGGCCACCCAGAACTGCTCGCCGAGCACCTCTCGCCAGCAGGTCAGGACGTCCGCCGCGGCGCCCGGCACCGCGTAGACGTGGCGGGCGCGGCCCTCGCCGCCCAGCAGGGCGACCCCGGCCCGCAGCTCCCAGTCCTCGTCGAAGTCGATGCGGTGCTGCTCGTCGAACGGGATGTCGATCATGCCGTGGTCGGCGGTCACGTACAGCGCCGTACGGGGCGGCAACTGCTCCGCGAGGCGCTGGACCAGCCGGTCGACGTACATGAGCTGGCCGCGCCAGGGGTCCGAGTCGACGCCGAAGCGATGGCCCTTGCCGTCCACCTCGGCGTAGTACGTGTAGACCAGCGAGCGGTCCCCGGCGGCCAGTTGCTCGGCCGCGAGGTCCATGCGCTCCTCGCCGGACAACCGTCCGTGGAACGTGCCGCCGGACAGCGCGATCTTCGTCAGGGGCGTGTTCTGGAAGGTGGGCGACGAGACCTGCGCGGTGTGCACGCCCGCCGCGTCCGCCAGCTGGAAGACCGTCGGATAGGGCTGCCAGGCGGTCGGCTCCGTCCACGGGTTCCAGCGGAGCTGGTTCATCAGCTCGCCGGTCGCCGGATTCCGGGCGGTGTAGCCGGGCAGGCCGTGCGCGCCGGGCGGCAGGCCGGTCCCGACGGAGGCGAGCGAGGTCGCGGTGGTCGCGGGGTAACCCGCGGTGATGGGGCGGCCCGTGCCCCCTCGGGACGACGCCAGGATCGACGCCATGAAGGGGGCCTCTTCGGGGTGGGCCTTGAGCTGCTCCCAGCCGAGACCGTCGATCAGGAAGACGCAGTTCCGGTCGGCCGCGTCCAGCTCCGGTATGGCGGCGGTCAGGCCGGGCACACCCATGCCCGCGGCGAGCGTGGGCAGCAGGTCCGCGAGGGAACCGGCGCCGTACTCGGGAACGGGCGCGGAGCCCACGGCGAGCGGCTCCGGCTGGTCCCAGGCGGACGGGGGCGGGGCGGGCGCGAAACGCCCGCCCTCGTGGGCTGCGGAGGGGAACGGATGCGACATCAGCGGGTGATGTCCGCGGTCGCCTCGGAGAGGGCCTGCGCGAAGGCCAGGGCCTGGCGCACCGTCTCCGGGCCGTCGCCGGCCTCGCTGACCCGCAGGCTCAGGTCGTCGGCCGTCGAATTGCCCGTGTAGCCGTGGTCCGCTTCGCAGTTGGGATCGCCGCAGGCGGCGGGCTCCAGGTCGATGCGGGAGACCGCGCCCCAGCCGATGGTCAGGACGACCTCGCGGGGCAGGGTGCCCGGTGTGTACGACTCCGGGTTCGAGACGACTCGGCTGACGACGACCGACGAGATCCGGCCGAGTTTCACCGACTCCGTCGACGTCGTGGCGTACGGCGTCGGGGAGGTGCTGTCGGCGGCCTGCTCGTCGGTGTGGCTCACGATGAAGCGGTTTCCGGTGAGGACGAGGACCGTGACGTGCCGGCGCACCTCATTGGCGTCGAACGTCGTCTCCTGGTGGACCAGGTACGACCGGATGGTCTCGCCGCCGATCGCGGCCTCCACCGCCTCGGCCACGAGGGCCGGGTAGTAGCCGCTGCGCTCGATCGCCGCTCGCAGCCCCTGGGTCGTCGTACTGGTCTTGGCCATGACGTCCATCCTACGGTGGCCCACTGACTGCGAGGCACCGCTCGTGGGTGTCCGTCGCGCGCGGACCGGGCACCGGGCGGGCGCGGCGCGGATCACCCGCCGCGGGCCCGGACGGCGGCCCGGCTCAGACCACGGGGAGCGTGCGAGGACCGAGATCGTCACGCACGGGGGCTCGGGCCAGCCGCACGGTGGCGCCGAGCACGCTGAGGCCGTGCGGGGCGACCACCACGGGCTCCAGCGACACGGCGACGACCTCGGGATGGTCGTCGACCAGCCGGGACACCCGCAGCAGCAGCTCTTCGAGGGCAGCCGTGTCGACCGGCGCGGAGCCCCGCCAGCCGAACAGCAGCGGCGCCGTCCTGATCGACCTGACCAGGGAGGTCGCCTCCCGGTCGGTGACCGGGACCAGCCGGTGCGCGGTGTCGCCGAGCAGTTCGGAGGCGGCCCCGGCGAGCCCGAAGGACAGGACCGCCCCGGCCGCCGGGTCGATGACGGCGCGTACGACGGTGTCCACTCCGCGCGGCGCCATCGCCTGGACGACGGGGCGCAGCTCGTGGGGCGTCCCGAACAGGTCGGTCAACTCCGTGTACGCCCGTCGCAATTGTTCCTCGTCCGCCAGGTCGAGCCGGACTCCTCCCAGGTCGGCGCGGTGCCGCAGGTGCGGGGCGGTGGTCTTGAGGGCCACGGGATAGCCGAGGGTGCGCGCGGCCTGCACGGCGTCGTCGACCGTGGGCGCGGGCAGGGCCCGGCGCACGTCGATGCCGTAGCGCCCGAGCAGGACGCAGGCCTCCTCCGCGCCGAGCGTCAGTCCCTCGCCTCGTGCGAGGAGGGCGTCGATCTGCGCGGCCGCTCCCTTCTCGTCGATGTCCTCGTACTCGGGCACCTTGCCGGGCTGGGCGGCGTCGCGTCGCCACTGGGCGTATCTGACGGCCTCGGCGAGGGCGCGGACGGCGCGCTCGGCCGCGGGGTAGGCCGGGATGAGGCGGCGGTCCGGCACCGACGCGGATCCCGTCGGCGCCGGCGGGCCCTCGCCGGGCGGACCGGGGGGCCGCGATGCGGGCGGGGCCGAGGCGGCGGGGGTGCGGGCGCTGTCCGCGGCTCCGGGAGCCGGGGCCGCAGCCTGGGGTGCGGCCTGGGGCGCGGTGCTCGCCGCCGCGGACAGCGCCTCGGCGAGTCCGCCGAGCTCGACGTGCACGACCAGCACCGGCTTCGTGGGGGCCTCGGCGGAGGCCGAGCGCAGGGCCTCGGCGAGGGCCGCGTCCCGGGCGGACGTCTCCCCCACCGCAGGGATCGCCGTCACCACGACGGCGTCGCAGCCACCCTCGGACAGGGCGTGGGCCAGCGCGCGCCGGAAGTCCTCCGCCGATGCCGCCGTGGTCAGGTCCAGCGGGGGCAGTGGGCGCAGCCCCTGGGCGAGGCACGCGTCGTAGGTGAGGAGTCCCAGCGACTCCGAATTGCCGAGGATGGCCACCCGGGGACCCTGGGGCAGCGGCTGACGGGCCAGGAGCAGGCCGGCGTCGACCAGTTCGGTGATGGTGTCCACGCGGATCACCCCGGCCTGCCGCAACAGGGCGGACACGGTGGCGTACGGCAGGCGGGTGGGCCGCACGGTGTGACCGAGGGGCGCCACTCCGCCGTGCCGCGCGCCCTGCACCACGACGAGCGGCTTGGCCGCCGCCGTCCGGCGGGCCAGGCGCGTGAACTTGCGCGGGTTGCCGATGGATTCGAGGTACATGAGGGCGACGTCGGTGTCCGGGTCGTCGTACCAGTACTGGAGGACGTCGTTGCCCGAGACGTCCGCGCGGTTGCCCGAGGAGACGAAGGTGGACACGCCGGTCACACCGGTGACACCGCCGCCGCGCCGGTGCAGCCGGGACAGCAGGGCGATGCCGATGGCCCCGGACTGGGCGAACAGTCCTATCCGCCCGGGGCGCGGCATCTCAGGGGCGAGCGAGGCGTTGAGGCGCACCTGCGGGGACGTGTTGATGACGCCGAAGGCGTTGGGGCCGATGATCCGCATGCCGTACGAGCGTGCCTGGCGCACCAGTTCGCGCTGGAGCCGGCGTCCTTCGGGGCCGCTCTCCGCGTATCCGGCGGAGACCACCACGAGTCCCTGCACCCCGTGCACCCCGCACTCCGCGACGACCTCGGGGACGTAGGGCGCGGGCACGGCGACGACCGCGAGGTCGACGGGCTCGGTGATGTCGCGCACGGAGCGGTAGGCGGGGACGCCGTCGAGTTCCTTCTCCTGGAGCGCCTTGTTGACCGCGAAGAGGCGGCCCGTGAAGCCGGCGTCGCGGAGGTTGGCGAGGACGCTGCGGCCGACGCCGCCGGGGGTGCGGCCCGCGCCGATGACGGCGACCGAGCCGGGGGCGAGCAGCCGCTGCACGGACCTGGCCTCGGCGCGCTGCTCGCGCGCCCACTGGACGGCACGCGAGCGGTCGGTGGGTTCGAGGTCGAACTCCAGGCGTACGACGCCGTCCTCGAAGCTGCGCTTCTGGGTGTACCCGGCGTCCGTGAACACCTTGATCATCTTGTTGTTCGCGGGCAGCACCTCGGCGGCGAAGCGGCGGATGCCTCGCTCACGGGCCACGGCCGCGATGTGTTCGAGGAGGGCCGAGGCGACACCGCGGCCCTGGTGGGCGTCCTGGACGAGGAAGGCGACCTCGGCCTCGTCGGCGGGGGCGGACGCGGGCAGGCCGTCGGCATTGATGCGGTCGTAGCGTACGGTGGCGATGAACTCGCCGCCCACTGTGGCCGCGAGACCCACCCTGTCCACAAAGTCGTGGTGCGTGAAGCGGTGGACGTCCTTCGCGGACAGGCGCGGATACGGCGCGAAGAAGCGGTAGTACTTCGACTCGTCGGACACCTGCTCGTAGAAGCTGACCAGGCGCTCGGCGTCATCGACGGTGATGGGCCT
This sequence comes from Streptomyces sp. Tue6028, assembly GCF_002300165.1. GTDB lineage: Bacteria > Actinomycetota > Actinomycetes > Streptomycetales > Streptomycetaceae > Streptomyces > Streptomyces siamensis. The sequence goes on along the minus strand of NZ_MLCE01000030.1, from coordinate 30,746 downwards.
GATGCGTGCGGTGCCGCCGTCGCGCAGCACCACGTCGGCTTCCCAGTGAGCGGGGTACGCGTGCCCGTCCGGCGAGGTCTGCATGGGCCCCAGAGTACGGCTCGCGTCCGACAACGGCGCGAGGCAGTCTGTGGAGGACGGAAGCCGGATCGAGGCCGCGATCCGGCGACACTCGGGACGGGACTCCGGACCGCTCCGGGCAGTCTTCACGTTATGGGACACTGGTCTAGACAACCCTGAACACCTGAAGGGCAGCATCACATGGCTGAGCGCCGCGTCAACGTCGGCTGGGCTGAGGGCCTCCACGCCCGCCCCGCCTCCATCTTCGTCCGGGCCGCCACGGCCTCCGGCATCCCCGTGACGATCGCCAAGGCCGACGGGAACCCCGTCAACGCGGCCTCCATGCTCGCGGTCCTCGGCCTGGGTGCCCAGGGCGGCGAGGAGATCGTCCTCGCCTCCGACGCCGAGGGTGCGGACGCCGCCCTCGACCGCCTTGCCAAGCTCGTCGCCGAGGGTCTCGAGGAGCTCCCCGAGACCGTCTGAGCGCATTGCCGGCGACGGCGGCCTTCGCCCCGAAAGGCGAAAGAACGCCGTCCCGCACATCCGCCGAAGGGCTCGTCCGAGAATCTCGGACGAGCCCTTTGCTTTTCCCGTTTCCGGGCAGCAGAAATAATCCCCCGCGAATTACTCCTCTTTGTATACGGCGCCCGTGTTAATGCCGCACGCCCGTCATGTTTACGGGATGTTGCGAAGTCCTCACACGTTCCGCCCGGTCCCCGCCGCCGGGAAAACGCAGCCGGTGCGCGGCCGTCGCGCGCTCCGCGTGCAGAGCCGTGATCGACCGCGCCCGCTCGCTGTCGCCCCGCGCGACGGCGTCCACGATCCCGCCGTGCTCCGCCCAGGACTCCGCCGGGCCGGCCGACACCTCCACGGTGTACATCCAGGCGATCTTGTGCCGCAGCTGGGCGAGCGTGGAGGTCAGCGCCGGACTGCCGGAGGCTTGCGCGAGGGTCTCGTGGAACCAGCCGCCCAAGGAGCGCAGATCCTCGCTGTGCCCCCTCCTGGCGCGCTCCTGACCGAGCCTGACCAGGCCCCGGAGCACCTTCAGATGGGCTTCGGTGCGGCGCTGGGCGGCCCGCGCCGCACCCAGCGGCTCCAGCAGCATCCGCATCTCCAGCAGGTCCGACGCCTCCTGCTCGGTCGGCTCGGCGACACAGGCGCCCGCGTGCCGTCGGGTGACGACGAAGCCCTCGGCCTCCAGAGTGCGCAGGGCCTCGCGCACGGGGACACGCGAGACGCCGTAGCGGCGGGCGAGCAGTTCCTCGGTGAGCCGGCTGCCGCGCTCGTAGACGCCCGCGACGATGTCGTCACGGATCGCCGTGCATACCGAGTGCGCCGGAATACGCATGACCGGACCTCCGCTTTAATGCCCGCGAAACGCCATCGATTGACGCCTGTTCAGTGACTCTATTGCAGGCAGCCGGAATTTCCGACGGGAGGCCGGAATCCATGGATATTTTTTGGACAGATGACCGGCCGAAACGACGATGCCCCGGCTCGGTGAGCCGGGGCATCCAAAGTCGTGAAGAAGTCGCGGAGCGGACGTCGGAGGTCCGCACCGCGCGAGCGGCGGCGCGTCGGACGTCCGTGCCCCGCGGGCGGAGGTGCGTCAGACGCTCACACCGCGCGCGCGGAGGTAGCCGACGGGGTTCATGTCCGAGCCGTACTCCGCGGTCGTACGGGCCTCGAAGTGGAGGTGCGGTCCGGTGGTGTTCCCGGTGGACCCGGAGAGGGCTATCTGCTGCCCCGGGGTGACCGCCTGGCCGACGGAGACGCCGATGGACGACAGGTGGCCGTACATGGTGTACGTACCGTCGTGCATCTTGATCACGACCTGGTTGCCGTAGGCGCCGCCCCAGCCGGCCGTGACGACCGTGCCCGAGCCGACGGCGTGGACCGGGGTGCCGGACGCCGCGTGGAAGTCGACGCCGGTGTGGCTGCCGGAGGACCAGAGGCTGCCACCGGTCTTGTAGCCCGTGGAGACGTACGAGCCGGTGATCGGCAGGACGAAGGAGTTGAGGCGCTTGCGCTCGGCCTCACGGGCGGCGCGCTCCTTGGCCTCACGCTTCTTCTTGGCCTCCTCGGCGGCCCGCTTGCGGGCGGCCTCCTCCGCCTTCTTCAGCGCCGCGGCCTCGTCGGCGGCGCGCTGCTGCGCAACGGCCTGCTCGTCGATCTGCTCGGCGACCGAGTCGCCGAGGCTGACGACCGGGGTCAGTCCGGTCTGCTCGACGGAGGGCTCGGCGGCGAGCGCGGGTGCGGCCAGCGCCCCGACGACGCCGGTGGTGGTGAGCGCCGCGACGCCGACGGCGTTCGTGGTGGTGCGCTTCACGCGGCTCGGACGACGATGCTTCCCGGTGCCACAGGTGAACGCCATGTAGGGGCTGGTCCTTTCCTTCCTTCTCGCCTACCGGGTTAGCTGACGGGTTCGGAGCAGGAAGGTCTCCTACGGACCCCCTCCGGGAGGGTGTCCGATTCACCCCAGGGACTGCGTATGGGTCCCCGGCTCCCCTGGCTCGCGCCGTACGGGGACTCGGCGATGGCTGTCCGGTGCCGCGGGCGCGGCGCATTGCCTGGCGAACAGCCGGATCGACGCTAGACGGGGCGTCTTTCAAACAACAAACGGATCACGGTTTTTGTAGTGCATGCCACAGGGCAGACAGGCAACCTCCCTCCCAATACGGACAAATCGAGGAGAGAGTCCGGACAAAGCGAGACCCAGGTGACGTAAGCGTCACCTGGGCCTCCGAGACTTGGTGCCGTTCTACTCGGCCGTCACGACGGTCACTTCACCGATTCCGAGGGCCTGGACGGGCTCCTTGATCTGCTCGGCGTCGCCCACCAGGACCGTCACCAGCCGGTCCACCGGGAAGGCGTTCACGACGGCCGCCGTGGCCTCCACGGTGCCCGTCGCGGCCAGCTGCTGATACAGCGTCGCCTGGTAGTCGTCGGGCAGGAACTGCTCGACCTGGTCCGCGAGTGTGCTCGCCACGGCCGCCGCGGTCTCGAACTTGAGGGGCGCCACACCGACCAGGTTCTGCACGGCGACGTCCCGTTCCGCATCGGTCAGACCCTCCGCGGCGAGGGTGCGGAGCACCTTCCACAGGTCGTCGAGCGCCGGACCCGTGTTCGGGGTGTCCACGGAGCCGCTGATGGCGAGCATCGCCACGCCCGTGGTGCCCGCGGAGGACGACGGCGCGGCCCGCAGGACCTGGCCGAACGCCCGTACGCCGTAGGTGTATCCCTTCTCCTCGCGCAGGACCCGGTCCAGACGTGAGGTGAGGGTGCCGCCGAGGCAGTAGGTGCCGAGCACCTGGGCGGGCCACACACGGTCGTGCCGGTCGGCCCCCACACGGCCGATGAGCAGCTGCGTCTGGACGGCGCCGGGCCGGTCGACGATGATCACGCGGCCCGTGTCGTCGGCGCTCACCGGCGGCACCGGGCGCGGCTCGGCGGACGAGCCGGTCCAGGCGCCGAGCGTGTCGCCGAGCAGTTCGTCGACGTCGACGCCGGTGAGGTCACCGACGATGACCGCGGTGCCGGTCGCGGGACGCACGTGCTTCTCGTAGAAGGCGCGCACGGCCGCCGAGTCGATGCTCTCGACGGTCTCCTCGGTGCCCTGCCGCGGGCGCGACATGCGCGAGGTCGACGGGAACAGCTCCTTGGAGAGCTCCTTGGCGGCGCGGCGGGCCGGGTTGGCCGTCTCGTGCGGGATCTCGTCCAGCCGGTTGCGCACCAGCCGCTCGACCTCGCTGTCCGCGAACGCCGGTGCCCGCAGGGCGTCGGCCAGCAGACCGAGCGCCTTGGGCAGGCGGGAGACGGGGACTTCGAGCGACAGACGCACGCCGGGGTGGTCCGCGTGCGCGTCCAGCGTGGCGCCGCAGCGCTCCAGCTCCGCGGCGAACTCCTCGGCGGAGTGCTTGTCCGTGCCCTCCGAGAAGGCCCGCGCCATGATGGTGGCGACGCCGTCCAGACCGGCGGGCTCGGCCTCCAGGGGCGCCGCGAGCAGCACCTCGACGGCGACGACCTGCTGACCGGGGCGGTGGCAGCGCAGCACCGTCAGGCCGTTGTCCAGAGTGCCGCGCTCGGGGGCCGGGAACGCCCAGGGCTTGGCCTCGCCCGCCTGGGGCTGCGGGTGGAAATCCATGCTCGCGAGCTCGGTCACTTCGCCGACTCCTCGTCTTCGTCGGTGGTTTCGGCGGCCTGAGGGGCCTCGGCGATCGGCTCGTAGACGAGCACCGCGCGGTTGTCGGGGCGCAGCCGGGCCTTGGCGATCTCCTGGACCTCCTCGGCGGTGACGGCGAGGACGCGCTGCACGGCGGTCAGGGCGAGCTGCGGGTCGCCGAACAGGACGGCGAACCGGCACAGTTCGTCGGCGCGGCCCGCGACCGTGCCCAGCCGGTCCAGCCACTCGCGCTCCAGCTGGGCCTGCGCCCGCTCCATCTCCTCGGCGGTGGGCCCCTCCTCGGCGAACCGGGCGAGCTCCGCGTCGACGGCGGCCTCGATGACCGGGACCTCGACGTCTCCGGACGTCTTCACGTCGAGCCATCCCAGGGAGGGCGCTCCGGCGAGCCTGAGCAGGCCGAACCCGGCCGCGACGGCGGTGCGGTCGCGGCGGACCAGCCGGTTGTAGAGCCGGGACGACTCGCCACCGCCGAGGACGGTGAGGGCGAGGTCGGCCGCGTCGCACGCGCGCGTGCCGTCCTCCGGGAGCCGGTAGGCGGCCATCAGGGCGCGCGCCGGGACCTCTTCCTCGACGACCTCGCGCAGCTGCTCGCCGATGACGTCGGGCAGCGAGCCGTCGCGCGGCGCGGGCTTGCCGTCGTGTCCGGGGATCGAACCGAAGTACTTCTCGATCCAGGCGAGCGTCTGCTGCGGATCGATGTCACCGACGACCGACAGGACCGCGTTGTTGGGCGCGTAGTACGTGCGGAAGAACGCACGCGCGTCCTCCAGGGTGGCGGCGTCCAGGTCCGCCATCGACCCGATGGGGGTGTGGTGGTACGGGTGGCCCTCGGGGTACGCCAGCGCGGTCAGCTTCTCGAACGCGGTGCCGTACGGGACGTTGTCGTAGCGCTGACGACGCTCGTTCTTCACGACGTCGCGCTGGTTCTCCATCGACTCCTCGTCGAGCGCGGCGAGCAGCGAGCCCATGCGGTCGGCCTCCAGCCAGAGCGCGAGCTCCAGCTGGTGGGTGGGCATGGTCTCGAAGTAGTTGGTGCGCTCGAAGCTCGTCGTGCCGTTGAGCGAACCACCGGCGCCCTGGACGAGCTCGAAGTGGCCGTTTCCGTGGACCTGCTTGGAGCCCTGGAACATCAGGTGCTCGAAGAGGTGAGCAAGTCCGGTACGGCCGTTGACCTCGTGGCGCGAGCCGACGTCGTACCAGAGGCACACCGCCGCGACCGGGGTCAGGTGGTCCTCGGAGAGCACCACGCGCAGGCCGTTGGCCAGGCGGTGCTCGGTCGCTGTCAGGCCGCCGGAGCCTGCCTCGGCTGTGGCCGTGTGACCCATGGGCATGTACGTCCCTTCGATCGCGGAAAACTGCCTTTTCCTGTCGGTCCTGCCACTGTATGCAAGCGCGCGGAAAGCTGGCGAAGTTCCCGCACCCCGTACGCCGAGAGCGAGACTCACGTGTACTACGGTCCCTGCCGGGCGAGTCGGCGGGACACGCCGCGGACGGAAACCCCGGTGTGCCGCGAGCAGGTCTCCCGGCGTGCCGTGGACGCGGCCCGGAATTCGGCGAGGGCAGGTCCGGGACCGGTCGTGGACAGGTCCGGGGATCTGTCGTGGACAGGTCCGGTGATTGTCTTCGCGAGGGCCGGGGACTCGTCACCGACCGGGTCCGGGGCCTGTCGCGGAACGCGGCCGGGACCCTCCTCGGACCGGGTCCGGGACCTGTCACGGAAGGGTCGCGAGACCCGCTACGGACGGGTCGCGGTCCACGATGTCAGTGGGGCGGTCCACAATGGTCCGCGTCAGAACCCGTTCATGCCCCGGCAGAGACTGTGAAGGAGCCGCAGCAGCGATGGCCCGCCGCAGCACGAAGACCCCGCCGCCCGACGACTCGTACGAGGAGAAGATCCTCGACATCGACGTCGTGGACGAGATGCAGGGCTCCTTCCTTGAGTACGCGTACTCGGTCATCTACTCGCGAGCCCTGCCGGACGCCCGGGACGGGCTCAAGCCCGTGCACCGCCGCATCGTCTACCAGATGAACGAGATGGGCCTGCGCCCCGACCGCGGCTACGTGAAGTGCGCCCGCGTCGTCGGCGAGGTCATGGGTAAGCTCCACCCGCACGGCGACGCGTCGATCTACGACGCGCTGGTGCGCCTGGCCCAGCCCTTCTCGATGCGCCTGCCGCTGGTCGACGGCCACGGCAACTTCGGCTCGCTGGGCAACGACGACCCGCCGGCCGCGATGCGCTACACCGAGTGCCGGATGGCCGACGCCACGTCACTGATGACCGAGTCCATCGACGAGGACACGGTCGATTTCACGCCGAACTACGACGGCCAGGAGCAGGAGCCCGGGGTCCTCCCCGCCGCGTATCCGAACCTCCTGGTCAACGGCTCGCAGGGCATCGCCGTCGGCATGGCCACCAACATGCCGCCGCACAACCTCGGCGAGGTGATCGCCGCCGCCCGGCACCTGATCCGCCACCCCGGCGCCGACCTCGACACGCTGATGAAGTACGTCCCGGGCCCCGACCTGCCCACGGGCGGCCGGATCGTCGGCCTGTCCGGCATCAGGGACGCGTACGAGAACGGCCGGGGCACCTTCAAGATCCGCGCCACGGTCTCCGTGGAGAACGTGACCGCGCGCCGCAAGGGCCTCGTCGTCACCGAACTGCCCTTCACCGTCGGCCCGGAGAAGGTGATCTCGAAGATCAAGGACCTGGTCGGCTCCAAGAAGCTCCAGGGCATCGCGGACGTCAAGGACCTCACCGACCGTGCGCACGGACTGCGCCTGGTCATCGAGGTCAAGAACGGCTTCGTGCCGGAGGCCGTCCTCGAACAGCTCTACAAGCTGACGCCGATGGAGGAGTCCTTCGGCATCAACAACGTGGCGCTGGTGGACGGTCAGCCGCTCACCCTGGGCCTCAAGGAGCTCCTGGAGGTCTACCTCGACCACCGCTTCGAGGTCGTCCGCCGTCGCAGCGAGTTCCGTCGCGGCAAGAAGCGCGACCGGCTGCACCTGGTCGAGGGTCTCCTCGTCGCCCTGCTGGACATCGACGAGGTCATCCGCCTCATCCGCTCCAGCGAGAACTCCGCGCAGGCCAAGGAGCGCCTGATCGAGCGGTTCTCGCTCTCCGAGGTGCAGACGCAGTACATCCTCGACACGCCGCTGCGCCGGCTCACCAAGTTCGACCGCATCGAGCTGGAGTCGGAGCGCGACCGGCTGAACGGCGAGATCGACGAGCTGACCGGGATCCTGGAGTCGGACACGGAGCTGCGCAAGCTCGTCTCCGCCGAACTGGCCGCGGTCGCCAAGAAGTTCGGCACCGACCGGCGCACCGTGCTCCTCGAGTCCGCGGGCGCGCCCGCCACGACGGTCCCGCTCCAGGTGGCGGACGACCCGTGCCGGGTGCTGCTGTCCTCCACGGGCCTGCTGGCGCGCACGGCGAACGGCGACGCGTTCGCGGACGCCGCGGAGGCCCGGCGCACCAAGCACGACGTGATCGTCTCCGCGGTGCCCGCGACCGCGCTCGGCGAGGTGGGCGTGGTCACGTCCTCCGGCCGCCTCCTGCGGCTGAACGTGATCGACCTCCCGCAACTGCCGGAGACGGCCACAGCGCCCAACCTCTCCGGAGGCGCGCCCATCTCGGAGTTCCTGTCCTCCCTGGAGGCGGACGAGACGGTGGTGTGTCTGACGACGCTCGACGAGTCGTCGCCGGGACTGGCCGTCGGCACGGAACAGGGCGTCGTCAAGCGTGTGGTCCCCGACTACCCCTCGAACAAGGAGGAGTTGGAGGTCATCGCGCTCAAGGACGGCGACCGCATCGTCGGCGCCGCGGAGCTGCGCACCGGCGAGGAGGACCTCGTCTTCATCACGGACGACGCCCAGCTGCTGCGCTACCAGGCCTCGCAGGTCCGCCCGCAGGGCCGGGCCGCGGGCGGCATGGCGGGCATCAAGCTCACCGACGGCGCCAAGGTGATCTCCTTCACCGCCGTCGATCCCGCGGTCGACGCGGTGGTGTTCACGGTCGCGGGATCCCGCGGCACGCTGGACGACTCCGTCCAGACCACGGCCAAGCTCACCCCGTTCGACCAGTACCCGCGCAAGGGCCGCGCCACGGGTGGTGTGCGCTGCCAGCGGTTCCTGAAGGGCGAGGACTGCCTGTCGCTGGCCTGGGCCGGCGCGACGCCCGCTCGGGCCGCGCAGAAGAACGGCACACCGGTCGAGCTGCCGGACGTCGACCCGCGCCGCGACGGCTCGGGCGTGTCCCTCGCGAAGACGGTGGCCGTGGTGGCGGGCCCGGTGTAGTCCGCGGGCCCTGTCCGCTCAGAGCTCAGGGGCCCTGGCCGCCGCGTCTCAGCGGTCGGGGTCCGTGTCGTCGGGGGCCTGTACGTAGCGGAGGACGCCCCACATGCTGTGCTCGTCGGCGTGTGGGGCGTCCTCCTTGCATGCCTCCAGCTCCTTGGCCAGTGCCGCCGCGTCGATGCCGGAGCCGATCAGGACGAGCTGGGTGAGGCGCTCCTCGGCGCGGCCCCAGGGTTCCGGGTAGAAGCGCAGAAACCTTCCGACGGCGTGGACGGCGTAGCGGTTGGCGGTGTCCTGCACGCCGAAGTCGACGTACCCCTTGATGCGGTAGAGACCCTCCGGCCGGCTGTCGAGGAAGGCCATCAGCCTCCGCGGGTCGAGCGGCACCTCGGAGCTGAAGGAGACGGATTCGTAGGCGGAGTGCAGATGACCGGTGTGACCGGGCGCCGCGTGCCCGTGGCCGTCATGCCCCTCCTCGTGCTCCTGCCCGTGCTCGCCCTCGTCGTGCAGATCGTCGAAGGACAGCTGTCCGACGCGTTCCTCGCTCGGCCGGCAGTCGAAGAGGAACTCCGGATCGATACGACCGTACGTGGCGGGGACGACGGCGGCGCGGCCGGCGAGCTCCCGGACGGTGCGCAGCACTCGTTCGCCGTCGGCGGCACGGTCGACCTTGTTGACGACGACGAGGTCGGCGATGCCGAGGTGCCGTTCGATCTCGGGATGCCGTTCCCGGGTGGAGTCGAACTCGGCCGCGTCGACGACCTCGACGAGCCCCCCGTACACGATCCCCGGGTGCTCGCCGGCGAGCACCATCCGCACGAGCTCCTGGGGCTCGGCCAGGCCGCTCGCCTCGATGACGATGACGTCGACACGCGCCGAGGGCTGGGCGAGCCGTGTCAGGTACTGGTCGAGCTCGCCGGCGTCGACGGCGCAGCAGAGGCACCCGTTGCCCAGGGAGACGGTCGAGTCGCCCAGCGCCCCGGCCACCGCCATGGCATCGATCTCGATCGCCCCGAAGTCGTTGACGACGGCCGCGATACGGCTGCCGCCGCTGCGGTGCAGGAGGTGGTTGAGCAGCGTGGTCTTGCCCGAGCCGAGAAACCCGGCGAGCACGACGACGGGAATCTGCCCGGGCACACCCTGCGCGTTCGGGGGACGCTCGGGACTGGACGGCTGGCTCAACGGGCGACCTCTTTCACACCGGTACGTGCACCGGCTCGCGGACCGGCTCCCGTACGAGCGCGGCTCACACACCGGCACTCGTAGGGACAATCAATGCCGACCCAGCATACGAGTGGGGGGAAACGCCCCGAAGTGAACGATTGTTAGCGGCGCTCGCGGGGCACACGTTGGACATGGCGCCGGGATACACGACCCGCACTTCCCTCCGTGCGCCTCCTCTCCGCCTCCCTGCCGATCAGAGCCGCTCGGCAACACTGGGAGACGGCAAGCGCGCCGCCCACCGCTCGCCGGTCCGCTCCCTGTCGCCCCACCACCGACGACCGGCGCAAGGTCGCCTGATTCGGGGGTTGACATGACCACACAGAGGACCGGCATACGGGGCTTGCGTGCCGTCGCCGCAGCGGGGATGGGCGTGGTGACGGGAGTCGTCACCACGCTGGCCGCGCAGCGGCACGCACTCGACGCGCTGCGCCTGCGCATCGAGTACCTGGAGCAGCAGGCGCAGACCCAGCGCGACACCAATCGCGCCCTCCAGCAACGCCTGCACTGGGAACTGCTGAGCAAGGCCATGGACGACCCCGAACTGGCGGAGGTGCTGGACACCTACGACGAGCCCTTCTCGACGAAGAAGCAGCGTCAGTTCCTCTTCGCCAACGCCCTCTACACGAACGCCCTCTGCTACTACCGGATCGGCAACATCAGCCGGGAAGAGTTCTTCGGCTTTGTCCGCGGCATCCTGCAGAATCGCATCTTCCGTGAGTACTGGTACGCCACCCGGCCGCACCGCGCGACCCTCATCGACTCGTCCGAGGAGGCCGAGCTGGGACGCATGGTCGACGACCTGCTGCGTCAACTCGAAGAGACCGACATGGACGAGTGGTGGGTCGTGGGGGAGCCTCCCTCGACGTAGTGCGAACCACGACGCGCCGTGGATTCCTTCCACGCGCCGGGGAATCACACCACCGTGCCAGGGGATCACACCGTCGGGCGATAACGAACTCGTAAATTGAGCCGTTGCTGCTGTTGCCAACAGGGTTGACTGCTCGCGATCGCGAAAGGGTCACCCCCACCGAACAGTCGCTCCATGCCGCCGGTCGTCGAGGTAGCAGCCCCACAGGGTCGCATCGCGCCGCGCAGCCACAGCGCGCAGGCCAAAGCCTTGAGACCAAGGGGAACTTGAACAGTGAGTCAGATCAACCGTCGGCTGGGTGCTCCTCCGAGACTTCGAGGGAGTGTATCCGGGCAGAACTGCCCAGATATTTTCGAGTTGACCGACGGGAACTTCGCGGTAATCGGCACGGATGCCACAGAAGCTCTGGACGCCCTGCTCCCCGCCGACGCAACCCGCGGCGAGGACGGACGGATTGTGCTGCTCACCCGCGAAACCCTGATTTACGCCAAGGCCGACATTCCCGTGGCCTCTACAGACTTTGACGCGTCCCGCGTGCTACCCGGCGCAGCCCCCTCGGGGGTAGCCATGACCAGGCCTGCGCCACAACCCGCATCCAGGGAAGGTCGACAACAGGTGAAAATCGAACGACGTCTCGGCGTGCCGCCTCAGAAGCGAGGCAGTCTGACGGGGCAAACCTGCCCTGACATCTTCGAACTGGAGGACGGCAGCTTCGCCGTCATCGGCACCGAGGCCACAGCGGAGCTCGACCACGAGCTGCCCGCCGACGCCTCGCGTGCGGACTACGAACGCATCGTCATCATCAGCCGTGAAACGTTGGTGCGCGCCAAGGCCGACATCCCGGACACCTGACGACACCGCGCTCTCACCACCTGATGTGAATTTCCGGGCTCGGCACCAGACTTGGGTGCCGAGCCCTTTCTGATTCCGCCGGCCGCCGAGCCCGCAGCCGGCCCGGCTCAGACCATCTGCGGCACGGCCGCCGGCGCCCCCGGCCCCACATACCGTGCCGCCGGACGGATGATCTTCGAGTCCTCCGACTGTTCCAGGATGTTGGCGCTCCAGCCGACCACGCGGGCGGCGGCGAAGGTCGGGGTGAACATCTCCCGGGGCAGGCCGCAGAGTTCCATGACCACGCCCGCGTAGAACTCCACGTTCGTGTGCAGCTCCCGGCCCGGCTTGAGCTCGGCGAGGATCGCTTCCACCTGGCGTTCGACCTCGACGGCGAAGTCGACCAGCGGGCCGCCGAAGGACTGTGCGATGCCCCGGAGCATGCGCGAGCGGGGATCCTCCGTGCGGTAGACCGGGTGCCCGAATCCCATGATGCGATCGCCGGCCAGGACGCGTTCACGGATCCATGGGTCGATGCGCTCGGGGGTGCCGATCGCGTCGAGGGTGTCCAGGGCCCTGCTGGGAGCACCGCCGTGGAGAGGTCCGGACAGGGCGCCGACCGCTCCCACGAGGCACGCCGCCACGTCCGCTCCCGTGGACGCGATCACGCGTGCCGTGAAGGTTGATGCATTGAAACCGTGGTCAATGGTTGAGATGAGATATTGCTCGATCGCACGGGCCCGCCTGACATCGGGTTCGGAGCCCGTCAACATGTACAGATAGTTGGCGGCGTATCCGAGATCCTCGCGCGGCTCCACCGGGTCCAGGCCCTGGCCGAGGCGGTACAGCGCGGTGAGCAGCGTCGGGACGGCCGCGGTGACCGTGAGCGTGTCCGCGAGGCGCCGCTCGGCGTCGATGTCGTACACAGGCCGGAATCCGGCTGCGGCACCGAGGAGCGACAGCGCCGTCCGCAGCCCGGCGAGCGGCCCCGAGAGGCGCGTCGCCGCTGCGATCGCGGGCAGCGCGGTGCGGACCTCGTCCGGCAGCCGGCGCAGCCGCGCCGTCCGCGCGGCGAACGCCGCGCGCTGTGCCGCGTCGGGCAGTTCGCCGTGGACGAGCAGATGCCAGACGTCCTCGAAGCCGCGGGTCTGCGCGAGTTCGACGGCCGAGTACTGGCGGTAGTGGTAGAAGCCCTCCAGCCCCCTGACGTCACCCAGTCGAGTGTCGGTGACGACGACGCCCGCGAGTCCTCGCGGTACGTCGACGGAGGTGGTGGACGCGGCCCGGTTGATCGACATGTTTCCTCCCTGGACTTGACCCGACTGTCCATGCTTGACTCAATCACTGTCAATATTGATCCAATCAATACACTCATCCATGGATACGGTGGCGCCATGAGGGATCAAGAAGCGGCAGCGTCCGGGCACGAGGGCCGACGGCTCAGCACCAAGGAGACCGCCGAGCTGCTCGGAGTGAAGCCCGAGACCGTGTACGCCTACGTGAGCCGCGGCCAGCTGAGCAGCCGGCGCGAACCGGCCGGCCGCGGCAGCACCTTCGACGCCAAGGAGGTGGAGGCGCTCGCACGCCGCAACAGGCGTGACACCGGGGCGAGTTCGAGCACGGGCGACGAGTTGTCCGTGCGCACCCGCATCACCCTCATCGACAAGGACCGGTACTACTTCCGCGGGGTCGACGCGACGGAGTTGGCCGCGGTGTACTCCTACGAGGAGATCGCCGAGTGGCTCTGGACCGGACAGCTGCGCCCTGGCGTCACCTTCACCGCCCCCGAGGCGTCCGTCGCCGTCGCGCGCCGCGCCGTGGACGCGCTGCCCGAGCACAGCGGCCCGACCGACCGGCTGCGCGTGGCGGCGATCGCCGCGGCCGCCGCCGATCCACTGCGCTTCGACCTCACCGAGAACGCCGTCCTGGGCACCGGACGGACCCTGATCCCCACGCTCGTGGCGGCCCTTCCGCCCCTGCGTCACGACCACCGCGACGACGGCCCGCTCGCCCACCGCCTGTGGGGGCGGCTGACCGGACGTACTCCGGACGACGCGTCACTGCGTGTGCTGGACACGGCACTTGGCCTTCTCGTGGACCACGACCTCGCCGCCTCGACGCTGGCGGTCCGGGTCGCGGCGTCGGCCCGCGCCCACGCGTACGCCGCGGTGTCGGCGGGCCTCGGCGCACTCGAAGGCCCCCTTCACGGCGCGGCCAGCAGGCTCGCCCACCGGATGCTCCTCGACGTCCTGGACCGCGGCACGGCCGCCCCCGTCGTCGCCGACGAACTGCGCGCCGGGCGCCGTGTCCCCGGGCTCGGTCACCGGCTCTACCCCGGCGAGGACCCCCGCGCGCGTGCTCTGTTCGCCCTGCTGGAGGACGTCCCCGCCGCCGGGCCCGCGCTGGCGGCGGCCCAGGACGTCGTGACGACGACCGCCCGTCACGCGCCCCTGCACGCCAATGTCGACCTGGCGCTGGCCGTCCTCACCGTCTCGTCCGGCATGTCCGCCTCCGCAGGGGAGACGGTCTTCGCCGTCGCCCGTACGGCGGGCTGGATCGCCCACACCCTGGAGGAGTACGCGGAGCGCCCCCTGCGCATGCGCCCGAGCGGCCGGTACGTGGGGGAACGCCCGCCGCAGCCGCTCCCCCGCTAGGAGATGCGCTCCCGTCCCGAGCCGCACACGCCCTCATGTGCGCCTGTACCACCCCAAGTGCGCCCCCATCGGCGGGGCCGGAAGTCGCCCCGGCTCAAGTCAGGTTAGGCTCACCTCTGTGAGTATGTGCACGACCGCGTCGCGGCACCTCGACGAGCCCCTTGCGGGGACTGCGGCCACCGCGAGGACATGGCTGCTGATCGAGCAGCCCGGCCCCTGGGGTGCGAAGGCGCTCACTTCGAGCCACCTGGACCCCACGATCGGTCGTGCCCTCGAAGCGGCGGCGAAAGGCACGGGCGTGCGGATCGCGCTGATCCGCCGCCCCGGACGGCACGCCGACTGCGGGACGCTCGCGGAGCGCCATGTGTACGCCGCGCACACCGCTCCCGGAAACGTGTGGCTGCACAGCGCCATGACGACCGATCCCGAGGACCTGCTCGACCTCGACTTCGCCGCTCTCGGCATGGGCGACCGCCACACCTTCGACAGTGTTCTCCAGGGCGGGCCGCACACGGGCGACCCGCTCGCGCTCGTCTGCACCAACGGCAAGCGCGACCGCTGCTGCGCCCTGCTGGGACGCCCCCTCGCCGCCGAACTCGCCATGTCCGGCGCGGCCGGCGTCTGGGAGGTCACCCATCTGGGCGGACACCGCTTCTCACCGACCGTGCTCGTCCTGCCGTACGGATACGCCTACGGCCGCGCCGAGGCGCACGCCGTCAAGGAGATCGTCCAGGGCGCCCGTGAGGGCCGGATCGTCACCGAGGGATGCCGCGGGAACTCCGCGTGGGAGCGGCCGGGCCAGGCCGCCGAACTGGCCGTGCGCACGGCCCTGGGAGAACACGCGGCCGAGGCCCTGACCGTGGTCCGCACGGAAGGCGCCGCTCCCCGCTGGGAGGTCACCGTCGCGCACACGGACGGCCGTCTGTGGCGCGTCTTCGTCGCCCAGGGCGCCGCTCTGCCGCCGCGCCCGGAGAGTTGCGGTTCGGTGCTGGGCTCGCCCGCCCGGATGGACGTCGTGGCGGTGCGGGCGATGGGGCGGGCGACCGTCGCCGTGGCCTGCTGACGCCGGACCGGCGCATTCGCCGACGCTCGCCGGCCTCGTACCGGGGCACCGTGACCCGGTCCCCACGGCTCCCCCACCCGACGATCAAGAGATCCGTGCCACACTCCCTTCGGCCGGGTGCGCCCGCCCCCGTACCGTCATAGCCATGAGCCCCACTCCCCCCGCACGACGACTGCGCCTCGGTCTGCCGCGGCGGGTGTTCTCGCAGGTGCTGCTGATGCAGGTGGCGATCGCCGCGGGAGTCGCCGTCCTCGCCACCGGGCTGTTCCTCGCACCGCTCAGCGCGCAGCTCGACGACCAGGCGATGCGCCGCGCGCTGGCGATCGCGCAGACCACGGCGGCACAGCCGCAGATCGCCGACGATCTGCGCACGACACGGCCGTCCGCGGCCGGCCCGGTGCAGACCGAGGCGGAGCGGATCCGGACGGCCAGTGGGGCCGAGTACATCGTGGTGATGGACATGCAGGGCATCCGGTGGTCGCACACCGATCCCTCGGAGATCGGCCGGAAGGTCTCCACGGATCCCCGCCAGGCGCTGCGCGGCGAGGATGTCATGGAGATCGACACGGGCACCCTGGGCCGCTCCGCGCGGGGCAAGGTCCCGCTGCGCGACGCCGACGGGAAGATCATCGGCGCGGTCTCGGTCGGCATCAGGTACGACAGCGTGCGGGCACGGCTGGTCGACGCGATCCCCGGCCTGTTCGCGTACGCGGGCGGGGCGATGGCCGTAGGCGCGCTGGCCGCCTATCTGATCTCCCGGAGGGTGCAGCGGCAGACCCGCGATCTGGCCTTCTCCGACATCTCGGCACTGCTCGCGGAGCGCGAGGCGATGCTGCACGGCATCCGGGAGGGCGTGGTCGCGCTCGACGGCGCCGGCCGCGTACGTCTCCTCAACGACGAGGCGCAGCGTCTGCTGGGCCTCGGCTCGGAGGCCATCGGGCAGTCCCTGGACGACGCGCTCGGTCCGGGACGCACGACCGACGTGCTCGCCGGGCGCGTGACCGGGACCGATCTGCTCACCGTGCGCGGCCAGCGCGTCCTGATCGCCAACCGGATGCCCACCGACGACGGCGGCGCCGTCGCCACCCTGCGCGACCGTACGGAGCTGGAGCAGCTCGGCCGGGAGCTCGACTCCACACGCGGCCTGATCGACGCCCTGCGCGCCCAGGACCACGAGCACGCCAACCGCATGCACACACTCCTCGGACTGCTCGAACTGGAGATGTACGACGACGCCGTCGACTTCGTCGGAGAGGTCGTCGGCGACCACAAGGTGACCGCGGAACAGGTCACCGAGAAGGTCCACGACCCGTTGCTCGCGGCCCTGCTGGTCGGCAAGGCGACCGTGGCCGCCGAGCGGGGCGTGGCCCTGTGGATCTCGGACAGGACGCTGCTGCCGGACCGCCTTGTCGACCCCAGGGGACTGGTCACCGTCGTCGGGAACCTCGTCGACAACGCGCTCGACGCCGTCGCGGGCAAGCCTCACGCGCGCGTGGAGGTGGAACTGCGTACCGAAGGCCGCACCGCCGTGCTCCGCGTGCGGGACACCGGGCCCGGGATCCCGCAGGAACAACGGGAACTGGTCTTCACGGACGGATGGACCACCAAGAAGCCCCCGGCGCACGGGAAGCGCGGCATCGGGCTCCCCCTGGTGCGCCGGCTGGCCGAGCGGCAGGGCGGCAGCGCGCGGGTCGCCGAGGCGGACGGCGGGGGCGCGGAGTTCACGGTGGTGCTGCCGGAGGCGCTGACCGAACCCCTGCCGGACGAGGCGGCCGGGCGGGAGGAAGGCCCCGTCCCCGCGCCGGGACCGCGTCTCGTACGGCAGTCCCCGTCCCCCGAGGCCGCAGACCCGGGAGCCACCGCCGCCCCGGACGCCGAGGAGGAGTCGCGATGATCGAGGTACTGGTCGTGGACGACGACACCCGGGTCGCTCGGGTCAACGCCGCCTACGTCGGGAAGGTGCCCGGCTTCCACGTCGCGGGCGAGGCGCACAGCGCGGCGGAGGCCTTGAGCCGGATGGAGGCGCTCCCCCGGGTGGACCTGGTCCTCATGGACCACTACCTGCCGGACGACACGGGTCTCGCCGTGGTCCAGGAGATGCGCCGCCGCGGCCACCAGACCGACGTGATCATGGTGACCGCGGCCCGGGACATCTCGACCGTGCAGGCCGCGATGCGGCAGGGCGCCCTGCAGTACCTGGTCAAGCCGTTCGCCTTCGCGGGGCTGCGCGCCAAGCTGGAGGCCTACGCGGCGCTGCGGCGCACCCTGGACGGCGGCGGTGAGGCCGAGCAGCCCGACGTGGACCGGATCTTCGGCGCGCTGTCCGCCGCCGCGGAGCCGGATCTGCCCAAGGGGCACTCCCCCTCGACCGCGGAGCTGGTGCGCCGCGCGCTGGTGAACGCGGAGGGGCCCCTGTCGGCCCAGGAGATCGCCGACGAGACCGGGCTGAGCCGGCAGACCGCGCAGCGCTATCTGAAGCTCCTGGAGCGCACCGGGCGGGCCAGGCTGACCCTCAAGTACGGCGACGCGGGCCGCCCGGAACATCGCTACGTCTGGGCGACCCGCGTCTGAGCTGCGTGCGTCGGCGGATCAGCCCGCGGCCTTCTTCACGAACTCGGTGGTGTACGTCTTGCTCAGGTCCACATCGGCGTTCTTGATGTTGGGGTTGAACGCCTTGAGGACCTTCTCGACGGTCTCGGGACCGTTCTCGGGCATCACGCCGTCCTTGGTGAACATCGGCAGCGTGCTCTGGATCGCGCCCGCGTACAGCGTCTTGTTGCCCTGCGAGTAGTCGGCGGGCATCTTGTCGGCGATGTCCGCGGCACTGTGCGTGGACATCCACTTGAGGGTCTTCACGAAGGCGTTGGCCAGCTTCTGGACCGTGTCCTTGTGGCTGTTCACCCAGTCCGTCTGCATGTACAGACTGGACGAGGGGTACGGCCCGCCGAGCGCCTCCTCGGAACCCTTCGGCGTCCGCATGTCGACGAGCACCTTGCCGAGGTTCTTCTCCATGACCGTGGCGACGGTGGGGTCGGTCGTCATGCCGCCGTCGATGGCGCCCTTCTGGAGGGCGGAGATGAACGTGGGGCCGGCGCCGACAGCGACGGGCGTGAACTCGCTGACCTGCACGCCGTTCTTGACCGCGAGGTACTTGGTGAGGAAGTCCGTCGAGGAGCCCAGACCGGTGATGCCGAGCTTCCTGCCCTTGAAGTCCTTGGGCGAAGTGATGTCGTCCTTGCGCTTGTTGGAGACGATCTCCACCTCGCCGGGCGCGTGCGAGAACTGCACGACGGACTCCACAGACTTGCCCTTGGTCTGCAGGTCGAGGGTGTGGTCGTAGAAGCCGACGGCCCCCTGCACCTGACCGGAGACGAGGGCGGTCTCGGCCTGAACACCGGCGGGCTCGCTCAGGAGTTGGACATCCAAACCCTCCTCCTTGAAGTAGCCGAGCCGCTGCGTGAGCATCGCCGGCAGGTAGATGACCTTGTCCAGTCCACCGACCATGATCTTGACGTGCTCACCGCCGCCACCTCCGTTGTCGCCGGAGTCGGCCGTCGTGCTTGCCGCGTCGTTGGCGCAGGCGGTGAGCGAGGTGAGAGCGAGCAGACCGGCGGCTGCCAGGGCGGAGTATCTGGCGGTCTTGCGCATGATGGTTCACGTCCTTGTGAGAGAAGAGCGGGTGCGGTGCGCGGGTGCGACGGGTTCAGCGGTCGGAGTCCGACGGCTTCCACCGGAAGATGCGGCGCTCGGCGAAGGTGAGCAGTCCCTCGGCCAGCAGGGCGACAACGGCGAGGATGACCATCGCCGCATAGACACCGGCGGCGTTGAAGGTGCCCTGCGACTGCGCGACGAGCAGGCCGATGCCCTTGGTCGCGCCGATGTACTCGCCGACGATCGCGCCGATGAGCGCGAAACCGAAACTGACGTGCAGGCTGGTGAAGATCCACGAGGTGGCGGACGGGATGACCACCTGGAGCGTCACCCTGCGGTCGCTGGCCCCGAGAATGCGGGCGTTGGCCACCAGGTTGCGGTCGACCTCCCGCGCACCCTGGAAGGCGTTGAAGAAGACCGGGAAGAAGACGAGGACCACGGCCGACGCCACCTTGGAGGCCGGCCCGAGTCCGAACCAGATCACGAATATGGGTGCGAGGACGATCCTGGGTATGGAGTTGAGCACCTTGATGTAGGGCCCCAGGACGTCGGCGAGGAACGTGATCCGGCCCAGCGCGATACCGAAGACGACACCGGCGACCACACCGATGATCCAGCCGAGCAACGCCTCGTGGAGCGTGAACCAGATCTGTTCGCCGAGCGAGCCGAGCGCCGTGCCGTGGGTCGTCCACGTGTAGATCTGGTCCCAGATCTTCGACGGCATCGAGAAGTTGAACGGATCGATGACCTTGGCCCGGGAGAGCCCCTCCCACAGGCCGAGCACGGCGACCAGGAGCAGCGCGCGGGCGGCGGTCACGACGATCTTGCGACGGCGAGCGGCCCGCGCGCGGGAATGCGTACGGTCCTGCTTGACGGGCTCGGCGTCCCTCGGGGCGACGACCGTCTCGGGAAGGGTGTCAGGCGACATGGGCCGCGCCCCTCTCCCGGGTGATGCGGACCTCTTCGCCCAGCGACTCCCAGATCTCGCGGTAGATCTCGATGAACCGCGGCTCCAGACGCACCGACTCCACCTTGCGCGGGCGCGGCAGGTCGATGTCGAAGACGTGCTTCACGGTCGCGGGGCCCGCGGTCATGACGACGACCTTGTCCGCGAGCGCGATGGACTCCTCCAGGTCGTGGGTGACGAAGACGACCGAGGCGCCGGTGCCCTCCCAGAGTTCCAGCAGTTCGTCCGACATGAGCGCCCTGGTCTGCACGTCGAGCGCCGAGAAGGGCTCGTCCATCAGCAGGATCTCGGGGTCGTTGACGAAGGTGGCGGCAAGGGCGACGCGCTTGCGCTGACCGCCGGAGAGCTGGTGGGGATAGCGGTCCTCGAAGGCCGCGAGCCCGACTCGGGCCAGCCACTCGCGGGCCCGCTGCTTCGCCTCCGCCTTGGGCACGCCCCGGAAGCGGGGGCCGGCCATCACGTTCGACAGGACCGTGCGCCAGGGGAAGGTGGCGTCCTGCTGGAAGACGAAACCGACCTTGTCGCCGACGCCCGCGACGGGCTCCCCGGCGACCAGGACCTCGCCCTCGGTGGGCTCTTCGAGCCCGCTGACCAGGGTCAGCGTGGTGGACTTCCCGCAGCCGGTGGGGCCCACGACGGCGACGAACTCACCCCGGCCGATCGTGAGGTCCAGCTCCCTGACCGCCGTGTGCAAACCCCCCGACGGCGTCTTGAAGATCTTGCTCGCGCCCCGCAGCTCGATGGCGGGGCTGATGTCTGTGCTCATGGCCCGGGACCGTAGGTGTGGCGGGGGCCACAGCATCAGTCTTCTGGGCGCAAGGCCTTCTTCTGCTTGCAAGAGTCTGTTGTGCTCATTTTGCTCGCGCTACAACAGCGGAGCCGAAACACGGGCTTAACGCCCGCCAGGCCTTGAGGGAAAGAGGCCCGATGATTGACGTCCTGGTCGTGGACGACGACTTCCGCGTCGCCGAGATCAACGCGAAGTACGTGGGGAAGGTTCCCGGTTTCCGGGTGACCGCCCGCGCGCACAGTGCTGCCCAGGCGCTGGCCGCGGTCGAACGCGCCCCCGTCGACCTGGTGCTGCTGGACCACTACCTGCCCGACCAGACGGGCCTGGAACTGGTCCACCGGATGCGCGAACGCGGCCATGGCACCGACGTCATCATGATCACCGCGGCCAGCGACGTGGTGACCGTGCAGGCCGCGATGCGTCTCGGCGCCCTGCACTATCTCGTCAAGCCGTTCACGTTCGCCGCCCTGCGCGCCCGTCTCGACTCGTACGCCGCCCTGCGCCGCACCGTGGACCGGGTGGGCGGTCACGGTGTGGCGGGCCAGGAGCAGGTCGACCGGATCTTCGGCGCCCTGCGCACCACGCCCGTGCCGTCGTCACCGGGGCTGCCCAGCGGTCACTCCGAGCCGACCACCGACCTCATCTGCGACGTGCTGCACCGTGCGGACCATCCTCTGTCGGCTCACGAGGTGGCCGCCGAGACCGGCCTCAGCCGCTCCACGGCACAGCGCTATCTGCGCCACCTCGAACAGGCCGGGCGCCTCAGCCTGTCGCTCAAGTACGGCGACACGGGCAGGCCGGAGCACCGGTACGCGTGGGTGGCGCCCTAGATCCCGCACGCGCGGGCCGGACCGCCCGGCTGCCGGGACTGCCGGACACGCCCGGCAGAGGGCTGGCGGACACGCCCGGCCGGCGGATGAGACGTGCGAGTGCGTCGGTCGACGAGACGGGCGCATGCGTCGGCCGGAGCGTCGCACGGACGCACCGGCCGAAGGGGTACGTGAACGCACCGGCCGAAGGGGTACGTGAACGCACCGGCCGACGGGGGCAGGCGGACTCACCGCCGAAGGGGCACGCGGACGCACTGGCCGGCCCCGGCAGCAGCCGCCCTCGCCCCGAGGAACCGACAGGTGCCGTCCCTGTTCGACGATCGGCGGGTACGCCTCCGCCGGCCCTCAGACGGCCCCGGCGCCGGTGAGTGCCCGCACCTCGGTCTCCGCGTGCTTGGCCTCGTCCGGTTCCTCCGCCGACGTGACCGTGCCGAGCCAGCCCGCGAGGAAGCCCAAGGGGATCGACACCAGGCCCGGGTTCTGCAGCGGGAAGTACTGGAAGTCCACGCCCGGGAACAGCGATTCGGGGCTCCCCGAGACCACCGGCGAGAGCACGACGAGCACCAGCGCGGGCACCAGGCCGCCGTATACGGCCCAGACCGCGCCGCGCGTGGTGAACGACCGCCAGAACAGCGAGTACAGCAGCACCGGCAGGTTCGCGGACGCCGCGACCGCGAAGGCGAGACCCACCAGGAAGGCCACATTGAGGTCGCGGGCGAGCAGCCCCAGCGCGATCGCCACCACGCCGACGCCGACGGCAGCCGCCCGCGCCACGGCCACCTCGCTGCGCGGCTTCGCGTGCCGACGCCGCAAGGACGTGTACAGGTCGTGGGCCACGGACGCCGAGGAGGCGAGGGTGATGCCGGCGACGACCGCCAGGATGGTCGCGAAGGCGATGGCGGCGACCACCGCGAAAAGGACCGTTCCACCCGTCGAGTCGGCGCCGCCGCCCAGGTCGAGCGCCAGGAGCGGGACCGCTGTGTTCCCCGCCGCGTTGGACGCGCGCACTGTCTCCGGACCTACGATCGCCGCGGCCCCGAAGCCCAGCACGATCGTCATCAGGTAGAAGCCACCGATGAGCCCGATCGACCAGACCACCGAACGCCGCGCCGCCCGGGCCGTCGGCACGGTGTAGAACCGGGCCAGGATGTGCGGCAACCCGGCCGTGCCGAGGACCAGCGCGAGCCCCAGGCTGATGAAGTCGAAGCGCGCGGTCCAGTCGCCGCCGTACTTCAGTCCGGGCGCGAGGAACGCCATGCCGTGCCCGCTGCGGTCCGCCGCCGAACGCAGCAGCTCATTGACATTCCCGTGGAACCGCACCAGGACGAGCACCGTCAGCGCGACGGCTCCCCCGAGCAACAGCACGGCCTTGACGATCTGAATCCATGTGGTGGCCCGCATGCCGCCCAGCGACACATAGATCACCATGAGCGCGCCGACGCCGATCACCGTCCAGTTCCGCGCGGCGTCGCTCGTGCCTCCCAGCAGCAGCGCGACCAGGCTGCCCGCTCCCACCATCTGCGCCACGAGGTAGAGCACGGACACGGTCACCGAGGACGTTCCCGCCGCGATCCGTACCGGCCGCTCGCTCATCCGGGCCGCGACGACGTCGGCGAGCGTGAAACGCCCGCAGTTGCGCACCAACTCGGCGACCAGGAACAGCACGACGAGCCAGGCGACGAAGAACCCCACGACGTACAGCAGGCCGTCATAGCCGTAGAGCGAGATCAGCCCCGTGACACCCAGGAAGGATGCCGCCGACATGTAATCACCTGAAATGGCAAAACCATTCTCCATCGGCGAGAACAACCGCCCGCCGGCGTAGAACTCCTCCTCCGAACCGTGCCGGTTGCGGCTCACCCACGTCGTGATCGCCAGCGTCACCGCCACGAACGCGCTGAACAGCAGCAGCGCCAGCGTCTGATGGTTGCCGGTCACCGCTCACCGCCTCTGACGTGCCGTGTCAGTTCCTGTGTGTCCCAGCGGAGATCCAGCGCTGCCCGGTCCCGGCGCAGCCGCGCGTGGCGCGCGTACGCCCATGCGAGCAGGAACGTCGTGAGGAACTGTCCGAGTCCCGCGAGCAACGCCACGTTCACCGCTCCGGCGACGGGCCGCGCCATGAACCCCGGCGCTGTCGTCGCCGTCACCACATAGCCCACGTACCAGGGGAAGAAGACGGCGACGGCCGGGATCACGAACCGCCGGTACCGGCTGCGCACTTCCTGGAACGCAGCGCTGCGCTGCACCTCCAGATAGACGTCGGCCGCTCCGCCCGCCCGCGGTTCGTGCTGCGCGCGCGCCGCCGGCACCGCGGGTGCGGGCGCTCCCGTGCCGTCCAACTCACCCCAGCCGGAGGCGAGCGCGTCGTACCAGGGGTCGTCGAACCGGACCTCTCCGGTATCGCCGCCGTCGTGCTTCTCCACCGATCTCTCCTTGTCCGCGGGCCGATGTCGCCGCGTGCTCAAGGATGGGCAGATCGGGAAGATCCCGGACTCTTCTCTCCGTGCTCTTCACCCCATCAGGTGACTCAGTCCACCGGTGGCCGGACGAGTCCCTTCCCGAAGGCGTAACGCACCGCCTGAGCACGGTCCTTCAGCCCCGTCTTCGCGAACAGGTTGTTGATGTGGGTCTTCACGGTGGCCGTGGAGACATGCAGCTTGCGGGCGATCTCCTGGTTGGTGAGCCCCTCGGCGATCAGCAGCAGCACCTCGGTCTCGCGCGCGGTCAGCCCGTCCGGCCCC
Organism: Streptomyces sp. Tue6028; assembly: GCF_002300165.1. Lineage (GTDB taxonomy): Bacteria > Actinomycetota > Actinomycetes > Streptomycetales > Streptomycetaceae > Streptomyces > Streptomyces siamensis. Next base: position 6,588 of record NZ_MLCE01000030.1, on the reverse strand, counting down.
TCCGTCGGCGGCAACGGCTCCGCTGCCGGCTCCGACAGCCGCTCCAGGAGCCGCCGTTGAATGCTCGGCGAGAGCCCCGCGTCCCCCGAGAGCACGCTCTCCACCGCCCGTACGATCTCGTCCCCGCCCGCGTCCTTGGTGAGATAGCCGCGCGCTCCCGCTCTCAACGCGGGAAACAGTGACTCGTCGTCTGCGTACGTCGTGAGGATGACCACCTGTGTGCCCGGGTACTCGGTCCGGATGCGGCGAGTGGCCTCCACGCCGTCGCAGCGGGGCATGCGCAGGTCCATCAACACGACGTCCGGAGCCAGTTCGGCGACCAGCGCCACGGCTTCGTCCCCGTCGCCCGCCGCTCCGACGACCTCGACCCCGGGCAACAGGCCCAGCAGCATCACAATGCCCTCGCGCACGACCGTCTGGTCGTCCGCCACCACGACCCGCGCCGGCTTCCTGCCCGTCTCCTCCGTCTCCGTCATACGGGCACCCTCAGCGTCACCACGAATCCCTCCTCCTCCGGCCCGGCCTCCAACGAGCCGCCCAGCAACTCGGCACGCTCCCGCATGCCCAGCAGACCGTACCCGGCTCCCGAGCCGCTGAGATCGCCCGCCGGGCCGCCCGAATCCCGTACGTCCAGCGTCACTTCGCTCTCGCCGTAGTCAAGATGCATGTGCACCTTGGCTCCCCGGGCGTGCTTGCGCACGTTCGTCAGGGCCTCCTGCGCGACCCTGCGCACGGCCTGCGAGGTCTCGGCGGACAACGGCTGCCGTTCGCCCGTCACGGTGACGTCCGCTCCGTCCGCCGTGGCGACGAGTTCGCTCAGGAAGTCCTCCAGGGGGGACATCTCACCTCGCAGAGCGGAGAGCGCCTGCCTGGTCTCCGCGAGCCCTTCCCGGGCCATCCCCCGCGCCGCCACGACCCGTTCGAGGATCGCGTCCCGGTCAGCGCCCCGCTCGATCAGCAGGCGGGCCGCTTCCAGATGCACGAGTTGCGCCGACAGACTGTGGGCCAGCACGTCGTGGATCTCCCGCGCGATCCTCGTCCGCTCGGCCAGTGCCGCCGACTCCGCCTCGGCCGCACGCGCCGCGCGCTCCTGCGCCAGCAGTCGCTGTGCGCTCCCTCGTGCCTCCGCGTCCAGGCGCAGCACATACCCGGCGAGGGCGAGTCCCGCCGTGGTGGCCGCGGTGGTCAGCCACACGTCGTCGTTGACCGCGGCATACGCACTCAGCGCCACGGAGGTGACGGGCAGTGCCGCGGCGAGGGGCAGCCGCTCGATGGCACTGACGGCGCACCCGCACCACAGCACGAGGGCCGGCACTCGGAAGCCCACACCATGCCCCACCGTCGCGATCGCCAGCAGCAGGGTCAGCAGCCCCAGGGAGGGCAACAGGCGGTGTTCGAGCGTGGTCCGCCAGAAGGCCCACAGCAGGAACACGCTCACCATGATCCCTGCGATGCCCGCGGCGATCCCCCATCCGCTCAGGCCCGCCTTCGTGAAGGTCGTCGCGATGAGGACGCCCAGGGCGACGATCCTCGAGACCCATCCGAGCACGCGCCTCGGCTTGGACACCCCGACCTGCAGGAGCGCCTCGCGGGACGGCCACCGAGTCCAAGCGTTCTCGCTCACACGCGCTCCTTCCACGAGGCGGGCACGCCGTCACCGTACGCCGGGGTCTGCGCCTGCGTCGGGGGCAGGAGCTGAGTCCGCCAGGCCAGGAACCCGGCGCGGACCAGCAGAGTCGCGGCGAGGCCCAGCAGCAGCGCCGAGGACTCCTGATGCACGCCGAACAGCACGCCCGTCCCGAAGAGGCCGGCACGCAAAGCGATGCCCCCGATCCAGACGGCCACGCTGGCCTTGGTGCTCCGGCTCCACACCGAGCCGTCCGGCTCCGTCCATATGCGCGTCGTCCACGCCCAGCCGGCACCGGTCGCCAGGGCCACCAACAGCTCCGCGCCCAGCAGCACGATCGCCCCCGCTCGATGGTGCGGGTCGATCAGCCCGGGATTGCGCAGCGCCATGACCGCGAGGACGACGGGCACGATCCACCAGCGCTTGTCGTCGCTGATCCTGCGGGTGCGGAACTGGCGGCCGATCACCAGTGCGGCAACGGCGCAGATCAACAGAGCATCGACAAGCCCGGACATCACGGCCTCCGTGGGCGAGGGGAGCGACAGCGGGTGCTGTCGACGCCTTCGACGCTACGGAAATCTGCAGGTCAGCAGATCGGAGCCGGGGTGGATCCCGGGTGGATCTCCCACCACCCCTTACCTCCACCCACGGGTGGAGCCCCCATCACGGCCCCGCGACAAACGCCCCTCGCCCCTACCCAGCCCAAACCCCTGAGGGCTCCGCCCTCAGACCCCCATTCGGCCTGAACGGCCACGTCCTCAATCGCCGGACGGGCTGAAAGGTGGCTCTCTGCCCTCAGGCCGGACGGGAAGGGAGCTACGTCGGACGGGACGGGAGTTGCCGCCGGACGCGCCAGCGGCCGGACCCCGGCCCCACCCACACCCGCAGTCGCCCTCTCACAGAAGGGGCCGTGCCGGTGCATCAAATGCCCGTTGCGGACGGCAACGCGAACCCACCGCACTGACTCGCCGGACCACACAAGGGCTGCAACGGGCGGATCACCGGCACGGACCCGACCCACCCACCGGACCGGAGGCGGGGCCCACCCACCGGCGGAACGCGCACGGCCCCGACCCACCCACCGGACAAACGGCGCCCCACCCACCGGACACACGGCGAAACGGCCCGGCAGACAGCCCCGACCCGCCCCGCCCCACTACGCGTCGATCCGCGACCGATCCAACGTCGCCGCCGAGCTCGCGATGAACTCCTTGCGCGGCGCCACATCGTTCCCCATCAACAGGTCGAACACCTGCTCGGACGCTTCGAGGTCGGAGATGTTGATGCGGCGCAGGGTCCGGTGGCGCGGATCCATCGTCGTCTCGGCCAGCTGGTCGGCGTCCATCTCGCCGAGACCCTTGTAGCGCTGGATCGAGTCCTTGTACCGCACGTTCTTGCGCTGGAGCTCCAGCAGCGTCTCCCGCAGCTCCCGGTCCGAGTACGTGTACAGGTACTTGTCCTGGCCCTTCTTGGGCTGGCTGAGCTCGATCCGGTGCAACGGCGGCACCGCCGCGAACACGCGCCCCGCCTCGACCATGGGCCGCATGTACCGCTGGAACAGCGTCAGCAGCAGAATCCGGATGTGCGCCCCGTCGACATCGGCGTCGACGAGCAGAATGATCTTCCCGTACCGCGCCGCGTCGATGTCGAAGGTCCGGCCCGACCCCGCCCCTATGACCTGGATGATCGCGCCGCACTCGGCGTTCTTCAGCATGTCCGTCACGGACGCCTTCTGAACGTTGAGGATCTTGCCGCGAATCGGCAGCAGCGCCTGGAACTCGGAGTTCCGCGCGAGCTTGGCGGTGCCGAGCGCGGAGTCGCCCTCGACGATGAACAGCTCACTGCGGTCCACGTCGTCGCTGCGGCAGTCGGCGAGCTTGGCGGGCAGCGACGACGACTCCAGAGCCGTCTTGCGGCGCTGCGCGTCCTTGTGCTGGCGGGCGGCGATCCGCGTACGGGCGGCTGCGACGGCCTTCTCGAGGACGACCCGGGCCTGCGCGGCGGCATCCCTTTTCGTGGAGGTCAGGAACGCCTTCAGTTCCTTGCTGACGACGTTCGTCACGATCCGGCGGGCCGCGGAGGTGCCGAGGACCTCCTTGGTCTGCCCTTCGAACTGCGGCTCGGCGAGACGCACGGTGACGACCGCGGTGAGCCCCTCCAGGGCGTCGTCCTTGACGATGTCGTCCTCGGCGACGCGCAGCAGCTTCTTGGCCCGCAGCACCTCGTTGACGGTCTTCATGACGGCCTGCTCGAAGCCGGCCACGTGCGTGCCGCCCTTGGGGGTGGCGATGATGTTCACGAACGACTTCAGAGTCGTGTCGTACCCCGTGCCCCAGCGCAGCGCGACGTCGACGCCGAGCTCGCGCGTGACCTCGGTGGGCGTCATCTGGCCGTGCTCGTCGAGGACCGGGACGGTCTCCTTGAACGTGCCCTGGCCCGAGAAGCGGAGGACGTCGCAGACCGGCTTGTCGGTGGCGAGGTACTCGCAGAATTCGCTGATGCCGCCGTCGAAGCGGAACGACTCCTCACCCTTGCTGCCGCCCTCGCCGAGCCCGTACTCGTCACGGACGACGATGGTGAGGCCCGGCACCAGGAAGGCGGTCTGACGGGCGCGCTGGTGCAGGTTCTCGAGGGAGAGCTTGGCGTCCTTCAGGAAGATCTGCCGGTCGGCCCAGTAGCGCACGCGCGTGCCGGTGCGGGTCTTGGGGATGCGCTTGAGCTTGCGCAGCCCGCCCGTCGCGTCGAAGGCGGCTTCGGGCCCGTCCGCCTTGAACGTCCCGGGGGTACCCCGCCGGAAGCTCACCGCGTGGGTGTTGCCACCGCGGTCGACCTCGACGTCGAGGCGGGCGGAGAGCGCGTTCACCACGGAGGCGCCCACGCCGTGGAGGCCGCCGGAGGCCGCGTAGGAGCCGCCGCCGAACTTGCCGCCGGCGTGCAGCTTGGTCATGACGACCTCGACACCGGAGAGGCCGGTCTTGGGCTCCACGTCGACAGGGATGCCGCGGCCGTTGTCCCGCACCTCGACGGAGCCGTCGTCGTGCAGGACGACGTCGATGTGGTCGCAGTAGCCTCCGAGGGCTTCGTCGACGGAGTTGTCGATGATCTCCCAGAGGCAGTGCATCAGACCGCGACTGTCGGTCGATCCGATGTACATGCCCGGACGCTTGCGTACCGCTTCGAGCCCCTCAAGGACGAGCAGGTGCCGCGCGGTGTAGTTGGAACCGTCCCGGTCTGCTCCGGTCAGCAGGGCTGTGGACGGCACGGACGTCTCGGCGGTCACGCGGTTCGCTCCTCGCTGAATTTCAGATGGGACCCATTTGGGTAAGGCCCCGGCTTCGGTCGCCGCTCAGAGGGTACCGAGGCCTGGTAGAGCCGATGTAACGCCACCCTCGCATGAACTCAGACTAGTCCAGAGTCGCATGCGTGTTCGATCCCTCGATTGAGTGAAGTACATATCACGTTCCCTTCCAGGCATGAACCATTTAGGCTCCGGGCACGTCCTCATGAACAACCGGCAACCCAGCCGGGAGGGCAGACCACCTAACAAACTGCGCGAACCCGTACGACACGAAGACTTGCGATACGGCTCATTCGCCGCCACCCGGCAGCAGACAGCCGCCCCGGAGAGAAATTTTCGAGGAAAAGCCACGAGCGGGAACGTTTTCGGCCTGGTTGGATGTTGACCCTGGTACGACAGCTCGTCGAGCTAGAGAAGAGGCGACGTGACTACTGTTCTGACCCCCGCGAGCCCACTGACGGCCGCTGACCGCTGCGACCGTTGCGGCGCCCAGGCATATCTGCGCGTCGTCCTCCTGAGCGGCGGAGAACTGCTCTTCTGCGCCCACCACGGTCGCAAGTTCGAGCCGGAACTCAAGAAGATCGCCGCCGAGATACAGGACGAGACGGAGCGGCTCACGACCGTTCCAAGCGCCAACGAAGAAGAGCGCTGACACTTCGCGTCGACGACGAGTGAGTGCCGGCACAGGCCGGACGCCGGGCGGCCACCCCCTGGACACAGGGAGTGGCCGCCCGAACTCGTAGCGCGCCGTCCGCGGCGCTCAGCGGCGCTTGGCGAGCACCCGGGCGACGTCCGCGACCCGCGTGTAGACGCCAGGGTTGCCAGGCTGCCCACAGCCGCTTCCCCAGGACACCAGGCCGATCAGCTTCCCCTGGGCGACCAGCGGCCCTCCGCTGTCCCCCTGGCAGGCGTCGTGGCCGCCTGCGGCCTCTCCGGCGCACAGCATCGACGCCGACCGGTACGTGCCTTCCTCGCCACCGGGGTAGGCCGCCTCACAGGCGCTGTCGGGGAGCACCTGCACCCCTGCGGCCCTCAGGCTGTGCGGATAGGTCCCGAAGCCCGTCGTGTCCCCCCAGCCGTAGACCTCCGCGTCCGTACCCGGCTGGTAGGCGGAGTCCCCGGACGGAGCCATGGGGATGACCGAACTCTCGGGAAGCGGTGAGGTCAGTGTCACCACGCCGTAGTCCCCCGCGTTCGTATAGCTGTCGTAGTCCGGATTGACCCAGACGTCACGTACAGCGATCTCCTTGCCGCTGTCCGACAGCAGGTCGCCGCGACCCGCGATGACCTTCAGATCGGTCACCTGCCGAGGCGGGGTCCCCAACACGTCCGCACCGAGGCAATGGGCCGCGGTCAGGACCTTGGACGGACTGATCACCACTCCCCCGCAGAACTGTCCCGCCCGCGTACCCCCGAACCGGTCACGGCTGGCCAGCGCCACCGTCCACGGACTCTTCGAGATCTCGACGGGATACCCGCCTATGACGACGCTGTCGGCAGCGGCGGGGACGGGGGAAGCCAGCGGTATCACGGCCGCGGCGGCCACAAGGGCCAGCGCTGAGGCAAAAGGACGGCGCATGCGCACTCCTCACTCTGGGATGGTCATGGGAAACCCAGAGTGATCCAGCAGCCGGAAGCACGCACTCCGCACAGACGCCGAGGG
>NZ_MLCE01000029.1:97038-201169 GCF_002300165.1 Streptomyces sp. Tue6028 | reverse complement strand
CCTAGTCGAGGTAGTCGCGCAGCACCTGGGAGCGCGACGGGTGACGCAGCTTCGACATCGTCTTGGACTCGATCTGGCGGATGCGCTCACGCGTGACGCCGTACACCTTGCCGATCTCGTCGAGGGTCTTCGGCTGACCGTCGGTGAGACCGAAACGCATGGAGACGACGCCGGCCTCGCGCTCGGACAGGGTGTCCAGCACGGAGTGCAGCTGCTCCTGCAGAAGCGTGAAGCTGACCGCGTCGGCCGGGACGACGGCCTCGGAGTCCTCGATGAGGTCACCGAACTCGCTGTCGCCGTCCTCGCCCAGCGGGGTGTGCAGGGAGATGGGCTCGCGGCCGTACTTCTGGACCTCGATGACCTTCTCGGGGGTCATGTCGAGCTCCTTGGCCAGCTCCTCCGGGGTGGGCTCGCGGCCCAGGTCCTGGAGCATCTGGCGCTGCACGCGCGCGAGCTTGTTGATGACCTCGACCATGTGCACCGGGATACGGATGGTGCGGGCCTGGTCGGCCATGGCGCGGGTGATCGCCTGACGGATCCACCAGGTGGCGTACGTGGAGAACTTGTAGCCCTTGGTGTAGTCGAACTTCTCGACCGCGCGGATCAGACCGAGGTTGCCCTCCTGGATGAGGTCCAGGAAGAGCATGCCGCGGCCGGTGTAGCGCTTGGCCAGGGAGACCACCAGACGGAGGTTGGCCTCCAGGAGGTGGTTCTTGGCGCGACGACCGTCCTCGGCGATGATCTCCAGCTCGCGCTTGAGCTTCGGGGCGAGCTTGTCCGCGTTGGCCAGCTTGTCCTCGGCGAACAGACCGGCCTCGATGCGCTTGGCGAGCTCGACCTCCTGCTCGGCGTTGAGCAGCGGGACCTTACCGATCTGCTTGAGGTAGTCCTTGACCGGGTCGGCGGTGGCACCGGCAGCGGCGACCTGCTGCGCGGGCGCGTCGTCCTCGTCCTCGTCGGACAGGACGAAGCCCTGGGCACCGTCCTCGGTGGGCTCCTCGGCTCCGGGCTTGCCCGGGGTCTCCTCGGCCGCCTCGTCGTCGATCAGCTCGACGTCGTCCTTCTTGGCGGTCGTCTTCTTGGCCGCCGTCTTCTTGGCGACCGTCTTCTTCGCGACCGCCTTCTTGGCGGTCGTCTTCTTGGCAGCGACCTTCTTGGCGGACGCGTCCTCAGCCGGATCGTCGGCGGCGGGCACGGCCGGGGCGGCGGGGGCGGCGGCCTTCTTGGCGGTCACCGTCTTCGCGGCCACCGTCTTGGTGGCGGTGCGCTTGGCCGGACTCTTCGCTGCGACGCTCTTTCGGGTGCGCTTGGGCTCCGCGGCACTGACCATCAGCGTCACACCCTCTTCCTCGAGGATCTGGTTGAGGCTGCGCAGTACGTTCTTCCACTGAGTGGCCGGAATCTGGTCAGCTTCGAAGGCCCGACGCACGTCATCGCCGGCGATCTGCCCCTCAGCCTTTCCCCGCTCAATGAGCGCCATGACAGAGACGGATTCGGCGATCTCCGGCGGGAGCGTACGGGATGTGCTGGCCGACACGAACAACCTCTCGGAACGTTGAAAAACGGCTTCCGGCCCCGTCCACTGCGGACAGGAACCGACGACCGCCGACTGGGGATGGGCCGACGGCGCGGGCGGGGGCCGGGAAGAGGCACAGCGCCGCAAGCGGCGTCTGTATTCCCTCCTCGGCTGTCACCTCTTAGGTCATCGCGCTGTTCCGAGGAGCGTTACGCCCAATCTGCGTGGCCCGAGTCACACCCCGTAAGCGGTCAAAAGCTGCCAGATACGGTCAGACGAGGTCAGCCGATGGTCCGCGACCACCTCGCGCCGCCGGACCTCGCCGGATCCGGGAGGGATCCGGCGAGGTCCCGATGGGCGAGGGGGTCCGCCGACCGGGCGATGCCGCTCGAGGGCGCACGACGCACATCGCCGGCCGCGCCGCCCCCGGTGCGCGATCAGTGTTCGCGCGGCGCGGGCACCACACGCTCCACCTCGGGGTGGACGGTGAGCAGTTGGCGCATGGCCGTCTCGGCCGCCGCGCCGTCGCCCGAGGCGAGGGCGTCGACGATGCGGGCGTGGTGGCCCAGGCTGGAGTCGTTCGGCCGGTCACAGCCGGTGACGGGTCCGCCGGAGACCTGGAGCGCGGCCGACACGATCCCGGAGAGGTGCTCCAGCATCCGGTTGCCCGCGAGCTGGATGAGCAGCGAGTGGAACTCGGCGTCGGCCCGGGAGAAGGTGAGCGAGTCGCCCTGCCCCATGGCGTGGCTCATGATCTCGACCATGTCGCTGAGCCGCTGCTGCACCTCCTCACGCCCGTGCCCGGCGGCGAGGCGGGCGGCGAGCGGCTCGATCGTCCAGCGCAGCTCGCTCAGCTCGCGCCGCTGGTCGTCGCGCTGCGGACCGAAGGCGCGCCATTCGATGATGTCCGGGTCGAGGAGGTTCCAGTCGCTGACGGGGCGCACCCGCGTGCCGACGTTCGGGCGGGCGCTGACCAGTCCCTTCGCCTCCAGGACGCGGAGCGACTCGCGGACGACGGTGCGGGAGACCTCGAACCGCTGGCCGATCTCCTCGGGGACGAGCGGCCGGTCCGCGCCCAGGTCGCCGGAGACGATCATCTGTCCCAGTTGCTGGACGAGTTGGCCGTGCAGCCCGCGTCCGCGGCTTCCGGCGGCGCGCCGACCCACGCGGCCGAGCTCGGGGTCCGCGCTCTCCCACGCGGGTGCACCCACGCGGTCGACACCGGGGGTCTCGGCGTAGGGGTAGCGGTCGATTTCGCCCGGTCCGGCGAGGCCGGAGTCGGCGGAGCGGGCGGCGGTCATCATGGTCTGCGCAAGGGTACTCACGTGACCTTTGTCGGCGTCGCCTCCAACTCCCTTGAGGTCTTTGGTGAAAAGCACACGAAAGGGTGATCGCTCACCCCGTCGCAATTGACGCCTTATCGGAAAGAAATGGGCGTTCTTCGGGGAGTTGTGCGCACACCGGGAACGGAAGGGCGCGGACGGTCGTCATCGGACCCTGCTCCGCAGCGTGGTGAGCAGATATGCGCAGAGCAGGGCGGCGAGCGACAACATCAGGGCACCGCCCACGGGTTGGGCGACCATCCGCACGCCGGCCGTCAGGAAACGCTCGCCTCCGAACGGCCACTGCATCATCACCAGCTCACGCAGCCTCAAGGGGAATCCGGCGGCGGTCCGCACGGACGGCCCCTCCCAGACCTTCTGTACGAGCGGTACGACGAGGACCGGTACGGCGAGCACCGCGGCCAGCCCGGCGGTCGTGGACCGGAAGAGACCGGCGGCCAGCACCCCCGCCCAGGCACAGCCCACCACCAGCCCGGTCCAACTCACGGTCAGGGACAGCCAGTCCGCGGGGATCGCGGTGAGCTCCCGCCCGTAGACGAGGTAGAGCATCTCGAGGTCGCACCCGACGGTGAGGAAGGCCAGGGCCAGTGCGGTGACCGAGGCGAGCAGAAGTTTGGCCGCGAGCAGCCCCAGACGGCGGGGGACGGTGCCGCGGTGCGTGGCCAGCGCGGGGTGACGGAACTCCTCGCCGAAGGCCACCGCGCCCAGCAGCCCGGCGCCGAGCGCGGCGGGCGGCAGGGGAAATTCTCGCGGCCACGCGGCCAGCAGGCGCGGCTGGGGCGTGTGGCCGATCCTGGCCAGGATGACGGACAGGAGGGCCGAGGTGACGAGAACCGCTGCCGCGGTGAGGTAGCCGGTACCCACCCCCGCGGCGCGCCGCAGTTCGTAGCGCAGCGGACGAAGCGGGCTCGGGGCCTGGCGTACCGCGATGGGAGGCGGCAGGGGGGAGACGGCGTTCGAGGACGGCGTCCCGGCCGGTCCCGAGGCGTCGCCGTCACCCACGACGCCTCCCCCATCGCCGCCGGGGCCGTCGCTGCCGCCGCCGTCGCCCTCCGCCTGCGCGCGGACCGGCTTCATGTCGCCGATCTCGTCGGCGAGTTGATGGACGAGGATGCCGTGCCGGAAAGCCGTTTCGCCGACGTCGGCGCATGTGCTGCCGTACACGGAGAGCCGGTTGCCGTCCTCCCGCACGACCTCCACGGAACGCTGGGCGGAGCGGGCCTCTTTGGTCAGCAGCGCGCCGAGCCGGGCGGCGTGCGGGCTGCGGACCGCAACCCTGGGCCGGAGCCGGGTGCGGGCGAAGTCCGCGACCTCCTGGTCGGCGACGACCCGGCCCTGCTCCAGCGTGACGATCCGGTCGGCCGTGCGTGCGGCCTCCTTGGGGTCGTTCGTGGTGAACAGCACCGTGCCGCCCTGGGCGGCGTGGGCGCGCAGAATCCCGTGCAGCCAACGGGCTTCACGGGCGGAGAGCCCGTCGGAGGGTTCGTCGAGGACGAGCGTGTGCGGATCCGACAGGAGCGCGCACGCAAGCCCGAGGCGGCGGTCCATGCCGCGCGACAGGGTGCCCAGGCGCTCGTCACGGAGGCCGGCGAGCCCGACGACTTCGAGCACCTCGTCCGCGCGGCGCACGGGCACCCCGGCAGCCGCGCACAGCATGCGGAGTTGGCCGCTCACCGTGCGCGCCGGGTGGCCGGGCACCTCGCCCATGAGCACGCCGACCTCACGCGAGGGGTGGGCGATGCGATGCAGCGGCCGGCCCCTGAAGCAGGCGACGCCGCGGCCCTGTTGGAGTTCGAGCATGAGCTTCAGCACCGTCGTCTTGCCCGCACCGGGGGCCCCGAGGACCGCTGTGACACGGCCCGCGAGCGCCTCGAAGGACACGTCGTCGACGGCGGCCCGAAGCTCCTTACGGGGGTTGCTGGTCAGTCCGATGGCCTGGATCACTCACAGCAAGATAGCGTGACAATTCGGGTTTTCCGGGCACCTTGCGGCCTGTCTCGAGCGGGGCTCGACAACTCGCACCGCCACCCCCTCGCCGCGGCGCCCCGACCTGCTTCTCCAGGCCGCGCTCAGACCTCGGGGCGCAGCATCGGCGGATTGAGCAGCGTGGCGCCGCCCGCGCGGAAGAGCTGGGCCGGGCGACCGCCCTGGCGCGTGGTCGTACCGCCCGTGGGCACCAAGAAGCCGGGCGTGCCCGTCACCTTGCGGTGGAAGTTGCGCGGGTCGAGTGCCACACCCCACACCGCTTCGTAGACGCGGCGCAGCTCACCCACGGTGAACTCGGTCGGGCAGAACGCGGTCGCCAGCGACGAGTACTCGATCTTCGACCGGGCACGCTCGACGCCGTCCGACAGGATCTGCGCATGGTCGAAGGCGAGGGGCGCCGCCTGCTCTCCGTCCCGGCCGTAGCCGCCCTGCTGCAACAGTTCCTCGACGGGTGCCCAGCGGGCGCTGTTGGCGTCACCGCCCGCCCGGGGCGCGGGCAGATCGGGGGCCAGGGCGAGATGGGCGACGCTGACCACCCGCATCCGGGGGTCGCGCTTGGGATCGCCGTAGGTGGCGAGTTGTTCCAGATGCGCGCCGTTGTCCTGCGCGGGCGCGGACGGGTCGTGGGCCCGCAGCCCGGTCTCCTCAACCAGCTCGCGCGCGGCGGCCTGCGCGAGGTCCTCGTCGGCCCGTACGAAGCCGCCGGGAAGCGCCCATCGCCCCTGGAACGGCTGCTCGCCCCGTCGTACAGCCAGCGCACACAAGGCATGGCGGCGCACGGTCAGCACGACCAGGTCCACGGTCACGGCAAAGGGCGGAAAGGCCGACGGGTCGTAGGGCATGCCGCGATCATAGTCGTCTGCCTGACGATAAACACCTCCTTCGTCAGCCGCGTACGCGGTTGATCCACTTCCGTCCGGTACTACGTCGATCGGCTCGCGGCGGTCTCCGTGCAGGAACGTGACCGCCGTGTCATACCCCCAACTGCAGTCCATCGGCCGCCTCCTCGACCATGGCGAGACCGAGCCGGCTGACGCGCACGGAGAACGGGGCGCCGGAGACCCGCAGCCCCGACAGCACGATCTCGCCCAGCGGTGCGCACCGGATCGGTCGCAGCGTCACCGCCCCGGCCGGGGCGTCCGGACGGATCCCGGCGAGCGAGGCGAGCAGCAGCACGCCGGCGCCGGCCGCCGTGGCCGCCGGACGGGAGGCCGCCGGATGGGGCACCGGGGTGCTGCCCTCCGTACGCTGCTCCCCCGCGTACATCTCGGGCAGCCGGTGGCCGAACGTCTCGGCCGCCGCCAGTACCCCCCTGAGCAGGGAACTCGCCTCCTTCTCGTAGCCCGAGGCGGCGAGCCCCGCGACGGCGATCGCCGAGTCCTGGACTCGCACGGCACCGGCACGGTGGCCGAACGCGTTGTATCCCGGCTCCTTGGCGCCCAGGCCGCGCAGCCCCCAGCCCGAGTCCATGGCCGGGCCGCCCAGCAGCCGGGCGAGCTGCTCGGTCCGCACCTTGTCGAGCAGTCCCGGGGCCAGCTCCCCCGACCCCAGGAGGCCGGTGTCGAGGAGGTGCGCCGCAGCCGAACCCAGGTACGGCACCAGGCGCCCGTCCCGAGTGCGGGCCGCGGCCGGTCGGCCGCCGCCCAGGTCCTCGATCCAGAACTCGTCACGGAACGCGGTCCGCAGCCCCTGGGCCCATTGCCGCAGCTCGGGGGCGCCCGGCCGGCCGACTTCGTCGAGGAGGTCGGCGCCCAGCAGGGCCGCACGGTGTGCGTGCACCTGTGTCTCACAGCGCAGCGCCCCGCCGGGGTGCGGGTCGGACAGATAGACGCCGTCGCCGACCATGGTCCGCAACCACTTGAGGCACTGCTCGGCCGTGGGCAGCAGCTCCTCCACCTCATGCTCCGGCAGTCCCCAGCGTCGGGCCTCGGCGAGGAGCACGGGAAACATCAGGGTCGCCTCTGTCGCCGTGCAGCCGGGCGGCAGATGCGGTCCCGCGTCCCGGCGGGGCCCGGGAATCAGGCCGGACCGGCCTCCCGGACCGGCGAGTTGGGTTCGGGCCAGTGTCCGCATGGTGCCCGCGGCCAGACGCGTACCGAGCGGAAGCGTCATCCGCGCCGCGACGATCGCCTCGGCCGGTGCCAGGCCGCACCGCCAGGGAGCCCCCGCGGCGAGATGCACGTCGGCCGGATACTCGGGGTCCCGCAGCAGCAACGCCTGGAGATCATCGACGCATGTGCGCAGGAGTGCCCCGGCCCTGGGGTCGTCGCCCCCCGCACGGGGCGCGGCGAACGGCCCGGGGCCACGTCCCGTTGCCCTGATCGATCCCGCTCCGTCCGGCCGTACGCGCAACTCCAGGCTCCGGGTCGCACCCGGCGGCAGTTCGAGCTCCCAGCGCAGCAGTCCGGCGGCGGCCAGCGCGTCGGTGGGCGGGGGGTCGGCGGTGACGGCCGAGTGTCCGGTGGCGCAGGACCAGCGCAGGCCGGAGTCGTGGACGCTGGCGGGCAGTTCGGGCCCGGACCGGCCGAGGGCGACCGAGCCGAGTTCCGCGAGGTCCGTGCCAAGGGCGACCTCGACGGGCAGACGCAGCGTGCGGGCGGCAGCGCTCTGCAAGGTGATCCGCTCGGTGCCGTCCGCGTACCGCGTCCGCTCGACGATCACATCCGGGTCGGGGCCGACGTCGGGGGATACGCGCAGTGTCCCCACGAAGCGCGCCATGTCTGCCCCGAGCATCCGCGCCTGCACGGCGAGCGGTTCCCGGCCCGCGACCCGTACCTGGCAACGGGAGAGCAAGCGCCGCCCCGCTCGGTAGAACCCCTCCAGCCCGCGCCCCGTCAACTGCCCCTGCTCCCTGGAGATCACCAGTCCCGGCAGCGCGACACAGATCAGGGCCGTATGAGCAGGCGGCAGGTCCCCCGCACCGCGCGGCACGGCGTGCGCTGCCTGGAGAGCCGTGGGCCCGCACGCTCCCGGGCGGGAGGACGAGGCACCGCCGCTTCTGGCGAACGGGGTGGACGCGTTGTCCCCAGGGCTGACGGGCCTTGCCGTCTCGCGCGCGGGCGGACGGTCTTCGCCGGAAGCCGGGGAGGGGATGGGCAAGGTCATGGACAGTTCCTCCGCGCTCGGTGCGCCTTGAGCGCGCTCGGCGCCGGGTGGGGGACTCCGTGGGGATCGGGGGCACAGGGGCGGCGGGGCCCGGCCACGGCTTCCGCCACTCAGGTGAACGGAACGCCCCCGCCCCAGGTCACGCCTTCGGCCGGGGAAGCCGACCGAATGGCGGTGTGCCCTACGGACCGGGCCAACCGAAAGGCGGTGTGCCCTACGGACCGGGCCAACCGAAAGGCGGTGTGCCCTGCGGACCGGGCCAACCGAATAGCGGTGCACTCGAGACCGACCGAATAGTGGGGCGCCGACGGGCAGCTCGTGCGGCCTGCCCGCCGGTCCGACCCAGGCGCCGCACCCCGGGCGACGCGTCCCAATCGGCGACCACCGTCCCGGCACTCTCGTCCCCGGCGCGCACCTGGCCCCGGCCCGCGCACTCGACCCCGCACCGCACCCGCACCCGCACCCGCTGCTCAGCTGTCCACAAGGGCCGCCCGTGCCTGGTTCAGTCGTCCTCGCCCGCCCCACGACGACCGCTCTCGCGGTGCGCGCGTGGGCGACCGGGAGCCTCGGCCTCCCCGCGTCCCGGTCCCTCCCCGCTGGGCGAGGTCCCGTCCGTGGGCCGACGACGGCGGGCGTTCGCCGCCTGTGCTTTGCGGTGACCCGAACGAGCCACACCGCCGGCGGCCGAGCGTGACCGGTGTCGGCGTCGAGTGGTGGGGGCGAGCGCACGGGATTTCGCTTCCGGCGCCTCTGCGGCGCGCACCACCACGCCGGATGCGGCCGGGGCCGGTGCGTATGCCGCGCATCCGGTGGGCTCCTCCCCCTCCCCGCTTTCGGAGGCACGCCCTTCGGAGGCACGCCCCGTGCGCTCCGCACGCAGGCACCGCCGGACGGACTCGGGGTCCAGTCCCTCGTTGCACGCCTGGTGCAGGAGGCGTGCGAAGAGGTAGTCGGGGTCGGCGCCAAGAGCCATGGCCAGGGCTTCGCGGGCCTCCAGTTCGTCGCCCGTGGACCAGGCGACCCAGCCCGCGAGCGTGAGGGGTGCCGCCGCGTGCTCACGGTAGGGGCCGACGCAGCGGCGGGCCAGCGCCCGCCACAGACGCAGCGCCGGGCCGGCCTCGTCGCCCTCCATCCACTGGGCGGCACGGTCGCGAGTGGTGCGGTCCTGGAGACCGAGGATCAGCGTCGCGGCCTCCTCGTGCTCCAGGAGCGAGTCGTCACGCAGGTCCGCGGGGCGTGTCCCCGACACCGGTGGGGTGTCGGTGAGGCGCTTCATGATCCGCCCCGCCAGTTCCAGGGACTGCTCGGCCACCGCCGCTCGGCCTTCCTCGTCCAGAATCCTCGGGACGAGCGCCATGCTCGCGGCGTCGAGCGCGGCTTCCTGCTCCCGGGCGGCCGATGTCTCCCATGGGAGGAGTCGCTCGGTCAGTTCCTTCAGGGATCCGCGGACTTGGAGTCCCGCGTAGGTCGCGGCGGCGGCAAGGACGGACGTCCCGGGCAGCCCCATCGTGTGCCCCTCAGGCGGACAACACCCCTGCCCCGGGCACACGTAGGACCAGAATCGGCCGTCGGAGATGCACAGGCCCTCGACCACGGGGACGTCCAGGCGACCGCACGCCGTCCGCAGCAGTTGCGCGAGCGGGCGCAGACGCTCCACGACCTCTTGCCCGGACTCCCCGCTCTCCGGTTCACGGCAGAGGAAGAGAACCATGCTCTCGGGCCGGGCGCCCCTGCGCTCGCTGCCCTTCACCAACCCCTGTGCCAGTTGCTCGGCGGCGGACGGCCAGTCCTCCGCGTGGCGGGGGATGCCGAGCCGGGCGCGCCCACCGAAGCGCCCTCGCCGGTCCCGGTCGTGCAGAGCGACCAGGACGATGCTGTCCTCGGGACGGTAACCGAGCAGATAGGGCAGGGCGTCGGCCAGCTCCGCGGGGGTGCGCAGCGTGACCTGGTGCTCCCCGCCGCCAGGACCGGACCCGTGGACGGCTGCGGAGACTCCGTGACCGCCGAAGTGTTCGGAAGCGCCAAGCCCCACGAACCGACCTGATCCCGCCTGCTTCAAACCTTCGCCTTCGCCCTCGCCCTCGCCCTCGCCTTCGCCCTCGCCCTCGGCCTTGCTATCGCTCTCGCTGTCGAGTCGATCCGACACGGCACCGCCCGACCATCGAGCGGCGGGCCCTCCGACTCCCGCGTCCTTCTCAAGCGCGGCACCGCCCGCGTCAATCGCAGCGCCGCCCGGGCTCCCGCACCGATCGGTCACCTGGCCGCGGCTCCCTTCTCCGTCCGGGCCCCGCTCGGCGTCGTCGCCTCCCGCTCGACCGTCGCCTCCGTCACACCCCACCCGCACCACGGGCTCGGCCCCCGCCGCGGCACCCGTGCGCGCTTCGCGTCCCGCGGGCACGGTGTACTCGGCCTGTCCACGGCATGCGCCGCCGAGCCCGCTGATGTCCTCGTCGCCGGACCTGCCGGTCGCTTCGTCGTGATTCGTCATGCCGTGACCATCCCGCGGATGCCGAAATTCCGCTTGAGTCTGTGGATAACCATGAGCATGGCCACGACAGAAGTTGTCCACAGCTCGTCCGGCTCGTTCGCGCGATGTCCGACCCATCGGGTTGCATGGGGCCATGACCAACGAAGACCCGCGACCCACAGCCCCCGACCCCGCGCCTGCCAAGGACGACGAGACCCTGCGCACGGCGGCCGACGCCGTACTGGCCCGACTCGTCGGTGCCCGCCCGGGCGAGGCCCGGCTGCGCGAGGACCAGTGGCGTGCCATCGAGGCGCTGGTGGCCGACAAGCGCAGAGCGCTGGTGGTCCAGCGCACCGGCTGGGGCAAGTCCGCGGTCTACTTCGTCGCGACCGCGCTGCTGCGTGAAAGGGGCGCGGGCCCCACGGTGATCGTCTCGCCGCTCCTCGCCCTCATGCGCAACCAGGTGGAGGCGGCGGCCCGCGCCGGAATCCACGCGAGGACGATCAACTCCTCCAACACGGAGGAGTGGGAGACGATCCAGGCCGAGGTCGCCGCGAGCGAGGTCGACGTCCTCCTGGTCAGCCCCGAGCGGCTGAACAACCCGGACTTCCGCGACCAGGTCCTGCCCAAGCTGGCCGCCGCGACCGGTCTGCTCGTGGTCGACGAGGCGCACTGCATCTCCGACTGGGGTCACGACTTCCGGCCGGACTACCGCCGCCTGCGCACCATGCTCGCCGACCTCCCGCCCGGCGTGCCCGTCCTGGCCACGACGGCGACGGCCAACGCGCGCGTGACGGCCGACGTGGCCGAGCAGCTGGGCACCGGAGCCAGCACCGACGCACTCGTGCTGCGCGGGCCCCTGGACCGGGAGAGCCTGAGCCTCGGTGTCCTGCGGCTGCCCGACGCGGCCCACCGGATGGCCTGGCTCGCCGAGCACCTGCAGGACCTGCCCGGCTCCGGCATCATCTACACGCTCACCGTCGCCGCCGCCGAGGAGGTCACCGCGTTCCTGCGCCAGAGCGGTCACACGGTGGCGTCGTACACCGGCAAGACGGAGAACGCGGACCGCCAGCAGGCTGAGGAGGACCTCCTCGCCAACCGGGTCAAGGCCCTGGTCGCCACGTCGGCGCTGGGGATGGGGTTCGACAAACCCGACCTGGGTTTCGTGGTGCACCTGGGGTCGCCCTCCTCCCCCATCGCCTACTACCAGCAGGTGGGGCGCGCCGGCCGCGGTGTGAAGCACGCCGAAGTGCTGCTCCTGCCCGGCAAGGAGGACCAGGCGATCTGGGAGTACTTCGCGTCGATCGCCTTCCCGCCCGAGGAGCAGGTGCGTCGCACGCTGGACGTGCTGTCACGGGCCGACCGCCCGCTCTCGCTGCCCGCCTTGGAACCGCTCGTGGAGCTGCGCAGGTCCCGCTTGGAGACCATGCTCAAGGTGCTCGACGTGGACGGAGCCGTACGCAGGGTCCAGGGCGGCTGGATCTCCACCGGCAGCCCATGGACGTACGACACCGAGCGCTACGCCTGGGTCGCCAAGCAGCGAGCGGCCGAGCAGCAGGCGATGCGGGACTACGTCACGACGACCGGTTGCCGGATGGAGTTCCTGCGACGTCAGCTGGACGACGAGGGTGCGGCGCCGTGCGGGCGCTGCGACAACTGCGCAGGCGCACGGTTCGAGGCCGCCGTGTCACCCGCGGCACTCGACGCGGCCAACGGAGAGCTCGGCCGCGCGGGTGTGGAGGTCGAGCCCCGGAAGATGTGGCCCACGGGCCTGCCCGCGGTCGGCGTCGACCTGAAGGGCCGTATCCCCGCCGGCGAACAGGCCGCGCCCGGTCGCGCCTTGGGACGGCTCTCGGACATCGGCTGGGGCAACCGGCTGCGCCCCATGCTCGCGCCCCAGGCCCCTGACGGCCCTGTTCCGGACGATGTCGCCAAGGCCGTCGTCGGCGTGTTGGCGGACTGGGCGAAGGGGCCCGGCGGCTGGGCTTCGGGGCAGCCCGACGCACAGCCCCGTCCGGTCGGCGTCGTGACCGTGGCCTCGCGGCGACGGCCTCAGCTGATCGGGTCCTTGGGGGCTCGGATCGCGGAGATCGGCAGGTTGCCGCTGCTGGGTTCCGTGGAGTACATCGGCGAGGCGCAGCAGATCTCGCGGAGCAACAGTGCGCAGCGGCTCAAGGCGCTCGACGGAGCGCTGACCGTAGCGCCCGAGTTGGCGGCGGCCTTGAAGGAGGCGCATGGCCCCGTCCTGCTCGTGGATGACGCGACGGAGACCGGGTGGACACTCGCCGTGGTCGCGCGCATGCTCCGCAGAGCGGGAGCCCAGGGGGTGTTGCCCCTGGTCCTGGCCGTTCAGGCGTGACGCGCGCATCGCCGCCCGAAACCGTGGGCAAGGATATAGGTCACACATAGCCCGAAAACGGTCTGCCGTCCCAATTGCTCGTTGCCGCAACCAAGTTCGACAGGAAGAATTGAAGTCCGCTCCCCGCACGGCTCGCCCGTGGTCCGGTAGGGCTCTGCTGCGGCGTGCGCTCCCCCAAGTCCGACCCCGCCCGCTGTGTGGGCGCGTAGCCGAAGGGAGGACCGTGACCTTCGGATTCGCTCCGTCCTCGGCGGCGTCCATGTCGACGTCTGCCGACCCGTCCACCAACCCACTGGCCCGGATGCTCGAACCCGCCGAGTGGGCCTCCGCGGGGATTCCGCTGCTGCGCAATCCCCGGGAGGTCGTCAGCGGGCTGCACGCCAGGCACCGGCCCAGGCCTTCGACCGCGATCGTGGCCGTCCTGGATCCGGAAGAGCGGCTGAGCGCGAGTGCCTCGTTCATCCGGCGCCCGGCTCCGGCCGACGGCTGGATGTTCCGCAACGCGCTGCTGTCGCAGCTGCGCCGGGTCATCCCGCACGACCTGCGCCGCCGCACGCCGGTACGCACGGCCGTACTGATGTACTGCCGTGACGGCGACGCGCGTTGGACGGAGGAGGACGGGGCCTGGATGTGGGGGCTGCGGGACGCCTGCACGCTCCACGGGCTGCGCTGCGGGGCGTACATCACCCTGACCCGCGACGGGTGGCAGGTGCTCGGCGAGGGCCGTGGCGGACGCCGCCCCAACGCGGACTCGCCGCCGGAGCCCTTCGCGCTGTCCGAGGTGCCACCGCTGCCGCGCACCGGAGGCGCCGCGTCGGAGGTCCTTCGCAGGGCAGCCGCCCGCTGAGCCACGGCGCCCCTGTGGGCGCCCGCTTCGGGCGGGGGAGCCCGGAGCACCGGTAGGCAAAGGAGTGGCCGCAGTCGTCGACAGGCACGACGGTGGCCACCTCTCGCCCGTCGAGTGCGGGAGGGGTTCGGCCGATCCGTCGGCCGAGGCTCATGACCACACCGCGGTCAGCCCAGGTGCAGGTGCACGACCATCCGTCCGAGGGCGCCACCTCCACCAGGAGACACCAGGATCAGTCGCGGACGCCGCGGGACGACCGAGCCGCCCTCAGGGATGTGCGGTGCTCCAGAGGCCAGAGCAGGCGCACACCGAAGAACGAAGACGTACGCCGAGGACGCACTCCGTTCGCGGCGGCACACGGCGAGCCGTCTGCCAGACACCGGCCGGCCACGACAGCGCACCCAGGGTGCGGCGCGCGGCACAGCCCGCCACGCGCGCGCGGGTACGCCGAAATGACCGCCGTACAGGTCTCACCGCGACCAGGGCTGCCGTACAGGTGCCGCCGCGGCGGCACCCTCAGCGTCCCTCCGAACGATTCCCGGACCGTGTCCGGAAGTCGGTCAGACGCCCGCGCCCAGCACCGAGTTGATCTGCTGCGGGTCGCCGCAGACGATCAGCAGGGCACCGGCCCGGCCGTGGGCCAGGGGCAGCGCGGTGGCGGCAGCGGTGTCGGGACCGCCGTTGACCGCGACCACGACCACGGGACGGGACGCGGCCCGGCCCACGACGGAGGCGTCGGCGTAGAAGACGTCGTCGCCCGCGTCGTGCTGCGTCCAGTACGCGGCCTCGCCGAAGGAGAGCTCGTGCGCGGCCCACGGGTGCGGGTCGCCGGTGGTGATCACCAGCACCTCACCCGGAGCGCGGCCCGACTCCAGCAGCAGGTCGACGGCCTCTTCGGCGGCGTCCAGCGCACCCTCGGCCGAGGCCGGGATCAGCTGGATCTGCGGGGCGACCGCAGCGGCTGCGGTCTTCGGGGCGGACGGTCCCGGCGTGGGCACGGCCGACTCGCGCGGCGTGCGTTGCGCCGGCATCGGCCGGACAGGACCCGGACGGCCGGGACGCGGCGGTGCCGCGGGACGGGGGCCGGGTACGGGGCGGGGGGTCTGCGCGCTGCGGCCGGTGGCCGGAGTGACGCGGGGACCCTGGGCACTCTCGTGAATCTGAGGCTCCTCGGGAATGAGAGGCATGAGCTGATATCTATCAAACGCCGGTGCGACTCGCGTCGGCGGGTGGCACATGAGTGCGGGCGGAATCGTCAGAAATCGAAGCCGAGCTGGCCCTCGATCTCCGGAACGCTTCCGTCCGCCCAGCTGCGGACCTTCTTGAGATGCCGCCACTGGGGCAGCGCATCAAGATACGCCCATGACAACCGGTGGTACGGGGTGGGCCCCCGCTCCTCCAGCGCGGCCTTGTGGACCGGCGACGGGTACCCGGCGTTGGCCGCAAAACCGAAGTCTGCATGGTCGATACCCAGTTCGGCCATCATTTTGTCGCGCTGAACCTTGGCGATCACCGAAGCGGCCGCGACGGCGACGCACGACCGGTCGCCCTTGATCACCGTACGGACCCGCCAGGGAGTACCCAGATAGTCGTGCTTCCCGTCGAGGATGATCGCGTCGGGACGGACCGGCAGGGCTTCCAGGGCGCGCACGGCGGCAAGGCGCAGCGCGGCCGTCATGCCGAGGTCGTCGATCTCCTCCGGGGAGGAGTGCCCGAGGGCGTACGACGTCACCCACTTCTCCAGTTCCGCCGCGAGCGCGGTCCGCCGCTTGACGGTCAGGAGCTTGGAGTCGGTGAGGCCCTCGGGCGGCCGGCGCAGTCCGGTGACGGCGGCGCAGACGGTGACGGGGCCGGCCCAGGCACCGCGTCCCACCTCGTCGACACCGGCAATGATCTTCGCTCCGGTCGTTGCGCGGAGGGAGCGCTCGACGGTGTGAGTGGGTGGTTCGTACGGCATGGCGCCCTCAGCCTACGCCGCCCGGAGCCCCTCGCGACACCCAGGTTTGTCCGAGCGACGCGGGGGTCGCCACGACGGTCGCCCAGCCGTCCGAGCGGGCCTCCCCGGGAGCGTCGGACGGAAGCCTCCCCGGCCGCCGCCGAGGGGCGGTTCAGACGGCCCGGCCGCCCAGCAGCGGGACCATCAGCTGGTCGATCATCTCCGACAGGTCCTCGTCGCTCCATTCGCTCGCGCACACCTTGGAGCGGTACATCATCATCGCGGGGATGGCATCGAAGACGTAGGAGTTGGCTGCGTCGGGACGCACCTCTCCCCGCTCGATTCCGCGGTCGATGACCTCTCGCAGCAGATGCATGGTCGGCTCGACGACCCCGCCGATGATCACCCGGTGGAAGCGTTCGGCCTGCGCCGCGTCGCATTCGTAAAGGACCGATCGCAGCGCGAATCCGGGCTGCGAGAACATGGCGTCACGCACCCGCCGGCACAGCTCCAGCAGGTCCTCCCGGACACTCCCGAGGTCGGGTGCCTCGGTCTGGTTCGGCAGCCCGGCCTGGAGCGCGTCGGCGACGAGATCCTCCTTGGACGGCCAGCGACGGTAGACCGCGGCCTTGCCGGTCTGGGCGCGCGCCGCGACGCCCTCCATCGTGAGCCCGTTCCAGCCGACCGTGCCGAGCTGCTCCAGCGCGGCCTCCAGGATCGCGCGTTCGAGTACGGCACCACGCCGACGCGGAGAGGCCGCCTGAGCGGGGGCGGCCGTCCAACGCGAACTAACCATCTGACTGTCTCCGTTGTGCAGGGGGGAGCGGGTTTTCGGGGGGTTTGAGCGGTCGAGTTGACGCCACGTGGCAGCGACTTCAGTGAACGCTTGCGTTCACTGTCGGGGACTCACTACCGTTGACGCGACAGTGAACGCGAGCGTTCACTAACGCACTTGTGGGGGACCCATAGTGACAACCTCTCAGTTGATACAGGAATCAAAGCCAGGAGCGGCCCGCCGGGAGGGGCACCCCGGTATCGCGCTCACCGTCATCGCGGCCTGCCAACTCATGGTGGTACTCGACGCGACGATTGTGAACATCGCGCTCCCGCACATTCAAGACGCGCTCAACTTCAGCACGACCGATCTGACATGGGTGATCAGCTCGTACACCCTCACGTTCGGTGGCCTGCTGCTTCTCGGCGCCCGCGCCGGTGACATCCTCGGCAGGCGCCGGGTCTTCATGACCGGCATCCTGCTGTTCACCTTCGCCTCGCTGCTCGGTGGACTCGCCCAGGAACCTTGGCAGTTGCTGGCCGCCCGTGCCCTGCAGGGCGTCGGTGGCGCGATCGCGTCACCGACCTCGCTGGCGCTCATCACCACCACGTTCCCCGAGGGCCCGGAGCGGAACCGGGCGTTCGCCGTCTTCGCCACGGTCTCGGCCGGCGGCGGCGCCGTCGGTCTGCTGGCCGGCGGCATGCTCACCGAGTGGCTCGACTGGCGCTGGGTCCTCTTCGTCAACGTGCCCATCGGTGTTCTGATCGCGGTGCTCGCACCGATGTACATCAGCGAGTCCGAACGCCACCCCGGACGCTTCGACATCGCGGGTGCCCTCACCTCGACGGCGGGCATGGCGTCCCTGGTGTACGGCTTCATCCGCGCCGCGGAGGAGGGCTGGCGGGACAGCCTCACCATCGGGTCGTTCGGCGCGGCCGTGGTGCTGCTGGTGGCCTTCGTGATCGTCGAGACGCGCGCGAAGGAACCCATCACCCCGCTGAAGATGTTCGCCGACCGCAACCGGTCGGGCACGTATCTGATCATGCTGAGCCTGGCCGCGGCGATGTTCGGCATGTTCTTCTACATCGTGCTGTTCGTGCAGAACGTGCTCGGCTACAGCCCGATCTCCGCCGGTGTGGCGTTCCTGCCGGTCACGGTCGCGATCGCGGTCGGCGCGGGTCTGTCGCAGCGGTTCCTGCCGGTGCTCGGCCCCAAGCCGTTCATGGTCGTCGGCTCGTCGCTCGTCGCACTCGGGCTCCTGTGGCTGACCTTCATCAGCTCGGACAACTCGTACGTCGGCGGGGTGCTCGGCCCGATGCTGCTGTTCGGCTTCGGCATGGGCCTGAACTTCGTGACGCTGACGGTCACCGCGGTCTCGGGTGTCGCCCAGCACGAGGCGGGCGCCGCATCGGGTCTGCTCAACGTCACCCAGCAGGTCGGCGGTTCGCTGGGTCTCTCCATCCTCACCACGGTCTTCGGCTCGGCCAGCCGTGACGAGGCGGAGAAGCAGATGCCGAAGTTCCTGACGGACGGCTCGGCCGAGCAGAAGGCGGAGTTCGCCAAGACCCATCAGCTGCCCGCGCCCTGGGGCCACGAGGTGCTCGCCCAGGGCATCTCGACCGCCTTCATCCCGGCAGCCGCGATGGCCCTGCTGGCGCTGATCACCGCGGCGCTGGTGATCAGGGTCCGCAAGAGCGACCTGGAGGCCCTTTCCGGTTCGGCAGGACCGGTCGCGGGCTGACGAGGGGCCGCGGAGGCCGGGCCGGGTCCCGGGGGTCCGACAGCGAGGACTCCGGCCCGGCCGTCCGCCGGACGAACGGCGAACCGCGGCCTCCGGTGCATGTCACCGGAGGCCGCGGGCGTACCTCGGATACGACACCTCCGGCGCCCATCCGGTACGTCGTCGGCCCTCAGCGGGCGCGTCGACGCCCTCCATCACGTACGACGTCTGGGGCCCGCATCCGGTACGACGCCTTCGGCGAACTTCACGCCTCCTGGGCGCCCCTGCCTGAGGCCGCCCTGAACCCTTCCGCCCGGCCGGCCCTCCTGGCCTTCTCCGCCTTGCGGGACCCAGCCCCTCTCAGCGCAGGTACATGACGTCGTCGCTCACCCGGCGGCACGCGGACCAGTCCACGTCCGTCGCCGGCGGCCGGTCACGCAGGATGTCCCGGGCGCGGGCCTCGCCCCAACTGGTCGCGTACCAGGGGTCGTCGCTCTCGCCCAGGTCGTTCGCGATCGGTCGCAGCGCGCACGAACGCAGGGGCTCCTTCAGCTTGTCGAGCGCCGGTACGGCGTCGGCGGACAGGCTTCCCGCGTAGTCGAGGTCGAACTTGCCCGTCTCCTCGTAACGCTGGACATTGCGCTCGGCGATCAGACCGTCCGGCGACATGAGCCCGAAGGCCAGCACTCCCACGGCCGCACTGGCCGCGACCGCGCGCGGCAGCCATCGGGCGCCCCACACGCCGGCCGCCATGATGAGCACGATGACGACGCCGAGCCACACCTCCACGGCCAGCACGGAGACCCGCAGCCGCGTCAGGCCGTAGGCCTCCACGTACATGTCCATGCGCCGCACCGCCGAGGCCACGACCACGATCGCCAGGGCGCACAGGGTTCCCAGCACGCCCCGCACGAGGGTCCAGTCGCGGGCGTCGCCGCGGGGTGCCCAGCGGAGCGCGAAGACCACGACGAGCAGGGTCAGGAGGGTGACCAGCAGCAGCTGCCAGAACCCCTGACGTGCGTACTCGGAGTACGTCTGACCGGTCTTCTTCAGGACGGCCTCGTAGCCTCCGAAGAGCACGGCGAGCTGCACTGCGTTGAAGGCGGCGAAGAGCGCCGTGAGCACAACCAGCGGGAGGGCCCACTCGACGCGGCCGCGGGGGCGACCGGCGGGCACCTGGACCCGGTCCCACTGGACGGGTGCGGCCGCCGTGTGGGCCGCCGCGAGCGCGCCGACCACACCGAAGGCGAGGAGCACCAGGTGCCACGGGCCGCCGGAGACGGACGCGTCGGGCATGAGGTCGCCCAGCAGATTGGCGAAGGCCGCGTCGGCCCCCGCGAAGAGGGCCCCGAAGACCAGCAGCAGGACCGCGGTGACCACGAGCGCGCGCAGCACCGCACCCACACTGCGGCGACGCCCGCCGAACCGTTCACGCACTCCGCGCCAGCCCCAGGCCGGACCGGTGACCAGGGAGTTGAACATGCCGATGGGGCCCAGCAGGACGGCGGGCCAGGTACGGCCGCCGTGCAGGGCGAGCGAGCCCAGCGCGATCGCGCTCACGACGGCGAGGAACGAGGGCCAGTCCGCGTCACGGAGGGCCGGAACAACGAGCAGCCCGATGCCGCCGACCGCCCAGACCACCGTCCAGGCGCGCATACGTCGTCCCGCCGCCTGGGCGGCGAAGTAGGCGGCGACAGCGGCCGGGACGGCGACCAGCAGGAGATTGACCGCCAGACCGTCGCCTAGCAGGAGCATGCTGAGCAGCCCGGTGGCCAGCGTGGCCCACAGCGTGGCCGTACGCACGGGGGCGGGCTCCCTCACCTGAAGGTCGGCCGTCCAGGGAGTGGGCGACGGCGGCACGGCCCAGTCGGCGCCCCCGCCCGCGGCTCCCCTCCCGTCGCCTTCCCCGTAGTCGTCCCCGCCTTCGCCGTCGCCGTCGTCCGCGTCCGAGCCCGTGTCCTCACGGTCGGAAGGGTCGTCTGGACCGGTGGCCTTCGCCGTGGTCACGGGAGGCTCCGTCGACGCCGCCCGATCCCTGACGTCCTCTGCCTCCCTCGCTTCCTTCGCCTCCGGCGCTCCCGGCTTCGGCGGCCCCTGCTCCATCGGCTCGGGCGTGGACGGTATGTCGGACACGGGACCCCCTCCCAACCGGCAGCGGACAGCCCACGGCACGCCGTTACGGCGGAGGCTGACGACCGGTGTCTTGATTCGGCGCTCGCCCGCGATGATCAACGGGCCGCGTGGCGGACAGGGTATCCACGGGCAAGGCGCCCGTCGGTGCGGCGACGTGGCTGTAGCAAGCCTGTGACAGATACGGTCGGCGCCCGGTGACGCCACGGCACGGCCCCGGTGACTCCGCAACTCCGCAAGCCCCAGCGGTACCCCGTGGCTCCGCAGCGACCCGCTCAGCAACCCCGGGCACCGCGCCGGACGGCACCACAGCTCTGGCCCTGGCCCTGGCCCTGGCCCTGGCCCTGGCCCTGGCCCTGGCCAATGGTGCCGGCACCGGAAACGCCCCGCTGACGGACCTACGCGCCGCCCGCCGCGGCCCCGTACGCGGCCCCCGGCACCCAGTCCGGCAGGGACTCCGTGCCCTCCACCCAGGTCGCGGGGGGCGCGCCCGCCTGCCCGGAGGCGATCACGCCGCCGACGATGGCGCACGTGGTGTCCACGTCGCCGCCCACCTGGGCGGTGCCCCAGAACGCCTGCTCGTAGTCGCCCAGGGACCGGGCGGCCGACCACAGCGCGAACGGCACGGTGTCGTGCGCCGACGTGCGCCGGCCGCAGCCCAGGACGGCCGCCACGGTCCCGGCGTCCCCGTAGTCGAGCATGTCCCGGGCTCGTCGCAGACCGGCGCCGACCGCGCTGCGCGGGACGAGCGCGACGACGCCGTCGAGCAGGGCCTCGGGGCTCGGGGGTCCCGTCGGGTCGGCGACCAGTGCGGCGGCCGCGGCGACGGCCATGGCGCCGACCACGGCCTCGCGGTGCTGGTGCGTCGGGTAAGCCGAGATCTCCGCCTGGTGGGTGGCCTGCTCCGGGTCGTCCGCGTACCAGGCGCCGAGGGGCGCGATGCGCATCGCGGCGCCGTTCCCCCAGGAGCCCTGGCCCTTGAACAGGGCGGACGCCAGCTCACGCCAGTCGCCGCCCTCCCGGACCTGTCGCAGCAGCCGGTTGACCGCGGGGCCGTAGCCGCGGTCGAAGTCGTGGTGCTCGGCGAACGAGCGGGCCAGTTCGTCCTGGTCGATACGGCGGTGCGCGGCGAGCACGCTCACCACGGAGCAGGCCATCTCCGTGTCGTCGGTCCACTGCCACTGGTGGGGCGGCAGCTCACGGCGCTTGAGCAGCGGGTAGTTCGCGGGCACGAAGAACTGCGAGCCCAGCGCGTCTCCCACGGCGAGTCCGCGCAGGCTGGCCAGGGCGCGGCCGAGGCGCCCTTCGGTCGAGGAGTCAGCGATCATCGCCCTGCCACTCTATCCGGTGGCTCCGTACGACTCAGGGTCACGCCACCGCTCGAAAGGTCGGTCAAGCGTGTACTTGCCGTCGTCTCCCAGAACGAGCATGCGTGTCTCCCCGTTCCCCGGATTGGACAGCGACTCGAATTCCGCCACCGTCCAGTGGAACCAGCGCATGCAGAACAGCCGCATGGCCAGGCCGTGGGTCACGATGAGCACGTTGGGCGGGTGGTCGGGAGCCTCGAAGCTCCGGTAGAGGCTCTCCAGGAAGCCGCCGACCCTGTCGTACACGTCGGCACCGGACTCGCCCTGCGCGAAACGGTAGAAGAAGTGCCCGTAGGCGTCGCGGTACGCCTTCTGCAGGCGGACGTCGTCGCGGTCCTGCCAGTTGCCCCAGTCCTGCTCGCGCAGCCGCGGCTCCTCGCGCACCCGGACGAGCGCGGGGTCGAGGTGGAAGGCGCGGAACGTCTCGTGCGTACGACGGTACGGCGACACGTAAACGCTTACGCGCTCCTGCCCGAACAGCTCCCGGAGTTTCTTGCCCGTCTCCTCCGCCTGCTGCCAGCCCTTCTCGGTGAGCGGCAGGGCGTGGTCGGGTTCGCGTTCGTACACGGTGTCATCGGCATTGCCCACCGACTCGCCGTGCCGGACCAGAACGATGCGCCGTGGTCGTGCCATGCCAAAACCCTAGATCGTGTCACCGCGGATCGAGCAGCCGTACGGGCTCCATACGGCGTAGGTCACACAGCTTCCCCACGCGATGACGACGTCCGGGAGCCTTCTCAGACCGTCCAGGCGGGCTCCAACTGCACGATGTCGCCCGCGAGAGCCGCGACGTCGGCCTCGATCTGGGCGCGCAGCGCGAGCCGTTCCACCCGCTCCGCGCGGTACTTGCCGTGCTCCGCGGCGGACTGCCACATCGACAGGACCAGGAACTCGCTGCCCGGCGCCTCGCCGAAAAGGCCCCGCACCATGCCGGGCGAGCCCGCCATCGCGGGATTCCAGACCTTCTCCTGCATCAGTGCGAAGTGCTCGGCCCGTTCCTCGTGGACCCGGCAGTGCGCGACCCGCACCAGATCGGCGTCGCTGAAGCGCGGCTCGAAGCCGGTCTTCACGTCGAAGCGGTGATCGAACAGCTTGACCTGGGAGTCCTTGAAGGTGCCCGACTGGGCGGCGGCGAGCCGGTCGTGGGAGCGGGCCATGAAGGAGTCGTAAAAGGCACGGCTCTCCCAGAAGGCGAAGATGTGCGCGACGCCGGACCGGCCCGTGCTCCATCCGCCACCCTGTCCCCGGAAACCCGGCTCCCCCAGAAGCCCCGCCCACTTTCGCTGCCCCCGTTCGAAACCGCGGCGGTCGACCACGGTGCAGCGAATCCACTTGACCAGCACCGCGCCATCGTAAGGCCACGGAGCGTGGCGCCGGTCACGCTCCGGCGGAGTACATCCGCGCGAGCGCCCCGGCGCGCGTGGCACGATGGACAATCGGCACTGCCGGCAGGGCAGTTGGGCCGAAGAGCAGTTGGGGAACGGGGAGGGGAGATCCGGTGAACGGCCTCAACAAGGGCATCCGCAAGGTCGAGCTGGCGGTGAAATGGGATCCGAGTCCCGTGGGTGAGCCCGCGACCGATCTCGACATCATCGCGGCGACCTACGCGGCGGACGCGCCGAGCAAAACACCCGAGTACGTAGTGCATTTCGACAGCCGGTCGCCGGACGGCACCATCTATCTGAACCGGGACAGCAAGGACGGCAAGGGCTTCGGCTGGGACGAGGTCATGACGCTGGAGCTCGACCGTCTCAACAGCCGCTACGCGCGCGTGGTGGTCGGCGTCCTCATACAGCAGCGTGCCGGCCACAAGAGCTTCGTGGGGGTGCTGAACCCCGGTTTCCGGATGCGGGAGAACTACACGGTGCTCGCGGAAGGCGACTTCGCGGACGTCCTCGGGTCCACGGCCGCCACCCTCGGGGAGTTCGTGCGCGACGACGCGGGCGGGTGGACCTTCCACCCCGGCGTCCGCGGCTACGACACGGACCCGGCGACCTTCACCAGGGTCATGGGCAGCGCCCAGGACGCCTGAGCCGCCCTCCTGGGGCCGTCGCGCCCCTTACGGGCCGGGTTTTCCCGAAGTGCGCTCCTCCCAGGGCAGTGAGAAGCCTGAAGGGCGGCACGGCTGCGGGCCGTGCCGCCCTTCAGGGGTCGTCCCACTCAGCGGCGGACGTGCCCTTCAGGGGTCGTCCCGCTCAGCGGCGGACGGAGGACTCGCTCGGCCGGCCACGGCGAAAGGCCCTCAGTTCGAGCTCCGGCGCCACGGCGACGGCCAGAAATGCCAGGCGGGCATCCTCGGCGGCGAGACCCGCCCGTGCCGTCTCGCACCATTCCTCCTGGTCGAGCAGGGCGAGGTAGGAGGACCGGATCCGCTCCCGACGCGTCCCGGAGCCGGGCTCCCCGGACCCGCCGGGAGTCTCCTCGGTCAGGTACTGGGCGATCGTCGCCGCCGCGAAGTAGCGCTCGACAGTCGGCCCGAGCTGCCCGAGCAGACGAACGTGCGCCTCCAGCACTGTGTTCGCGTGCGCATAGCGGCGCAGCGAGGTGCCCATGCCTTCGGAGTACGTCATCGCGTGGAGAAGCCGGGTCGTGTGGTCGACCAGTTCCGCGTCGCAGCCGGACGCCGCGAAGACCTCGTGGAGACGGGTCACTTGCGCGACCCGGCCCACGAAGTAGCCGTTGAGGAAGTCTCCGTCGGCCGCTCTGCGCAGCAGCCAGGGCCGGACGGCCGGATGCGCGTCCACGAGTCGGCACAGAGCCTCCACCACGTAGACCCGCCCCCAGCCGGTCACCCGCTCCGCCAGCCAGATCAGCGCCTCGGCACCGTCGGGCAGGCGTTCCAGAGCCCGCGCCGCGAGCGGGCCGAAGGTGCAGGAGAGCAGTCCGACGGTCTGGATCAACGGGATGTCGTCCACGGTGCCGACGACGGAGAGCAGGGCCAGCCCCACCGTGACGGCGCAGGTATCGGTCCCGTGCCGCGCCAGCCAGCGGCCGGCCTGCCGGGCGCGGACTTCGCCGGCCGCCCTGGCGGCCGCGGCGATGTGCTCGTTGTGGTGGATCGGTACGTGGATGCCCTGGAAGCGGTCGCTCAGCGCGCTCGGCAGGGCTGCCGGTCCGGCGAAGTGCTCGTCGAGGATCCGGGCGACGTCGGCTCCCACGAGCTTCGTGTCCCGCGGCCTCTTCGGGGGTGGTTCGCGTCGGCGCCGTTCCTCGTCGGGATACGGCTCGCCATCACGCGGGAGCGGTTCGTCCGGCGTCTGCTGGTGAAGCCGGAGCGCATGACGGAACAGCGTGGTCCGCGTTCCGGGCAGTCCAGGCCCGGTCGTCTCCCTCATCGGCGGACGGAGGACTCGATTCTCTTGATCATGGGCCGGAGCATGTCACGACGGCCGGAGCCGCGACAAGCCTGTTGCCCGGTCGCCGCACGAGGCGCCGCAGCCTGCTGCACGGCCGCCGCACCAGGCCACGCGGCCAGGCGTCGTCACAAACGCCGAGGGCGGTGGAGCCGAGAACCGGCTCCACCGCCCTGCACAGGCAATTCACGCCTCAGCGGCGCCCAGGATCAGCTGCAGCCGCTGGTCGAGCCGCAGCCCTCGCAGATGTAGCAGGATCCGGCCCGCTGCATCTTCGTGCCGCAGGAGAAGCACAGGGGGGCGTCCGCCTGGATGCCCAGCTGCATCTCGACCAGTTCGGCACTGGTGTGCGCCTGCTTCGGGGCGGGCTTGGCCGCCTCGACCTCGGCCTTGGGGGTGGCGACGGCCTTCAGCTCCTGCGCGCGCGGCGCGGACTGGGCCAGCCCCTCCACGTCGACGTCGACATCGTCGATGGTCGGCTCGTAGGAGCCCGTCTCCAGGTGGCGCTGACGCTCCTCGGCGGAGTGGATGCCGAGCGCGGAGCGCGTCTCGAAGGGCAGGAAGTCGAGCGCCAGGCGGCGGAAGATGTAGTCGACGATCGACTGCGCCATCCGCACGTCCGGGTCGTCCGTCATGCCGGCCGGCTCGAAGCGCATGTTCGTGAACTTCGAGACGTACGTCTCCAGGGGCACGCCGTACTGGAGGCCCACGGAGACCGCGATCGAGAAGGCGTCCATCATGCCCGCGAGGGTGGAGCCCTGCTTCGACATCTTCAGGAAGACCTCGCCGAGACCGTCGTCCGGGTAGGAGTTGGCGGTCATGTAGCCCTCGGCGCCGCCCACCGTGAAGGAGGTGGTGATGCCGGGACGGCCCTTGGGGAGGCGCTTGCGGACCGGGCGGTACTCGACGACCTTCTCGACGGCCTCGCGGATCGTCGCCTCGGTCTTCGCGGTCACCTCGGCCTTCTCGTCCTCCTTCTTCTTGGCGGAGAGCGGCTGGCCGACCTTGCAGTTGTCGCGGTAGATCGCGAGCGCCTTGACGCCCATCTTCCAGGCCTCGAAGTAGACCTCCTCGACGTCCTCGACCGTCGCCGTCTCCGGCAGGTTGACGGTCTTGGAGAGGGCGCCGGAGATCCACGGCTGGATCGCGGCCATCATGCGGACGTGGCCCATCGCGGAGATGGAGCGCTCGCCCATGGCGCAGTCGAACACCTCGTAGTGCTCGAACTTGAGGCCGGGAGCGTCGATCACATTGCCGTGCTCGGCGATGTGGGCGACGATCGCCTCGATCTGCTCCTCCTGGTAGCCCAGGCGACGCAGGGCCTGCGGCACGGTGCCGTTGACGATCTGCATCGAGCCGCCGCCGACCAGCTTCTTGAACTTGACCAGGGCGAGGTCGGGCTCGAGGCCGGTGGTGTCGCAGGACATCGCGAGACCGATGGTGCCGGTCGGGGCGATGACGGACGCCTGCGCGTTACGGAAACCGTTCTTCTCGCCGAGGCGGACGACGTCCTGCCAGGCCTCCGTGGCGGCGGCCCAGATCGGGCTGTCCAGGTCGTCCATGCGGACGGCCGCGGTGTTGGCGTCGGCGTGCTGCTTCATGACGCGCTGGTGCGGGGTGGCGTTCTTGGCGTAGCCCTCGTAGGGGCCGACGACCGCGGCGAGCTCGGCGGAGCGCTTGTACGACGTACCCGTCATCAGCGACGTGATCGCACCGGCGAGGGCACGGCCGCCGTCGGAGTCGTAGGCGTGGCCGGTCGCCATCAGCAGGGCGCCGAGGTTGGCGTAGCCGATGCCGAGCTGACGGAAGGCGCGGGTGTTCTCGCCGATCTTCTGGGTCGGGAAGTCCGCGAAGCAGATCGAGATGTCCATCGCGGTGATGACCAGCTCGACGACCTTCGAGAAGCGCTCGACGTCGAAGGACTGGTGTCCCTTGCCGTCGTCCTTCAGGAACTTCATGAGGTTCAGCGAGGCGAGGTTGCAGGACGTGTTGTCCAGGTGCATGTACTCGCTGCACGGGTTCGAGCCGTTGATACGGCCGGACTCCGGGCACGTGTGCCAGTGGTTGATCGTGTCGTCGTACTGGATGCCCGGGTCGGCGCACGCCCAGGCGGCCTCGGCCATCTTGCGGAAGAGCGCCTTGGCGTCGACCTCCTCGATGACCTCGCCGGTCATGCGGGAGGTGAGCCCGAACTTGCCGCCCGACTCGACGGCCTTCATGAACGTGTCGTTCACGCGGACCGAGTTGTTGGCGTTCTGGTACTGGACGGACGTGATGTCGTCGCCGCCCAGGTCCATGTCGAAGCCCGCGTCACGGAGGGCGCGGATCTTCTCCTCCTCCTTGACCTTGGTCTCGATGAAGTCCTCGATGTCGGGGTGGTCGACGTCGAGGATGACCATCTTGGCCGCGCGGCGCGTGGCGCCACCCGACTTGATCGTTCCTGCGGAGGCGTCGGCACCGCGCATGAAGGAGACGGGACCCGAGGCGTTGCCGCCCGAGGAGAGCAGCTCCTTGGAGGAGCGGATGCGGGAGAGGTTCAGGCCGGCGCCGGAGCCGCCCTTGAAGATCATGCCCTCTTCCTTGTACCAGTCGAGGATCGACTCCATGGAGTCGTCGACGGACAGGATGAAGCAGGCGGAGACCTGCTGGGGCTGGGGCGTGCCGACGTTGAACCAGACAGGGCTGTTGAAGCTGAAGATCTGGTGCAGGAGGGCGTACGCCAGCTCGTGCTCGAAGATCTCGGCGTCAGCGGGCGAGGCGAAGTACTTGTAGTCCTCACCGGCCTTCCGGTAGGTCTTCACGATGCGGTCGATGAGCTGCCTGAGGCTCACCTCGCGCTGCGGGGTGCCGACGGCACCGCGGAAGTACTTGCTGGTGACGATGTTGACCGCGTTCACCGACCAGAAGCCGGGGAACTCGACGCCACGCTGCTCGAAGTTGACCGAGCCGTCGCGCCAGTTGGTCATGACGACGTCACGACGCTCCCACTCCACCTCGTCGTACGGGTGCACGCCGGGGGTGGTGTGAATGCGCTCGATGCGCAGTCCCTTGCTGGCCTTGGTGCCCTTGGCGCGGGAACCTCGTGCCGGACCGCTCGCCGTCTCTGTCATGCCGCCTCCCTGTATCGGGCTAAAACGCCCTGAAGTGCCTCGTTCTTCCCGTGGCACGGTGTGTGTCTGGTGCTGCGCGCGTCGCTGTGCGGCCGCCCGCAACGGGTCTGTGGTCGCCGCCGACGGGGCCGATCCGTGTCGGCCCGTCCGTCAGTCGGCGGCGGTGGCGGGCACGGGGACCTGGACGGCCCCTCCGGACCCGCGGTCGTCTTCCGGGCGCTCCGCGTCCGTGTCTTCGTCGTCCACGGCGGGGCGCTGCCTCATGCCTTCCCTGAGTTCCGCGATGGCGGCCTCGAAGTCCTCGAGCGAGTCGAACGCCCGGTAGACGGACGCGAACCGCAGATAGGCGACGAGGTCGAGCTCCTGCAACGGGCCGAGTATGGCCAGCCCCACGTCGTGCGTGGTCAGCTCGGCGCTTCCGGTCGCGCGCACCGCCTCCTCGACCCGCTGGCCGAGCTGGGCGAGTGCGTCCTCGGTGACGGGCCGGCCCTGGCAGGCCTTGCGCACGCCGTTGATGACCTTGGTACGGCTGAAGGGTTCGGTCACGCCGGAGCGCTTGACCACCATCAGCGAGCACGTCTCCACGGTCGTGAAACGACGGGAGCAGTCGGGACACTGGCGGCGCCTGCGGATCGACGTGCCGTCATCGGTCGTACGGCTGTCGACGACGCGGCTGTCGGGGTGCCTGCAGAAGGGGCAGTGCATGGCTCCAACCCTCCTTCACAGCACGACTCATAGACCTCGGGAGACCTCACGGGCCCCTCGAAGCAGCCCCAAGCATAGGCGATTCCCGTGGGCCCGAAGACCCGGGGGACCACAACTTCTGGGTCGCTACCGCAATCCAACCACTACATGTGGGGCTCGGTCCGTAAATTCACACACGACGCGCGTGTCGCACACGTAATGGCATGTGCCGCATGGACATACCCATCACGGACACCCGGGGGATAGCGTGGGCGACGCACGGAAGGGGGGCCGGTCCCCGGCCGACCGGGTACCGGATGGCACACTGGTCGGCGCCCACATCGGCTGTCGCGGTCTTCGCCCCCGGCGGTGAAGAGTACAGCAATGGGCCCTTTTGTCCGCCAGGCACTGTGCGAGCCATACACCCGGATTCATGATCACGTCAGCTACTTCGCGGTTTTTCACTCGAACGTGTGTTTGGCGCAACCTTTCGAAAGCAACTACCGTTGTCCAGCAGGGAGACCATCGAGAGGGGCCGACGTGACCACGACCGCAGACAGTGCCACCATCACTGCCCAGGACCGCTCCCAGGGCCGATTCGAGCCGGTGCATGCGATGAACGAAGCCGCGAATCATGAGGGACCCAAGCGCTCCCTGCCGGGTCGACCTCCAGGCATCAGGGCGGACAGCTCCGGGCTCACGGACCGACAGCGCCGGGTCATCGAGGTCATCAGGGACTCCGTGCAGCGGCGCGGCTACCCGCCGTCGATGCGGGAGATCGGCCAGGCGGTCGGCCTCTCCAGCACCTCCTCGGTCGCGCACCAGCTGATGGCACTGGAGCGGAAGGGCTTCCTGCGCCGCGACCCGCACCGCCCGCGCGCGTACGAGGTCCGGGGCTCCGACCAGGCGTCGGTGCAGCCCACG
The DNA here is from genome assembly GCF_002300165.1 of Streptomyces sp. Tue6028. GTDB lineage: Bacteria > Actinomycetota > Actinomycetes > Streptomycetales > Streptomycetaceae > Streptomyces > Streptomyces siamensis. Next base: position 171,547 of record NZ_MLCE01000029.1, on the reverse strand, counting down.
GACACGGCGGGCAAGCCGGCCGCGTCGTACGTCCCGCTCGTCGGCCGCATCGCCGCCGGTGGCCCCATCCTCGCCGAGGAGTCGGTCGAGGACGTCTTCCCCCTCCCCCGGCAGCTGGTCGGTGACGGCGAGCTGTTCGTCCTCAAGGTCGTCGGCGACTCGATGATCGAGGCCGCCATCTGCGACGGCGACTGGGTCACCGTCCGCCGCCAGCCCGTGGCCGAGAACGGCGACATCGTGGCCGCCATGCTCGACGGCGAAGCCACGGTCAAGCGCTTCAAGCGCGAGGACGGGCACGTCTGGCTCCTCCCCCACAACTCCGCCTACCAGCCGATCCCCGGCGACGAGGCGACCATCCTCGGCAAGGTCGTGGCCGTCCTGCGCCGCGTGTAACACCCCGCCAGGGGCGAGACGGTTCGCCCCACCCATGACCGGGCCCCGGAACCAACTGCGCCGGTTCCGGGGCCCTGTGCGTTCACCGCCTCCGCGGCCGGGGCGCGCTCCTCGCCTGCGCCGCCGCGGGTGGACGCGTCCGCCGCGCGCGAGGCTTTCGGCGAGTTCACCGTCCCCCGCCATCGGCCGTCGACTCGTCACGCCAGGCCGACGACCATCAGGACGAACGCCGCGACGATCACAGCGACCCGCACATAGTGGAACCGGTCCCAACGGCCGACCTGCTGCTTCCAGTCCGCCGGAACGCTCTCCCTGGTCCACTCGGCGACGCGGGAGTTGATCGGGACCAGCAGGGCGATGGACATCAGCACGCTCAGCACGAGCAGCGCGGTCGCCGTGACCACGAGGCCCGCCTCCGCGTCGCCCCACGCCGAGGCCGCCCAGACGGCACCCAGGGCGACCGACCCGATGTACCAGAACGGCATGACCTTGCCGAGCACCCGGGCGCCGTCACTGCGGGCCGCGAGACCGCCGTCGTTCGGCAGCCGGTCAAGGATGGGATTGACGAAGGCCGCCACCGCGAACTCCACGCCCACCATCAGGCCGACGACGACCACGGTGACGATGGCCAGTATGTGCTGCATGTCCACTCCCGAAGTTCTCCGCGATTTTTTCTAGCACTGCTAGGTGATGAGGCAATGCTAGACATAGCGTCGCTTGAATGTCTAGCGCTGCTAGAGGAATGGCATGCGAGAGCGTCGGCAGGTGGAGCTCCGGTGGGCCGGTGCGCGCGTGGGGTGGGGCGGCAGGACGCGACAATGCCCCGGCCGACGAGGCGTGGGGGCTGCGGGGGGGGGGAGGCGACCATCGGTCGGTGGAAGACGATGCGGGTGCCCACCGGGCGGCCGGTCGTAGGTGCACGGGCGGCCGGGCGGCCGCTGGTCGGCAGGAGCGCACAGGGGCCCACCGGTCGACCGGAGGGCACGTGGGTGGCCACCCTGTCGGCAGAAGGCCCGCGGACGGCCATCGGCCGGTGCGTGGGCCGCCGCCGTGTTCGGCGGCCCACCCCGTGTTACGCCTCTTCCGCCTTCTGGGCCGCCTCGTCGATCGCGGCGAGCGACCTGCGGACCTGATTGCGATCCGTCGTGTACCAGAAGTCCGGCAGCGACGCCTTCAGATAGCTGCCGTAGCGCGCCGTGGCCAGGCGCTGGTCCAGTACGGCGACGACGCCACGGTCCCCCGTCGCCCGGACGAGGCGGCCCGCGCCCTGGGCCATGAGGAGCGCGGCATGCGTGGCGGCGACCGCCATGAAGCCATTGCCGCCGGCGTCCTCGACGGCCTTCTGGCGGGCGCTCATCAGCGGGTCGTCGGGACGCGGGAAGGGGATCTTGTCCATGACGACCAGCTGGCAGCTGGGTCCCGGGACGTCCACGCCCTGCCACAGGGACAGCGTGCCGAACAGACAGGTCTTGGGGTCGGCCGCGAAGTTCTTGATCAGCTCGCCGAGCGTCTCCTCGCCCTGCAACAGGATCGGGTACTCCGGGATGCGCGACCGCAGTTCCTCGGCCGCGAGCTGGGCCGCCCGCATCGAGGAGAACAGCCCGAGCGTACGTCCGCCGGCGGCCTGGATCAGGTCGGTGAGCTCGTCCAGCATGTCCCCGCGGTCACCGTCCCGCGCGGGGCGTGACAGGTGCTTGGCGACATAGAGGATGCCCTGCTTCGGGTAGTCGAACGGCGAGCCGACGTCGACGCCCTTCCACTGCGGGAGGTCGTCGCCCTCCGTGCCCTCGGGGGAGAGTCCCAGCGAGGCCCCGACGCCATTGAAGTCGCCGCCGAGCTTCAGCGTCGCCGAGGTCAGCACGACGGAACGGTCGGCGAACAGCTTCTCCCTGAGCAGCCCGGACACGCTCATGGGAGCCACCCGGAGCGAGGCACCGAAGCGGTCGTGGCGCTCGTACCAGACCACGTCCCACTCGGAGCCGTTGGTGATGCGCTCCGCCACGTCGTGCACGCTCTCCACGGACGCGAGGGCCTGCTTGCGCACGGCGTCCTCGTCCTGGACGGACTTGTCACGGGTGCCGCCGATCGCCGAGATCACCGTACGCGCGGCATCGCGCAGTGCCATCAGGGCATACCCGAGGTCCTCCGGGATCTCCTCCAGGCGTCCCGGCAGTGCCAGCTCCATGAGGCGCTCGAAGCCCTCGGCGGCGGTCTGGAGCTGGTCCGCGGCCTTTTCGTTGACGAGTTTGGCGGCACGGCGGACCGCGCGGTTGACCTGGCCCGGGGTGAGCTCCCCCGTGGCCACGCCGGTGACGCGGGACACCAGTTCATGGGCCTCGTCGACGATCAGCACCTCGTGCTGCGGGAGCACCGGCGCGCCCTCGATGGCGTCGATCGCGAGCAGCGCGTGATTGGTGACGACGACCTCGGCGAGCTTGGCCCGCTCGCGCGCCATCTCGGCGAAGCACTCCGCTCCGTACGCGCACTTGCTCGCGCCCAGGCACTCGCGGGACGACACGGACACCTGGGCCCAGGCGCGGTCGGACACGCCGGGCGTGAGGTCGTCGCGGTCGCCCGTCTCCGTCTCGTCCGACCAGTCGCGCAGCCGGAGCAGGTCCTGGCCCAGCTTGCTGGTGGGCGCGGCCGCCTCGAACTGGTCGAAGAGGCCCTCCTCCTCGTCCTGCGGCACTCCCTCGTGCAGGCGGTGCAGGCACAGATAGTTCGACCGGCCCTTGAGCATGGCGAACTCCGGCCGGCGGCGCAGCAGCGGGTGCAGCGCGTCGACGGTGCGCGGCAGGTCCCGCTCCACGAGCTGCCGCTGGAGCGCCAGGGTGGCGGTCGCCACGACGACCCGCTCCCCGTGGGCGAGGGCCGGCACCAGATAGCCGAGGGACTTTCCGGTGCCGGTGCCCGCCTGGACCAGCAGATGGGAGCTGTCGTCGATGGCGTCGGCGACTGCTTCGGCCATGGTCACCTGGCCGGGGCGCTCCGTGCCGCCGACGGAGGTGACGGCGGCATGCAGGAGTTCGGGGAGTGAGGGCTTCGTCATAGCGCTGCCACCCTACGGGGCTCCACTGACAATCGGGCGATCACGGCGACCGCGACGGACGTGATCGAGACGGGTACGGGATGTGTGATCAAGGCTGGTGCAGGGGGTTCGGGACGGTGCCGTGGACGGCGGCGTGCGGGCGGTCGGGGCGGTCACGGTAGCCGTCGAGGTGCAGCCGGTTGCGGTTGAGGCAGAGGCGCTCGATACGGGGCGTGAGCAGGTCGAACATCTCGTAGCGGTCCTTCAGCTCCGGGAACCGCGTCTGATGGCGGACGATCTCCGCGCGCACGAGAGACCAGAACTCGTCCTCCGGGACGCCCAATTGTTCTTCGCAGAGTGGTGCGAGGTAGCGGAACACTCCCACGAAGAGCCCGGAGTGGATGAACTGGATCAGGAACTCGGGCGGCTCGGCGAGCAGCACCCGTCGTACTTCGTCGGGCATGGACGTGTGCTCGGGAAGCGGCTCGGCGCTCACGTTGACGTCGTCCACGAAGTCCTTCACGGCGAGCCGGACCGGTACGTCGTGGTCGTCGAAGACAACGATCGTGTTCTCTCCGTGTGGGCTGAACACAGTGCCGTACCGGTACAGGAAGTGCAGCAGCGGCGGCAGCAGTGCGCCGAAGAGGCGGCGCAGCCAGGCCTTCGGCGCGAGCCCCGAGCGCCCGACGAGCTGTGCGGTGAAGGCGCGGCCCTGCGGGTCGGTGTGCAGCAGCGCGGCCAGTGTGCGGGCGCGTTCGCCCGGGGCGAGCCGACGGGACAGCGGCTCGCGCCAGATCGCCCCGAGCAGTTCCTTGTACTGGTAGGGCACCTCCGGGAGGCCGTCGTAGACCGGATGCCCGACGGTCACAGAGGCGACCTCGCCGAGGAGGATCACCCCGCAGGTGTCCCGCAGGAACGGGTCGGTGTCGCGCAGGCTGTGCATCCAGGAGGTGACGGCGGGGGCCGCGAGCGTCCGTTCCGTCGGCAGGCCCCGCCACACCAGGGTGTTGAGGACGGATAACGGCAGCTTCAGGGCGTGCCGGTCCGGGCGCGAGACGTTGAGGAACGTACGGATCGACTGCTGCGGCAGGCGCAGGTCGCCGTCCGAGTGCAGGGGCACGATCCGGTCCGCGGCGACCTCGGACGTGAACAGGGGCAGCACGACGTCGTCCCACTGCCAGGGGTGCACGGGCAGGTAGAGGTAAGACTCCGGGGTGAGCCCGTGCGCGCGGAGGACGCCGTCGAAGGACTCCCTGACGGTGGGGGCGAGCTCGTGCGCGTAGAGCTGTTCCGCGGTGTCGAGGCCCGGAACGCCCCGGTAGGCGGCCAGCGAGGTGTGCACGGCGATCCACGGCAGGGCCGCCGCCTTCCGGGCCTCCGGCGCCCAGTCGCCCGCGTCCCGTGCGGAGAAGCCGAGGCGGCCCTTGTTCAGCACGAGCCACGGGTGCCCGGTCTGGTGGCCCTCCAGTTCGGCGTACCCCAGCTCGGCCAGCTCGGCAGCGGTGAGAGCGTCGTGGTCGAGGCGCGCGTCGGCGGCGAGGGTGGTGCTCATCTCGCGGACGGCGTGGCCGAGCGTCGCCCCGTCGAGTCGCAGCACCCCGCGGGCACGGGTGAGGAACCGGATCGGGTCGGTGAAGGGCCGCGGTTCCCCGTCCCGCTCCGTGAGAGTGAGTGAGTCGGGGTCCACCCGCCAGCTGCCGTACGCGGTACGGCGGGCACGGAAGGACAGAGTGCCCCGGTCGTCGAGGGGGAGGGAGTAGCGGGAGTGGAGGGAGTGGGGGTTGCGTAGGCCGGTGGTCGCGGCCCGGTGTCCTTCCCCTGGCTCGGCCTCGTGCTCATGGGACTCCGGTACGTCGCCGCGCTCCCGCTCTCGCCCGGCGTCGGGCTCCAGTCCGTGCCCTGGCCCGTGGCCGCGCTCTGGCCGGTGGCCGAGCTGGGCCGCGGGCGCGGCCTCCGGCTCCGGCTCCGGCTCCGGCTCGATGATCCCCTCGTACGCGAACTCGCCGATCATCTTGGCGAGCAGCCGGCGGCCGGCCCGCTCCCATCGGTCTTCGCGCAGCTCAGGCGGGTCGTACAGGGAGGGCGTCGCTGCGGAGGCCGGGTTTGCGGAGAAATTCGGCACGGGGACTCCTCGACAGGGAACCGGAACGGGACGAGCGGTGTACCAAGAGTGACGGCGCTACAACAGATCGCGCAGGGCCCGGTCTCGGACCATGAGCGCTGCCCGCTTGTCGGGCAGGTCGACCTCGGCGGAGAAGCGGAAGCCGGCGCTCAGGAAGGCGGAGACGGAGGGGGTGTTGCGAAGGTCGGGTTCCGCGACGACACGCGCGCAGGAGGGGCGGCAGTCGAGCGCGTGGTCGGCCACGGCTCTGAGCAAGGCGGAGCCGAGCCCTCGCCCACGATGGGCGACGCCACCGATGAGGAGGTGAATTCCGGTGTCGTGCGGTCGGGAGGGGTAGTGGCGGGCCAGGGGATCGAGATCCGCGCGGTAGATCTCCCAGTAGCTCATCGGAGTGCCGTCCAGCAGTCCGAGGCAGGGCACGCTGCGCCCGTCGCCGTCGAGTTGGAGGCGCAGATGTTCTTCGGTGACGGCCCCGGGCCCGGCGAGCTTCCAGAATTCGGCCACGACCGGGTCGTTCATCCAGCGGGTGATCAGGGTCAGGTCGCGTTCGACTCGCACGGGGACGAGCTGGAAGACGCCCACAGGGGTGCTGGTCGGCCCCCAGCCGCCCACACGATCGAGCAGGTCGTCGTCCGCCGACGCGACGTAAGTGCTCTCCGTCGCACCGCCCTGCGCGATGCCTGCGCCACCGCCCCCGCCTCCTACGGCTCCGTCCACGGCCCCCGGGACGGATCCGCCCCGCCCGTCGGCTGTCTCCGCGAAGTACGCGAGGAGCTCGTCGGGGAGGCGCAGGTCGAGGGTGTCCTCGACGTCCGCGCTCACGCAGGGGCCCAGGTCGGAGTCCGAGGGCGGACTCGTCTCGGTGCCGGATTCATAGACGGATGCGTCGGCCCGTCCCGGGACGGGCGCGGGTGCGGTGTCGGCGTCGGTGCTCGCGTCGGTGGGAGGCACGGCGACGCTCCTCTCAGGAGACGGGGTGGGACATGTTCCTCAGGAATGAAGGGGGTTGGAGATGGTGACGTAGACGGACTGGGTGTCGACGGGCCCGACGAGCTCGTCGAGGCCGTGCAGTCGGGTCAGCAGGTTGGCCTTGCAGCGCAGGACCGGTGATTCGAGCAGCCGGGCGGGAAGGGGGGTGCGCAGCCGGGCGGGTCCGGTGACCACGTCGGCGAGGAAGCGGCGGAAGGCGGCGAGCAACAGCCTCTCGTCGGCGAGGTGCTGGGACCCGAACGCTCCGATGAGGCCGAACACGTTGTTGATGCCGAGGTAGTAGGCGAAGCGTTCGTCGGTGACCTCGTCGGAGACGAAGGTGTCGCTGTGGGTGCCGATGCCGGACAGCCTCGCGTCGAGCTCCGCGCGCCGGGACTCGCGGAAGTAGTAGCCCTGGTTGTCGCGGTAACGGCCGCCCCGGGGCCAGCCTTCGGGGTCGAGGAGGAGCAGCGTGTTCTGCTGGTGCGCCTCCAGGGCGATGCCCGCCTCGCTGTCCAGCCAGAGCACAGGGCGTACGACGTGGTGCAGGTAGCGCAGGAACCACTCGGTGGCGACGGCGCCGCGGGGACGACCGGTGCGCCCGGCGAGCCCGGTGATGATCTCGCTGAGCCTGGACCGCATCGAGGGCCGGTCCGCGAGCGTCCTGCCACTGCCGGGCAGCACGGCCGGCCGGGGTGACACCAGCCCGGCGATGCAGCCGGCGTCGTCCGTCGGGCGGAAGGGGTTGTGGCGGATCACGACGTCGAGCCCCGGCAGCGGGTTGCCGTCCGGGCCGTCGACGGCGAGCCAGGCCGGGTCCCGCACGATGTCGAAGCCGGGGTGGGCGGCCTGCCACTGCTCGGACAGACCGCCGCGCAGCAGGCGGTGGACCTCCACTCCGCGGTGGAGTTCCTTGCGGAGGTTCTCACGGCGGGAGTTGGTGATGCGCAGGCCCAGGGACAGTTTGAGCATGGCCGGGGCGTCGGAGCGGTGGACGGTGCGGACCGAAGAGGTGGGGTGCCATGGGGCGCCCTGCGCGCCGAGGTCCTTGAGCAGGCCGGCGTCCATCAGTTCGGCGGTCTCGCGCCGGTGCCGGACCTCGCGCATCTGCCAGGGGTGCAAGGGCAGGGCGGCGGCGTACCCGGCGGGCAGCGGGAGCTCCGCGCCCGCCAGTCGCAGGGTGAGCTGCTCCGCGGACACGGGGCGGCCGCGCTCCGTCCATGCCGAGTCGGTGGCGAGCACGGAAGGGGCGATCGCCATCCAGTGCAGGGGGAAGGAGCCGCGCAGTTCGGGCGAGTAGAGCCGGGCCTCGGCCTCGGAGAGCCCTTCGCGGCCCTTCGGTGTGGGGTGCAGCGGATGACCGAGCAGGAGCGCCTGCTCGGCGGCGAGGAAGAGGTGGGGTGCGTCCGCGGGCCGCTGTCTGCGGTCGCTGATGAAGGCGGCGGTACGGTGCACGGAGTCGGCGACCCGGCCGACGAGGTCGGCTCCCGCGAGGCCGGGGCCGTACTCCGCACGGGTGCCGTGTCCGGGCTCCCTGGTTCCGTCAGCTGCTCCGGTTCCGTCGGCCCGCCCGGCTGATCCGGTACCCGAGGCTCGCCCGGCTGCTCCGGCTCCTTCTCCTTCGGCTCCCCGGGCCGCTCCGGTTCCGTCGGCTGCCGCGGCCGCCGTGGCCGTTTCGCGGGTGATCAGGGCGGCTACGGTCACCGCGTCCGCGGGCGGTGCTCCCTCGGGGGCGCCGGCGAGACAGGGCAGGCCGAAGCGGTGCCAGCCCGTGGCGGACCAGTAGTGCACGGGGACCATGAGGCTCGTGCCGCTGCCGGGGAGGGGAATGCGGAGCGTGCCGTCGTCAGGCGCGGCCAAGTCGTTCTCCCGCACCCAGCAGCGCAGCAGGTTCTCGACCGCCGCCGCCTGCGCAGCGGTCTGCGCGTCAGGGTGTTCCAGCAGATCGGCGGTGGCGCCACGCAGACGCTCGGACACCCTGACACCCTCCTTCTGCCGGGGCACCGTTTCGGCTCCTGGCATCGGCGGGGTCTGTGTGCCGCGGACCGCGCGCTCGTTGCTGTCGGGGCGGCCGTGTGGTGCGGGGGTGGCGTTCACGGGAGTTCCTTGTGGGGTCGTTCGGGCTCGTGCGGCGACGAGTCGGTCGCTACGGGTAGGTGGGCTTTCGGCTTTCCTGGCCGGTTCGGACGGGGCCGGCTCCTCCGGGACGGGCTGGTGGTCCGGGCTGGGCCCGCGGTCAGGCTGAGGCAGAGGTTCCGGTCGGACTGGTCGTCCTGCACGGGCTGGCCGTTCAGGCCCCGCTGGTCGTCCCGCTCGGGCTGGCCGTTCAGGCCCCGCTGGTCGTCCCGCTCGGGCTGGCCGTTCAGGCCCCGCTGGTCGTCCCGCACGGGCTGGCCGTTCAGGCCCCGCTGGTCGTCCCGCACGGGCTGGCCGTTCAGGCCCCACTCGTCGTCCCGCACGAGCTGGCCGTACAGGCCCCACTCGTCGTCCCGCACGAGCTGGCCGTACAGGCCGGGCTGGTGATGGCGTCGGGCCGGCGCCCGGGCTAGTAAGGGCACTCGGCCTTCGTGCTCGGACCCCGAGTTCGGACGATGGGCGCGGGCCCCGCCCCACTGCTGCCCCACTGCCGTCCCACCACGCTTCGCCCGCCGCACCGCGAACACTCCACCGACCGACCGGAGCGAGTGCTCCAGCGCCGACTGGACCGGACGCCCGACGTCTGACTGGGACGCGCACCCCACGCCATGGCGGGCCGAGCACCCCACGGACGGGTAGGCCGGGCGACCCAGGCGAGGGCGGGACGGGCGGACCGCGTCGAGGCGGGACGGGCGGACCGCGTCAGCGCGGGACGGGCTGCCCAGCCTGCTCTGCCGGTTCGTCAGGCCCTGCCGGTTCGACCGACCCGCCCGCGCCCGCCGCATGCTCCGGACACACCCGTCGCACCGGGCGCCCTGGACGCACCGCCCGCTCCCGCGCCCCGGTCCCGGCCCCGCCGAGCACTTCCCGCCGCCCCCGCCCACTATGGGCTCCGCCACCGCCCCACGCCCTCGTCGCGCGGCATGCCCTCCATGCGTGGCGGGCACACGCCCGGCGGACCGCATGCGTCGCCGGGTGGTCCCTCCTCGTCTCGGCGACCGCCGATGGGTGCGCGGACCGCACCCTGCCCCAGGTCCCCTCGCACGACGGCTGCCACGGCGTCGGCGAGGCGGTCGAGGACCGCGGTGACCTGTTCGTCGCTGATGGTGAGGGGAGGAAGGAGGCGCACCACGCTGGAGTGGCGACCGCCCAGCTCGACGATGAGCCCTCGGCGCAGACACTCCCGCTGGACGGCGGCGGCGAGTTGGGGTGCGGCGGGCCGGGGGCCTCCTACGGTGTCCGGGGCCGCTTCGGGGTGCACGAGTTCGACGCCGATCATCAGGCCCCGGCCGCGCACGTCGCCGACGCAGGGGAAGTCATCGGCGAGCACGCGCAGTTGGGCCAGCATGTGAGCTCCCACGGTGCCCGCGCGCTCGGCGAGACCGTTCTCGCGGACGTGGGCGAGGGTCGCCGCACCCGCGGCCATGGCGAGTTGGTTGCCGCGGAACGTGCCGGCGTGGGCGCCCGGTTGCCAGACGTCGAGTTCGTCGCGGTAGACGATCACGGCCAGCGGCAGGCTGCCGCCGATGGCCTTGGACAGCACCATCACGTCGGGCGTGATCCCGCTGTGCTCCACGGCCCAGAAGGTGCCGGTGCGGCCCACTCCGGTCTGGACCTCGTCAGCGATCAGAGGGATGGACCGTGCCGCCGTGATCTCGCGCATTCGCCGCATCCAGCCGTCGGGCGCGGGAATCACCCCGCCCTCGCCCTGGACGGGTTCGAGGATCATCCCGGCGGGATGCGGTACGCCCGACTTGGAGTCGTCGAGCACGGACTCGGTCCAGCGCGCGGCGAGTTCGGCGCCGTGGTCGCCGCCGACACCGAACGGGCAGCGGTAGTCCTGCGGATACGGCAGGCGTGCGACACGTACGTCGGTCGCGCCCCCGGATGCTTCGAGCGCCCCCGCGGTCATCCCGTGGTAGGCGCCGGTGAAGGCGAGCATGCCCGCCCGGCCGGTCGCCGTGCGCACCAGTTTGAAGGCCGCCTCGACCGCGTCCGTCCCGGCCGGTCCGCAGAACTGCACCCGGGCACGGTCGGCGAACTCGCGGGGCAGTGTGCGGAACAGCTCCGTGGTGAACGCGTCCTTCACCGGGGTGGCGAGGTCGAGGACATGCAGCGGGGCCCCTGAGTCGAGGACCTTTCTGATCGCCTCCAGGACCACCGGATGGTTGTGCCCCAGGGCCAGGGTGCCCGCGCCGGAGAGGCAGTCGAGGTATCGGCGTCCGTCGGCGCCTTCGATGGTCAGGCCGCGGGCCCTCACGGGAACGATCGGCAAGGCACGCGCATAGGTGCGGGCCGCCGACTCGCGCGCCGATTGGCGCCGCAGAATCCCCTCGTGCGCCGCGCGCGCCCCCTCGGACGCTCCGGGAACAGCTTCGGGCGCCGTGTCGGAGGTTCCGGGCACACCGGCCCGCTTCCCCTCGGACGGCCCAGTCGCTCCCACCGGCACCACCGCAGACTCGGTCACGGCCACTGGTACAGGTCCTCCCGCTGTCCACAGGCGAGTTGGCGAGGGGTTCTGAACACAGGCGGCAGGCCCCCCGTACGTATCAACGACGCGGCGCGTCCGGGGAAGCGGGTGAGTCGAAGATCCTTGCCGTGACGGAACCGTTGCCGTTCCGTCGGATGTCCCCCACAGCGACCGCATAAGGTGTGGTGCCGTTCAGCCTTATCGAACGATCAAGGTCGATCGGCTCCCCGAGGTCCCGAACCGGGGCTCCGGTTCGGCCGATCCGTACGAAGCCGCACGTACGCACGCGTACGACGGACACGACGACGTACGCACCGCACCAGCAGCGCACAGTTCTCTGACGTCCAGGGGGAGTTACACCATGCGATCCATACGTCCGCCCTTCGCCGCCCGTCGAGGGAGGGGCGCGCGCCGCAGAACCTCCCCCGTGCTGGCCGCGATCGGCCTCACCGCGGCGCTGGCACTGACCGCCACCGCCTGCAACTCGGGGGACGACAAGGCAGGTGGCGAGCCCAGCGCGGCCGCGACCCAGGGCGGCGACGACAAGATCAAGATTCCGGACGACATCAAGAACAAGCTCAAAGAGCACGGCATCGATGTCGACAAGTGGAAGAACGGCGCCTGGAAGAACTGGGACAAGGACGACTGGCTGCGCGAGGCGGACGACTACATCAACCCGATCATCAAGGGTCTGTGGGACCCGGACCGGATGCGTGGGGCCGACGACCCCGACAAGGACAAGGGCGTCGACGACAGCGACCTCTCCGGTGACCAGGGTGTCACCGACCCGACCCCCGCTCCCGTGACGGCCCAGGCCGTGAAGCCCGTGTACCACGGCAGCGTGCCGGTGGCCGGCAAGGTGTTCTTCGACTCCCCCGAGGGCACGATGGTCTGCTCGGCGACGGTGGTCGAGGACCCGGCGCATCCGGGCAAGTCCAATCTCGTGTGGACCGCGGGCCACTGCGTGCACGCCGGCAAGAAGGGCGGCTGGTACCGCAACATCGCCTTCGTGCCCTCGTACAACGACTCGGGGATGACGTCCGCGCAGTTGGAGAAGGCCGGCCGGCAGCAGGTCGCGCCGTACGGCGTGTGGTGGAGCGACTGGGCGCAGACCTCGGACCAGTGGATCGAGCAGGGTGGCTCCACGGGCGGCCAGGGTGCCCCGTACGACTTCGCCGTGCTCCATGTGACGCCGGAGAAGGGCAGCGACGGCAAGTCCCTTGAGGAGACCGTCGGTTCCGCGCTCCCGGTGAACTTCAACGCTCCGGCCGTGCCGAAGGTGTCGAGCATCACGGCGACGGGCTACCCGGCGGCGGCTCCGTTCGACGGTCAGAAGCTGTTCCAGTGCACGGACAAGCCGGGGCGGCTGTCGGTCGCGCAGGCCGACCCGACGATGTACCGCATCGGCTGCACCATGACGGGTGGCTCGTCCGGCGGCGGCTGGGTGGCCGCGGGATCGGACGGCAAGCCGGCGTTGGTGTCCAACACCTCGATCGGCCCGGTCAAGTTCGGTTGGCTGGCGGGCCCGCGCCTGGGCAGTGTGGCCAAGGGTGTGTACAACTCGGTGAGCGAGAAGTTCGCCGGGCAGTGACGCGAAGGACGTAGCGGCACTCGGACGGACGGCGGTGGGCCGGCTCACGGGAACTTCACCGGCTCACCGCCGTTCGTCCCCGGCCGCACGGGCACAGTGGGGTGTCGCGTCGGGCGGGTTACGCGCACGGCCACCCCACACCTGACCAGCACATGACACATCAGCTCCAACGGGGGTTTCAGCACCATGCGTTCCACTCACCGGCGAAGGCGTCTGCTCGCCGTCACCGGACTCGTCGCGGCCCTGGCGCTCACCGCCACCGCCTGCGAGTCCGGTGACGACAAGGCGAGTGACAAACCGAGCACGCCCGTCAGCCAGGGCGGCGACGACAAGATCAAGATCCCGGGTGACATCAGGGACCGGCTCAAGGAACACGGCATCGATGTCGACCAGTGGGAGAACGGCGGCTGGAAGAACTGGGACAAGGACAAGTGGCTCAGTGAGGCCAAGGACTTCGTCAACCCGGTGATCGACGGGCTGTGGAAGCCCGAGCGGATGAAGTCGGCCAAGGACCCCGACAAGACGATCTCCGCGAAGGACGCGGCCGCCGACCAGGGCGTCAGCGACCCCGACCCGGCACCCGTCGACGCCAAGGCCGAGAAGACTCCGTACCACGAGTACGCCGCCCCGGTCGGCAAGGTGTTCTTCGACTCCCCCGAGGGCTCGATGGTCTGCTCGGGCACGGTCATCAAGGACGTGAACCACCCGGGCAAGTCCAATCTCGTGTGGACCGCCGGGCACTGTGTGCACGCCGGCGGCAGCGGCGGCTGGTACCGCAACATCGCCTTCGTGCCCTCGTACAACGACCAGGGCAAGTCCGAGTCCGAGCTGGGCAGCGCCACGGCCTCGGAGATCGCGCCCTACGGCCAGTGGTGGGCGGACTGGGCCTCCACGTCGAACCAGTGGATCTCGGGCGGTGACGAGACGGGCGGCGCGGGCGCGCCGTACGACTACGCCGTGCTGCACGTGAAGCCGGAGCAGGGGAGCAAGTCCCTGGAGGAGACCGTCGGCAACGCCCTGGCGGTGGACTTTTCCGCACCGTCCGCCCAGGACGTCGACGCGATGGGGGCCTGGGGCTACCCGGCCGCACCGCCGTACAACGGTCTCGACATGTTCAAGTGCGTCGACCGGCCGGGCCGCCTCTCGCTCGACCCCGCGCTCCCGACGATGTACCGGATCGGGTGCACGATGACCGGCGGTTCCTCCGGCGGCGGCTGGTTCCGCGTGGTCGACGGCGAGACGAGGCTCGTCTCCAACACGTCGATCGGCCCGTCCGACAACACCTGGCTGGCGGGCCCGCAGCTCGGCAAGGGCGCCGAGGCGCTCTACCAGAGCATGAGCGAGGAGTACGGCGGCCAGTAGGGCACCCGTCACGCGCGGCGCCGGCGGACCACCACGGCACACGGCGCCGGCGGACCACTTCGTCACGCAATGCCGGTGGAACCGCCGTCGCACGCGACGCCGGCGGGCACCGCACCGTCACCGGCAGCACCGCACACACCGGGAACGACGAAGGCCCGCCCCCTGCGAGAGGGGGCGGGCCTTCTTGCTCGTCGGTCTCCGGCGTCACGGAGCCCGGAGTGCGACTACAGCGCCGGTGCCGGAACGTACGGCGCGAGGTCCGCCGCCAGTTCCTCGTGCACGCGCGCCTTGAGCAGCGTGCCCTCCGGGGTGTGCTCCTCGGAGATCACCTCGCCCTCGGTGTGCGCGCGGGCGACCAGCTTGCCGTGCGTGTACGGCACGAGCACCTCGATCTCGACCGAGGGGCGCGGCAGATCGTTGTCGATGAGCGCGAGCAGTTCGTCGATGCCCTGACCGGTGCGGGCCGAGACCGCGATGGAGCGCTTCTCGATCCGCATCAGCCGCTGGAGCACCAGCGGGTCCGCCGCGTCCGCCTTGTTGATCACCACGATCTCCGGCACATCGGTGGCGCCGACGTCGCGGATGACCTCGCGCACGGCGGCCAGCTGCTCCTCCGGCGCGGGGTGCGAACCGTCCACCACGTGCAGGATCAGGTCGGAGTCGCCGACCTCCTCCATGGTGGAGCGGAACGCCTCGACCAGGTGGTGCGGCAGGTGCCGTACGAAGCCGACCGTGTCGGCCAGCGTGTACAGCCGGCCGCTCGGGGTCTCCGCGCGGCGCACGGTCGGGTCCAGGGTCGCGAACAGCGCGTTCTCGACCAGGACGCCCGCGCCCGTGAGGCGGTTGAGCAGCGAGGACTTGCCGGCGTTGGTGTAACCGGCGATGGCCACGGAGGGCACCTTGTTGCGGCGGCGCTCCTGACGCTTGATCTCGCGGCCGGTCTTCATGTCCGCGATCTCCCGGCGCATCTTCGCCATCTTCTCGCGGATACGGCGGCGGTCCGTCTCGATCTTGGTCTCACCGGGACCACGGGTGGCGAGGCCGCCGCCCTTGCCGCCGCCCATCTGACGGGACAGCGACTGACCCCAGCCTCGCAGTCGCGGCAGCATGTACTGCATCTGCGCGAGCGCGACCTGTGCCTTGCCCTCTCGGGACTTGGCGTGCTGGGCGAAGATGTCGAGGATCAGGGCCGTACGGTCGATGACCTTGACCTTGACGACGTCCTCGAGGTGGATCAGCTGGCCGGGGCTCAGCTCACCGTCGCAGATCACGGTGTCGGCACCGGTCTCCACGACGATGTCGCGCAGCTCGTAGGCCTTGCCGGAACCGATGTACGTGGCCGCGTCGGGCTTGTCGCGGCGCTGGACGACGCCGTCGAGCACGAGCGCTCCCGCGGTCTCCGCGAGGGCGGCCAGCTCGGCGAGCGAGTTGTCCGCGTCCTGAATGGTCCCCGTGGTCCAGACGCCGACGAGTACGACGCGCTCCAGGCGGAGCTGCCGGTACTCGACCTCGGTGACGTCCTCCAGCTCGGTGGAGAGGCCCGCAACGCGGCGCAGTGCCGCGCGCTCGGAGCGGTCGAACTGCTCGCCGTCCCGCTCTCCGTCGATCTCGTGGCTCCAGGCGACGTCCTCTTCCATCAGGGCATCGGCCCGAAGACCTTCGGGGTAGTTCTGCGCGAAGCTCTGCGCGTCCTGGGAAGGGGAAGAAGAGGAGGTCATTGGATCCTTACGTCGATGGGAACACTTGTTCGGCGGACGTCGTCCGTCATAGGGGAGAACGTCCCCGGCCACCGGGAGATTCCCGGATTCCGCCGGGCGAACCCCCAAGGGGCCGGGCCGGCGACTCGAAGATGGTCGCACGGGACGGCCCGTCTCGTCACGCGAGTTATCAGGCACCCTTGCGCGCCTTCGGCGGGTCGCTCTTCCAGTCCTCGTGCCCCGGCATCGGCGGGGTCTTCGTGTCGTACAGCCATGCTTTGAAGAACCCGCTCAGGTCACGGCCGGCGACGGCGGTCGCGAGGGTCACGAAGTCGTCCGTCGAGGCGACGTCGTCGCGGTGGACGCTCACCCAGGTCCGCTCCAGGCGCTCGAAGGCGGAGCGCCCGATCTTCTCGCGCAGCGCGTACAGGACGAGTGCCGCTCCGTCGTAGACGCTCGGCCGGAAGATGCTGATCTTCTGGCCGGGGGCGGGCTTCTTCGGTGCTGCGGGCGGGCCTCCGGCGTCGCGCCAGGAGTCGGACGCGCGGTACGCCGCCCGCATCCGCTCCTCCATCGGCTTGTGCGCCTTCTCCTCCGCGTACAGGGCCTCGTACCAGGTGGCGTGTCCCTCGTTGAGCCACAGGTCGGACCAGGCGCGCGGGCTGACGCTGTCGCCGAACCACTGGTGCGACAGCTCGTGCACCATGATCGACTCGACGTACCACTTCGGGTACGCGGGCTCCGTGAACAGCCCCTTCTCGAACAGGGAGAGCGTCTGTGTCTCCAGCTCGAAGCCGGTCTGCGCCTCGGCCATGAGCAGCCCGTACGTCTCGAAGGGGTACCGGCCGACCTTGCCCTCCATCCAGGCGATCTGGTCGGGGGTCTTCTTCAGCCAGGGTTCGAGCTTCTTGGCATCCTTGGCGGGCACGACGTCCCGTACGGGCAGACCGTGCGGCCCGCTCCGGTGCAGCACGGAGGACCGGCCGATGGAGACCTGCGCCAGCTCGGTGGCCATGGGGTGCCGGGTGCGGTACGTCCAGGTGGTGGACCGGCGGGAGCGGTCGGCTCCCGCGGGCAGGCCGTTCGCCACGGCCGTGTACCCGTCGGGCGCCGTGACGTGGAAGGTGAACATCGCCTTGTCGGAGGGGTGGTCGTTGCACGGGAAGACGAGGTGGGCGGCGTCGGCCTGGTTGGCCATGGCGAGCCCGTCCTTGGTGCGGACCCAGCCGCCGTCCTGGTCCTCGGCCGTGACCGGGTCGCTCGTGTGATGCACGACGACGTGCATCCGGCTGCCCAGCGGCAGCGGCTTCGCGGGCGTGACGACGAGGTCCTGCCCGGCGGTCGTGTATGCCGCGCGCTTCCCGTTGACCTCGACCGATTGCACCTTGCCGTGGGCGTAGTCGAGGTTGATGCGTTCCAGCCGGGAGGACGTGAGGGCGTCGATGGTGGTGACGGCCGCGAGCGGCTTGTCGTTGGCTCCGGGATAGGTGAACGCGAGGTCGTACGACTGGACGTCGTATCCCGGGTTGCCCAGGTGCGGGAAGAGGCTGTCGCCGATCCCGAGAGGGGTCGCCGGCGAGGGGGCGCTCGCGGCGATCAGGCAGACGGAGACGGCCGAGGCGAGCAGGGCGGCCCTGATGCGGCGGGTCGGGGGACGGGGAATCCTGGGGCGGATGTTGCGCAGCATGAAACACCGCTACCAGCGCCCACGCGCCACACGGTGACGGCGCGCGCCCGGCCCACCCGAACGGGTCGGCGCGGCGGCCTATTGCGGGGCTGCCGCCTGGTGCTGCGCGCGGCTCACGTCGTACACCCCCGGCACGTTCCGCATGGCCCGCATCAGGCGGGGCAGGCGCGCCGCGTCCGGAAGTTGGAGCGTGTACGTGTGGCGCACGCGCTGCTGGCTGGGGGGTTCGACGGTGGCCGAGACGATGGCGACGCCCTCCAGGGCGATGGCCTCGGTGAGGTCGGCGAGCAGGTGGGGCCGGCCGAAGGACTCGGCGACCAGGGTGACGCGGCATTCGGTGGTGTCCCCCCAGCGCACGCCGATCTCCGCACGTCCCCCGCTCTTCATGCGCGTCGCCCCGGCGCACTCCACCCGGTGGACGGTCACCACTCCCCCGCGCACGGCGAAGCCGGTCACCTCGTCGGGCGGTACGGGCGTACAGCATCCGGCGAGGCGTACGGACGCGCCCGGTTGGTCGACGACGGCGCTGGCGGCGGGCCGTTCCGCGGGCGTGTCCTGGACGGGACGCTCGGCGGGGGCCTCGACGGCCGGGCGGCGGGCGGCCTCGGGTGCCCCGGAATCCTCGGACGACGGGTCGGCGGCGGGTGAGGGGTGCGCGGCCAGCCAGCGCTGGATGGCGATCCGCGCGGCGGGCGTGTGCGCGTGCTCCAGCCACTCCCTGGACGGCTCGGAGGCCGGGTCCTGGCCCATCAGGAGCTGCACGGTGTCGCCGTCCCTGAGGACCGTACTCAGCGTCGCCAGACGGCCGTTGACGCGGGCGCCGATGCAGGCGTGGGCGTCCTCGCCGTACTGCGCGTACGCCGCGTCCACGCAGCTGGCTCCCTCGGGGAGGCCCAGCGAGCCGCCGTCGGCTCGGAAGACGGTGATCTCGCGGTCCTGGGCGAGATCCTCGCGCAGGGTGGACCAGAAGGTGTCCGGATCCGGGGCACCCTGTTGCCAGTCGAGGAGCCGGGACAGCCAGCCGGGGCGGGTCGGGTCGGCGCGCTCGCCGTCGGGCCGTTCGCCGTCGCCGTCGGCCTGGTCCTCCGACGGCGTGGCGTAGGGGCTGCCGAGCGCGATGACTCCGGCCTCGGCGACCTTGTGCATCTGGTGGGTGCGGATGAGGACTTCGGCCACCTCCCCGTCCCCGCGCGCCACCGCCGTGTGCAGCGACTGGTAGAGGTTGAACTTGGGGACGGCGATGAAGTCCTTGAACTCCGAGACCACCGGGGTGAGACAGGTGTGCAGTTCGCCCAGGACGCCGTAGCAGTCCGCGTCCTCGTTCACCAGCACCAGGAGCCGCCCGAAGTCGGCGCCGCGCATCGGTCCGCGCTTGCGCGACACCCGGTGCACGGAGACGAAATGCCGTGGCCTCACGAGGACTTCGGCCTGGATGCCCGCGTCGCGCAGGACCGCGCGGGCCTCGTCGGCGATCTCCGCGAGCGGGTCGCCGGCGCGCGCCGCGTTCTCGGCGATCAGCTCCCGGGTGCGCTCGTACTCCTCGGGGTGCAGGATCGCGAAGACGAGGTCCTCCAGCTCGGTCTTCAGCACCTGGACGCCGAGCCGTTCGGCGAGCGGGATCAGCACGTCCCTGGTCACCTTGGCGATCCGCGCCTGTTTCTCGGGGCGCATGACGCCGAGGGTCCTCATGTTGTGCAGCCGGTCGGCGAGTTTGATCGACATCACGCGGACGTCGTTGCCGGTCGCGACGAGCATCTTGCGGAAGGTCTCGGGCTCGGCGGCGGCGCCGTAGTCGACCTTCTCCAGTTTGGTGACGCCGTCGACCAGGTAGCGGACCTCCTCCCCGAACTCCTCCCGCACCTGATCGAGCGTCACTTCCGTGTCTTCGACGGTGTCGTGGAGCAGGGAGGCGGTCAACGTCGTGGTCTCCGCGCCGAGTTCGGCGAGGATCAGGGTCACCGCGAGGGGGTGCGTGATGTACGGCTCGCCGCTCTTGCGCATCTGGCCCCGGTGCGAGGACTCGGCCAGCACGTACGCGCGGCGCAGGGCCTCGAGGTCCGCGTCGGGGTGGTGGGCGCGGTGCGCGTCGGCGACATGGCCGATGGCGTCGGGCAGCCGGTCGCGGGCCGCCGGGCCCAGCAGCGCGGCCCTGCCGAGGCGGCGCAGGTCGATCCGCGGACGGCTCTTCCTGCGGTGTGCCGCGGGGACCGCCTGCTCCAGCGAGGCCGAGACCTTGGGGGCGGGCGTCGCAGGACCTGGCGTCGCGGGATTCGTCGCCTCCGCACTCATGGGCACCTCCGGCTGCGTAGACCGGCGGACGGGTGCCCCATGGCGAACACGGCTCAGGGGATTGCCTCGATCCCCCGTCCGGGCCGGTGCTTGATGCTACCGAGCCCATCACGCTCGACTGACCGCCTCTCGCCGAGCGTGAAACGGATCACCCATTCGAGCGATGGATCGGGGGTTTACGGTTTCGATCTTTGGTTGGGGAGAGAGCGGGGAACGACACCTCGACCGGAGCGGCACGGTCCGGTGCCGTGCGGCGCGGTCCGGTGCCGTGTGGTCCCGGCCGGACTCGTGCGGCCCGGCCGGAACGGGCCGATGCCATGCACTGCGCCGCCGCGCCGCATGATCCCGACCAGAACCGTGCGGCCCGGCCGGAACGGGGCGGTGCGGTGCGGTGCGTGCATCGCACCGCGGTGCCGTGTGGTGCGGCTGAAGGCCGGGCGGTTCGCCGGACGGGATGCCGCGGGGGCTCAGCCCTGCGCGGCGGCCAGCCATTCCGCGTCGATCTCGCCCTCGGCGACGATCACCGCGGGCCCCGTCATCTCGATCTCGCCGTCCGGGCGCTCGGTGATGACCAGGCGCCCGCCGGGCACGTCGACGGTGTACGTCGCGGGCGTGCCCGTCACGGCCGGGTCGGCGCCGTCGCGGCGCGCCGTGGCGACGGCCACCGCGCACGCGCCCGTGCCGCACGAGCGGGTCTCCCCGACGCCGCGCTCGTGCACCCGCAGGGCCACGTGGCGCGGTCCGCGGTCGACCACGAACTCGACATTGACCCCGTCCGGGTAGGCCGACGCCGGGCTGAACGGCGGGGGCGTGAACAGATTGCCGGCGTGCGCGAGGTCGTCCACGAAGGCGACCGCGTGCGGATTGCCCATGTTCACGTTGCGGGCGGGCCAGCTGCGCTCGTCGACCCGGACGGTCACGTCGCCTTCGGGGAGGAGTGCCTTGCCCATGCCGACCGTGACGTCCCCGTCCTTGGCCAGGTGCACGGTCTTCACGCCCCCGCGCGTGGCGACCGCGATGTCCCCTTCGGCCACGTGTCCGGCACGCTGGAGGTAGCGCGCGAAGACCCGCACGCCGTTGCCGCACATCTCGACGGTCGAGCCGTCGCCATTGCGGTAGTCCATGAACCACTCCGCCTCGGTGGCCATCGCCCTGGCCTCGGGATGCGCGGCGGACCTGACCACGTGCAGCAGACCGTCGCCGCCGATGCCCGCGCGCCGGTCGCACAGGGCGGCGACGGCGGCCGGAGGCAGGTCGATGGCGTTCTCCGGGTCCGGGATGATCACGAAGTCGTTCTCGGTCCCGTGGCCCTTGAGGAAGGCGATCCGCGTGCTCATTCCTCGATCGTACGGGGTCGGCACGACACTCCCGCCGCCGCGGGGCCCGTCGGCACGGGCGACGGCGGGGTCAGCGCAGCCGCGCCACACGCCACACGGCGAGCACCGCCACCGCGGCGACGACCACCATGTACGCGATCGCCACGCGCCAGTCCGGGCGGCGGCCGGAGCCCCGCGGCGGGAAGCCCGGCCAGGTGTAGCCGACGCGGCGGGCGGCCATCATGCCCCAGCCCGCGGCGCACGAGCAGATCAGCAGGCCGAGCATGGCGACGACGGCTCCGCCGTCACCGAACTCGAAGGCCAACGGGAAGGCGAACATCAGCGAGCCGGTCGCGGCCAGCCCCACGATGGGCGCGAGCTGCCAGATGCGCAGCCTGCGCTGCGGGCGCAGCTCGACCTCGACCTCGGGTCCCGGGGACATCTCGTCGAGCCCGGGCCCGTCGGCGGTCACACCGCCCGGGGTGTCCTCGGGACCGTCGGAGCTCAGTCGCTCCGCGCCCGGCTCGGGGTTCAGACGGTCTCCGTCCGGGTCGATGCTCAGACGATCTCCATCGGGGCCGATGCCCGGACGGTCTCCGTCCGGATCGGCGCCGTGCTCGGTGTCTCGTGCTGTGTCGCGAGGGCCGGCCTCCATCGCCACGCGCCCTCCCAACTCGGACTTCACTGGTCGATCGAAGCTCGATGATGGCACGGCGCCGGAGGCCGCGATGACGGCCGGAGCGTCCCGATGCCATGACGTGATCAGGCTGTAACCGGTCGTTCGACCAACGCCAGTGCGAGTTCCGGGAGTTCTGTGAGATCCGCCGCAGCGCCGCTGAGCCAGTGCACCCGGGGGTCGCGACGGAACCAGGAATCCTGTCGGCGCGCGAAGCGTTTGGTGGCGCGCACGGTCTCCGCGCGCGCCTCTTCCTCGGTGCATTCGCCCGCGAGAGCCGCCAGCACCTGCTGGTATCCGAGCGCACGCGACGCCGTGCGCCCCTCACGCAGGCCCTGCTCCTCCAGCGTGCGCACCTCTTCGACGAGCCCCGCGTCCCACATGCGGTCGACCCGGCGGGCGATGCGGTCGTCGAGCTCGGGGCGCGCCACGTCGACGCCGATCTGGAGGGTGTCGTAGACGGAGTCATGACCCGGCAGGTTGGCGGTGAAGGGCTTCCCGGTGATCTCGATGACTTCGAGGGCGCGGACGATGCGCCGGCCGTTGCTGGGCAGGATCGCGCGGCCGGCCTCGGGGTCGGCCGCGGCCAGACGGGCGTGCAGGGCGCCCGATCCGCGCAGGCCGAGCTCCTCCTCCAGGCGGGCCCGCACCTCGGGGTCGGTGCCGGGGAACTCGAGGTTGTCGACGGCTCCCCGGACGTACAGGCCGGAACCCCCGACCAGGATCGGCCAGCGGCCTTCGGCGAGGAGGGAGTCGATACGGGTGCGGGCGAGCCGCTGGTACTCGGCGACGCTGGCCGTGACCGTGACGTCCCAGATGTCCAGGAGGTGATGCGGGACGCCGTCGCGCTCCTCGGGCGTCAGCTTGGCGGTGCCGATGTCCATCCCTCGATACAACTGCATCGAGTCGGCGTTGACGACCTCGCCTCCGAGGCGCCGGGCGAGGAAAACGCCCAGATCAGACTTTCCTGCCGCGGTCGGTCCTACGACGGCGATGACCCTGGGGGCGGGGGGTGCGCTACTCACCGCACCAGTCTCGCAAACCTCCCGGACTCTCCTCCAACGAGCTACGTGACGCCACGGGTCCGGCGTCGTTGCCTGTTGCGAGGTTCCAGCCGCCGGTTTTCGAGGACCGGTGACCCGGGCGACGCAATGGGACGCACCGGGTGACGCGGGATTTCGCCCTCACGAGTAACGTATGGAGTGGATATGGGCGTTTTTGCACGGCTTCTCCGGAAGTCGAAGGCCACGGAGGAGGCGTCGACCGCCGAGGTGCAGACCGGCCCGCGCCGGGCCGACGCCGCGGCGGAGACGGCGGAGGAGGCGAAGGCATCGTCCGAGACCGGAGGACCGGCCACCGCGGAGAAGCCCGCGGCGACCGCCGCCGAGGAGGACGTGGAGATTCCTCAGCAGCAGACGGCCGACAAGGCCGCGGACAACGAGGCCGGTGAGGGCGCCCGCAAGTAACTGTCCCGCGAGAGAAGGGGAACCATGAGTCTCCTGGAGACATTGAAGTCCAAGCTGGCGCCTGCGAAGGACAAGGTCTCGGACCTCGCGCAGCAGCACGGGGGCAAGGTCACCGACGGTCTGGACAAGGCCGCGAAGGTGGTCGACGAGAAGACCAAGCACAAGTACAGCGACAAGATCCACACGGGCACGGACAAGGCGAAGGGTGCCATGGACCGACTCGCGCACAAGGACAGTGGCGGGCCCACGCCCCCGCCGGACGCGCCGTCCCCGCCTCCGGCATCCTGAACAGCACCGCATATCGGCGGACGGCCGCGGAGCGCACCAGGCTCCCGGCCGTCCGCCGTTTTCACGCCCGGCCCACCCGGCCGGCTCGCGCGCACCGGCAGGTCCGCTACGACCAGGCCGCGACCAGGTATCCCACTCCGTAGGGAGCGTCGTCGTAGAGCAGGGCGCCGCCCAGCCCCGCGCCCTCGGCGGCGCCCGCGAGGACCTGCCAGGCGGCTCGGCCCGAGGCCTTCAGCTCGTACGCAAGCTCGCTGTCCAGCGCCTTCAGCGCCGCCAGGTCCGCCGCTCCCAGCGCCCGGGCGACCTCGGCGTCGAAGGCTTCCGCACGCTCGTCGAGATAGCCCGGCGCCTTGAGCGTCCGGCACGCGCTGGCGTCGCCCATCACCAGCAGCGCCACCCGCTCGGCCCGTCCGGCGATCGCCTGCCCGGCCCGGACGCAGCGCTCGGCCGCGAGGGGTTCGCCCACGCCGAGTCCCTCGACGGGGGCGTCGGACCAGTCCGTCCGCTCCAGCAGCCACGCGGCGACGGCCAGCGACGGCGGCAGCCCACGCTCCGCCGCGGCCGGGGCGGGCCCCTCTCCCCCGAGGTGCACGTCGAGATCGACGCCGAACCCACGGAAGGAGCCAGGTGCCCCTTGCGGGAACGTCCCACGCCCGGACTCGTCGGCGGGCCCCACGACGACCAGCAGGTCGGGACGGGAAGCGGCCAGCAGTCCCACCGCGTCGGTGCACGCGGCGCGCGCGGCGTCCAGCTCGGGGGCCGCGGCGGCGGCGACGTCGGGGACGAGCAGCGGAGGGCAGGGGCAGACTGCGGCGGCTACAAGCATGATCCGCAGCGTAACGCGCTCGGTGGGTGATCAGCCCCGAGTCGCCTTCCAGCCCGTGAGCAGGAAGGGGCGCGTGCGCGTGCAGCCGGGTGAACCCTCGCCGACGAGCCCGCCCGCGGGTCCGGGGCTCGCGTCAGCCCCCGCCTCCGGTCGGTCCGGGACAGTCCCTGGGTCAGGCCTGGGTGGGCTCGTCCCGGTCAGGCCTGGGTGGGCTCGTCCCGGTCAGGCCTGGGTGGGCTCGTCCCGGCCAGGCCTGGGTCGGCTCGTCCCGGCCAGGCCTGGGTCGGCTCGTCCCGGTCAGGCCTGGGTGGGCTCGTCCCGGTCACGTCGGAGCGGCCGACCCTGATCGGACCGGGGTCGGCCTGACTCCGGTCAGGCCGGGTCGCCCCGGCCCCGGTCAGGCCGGTTCAGTCGCAGCCGCAGCCGCTGCCCGTGGCGACCGGGAGCGGTGCGGGCACGCCGATCTTCGGCAGCCCGAGCATGACACCTGCCGGCTTCGCGGCCTCGGCGGCGGTGCGCTTCTCCCAGGCGTCCCCCGCGCGCGTGCGGCGCACGTTCAGGACCTGCCCCTCGGCGAGCAGGTGGTGCGGGGCGGCGTACGTGATCTCGACGGTGACCACGTCGCCGGGGCGCACCTCTTCGTCCGGCTTGGTGAAGTGGACCAGGCGGTTGTCGGCGGCGCGGCCGGAGAGCCGGTGGGTGGCGCCGTCCTTGCGGCCCTCGCCCTCGGCGACCATCAGCTCCAGGGTGCGGCCGACCTGCTTCTTGTTCTCGTCCCAGGAGATCTCCTCCTGGAGCGCGACGAGACGCTCGTAGCGTGCCTGGACGACCTCCTTGGGGATCTGCCCCTCCATGGTGGCCGCCGGCGTTCCGGGGCGCTTGGAGTACTGGAAGGTGAACGCCTGGGTGAACCGGGCCTCGCGGACCACGTGCATGGTCTGCTCGAAGTCCTCCTCGGTCTCGCCGGGGAAGCCCACGATGATGTCGGTGGTGATCGCCGCGTGCGGGATGGCCGCGCGCACCTTCTCGATGATCCCCAGGTAGCGGTCCTGGCGGTACGAGCGGCGCATCGCCTTCAGCACGGTGTCCGAGCCGGACTGGAGCGGCATGTGCAGCTGCGGCATCACGTTCGGGGTCTCCGCCATCGCGGCGATCACGTCGTCCGTGAAGTCGCGCGGGTGCGGGGAGGTGAAGCGGACGCGCTCCAGTCCCTCGATCTGCCCGCACGCCCGCAGCAGCTTGCTGAAGGCCTCGCGGTCGCCGATGTCGCTCCCATAGGCGTTCACGTTCTGTCCGAGCAGCGTGATCTCGGAGACGCCCTCGCCGACCAGCGCCTCGATCTCGGCCAGGATGTCGCCCGTCCTGCGGTCCTTCTCCTTGCCGCGCAGCGCCGGGACGATGCAGAAGGTGCAGGTGTTGTTGCAGCCGACGGAGATGGAGACCCAGGCGGCGTACGCGCTCTCACGCCGAGTGGGCAGCGTCGAAGGGAACGCCTCCAGCGACTCGGCGATCTCGACCTGGGCCTCTTCCTGGACGCGGGCGCGCTCCAGGAGGACCGGCAGCTTGCCGATGTTGTGCGTCCCGAAGACGACGTCCACCCAGGGCGCCTTCTTCACGATGGTGTCGCGGTCCTTCTGGGCCAGGCAGCCACCGACGGCGATCTGCATCCCGGGGCGCTTCGACTTCATCGGGGCGAGGCGGCCGAGGTTGCCGTAAAGGCGGTTGTCGGCGTTCTCCCGGACGGCGCAGGTGTTGAAGACGACCACGTCGGCGTCGCCGTCCGAACCCTCGGGCGCACGCACGTAGCCGGCGCCCTCGAGGAGCCCGGAGAGCCGTTCGGAGTCGTGCACGTTCATCTGGCACCCGTAAGTGCGCACTTCGTAGGTCTTGGGTTCCTGAACGTCCACTGCCTGACTCCGGTCGCTGCTGCTCATGTGACAAGGGTAGGCGGTACCCGGGGTACCTCCTGTCGCCCTATGCCTCAGCGGCCGTCCAGCCCTGACCGCGAAGGATCCGGGCGACGTCCGGGGCCCTGTAGTGGTCCCCCTTGAGGACCTTGCCGTCGGCCCTGCGGGCGACCCTGCCGTCGGGGCCCAGCTTCGTCATGTTGGACCGGTGGACCTCGGCGATCACGGCGTCCAGGTCGATGCCGTGGACGAGCGCGGTGCCGTAGGCCACGTACACGACGTCGGCCAGCTCGTGCGCCAGCCGGTCGAGCGGGCCGCCGACCGAGACCTCGGCGACCTCGGCGGCCTCCTCGGCGAGCAGGTCACCGCGCTGTGCGGCCAGGGCCGGGGACACCTCGGTCGGGGTACTGCTGGCGTCCAGACCGAACGCGAGGTGGAACTCGCGCACCAGGGACGCGGGCGACGCGGCAGGAGCGCCAGGGGTACGGGGCGAAGGCACGGGGACGGCGGAGGAGGGGTCCGGGACGCCGGAGGAGGGGGACGGGACGACGGGCGCGGGGTCCTGGGAGGGGTGGGAGGACTGCATCCGGCGACCCTACCGATCCGGGAGGTGGCCGCGCGGTCGGCGGGGGCGGCCCTGGTCATGGCAGCCCCCGGCTGGCAGGATCGCGGAATGCTTCAGGCACTCCCCCGTATCGGCCGGCGCCGCGCGCTGCTCGGCTCGGCGGCCGCGTTCGTGGTCTTCGGGCTGCTGCTGTGGTGGCTGCTGCCGCTGGGCGAGGAGTCGCCCAGCGGGACGGTCAGGTTCAGCACGGGCACGCCGACGGGGGTCTACCAGAAGTACGGCACCCTCCTCCAGGACGCCATCGCCAAGGACCTCCCCCGCCTGGACGTGCGTCTGCAGAACAGCGACGGCTCGCAGGAGAACGTCCAGCGGGTGGCCACGGGGCAGGCCGACTTCACCATCGCGGCGGCCGACGCGGTGGAGACGTACCTGCTGCACGGCAAGCCGGGGGCGAAGCGGCTGCGGGGCTGCGCCCGGCTCTACGACGACTACGTGCACCTGGTGGTCCCGCGCTCGTCGTCCGTGAGGTCGGTGGCGGACCTGCGGAACAAGACCGTCGCCGTGGGCCCGAGCGGCTCCGGGGTACGGCTGATCGCCAACCATGTGCTCCAGGCGGCCGGGCTCGACCCCGCCGAGGACATCCGCCCGGTGGCCGACGGCATCGCGACCATGCCGGACCTGCTCAAGCGGCACAAGATAGACGCCTTCTTCTGGTCCGGCGGACTGCCGACGAGCGCCGTGGTGGAACTGTCCAAGACGGACAGCATCAGGCTCGTGCCGATCGGCAGCAAACTCATCAAGAAGCTGCACGAGCAGGGCGGCGCCTCCCGCTACTACCGCGCCGCGGTGATGCCCGCCGACGCCTACCCCAAGGCTCAGCGCGGCATGTCCGTGCAGACGCTGGCGGTCGCCAATTACCTGATCACCCGGGAGGACGCGGACGCGGAGCTCACCCAGGAGCTCACCCGCACGGTGATCGCCAGCCGCGACCGCATCGGCGCCGTGGTGCACGCGGCGCAGCTCGTCGACCTGCGCACGGCCATCTACACCGACCCCCTGCCGCTGCACGAGGGCGCCCGCCGCTACTACCGGTCGATCAAGCCCTGACTCCGCTCAAGTCCAAGCCCTGACTCCGCTCAAGTCCTGGCCGCGCGCCGGGGCGGTCACCCACGGCCGGGCCGCGCGTGGGACGTCCGCTCCTCGGGCCGAGGCTCCGCACGAGGGCGGTCGATCGAGCCCCGCCCCGGCCGGACGGCGGTCGCTCAGGCGGCCGGCCCCGACCTCGGCACCTTCACCGTGACCCGCAGGCCGTGCGGCTCGTGGTGGTCGTACGCGATGGAGCCGCCGCCCGCCGAGAGCAGTGCGCGCGAGATGGACAGGCCGAGGCCCGAGCCCTTGATGTTCTGGTGTCCCGCGCTGCGCCAGAACCGGTCCCCGATGCGGGCCAGGTCCTCGTCGCTGAGGCCGGGGCCGCCGTCGGTCACGACGATCGTCGAGGCCTCCCCGTTCGAGGCGACCTCCACGTCGACGCTTCCTCCCCCGGGCGTGAACTTCACCGCGTTGTCGATGACCGCGTCCAGGGCGCTGGACAGTGTGACGGGGTCCGCCCAGGCCGTGGTGGCCGGGCAGGCCCCCGCGAGCCGTACGCCCTTGCTCTCGGCGACGGGCTGCCAGGACGCCACGCGCTCGGCCGTCAGGGCCCCGATGTCGGTCAGCTGGAGGTCGGCCTCGGCGTGCTCGGCGAGCGCCAGGTCGAGGAGGTCGTCGAGCACCTGGGCGAGCCGTTTGCCCTCGGTACGGACCGACGCGATCTCCTCATTGCCCTCGGGCAGTTCCAGGGCGAGCAGCTCGATGCGCAGCAGCAGCGCCGAGAGCGGATTGCGCAGCTGGTGCGAGGCGTCGGCGACGAAGGCGCGCTGCTGCTCCAGGACCTCTTCGACGTTGTCCGCCATCTCGTTGAACGACCGGGCCAGGCGTCTGAGCTCCGGCGGGCCGCCCGCGGCCGCCACCCGGGACTTCAGACGCCCGGTCGCGATGTCGTGGGTGGTGGCGTCCAGGACGCGTACCGGCCTGAGGACCCAGCCGGTGAGGCGCAGCGCCGCGCCGAGCGCGAGCAGCATCGCGGCGATCTCGCCCGCGCCGATGATCAGCCAGCCGTGCAGGGTCTTGGAGCGCATCTGCCCGGTCGGCGAGTCGGTGACGACGACGGCGATGACGTCACCGTCCCTGATGACCGGGGAGGCGACGACGAGGCGGTGCCGCTGCCAGGGCCAGACCTGTTGCGGGTCGTGGCTGCGCCGGCTGACGCGCGCCTCGTTGAACGCGTCGCGCGCCTCGCCCTTCTTGGGCAGGAGCCAGGTGTCCGGGGCGTTGGCCATGGGCGTGTCGTTGCGGTAGAAGACGCCGGCCCGGATGCCGTACACGCTGTAGTAGCGGGCGAGTTCCGTGCGCAGGGTCTGGCCGCGTTCGTCGGTGAAGTTCTCCGGGGCCGCGGTCGGCGGGTCCGTGACGAACTGGGCGAGGGCCGCGAAGCGCGCCGTGTCGTCGATGCGGTCGACGACCACCCGTTGCTGCTCGGCCGCCGCCACACTCACGGCCAGCGGAACACCGAGCGCCAGCAGCACGGCGGCCATCAGGACGATGAGCAGCGGCAGAAGACGTGTGCGCACCCGGCCCCGCTACGGCACCGGGGCGACGAGCCGGTACCCGACGCCGCGTACGGTCTCGATCAGCGCCGGCATGCGCAGTTTGGAACGCAGGGACGCGACGTGCACCTCCAGGGTGCGCCCGGTCCCCTCCCAACTGGTCCGCCACACCTCGCTGATGATCTGTTCCCGGCGAAAGACCACCCCGGGCCGCTGGGCCAGCAGTGCGAGGAGATCGAACTCCTTGCGGGTCAGTTGGACGGTCGAACCGTCGACGGTGACCTGGCGGTTGGGAAGTTCGATGTGCACGGGTCCGAGCCGCAGCGCGGTCTCGCCGTGCGTGGCGGCCTCGTCCGGCACGCTGCGCCGGCTCACGGCGTGGATACGGGCGAGCAGCTCTCCGGTGTCGTACGGCTTCACCACGTAGTCGTCGGCGCCGAGGTTGAGGCCGTGGATGCGGGAGCGTACGTCGGAGCGGGCGGTGACCATGATCACCGGGGTGCTGGTCCGCTTGCGGATCTTGCCGCACACCTCGTAGCCGTCCTGGTCGGGCAGTCCCAGGTCGAGCAGGACGACCCCGAAGCCGTCGCACTCCGGCACCAGCGCCTGGAGCGCCTCCTCGCCGCTGCGGGCGTGCGTGACGTCGAAACCGTGTCGCGCCAGCACCGCGGACAGGGCAGCGGCGACATGGTTGTCGTCCTCGACGAGGAGCAGTCTCATTCCGGCCCCCTCCGGTTCATCGGTCGTACGGTCTCGGCTTGTAGAAACGCGACGCACGCGCGCGTGCACTGTGGAAGTCACGCCGATGGATAAGGATGGCGTCAAGAGCCATCGGGTTGCCGACGGCTTCCGTTACCCAGCCGGTACGCGACCGCGTACCCCCTGCTACGACACGTGTCCGATTGCTACCGGATCGTGATGCTCAAGTTCCCCTCAGATGTAATGACGCTGGTCGTACGGGGTTACTACTGTCCTCCGAAACCGAGGAGGATGGAGCCAAAAGCGATGACCGAAGCATCGGTGGCCAAGGACGCCGTGGCCGCGGCCGAGGAACTGGTCGTCCTGAAGGGCGTCAACAAGCACTTCGGCGCGTTGCACGTGCTCCAGGACATTGACCTGACGATCGCCCGCGGCGAGGTCGTCGTGGTCATCGGGCCCTCCGGGTCCGGAAAGTCCACTCTGTGCCGCACCATCAACCGCCTGGAGACCATCGACTCGGGTGACATCTCGATCGACGGCAAGCCGCTGCCCGAGGAGGGCAAGGCACTCGCCCGGCTGCGGGCCGACGTGGGCATGGTCTTCCAGTCCTTCAACCTCTTCGCGCACAAGACGGTGCTCGAGAACGTGATGCTGGGGCAGATCAAGGTCCGCAAGGCCGACAAGAAGGCCGCGGCGGAGAAGGCCCGCACGCTTCTCGACCGCGTCGGCGTCGGCACGCAGGCGGACAAGTACCCCGCACAGCTGTCGGGCGGCCAGCAGCAGCGTGTCGCGATCGCCCGGGCGCTGGCCATGGACCCCAAGGTCATGCTCTTCGACGAGCCGACCTCGGCGCTGGACCCCGAGATGATCAACGAGGTCCTCGAGGTCATGCAGCAGCTCGCCAGGGACGGCATGACCATGATCGTCGTCACCCATGAGATGGGCTTCGCCCGTTCTGCCGCCAACCGGGTGGTGTTCATGGCCGACGGTCGCATCGTCGAAGAGGCTGTGCCGGACCAGTTCTTCAGCAACCCGCGCAGCGACCGTGCCAAGGACTTCCTGTCGAAGATCCTGCACCACTGACGTCCTGCACTTCTTCACGGCTGGCCCTCGTCGACGGAGTCCAGCCCCCGAAGTCCCTCATTCGTTCCTGAAGAACTGCATCTCTTCACCAGTCAAAGGATGTTCACCATGAAGCTCCGCAAGGTCACCGCCGCCTCGGCCGCCGTCCTCGCGCTCGCGGTCACCGCCACGGCGTGCGGCTCCGGCGACAAGGACGACAACGGGTCGTCCTCCGGCGGCGGCAAGATCAAGATCGGCATCAAGTACGACCAGCCGGGCCTCGGCCTGAAGGAGCCCAGCGGCTCGTTCTCCGGCTTCGACGTGGACGTGGCGACCTATGTCGCCAAGGAGCTCGGCTACAAGCCGAACCAGATCGAGTTCGTCGAGACCAAGAGCGCCGACCGCGAGAACGCGCTCGCCCGCGGCGACGTCAAGTTCATCGCGGCCACGTACTCGATCACCGACGAGCGCAAGCAGAAGGTCGACTTCGCCGGCCCCTACCTGCTCGCCCACCAGGACCTGCTGGTCAAGACCGACTCGGACATCTCCAAGGGCACGGACCTCAACGGCAAGAAGCTCTGCTCCGTGACCGGCTCCACCTCGGCCCAGAACGTCAAGGACACCATCGCCCCCAAGGCCAACCTGCGTAAGTACGCCGGTTACTCGGAGTGCATCGCGGGCCTGCAGAGCGGTGCCGTGGACGCGGTGACCACCGACGACTCGATCCTCGCGGGCTTCGCCGCGCAGGACAAGTACAAGGGTCAGTTCAAGCTCGCCGGGCTCAAGCTCAGCAACGAGAACTACGGCGTCGGTGTGAAGAAGGGTGACACCGCCACGGTCAACAAGATCAACAAGGCGCTGGAGAAGATGGTCAGCGACGGTTCCTGGCAGAAGGCGGTCGAGAAGAACTTCGGCCCGGCCAACTACAAGAACGAGCCGGCCCCGAAGATCGGCGCGATCGTCAAGTAAGGCGGAACTCCGCCGACGCAGGACTCCCGCGGGCAACGCGGGGCTCCGCGGGTGCGCCGCCGCTCACCGCGATCACGGCGGCGGCGCGCCGCGTCCTCCACGTACGCCACAGACCCGGAAGCGCGGGAGATCGTGTTCGACTTTCTTCAAGGTTATGACGTCCTAGGGGCGTTCTGGATGACGGTGAAACTCACCGTCCTGTCCGCGGTCGGCTCCCTCGTCTGGGGCACCCTGCTGGCCGCGATGCGGGTCAGCCCGGTCCCGCTGCTGCGTGGAGCGGGCGCCGCCTACGTGAACATCGTCCGGAACATCCCCCTGACGGTGATCATCGTCTTCAGCTCGCTGGGCCTCGCCGACATCTTCGGCGTGACGATGGGCACCGACAACTTCGACATCCAGGGCTTCCGCCTGGCGGTCCTCAGCCTCGCCGCCTACCACTCCGCCTTCGTGTGCGAGGCACTGCGGTCCGGCATCAACACGGTGCCCGTGGGCCAGGCCGAGGCCGCCCGTGCGATCGGGCTCAGCTTCAGCCAGACCCTGCGGCTCATCGTGCTGCCCCAGGCCTTCCGCTCCGTCATCACCCCGCTGGCGAACGTGCTGATCGCGCTGACCAAGAACACGACCGTGGCAGCGGCGATCGGTGTGGCCGAGGCCGCCAGCCTGATGAAGACGATGATCGAGAACGAGGCCCAGACGCTGCTCATCGGCGCCGTCTTCGCCTTCGGGTTCGTGGTGCTGACCCTGCCCACCGGCCTCTTCCTCGGCTGGCTGGGCAAGCGACTGGCGGTGAAGCGATGACTTCCGTTCTCTACGACGCTCCCGGCCCCCGGGCCAAGCGGCGCAACGTGATCGTGTCCGTGGTGTCCTTCGTCCTGTTCGCCCTCTTCCTGTGGTGGATCTGGCGGACGATGGACGACAAGGGACAGCTGAAGTGGTCCCTGTGGGAGCCGTTCACCACCGCGGAGGCGTGGACGACCTATCTGCTGCCGGGACTCGGCAACACCCTCAAGGCCGCGGCGCTGGCCATGGTGATCGCCCTTCCGCTGGGCGCGCTCTTCGGCATCGCCCGCCTGTCCGACCACCGGTGGATCAGCGTGCCTGCCGGTGTGGTGGTCGAGTTCTTCCGCGCCATCCCGGTGCTGCTGCTCATGCTGTTCGCCAACGAGCTGTACGTCCGCTCCAGCGGTCTCAGCAGCGAGGAGCGCCCGCTCTACGCCGTCGTCACGGGCCTGGTGCTGTACAACTCCTCGGTCCTGGCCGAGGTCGTGCGCGCCGGCATCCTCGCCCTGCCCAAGGGGCAGTCGGAAGCCGCCATGGCCATCGGCCTGCGCAAGAACCAGACGATGACCAGCATCCTGCTCCCGCAGGCCGTCACGGTCATGCTGCCCGCCATCGTCAGCCAGCTCGTCGTCATCGTGAAGGACACGGCGCTGGGCGGTGTGCTGCTCCAGTTCACCGAGCTGCTCAACGCCCGCAGCACGCTCGCGGCCAACTACGCCAACGTCATCCCGAGCTTCATCGTGGTGGCCGTCATCTACATCGTGCTGAACTTCGCCCTCACGAGCTTCGCGTCCTGGCTCGAGGGCCGGCTGCGGCGCGGCAAGAAGTCGACGGGCACGGTGCTCCCGGCGGCCGACACGGGAGACGCGACCGCCGCCGGCGCGACTGTCGCCTGACGGACAGTCAACCCGGGCGGTGACCGAGGGGCAGTGGCGATCGCGCCGCTGCCCCTCGCCGCTTGCCGGAGGTACGGGCACCGGCCTCTCACGCCCTGCGCACACCGCGCGGATGAGGTGCGCGTCGCGCACTCCTCGCGCCATCCGGCGCTAAGGGGACCATTCGTGCGTCCGGCTTGACCAGGTGGCGCACAGTCTGTTGCATACGTTCTGTGATCGTGCACCCCGCTCCAACTGCCTGTTCCCGTACGCCCCTCAGGGCACCGCACCGGGCAGGGGGCGCCGCGTCGTGGACCCGGTGATCATCGTCGGAGCCGGCCCCGTGGGGCTCGCGCTAGCCCTTGCGCTGGCCCGCCAGGAGGTGCCGTGCGTGGTCCTCGACGAGGGGCCGGGCAAGGATGAACAGCGACTCGCCAGGACGGTCGTGCTGCGCGAGGACACGGTCGCGCTCGTCGAGCGGCTGACCGGTTTCCCGCTCTCCGAGCTGGGGTTCCGTTGGGCCGGATGGCGGTCTCTGCGGCGCAAGCAGGTGACGCGCGAGATCACGTTCGGCGGCGAGGCGCCGGCAGCGGACGACCCCGCCGGGACACCCGGCACGGCGTCCCCCCAGAGCAGCGCCGGCGCCGGGACGTACGCCGCCCCGTTGCACATCACGCAGCACGCGCTGACCGGCGCCCTGCGCGACGCCATCGGCGACGAACGGCTGATCAAGCTCGCCGTGGACAGCCGCCTCGACGCCATCGAGCAGGAGCCCTCGGGCGTCACCGCGCACACCAAGGGCCCCAAGGGCACATGGTGGCGCGGCAGCTACCTGGTCGGCTGCGACGGCCCCCGCTCCACCGTGCGCAAGCTCCAGGACATCCGGTTCCCGGGACGCACGGCCGTGGAGCGGCACGCGGTCGCGGCACTGCGCACGGAACTTCCCTGGCCCGGCGAGGCGTTGTTGCATCGCACGCCACCGTGGCGGACATCGAGCCCCTCGGCCGCAGAGGTGACCGCGCGCCCGCTCGCCGACGACCTGTGGCGCCTCGACTGGCTGCTGCCCCCGGGCAAGGACCTGGTGACGCCCGATCTGCTGGTGACCCGTGTCCGGGAAACCCTCGCCGGCTGGAGCGGCGGCCCCACACCCCCGTACGAGCTGCTCGACACCGGAGTCCACACCGTCCACCACCGGCTCGCCCGCCGGTGGCGCGCCCGACGTGTCTTCCTCGCCGGTGATTCCGCGCACCTGCTGGGCGCGCTCGGCACCCAAGGGCTCGACGAGGGGCTGCGCGACGCCGACAACCTCGCCTGGAAGCTCGCGCTCGCCTGGCACCACGGACCGCACGATTCGCTGCTGGACAGCTACCAGACGGAGCGTCGCGCGGTCGTCGCCGCCCGGCTGCGCGCCGCCGACCAGGCACTGCCGCTGCTCCGCGGCGGCGGAGGTCTGCGCGCCTACGTTCCCGGGTCCGCCCGCGGTCATGACGCGCTGCTCACGGACGGTCATCTGGGACGCGGCCCGCTGGGCGCGCCGGGGACGTACGCGGACTCGCCGCTCGCGCCTCCGCGTGCCGAGTCGGAGACCCCCGTGGACACCGCTCCGGGCGCGCCCGTCGTCGACGTGCGGGTGACCGCCGAGGACGGCTCGTTCGTGGGGCTGCGCGAGCGGCTCGGACGCGGGGTCCTCCTCGTGGTGCTGGTCGCTCCCGGTACGGGCGTGTGGGAACGGAAGCACTGGGTCACGGCGGGGATCATGCCCCGGCTCGCGGCGGCCGTGACCGCGCTCCCCCACCCCGCCGAACTGCTGGTCGCCGAGAACTACCCCGGCGCCGCCGCGCACACCGTGCTCCTGGTCCGCCCGGACGGACACCTGGTCACCGCGCTCGGCGGGGTGCGCCCGGCCGACCTGTACGAGGCGGCGGAGGCCGCGCTCGGCGGCCCCACGAGGACGGAGGCGACCGCGAGCACGGGCTGAGTCCCCCGCCCCGGCACCGACCGAGTCCCTCAGGTCCCGCGTCGGCCGTGGGATTCGGGCAGTGCCGGGATGCGCGTCGGTCTGTCTCAGGTCTGCCTCAGGCCTCCACCGACCGCCCGATCACCCGGTGACCCGCTGCCGCACGGATTTCGGCAGCGGCACCCAGGGAATCCAGGAAAACCAGGCCTCCACGATTACCGAGCGTCCACATAGTGACGGTGAGTTGACCGGTCTGCGCCGTCATGGTCTACTCCGGAACGTGACCGACACCCGTGTACGCCTGTGGCGGAGGGTCCACATGGACCTCGTCCGCTATGCGGGCTGCGTGTGTCGCCCGTCCTGCTGAATTCGCATCCCCCTTCCTTCCGCGCGCCGCGCTCTCGCTGCCGTGCGCTCCCACGCGAACCCTCAGGACGGTACGAGTGTCTGTGTCCTCCGCTGTCGACACGCTCCCGCAAACCCCCACGCAGGCCGACCTGCTCGACTTCGTGCGCCGTACGGCCGCCGACGCCGAACTGATCGCCTCGCTGCCCCTCGACCCCGAGGGCCGCACCTGGGTGCGCCTCGAAGGGCCGGGCGGCAGTGAGGCCTGGCTCATCGGCTGGCCGCCCGGGACCGGAACCGGCTGGCACGACCACGCCGAATCCGTCGGCGCCTTCCTCACCGCGTCCGGCGAGCTCAAGGAGAACTCCCTAGGCGCCCGTCTCCCCGCGGACGGCTGGAAGACCCTGGAACTGTCCGAGGGCATCGACCGCGAACGGACCCTGCCGACGGGCAAGGGGCGTTCCTTCGGCCGCCACCATGTCCACGAGGTGCTCAACGAGTCCACCGAGGAGCACGCGATCTCGGTCCACGCCTACTACCCGCCGCTCCCGCAGATCCGCCGCTACAGCCGCACGGGTCCGGTGCTGCGCCTGGAGCACGTCGAGCGTCCGGAGGACTGGCAGTGAGCGGCCCCCGCCCCGTGGGGATCGACGAGTTGCTGGAGCGGGCCCGCGAGGACCTGGACCGCGTGGAGGCCACGGAGGCCTACGAGGATGCGCTGGCCGGCCGGGCGCTGCTGGTGGACACCCGGTACGCCGCGCTGCGCGAGCGCGACGGCGTCATTCCCGGCGCCCTCGTCGTCGAACGCAACGAACTGGAGTGGCGGCTCGACCCGCAGGGGAGTCATCGCGCCCCGCAGGCCACGAGCCACGACCTGCGCATCGTGGTGATCTGCAACGAGGGGTACGCGTCGAGCCTCGCCGCCGTGTCCCTGCGCCAGTTGGGACTGCACCGGGCCACCGATCTGGTCGGTGGGTTCCAGGCGTGGAAGGCGTCAGGGTTCCCGGTGATCGCCGCGTAGGCCGGAACACCCGGCGTACCCGCCTGCCTTGGGCGCCGCTCGATGTCGTACGCACCAGGGGGCGCCCCTGGAGGTAAGGGGCGCCCACCCTTGCGTGTCGCCCCTTACTCCTTGGCCGTGGCCACCGCCACGGGGCGCACCCGCAGGGCGACGCGGCCGGGCAGCGCGGTGGCGACGAGTGCGAGCACTCCGGCGACCGCGACGACCGTCACGTACACCAGAGGCGTGACCACCGGGGCCGCGCTGCCCGTCATACCGACGCTGAAGGCGGTCAGGACGGCGAGCGCGATGGAACTGCCGAGCGCGGTGGCGAGCAGCAGCACCGACAGGGCTTCGGTCCGCAGCATGCGCAGGACCTGGCGTCGGGTCGCCCCGGCGAGGCGGAGCATCGCGAACTCACGGACCCGCTCGGACACCGACATGGCGAGCGTGTTGACGACGGCGATGGCGGTGAACGCCAGGACAAGGCCCATGGCGAGGTAGTTGACCTCGGCGTTCGCCTGCTGCCGTTCGGCCTGGATCGAGTCGGCGGTCGCGGGTGCGAGAACGCGGACCGCCGGGAACTTACGGAGCGTAGTCGCGAGTTGTGTCTGTGTACGGTCCGTGCCGACCAGGACGGAGGTGGCGAGCGGGTTGTCGACGTGGCGTGCGACCAGATCATGGGCGAAGGTGAGGTCCCCGAAGCCGAGTCCCTTCGCGTAGACGGCGGCGACGGTCACGGTGACCGGGGTGCCGTCACCGAGGGTGAGTTTCAGGGTGCTGCCGGGCTTCAAGTGGCGCTGTTGCGCGGCGAGTTCGCTGACGGCGACGGTGTCGTTCTTGAGGTTCTTCAGGGAACCCGCGGTGACCTCCGGGTCCCAGGTGCGGGTGAGACCGGCCGGCGTCACTCCCTGGGCCGCGTATTTGTCGAGGCCGACGCGGACGGTCGTGCGGACCACTTCGGTGACGACGTCGCGCCCCGTGCGCAGTGCCCGGGCGGCCTCGGCCGGGACACCAGGGCCCTGCGCGGCGAGCACCCAGTCGGCACGGATTCCCTCGCGTGCCTGGGCGCGGGCCGCGTCGCCGAGGGTCGGCTGGACGAAGAGCACCGTGCAGGTCATGCCGATGAGGAGGGTGAGAGGGGTGACGACGGAGGCCATGCGTGCCGCGTTGCCCCGCAGATTGGCGCGCGCGAGGCGGCCACCGGGGCCGCTCAGCCGCAGCGGTCCGGCGAGCACGGTCGCGGCGGCCTTGACCAGCAACGGTCCCAGCAGTGCCACGGCGCAGGCGAGGACCACGACGGCCAGGAAGGTCACGGGAGTCGAGGCGGGTTCGGTGCGCAGCACACTGAGCACGGCTATCAGGACGGCGCCTCCGGCGAGCAGGAGGAGGCCGGTGAGGAGGCGTCCCCAGGCCGGGCGGGTGCGCTCGGCGCGGGCCTCGGCGAGTGCTTCGGCCGGACGGATCCGGGCGACCCGGCGCGACGAGATACGGGCGGCGGCCCAGGCGCCCAGGAGCGTGGCGGCCACCGCGGCGAACGGCGGGAAGACGCCGGCCGAGTGCTGGAGCGTGGCCGGGACGGCTCCCATGGCGACGAACCGGCTGTGCAGCCAGGCGCCCAGCGGAAGTCCGGCGAGCGCGCCGGTCACCCCGGCGGCCGCCCCGACGATCAGCGCCTCCTTGCCGAGGAGTGCGCGGATCTGGCCCGGTGTGGCGGCGATGGCGCGCAGCAGGGCGAGTTCGCGGTGGCGCTGCTGCACGGAGAGGGCGAAGGTGCCGACGACCACCAGCACGGCCACCAGCAGGGAGGTGCCGCCCATCGCGCCGCCCATGCTGACCAGCTTCGTACGTGCGGCGGCCGCGTCCAGGAACTCGACCTGGCCGCGTGCGTCCCCCGAGCTGACCTGTGCGGTGGTGCCGTGCAGCGCCTCGGTCACCGACCGCTCCAGGGCGGTGGTGCCGGTCCCCTTCGCGGGCAGGACGCCGAAGGCGGTGACGTGTCCGGGGTGTGCGGCCAGGCGCCGCGCCTCGGCGGTGGAGAAGAAGAGCGAGGTCTGGTGGCGTACGTTCACGGCGGCCTGGGCGATTCCCGTGATCCGGTAGGTGCGCGGCGACTGCGTCGACTGGACGGTGAGACGGTCGCCGGGCTCCAGGTGGGCGCGCTCGGCGAAACGGCGGTCGACGACCAGGTCACCCGCGGCCCTGGGCGCCCTTCCGGCGCTCAGCGTGTAGGGGGTGAGCACCGCGGAGTCCCATGCGTGACCGTAGGCGGGCCGGCTCTCCTCGACGGCGGCGCCGGACATCAACGGCTGGGCCAGGAAGGTCAGTTCGGGGACGACGCGGCCCACGCCCGGTGCCCGGTGGAGCCGTGCGGCGAGGCCCTCGTCGAGCCAGGCCCGTTCCGCGATCGGCTTGGCCTTGTGTTTGACCTTGGTCTTGCCCTTCTTGTGCTTGACCGTGGTCCGGTGGACGTTCTGGTCGGCGGAGACCACGACGGGGGCCGCGGCATAGCGTTCGGTGCTGATCGTGCCGCGCAGGCCGGTTTCGAGGAGGGTGCCGCATGCGGTGATCAGAGCGGCGGCGCACATCAGGGCGAGGAAGGCTCCGAGGAAGCCGCCCTTGCGGGCCCGGACGGTCTTCAGGGCGTACCGCAGCATCATGAGGGGTCGCTCTCTCTTCTGTTGTGGGGCGCCGGGTGGGTCTCGGGAGCGGCGCCGGGAGCCGGGAAGGCGAGAAATCGGGTGAGCACGGTGCGCGCTCCGCGCGGGGTGTCCGCGTCCGGGCGCTTGTAGCGGTTGAGGAGCGCGATGTACTCCTCGAAGAAGGCGCGGAGTTC
Organism: Streptomyces sp. Tue6028; assembly: GCF_002300165.1. Lineage (GTDB taxonomy): Bacteria > Actinomycetota > Actinomycetes > Streptomycetales > Streptomycetaceae > Streptomyces > Streptomyces siamensis. Next base: position 131,591 of record NZ_MLCE01000029.1, on the reverse strand, counting down.
GGGGAGGGTCAGCCGGATGCTGCCGCGCGAGTAGGGGAAGGCGTCCGCCCAGGGGTCTTCGTATCCGCCTGCCTGGAGCTGGGTCTGCTCGAAGAGTTCGAGGTCGGCGGCGTAGGCGTGATGGTTCAGCTCGTCCATGACGAGCCGCATCTCGGGGCTCTGCCGGCTGCGCGGCGGGAAGCGGCGGTCTCCGGGCACGGCCCGCCACCAGCGCTGCCTGCCCTGACCACGCGGTTCGGACGACTCCTCCACGAAGCCGTACCGAGCGAGCTCGCGCAGGTGGTAGCTGGTGGATCCGGTGTTGAGTCCCAGCGCCCGGGCGAGCGTGGCGGACGTGGCGGGGCCGTGCAGGGTGAGGTGCTGGAGCATGCGCTGCCGACGGGGCTGCGCGAGCGCCTTGAGCGTGGCGAGGTCGGAGAGCTCGGTGGGTGCGTGCGGCGCCTTCGAGGGGGATTCCGCTCGCGCGCCGGGTTCCTGTGCCATGCGTACACAGTCGTCTGTGCACAGGTGTCTGTGCAGCGCGGTGGCCCGGCGTCTTCGACCGGGGGTTAACCCCACCCCGGCCAAGGGGAGTTGAGTCGCTGGAGTCGAGCGTGTGCTGCGGTGTGCCCGGACGGCGAGCGGGCTCTGAACGCGATCGGCGCCCCCGCGCGTCGACCGTGCTCAGAGCCCTCGTACGTCTGCCGGTGTGCGAGCTCTGCCGCTGTGAAGCCGGTCAGTACCCCGCGTCGTCCAGCCCCTCCGTGTCCTCGCCCTCTTCCTCCAGCGCCTGGCGGACCACGCGCAGGGCCATGCCTTCCGGGTAGCCCTTGCGGGCGAGCATGCCCGCGAGCCGGCGCAGCCGCTTGTCGCGGTCGAGACCGCGGGTGGAACGCAGTTTGCGGGCGACCAGCTCCCGCGCGGTCGTCTCCTCCTGCTCGGAGTCGAGCTGTCCGACGGCCTCGTCGATCAGCGTCGAGTCGACGCCCTTGGTCCGCAACTCCTGCGCGAGCGCCCGTCTGGCCAGCCCCCGGCCGTGGTGCCGGGACTCCACCCAGGCGTCCGCGAAGGCACTGTCATTGATCAGGCCGACCTCTTCGAACCGTGTCAGCACTTCGTCCGCCACGTCGTCCGGGATCTCGCGCTTGCGCAGCGCGTCGGCGAGTTGCTTCCGCGTGCGCGGGGTCCCGGTGAGCAGGCGCAGACAGATTGCCCGCGCCCGCTCAGCCGGGTCCCCTGAAGACTCCCCCTTCTCGGCCCTCGACGAGGCAGGGGCGCCTTCGTCCTGTGGGTCGCCGGACGCCTCGCCGAAACCGCCACGCCTTCGACGCCCTCGGCCACCGCGCGGCCCCCCGTCGGCGCGCCGGCCCCCGCCGCGGCGCGAGCCACCGCCGGGCGAGGCACCGCCCGGCGCATCGCCGTCCGGGTCGCCGTGGAACCCGTCGTGCGCTGCGGTGTCGTACGCGCTGTCACCCTGTCCGGCCGAGCCGCCGTCCCGCCCGTCGTACCCCTGCCCCGGCCCTTCCGGAGCGATGGGGTACGCGTACTCGGCCCAGTCGGTTCGTCGCGTCATGGACTAGCTCTTGGCCGCCGCGGCCTTGGACTTGGTCGCCTTGGCAGCCGGTGCGGGCACCGTCTTCGCGGCCTCGTCGGCGCCCGCGGAGACCGCGGCGTCCGTGCCGGGCTCGGTGGCGGGCTCCTCGGGACGCACGCCGACGCCCAGCTTCTCCTTGATCTTCTTCTCGATCTCGTTGGCGAGGTCGGGGTTGTCCTTGAGGAAGTTGCGGGCGTTCTCCTTGCCCTGGCCGAGCTGGTCGCCCTCGTACGTGTACCAGGCGCCGGCCTTGCGGACGAAGCCGTTCTCCACGCCCATGTCGATCAGGCCGCCCTCGCGGCTGATGCCCTGGCCGTAGAGGATGTCGAACTCGGCCTGCTTGAAGGGCGGCGCGACCTTGTTCTTGACGACCTTGACGCGCGTGCGGTTGCCGACCGCGTCCGTGCCGTCCTTCAGCGTCTCGATGCGGCGGATGTCGAGTCGCACCGAGGCGTAGAACTTCAGCGCCCGGCCACCCGTCGTGGTCTCCGGCGAGCCGAACATCACGCCGATCTTCTCGCGGAGCTGGTTGATGAAGATCGCGGTGGTCTTCGACTGGTTGAGCGCGCTGGTGATCTTCCGCAGGGCCTGGCTCATCAGGCGGGCCTGCAGACCCACGTGCGAGTCGCCCATCTCGCCCTCGATCTCCGCGCGCGGCACCAGGGCGGCCACGGAGTCGATGACGATGAGGTCGAGGGCGCCCGAGCGGACCAGCATGTCCACGATCTCCAGGGCCTGCTCGCCGTTGTCCGGCTGCGACAGGATCAGGTTGTCGATGTCGACGCCGAGCTTCTTCGCGTACTCGGGGTCGAGGGCGTGCTCGGCGTCCACGAAGGCCACCTGGCCGCCGGCCTTCTGCGCGTTCGCCACCGCGTGCAGGGTCAGGGTCGTCTTACCGGAGGACTCCGGGCCGTACACCTCGACCACTCGGCCGCGCGGCAGTCCGCCGACACCGAGGGCGACGTCGAGTGCGGTCGACCCGGTGGGGATGACCTCGATGGGCTCATTCGGCCGCTCGCCGAGGCGCATCACGGCGCCCTTGCCGAACTGCCGTTCAATCTGTGCGAGCGCGGCGTCGAGTGCCTTCTCGCGGTCGGTTCCTGCCATGGGTTCCACCCGGTTTGCTTGAGTCGATCGCTTCACGTCAAAGACGCTAACGCCTGCCACTGACAATGCGCCCCGACGCCCGTCCGGCCTGTGGATAACTCGGGCACATCTCCATCAAAACCCTGTCGAAATGCCCGCCGAGAGCCTCGCTGGAGCCTCCATAAGAATGGATGTTCGATTTTCGTGTCAAGCGCACCACGCGCATCTCCGAGAGTACGGCGGCGCTCCGACAACACCCCGGCCCTCCACCGGACGACGCCCGGTCCTCCACCGGCCGGGCACGGATCGTCCGGGCCCGGCGGGCGGTCTCTCCCGCGCCGCGCCCACCCGGCGGCCGGGCTACTCCCCCGGGCGTACGGCCGGTGCCTTCGGGGGTACGACGACGCGGCGGGGCCCGGTCGCCAGGCTGTGAGCCATGGAGACCATCACGTCCCGATCGCCGGCACCGGTGAGGACCACGCCCCGCCCGGCCGAGCGGCTCTGCTACGCGACGGGCGCGCTGCTCGTCCTGACGGGATGCGCGCACCTGGCGGTCTTCGCCGTCGACGGCGGCCCCTGGGACGGTCCCGTCTCCTGGCGCAAGCCCGTCACCTTCGGGCTCTCCTTCGGACTGACACTGATCGCGATCACCTGGGTCACGTCCTACCTGCGCGTCGGCAGCCGGCTGCGCACGGCGCTGCTGGTCGTGTTCGCCGCGGACTGCGTGGTGGAGGTCGGCGGGATCACGCTTCAGGCATGGCGCCGGGTGCCGTCGCACCTCAACATGGAGACCGGCTTCGACACGGCGGTCTCCATGACGCTCGCCGTGGGCGGCGGTGTGCTCGTCGTCCTTTTCACGGTGTTCGCCGTCGCCTCGTTCCGCGGCCGGCCCACGGGCCCGGCGGGCATGCCGCTCGCGCTCCGTTCCGGGTTCGCGATCCTGCTCGTCGCCCTGCTGTCGGGCGCCGCGATGATCGCGCGAGGGGTCGTCCTCACCCGGACCGGCCACCAGGAGGCGGCGTACCACTCGACGGCCCCGCTCAAGCCGCTGCACGGGGTGAGCCTGCACGCCGTGCTGGTGCTGCCCGCGCTGGCCCGGCTGCTCTCCCGTACCGCCTGGAGCGGCGCGGCCCGGCAGCGGATCATGTACGCGGCGGTCGGCTGCTACACGGCGGCCGTCGTCGGCGCCGGTGTGTGGGCGGCCCTCACCTGGTGAGCGACCGGGCGCCCGCACGGGCGGGCGTCCCGGTGAACGGCCCGGCGGACGTCAGCGGGTGAACAGGCCCCGCACCCGCCCGAGGAAGGCGCTCGAACTCCGCGTCCGGTGCCCGTGCACCCGGGGGTCGTCCGTGACGTCGTACCGCTTCACGTAGGCCCCGAGGAACGCCTGGAGCGTGGCGACGGCCGGGATGGCGATCAGCGCGCCGACGGCGCCGAGGAGCGCGGTGCCCGCGATGACCGACCCGAAGGCGACCGCGGGATGGATGTCCACGGTCTTGGCGGTCAGCTTGGGCTGAAGCACGTAGTTCTCGAACTGCTGGTAGACCACCACGAAGATGAGCACCCACAGCGCGTACCAGGGGTTGATCGTGAAAGCGATCAGCATGGGCAGGGCGCCCGCGAGATAGGTGCCGATGGTGGGGATGAACTGCGAGACCAGGCCCACCCACACGCCGAGCACGGGCGCGTAGGGCACGCCCAGGGCCTGCAGCAGGATGTAGTGGGCGATGCCCGAGACGAGCGCCATCAGGCCGCGCGAGTACAGATATCCGCCGGTCTTGTCGACCGCGATCTCCCAGGCACGGAGCACCTCGGCCTGCCGGGCCGGCGGTAGCACCGAGCAGAGCGCCCGACGCAGGCGCGGCCCGTCGGCGGCGAAGTAGAACGAGAACAACGCGACCGTCAGCAGCTGGAAGAGGCCGCCCAGCACCTGCGCGGACACGTCGAGGACTCCGGTGGCGCTGTTCTGCACGTACTTCCGCAGCCAGTCGGAGTGGAGCAGGCTGTCCTGGATGTCCACCCGTCTCAGGTCGGTGTGGAAGTGCGTGTTGATCCAGTTGATGACCGAGTCGAGGTACTCGGGGAAGCCCTCGACCATCTTGATGATCTGGCCCGCGAGCATCGAGCCGAGGAGCGTGATGAACCCGGCTATCACGATCATCGACCCGATGAAGACGAGGAAGGTGGCCAGCCCCCGGCGCATGCCGCGCGAGGCCATCCAGCTCACCGCGGGCTCGATGGCGAGCGCCAGGAAGAACGCGATGAGAATGTTGATCAACAGGCCGGTGAGCTGGTGGAAGGCCCAACTGCCCAGTTGGAAGACGGCGATGAGGGCGAGGGCGAGCACCATGGCACGCGGCAGCCAGCGCGGCATGCGTCCGCCGCGCGCGTCGGCGTCTCCGCCCGGGGGCGGGTCGGGCGGCGTCGTGCCGAACGGGGATGCCTGCGGGTCGACCTGCGCGGTCTCGTCTGTCGGGGCCACCCCGCAAGTCTCGCCCACGCCACCGACAATCGGGACCCGGCCCCGGATCTTCGTGGCCGGTCAGCGGTTTTCGTGCGGAATGTTCATGGTCGCGCACACCACACGCCACACATCCTTGGCTTCCCAGCCCTCGTCCAGCGCCTCGTGCACGGTGCGCCCGCCGAGTTCCGTCATCACATGATCGCGCGCGAAAGTGTCGGCGTACCCCACACCGAAGTGATCCGCCATCCGCTGCCAGAAGACCGTCAACCGCATGACTCCAGTATCCCGCCCCTGAGAGTGGGCCGGAGCCGGGACCGCTTGCCGAGACCGCTTTCCGCCCTACGGTCTGTCGCATGGCCGATACAGGAGCATCCCCACTCCCCCCGACGTCCCCGGCGCACTCCCCGCTCTCGCGCGCCGAGCACTTCGTCTGGCTCACCGCGCGCGTGCTGGAGCAGCGCCGTTTCGCGTACCACTTCCTGCGCGGCGACGCCGACGCGGTGGAGACCGCGCTGGCCGCCTACCGCAATGAGGACGAGGGGTACGGCCACGCGCTCGAACCCGATCTGCGCGGTCCGGTCAGCCAGCCGCTGCACACCGGTCACGCACTGCGCGTGCTCGACTCCATCGGGCGCTGCGGCGGACAGCGCGTGGAACGCGTGTGCCGCTACCTGACCTCCGTGTCCACGGCGGACGGCGCCCTGCCGGCGATCCACCCGAGCCAGCGCGGCTATCCGACGGCCCCCTTCGTGCCGATCGTCGACGACCCGCCCAGCGAACTCCTCGCCACAGGACCCGTGGTCGGCCTGCTGCACCGCAACGAGGTGTGGCACGCCTGGCTGTTCCGGGCCACCGACTTCTGCTGGCACGCGGTCGACTCCCTGGACAAGTCGCATCCCTACGAGATCGAGGCGGCCGTCGCCTTCCTGGACTCCGCGCCCGACCGCTCCCGCGCGAAGGCCGCCGCCGACCGGCTGGGCCGGATGGTGCGCGAGCACCGGCTCGCGGCGCTGGATCCCGAACGCCTGGAGGCGTTTCCGGTCGCGTCCGGATACGCGCCGGGCGAGCACCACTTCCCGCACGACTACGCGAAGACTCCCGAATCGCTCGCGCGCGCGTGGTTCACCGACGAGGAGATGTCGCGCTCCCTGGATCACCTGGCGGACGAGCAGGAGGCGGACGGAGGGTGGCCGGTCCGCTGGCGTCAGTGGGCGCCGGGCACGGCCCTGGAGTGCCGCCCCATGGTGACCATCGAGGCGTTGCGCACACTGCGCGCGTACGGCCGGCCCATCGGCTGACGGCCGGGACGTCCGCCGGGCGGCTGCCGCGAGAGGGCCGTCAGCCGGTGAGCGCCCGCACACCCGCCGTCACCCCGACGGCGGCGCCGACCACGAGCAGGAAGGGCGCCCGCAGGACCAGTGCGACGGCAGCGGCGGCGAGCCCCGCGGCCTTCGCGTCGATGACGAGGACACGTCCGTCGGCGAAGGTCTGCTGGGCGGTGAGCGCGGCGAGGAGGGCGACGGGCAGCAGGGCGGAGAGGCGCTGCACGAGCGGGCGTTCCAGCACTCCGGCCGGGACCAGCAGCCCGATGAGCTTGACGGCGTAGCAGCCCACGGCGGTGGCGCCGATGGCGATCCAGATGTTCAACGCTCTTCCCTCGGTCCGTCGTCGGCGGTCTTCGTCCCGCGGCGCCCCTGCAGCCAGAGAGCCACCGGCGCGGCCAGCGCCGCCATCAGGACGGGTACTCCGGCGGGCAGCACGGGCAGCAGGCCCAGTCCCAGCAGGACCGCGGCTCCGGCGACCGCACGCTCCGTGCCGGTCCTCAGCATCGGCGCGAGCAGGGCCAGGAAGACGGCGGGTCCGGCGGCGTCCAGCCCCCAGGCGGCGGTGTCGCCGATGGCCTCGGCCCCGACGGCCCCGAGCAGCGTGGTCAGGTTCCACAGCACGTAGAGGGTGAGTCCGGTGACGGTGAAGCCGATGCGGACACTGCGCCGGGTGGGCTGGGCGAGCGCGACCGCCGTGGTCTCGTCGATGACCCACTGGGCGGCGAAGGGACGCACCGCGCGCGGGAGGGCCAGCAGCTGCGACAGACGCAGTCCGTAGAAGGCGTTGCGGACCCCGAGGAAGAAGGCGCCCGCGGCAGCCGTGAGCGGGTTGCCCCCGGCCGCGAGCGCGCCCACCAGCGCGAACTGCGAGGCCCCGGTGAACACCAGGAGACTGAGCGCGCAGGTCTGCAGCAGTGTGAGCCCGCTGCCCGCCGAGGTCACCCCGAAGGCGAAACCGGACAGTCCGACGGCGACCCCGACTCCCAGGGCGTCCCGGACGACGGCGGCGTCGGGTTTTCCGCGTCCTTCACTGCGTATGTCTGCGAGAGCCGTCTGTTCTGCCACACCCCGGACGGTACGGCCAGGCGTCCGTGATGGTCTTGTACGTTCTTGCGCTCGCGCTGGTAGGCGCCCGGGGGCACGCCCACGATCCGGCTGAAGTGCCGGTTCAGGTGCGGCTGGTCCGTGAAGCCGACGGCGACCGCCGCTTCCGCGGGCGCGGAACCGGCGTCCAGCAGGTGCCGCGCCCTGCGTACCCGGGCGTCGGTCAGCCAGGTGTGGGGAGGCATGCCGTAGGCGTCCCGGAACGCGCGCAGCAGGGCGAACGGGCTGGCCCCGAGGTCGGCGGCGAGCCGCTCCAGGGTCGGGGGCTCGGCCATCCGCTCCTCCAGCACGGCACGCGCGCGTGCGGCGGTGCGGGCGCCCGCGGAGCGCACGGACCGCTGGGGCAGCGGCCCGCCGTTGAGGCGCAGCAGCCGGGTCACCGCGACGCGCAGCATGGTGTCGGCGGCGAGTGCGTTGCCCTCCTCCGCGGCCCGCAGCACCTGGTGGACCAGGCCCACCGTGTACGGGTCGTCGAGCACCGGGGCGACGAATCCGGGGGTGCCGCGGATGGACGTGGTCTCGGCGGCGATCTCGGCGACCAGCTCCGGCGACGGATACACCGCCCCGTACCGCCAGCCTTCGGGTACGCCGGCGCGGCCGGTGTGCGCGGTGTCCGGGTTGACGAGGGCCAGGGAACCGGGACCCGCGTACTGGTCGGCGCCGCCGTGGTGGAAGACCTCCACGCCGTCGGCGATGGCGGCGATGACGAAGTTCTCGTGGGTGTGCCGCACGAAGATCTTTTCCACGTAGCGTGCGCGGAGCAGGTCGACGCCGGGCAGTTCCGCGTACTGCCAGTGCCGTGCCCGTTCCGCCGAGGTCGCCATGCCCTCCATTCTCTGTCAGCGGCGGCGGCCGGATCGCGGGCCCGGCGGCCGCCGCAGGGCCCGCGGGCCCGGAGGAGCGACGGAACCGGCTGGCCACTCGCGCCCCGACATCACCGCCACCTCCCGGTCTCCCGGCTCCCGGCTCCCGATCTCCCGGTCTCCCGGCTCCCGGTCTCGACGATCATTTCCGCAGGTCAGGCACATTGTCAGTGGCCGGGTGCAGGATGGACGCATGGTCAGCTCCGCACACCGAGCCCTCGACGGCTTCTCCCCCGCGACCCGCGGCTGGTTCACGGGGGCCTTTTCCGCGCCCACCGCGGCCCAGGCCGGGGCGTGGGCAGCCATCGGCGAGGGTTCGGACGTCCTCGTCGTGGCCCCCACGGGCTCCGGCAAGACGCTGGCCGCCTTCCTCGCCGCGCTCGACCAGCTGGCCTCCGCCCCGCCCCCGGCCGACCCGCGCAAGCGCTGCCGGGTGCTGTACGTGTCCCCGCTGAAGGCCCTCGCGGTGGACGTGGAGCGCAATCTGCGCAGCCCCCTCACCGGCATCAGGCAGGAGTCGGTGCGGCTCGGGCTGCCCGAACCCGAGGTCAAGGTGGGCATCCGCTCCGGGGACACCCCCGCGGCCGAGCGGCGCGCGCTGGCCACACGTCCGCCGGACATCCTGATCACGACTCCCGAGTCGCTGTTCCTGATGCTGACGTCGGCCACGCGCGACGCGCTGACGGGCATCGAGACGGTGATCCTCGACGAGGTGCACGCGGTGGCGGGCACCAAGCGCGGCGCCCATCTCGCGCTCACCCTGGAGCGCCTCGACGAGCTGCTCCCGAAGCCCGCCCGCCGGATCGGCCTCTCGGCCACGGTGCGCCCGGTGGACGAGGTGGCCCGCTTCCTCTCGCCCCGCCGCAAGGTGGAGATCGTCCAGCCGCGGTCCGGCAAGGAGTTCGATCTCTCCGTGGTCGTCCCGGTGGAGGACCTGGGCGAGCTGGGCGCCTCCCCTGCCGCCGACGGCAATGAGGGCGCCGAGAAGCCCTCCATCTGGCCGCATGTCGAGGAGCGGATCGCCGACCTCGTCCAGTCCCACCGCTCGACGATCGTGTTCGCCAACTCCCGCCGCCTGGCGGAGCGCCTGTGCAACCGGCTCAACGAGATCGCGTACGAGAGGGCCACCGGGGAACCACTCGAAGAAGCGCACGCGCCTGCCCAGTTGATGGGCGGTTCGGGAGCCGCGCAGGGCGCCCCGCCCGTCATCGCCCGCGCCCACCATGGCTCCGTCTCCAAGGAGCAGCGGGCCCTCGTCGAGGAGGACCTGAAGGCCGGTCGCCTGCCGGCCGTGGTCGCCACCTCCAGCCTGGAGCTGGGCATCGACATGGGTGCGGTCGACCTCGTCGTCCAGGTGGAGTCACCGCCGTCCGTGGCCTCTGGCCTGCAGCGCGTGGGGCGTGCCGGTCACCAGGTGGGCGCGGTCTCCACCGGTGTGGTGTTCCCCAAGTACCGGGGCGACCTGGTCCAGGCGGCCGTGGTCACCGAGCGGATGCGCACCGGTTCCATCGAGTCCCTCCGGGTGCCCGCCAATCCCCTGGACGTGCTGGCCCAACAGCTCGTCGCCATGACCGCGCTCGACACATGGCAGGTCGACGACCTGCTCGCCATGGTCCGCCGGGCGGCCCCTTTCGCCTCACTCCCGGAATCGGCCTTCACCGCGGTGCTCGACATGCTCGCGGGCCGCTATCCCTCCGACGCCTTCGCCGAGCTCAGGCCCCGCGTGGTGTGGGACCGCGTCGCCGGCACGGTCACCGGACGGCCCGGCGCCCAGCGCCTCGCCGTCACCTCCGGAGGCACGATCCCCGACCGGGGACTCTTCGGCGTCTTCCTCGCGGGGTCCGACCCCAAGAAGGGCGGCGGCCGGGTCGGCGAGCTCGACGAGGAGATGGTCTACGAGTCCCGCGTCGGCGATGTCTTCACGCTCGGCACCAGCTCGTGGCGCATCGAAGACATCACGCGCGACCGCGTACTGGTGTCGCCGGCCCCGGGCGTCCCGGGCAGGCTCCCCTTCTGGAAGGGTGACCAACTCGGCCGTCCTCTCGAACTGGGCCGCGCGGTCGGCGCGTTCCTGCGCGAGGTGGGCTCGCTCTCCAAGGAGGACGCGCGGCTCCGGCTGCTCGCCGCCGGTCTGGACGCCTGGGCCGCGGACAACGTGCTGTCGTACCTGGCCGAACAGCGCGAGGCGTGCGGTCACGTGCCCGACGACCGGACCATCGTCGTCGAGCGGTTCCGCGACGAGCTGGGCGACTGGCGCGTCGTCGTGCACTCGCCGTTCGGGGCCCAGGTCCACGCCCCCTGGGCGCTCGCGCTGGGCGCCAAGCTCTCCGAGCGGTACGGCATGGACGCCCAGGTGATGCATGCCGACGACGGCATCGTGCTGCGGCTGCCCGACGCCGACCTGATGGGCCTGGACCTGCTCGACCAGACCCCGACGAAGGCGGGCACGGAGTACGACGCGGAGCAGGCGCCCGTGGGAGCGGCGGACGTCGCCTTCGACAAGGGTGAGGTCGACCAGATCGTCACCGACCAGGTGGGCGGCTCCGCGCTGTTCGCGTCCCGCTTCCGCGAGTGTGCCGCCCGCGCGCTGCTGCTGCCGCGCCGCAATCCCGGCAAGCGCACTCCGCTGTGGCAGCAGCGCCAACGCGCCGCCCAGCTCCTCGAAGTGGCGAGCGAGTACGGATCGTTCCCGATCGTCCTCGAAGCGGTGCGCGAGTGCCTCCAGGACGTCTTCGACGTGCCGGGCCTCACGGAACTGATGGGCGACATCGAGTCCCGCAAGGTGCGGCTGGTCGAGGTCACCACACCCGAGCCCTCCCCCTTCGCCCGTTCCCTGCTCTTCGGGTACGTCGCGCAGTTCCTGTACGAGGGGGACTCCCCGCTGGCCGAGCGGCGCGCGGCGGCCTTGTCGCTGGACTCGCGGCTGCTGGCCGAGCTCCTCGGTCAGGCCGAGCTGCGCGAGCTCCTCGATGCCGACGTCCTGGCCGAGTTGGAGCGTGAGCTCCAGTGGCTGACGGAGGACCGCCGCGTCAAGGACGTGGAAGGTGTCGCCGACCTGCTGCGTCTGCTGGGTCCGCTCACGGACGGCGAGCTGGCGGAGCGCGGCGCCGAACCGCAGTGGGCCCACGAGTTGACCGCCGCCCGCCGCGCGATCCGGGTGCGGATCGCCGGGGCGGACCACTGGGCCGCCATCGAGGACGCGGGCCGGCTGCGCGACGCGCTCGGCACGGCACTGCCCGTCGGTGTCCCGGAAGCCTTCACCGAACCGGTCAAGGATCCGCTCGGCGACCTGCTCGCCCGGTACGCGCGCACCCACGGCCCGTTCACCTCCACGACGGCCGCGGCCCGCTTCGGTCTCGGCACGGCCGTCACGGACGGCGCGTTGCAGCGGCTCGCGGCGAGCGGGCGTGTGGTGCAGGGGGAGTTCCATCCGGCGGGGATCGGCCAGGAGTGGTGCGACGCGGCGGTGTTGCGCAGGCTGCGGCGGCGCTCCCTCGCGGCCCTTCGTCACGAACTGGAGCCGGTGTCGCCCGCCGCGCTCGCCCAGTTCCTGCCCCAGTGGCAGCACGTGGGCCAGGGGCACGGGCTGCGTGGCGTCGACGGACTGGTGCGCGCCGTCGAGCAGTTGCAGGGCGCGTCCGTGCCCGCGTCCGCGTTGGAGAAGCTCGTCCTGCCCTCCCGGGTCGCGGGTTACGCCCCCGCGATGCTCGACGAACTCACCGCCGCCGGAGAGGTGGTGTGGGCCGGGGCCGGGTCGCTGCCGGGCAAGGACGGGTGGGTCTCGCTGTATCTGGCCGACGCCGCCCCGCTGCTCCTGCCGGCCCCGCACCCTCTGGAGCTGACGGCGCTCCACCAGTCGGTGCTGGACTCCCTGTCCGGAGGGTATGGCCTCTTCTTCCGCCAGATCGCCGACCAGGTGCGCGCCACCACACACCCCGACGCCACCGACCCCCAGCTCGCCGACACCATCTGGGACCTGGCCTGGTCCGGGCGCCTGACGAACGACACGCTCGCGCCGATGCGCTCCGTCCTGGGATCCGGCCGCACCGCGGGGTCCACGGCGCACCGCGCCAAGCGCTCCGTCCCGCGCGGGCGTTACGGCTCACTGACCGGCGGTGCGCGTCCGCAGTCCCGGACCGGTCCCCCGACGGTGGCGGGCCGCTGGTCGCTGCTCCCCGAGCGCGAGCCGGATGCCACGGTGCGCGCTCATGCCCTGGCCCGCACCCTGCTCGACCGGCACGGCGTGGTGACCCGGGGTGCCGTCGCCGCGGAGGGGGTCGAGGGCGGCTTCTCGGCGGTGTACCGCATCCTGTCCGCGTTCGAGGACAGCGGCCAGGCCCGACGCGGCTATGTGGTCGAGGGGCTCGGCGCGGCTCAATTCGCGATGGACGGCGCGGTGGACCGCCTGCGCGCGGCGGCGAACGCCCGGGACCGGGGCGAGGCCCTGTCCGCCCAGGGCATGTCGGACGGATTCCCGGGCTTCCCGGACGGACTCCCGGCCATCCCCGCCTTCCCCGGCGATCTCGGCTCCGCGAACACCCCCGCGTTCCCGGGCGACCCCGGATTCGGGGACCCCCTCGGTTTCCCGGACGGCACGGACTTCCCCGACGACCACGGCACCGACGGCGATCACACCTATTCCGCCGACTCCGCGTTCTCGGCAGGTTCCGCCTTCCCGGCCCGCTCCGGCGGCCCCTACGGTTCCGCCCGCCCCCCGTCGGGCTACGGCGACGGCACCGGCCGTCCGGGCGGCCCGGGCTTCGGGAGCGGCCGCTCCCGCACCCGAGCGGCCGCCCCGGCGGTGGTGCTCGCGGCCGCCGACCCGGCCAATGCGTACGGCGCGGCGCTGTCCTGGCCCGAGCCCCCGACCGGTGCGGGACACAAGCCGGGCCGCAAGGCAGGTTCGCTCGTGGTCCTCGTCGACGGCGAGCTGGCCCTCTACATGGAGCGGGGCGGCAAGACCCTGCTGGCCTGGCCCTCGGACCCGGAGGCATCGGTCATGGAGGACGCCCGGCTGCTCAGTGCCGCCGAAGCGCTCGCCGGTGCCGCCCGCGCGGGCTCCCTCGGCACGGTGACGGTCGAGCGGGTCAACGGCGCCTCCGCGCTCACCTCCCCGTTCGGCACCCTCCTGGAAGGAGCGGGCTTCATCGCGACCCCCCGCGGACTGCGCCTGCGCGCCTGAGCCTCCCGCAGGCACCTCTCACGCGCCACCGGTCCGGGCCCCATCGACACCCCGCCACGCGCCACCGGCCCGAGCCACGAACCGACACCCCGCCACGCGCCACCGGCCCGAGCCACACGCACACCCCACACACCCGCACACCCCGCACGTTCCGCACCGCGGACCCCGCACCCCGCACCCCGCACCCCGCACCCCACAACTGCACCCCACGTCCACCACCCCCCGACGCGTGCCACCCTGGAGCCATGCCCGAAGGAGACACCGTCTGGCAGGCCGCGAAAAGGCTGCACACCGCCCTCGCGGGCAAGGTGCTGGTCCGTTCCGACCTGCGGGTGCCCCGGTACGCCACCGCCGACCTCACCGGCCGTGCCGTCCTGGAGGTCGCCCCGCGCGGAAAGCACCTCCTCACCCGGATCGAGGGTGGGCTGACCCTCCACTCGCATCTGCGGATGGACGGCTCCTGGAAGGTGTACGCGCCCGGCCAGCGCTGGAGCGGCGGCCCCGCGCACCAGATCCGGGCCGTCCTCGGCACCGCCGACCGCACGGCCGTCGGCTACCGCCTCCCCGTACTGGACCTCATCCGCACCGGCGAGGAGGAGCGGGCGGTGGGCCACCTCGGCCCCGACCTCCTGGGCCCGGACTGGGACCCGGACAAGGCCCTCGCGAACCTCCTGCGCGACCCGGCCCGTCCTCTCGGTGAGGCCCTGCTGGACCAGCGCAATCTCGCCGGGATCGGCAACGTCTACAAGAGCGAGCTGTGCTTCCTGCTGGGCGTCACCCCCTGGCTCCCCGTCGGCGACCTTCCCCCTGACCGAGCCGCTCAACTCCCGGTCCTCGCCAAGAGGCTGCTGGAGGCCAACCGCGACCGCCCCACCCGCGTCACCACGGGACGCCGCGACCAGAACCTGTTCGTGTACGGCCGCACGCCCCGCCCCTGCCTGCGGTGCGGCACCCCGATCCGGTCGGCCGACCAGGGAGACGGTTCCCGCGAGCGCCCCACGTACTGGTGCCCGAGGTGCCAGCCGGGCCCCACCCCGCCGCCGGGCGCCGGCCGACCGCGTACAAGTCCCTGGCACACGACTAATTGACGACCCGTCAGAAACCCTCGTACCGTCACTTCATGCCCCTCACGGCGTACGACCTCACCGGACGCACCGCATTCGTCACCGGCGCCGCCAGCGGCATCGGCCGCGCCTCCGCCCTGCTGCTCGCCCGGGCCGGAGCCACCGTCCATTGCGCGGACCGCGACGCACAGGGCCTGGACCGGACGGCCGTGCTGATCAAGGACGAGGGCGGCACGGCCCACACGCACCCGCTCGACGTCTCCGACCGCGCCCAGGTCCAGCAGGCCGTCGCGTCCTGCGAGCGCCTGGACGTCATGGCCGCGATCGCCGGGATCATGCACAGCAGCCCGGTTCTGGAGACTCGGGACGAGGACCTCGACCGCGTTCTGAACGTCAACTTCAAGGGCGTGTGGTACGCCTGCCAGGAGGCCGCCCGTCTGATGATCGCGAAGGGCATCAGGGGCAGTGTCATCACGATGGCGTCGGGCGCCATCGACACCGGCGGCCCCGGACTGTTCTGCTACGGGGCGGCGAAGGCAGCCGTGGTCCAGCTGACGAAGACACTGGCCACCGAGGTCGGCTCGCACGGCATCCGCGTCAACGCGGTCGCGCCCGGCTGGACCCGTACGGCGATGACCGATCGTCACGGGGAGGCGCAGGCCCACACGGAGGCGTTCATGGCGCGCCTGTCACCACTGGGCCGGGTCGGTGAACCGGAGGACATCGCCCACGCGGTGCTGCATCTGGCCTCCGACGCCTCGGCGTTCACCACGGGTCAGATCCTGCGCCCCAACGGCGGCGTGTCGATGCCCTGGTAGCGGTCATGAGTCCGGCCCCGCGGGCCGCGCGGCCACGGCGACCCGCGCCGGCCTCGCGGCACGCGCCGTCCGGGACTTCGGCACGCAGCGCACCGGCAGCACGCTCAGCCCCCAGCCGCCGGCCGCGACCGCGCCCTCCAGCATCCCGGCGCCCGGCACCAGCGCGAGCCTGAGCACGCTCCACCACCACAGCGCCCCCAGCCCCAGTGCGGCCCCCCAGCGCGCTATTCGCCCTGCCATGCCGCCACCTCCAGCCCGACGCTAGATCGCTGTCCCGGCACACGAGCAGGGCACACCCGGGCACGCCCCGGGCGTGGCCCCGCGGACGGTCACCCGTTCTCCGCCTGGAACATCCAGTGATGCTTCTCCAGGTCGGCCGTGATTCCGATGAAGATGTCCTGGCTCACCGGGTCCGGCTCCGCCGTGGCCTCCACCCGCTCACGCATCCGCGCGATCACCGCGTCCAGCGCGTCCACGAGCGTCTTCACGGCGTCGGTGTCCCTCACCCAGCCTTCCGGCGTCACGTCGATGCCGGAACTGGTGGCCACGGTCGAGGCCCGCCCGTCCGGCGGGACCCCGAGGGTCGCGGCGCGCTCGGCCACGGTGTCGGAGTGCAGCCGAGCGGTGTCGACGACCTCGTCGAGCTGGAGGTGGATGGAGCGGAAGCGCGGCCCCACCACGTTCCAGTGGACCTGCTTGGCCACGAGCGAGAGGTCCACCAAGTCGACCAGTGCGCCCTGCAGCGCATCGGCCACGGTCTTCAGGTCCGCGTCGGACAGCGGGCTCTTCACGACGTACATCCACATCCTCCGATTACGACGATCGATCGCGATCAAGACGTCCGGCAGCAGCCGCCGGCCGCTACCGGGCTGCCCCTCCACCATGGCCGCCGCGCCGGATACCGGCAAATGGACGCATAGAGGACACCCGCACAACGTGAAAACCCCGGCCGCACTCCTCCAGGTCTCCCCGGAGAAGCCCCGGCCGGGGCTCTCACACACTTCCTCGACCCACGAGCGTGAGCCCGCGGGCGTCAGGCGGCGACGACGTCGACCGCTTCTGTAGGCGCCTTGATCGTGACCCGTTCCGGTGGCACACCGGTCACCGACACGGAATTGAGCATCGGGCGACGTACCGGTGCGGGCACCGGTTCGGTGGCCGCAGCCGACTGTGCCAGCTCGGCGAGGGCGAGCTCGTCGCTCACTTCCCGCATGAGCTCGGACATCCGTACGTCCAGCGCGTCGCAGATCGCGGAGAGCAGCTCGGAGGATGCCTCCTTCTGCCCCCGCTCCACCTCGGAGAGATAGCCGAGCGAGACTCGGGCGGACGAGGAGACTTCGCGCAGAGTACGGCCCTGGCGCTGGCGCTGCCGACGCAGCACGTCACCCAGCAGGCGACGGAGCAGAATCATCGGTGGCTCCCTCCTCGGACCGCGTAGCCGCATCCTTCACGCCCCACCGTACCGCCTCGCGCCGCGGCCGTGCGGGGAGCGATGTCGTGTTCACTCAGGGCTGCAAACATCAAAACCCCCCGTTCTGTTCCGTATCCTGTGCCCGCTCATTCCCGGTCTGTTCGCCCGCCAGCTCCTTCAGGAGCAGTGCGAGTACGCTCCGTACACTCTCCATACGGATTTCCGCCCGGTCGCCGTTCAACCGCAGCGGTATCACTTTCCCGCCACGGGCGGGTTCAAAAGTCGTCGGGGAAGGCGCTTCGACGGCCACGAAGACGGTGCCGACCGGCTGGCCGTCCTGGGGGTCCGGACCGGCCACACCGGTGGTCGCGATCCCCCAGTCCGCGCCGAGCGCCTTGCGCACACCGACCGCCATCTGGGCCGCGACCTGCGGATCCACCGCACCACGCTCGGCCAGCAGAGTGGCGTCGACGCCGAGCAGCTCGTGCTTGAGCTCGGTGGCGTACGCGGTCACGGAGCCTCGGAAGACCTTGGAGGCTCCCGGAACCGCGGTGATCTCCGCGGCCACCAGGCCACCGGTGAGCGACTCCGCGACGGCCAGGGTCTCACCCCTCACCGTGAGTAGTCGCACCACGTCAGTGGCCGGGGAAGTCACCGCTCCGCCTCCTCCGCGGCCGCCCGGCGCTCCGCGATTCCGCGCCTGCGCAGCACAATGGCCTGTCTCACGTAGTCGAGTCCTGTGACCACGGTGAGGACGACCGCCACGGCCATCACCCAGAACCTCAGGGTGGCCAGCGGTCCCGTCAGCGCCAGCACGTACATGCCGACGGCCGTGCCCTGGGCCAGCGTCTTCATCTTGCCGCCGCGGCTGGCCGGGATGACCCCGTACCGGATGACCAGGAAACGCATCAGCGTGATCCCGAGCTCGCGCCCGAGGATCACCCCGGTCACCCACCAGGGCAGATCGCCGAGGTACGAGAGGCAGATGAGCGCCGCGCCCATGATCGCCTTGTCGGCGATGGGGTCGGCGATCTTCCCGAAGTCGGTGACGAGGTTGTACGTCCGGGCCAGGTGACCGTCGAAGATGTCGGTGATCATGGCGACGGCGAAGGCCGCCCAGGCCCAGGCACGCCACACCGGGTCGTACCCGCCGTCGGCCAGCATCAGCGCGATGAAGCCGGGGACGAGGACGAGCCGGACCATGGTCAGGATGTTGGCGATGTTCCAGAGGCTGGCCTCGTTGACGGCGGCAGCGCCCAGTTTCCCGCCCCGCACCGGCTTGGCACCTCCTGGAGCACCGGATGCGCCGGGGGCGCCCGCCGCGCCCTGTGCGCTGGAGGAGCCGCCCGCCGCGGACGCCGGGACTCCGGTCATCTGGCCGCCTCCTCAGGACACGACAGCGAGCCCACCAGGAGGGGCTCGGCCACCAGGTCGACACCTTCCGTGCCGACCACCTTCGCCTCGACGATACGGCCCACGGTGAGGCCCTCGCCGCTCGTGAACAGCACCTGTCCGTCCGTCTCCGGCGCCTGGTGGGCGGCACGGCCGTAGGCGCCGTCCTCGTCGTCCAGGGACTCCACGAGGACGTGCAGGGTCTCTCCGACCCGCTCCTCGGCGCGCTGCGCGACGAGCTCCTCGGCGAGGCGGGAGACACGCGCGAGGCGCTCGGCGACGACGTCCTCGTCGAGCTTGTTCTCGTACGTCGCCGCCTCGGTGCCCTCCTCGTCGGAGTACCCGAAGACGCCGATCGCGTCGAGGCGCGCGCCCGTGAGGAAGCGCTCCAGCTCGGCGAGGTCGGCCTCGGTCTCGCCGGGGAAGCCCACGATGAAGTTGGACCGCACGCCGGCCTGCGGGGCCTTCGCGCGGATGGTGTCGAGCAGCTCCAGGAAGCGGTCGGTGTCGCCGAAGCGGCGCATCGCCCGCAGCACGCCGGGCGCGGAGTGCTGGAAGGACAGGTCGAAGTAGGGCACCACGCTCGGTGTCGAGGTGAGCACGTCGATGAGGCCGGGGCGCATCTCGGCGGGCTGGAGGTAGCTGACGCGGACACGCTCGATGCCGTCGATCTCGGCGAGCTCGGGCAGCAGCGTCTCCAGGAGGCGGATGTCGCCCAGGTCCTTGCCGTACGAGGTGTTGTTCTCGGAGACCAGCATGATCTCCTTGACGCCCTGCTCGGCGAGCCAGCGGCTCTCGTTCAGCACGTCGCTGGGGCGGCGCGAGATGAAGGAGCCGCGGAAGGACGGGATGGCGCAGAACGAGCAGCGCCGGTCGCAGCCGGAGGCGAGCTTCACCGAGGCGACGGGCGAGCCGTCGAGGCGGCGGCGCAGGGGGGCGCGGGGGCCGGACACCGGGGCCACGCCCTCGGGCAGGTCCTCGGGTGCGCCGTGGCCGGGCAGGGCCACCTCCTCGCCCGCGGTCTGCCGCTCGGCGGGGCTGATCGGCAGCAGCTTGCGCCGGTCGCGCGGGGTGTGCGAGGCGTGGACGCCGCCGCTCAGGATGGTCTGGAGGCGGTCGGAGATGTCGGCGTAGTCGTCGAAGCCGAGCACGCCGTCGGCCTCGGGCAGGGCCTCCGCGAGTTCCTTGCCGTACCGCTCGGCCATGCAGCCCACCGCCACGACGGCCTGGGTTCTGCCGTGCCCCTTGAGATCATTGGCTTCGAGGAGGGCATCGACGGAGTCCTTCTTGGCGGCCTCGACGAAGCCACAGGTGTTGACGACCGCGACGTCCGCTTCCTCGGCGTCCTCCACGAGTTGCCAGCCGTCCGCCTCCAAGCGGCCTGCGAGCTCCTCCGAGTCCACCTCGTTACGGGCGCAGCCAAGGGTGACGAGTGCGACGGTACGGCGTTCAGGCATGGGCTCAAGACTACTTTGTCTCTCCGACAGCCCACGTCGACGGGGTTGGCCGATCTTGGCCAACCCCGTACCGGCCATCCCCTTCGGACGGTTTATCCGACCTGGGGGTCGCCCTTCGTGTACGTGAGACGCTCGACCGCGCCGGGCTGGAAGTCGTCCTCGATCTTCTTGCCGTTCACGTACAGCTGGATGGCTCCGGCGTCCCCGAGGATCAGGTTGATCTTCGAGTTGTCCTGGAAGGTCTTGGACTCGCCCTGCTTCAGCAGGCCGTCGAAGAGCATCCGGCCGTTGTGGTCCTTGGCGGAGATCCAGCTGCGTCCGTCGGCGGCGCTGACCTGGACGGTGACCTTGTCCTGCGGCGCGGCCGCGATGGCGCTGTCGGAGGGGTCGGGCTTGGGGTCGGCGGGCTTCGTGGTCTCGGGGCCGGCCGAGGAGGCGGTCTTGCTGGCGGTCGGCTTGGATCCCTCGGCGACCTGTGTCTTCGAACCGTCCTCGTCGCCGCCGCTGCCCTTGACGACGGTGAACCCGACGAAACCGATCACCGCGACGATCGCGGCGACCATGGCGGCGGTCCAGTTCGGCCCCCGCCGCTCTGGGCGGATACGTTCCGCCTCGAAGAGCGGGGCGGCCGGCGTGGGTGCGGGGCGCCCGCCGTGCTCGGCGTCGTACCGGGCGAGCAGGGGGGCCGGATCGAGGTGGACGGCGCGGGCCAGGGTCCTGATGTGACCGCGGGCGTAGACGTCGCCGCCGCAGGGGGCGAAGTCGTCCTGTTCGATCGCGTGGACGATGGCGATGCGGACCCTGGTGGCGTTGGTGACGTCGTCGACGCTCAGTCCCGCCTCGATGCGCGCCTGCTTGAGGGCACGGCCGATCGAGAGGAACTGCTCGGCATCGCGGTCGTCTTCGAACGGACGCTCGTCTTCGGGGAAGTTGCCGTCAGGGGAGTTGCCGATGGACACGGGGGCGCCTTTCGAGCGTGTAGCCACCTGTGCTGGACGTTCAGTCTAGGGGGGGTACGAAAGGGTGGGGCAACCGGGCGGTAGGACTTTGTACGCCATCAGAATGGCCGGTCATCCTGATATCGGGACACCTTCGCGCCCCTTCGCTCAACTTGACGTGCGACGACGGGAAACGGTTGCTCGCGGTTTCCTCACAGCTGAGTCACGTTCGAATACCCGCGTGTCGCGGACTCATCCGTCCGGTGACCGACCTGTCCTGTTTCCTTACGCTTCAGCTTCCCCACGAATCACGGCGAGCACTCCATCGAGTTCGTCCGCCTTCACCAGGACGTCGCGCGCCTTGGACCCTTCGCTGGGGCCGACGATGTTGCGCGACTCCATGAGGTCCATCAGACGACCGGCCTTCGCGAAACCGACACGCAGCTTGCGCTGGAGCATCGAGGTCGATCCGAACTGCGAGGTGACGACCAGTTCGGCGGCGGCGCACAGCAGGTCGAGGTCGTCGCCGATGTCCTCGTCGATCTCCTTCTTCTGCTTGGTGCCCACGGTGACGTCGTCCCGGAAGACGGGCGCCATCTGGTCCTTGCAGTGCTGGACGACCGCGGCGACCTCGTCCTCGGTGACGAAGGCGCCCTGCATACGGGTCGGCTTGTTCGCGCCCATCGGCAGGAAGAGTCCGTCGCCCTTGCCGATCAGCTTCTCGGCGCCCGGCTGGTCGAGGATGACCCGGCTGTCGGCGAGCGAGGAGGTGGCGAAGGCGAGCCTGGAGGGCACGTTGGCCTTGATGAGACCGGTGACGACGTCGACGGACGGCCGCTGCGTGGCGAGCACGAGGTGGATGCCGGCCGCGCGGGCGAGCTGGGTGATGCGGACGATCGCGTCCTCGACGTCGCGCGGGGCGACCATCATCAGGTCGGCGAGCTCGTCGACGATCACCAGCAGGTAGGGGTACGGCTGGAGTTCGCGCTCGCTGCCCTCGGGCAGCTTCACCTTGCCGTTCCTGATGGCCTCGTTGAAGTCGTCGATGTGCCGGTAGCCGAACGCCGCGAGGTCGTCGTAGCGCAGGTCCATCTCGCGGACGACCCACTGCAGGGCCTCGGCGGCCCGCTTCGGGTTGGTGATGATCGGTGTGATCAGGTGCGGGATGCCCTCGTAGGCGGTGAGTTCCACGCGCTTGGGGTCGACGAGGACCATCCGTACGTCCTCGGGCGTCGCACGAACCATGACCGAGGTGATCAGGCAGTTGATGCACGAGGACTTGCCTGAGCCGGTGGCGCCGGCGACGAGGACGTGCGGCATCTTCGCGAGGTTGGCCATCACATAGCCGCCCTCGACGTCCTTGCCGAGCGCGACCAGCATGGGGTGGTCGTCCTCCGCCGCGTCCGCGAGACGCAGGACGTCACCGAGGTTGACCATCTCGCGGTCCGTGTTCGGGATCTCGATGCCGACCGCCGACTTCCCGGGGATCGGGCTGATGATCCGGACGTCGGGGCTGGCGACGGCGTACGCGATGTTCTTGGTGAGGGCGGTGATGCGCTCGACCTTCACGGCGGGGCCGAGTTCGACCTCGTACCGCGTGACCGTCGGGCCGCGGGTGAAACCGGTGACGGCGGCGTCGACCTTGAACTCCATGAAGACGTTCTGCAGGGAGGCGACGACCGCGTCGTTGGCGGCGCTGCGCGTCTTGCCGGGGCCGCCGCGCTCCAGCAGGTCGAGTGACGGCAGCGAGTAGGTGATGTCGCCGGACAGTTGGAGCTGCTCGGCGCGCGGGGGCAGTTCGCGCGCCTCGTCGGGCGCGGACTTGGTCAGGTCGGGCACGACGGAGTCGACCGGCAGGGCCTCCTGCTTGGGCGCCTTGGCCGCCTTGGGGCTCTTGGCGCGCGCGGCCGGTACGGGCGTCGTCTCCTCGTATCCGTCCCGCTCCACGCTGCTGACGCCCTGCGTGAGGTCGGCGACCAGCGGCGAGGGCGGCATGCCGTGCAGCACGGCTCCGTCGAGGGCGGCCGCCGCGGCGGCGGCGACGTCCACCGCGTCCATCGGGCGGTTCATGTCGGGCTGCTGCACGGCGGACCGCCTGGGGCGGCTCCGGCGCTTGCTGAGCGCGTCCTGCTCGGCGCTGTCCGGGTCGTATGCCTCGGGGGCGCTCGCACGCCTGCGGGGGCGCGCGGGAGTCGCCTCGCGCCACTGCTCGTCGTAGCCCTCTTCGCCGAGGTCGTCCTCGTCGGCGTCGGCCTGGACGACGCCGAGCCGCTGGCCGAGCATCCGCAGCCGCTGCGGAATGGCGTTCACCGGGGTCGCGGTGACGACCAGCAGCCCGAAGACGGTGAGCAGCACCAGGAGCGGTACGGCGAGGACGTCACCCATCGTGTACGTCAGCGGGGTGGACGCGCCCCAGCCGATGAGCCCGCCGGCGTCCCTTATGGCCTGCATGCCGTCGCTGCGCGCGGGTGCCCCGCACGCGATGTGGACCTGGCCGAGCACGCCGATCACGAGCGCGGACAGGCCGATCACGATGCGGCCGTTGGCCTCCGGCTTCTCGGGGTGCCTGATGAGCCGCGCGGCGATGACGCCGAGCAGTATCGGGACGAGCAGGTCGAGGCGGCCGAAGGCGCCCGTCACCAGCATCTCGACGAGGTCGCCGACGGGGCCGCGCAGGTTGGACCAGGTGCCCGCCGCCGTGATCAGCGCCAGGCCGAGCAGCAGGAGTGCGACCCCGTCCTTGCGGTGAGCCGGGTCGAGACCCTTCGCGCCCCGCCCTATGCCGCGGAACATCGCTCCCACGGCGTGCGCGATGCCCAGCCAGAGGGCGCGTACGAGTCTGTACACGCCCCCGGTCGGGTTGGGCGCCGGCGCGGGAGCGGGCTTCTTCGCCGCGGTCTTCTTGGCGGGCGCCTTCTTGGCGGCTGCCTTTTTCGCGGGGGCCTTCTTCGCCGGAGCCTTCGTCGGAGCGGCCGCCTTCTTCGCTGGCGGCTTCTTCGCTGCGGACTGACGTGAGGCCATGTGTGTGAGGTTACCGGTGGAGACGGCAGCGGACACGTGTGCCTACTGCTTCACCCGTTCGTGTCGCCTTTGCGAGGGACGGAAACTGACGCCGCCTCACCCGGGAGGCGTGACGTCCGGGTTCGTCCTGGAGGGACGGGAGTGGTCGTCCTGGAGGGACGGGAGGGACGGGAGGGACGGGGCTCAGTTCTGCGACGTCACCGAGGGTGCCCCGCTCCCCGTGCCCGGCTCCAGTGCGTCCAGCGCCCTGCGCAGGCCGGTGAGTTTGCGTTCGAGATGGGCCGCGGTGGCGACCGCCGCCGCGTCGGCGGAGTCGTCGTCGAGCTGCTTGGACAGCGCCTCGGCCTGTTCCTCGACGGCCGCGAGCCGCGCGGAGAGCTCGGCGAGGAGTCCGGCGGGCTCCTTGACCTCGCCCAGCGCCGCCTTGCCGCCACCCTCCAGCTGGAGGCGCAGCAGAGCCGCCTGCTCCCGGAGTTGGCAGTTCTTCATGTAGAGCTCGACGAAGACGGAGACCTTCGCGCGCAGCACCCATGGGTCGAACGGCTTGGAGATGTAGTCGACCGCACCGGCTGCGTACCCCCGGAAGGTGTGGTGCGGACCGTGGTTGATCGCGGTGAGGAAGATGATCGGGATGTCCCGGGTCCGTTCGCGGCGCTTGATGTGCGCGGCGGTTTCGAAACCGTCCATGCCCGGCATCTGGACGTCCAGCAGAATGACCGCGAAGTCGTCCGTGAGCAGCGCTTTGAGCGCTTCCTCCCCGGACGATGCCCGAACCAGTGTCTGATCGAGCGCGGAGAGGATCGCCTCCAGCGCCAGCAGATTCTCCGGCCGGTCATCGACCAGGAGGATCTTGGCCTTCTGCACCATGGCCCGCCCTCCTCGCCCCGGCATGGGGCCTCCCCTGTCCGAAGGACTTGAGGTGGCACCGGGCGCCGCCCCAGGGGACGACTCCCTTGCGTCGTCCGTCCTTGTGCCGGTCATGGTAGCCGCACCCCGCCTGTCGCCACACCCTGTCACCGCGATGTCACTGTGCACGTAGCAGAAACGTAGCGGGAGACCAGAAGGTTCCCCGTATCCCGTACTTCTACACGGCTTCAGGCACAGTCAGTTATGCGACACAGGGCCCGCGGCGCCGCCGGCACGGCGCGCGGAACCCAACATTCCGGTCGCTGACGGTGCGTGACGGCCGGAACGCCCGGTCAGACTCCGTCACTCCCCATGCATCCACTGTTCCATCACCGTGAGCAAGTGATCGGGATCGACCGGTTTCGTCACATAGTCGGACGCACCCGATTCGATGGCCTTCTCCCGGTCGCCCTTCATCGCCTTCGCGGTGAGCGCGATGATCGGCAGCCCGGCGAACTGCGGCATCCGTCGGATCGCCGTGGTCGTCGCGTACCCGTCCATCTCCGGCATCATGATGTCCATCAGGACGACCGTCACGTCGTCGTGCTGCTCCAGGACCTCGATGCCCTCACGGCCGTTCTCCGCGTACAGCACCGAGAGGCCGTGCTGCTCCAGGACGCTGGTCAGCGCGAAGACGTTGCGGATGTCGTCGTCGACGATCAGTACCTTCTCGCCCTCGAAGCGGATGCCCCGCTGCGGCTGCGCCGGGGCCTCCGGCCGGCTCCCGGCCTGCCACTGCTCCTGTGCCGCCGCCGTGGCGCCCGGAGGCTGCTCGGGCAGCGCGGGCCGCTGTTCGGGCGCGGAGACCGCCCTGCGGCGCCGCCTGAAGAGCGCGGCCGCGCCGTTCTGGGTCTCCCGGTACGACTTCACCTCGGCCGGCGTCTCGATGTC
Source organism: Streptomyces sp. Tue6028 (assembly GCF_002300165.1). GTDB lineage: Bacteria > Actinomycetota > Actinomycetes > Streptomycetales > Streptomycetaceae > Streptomyces > Streptomyces siamensis. The sequence continues at coordinate 106,096 of NZ_MLCE01000029.1, read as the reverse complement.
GGACCCGGCCAACTCCGCCTCGGACGCGAGCAGCTCCCCCGCCTCCAGGGCGGGCGCGAGCTGCCCGTAGCCCTGCGGCGGCAGTTCGCTCGGGTGCAGCGGCAAATACAGCGTGAAGGTGGAACCACGTCCCGGCTCGCTCTGCGCGTGGATCTCGCCGCCCAGCAGCCGCGCGATCTCACGGGAGATGGAGAGCCCGAGGCCCGTACCGCCGTACTTCCTGCTCGTCGTGCCGTCCGCCTGCTTGAAGGCCTCGAAGATGACGCGCATCTTGCTGGCCGCGATGCCGATGCCGGTGTCCGTCACGGAGAACGCGATCAGATCGGCGTCCGCGTCGCGCAGCGAACCGGACTCCAGGAGCTGCTCCCGGATGGCCACCGGAACGTCCGCACCGGCGGGCCGGATCACCAACTCGACCGCTCCGGAGTCGGTGAACTTCACCGCGTTGGACAGCAGGTTGCGCAGCACCTGGAGGAGCCGCTGCTCGTCGGTGTGCAGGGTGGCGGGCAGCTCCGGCGAGACCCGTACGGAGAAGTCGAGGCCCTTCTCCGCGGTCAGCGGCCGGAACGTGGCCTCCACGTAGTCGACGAGCTGGACCAGCGCGATACGCGTCGGCGACACGTCCATCTTGCCCGCCTCGACCTTCGACAGGTCGAGGATGTCGTTGATCAGCTGGAGCAGGTCGGACCCCGCGCCATGGATCGTCTCGGCGAACTCGACCTGCTTCGGAGTGAGGTTCGTGTCCGCGTTGTCGGCGAGCAACTTGGCCAGAATGAGCAGGGAGTTGAGCGGCGTACGCAGCTCGTGCGACATGTTCGCCAGGAACTCGCTCTTGTAGCGCATGGACACCGCGAGCTGCTCGGCGCGCTCCTCGAGGACCTGGCGGGCCTCCTCGATCTCGGTGTTCTTGACCTCGATGTCGCGGTTCTGCTGGGCCAGCAGCTCGGCCTTGTCCTCCAGTTCGGCGTTCGAGTCCTGGAGCGCCTTCTGCCGGTTCTCCAACTCCGCGGAACGTTCCCGCAGTTGCTCGGTGAGCTCCTGCGACTGCCGGAGCAGAACCTCCGTCTTGGTGTTGACGGAGATGGTGTTGACGCTCGTCGCGATCATCTCGGCGATCTGGTTCAGGAAGTCCTTCTGGATCTGCGTGAACGGCGTGAACGAGGCCAGCTCGATGACGCCGAGCACGGTCCCCTCGAAGAGCACCGGCAGCACGATGACCTGCGCCGGGGGCGCCTCACCGAGCCCGGAGGAGATCTTCAGGTAGCCGCTGGGCGCGTTCTCCACGAGGATCGTGCGCTTCTCCTGGGCGGCCGTGCCGATCAGCGCCTCGCCGGGCCGGAACGACGTCGGCATGGAGCCCATCGAGTAGCCGTAGGACCCGAGCATGCGCAGCTCGTACGCGTCCTCGTCCTCGGTGCCCGGCTCCTTGCCGTCGACGAGCGGCATGGAGAGGAAGAACGCCCCGTGCTGCGCGGAGACCACGGGCGTCAGCTCGCTCATGATCAGCGAGGCCACGTCGTCGAGGTCACGGCGGCCCTGCATGAGCGCGGAGATACGGGCCAGGTTGCCCTTCAGCCAGTCCTGCTCCTTGTTGGCGATCGTGGTGTCTCGCAGGTTGGCGATCATCTTGTTGATGTAGTCCTGAAGCTCCTGGATCTCGCCGGAGGCGTCCACGTCGATCTTCAGGTTCAGGTCGCCGCGGGTCACCGCGGTCGCCACGCGCGCGATGGCACGCACCTGCCGGGTGAGGTTCCCGGCCATCTCGTTCACCGACTCGGTGAGGTCGCGCCAGGTGCCGTCGACGTCACGCACGCGTGCCTGACCGCCCAGCTGCCCCTCGGTGCCCACCTCGCGGGCCACCCGGGTGACCTCCTCGGCGAAGGACGACAGCTGGTCGACCATGGTGTTGATGGTGGTCTTCAGCTCCAGGATCTCGCCGCGGGCATCGATGTCGATCTTCTTGGTCAGGTCGCCCTTGGCGATGGCCGTGGTGACCATCGCGATGTTGCGCACCTGGCCGGTCAGGTTCGACGCCATCCCGTTCACGGACTCGGTGAGGTCCTTCCACGTACCCGACACGCCCGGTACGCGTGCCTGGCCGCCGAGGATGCCGTCCGTGCCCACCTCGCGGGCCACCCTGGTGACCTGGTCGGCGAACGAACTCAGCGTCTTCACCATGGTGTTGACGGTGTCGGCGAGCTGGGCGACCTCGCCGCTGGCCTCGACCGTGACCTTCTTGGTCAGGTCGCCGTTGGCCACCGCGGTCGCGACCTGCGAGATGTTCCGCACCTGGTTGGTCAGGTTGTTGGCCATCACGTTGACGTTGTCGCTGAGGTCCTTCCAGATGCCCGTGACACCCGGAACCCGCGCCTGACCGCCCAGGTTGCCCTCGGTGCCCACCTCGCGGGCCACCCGGGTCACCTGCTCGGCGAAGTTGGACAGCTGGTCGACCATCGTGTTGACGGTGGTGACGAGTTCGAGGATCTCGCCCTTGGCGTCGACGGTGATCTTCTTCGACAGGTCGCCCTTGGCGACCGCGGTGGTGACCTCGGCGATGTTGCGCACCTGGATGGTCAGGTTGTTCGCCATGAAGTTCACGGACTGCGTGAGGTCCTTCCAGGTGCCCGAGACACCCTGCACCTCCGCCTGCCCGCCGAGCATGCCCTCCGTGCCCACCTCACGGGCCACCCGCGTGACCTGCTCGGCGAAGTTCGAGAGCTGGTCCACCATCGTGTTGAGGGTGTTCTTCAGCTCCAGGATCTCGCCGCGCGCGTCCACGTCGATCTTCTGCGACAGGTCACCGCGCGCCACCGCCGTCGCCACCTGGGCGATGTTGCGCACCTGGGCGGTGAGGTTGCCGGCCATGCCGTTCACCGAGTCGGTCAGGTCACGCCACACACCGGCGACGCCGGGCACCTGCGCCTGACCGCCGAGGCGACCCTCCGTACCCACCTCGCGGGCGACCCGGGTCACCTGGTCGGCGAAGGCCGAGAGCTGGTCGACCATCGTGTTGATGGTGTTCTTCAGCTCCAGGATCTCGCCGCGGGCGTCCACGTCGATCTTCTGCGACAGGTCACCGCGCGCCACCGCCGTGGTGACCTGCGCGATCTGACGCACCTGCGAAGTCAGGTTCCCCGCCATGAAGTTGACGGAGTCGGTCAGCTCCTTCCAGGTGCCGGACACGCCGTCCACCCGGGCCTGACCGCCGAGGCGGCCCTCCGTACCCACGTCACGGGCCATCCGGGTCACCTGGTCGGCGAAGCTCGACAGCTGGTCCACCATCGTGTTCACGGTGTTCTTCAGCTGGAGCATCTCGCCGGAGACGTCCACGGTGACCTTCTGCGACAGGTCACCGTTGGCCACCGCCGTCGTCACCTGCGCGATGTTGCGGACCTGACCGGTCAGGTTCCGGAAGGCCGTGTTGACGGAGTCCGTGAGGTCCTTCCACGTCCCCGCCGCACCGGGCACCTGCGCCTGGCCGCCCAGCTCACCCTCGACACCGACCTCGCGGGCCACCCGCGTCACCTCGGCACCGAACGACGACAGCTGGTCCACCATCGTGTTGACGGTGTTCTTCAACTCCAGCATCTCGCCGGCCACGTCGACGGTGACCTTCTGCGACAGGTCACCGTTGGCCACCGCCGTCGTCACCGCGGCGATGTCACGCACCTGGGTCGTCAGGTTGCGGAACACCGTGTTGACGGAGTCCGTGAGGTCCTTCCACGTCCCCGCCGCGCCCGGCACGTTCGCCTGACCGCCGAGCCGGCCCTCGCCACCGACCTCGTTGGCCACGCGCGTGACCTCGTCGGCGAACGTACGCAGCGTCTCGGTCATCTGGTTGATCGTCTCGGCCAGCTGCGCGACCTCACCGCGCGCACTGACCGTCACCTTCTGCGACAGGTCACCGTTGGCCACGGCGGTCGTCACCTGCGCGATGCCGCGCACCTGCGCCGTCAGGTTGCCGGCCATCAGGTTCACCGAATCGGTGAGGTCCTTCCACACGCCGGCCACACCCGGCACCTGCGCCTGGCCGCCCAGCTCGCCCTCCGTACCCACCTCGCGGGCGACTCGCGTCACCTCGGAGGAGAAGGACGACAGCTGGTCCACCATCGTGTTGACGGTGTTCTTCAGCTCCAGCATCTCGCCGGCCACGTGAACCGTGACCTTGCGGGACAGGTCGCCCTTGGCGACCGCCGTCGTCACCAGGGCGATGTCACGCACCTGGGCCGTCAGCCGGTAGGCCATGGTGTTGACCGAGTCCGTGAGGTCCTTCCACGAACCGGACATCCCACGGACCCGGGCCTGCCCGCCGAGCTTGCCCTCGGTGCCGACCTCGCTGGCCACCCGCGTCACCTCGTCGGTGAACGTGGACAGCTGGTCGACCAGATTGTTGACGGTCCGCCCGACCTTGAGGAACTCGCCGCGCAGCGGATGCCCGTTGCCGTCCGCCGCCTGCGCGCGCAGTTCCATGCGGGGCGACAGATCGCCCTCGGCGACCGCGGACAGTACCCGGCCGACTTCGGAGACGGGCCGTACGAGATCGTCGACCAGCGCGTTGGACGCGTCGATCGCGGCGCCCCAGGACCCTTCGCAGGCGCCTGTTTCCAGCCGTTCCGTGAGCTTCCCCTCACGTCCGACCATGCGACGCACCCGGGACAGCTCACCCGTCAGATGGAGATTCCGGTCGGCCACCTCGTTGAAGACCGCGGCGATCTCGGACATCACCCCGTCGCCGGAGACCGTGAGCCGCTTGCGGAAGTTGCCGTCCCGCATCGACACGAGGGCCGCCAGCAGGCGGTTCAGGGCAGCGGTGTCGACCTCCGTCGTACCGTTGCGCGGTGTGCGCCCGTTCTCCAGGGACTGTCCGCCTTTCGCGCGCGTCTTACTGCCCCGCGTCGCTGCGCCAGACTCCACTGTGTCCCTCCCGCAAGGGTCGACCATTACTGCTCGGCGTACTCGGGTACTTCTGTTCGGCGTGCTGGACGGCATTCAGCCCGCCCGGACCTTCTCCATGAAGCCTGCCCAGTGTTTCACCCCGGCTGAACCAGGCCATAACAGTTCGGCAGCTTCGCACATCGTCCGCACACCCTCCGGGCGGAAACACTGGTGACCGGCATCCGCACGGACGGCGAAGGTAAGTAACCTTGCATGCGGCTGTCCAGCCGTGCCGGTCCCGTCCGGCCTGGGCGGTGGCACGAGCACGAGCGGGCAGGCATCGGAGGGGCACCGCACCATGACCACCGGACTGCGTCCTGAGGGACACCCCCAGGATCCCCGGCCGACGGGGAGCCACGCCCTGCAACGGCAGGAGCAGGTCGGCCACGGGGCCCTGCACGCAGACAACCGCACGAGGAGTTCTGTGATCACCGCGCGCGCGGCCGCCAGTTTCGAGCCCGTGGGGCGCTCCGTCGCGACCGCCCGCTCGTTCGTCCGTGACACCCTCCAGGGCTGGGGCTTCGCCGACATCGTCGACGATGCGGTGGTCCTGACCAGCGAACTCGTCACCAACGCCGTTGTGCACGCGGGCACCTCCGCGGACGTACTGTGTCTGCGCAGCGACGAGGGCGTACGCATCGAGGTGGCGGATCGCTACCCGGAACGCGAGATTCCACTCCAGGGTGCGGCCATCAATATGGGCAGCCCCGACCGCGAAGGCGGCCGCGGGCTCCAACTGTGCGCCGCACTGGCGGCCCGCTGGGGCGTCGAGTACACGCCGACGCACAAGCAGGTCTGGTTCCGGCTCGACCTCCCCGAACGCCCGGTCGGCACCCGCGCGGCAGGCCCCTCCCTGCCCGCCGACCTCCTTCCGCTCGCCGACGGACGCGTCCGTGTCGCGGTCGTCCAGATCGACCGCTCCGGCTGCATCAGCGCCTGGAGCGAGGACGCGGAGGAACTCTTCGGATACGCCGCCGAGCAGGTCGTCGGCAAGCCCCTCACCGACCTCGCGGCCTGGCCGCACACGCCCGGCACCAGCACGGGCATCGCCGAGGCCCTCCAACTCTCCCGCTGGGAGGGCAGTTACGGCATCCGCGGCGCCGACGGCCGGGTGACACCCGTCTACGCCTCCCACCTCCGCGTCCGCGACACGGCCGGCGAGCCCTCCACGGTCTGCCTCCTCGTCCGCGACCACGAACGCGCCGTCCTCCAGACCCCGTTGCGTCTGCCCGCCTCGGACACGGCCGCCGGCCCCGAGGGCTCCACCGCGGACGCCTTCGAGGTCTTCATCGGCTCACCCGCCCCGGACGACCTCGACGGCCTCCTCCAGCGCACGGTGGAACGCGCCCGGGACATGCTCGACGGCGACTCGGCCTTCCTCCTGCTGGCCACCGACGACGAGACGGAGCTGGAGGTACGGGCCTCGACGGGCCTGCCCTCCGCCCGCCAGCGCTTCGCCCGCGTCCCCGTCGAGGCGGGCCCCGGCCGCTACGGCTCGGCCCGCATGCCCGCCGTGCACGAGGACCTCACGGTCGTCCCCGGCGCCGTACCCCTGCTCGGCGGCACCGGCATGCGTTCGGTCGTCACCGTCCCGCTGAAGGTCGAGGGCCGTCTCACCGGCTCCCTCGGCGTCGCCGCCGAAGCACCCGGCCGGTACTCCAACGAGGAGGCCCTGCGCCTCCAGTTCGCCGCCGACCGCATCGCGCTGGCCGTGGAATCCGCCCGCCTCGGCGAACTGGAGCGCCTGCGCCGCGGTTCGCTGAGCTTCCTCGTGGAGGCCTCCGACCTCCTCGCCGGCACCCTGGACCGCGACCAGACGCTGGCTCTCATGGCCCAGATGACCGTCCCGACCCTGGCGACCTGGTGCGCCGTCTACACGATCGCCGACCAGGCCTCCGAGCCCTACCTCTCGTACGTCCTGCACGAGGACGAGGAACGCATCGACGGCCTCAAGGCTCTCCTCGCGAAGATCGCCCCGCCGGACCCGGTCCCCACCCCGGGCGCCCGGGTCTGGTCCGCGCCGGCCGAGGCCGCCCACCAGGCGGCCCTGCGTACTTCCATGCGCAGTCTGGGCCTGGGCGAGCAGCCCTCGGTGTCCTCCGGCATCGGCACGACGCTGGCGACGGCCTCCGCGGTCGGCGGCGAGACCGTCGTCCTCCCCCTGGTGGCCCGCAACCGCGTCATCGGCATGCTGACGCTCGGCAAGCCCTCCGACGAGCACTTCCGCCAGGAGATCCTGGAGTTGGCGGAGGACCTGTCCCGCAGGGCGGCCCTGGCACTGGACAACGCCCGCCTGTACTCGGAGCGCATGGCGATCAGCCAGTCCCTCCAGCGCAGCCTCCTGCCCCCGGAGCTCCCCCTCATCGACGGCGTCGAGGTCGAGGTCATCTACCGCGCGGCCGGCGAGGGCAACGAAGTCGGGGGCGACTTCTACGACCTCTTCCCGATCCGCGACGGCGCGTACGGCTTCGCCATCGGCGACGTCTGCGGCACGGGCCCGGAGGCCGCGGCGGTGACCGGTCTGGCCCGGCACGCGCTCAGGCTGCTGGCCCGCGAGGGCTACGGCGGCCCCGCGGTCCTGGAGCGCCTGAATTCGGCGATCCTCGACGAGGGTGCCCGCAGCCGCTTCCTGACGCTCCTGTACGGCGAGTTGTGGCCCCAGGAGGACGGTTCGGCGATCCTGAAGGTCGTCTGCGCCGGCCATCCGCTCCCGCTGCGCCTGCGCCAGGACGGCACGGTCGAACCGGCCGCGGAACCGCAGCCGCTGCTCGGCGTGATGGAGGACCTGGAACTGTACGAGCAGACCGTCACGCTCGACCCGGGCGACGTCCTGCTGTGCGTCACGGACGGCGTGACGGAGCGCCGCGAGGGCACTCGCATGCTCGGAGACGACGGTCTCGCGGACGTCCTCACCGCTTGTACGGGTCTGACGGCCGGCGCGGTCGCGGCCCGCATCATGCGGGCGGTCGAACGCTTCGCCTCCGACGCCCCGTCGGACGACATGGCCATTCTGGCGATGCGCGTGCCGGGGCTTCAGAAGGACTGACACCGAGGACTGGCAGCGGGGCCCACGAGCACTCGACGGCCGGGCCCCGCACGCGCTGAACAGCCTTCCCGCGGAAGGCACATGCAAAAGGCCCCGCCCACATGGGCGAGGCCTTTTCTCTGAGCCCCCAAACGGAATCGAACCGTTGACCTTCTCCTTACCATGGAGACGCTCTACCGACTGAGCTATAGGGGCCTGTTGCTTTCCGAGGTTTCCCTCGCGGCAACGAAATAGATCATACCCCGGGCAGAGGCGTGCTCCTAATCGGTCCCGTATCACTCCCGTTGGAGTCCCGGCAGGTCAGAACGCGGGCTGCAACAGACCACCCAGCGCGTTGCACGCGGAGACGATCCGGTGCATCTCCCGCTTCGTCAACGCCGCGTCCACGGGCAGCGCGAGGGTCTCGTCGGCGGCCCGCTCCGTCTCCGGGAGCTGGATGTCGCGGCGGAAGGCGGGCATGCGGTGCACGGGGGTCTTCACCGGCACCCGGCACTCGACTCCCCTGGCCCGCACGGCCCGTGCGAACGCGTCACGGTCGGGGCGCCCGTTGCCCGGCACACGCACGACGTACTGCTGGTAGGTGTGCCCGTCACCGCCGTACGGCGTCCGCACTCCGTTCAACCGTCCGTCGAGGTACGCGGCCCGCTGCCGGCGCTGCGCCGTCTCGTCGTACGGCGCCTCGGACTCGCCCTGTTCCAGCACCAGGAGTCCGTGTCGCTGTCCGACGTCCCTCAGCCGCGCCATGTCGGCCGTGCGCCCGAAGCGGTGCACGACCACGAGAGCGGCCGACCGGGGAGTGAGGACGGCTTCCGCCATGCTCGGGTCGAGGCAGTATGTCGCCGGGTCTATGTCGGCGAAGACCGGGGTCGCGCCGGCCTGGGTCACGGCCTCGGCAACCTCCACGTTGCCGAAGGCCGGCACTATGACCTCGTCGCCCGTCCCGACGCCCGCGGCCCTGAGCATTGCAGCAGTACCCATGTCACGGATGTTGGTCGCGCAACGTGAACGCGAAGTGACGCGAAACAAAAAAGAGCTGGTCCCCGAACCGAAGTTCGGGGACCAGCTCTTTCAATATTA
>NZ_MLCE01000029.1:13179-94793 GCF_002300165.1 Streptomyces sp. Tue6028 | reverse complement strand
AGTTTCCCTTCGGTCTTGCGTTTCCGACTCTATCAGATCTTTCCGATCCGATTTCCTCGGTGCTTTCCAGGTTCTCGCTTTCGCGTTTCCCTTTCCGGCGGTTCCGACTTTATCAGAGATTCTGAGTCGGAATTTCCGCCCTGCTCGGGTGGTTCCGGGCACGCAGTTGTGCCGGGTTCCCGTTCAGGCGGAGCCGTAAACGTACTGGAGCGGGGCGCCCCGATGCAAATCGAGGCGCCCCGCTCCTGGTTGGCGCGTCTGTGAGGTCAGACCTCGACGACGACCGGGAGGATCATCGGGCGTCGGCGGTAGGTGTCGGAGACCCACTTGCCCAGCGTGCGGCGGATGAGTTGCTGCAGCTGGTGGGGCTCGACCACGCCGTCCTGGGCGGAGCGTTCCAGGACCTCGGTGATCTTCGGGACGACGTCTGCGAAGGCGGAGTCGTCGATACCGGAGCCCCGTGCCTGGACGTGCGGACCACCGGTGATCTTTCCGGTGCTGGAGTCCATCACCACGAAGACCGAGATGATGCCCTCGTCACCGAGGATCTTGCGGTCCTTGAGCGCGGGCTCGCCGACGTCACCGACCGAGAGGCCGTCGACGTACACGTATCCGGCCTGGACCTTGCCGGAGATCTTGGCCTTGCCCTCGACGAGGTCGACCACGACGCCGTCCTCGGCGATCACGATGCGGTCGTGCGGGACGCCGGTGAGAGCGCCGAGTTCGGCGTTGGCGCGCAGGTGACGCCATTCGCCGTGGACGGGCATCAGGTTCCGCGGCTTGCAGATGTTGTAGAAGTACAGCAGCTCACCGGCGGAGGCGTGGCCGGAGACGTGCACCTTGGCGTTGCCCTTGTGGACGACGTTCGCGCCCCAGCGGGAAAGGCCGTTGATGACGCGGTAGACCGCGTTCTCGTTGCCCGGGATCAGGGACGACGCCAGGATGACCGTGTCGCCCTGGACGATGCGGATCTGGTGATCCCGGTTCGCCATCCTCGACAGGGCGGCCATCGGCTCGCCCTGGGAACCCGTGCAGACGAGCACGACCTCGTTGTCCGGCAGGTCGTCCAGTGTCTTGACGTCGACCACCAGGCCCGGCGGGACCTTGAGGTATCCGAGGTCGCGCGCGATGCCCATGTTGCGGACCATCGAGCGGCCGACGAAGGCGACCCGGCGGCCGTACTCGTGGGCGGCGTCGAGGATCTGCTGGATGCGGTGGACGTGGCTGGCGAAGCTCGCGACGATGATCCGCTTGTGGGCGCCGGCGAACACCTGGCGCAGCACGTTGGAGATGTCGCGCTCGGGCGGGACGAATCCCGGGACCTCGGCGTTGGTGGAGTCCGCGAGCAGGAGGTCGATGCCCTCCTCGCTCAGCCGTGCGAACGCGTGCAGGTCCGTGAGACGGCGGTCCAGCGGAAGCTGGTCCATCTTGAAGTCGCCGGTGTGGACGGCCATGCCCGCAGGGGTGCGGATGGCGACCGCGAGGGCGTCCGGGATGGAGTGGTTGACGGCGATGAACTCGCAGTCGAAGGGGCCGATGCGCTCGCGCTGGCCCTCGGCCACTTCGAGCGTGTACGGGCGGATGCGGTGCTCCTGAAGCTTCGCCTCGATGAGGGCGAGGGTCAGCTTGGAGCCGATGAGCGGGATGTCCGGCTTCTCGCGCAGGAGGAAGGGGACACCGCCGATGTGGTCCTCGTGGCCGTGCGTGAGGACGATGCCCTCGATGTCGTCGAGGCGGTCCCTGATGGACGTGAAGTCCGGCAGGATCAGGTCGATTCCGGGCTGCTCCTCCTCGGGGAAGAGCACTCCGCAGTCGACGATCAGCAGGCGGCCTCCGTATTCGAAGACCGTCATGTTCCGGCCGATTTCGCCGAGGCCGCCGAGCGGGGTGACCCTGAGGCCGCCCTCGGGGAGCTTGGGCGGCGGACCGAGTTCAGGATGCGGATGACTCAAAAGACTCTCCTCACCACGCGCGCCACGTACCTGGTAGGGCACGTGGCGCGCGTGACGTTCGTGCAGTAGCAGTTGTCTGTGTGGGGTGCAGGCCGGTGGCCTGCGGGATCATGCGTATTCAGTTGTGAAGTCTGTGATTAGAGCTGTACCCCGCCGGCGGCAAGATCGATCTTGAGCTGAGCGGTCTCCTCGGGCGACAGCTCGACCATGGGGGCGCGCAGCGGCCCGGCGGGCAGACCCTGGAGGGTGAGCGCGGCCTTGGTGGTCATGACGCCCTGGGTGCGGAACATGCCGGTGAAGACCGGGAGCAGCTTCTGGTGGATCTCGGTGGCCTTCTGGACGTCGCCCGAGAGGTAGGCGTCGAGCATGGCGCGCAGGTCCGGGGTGACGACGTGGCCGACGACGGAGACGAAGCCGACCGCGCCCACGGAGAGCAGGGGCAGGTTCAGCATGTCGTCGCCGGAGTACCAGGCGAGGCCGGAGCGGGCGATGGCCCAGCTGGCTCGGCCGAGGTCTCCCTTGGCGTCCTTGTTGGCGACGATGCGCGGGTGCGCGGCGAGGCGCACGATCGTCTCCGTGTTGATCGGCACGCCGCTGCGGCCCGGGATGTCGTAGAGCATCACCGGCAGCTCGGTCGCGTCGGCGATGGCCGAGAAGTGCCGGTAGAGGCCCTCCTGAGGGGGCTTGTTGTAGTACGGCGTGACGGTCAGCAGGCCGTGCGCGCCGACCTTCTCGGCGGCGCGTGCCAGCTCGATGCTGTGGTGGGTGTCGTTCGTGCCGACACCGGCGACGATGTGGGCACGGTCGCCGACCGCCTCCAGCACGACTCGTACGAGGTCCGCTTTCTCCGCGTCGCTGGTGGTCGGGGACTCGCCGGTGGTGCCGTTGATGATCAGGCCGTCGTTGCCTGCGTCCACCAGGTGGGCGGCGAGCCGCTGTGCGCCGTCGAGGTCGAGTGCGCCGTCCGCCGTGAAGGGCGTGACCATGGCGGTGAGGACCCTCCCGAAGGGGGTCTGCGGAGTGGAGGTCGGAGCCATGGGTAACACGCTACTCGCTGCTCAACGCGTGGTCTGCCCTCGGGGGACACGACAAAACATGACAAATGCGGAGCCCGGCACTGCCTGCTCGGGGGTTCAAGCAGTGCCGGGTCCGTTTGATCAGGCTAGATGAACTTCTCGAAATGCCGCAATACGGACACTTCACTCGGCTGATCCGTACATCTGTACCGCGCGGCGCGCGGGGCGCGCGCTACGGCGCCACACGACCGTTCGCATTGAAGGCCGCGTAGGTGAGCGGCATGAGCCCGGCCCACTCCGCCTCCATCCGCTCGCCGACCATCTCGATCTCCCGCTGCGGGAAGGACGGCACCTTCGCCAGCTCGTGCTGGGTGCGCAGGCCGAGGAAGTGCATCAGCGAGCGCGCGTTGCACGTGGCGTACATCGAGGAGAAGAGGCCGACCGGGAGGACCGCGCGAGCCACCTCCCGGGCCACACCGGCGGCGAGCATCTCCTGGTAGGCCTCGTACGCCTGGCGGTACGAGTCCTCCATCACACGGCCCGTGAGCTCCTGCTGCGCCTGCGTGCCCTCGACGAAGACGTACTTGCCGGGGCGGCCCTCCTGGACCAGCTTGCGGGACTCGTCCGGGACGTAGAAGACGGGCTGGAGCTCCCTGTACCGGCCCGATTCCTCGTTGTACGACCAGCCCACGCGGTGCCGCATGAACTCGCGGAACACGAAGATCGGGGCGCTGATGAAGAAGGTCATCGAATTGTGCTCGAAGGGGCTGCCGTGACGGTCCCGCATGAGGTAGTTGATCAGGCCCTTCGAGCGCTCCGGGTCCTTCTGCAGCTCGTCCAGGGACTGCTCCCCCGCGGTGGAGACACGGGCGGCGAACAGCACGTCGGCGTCGGACGCGGTGTGCTTGATCAGCTCGACGGTGACATCACTGCGGAAGCTGGGCTTGAGGTCGTCGGCGGGAGTGTCGGTCACGGTGCGGAGGGTCCTTCCCATCACAGGCTCGGGCGGCGCCCACTCTACGGGCCGCCACTGACAACGGGGCGTTCGGTACCGTGCCGCGACATTCGGCGGCGAACTTCTGCGAATTCGGTGATTCTGGGCACCTCTTGAGACAATCGCTCGTCTGTATGGGTGACGGTGACTGCGTTCGAGTCACCGCCGCCCGCACACCCACGAGTCTCAGAGGAAGCCGCCCCATGTTCCGTCGGCGCGAGCCCGTCCCGTTCGCCTTCATCGCCGAAGCCGACAAGTTCCGCAGCAACGTCACTCCCCCGCCCCGCGAGCGGGCCTCCGCCGGACAGATAGCCGGCCGGTGGCTCATAGGGCTCACCGTGGTCGCCGGACTCGCCGGTTCCCTCATCCTCGGGATGCCCGCTCTCTCGCAGGACCAGTCACCTGCCACGACGCAGCACTCCGAGGCGTCGGACGGCCGCTGACTCTTCCGGACCCCCAAGGGTGGTGAGCGGGCATGGGGCTCGATAGCCTCACCGGGCACAGCCCATGCGTGGATCGAGTGAGGATCAGTCGTGCCCCTGCCCTTCCTGACGGCGGACCGTGCCTTTGACGAGGCGGCGGACGACCTCGCGCTGCCCTTCGACGACCTCGACCGCTGGCGGCGCCCCTACCGGCCCGGACCATGGCGGGTGGGCGCGGCCGCGCTCGTCCTGCTGCTCGCTTCGTACGTGCTCGTCGCCGCGGTGATCATCGCCGTGGCCGGGACCCTCGCCGCGGCGGTGGCCTGTCTGGCCGGCGCCCTGGTAGCGATACTGGCCGCGCTCCGGCTGCTGCGCATGGGCGTCTGGGTCAGTGCGCGCGGGCTGCGCAGAGTGGGCTTCTTCGTCACGAGCACGGCGCCGTGGCAGCAGGTCGTCGCGGTGCGGACCGTGCAGCAGCCGGTGCGCTGGCTGGGTCTGCCGCGCACCGTCCAGGGTCAGGCCCTGGTCCTCGTACGCCGGGATCGCTCCCCCGAGGACCTGCCGCCGCTGCTGACCACGCACAACGCCGACTTCCTGGCGCGTTCGGAGGCCTTCGAGCGGGCCGCGGACACCATCGAGGTGTGGGCGGACGAGTACCGGCCCGGCTGACAGGCACGCCTGCGCGGCGCGACGACGGCTACGCCGCACATGCCTCACGACATGACGAAAGGGCCGGTCCGCGGTGGCGGACCGGCCCTTTCGCGTCGCTCGATCCAGGAACGCGGCGGCCCCGGAGCACTCGCGCCTCCCGCGCGACAGCGGTCGGGCCGGTCCTGGGGCTACGCCTCCAGGGTTCTGCCCTCGCGCAGGGCGATGGCACGTTGCATCGCCTTGCGGGCGCGCGGGGTGTCGCGGGCGTCGTGGTAGGCGACGGCCAGACGGAACCAGCTGCGCCAGTCGTCCGGGGCGTCCTCGGTCTCGGCCTTGCGCTTGGCGAACACCTCGTCGGCCGAGTCGCGGTCGATGCGGCCGCCCGCGGTGCGCTTCAGCTCGTCGACGGGCAGTCCGCCCTCGGCGTCGAGCTCGGCGGCCAGCCGGTTGGCCTTACGGACGAACTGGGTGTTCTTCCACAGGAACCAGATACCGATGACCGGCAGGATCAGCACCGCGACACCGAAGGTGACGGTGATCAGGGTGCCGTTCTGGATGAGCAGCACGCCCCGGCTGCCGACCAGGACGAAGTAGACGACCAGGACGGCGGCCGTGACGGCATAGGTGATCTTCGCGCGCATGTCTGCCAGCTATCTGTGTCCGTCCCCCGGCTCAGCCGAGGTCCAGGAAGTTTTCCAGGCCGAAGGTGAGGCCGGGCGTGGTCACCACGCGGCGGACACCGAGCAGGATGCCCGGCATGAAGCTGCTGTGGTGCAGGGAGTCGTGGCGGATCGTGAGCGTCTCGCCCTCCCCGCCGAGCAGGACCTCCTGGTGGGCCAGCAGGCCGCGCAGGCGGACCGCGTGCACCGGGACGCCGTCGACGTCCGCGCCGCGGGCGCCGTCCAGGGCGGTGACCGTGGCGTCGGGCTGCGGGGCGCTGCCGGCGCGCTCGCGAGCGGCGGCGATGAGCTGAGCGGTGCGCGTGGCGGTGCCGCTGGGAGCGTCCACCTTGTTCGGGTGGTGCAGCTCGACGACCTCGACGGACTCGAAGTACGGCGCGGCGACCTCGGCGAACTTCATGGTCAGGACTGCGCCGATGGAGAAGTTGGGCGCGATGAGCACGCCCGTCTCCGGGGACGCGGCCAGCGAGGTGTTGAGCTGCGCGAGACGCTCGTCGGTCCAGCCGGTCGTACCGACCACGGCGTGGATGCCGTGCCGGACGCAGAAGTCGAGGTTGCCCATCACCGAGCCCGGCGTGGTCAGCTCGACCACGACCTCCGCGCCCGCCTCGACCAGCGACTCCAGCTTGTCGCCGCGGCCCAGCGCGCCCACCAGCTCCATGTCGTCGGCGGCCTCGACGGCTCGTACCGCCTCGGATCCGATCCGGCCCTTGGCACCGAGGACCGCCACGCGCAGCTTGCTCATTGCTTCGTTCCTTACAGAGACGGGATTTACGCGACCGCTTCGTGCAGACGGGATGCCTGCTTGTCCTTGAGCGGGCCGATGACCGACAGCGAGGGACGCTGGCCCAGGATGTCGCGGGCGACCGACCGGACCTCGTCCGGGGTGACCGCCGCTATCCGGGCCAGCATGTCGTCGACGGACATCTGCTCGCCCCAGCACAGCTCACTCTTGCCGATACGGTTCATCAGCGCACCGGTGTCCTCCAGACCGAGGACGGTGGAGCCCTGGAGCTGGCCGACGGCGCGGCCGATCTCGTCGTCCGAGAGGCCGTGCTCGGCGACCTGGTCGAGCTCGTCGCGGCAGAGCTTGAGCACGTCGTGGACCTGGCTCGGGCGGCAGCCCGCGTACACGCCGAAGAGGCCGCAGTCGGCGAAGCCCGAGGTGTACGAGTACACGCTGTAGGCCAGGCCGCGCTTCTCACGGACCTCCTGGAAGAGGCGGGAGGACATGCCGCCGCCCAGGGCGGTGTTCAGCACGCCGAGGGCCCAGCGGCGGTCGTCCGTGCGGGCCAGGCCGGGCATGCCGAGGACGACGTGGGCCTGCTCGGTCTTGCGGCCGAGGAGTTCGACGCGGCCCGTGGTGCGGATGGACCGGCGGCCGTCGCGCGGGGCGATGGGGGCCGCGGCGGGGCTCCGGAACGCGCCGGCCTTCTCGAAGGCGGCGCGGACCTGGCGGACGACCTTGTTGTGGTCGACGTTGCCCGCGCAGGCCACGACCAGGTGCGTCGGGTCGTAGTGCTTCTTGTAGAAGCGGCGGATGCGGTCCGCGGTGAGCGCGTTGACGGTGTCGACCGTGCCGAGGACCGGGCGGCCGAGGGGGTTGTCGCCGAACATCGTGTGCGCGAACAGGTCGTGCACGCAGTCGCCCGGGTCGTCCTCGGTCATCGCGATCTCTTCGAGGATGGCGCCGCGCTCCACGTTCACGTCGTCCTCGAGGATGAGTGAGCCGGTGAGCATGTCGCAGACCACGTCGATGGCGAGCGGGAGGTCGGTGTCGAGCACGCGCGCGTAGTAGCACGTGTACTCCTTCGCCGTGAACGCGTTCATCTCGCCGCCGACCGCGTCGAGGGCGGCGGAGATGTCCAGGGCGGACCGGCGGGCGGTTCCCTTGAAGAGCAGGTGCTCCAGGTAGTGCGTGGCGCCGTTCAGCGACGGAGTCTCGTCGCGCGAGCCCACGTGCGCCCAGATGCCGAAGGTGGCGGAGCGGACCGAGGGCAGGGTCTCGGTGACGATGCGCAGGCCACCGGGGAGGGTGGTCTTGCGGACCGTGCCGATGCCGTTCTCGCCCTTGATCAGGGTTTGGGTACGGGCGACGGCCCGCGCCTCCGAGGAGGTGCGGGCCGTCGTCGTGGAGCTACTCGACGTCACTTGTCGGTGTCGTCCTTCTTCTCATCGTCGCCTTCGCCCTCGATCACGGGGATCAGGGAGAGCTTGCCGCGGGAGTCGATCTCGGCGATCTCGACCTGGACCTTCTGGCCCACACCGAGGACGTCCTCGACGTTCTCCACGCGCTTGCCGCCGGCGAGCTTGCGGATCTGCGAGATGTGCAGCAGACCGTCCTTGCCCGGGAGCAGCGACACGAACGCACCGAAGGTCGTCGTCTTCACGACGGTGCCCAGGTAGCGCTCGCCGACCTCCGGCATGGTCGGGTTGGCGATGCCGTTGATCGTGGCGCGGGCGGCCTCGGCGGCCGGGCCGTCGGCGGCACCGATGTAGATGGTGCCGTCGTCCTCGATCGTGATCTCGGCGCCGGTGTCCTCCTGGATCTGGTTGATCATCTTGCCCTTGGGGCCGATGACCTCACCGATCTTGTCCACGGGGATCTTGACGGTGATGATCCGCGGGGCGTTCGGGGACATCTCGTCCGGCGTGTCGATCGCTTCCATCATCACGTCGAGGATGTGGAGGCGGGCGTCGCGGGCCTGCTTGAGCGCGGCGGCCAGGACCGACGCGGGGATGCCGTCGAGCTTCGTGTCCAGCTGGAGGGCCGTGACGAAGTCCTTCGTGCCGGCGACCTTGAAGTCCATGTCACCGAACGCGTCCTCGGCACCGAGGATGTCGGTGAGGGCGACGTAGTGCGTCTGGCCGTCGATCTCCTGGGAGATCAGACCCATGGCGATACCGGCGACGGGGGCCTTGAGGGGCACACCGGCGTTCAGCAGCGACATGGTGGAGGCGCAGACCGAGCCCATGGACGTCGAGCCGTTGGAGCCGAGGGCCTCGGACACCTGACGGATCGCGTAGGGGAACTCCTCGCGGGTCGGCAGGACCGGCACGAGCGCCCGCTCGGCGAGCGCGCCGTGGCCGATCTCGCGACGCTTCGGGGAGCCCACGCGGCCCGTCTCACCGACGGAGTAGGGCGGGAAGTTGTAGTTGTGCATGTAGCGCTTGCGGGTCACCGGGGAAAGGGTGTCCAGCTGCTGCTCCATGCGGAGCATGTTGAGGGTGGTGACGCCCAGGATCTGGGTCTCGCCACGCTCGAACAGCGCCGAACCGTGCACCCGCGGGATGGCCTCGACCTCGGCGGCGAGCGTACGGATGTCCGTGACGCCGCGGCCGTCGATGCGGATCTTGTCCTTGATGACGCGCTCGCGGACCAGCTTCTTGGTCAGCGCGCGGTACGCGGCGGAGATCTCCTTCTCGCGGCCCTCGAACTGCGGGAGCAGCTTCTCGGCGGCGATCTCCTTGACGCGGTCCAGCTCGGCCTCGCGGTCCTGCTTGCCGGCGATGGTGAGCGCCTGGGCGAGCTCGCTCTTGACCGCGGCGGTCAGGGCCTCGAGGACGTCGTCCTCGTAGTCCAGGAAGATCGGGAACTCGGCGGTCGGCTTGGCGGCCTTCGCGGCGAGGTCCGACTGCGCCTTGCACAGGACCTTGATGAAGGGCTTCGCGGCGTCGAGGCCGGCGGCCACGACCTCCTCGGTCGGCGCCTCGGCGCCACCCTTGACCAGCTGGATCGTCTTGTCGGTGGCCTCGGCCTCGACCATCATGATCGCGACGTCGCCGTCCTCCAGGACGCGACCGGCGACGACCATGTCGAAGACGGCGTCCTCGAGCTCGGTGTGCGTCGGGAACGCGACCCACTGGCCGTTGATCAGCGCGACGCGGACGCCGCCGACCGGGCCGGAGAAGGGCAGACCGGCCAGCTGCGTGGACGCGGAGGCGGCGTTGATCGCCACGACGTCGTACAGGTGGTCGGGGTTGAGCGCCATGATCGTGGCGACGACCTGGATCTCGTTGCGAAGGCCCTTCTTGAAGGACGGACGCAGCGGACGGTCGATGAGACGGCAGGTGAGGACCGCGTCCTCGGAGGGACGGCCCTCACGGCGGAAGAAGCTGCCGGGGATCTTGCCGGCGGCGTACATCCGCTCCTCGACGTCCACCGTGAGGGGGAAGAAGTCGAGCTGGTCCTTGGGCCTCTTGGAAGCGCTGGTGGCCGACAGCACCATGGTGTCGTCGTCCAGGTACGCGACGGCGGAGCCGGCGGCCTGCTTGGCCAGGCGGCCCGTCTCGAAGCGGATGGTGCGGGTGCCGAAGGAGCCGTTGTCGATGACGGCCTCGGCGTAGTGGGTCTCGTTCTCCACTAGCGTTTTCTCCTCGTCTTCGTCCTGTCCTGCCCGTGTGGCAGGGGGACGGTGGCGGAGAGACGCGCCTTCTGGTGCGGGCCGGTCTTCGATCGAAGCACCCGGGGCTCGCTTCCCCCCGGGGGCCACTACCGAGGACCGGCGGCGGCGAGGTGCGCTTCTCCTCGTTCGTGTCGTGACGGGCCCTACCCGGCGGGCACGGCCCCATCACGCTGTGTCGTACGTGCTGTGTCCTGCGTATTGCGTTGTGCTACCACACTACAAAGCGTCAGTGACACTCCGCACGTACAGAGACGTACAGCAGCACGTACAGCAAAAGGAGCGGTCCCCAAAAAGATGTGGGAACCGCTCCCTTCACGGCGTCTTACTTGGCGCCCGCCGCACCGCGGCGGATGCCCAGGCGGTCGACCAGCGTACGGAAGCGCTGGATGTCCTTCTTGGCCAGGTACTGCAGCAGGCGGCGACGCTGACCGACCAGGATCAGCAGACCACGGCGGGAGTGGTGGTCGTGCTTGTGGGTCTTGAGGTGCTCGGTCAGGTCCGAGATGCGGCGCGAGAGCATGGCGACCTGGACCTCGGGGGAGCCGGTGTCGCCCTCCTTCTGACCGAACTCGCTGATGATCTGCTTCTTCGTAGCGGCGTCGAGCGACACGCGTACTCCTCGTAGTCTCTGAGTGGCCACCGAGTGCCCCTGGTCCACTTCTCAGGGGAGCTTCCGTTACTCGGGAGGCGGGGATCCGCTGGGCGCGGCCTCCAGAGCGCGAGGCTCCGGGGGTGCGTACACAAACGGCCGTCACACAGGGTACCAGCCCGGCGGGACCCGTCCGTCCGCCTCCCCGAACCCGGCCGACCGCGCGGACCTGGCCACTACTGTGACGGCACAGGGCATTCGCACGTGGGGAAGGGGCCGCCGGAACATGGCCGAGGAAGCGGACAAGGACGTGAAGGCGCGCAAGGAGCGGGAGAAGAACGAGCTCTACGCCCTCGACATCTCGGGCGTCGAATGGCACAGCGCGCCGGGTACGGAGGAGCACGAGGAGCGGGTCGAGATCGCGTATCTGCCCGAGGGCGCGGTGGCCATGCGGTCCTCCCTCGACCCGGACACGGTCCTTCGGTACACGGAGGCGGAGTGGCGGGCCTTCGTGCTCGGCGCCCGGGACGGGGAGTTCGACCTGGAACCCGCGCCGCACAACGGCGGTCCTGCGACGCTCTAGCGGTCCGGAGGCACCGCGGGTGCGCGGGGCCGCCGTGGACGAGCGAGGGCCGGCGCGGGACGGAGTCTCCGCGCCGGCCCTCGTCCGTGTGACGGGTCGACCTCCTGCGTCGTGACGGGTTGACCTGCGTCGTGACGGGTCGGCCTTCGCCGTGACGGGTCAGCCTTCGCCGTGACGGGTCAGCGCACGTCGTGGCGGATCAGCGCACGTTTCCTATGCCGACCGCGGCCGCCACCGGGTCGTCGGGGTGCGCGGCGGACGCCGAGAGCTGGCGGGGCGAGAAGAACGCCCTGCCGTGCTCGAAGAGGATGTCGGACCACTCGGGGGTCTCCATGCGAGTGGTGCCCTCCGGCAGGTTGAAGAAGAGGAACGGCGTCTGCTTCCCGGTGGCGGGATCGATGCTCACGATGGCCGCCGGTCCGACGGTGTCGGCACTCGGCCGGTAGGCCAGGAGCTGGTCCCCGTTCGCCTTCACGGGCCACAGCGGCTGGAGCGGCCGCCCGTCGAACTTCCGCAGGCTCTTGCCCGTGTGCACGTCGTAGGCCACGATCCAGTTCGCCGGCTGGTCGATCTCGCCGTCGTCCTTGCTCGCGACGAACAACGCGTCCTTGCCCACGACCAGCGCGTAGCAGTTCTCCATGGCTCCGAAGTACTGCGTCCCGTCGAAGGAGCTGCCGCACATCGGGTCGAAACGGCCGCCCTTCATGGAGATGGTGGCGCTGTGGCGGCCCTGTTCGTCCAGGGTGATCAGGTCGGTCACCGTGTAGTCGCCCGCGCCGACCGCGATGACCGGTGGATCGGAGGACGGGAGGTAGACCTCCGAGATGTTCTTCGTCATCTTGTAGGTCCACTGCGGCTTCCCGGTGCGCGGGTCGATCTTCTGCACCCGGTACGCGTGCTCGGACTCGTCTCCGCAGCGCAGCAGGACCAGCAGGCTGCGGCCGCCCGCGAACCCCTTGTCCTCGCACGTGGTGACACCGGTGCTCTTCCACAGCTGCTTGCCGTCGGCCATGCCGAAGGCGACGGAGCCGTTGCCCCACGCCACCGCGACCGTGCCGCGCGCCATGGTGAGGTTGGTGTTGGTGACGTACGCGCTCTTCGCGTCGGGCATCGTCGCCGTCCACAGCTTCTTGCCGGTGTCGAGGTCGACGAAGACGACCTCGTCGCAGACACCGGCGTCCTTGGTGCCCTTGCGCTTGGCCGGCTGGACGACGACGGCGGTACGCCCGTCCGCGGTGACGTGCTTCGTCGTCGCGCAGATGTGCCCGTCCAGCTCGATGGTCCAGGCCTTCTTGTCCCACTCGCCGAACTTGAAGCCCATGAGCTGGTTCTTGATGCCCTTGGCGAAGATCTTGTCGGTCGCCCAGGTGCCGGGGGCGTACCGCGTCTCGTCGTCCTTGAACTTCTCCTCGTCGTAGTCGACGACGAGTTCACCCTCCGGCGTGCGCGGGACCCGCTCGACCGTCTCCCTGATCTCGTCGGGGGCCTGCGGGACGGCCACCGCCTTGTTCGACGGACCGTCGTCACCGTTCGCGTGCATGAGGAGCCAGCCGCCCGCGCACAGCGCCACGACGAGTACGGCGGCCACGATGCCGAACAGCCTTGTGCGGCGCCGTCTTCGCTCGTTGTCCGCCGTCAACGCGGACTGGGTGTACGGGGAGGGAGGCGGGCCGAAGCTCACGCGGAGAAGTCCTTTCGGAGGGAACCGTTCGGTGGCGGGGGAACCCCCTACTATGCATGCCGCTTGATCGTGTACATACAGCGGGCAGCGGGTCTGCCGCGATGGCTTCGTTTGTCCGCATTGAAGGTCAATAGTGAGCGTGCGCAAGCCACTTCTGGGCAGGGTGTGACGTAGCGGGCGGTCGCGGTGGGGTGGACGGGCCTGCCCTTGTGACAGTCATGGTGATTAGGCTGGGACAGGGCGCGACGCCAGAACCCGTGGAGGGGCCGCTCGCGTCTCAGGGGGAGCCGGGTCAATTCGGACGACCTCGTACGACTTCGGACGACCAAAAGCGTCAACGGACGCCGGCGGACGACAAGAAATCGGTCGCCCCGGCACGGCTTGAGGGTGCTCGACCACACCAGGAGGAATTGTGAACAGCGATCGGGACGGGATCCGCGGGGGCTGGGCCACACCCGGCGATGACCAGTCCGACGCGGAGTCCGCCGTCGAGACGACGGGCGAGTTCACCATCGACTACGCGCCGCCCGCCTGGTACACGCAGAACGCGTCGGGGACTCCGGCCAACTCCGGCGGTACGGAGGAGGAAGCGGAGGCGGCCCCGGCTCCCTCGACCGCTGCGGACCCCTCGGATCCGTCAACTCCCCCGGTGTCCGGGGCCCCTTCGGGCCCCGCGGCGCCTGAGGCGCTTTCAGCGGCGCCGGAGACGGCGGAGGCACCTGCCTCGCAGGCTCCGGGTGCGGCGCCCGTCGCGGACGCCGGCAGTCCGACGGCGCTGCCGAACATTCCGGTGGGCGGATACCAGAGCCAGTGGGCGCCGCCTCCGGCCGCTCCGGTGGCCCCGGTTCCTCCGGTGGCACCCGTCGCTCCCATGGGCGCCGCCGACGAGATCGAGCCCGGCAATGGGGACCTGGAGAGCGGCACCACCATGCGGATCTCCCCTGTCGCGCTGAAGCGGGAGTTCGCGGAACGTGCCGCCGCCGCGGGCCAGGAGCAGCCCGAGACCGAGAACGCGGGCGAGTCCGGGCCCGGTTCCGAGCCGGACCCGGATGCCCCGGCCGCGGCCGACGTCACGTCCGCACCCGGCTCCGCCGCGTCGGACGCCGACTCCGTCGCGGACGCTTCCGAGGCTCCCGAGGCGGCGGAGGCCCACGTCCGTGACGACGTGCGGCACGTGGCCGACGCGCAGGAGGACGCACCGGAGACGGTGAGCGAGGCGGACGCCGCTGCCGACACCGAGGACGTCGTGGACGGCGGTTCCGACGTGGGTGCCGAGGACGCCGCGGCGGACGAGCCGGCGTCGGAGGCTGCGGGGGCCGTGGACGCCGCGGCCGGCACGGCCGACTCCGTCGACGCCTCCGACTTCGCCGACGCGTCTGATGTCACCGATGCCTCTGATGTCACCGATGCCTCTGACACCTCCGCCGCCTCGGACGGTTCGGAGGCTCCCGGAGAGCCTGATGTCGTCGCGGACGTCGTGGCGCAGGTGTCCGCCGACGCGGGCGACGGAACCGGCGAGGTCGCCGACGCCGTACCGCACGACACGGTCCCCGCCGCCGGCGCCGTGAGCGACGCCGTCCATGACGACGTACGCGACGAGGCCCGTGACGACGTGAGCGACGCGGTGCCGCAGGACAGAGCGGCCGACGCGGAGCCCGAGGACGCCCGGCCGCTGGACGAGCCCCAGGACGCCGTGCCCGTCGACCGACCCGGCGCGCCCGAGGGCGTGCAGGACGCGCCTCCCGCCTGGGCTCCCCCGCCGCTGCCGCAGGGCGGGCTGCCGCCCCTGCCTCCCGCGTATCAGCCCGCCGCTCCCGCTCCCGCGTACCAGTGGCCGGCGTCCGACGAGCCCGCGAAGCCCGAGCCCGCGCAGGCACAGACGCCGCCGCAGATCCAGCCGTCGGCACCCGCCCCGGGCCGGCCGTTCCAGCCGCCCGCCCCGGCTCCCGGGCAGCCCTTCCAGCCGCCCGCGCCCGCCCCGGCTCCCGGCCAGGCCTTCCAGCCGCCCGCGCCCGCT
Source organism: Streptomyces sp. Tue6028 (assembly GCF_002300165.1). Taxonomy (GTDB): domain Bacteria; phylum Actinomycetota; class Actinomycetes; order Streptomycetales; family Streptomycetaceae; genus Streptomyces; species Streptomyces siamensis. The sequence continues at coordinate 79,802 of NZ_MLCE01000029.1, read as the reverse complement.
CCGGCTCCCGGCCAGCCGTTCCAGCCGCCGGCCCCGCAGCCCGCGCCTCCCGCGTGGCCCTCCCCCGGCGGGCCCGCGTCGACGCCGCCGGCGCAGGGACCCGTGTCGGTGACGCCGCCCGCCCACGACAACCCCGTTCCGGTTCCGCCGCAGAGTCACGCACCGGCGCCGGGCGCCCCTGCCCCCGAAGCACCCGCCGCGGCCTCCGCTCCGGTCCCGCCGCAGGGCAGCTACGGCTTCCCCCAGCCGAGCACTCCGGCCCCGAGCCCCACCCCGCAGGGCAGCTACGGCTTCCCGCAGCGGGGCGCTCCAGCCCCCGCGCCGACGCCGGCCGCCACCCCTGGACCACCGGCCCCCGCTGCCGCCAACCCGCCCGCTCCGGGCTCCGGTTACGGCTTCCCGCAGCAGAGCGCCCCGGCCCAGGACGCGCCGGTGCCCAACCCGCCCGCCCCGGCGCCCGGTTACGGCTTCCCGCAGCCGACCACGCCCCCGGCGGCACCGCAGGCTCAGGGTGCGCAGCAGGGCTACGGATTCCCGCAGGCCCCCGCCGCCCCGGTCGCGCAGCCCGGCTACGACCTCCCCCGGCCGGCCGCCGCGCCCACGCAGTCGGAGGCGCCCGGCGCGGCACAGCCGCCGCTCCCGTCGGCGCAGGTGGCTCCTCCCCACCCGGCCCAGCCGGGACCGGCGCAGCAGCAGCCACAGCCCGCCGCCCCGCACGTGCCGCAGCAGCCCGCGGGTCCCACGGGCGCCGCTCCCGTCGACCCCCGTACGGGGACGGCCTGGCCGCAGCCCGTGCAGCACGACCAGCGCCAGCCCACCAACCCGGGCGCGGCCCCGCTCGGCTACACCGCCGCGGTGGAGCTCTCCTCCGACCGACTGCTCAACAACAAGAAGCAGAAGCCCAAGAGCGGTCGTCCCGCCGCCGCGTCGTCGCGGTTCAAGCTGGGCGGCAAGAAGGAGGAGGCCGAGCGGCAGCGGAAGCTGGAGCTGATCCGTACGCCGGTGCTGTCGTGCTACCGCATCGCCGTGATCAGCCTCAAGGGCGGTGTCGGCAAGACGACCACGACCACCGCGCTCGGTGCGACGCTCGCCAGCGAGCGTCAGGACAAGATCCTCGCGATCGACGCCAACCCGGACGCCGGTACGCTCGGCCGCCGTGTACGCCGCGAGACCGGCGCCACGATCCGTGACCTCGTCCAGGCGATCCCGTACATCAACTCGTACATGGACATCCGGCGGTTCACCTCCCAGGCCCCCTCCGGGCTGGAGATCATCGCCAATGACGTCGACCCGGCCGTGTCCACGACCTTCAACGACGAGGACTACCGGCGCACGATCGACGTACTGGGCAAGCAGTACCCGATCATCCTGACCGACTCGGGTACCGGTCTGCTGTACAGCGCCATGCGCGGGGTGCTCGACCTCGCCGACCAGCTCATCATCATCTCGACACCGTCCGTCGACGGTGCGAGCAGTGCCAGTACGACGCTGGACTGGCTGTCCGCGCACGGGTACGCGGACCTCGTGTCCCGGTCCATCACGGTGATCTCCGGAGTGCGCGAGACCGGCAAGATGATCAAGGTCGACGACATCGTCAGCCACTTCGAGACGCGCTGCCGCGGTGTCGTGGTCGTGCCGTTCGACGAGCACCTGTCCGCGGGTGCCGAGGTGGACCTCGACATGATGCGGCCCAAGGTGCGGGAGGCCTACTTCAACCTCTCGGCGATGGTGGCCGAGGACTTCGCGCGGCACCAGCAGTCGCACGGGTTGTGGACGAACGACGGCAACCCGCCGCCGGTGGCCGCCCCGCCGATGCCGGGCCAGTACGTGCCCGGGCAGCCGGTTCCCGGACAACCCGTACCGGGTCAGCCGGCTCCGGGGCAGCACAACCCCGGACAGGTTCCGCAGCCGGGCGGTCCACAGCCCGGACAGCCGTACGGCCAGCCCGGCCACCCCTACCCGCAGCCGGGACAGCCCTATCCGCCGCAGCCCGGTCAGGCGTACCCGCAGCCGGGCCCGCCGCCGCAGGCCCCCCAGGGCCAGGCCCCGCAGGGCCAGGCCCCGCAGCCGCAGCCGCAGCCGGGACAGCCTTACGCGCAGCCCGGGCAGCCGTACCAGCCCGCGCAGCCGGCACCGGGGCAGCCGTACCAGGCGAACCAGGGCCAGACGCCGCCCCCGCCGCCTCAGCAGTAACCCGATCGGCCCCTTCCGGGGGGCCGATTCACGCTCGGGCCCGCACCGTCCACGGACGGTGCGGGCCCTTCGTGTGTCCAGGGACGTCTTGAGCCGTCAGGCCGTCACCAGGGCGGCTTCACCGGTCTGAACCAATGAGCGAAAAATCCGCGCCAACTCGTTATTTCCGCAGGCCACATGGGGTTCATGTGCCGTTGACTCGCGTCGACCGCCGCTGATAGACACACACATCAACCCCGCCGGCGCCATCCCGATCAAGTCGTTCAACCAGCCATCTCTGCGCAAGCGATGACGTGAGGTCACCGACCCATGAACACACAGGATCAGCACCACAGAGGGCTCCTGCGTCCGCGGCTCGTCGCCGCCGCAGGTGCCGCAGCGCTCACCCTCACCGCCGGTCTGGCGACCCCGCTCAACCCGGCACCGCATCAGGCCCAGGCCAAGGAGAACAAGAAGGTCCTCACCGTCGCGGTCGCGCAGAGCGTCGACTCGCTGAGTCCGTTCCTGGCGTCACGGCTGGTCAGCACGAGCATCCACCGGCTCATGTACGAGTACCTGACCAACTACGATCCGGCGGACAACCACGCGATCCCCGGCCTCGCCACCAAGTGGGAGCCGTCCGCCGACAAGCTCACCTGGACCTACACGATCCGGTCGAACTCGAAGTGGTCGGACGGTCAGCAGGCCACCGCCGAGGACGCGGCCTGGACGTTCAACAAGATGATGACCGACGAGGGCGCGGCCACCGCGAACGGCAGCTTCGTCGGCAACTTCAAGAAGGTCACGGCCCCCAGCGCCACCAAGCTCGTCATCGAGCTGAAGAAGCCGCAGGCCACGATGGCCGCGCTCGACGTGCCGATCGTGCCCAAGCACGTCTGGGAGAAGGTCGGGGACTTCACGAAGTTCAACAACGACAAGCAGTTCCCGATCGTCGGCAACGGGCCGTTCATCCTGACGGACTACAAGCCGGACAGCTACGTACGCCTGAAGCCCAACAAGAGCTTCTGGCGGGGTGCCCCCAAGTTCGACGAGCTGGTCTTCAAGTACTACAAGGACGGCGACGCGGCCGTCGCCGCCCTCCAGAAGGGCGAGGTGTCCTTCGTCTCCGGCCTCACGCCGGCCCAGTCGACGGCACTCAAGAGCCAGCAGAACATCAAGGTGAACGACGCCCCCGGCCGCCGCTTCTACGCCCTCGCCACCAACCCCGGCGCCCAGGCGAAGAACGGCAAGAAGTTCGGTGACGGCGCCGAGTCCCTGCTCGACCAGAAGGTGCGTCAGGCGCTCTTCCTCGCGATCGACCGGAAGACCCTCATCGACAAGGTCTTCCAGGGCCATGCCGTGGAGGGCGAGGGCTACATCCCGCCGCGCTTCTCGACGTACTTCTGGAAGCCGGAGGCGAGCCAGCAGCTGACGTACGACCCGGCCAGGGCCGCGAAGCTCCTCGACGAGGCGGGCTACAAGAAGAACGGTGACGGCAAGCGCGTCGAGAAGAACGGCAAGCCGATCAACTACCGGGTCCTCTGCCACGCCACCGACCCGAACGACAAGGCGGTCGGACAGTACCTGAAGGAGTGGTACGGCAAGCTGGGCATCGGTGTCACCCTCAACTGCCTGGACAACGTGACCGACCCCTGGCTGGCGGGCACCTACGACCTGGCGTTCGACGGCTGGTCGGTCAACCCCGACCCCGACTTCGTCCTGTCGATCCACACCTGCGGGGCGCTGCCCGCCACCCCCAAGGACACCGGGGCCACGGACAACTTCATCTGCGACAAGAAGTACGACGAGCTGTACGACCAGCAGCTCGCCGAGTACGACACCGCCAAGCGGGCGGACATCGTCAAGCAGATGGAGTCGCGGCTGTACGACACCGGGTACATGAACGTCATGGCGTACCCGAACGCGGTCGAGGCCTACCGCACCGACCAGATCAAGTCGATCGAGACGATGCCGAAGGCTGCGGGCAACATCTACGGCCAGGACGGTTACTGGAGCTGGTGGTCGGCGGTCCCGGCGGGCTCCTCCGGTGAGTCCTCCGACAGTTCGAGCTCGACGGGCGTCATCATCGGCATCGTCGCGGGCGTCCTCGTCCTCGCGGGCATCGGGGCGTTCTTCGCGATGCGGAGGCGCTCGACGGCCGAGGACCGTGAGTAGGACCCGCACCGCCCCCGAGGGAACCCCCGCGAACGCATGCGGGGTCCCCATGAACGCACGAGCGAATGAGTAGTTCATGACCGCTGAGGCAACACCCTCGCTGGTCGAGGCGACCGACGGTCCGGCGCAGGCCGGGCCGTCGGTCCGCGGGCCCAGGGCGCGTACCAGAACCGCGTATCTGCGGTATGTGGCGGGCAAGTTGGGCGGCGCGGCCGTCTCGCTGCTGGCCGTCCTCGTCACCAGCTTCTTCCTGTTCCGGCTCATCCCCGGCGACCCGGTCAAGTACATGACGGGCGGCCGCCAGGTGTCTGCCGAGCAACTGGCCAACTACCGCAAGGAGTTCGGGCTCGACCTGCCGATGTGGGAGCAGTTCACGGACTACTGCGGCAAGGCGCTCACCGGCGATCTCGGCACCTCGTACCAGTTCCGGGCCCCCGTCATCGACAAGATCACGGAGGCGCTGCCGAACACCCTGCTGCTCACCGGCACGGCGTTCGTGCTCTACACCGCGCTCGGCATCTTCATCGGCACGCGCTCCGCGTGGCGCAACGGCGGGCTGAGCGACCGGGTCAACACCGGCCTGGCGCTGACCCTCTACTCCATTCCGTCCTTCTGGCTGGGTCTGCTCCTCATCATCGTGTTCTCGGTGGGCATGGGCCCCATCCCCGGTCTCTTCCCCACCGGGGGCATGGAGTCGGGGGGCAACGAGGGCTTCGCGTACGTCATGGACGTGGCCCACCATCTGATCCTCCCGGTGGTGACGCTGGTCGCGGTCGAGTACGGGCAGACCCTGCTCGTCACGCGGTCGGCCCTGCTGGACGAGATGGGCAGCGACTATCTGACGACCGCCCGGGCGAAGGGGCTGCGGGACGACCTCGTACGCCGTCGGCACGCCGTGCCCAACGCGCTGCTGCCGACCGTGACACTGATCTTCATCAACCTCGGCCGGACGGTCGCGGGAGTGATCCTCGTCGAGACCGTCTTCTCCTGGCCGGGCCTCGGCGGGCTCTTCTACCAGGCGCTGAGCGTGCCGGACCTGCCCTTGGTGCAGGGGCTGTTCTTCGTCTTCGCGGCAGCCGTGATCGTGATGAACACGCTCGCCGACCTGATCTATCCGCTGCTGGACCCACGGGTGGGCCGATGACCACGACCGAGTCGGACGGGCCGATGACGACCGAATCCACGGCGGCTTCGAAAGGCGGCCCTGCGACGGCGAGGAGCCCCCGTGCCCTCGCCTGGCAGCGCCGCCGTCATTCCGCCGCCCGTTTCTGGAAGCAGTACCGCACCCACCACGCCGGCGTCTTCGGACTCGCCGCCCTCGGACTCTGCGCGCTCATCGCGCTGACCGCGCCGCTGACCGTCGGCTCCGACGTGCAGAGCGTGACCGACGCGCCGGGCGATCCCATGGAGAGCCCGAGCACCGAATTCCCCCTGGGAACGGACCAGTTCGGGCGCAATCTGCTCGGGCTCGTGGTGTGGGGCGCCCGGGTCTCGCTGCTCGTGGGACTGCTCGCCGCCGTACTCTCGGTCGCGATCGGCGCGCTCATCGGCATCACCGCCGGACACTTCAAGGGCTGGTACGCGACCGTGATGATGCGGATCACGGACTGGTTCCTGGTGATGCCCACACTGGTCCTCGCGATCGCGCTGGCCACCGTCATGAGCCGGTCGCTCGGCACGATCATCCTGGCGATCGGCGTGACGACCTGGCCGACGACGGCGCGTCTGGTGCGCGCGCAGACCCTCGCGGTGGAGTCGCGGCCGTACATCGAACGGGCCAAGGCGCTCGGCGGCGGACACTGGCACATCATGACCCGGCACGTCCTGCCCAATGTGATGCCGCTGGTACTGGCGCAGACGACCCTGATCATCTCCTCCGCGATCCTCGCCGAGGCGACCCTCGCCTTCCTCGGGCTCGGTGATCCCACGGTGGTGTCCTGGGGCGGGCTGCTCCAGGACGCGCGGGAGGCCGGCGCGGTCAGCGCCGGGAAATGGTGGTACCTGGTACCGCCCGGTGTCGCGATCGCGGTGGTCGCGCTGGCGTTCACGCTGTGCGGGCGCGCCGTCGAGTCCGTCCTCAACCCCAAGCTGGGAGTGGCACGTTGACCCTGCTGGAGGTCAGGAACCTCGAAGTGACCTACGCGGGCGGCGCGGCCGCCGTGCGCGGCGTGGACCTGTCGCTCGACGCGGGGCAGAAGCTCGGTGTCGCGGGCGAGTCCGGCTGCGGCAAGTCCACGCTGGCGCTCGCGCTGCTGCGGCTGCTCCCCGCGGGGACGCGCACGAGCGGGGAGATCCTGCTCGACGGCGAGGACGTCCTGAAGATGAAGTGGGGGCAGGTGCGGGCGGTCCGCTGGGCGGGCGCCTCGATCGTCTTCCAGGGCGCCATGCACTCGCTGAACGCGGTCCACCGCATCGGCGACCAGATCGCCGAGCCGATCCTGCTGCACAAGAAGGCGACGCCCGCGGGGGCCCGGAAGAAGACCGGAGAACTGCTCGAACACGTCGGCCTGCCCGCCGCCCGCGCGAGCGCCTATCCGCACGAGCTGTCCGGCGGTCAGCGCCAGCGCGTCATGATCGCCATGGCGCTGGCCTGCGACCCGCGGCTGGTCATCGCCGACGAACCGACCACGGCGCTCGACGTGATGATCCAGGCGCAGATCCTCCGCCTGATCGAGCAGCTGGTCAGCGAGCAGGACCTGGGCCTCGTCATGATCAGCCACGACCTCGCGGTGCTGGCCGACACCTGCGACCGCCTCGCCGTGATGTACGCGGGCCGAGTCGTCGAGGAGGGCCCGGCCCGGCAGGTGTACGAGGACGCCCGGCACCCGTACGGCAAGGCCCTGTCGGCCGCCTTCCCCCGTATCGGCGACACGGCGTCGCGGTTCGCGCCGCGCGGCCTGCCGGGCGATCCGCCGGACCCGTCCGCGCTGCCGTCCGGATGCACGTTCCACCCGCGGTGCCCGGTGGCCCTGGACTCCTGCATCACCGAGGACCAGGAGCTCCGCGACGCGGGCACAGCGAGGTGGGCGGCCTGTGTGCACGCGGGCGCGTCGGTCCCCCAGCCGGGCAGCCCGGCCGAAGAAGCCAGGAGCAGCACGCCATGACCACTGACACCGCCGCGCCGGCCGCTCCGCTGCTGCGCGCAGAGGACCTGCACGTCTCGTTCGCCGGACGCAACGGCGCCGCCCGCGCGCGGGCGGTCGACGGCGTCGACCTCGACATCCGGCGCGGCGAGATCGTCGCCCTGGTCGGCGAGTCGGGCTGCGGCAAGACGACACTCGCGCGCTCGCTCCTCGGTCTCGTCCCGCCGACCGGCGGGCACGTCACCTTCGACGGCAAGCCGCTCGACTACTCCTCGCGCGCCCTGAAGGCGTATCGCAAGCGCGTCCAGCTCGTCCTCCAGGACCCGAGCGGCTCGCTCAACCCCCGGCACACCGTGTACGACGCGGTGGCGGAGGGGCTGCGCATCCACAGGTACGGCGGGGACGAGCAGGCGGCCGTCGCGGAGGCCCTCTCCCGGGCCGGACTGCGCCCGCCGGAACGCTTCTTCCTCCGGTACCCGCACGAGCTGTCCGGCGGTCAGCGCCAGCGCGTGGTGATCGCCGGAGCTCTCGTCCTGGAGCCCGAACTCATCGTCGCGGACGAGCCGGTTGCCTCGCTGGACGCGTCGGTGCGCGGCGAGATCCTCGCCCTGCTGCTGCGTCTGCGCACCGAACTCGGCCTGTCCGCCCTGGTGGTGACGCACGACCTGGGTCTGGCGTGGAACATCGCCGACCGGGTCGCGGTGATGTACCTCGGCCGCATCGTCGAGACGGGCGAGGTCGAGCAGGTCCTGACGGCACCCCGGCACCCCTACACCCAGGCACTGCTCTCCGTGCTGCCGGAGGCCCCGGGCGATCCGGTCGTGCTGACGGGCGAGCCCCCGGACCCGTCCCGCATCCCGGCGGGCTGCCGCTTCCACGCCCGCTGCCAGATCCTCGCGAGCGGCGAGGCCGAGCGGGCCGGTGTGGCGGACGCCTGCCGCGGCCGGGACCTGGAGGTGCTCGACGGTGCCGGCGGGACGCAGGTGGCCTGCCACTGGGCCCGGGCGACGGTCGCCGGCTGACCGCGACGACGGGGGCGGCCGGTGCTTCGGAGCACCGGCCGCCCCCGTCGTCGTACCGAAGAGGACTGGGCGACTACGCCGGAGGGGCGGAGTCGGCCTCGTAGGCCTCGATGAGCTCGCGCGACCGCTTCACGTCGTCCCCGATGGCTTCCAGCAGCGCCTCGATCGAGTCGAACCTGGCCTGGCCGCGGACGTAGGCGAGGAAGTCGACGGCGACGTGGAGGCCGTAGAGGTCGAGGCCGACGCGGTCGATGGCGTAGGCCTCGACCGTGCGCTCGGTGCCGTCGAACTGCGGGTTCGTGCCGACGGAGATCGCTGCGGGCATCGCCTCGTCCGCGACGTGCAGCCAGCCGGCGTACACGCCGTCCGCGGGGATGGCCGTGTGCGGGAGGGTCTCGACATTGGCCGTCGGGAAGCCGAGCTCCCGGCCGCGCTGGGCGCCGCGGACGACGACGCCCTCGACGCGGTGCGGGCGGCCGAGGATCTCGCGGGCGCCCTCGACGTCGCCCTCGGCGACGAGCCGCCGGGTCAAGGTCGAGGAGAACGGCTCTCCGCCGCCCGCCTCACCCGTGACGTACAGGTCGACGACCTCGACCTCGAAGTCGTACGTCTCGCCCTGCTCGCGCAGGAAGTCGACGTTGCCCGCGGCCTTGTGGCCGAAGCGGAAGTTCGGGCCCTCGACGACGGCCTTCGCGTGGAGCTTGTCGACCAGGACCTTCACGACGAAGTCGGCGGGCGACAACTTCGAGAACTCGCTGGTGAAGGGGAGGATGAGCAGGGCGTCCACGCCCAGCTCGGCCATCAGCTCCGCGCGACGGTGGTGCGGGGCCAGCAGCGGGGGGTGGCTGCCGGGGCGCACGACCTCGCTCGGGTGCGGGTCGAACGTCACGACGACGGACGGCACGCCCAGCTCTCGGGCGCGGTCCACGGCATGCTTGATGATCAGCTGGTGCCCGCGGTGGACTCCGTCGTAGGAGCCGATGGTGACGACGCTGCGCCCCCAGTCCTGGGGGATGTCCTCCAAGCCACGCCAGCGCTGCACTGTGACCGCTCCTTGTCGAACCCGTGTCCGTGATTGCCTCATTCGCAGCTCTAAGGGTGCCATGCCGTGTGCGCTCGGCTTGCATCGGCATCGAGCTGTGACGAGGAGCACGGACACGGAGCGGGCGGTCGGCGGGGCTCGGGGTCACGCGGGAACCCGGACTCCGGCCAGGTTCTCGATCATGCGGCGGGTGCTCGGTCCCACGACCGCGGCCCATTCCTCGGGGGAACCGGTCAGCCAGCGGGCCAGCAGGACGGCGAATCCCGGGACGTGCCGGGCCAGGTCGACGAGGCCGCGGTCGAAGCCGGTGGCTCCGGCCGGGGTGCGCACGAGGAGGAGGCCCGCCCGGTGCACCAGCTCCCTGGTGGGCTCCTCGCCCCGTCGGTCCGCTCCCTCCGCGGCGGCCTTGAGCAGGCTGCCGAGGACGGCCGGGTCGTGTTCCCGCGCGAGGAGCAGGTCCAGCAGCTCGCGGCGCAGGGGGCGCGACGTGCGGCTGCCGGGCGCCGCGAGGACCTCGGCGAGCGCCGCGCGCACCGGGGTGGGGCAGCCGTCCAGCAGACCGCCGACCAGCGGCAGCAGCACGGCGCGTACCGCAGGCCCCTGTTCCAGCCGCCGGTCCACGTACGCGGCGACGTGGGCGGCGGCGTCGGGGCGCAGCTCCACGGCTTCCCGCACCAGTGCGGCGACGCGGCGGGCGAGGGCGGGCGTGGTGACGTCGGCGAGGGCGCGCAGTGTCTCGCCGGTGCCGGGGCCCGGGCCGCGCAGCCGGTTCCGGATCGCGTCGAGCACGGGGTCCGGGTGGGTGGTGAGCGCCGCGACCAGCGCGCCCGGGGGGAGGCCCGGGTCGCCGGCGGTGAAGCGGTCCAGTGCCTGCGGGAGGTACCGGGCGCGGGTGCGCGGGTCCCGGACGAGGAGGCCGAGCGCGCCGCCGTGCAGGGTGCAGTCAGCAGGACGGGACAGCAGGGCGAGCGCCGCGTAGCGCAGGAGTTCGCGGTCGGCCACGGTCCGCACGAAGGGCGCGGCCCGCAGCCCGTACGTCACCGCCGCCACGCGCCGTGCGGGCCGCTCGTCGTGCGCCCAGCGGTCCACGGCCCGGCACACGGCCGACGGCTCCTCCTCCGCCAGCACGGCGAGCAGTTCGTCGCCTCGTCGGTGCGCGCTGTCGACCAGCGCCTCGGCCAGGTCGTCCAGTGCCCGTCCCCGGTGCGCGTACAGCAGGGCCTGTGCGGCGGTCGCCACGGTCGCGTGCGGGGCCGCGGGGAGGGGCCGCTCGTCGTCGAACCAGCCCGTCAGGTGTCGCTGTACGGCGGTGGGGTCGGCGGCGAGCAGTCGGGCGACGGCGTCCAGGCAGCGCGGGGCCGTCGAGGCGGCGCGGAACCCGCTCTCGCGCGCGCCGCGCGTGGGAGCGTCACCGACATCGCCGGTGCCCCCGAGATCCGTGGTGCTCCCGACGCCCCTGGTGCCCTCGGCGTCCGTGATCCCCGGGAAGCCGTCCTGCGGTGCCGTCGGACGCGCAGTCGGCCGGGCTGTCTCGTCGAGGTCTCCGGAGGCCCCGGGGTGGCGTGGTTCCTCCGTGCCCCCGGCAGCTCCCGGACGGCGCACCTCGTCCGCGACCACCAGTCGCCTCAGCAGGTCGAACCGCTCGGTGTCGGGGACGGGCAGCGCCTCCCAGAAGCCGGGCCCGAACTCCGCGGGTACGCCCCGCCCGGTCTCCCGCCAGGTCACGATCCGCTCGGCGAGCCGTCGCAGGACGCCGATGTACGGCATCGCGTCGGGCACCCTCAGCAGGACCTCGGCGCAGAGACGGGTCGCCCACCAGGCGGGGTCGCCGAGCGGTCCGGGGGTCTTCGGCAGCAGGTCGTCCACGGCGTCGGCCAGGTCGTCCAGCCGGCGGGCCAGTTCGGCGGCCCCCTGCTGCCGGGCCAGGAGGAGCAGTGTCTCCACGACGGGGCCGATGCGGTGACGGGGTACGGGGACCGTGCGGGCGTCGGCGGTCCTGGAGGACCTGGGGCGGCGCGAGGGTGCCGTTCGCTGGGCGGGCACCTGCGGCGACGCCGGTGGGCGCCTGCGGTGCACGAGGGCGTGCAGAGCTGCCCCCAGGTCGAGGTGGGTGCCCTGGATCCAGTCGGCGAGCTCCTCGTCGGCGAACCGGTAGCCGTCGCCCGCGGGGACGAGGAGGCCCTCGGTGAGGACGGCGGAGGCCCAGCCGCAGGTCTCGGCGAGGCGTCCTCCGGGAACCGGCCCCCAAGGGAAGACGGTCTCGAAGGACGCACGGTCCAGCTCGCCCTGCCCCGGGCCCAGACAGCGCCGCGCGGCCTCGTGGACCTGGCCGGAGACGAGGGCGGCGAGCCTGCGCACCGCGGTGCCGCGCAGGCCGTTCGCCGCCGCGAGGCGCACCGCGACGCGCAGGCACATCAGGTCGAGGTAGGCGGAGAACACCTCGTCCCGGTCGGGACGCCCGGCCGGATGGCCGGGCAGCGCGGCCCGCACCTCGGAGAACAGCCGCAGGACGAGCGGGTGGCGTGCGTCGGCGCCTGCGAGCGCGCCTTCGGCGATGCCGGCGCGGGCCCGGGCGAGCCGTGCCTCGTCCTCGGTCAGATCCCCCAGGCGTACGCAGGCGGGCAGCCGCCCTTCCGGGGAAGCGGTCCCCGGGGCCGCGCCGTGCAGCAGGTCGTCGGGGAAGCCGGCGCCCGCCTGCTCCCAGTACTCGGCCCGGCATCCGACGACGAGCCGTGCCCCGGTCTCGCGCAGCCAGTCGGCGGTCCCGGCGGTCCACTCGGGCAGCCGGTGGGCGAGGTCGGGGGGCATCTCCTCGGGGCCGTCGAGGAGGAGCAGCAGGGGCCGCCCCGTCTCGCGCGCCAGCCGGGCCAGCCGCTCGGGCCCGATGTCGCCCAGTTCTCCCTCGTACCTGCCGGGGGGCAGGAGACCGGCATCGGGCGGGATCCCTTGGACCGTCGCCGGATCAGCGGCCGGCTGGTCGTCGGCCAGGTCTCGCAGGGACGGTCCCCCGGCGGCTTCTCGTTCCTCCCCCGGCGCCGCCACGATGCGGCCCGCCCTCTCCAGGGCCCGCGTCGCCGCGTCGGCCACCGAGGTGTCGGTGCCGAGCAGGTCGGCGCCGCGCAGCCACAGCGTGGGGGCCGGTTCGGCGCCCGAGGTGCGGCGTGCGGCGAGGGCCGCCAGTTCCGTCGTACGGCCGCTGCCGGGCCGCCCGACGAGCCCGAGGACGGCGGCCGGGCCGTCCTCGAAAGCGGTGAACTCCCTGACGACGTCGGCCCGTTCGACAGGACCGCGTCCGGTGCCGGCGGAGCCGAGGGTGGTCGCCGCGCCCGGCCCGTCCGAACCCACCGAGGTCACGGTGAGTTCCAGGGCGCCCGCCAGATTCAGGTCCGCGCCGTAGGCCGGTACGGAGGCCGCGTTCCGGGCGAGCAGCGCGGCCAGGCCCGGCACGCCGCGCAGCGGGACCGCGAAGCCGGCGGCCCGGCGCCCGGTGTGCAGGGCGGTACCGAGCACCGCGACGACCGCGCCGGTCGTGGCGTCGAGGACCGGTCCCCCGGCCGCTCCCCCGCCCAGCCGGAGCGCGTCCGCGCCCGCCGTGCCGATGGCCAGCTCCTGGACGTCGCCGAGGAGGTGGAAACGGTCCGTGGCCGTGTACGTGGCGGGGGAGGTGCCGAGCAGGCGCGCCTCGCGCCAGCCGCCGGCGGCGATCCGGACGTACGTACCGGTCGCGATCCTGTCCCGCACGGTGACGGGGAGCGGGTCGAGGCCGAGACCTTCGGTGCGTACGAGTGCCAGATCGGCGTCGGGGAGCGGGGTCACGGCGTCGGAGGTGACGACGCAGGTGCGGTCGCCGGGGGCGTGCAGGACGAGGCGGGCCAGCCCGTCGACGGCCTCGTGGCTGGTGATCACCGTGCCGTGGTGGTCGGCGGCGAAACCCGTGCCGCGGGGGCGGCCCGCCAGGTCGCAGATGCGCACCAGGGCCGTGTCCCGTGCATCGCCGCGGTCGTCCGCCGGTTGCCGGCCCACGGTCCGCGGGCCCCGTCCCGCCATGCTCGAACCTCCCCGCCGTGCTCCTTCTTCCGAAGGTAGGCGCGAGGTGATCAGCGGGACAGATCGCGCGGCGAACGCGCCCCCTTCCACACCCTCGGTTCACTCCGAGCGCCCGCCCGAAGGGGTGAACAGGCGGGGGTGGGTGGATACACCCTTGGGTGGGGGAACCGAGGGGGGACCGTGGAGCGGCGGACACGAGACCCCGTGACCGCCGCTCCTCGGGCAGCACTCCCCCGCACCACGCCCCCGACCGGTTCCCGCCCGGCGCCGGACGAGTCAGGCGCCGAACACCGCCAGACTCTTCGCCTTGCCCCGCTGTTCCTCGACGAGGGCCAGGAAGACTCCGTCGCGGTCGAAGACCGCCACGGCGCCCTTGCCCGCGTACTCCTCGGGCATCTCCAGCCGCACACCGTTCAGCAGCAGCCGCGCCCGCTTGGCGTCCACGTCCCAGCGCGGGAACGCGGCCGCGGCGGCCTCGGCGATCGGCATCACGCTCAGCTCCTCCTGGAGCTGGTCGAGCGTGCGCGCCGAGTCGAGCTTGTACGGGCCGACGCGGGTGCGGCGCAGGGCGGTCAGGTGACCGCCGACGCCGAGATCCGCGCCCAGGTCGCGGGCGAGCGCCCGGATGTAGGTGCCGGACGAGCAGACGACCGAGACGACCAGGTCGAGCACGGGCGTGCCGTCCTCGGCGACGGCGTCACGGACGTCGTACACGGCGAACGACGAGATCGTCACCGGCCGGGCCGGGATCTCGAATTCCTCGCCCTCGCGTGCCCGCTTGTACGAGCGCACGCCGTCGATCTTGATGGCGCTGACCTTGGACGGCACCTGCATGATGTCGCCGGTCAGCTTGGCGATCCCGGCGTCGACGGCGTCACGCTTCACGCCGGAGGCGTCGGTGGACGACGTGATCTCGCCCTCCGCGTCGTCCGTCAGCGTGTTCTGGCCGAGCCTGATCGTGCCGAGGTACTCCTTCTCGGTCAGCGCGAGGTGCCCGAGGAGCTTGGTCGCCTTCTCGACGCCGAGGACGAGCACGCCCGTCGCCATGGGGTCGAGGGTTCCGGCGTGTCCGACGCGGCGGGTCCTGGCGATCCCGCGCATCTTGGCGACCACGTCGTGCGAAGTGAAGCCCGACGGCTTGTCCACGATGACAAGCCCGTCGGGCGTCCGGTGCTTCTGGGTCATTCGGCGGCGTCGTCCTCGTCCTCGCCCGGCTTCTTGTACGGGTCGGCGTCACCGGCGAAGGTGGCGCCCGCCGACACCTCGCGCACCTTCGCGTCCGAGGCGCGCGCCTTGTCCAGCAGGTCCTCGATGGTCCGGGCGGTGTCGGGCAGGGCGTCCGCGACGAACGTCAGGGTCGGCGTGAACTTCACGCCGGCCGCGGCACCGACCGCGGAGCGGAGGACGCCCTTGGCGCTCTCCAGACCCGCGGCGGCCGCCGCGCGCTCCTCGTCGTCCCCGTACACCGTGTAGAAGACGGTCGCCTCCCGGAGGTCCCCGGTGACCCGGGTGTCCGTGATGGTGACGTGCGTACCGAGCCGCGGGTCCTTGATCCCGCGCTGCAGCTTCTGGGCCACCACCTCTCGGATGAGGTCCGCCAGCCTCTTAGCCCGCGCGTTGTCGGCCACTGGTCCGTCTCCCTCGTTCTTCCTGTTCTGCGTTTCAAGCTTGTGTGTCACTCGTCGTCGTCGCCGTGGAAGCGCCGCCTCACGGACAGCAGTTCCACCTCGGGACGTCCGGCGACCAGTCGTTCGCACCGGTCCAGCACGTCGGTCAGATGGCCGGCGTCCCCGGACACCACCGCGAGGCCGATGCCGGCCCTGCGATGCAGGTCCATGTGGTCGACCTCCGCCGCACTCACCGCGTACTTGCGCTGGAGCTCGGCCACGATCGGACGGACGACGGAGCGCTTCTCCTTCAGCGACCGTACGTCGCCGAGCAGGAGGTCGAAGGACAGAGTCCCCACGTACATATGTGTATCCGGATGTCCCGCCGGTACGGGGTAGATGGCCCGGCCAGATGCTTGCCCGGGACATCAAGAACCGTACAACGAACGGCCGGGGCCGATCGACGGCATTTACTGCCGCCGACCGGCCCCGGGTCGCACCAAGAGGTACCTGCTGCTACGAGCGCGGCTTCTCCCGCATCTCGTACGTCGCGATGACGTCGTCGACCTTGATGTCGTTGAAGTTTCCGAGGTTGATACCACCCTCGAAGCCTTCGCGGATCTCGGTGACGTCGTCCTTGAAGCGACGCAGACCGGAGATGGTGAGGTTCTCCGCGATGACCTTGCCGTCGCGGACGAGGCGCGCCTTCGTGTTGCGCTTGACCTCGCCCGAGCGGACCAGGACACCGGCGATGTTGCCCAGCTTGGACGACTTGAAGACCTCGCGGATCTCCGCCGTGCCGAGCTCGACCTCCTCGTACTCCGGCTTGAGCATGCCCTTGAGGGCCGCCTCGATCTCCTCGATGGCCTGGTAGATCACCGAGTAGTACCGGACGTCGACGCCCTCGCGCTCCGCCATCTGCGCCGCGCGGCCCGCAGCGCGGACGTTGAAGCCGATGACGATGGCGTCGGAGCCGGTCGCCAGGTCGATGTCCGACTCGGTGACCGCACCCACACCGCGGTGCAGGACGCGGATGTCGACCTCTTCGCCGACGTCGAGCTGGAGCAGCGAGGACTCGAGAGCCTCCACCGAACCGGACGCGTCGCCCTTGATGATGAGGTTGAGTTCCTGCACCAGACCGGCCTTGAGGGCCTCGTCCAGGTTCTCCAGGGAGAACCGGACACCCCGGCGGGCGAAGTTGGCGTTGCGCTCACGCGCCGCGCGCTTCTCGGCGATCTGACGTGCCGTGCGGTCCTCGTCGACAACCAGGAAGTTGTCGCCGGCACCCGGGACGTTGGTGAGACCGAGGACGAGGACGGGGGTCGAGGGACCCGCTTCCTCGACGTTGTTGCCGTTGTCGTCGAGCATCGCGCGGACACGGCCGTACGCGTCGCCGACGACCATCGTGTCACCGATGCGCAGCGTGCCGCGCTGGACGAGGACGGTCGACACGGCACCGCGGCCACGGTCGAGGTGCGACTCGATCGCGATGCCCTGCGCGTCCTGCTCCGGGTTGGCCCGCAGGTCGAGCGAGGCGTCCGCGGTCAGGACCACGGCCTCGAGCAGCTGGTCGATGTTCAGACCCTGCTTGGCGGAGATGTCGACGAACATCGTGTCGCCGCCGTACTCCTCGGCCACCAGACCGAACTCGGTGAGCTGACCGCGCACCTTCGTCGGGTCGGCGCCCTCGACGTCGATCTTGTTGACCGCGACCACGATCGGCACGTCGGCCGCCTTGGCGTGGTTCAGCGCCTCGATCGTCTGGGGCATCACACCGTCGTTGGCCGCCACCACGAGGATCGCGATGTCGGTCGACTTCGCACCACGGGCACGCATGGCGGTGAACGCCTCGTGACCCGGGGTGTCGATGAAGGTGATCCTGCGCTCTTCGTCGTTGACCTCGGTGGCGACCTGGTACGCACCGATGTGCTGCGTGATACCGCCGGCCTCGCCCGCGACGACGTTCGTCTTGCGGATGGTGTCCAGCAGTCGGGTCTTACCGTGGTCGACGTGACCCATGACGGTCACGACCGGCGGACGCGGCATGAGGAATTCCTCGCCGCCCTCGTCCTCGCCGAACTCGATGTCGAAGGACTCGAGCAGCTCGCGGTCCTCCTCCTCCGGGCTGACGATCTCGACGACGTAGTTCATCTCGCCGGCGAGCAGCTGGAGGGTCTCGTCGGAGACGGACTGCGTGGCAGTGACCATCTCGCCGAGGTTCATCATCACGGCGACGAGCGACGCCGGGTTGGCGTTGATCTTCTCCGCGAAGTCGGTGAGGGACGCACCGCGCGACAGGCGGACGGTCTGTCCGTTGCCGCGAGGCAGCATCACGCCGCCGACGGACGGGGCCTGCATGGCCTCGTACTCCTGGCGCCTCTGCCTCTTCGACTTGCGGCCACGACGCGCCGGACCGCCGGGACGGCCGAAGGCACCCTGCGTGCCACCACGGCCACCGGGACCACCCGGACGACCGCCGAAGCCGGGACGGCCACCGCCGCCACCGGGACCACCGGGACGACCGGCGAAGCCACCGCCACCGCCACCGGGACCACCGGGACGACCGGCGAAGCCGCCGCCACCGCCGCCACCGGGACGACCGGCGAAGCCGCCGCCGCCCGGACGACCGCCGCCACCGGCACCGGGACGACCGCCGCCGCCGGGACCGCGGCCACCGGGGCCGCCACCGGGACGCGGGCCGGCAGCCGGACGCTGCGGCATCATGCCGGGGTTCGGACGGTTGCCGCCGGGGCCGCCGCCGGGACGCGGGGCCTGCGGACGGGGCATGCCGCCCGGGGTCGGACGGGCGCCGCCCGGACCGCCCTGCGGACGCGGAGCGCCGCCGGGACCGCCCTGCGGACGGGGACCACCCTGACCGGCGCCCTGCGGACGCGGGCCACCCGGGGCGCCTGCGCCACCGGGACCGCCGGGACCGGGACGCCCGCCACCCGGACGGGGCGCCTGCGGGCGCGCCATGCCGGTGGAGCCGCCGGAGGTGAAGGGGTTGTTGCCCGGACGCGGGCCGGCCGGACGAGCACCGGGACGCGGGGCCTGGCCGCCGGGACGCGGGGCGCCCTGACGGTCGCCGCGCTCGGGACGGTCACCGCGGGACTGGCCGCCCTGGCCGGGACCGGCCGGACGGGCGCCGGGCTTCGGCCCACCGGGGCGGGCACCCGGACGGGGGCCTGCGGCCGGAGCCGGGGAGGCCGCCGGGGGCGCGGTGAACTCGGGCGCCGCCGGAGCCGGGGTCGCCGGAGCGGGCCGCGGCGCGGGCTTGGGGCCCGGCGTCGGGCGCGGACCCGGGGCCGCCGGCGTGACCGGGGCAGCCGCGGGGCGCTCGGCCGTGGGCGGCTTGGGAGCCGGCGGGCGCGGGGCAGCCGGACGGGCCGCCTGCGCGGGAGAGGGGGCTGCCGGCTTGGCCGGGGCAGCCTTGCGGGCGGGGGCGGGCTTGCCGCCTCCGCTGCCCTGCTGGAGGGCGTCAGTCAGTTTGCGGACAACGGGCGCCTCGATCGTCGAGGACGCCGAACGGACGAATTCACCGAGCTCTTGGAGCTTGGCCATGACGACCTTGCTCTCAACCCCGAACTCCTTGGCGAGTTCGTATACCCGGACCTTAGCCACTTCGCTCCTTTTAGGTCCGGGTTGCGTCCGGACCGTCGCTACTTCATGGGCGTACTCATCGCGTGCTCATCGAGTGCTCATCGCAATCTCGACCTACTTCCAACTCGCGGGGTACCAGGGCCGCACGGGGGTTCCGTACGACACGTCTTACGGTGTTGCCTGCTCGACGGAGAGGCGCAACGCCGCGGTGTCGAGCGGTCCCGGGACGCGCAGCGCCCGCGGGAACGCCCGGCGGCGGACCGCCAGGTCGAGACAGACCAGGGCGGGGTGCACATATGCACCCCGGCCGGGCAGCGTACCGCGATGATCGGGGACACATTCGCCCTCGATCGCCACGATGCGCAGCAAGTCCTTCTTGGCCGCTCGCTCCCGGCACCCCACACAGGTGCGCTCAGGGCATGCGCGGGCTCGCGTCCGGCCAGACACTCTTAAGTCTACCTCCCCGTAGCGACCTCACCCCTTTGGGGCAAGAATCGAACAGTTGCATCGACGGGAACTGTCGTGATCTGAGCCACCCGCGGCTTGGATCTATTCCCCGTCCTGCTCGGGCTGCTGTTCGGTGTCCGGACGGATGTCGATCCGCCAGCCGGTGAGCCGGGCGGCGAGCCGGGCGTTCTGCCCTTCCTTGCCGATGGCCAGCGACAGCTGGTAGTCGGGGACGGTCACGCGTGCGGAGCGGGCGGCGAGGTCGACGACCTCGACCTTCGAGACGCGGGCCGGGGAGAGGGCGTTCGCCACCATCTCGGCCGGGTCGTCCGACCAGTCGACGATGTCGATCTTCTCGCCGTTCAGTTCCGCCATGACGTTGCGCACGCGGCCGCCCATGGGGCCGATGCAGGCGCCCTTGGCGTTCAGGCCGCTGCGGGTGGACCGGACGGCGATCTTCGTACGGTGGCCGGCCTCACGGGCGATGTGGGCGATCTCGACGGAGCCGTCGGCGATCTCCGGCACCTCGAGCGCGAAGAGCTTCTTCACCAGATTGGGGTGCGTGCGCGAAAGGGTGACGGACGGACCGCGCACACCCTTCGCCACCCGGACGACGTACGAGCGCAGGCGCAGGCCGTGCTCGTAGTTCTCGCCGGGGACCTGCTCCTGCACCGGCAGGATGGCCTCCAGCTTGCCGATGTCGACGAGCACGTTCTTCGGGTCGCGGCCCTGCTGGACCACACCGGTGACGATGTCGCCCTCGCGTCCGGCGTACTCGCCGAGCGTCGCGTCGTCCTCGGCGTCCCGCAGGCGCTGCAGGATGACCTGCTTGGCGGTGGTCGCCGCGATCCGCCCGAACCCCGACGGGGTGTCGTCGAACTCGCGCGCCTCCTGCCCCTCCTCCAGGTCCTCGGCGTCCTCCTTCGCCCACACGGTCACATGGCCGGTTTCCCGGTTCAGCTCCACGCGCGCGTGGCGGCGGCTTCCCTCGGTGCGGTGGTAGGCGATGAGGAGGGCCGACTCGATCGCCTCGACCAGCAGGTCGAAGGAGATCTCCTTCTCCCGTACCAAGCCCCGCAGGGCACTCATGTCGATGTCCACGGCTACGCCTCCTCTTCGTTCTTGTTCTTGCGGTTGAACTCGACCTGGACACGCGCCTTGGCGACGTCCTCGAAGGCGAGGTGCCGGGCGGTGGGCTTGCGGCCCTTCACACCCGGGACTTCGACGTCGAGGCCGTCGTCGTCGATCTTCAGGATCCGGGCGACCAGCTCGCCGCCCTCCGTCAGCTGGAACTTCACCAGGCGGTCGGTCGCGCGCACGTAATGACGGTGCTCCGTGAGCTCACGCTCGGCACCGGGGGTTCCGACCTCGAGGGTGTACTCGCCCTCGCCCATCGCGTCCGTCTCGTCGAGCTTCGCCGAGAGCGCGCGGCTCACATCGGCGATCTGGTCCAGGTCGGCACCGGAGTCCGAGTCGACGACGACACGCAGCACACGCTTGCGGCCTACCGAGTCCACTGCGATCTCTTCGAGATCGAGTCCCTGAGAGCCTACGAGCGGTTCCAGAAGTTCTCGCAGCCTCTCGCTCTGGGTGGTGCTCATCCGGGTGACTCCTCGGCCGCGTGTGCTGTTGTGGTTAGGTCGTGTGTCAGGTCAAAGGGTATCCGGTCGCGGGGGGTGTTGCCGTCCACCGGGACCCGGCCGGGTGCGGCCCTGGGCCGCCCGGCGCCTACCCGGTGCCCTGCGCGGAAGGGCGGAAACCACCCGCCGGGACCGGCTCGGGAGAGCCGCTGGCACGGGTTCGGCCGGGGCGCGGGTACCGTGATCACGGGCGCCTCGCCCTCTCCTTCCGTACGAGCCCTCCAAGGACGACTGCCGTGCCGTTCACCCTGCCGTCGCGCGCCCCGTCGGGTCCGCGCCGAAGGACCCTGCTCGCCTCGGCCGCGGGCGCCTTCGCGCTCGCGGGCTGTTCCGCTTCCGAACCGTCCACCGACACGGCCGGCGGCAGCCCCTCGGCCGCGGACCGGGCCCGCGCGCGTGCCGCGCGCGACAGCGAGGAGCTCGCCGACCACTACGCCGCCGTGATCGCCGCGCACCCGGCGCTGGCGAAGCGACTGACCCCGCTGCGGGCCGAGGTCGTCCGGCACGCGAAGGCCTTCGGGGACGGGGCGCACGCCACCGCCTCGCCCTCCGCGACCGTCTCCGCCACGGCGGCCGGCGCGCCGGCGTCCGCGTCCGCGAGCGCCTCCCCCACCGTGCCGGCCGAGCCGAAGGACGCGGTCGGCGAACTCGCCGCGGCCGAACGCACCCTGGCGGACGCACGCACTAAGGCCCTGGTCGAGATGCCGGGTGAACTGGCCAGGCTGCTGGCCTCGGTGGCGGCGGCCGGCGCCGCCCACGCGTACCTGCTGTCGGAAGGGGCGAAGTGAGCGACACCTCCCGCACCACGGGCTCGGGCCGTACCGAACGGGCCGAGAAGGCCGAACTCGGCGCCCTGCAGGCCGCGTTGGGCGCCGAACACGCCGCTGTCTACGGATACGGCGTCGTCGGCGGCAAGATCGACAAGGGGCGGCGCGACGAGGCGCGGGCCGCCTACGACGCGCACCGGGCGCGACGGGACGAGTTGGCGCGGGCCGTACGGGACCTGGACGGCACACCCCAGGCCGCCTCCGCCGCGTACGCGCTGCCGTTCGCGGTCAAGGACTCGGCCGCGGCGGTCCGGCTCGCCGCGGAGCTGGAGGAGCGTGTGGCGGGCGTCTACTCGGACCTCGTGCGGGCCGCCACCGGCGACCGGCGACGGGCCGCCGCCGAGGCGCTGCGCGAGGCGGCGGTGCGGGCGGTGCGCTGGAGCGGCGAGAGCGTAGCCTTCCCTGGGCTCGCGGAGCGGGCGGCCACCGCCTCCGCGTCCGCGTCCCCGCAGACGTGACGCGACCTGGAAGGGAACAACTCGGGCATGGCTTTCGAACCGCCGCAGCGTCTCGTCCGGGCGCTCGGCGAGATCCAGCGGGGCGGCGCCGAGGGCGCCGACGGGACCGATGAATGGCTCGCCAAGCTGCCCGAGCTGGTGCAACAGACCGCAGACGTACGCGAGTTGACCGTGGAGCGGGTGCAGGCGCCGGGCGGCAGGAGCAGCCTGGTCCTGCTGGTACGGCAGGCCGACGGAACGCCCGCCGTGCTGAAGCTCGCGCCCCAGCGGGCCCGCCCGGAGAGCGAGCGCGCCGCCCTGGCCCACTGGGACGGACGCGGCGCGGTGCGGCTCCTCAACCCCGGCGACACCCATGGCGTGCTGCTGCTGGAGCGGCTGCACCCGGAGATGTCGGTACGGTCGCTGCCCGAGGCGAAGGCTCTGCTGGAGGCGGCGGGCACGCTGCGGCGGCTGTGGGTCGAGCCGCCCGCGGCGCACGTCTTCGAGACGGTCGCCGAGCGGACGGGCCGGCAGGCGGAGGCGATGCGGGCGTCCGCGTCCGCCGACGAGGAGGTCGCGCCGCTGGTCGACGCGGCGCTCACGGCCCGCGAGGAACTGCTCGCCGCGCCGCCGGAGGAACGGCTGCTGCACGGCACGTTCCGGCAGAGCAAGGTTCTCGCCGGGGAGCGCATGCCGTGGCTGGCCGTGGGCCCCGACCCGGTGGTCGGCGAGTGCGCCTTCGATCTGGCCCGGCTGGTCCGCGACCGCGTCGAGGACCTGATCGCCTCCCCGTCGGGGTCGTCGATCACCCGGCGCCGGGTGAAGCGGCTCGCCGAGTCCCTCGACGTGGACCAGGAACGGCTGCGCGGCTGGACCCTGTTCCGAGCGGTCGAGTCGGGCGTCCGAGCCCGCCGCGTCGGCCGCCCCCAGGACGCAGAACTCCTCCTCGAATTCGCCGGCTGGCTCTGACACCAACACCGGACAACGCCCAGAAGGGGCGCGAGGAACTGCGCGCCCAGCCACGACCCAGCCGCAGAGACACAGACCAGCAGCCCCGGGCAACCAAACAACGCCGCGCACCCAAGCGCCCCACAAGGGGCGCGAGAAACGGCGCGCCCAGCCACAGCGCACCCGCAGAGACACACAGACCGGCAGCCCCGGGCTACCGAACAACACCGCGCACCCAAGCGCCCCACAAGGGACGCGAGGAACGGCGCGCCCAACCACGACGCACCGGCGGAGGACCGCAGACCGAAAGCCGCCAAGGGCCCGCGCGGCAGCTCACCGCCGCACGGGCCCACGGGACACCGACTAGGCCGTGAGACGGGCGATCGCCTCGTCCACGGTCAGCTCCTCGCGCTCACCGGTCCGCCGGTCCTTGAGCTCGACGACACCCTCGGCGGAGCGACGGCCGGCGACCAGGATCTTCGGCACGCCGATGAGCTCCGCGTCGGTGAACTTCACACCCGGCGAGACCCCGGCGCGGTCGTCCACCAGGACACGCACCCCCGCGGCGTTCAGCTTCTCGGACACGTCGAGCGCCAGCTCGGTCTGCAGGGCCTTGCCCGCCGCGACCACGTGGACGTCGGCGGGAGCGATCTCCTCGGGCCAGCACAGACCCTGGTCGTCCGCCGACTGCTCGGCCAGCGCGGCCACCGCACGGGAGACACCGATGCCGTACGAGCCCATGGTCACGCGCACGGGCTTGCCCTGCTGCCCGAGGACGTCGAGCTGGAAGGTGTCGGCGTACTTGCGGCCGAGCTGGAAGATGTGGCCGATCTCGATGGCGCGGTCCAGCTTCAGGCCGGTGCCGCACGCGGGGCACGGGTCGCCCTCCTCGACCACGACGACGTCGAGGTAGTCGTCGACCTCGAAGTCACGGCCCGCGACGACGTTCTTCGCGTGCGTGTCGGCCTTGTTGGCGCCGGTGATCCAGGCGGTGCCGGGCGCCACCCGCGGGTCGGCGATGTAGCGGACCTTCTCCAGGCCCTGCGGGCCCACGTAGCCACGGACGAGGTCGCCGCGGCCCTCGAAGTCCTCGGCGGTGACGAGCTCGACGACGGCCGGGGCGAGGTGCTCGCCCAGCTTGCCGAGGTCGACCTCGCGGTCGCCCGGGACGCCCACCGCGACGATCTCGCCGTCGACCTTGACCAGGAGGTTCTTCAGGGTCGCGGAGGCGGGGACGCCGAGGTGCTCGGCGAGCGACTCGATGGTCGGGGTGTCGGGGGTGTCCAGCTCCTCGACCGGGCCGTGCTCCTCGGACACCGGCGTGAGCTTGAAGGTCACCGCCTCGGTGTTGGCCGCGTAGTCGCAGGACGGGCAGTCCACGAACGTGTCCTCGCCGGCCGCGGCCGGGGCGAGGAACTCCTCCGAGGCCGAGCCGCCCATCGCGCCGGAGACGGCCGAGACGATGCGGTAGTCGAGACCGAGACGCGCGAAGATCTTCTGGTACGCCTCGCGGTGCAGCCGGTAGGACTCGGCGAGCCCCTCGTCGGTCGTGTCGAAGGAGTACGAGTCCTTCATCTGGAACTCGCGGCCGCGCAGCACGCCGGACCGCGGGCGGGCCTCGTCCCGGTACTTCGTCTGGATCTGGTACAGCATGACCGGCAGGTCCTTGTACGAGGCCACCTGGTCCTTCACCACCAGGGTGAAGATCTCCTCGTGGGTCGGACCGAGCAGGTACTCCGCGCCCTTGCGGTCCTTGAGGCGGAACAGCAGGTCGCCGTACTCCTCCCAGCGCGCCGACGCCTCGTACGGCTCCTTGGGGAGCAGCGCGGGAAGCAGGACTTCCTGGGCACCGATCGCGTCCATCTCCTCGCGGACCACGCGAGAGATGTTGTCGAGGACCTTCTTGCCCAGGGGCAGCCAGGTCCAGATGCCCGCGGAGTTGCGGCGCACGTAACCGGCGCGGACGAGCAGCTTGTGGCTGAGCGTCTCGGCATCCGCCGGGTCGTCACGCAGTGTCTTGACCATCAAACGGGACATGCGCTGGACCTGGGCCATGATTCTCGACTCCTGCTGCGTAAGGGTGATGGCAGGAGGTTAGCCGGGCGGGACGTGACGGTGGAAATCGGTTAACGCCTGCGCAGCGGCAGAAGGGCGCCCATCACGGCGTACGGCTTGGGTGCGCTGGGGAACAGGACCTGGCGCGCGAGGTCCTCGTAGCCCAGTGAGTGGTAGAGGCCCCGGGCCGGACTGTCCGTGTCGATCGCGGACAGGATCGAGCGGGGTTCGGCGGCGGTGTCCGTGATCCGGGTGATCAGAGAGCGGCCGATGCCTCGGCCCTGGTAGCGCGGGTGCACATGCAGTTCGGTGATCACGAAGGAGTCGTCGAGCCAGCCGTCGCGGCCCTGGGCGCGCAGATACGGTTCGACGACGGTGGACCACCAGTGCGCGCGGTCGTTGGGCATGCCGTAGACGAAGCCGACGAGGCGTCCGTCGGCGGTGGTGGCACCCAGCGCGCGGGCTCCCGGACAGGTGAGGTGGCGCAGCACGATCTGGCGGCGTACGGCGACCTCGTCGGCGCCGAGTCCGAAGGCGAGGGCCTGCACGGCGAGCGCCTCGTCCACACGCGCGGCGAGATCCAGCGGGCCGATGACCACGTCGTCGGGGTTGCGGAAGCCCTGACCGGGAATGCGCAGCATGCCGGGGAGACTACCTGGCGAAGGGTGGGGCGTGTGAGGTGCCGTAAGGCCCCTGCGGGGCGTCAGAACAGGACACTCATGAACGCGCCGACCTCCTGGAAGCCCACGCGACGGTAGGTGGCGCGGGCCGCCGTGTTGAAGTCGTTCACGTAGAGACTGACGACGGGAGCCACGTCCGCGAGGGCGTAGCGCAGGACGGCCGCCATGCCGGGGGCGGCGATGCCCTGGCCGCGGTACTCGGGGGCGACCCAGACGCCCTGGATCTGGCAGGCCTGGGTGGTCGCGGCGCCGATCTCGGCCTTGAAGACGACCTTGCCGTGCTGGTCGAGGCGGGCGAACGACCTTCCGGAACCGACGAGTTCGGCCACCCGTGCCTGGTAGAGCAGGCCACCGTCCCCGGCGAGCGGCGAGACGCCGACCTCCTCGGTGAACATCGCCACGCACGCCGGCATGATCGTCTCCATCTCGTCCTTGCGGATGCGGCGGACGTACGGATCGGGTGCGACGGTGTCGGGGAGCCGGTCGGTGACCATCAGCGGCTGGTGGGCGCGGAGCTCCCGGGCGGGGCCCCAGCTCGGTTCGAGCAGCCGCCACAGCTGGGCGGTGGGCTCGGCGGGGCCGACGATCGAGGAGCAGCGGCGGCCGGCTCGGCGGGCCCGGTCGGCGAAGCCGCGCACGGCCCTCGGGGTGGCGCAGATCGGGACCAGGTTGGCGCCCGCGTAGCACAGGGACCGCAGCATGCCGTCCTCGTACCAGCCCCACATCTCGCCGCCGAGACGCCATGGGTCGAGGCCGGCGATCTGTACCCGGGAGGCGACGAACGCGTTCGCGACCGGCTCGCGGTCGAGGACGGCGAGCGCGGCGTCCAGGTCGCTCGGTTCGAGGACCCTGGTGGTGGTCTGGGTCAACAACGAGGCGGCTCCATCACTCCTTGCGGGCAACGACAGCGCGTCGCGCACACTGTTCGCGTCGCCGTGTGCTCACTCGTGAGCACCGGTCGGGGCTGGCCGTCGCATCACTGCGAGAAGCCCCCCTCAGGGCGGAGTCACACGGTCTGCTGATCTCCGTACTTTAACCGGATATGCCGAGCAGCACCGCACGCACGGGACCCGGGCGCCACCTCCGGAGGGGCACCCGGGTCCCTTGCGCCACAAGGCGGTCAGCCGGCGACCGACACGGAAGGCTCGCCGGAGGCGATTCCGTCGGCCTCCATCTGCTCGGCGATCTTCATGGCCTCCTCGATGAGGGTCTCCACGATCTTCGACTCGGGAACGGTCTTGATGACCTCGCCCTTGACGAAGATCTGGCCCTTGCCGTTGCCGGAGGCGACGCCGAGGTCGGCCTCGCGGGCCTCGCCGGGGCCGTTCACGACGCAGCCCATCACGGCGACGCGGAGCGGGACCTCCATCCCCTCCAGACCGGCCGTGACCTCCTCGGCCAGCTTGTACACGTCGACCTGGGCGCGGCCGCAGGACGGGCAGGAGACGATCTCCAGGCCGCGCTGCTTGAGGTTGAGGGACTCCAGGATCTGGAGGCCGACCTTGACCTCCTCCGCCGGCGGGGCGGAGAGGGAGACGCGGATGGTGTCGCCGATGCCCTCGGACAGGAGGGCGCCGAAGGCCACGGCCGACTTGATGGTGCCCTGGAAGGCGGGGCCGGCCTCGGTCACGCCGAGGTGGAGGGGGTAGTCGCACGCGGCGGCGAGCTGCCGGTA
This sequence comes from Streptomyces sp. Tue6028, assembly GCF_002300165.1. Classification (GTDB taxonomy): domain Bacteria; phylum Actinomycetota; class Actinomycetes; order Streptomycetales; family Streptomycetaceae; genus Streptomyces; species Streptomyces siamensis. The sequence continues at coordinate 52,345 of NZ_MLCE01000029.1, read as the reverse complement.
GGCGTTGACCATGACCACCGGGTCGTTGTGCTTCACGGAGATCTTGATGTCGCGGAAGTCGTGCTCCTCGAAGAGGGATGCCTCCCACAGCGCCGACTCGACGAGCGCCTCGGGGGTGGCCTTGCCGTACTTCTGGAGCAGTCGCTTGTCGAGGGAGCCGGCGTTGACGCCGATGCGGATCGGGGTGCCGGTGTCCTTGGCGGCCCGCGCGATCTCCTTGACCTGGTCGTCGAACTGCTTGATGTTGCCGGGGTTGACGCGGACGGCGGCGCAGCCCGCGTTGATCGCGGCGAAGACGTACTTCGGCTGGAAATGGATGTCCGCGATGACCGGGATCTGCGACTTGCGTGCGATCGTCGCGAGCGCGTCCGCGTCGTCCTGGGTGGGGCACGCCACGCGCACGATCTGGCAGCCGGACGCGGTCAGTTCGGCGATCTGCTGGAGCGTGGCACCGATGTCCGACGTACGCGTCGTCGTCATCGACTGCACCGACACCGGTGCGTCTCCGCCCACGGCGACCGTTCCGACCTGGATCTGCCGGCTCTTGCGGCGCTCGGCCAGCTTGGTCGGAACGGACGGCATGCCGAGAGAAATCGCAGTCATCTGCTGTGCAACCCCAAGTTGTGGATCAAGGTCCCGGAATCGTGGGCTCCAGGCTTCGAGATTACGGCACCGGCGCGCGGCCGAGCACATCACGCCCCCAAACCCACTCAATGGAAGGTGGCCGGACACGACGTGTGTCCGGCCACCCGAAATTCGCGTGCCGCTAGGAGATTCTCACCGGGTTGACGACGTCCGCGATGAGCACCAGGAGCGTGAAGCAGACGAAGATCCCGGCCACCACGTAGGCGACGGGCATGAGCTTCGCGACGTCGAACGGACCCGGGTCGGGGCGCCGGAGCACCTTCGCCGTGTTCCGCCGCAGCGACTCCCAGACGGCGCCCGCGATGTGCCCACCGTCGAGCGGGAGCAGCGGGAGCATGTTGAAGAGGAACAGGGAGAGGTTGAAGCCGGCGACCAGCAGCAGCATCATCGCGACCTGCTGCGAGGCGGGGATGTCCAGGGTGAAGACGTCGCCGCCGATGCGGGCCGCGCCGACCACGCCCATCGGGGAGTCCGCCTTGCGCGGTCCGTCACCGAAGGCGGCGTCCCACAGGTCGGGGACCTTTCCGGGGAGCGCGACCAGCGACTCGACGCCGTTCTGCATCATGTCGCCCATGCGGTCCACGGACTGCGAGAAGGACTGCTGGACGATGCCGGAGGCCGGTGTGAAGCCGAGGAACCCGGCGTACACGTACTTGCCCTCGACGTAGCCGCCGTTGCCGTCGGTCTTGCTCACCTGGTTCTTGATCAGGTGGGCGGTCAGGTCGACCTTCTCGCCCTTGCGCTCGACGGTGATCGTGACGTCCTTGCCGGGGTTGGCGCGGATGTCGGACTGGAGGACGGACCAGTCCTCGACGGCCTTGCCGTCGAACGCGACGATCTTGTCGCCGCCCTTCAGCCCGGCGGCCTTGGCGGGCGCCGCCTGGTCCCCGGACTCGCACTTCGAGCGGTTCTCGCTCTGCTGGATGACGCAGTCCGAGACCTTGCCGACCGTGGTGGTCTGGGTCTGGATGCCGAACGTCATCATCACGCCGAGGAAGATCACGACGGCGAGGATCAGGTTCATGAAGGGGCCCGCGAACATCACGATCACGCGCTTCCACGGCTTGCGCGTGTAGAAGAGGCGGGTGTCGTCGCCGGGCTTGAGCTCCTCGAAGGCCGCCGACCTGGCGTCCTCGATCATGCCGCGGAACGGTGACGTCGAACGGGCCTCGATACGGCCGTCCGGGCCGGGCGGGAACATCCCGATCATGCGGATGTAGCCGCCGAGCGGAACCGCCTTGATCCCGTACTCCGTCTCGCCCTTCTTGCGCGACCAGATGGTCGGACCGAAGCCGACCATGTACTGCGGCACGCGGATGCCGAAGAGCTTGGCCGTCGACAGATGCCCCAGCTCGTGCCACGCGATCGAGATGAGCAGGCCGACCACGAAGACGACTATGCCGAGGATCATCATCAGGGTCGTCATGCACGAGCCTCCGCGATTGTCGTCCGGGCGGTCAGTTCCCGGGCCCGGGCGCGCGCCCAGGTCTCCGCTTCGAGGACGTCCGCGACGGTCAGGGAAGTTCCCGTGGCCGGGGTGCCGTGTTCCTCGACCACCCGTGTGACGGTCTCCATGATCCCGTTGAACGGCAGTGTGCCGTTCAGGAACGCGTCGACGCACTCCTCGTTGGCGGCATTGAACACCGCCGGGGCCGTGCCCGCGAGCTGCCCCACGTGCCGGGCGAGCCCGACGGACGGGAACGCGTCGTTGTCGAGCGGGAAGAACTCCCAGCTCGACGCCTTTGTCCAGTCGAAGGCCGGCGCGGCGTCCGGGACGCGTTCGGGCCAGCCGAGGCCGATGGCGATCGGCCCCCGCATGTCGGGGGGCGTCGCCTGGGCGATCGTCGATCCGTCCGTGAATTCCACCATCGAGTGGACATACGACTGCGGATGCACGACGACCTCAATACGGTCGAAGGGAATGTCGTAGAGGAGGTGTGCCTCGATGACTTCCAGCCCCTTGTTGACCAGGGTCGCGGAGTTGACCGTGATGACCGGTCCCATGGCCCAGGTGGGGTGCGCGAGGGCGTCGGTGGGGGTGACGTCGGCCAGCTCCGCCTTCGTACGGCCGCGGAAGGGGCCGCCGGAGGCGGTCACGACCAGCTTGCGCACGTCGGCGCGGGTGCCGGAGGCCAGCGCCTGGAACAGCGCCGCGTGCTCGGAGTCGACGGGGATGATCTGTCCCGGCTTGGCCAGCGCCTTCACCAGCGGGCCGCCGACGATGAGCGATTCCTTGTTGGCGAGCGCGAGGGTGCGGCCCGCCTCCAGGGCGGCGAGGGTGGGCGCGAGGCCGATCGAACCGGTGATGCCGTTGAGCACGGTGTGGCAGTCGGAGGAGGCGAGCCGGGTGGCGGCGTCCGGCCCGGCGAGGATCTCGGGAAGGGCCTCTCCGGGGGCGTACTGCGCCGCGAGGGCCTCGCGCAGCGCGGGGACGACGTCCTCGCGGGCGACGGCGACCGCCCGGACCCGGAGCCGGTGGGCCTGCTCGGCCAGCAGTCCGACCCTGCCGCCGGCGGCGGACAGCGCGGTGACCCGGAACCGGTCGGGGTTGCGCAGCACGAGGTCGATGGCCTGGGTGCCGATCGAGCCGGTGGAGCCGAGGATCACGACATCCCTGACTCCGTCCACGGGGTCGAAGACAAGGTGCGGATCAGCGAGGGGGGCTGGACTGTCGCTCATCCCCCCATTGTGGCCGCAACGCGTCCCCGGCAGGACAGGGCTCCCCCACTTCGCGCCGTGCTGCCGCCCCTGGGGTCCGGACGGGGCGGCATCGTCCCTCGTGGTCGTGGACGTCCCCTAGCGCCTGCGCCTGCGCTGCTTGCGGTTCCCGGTGCGGGCGCGGGACCGCGGGGAGGCCTCGCGCGACGCCGGGCCGGGGTCGTCGGGTGCGGGCGCCGTCCCGGGCGCGTCGGCGGGGGCCGCGCCTGCCGGCGCGGCGTCGGCGGGGGCGAAGGCGCCCTCGACCACGCCGTCCGCCGTGTCGAGCGTCGGCGCGGTGAAGTGCAGGCCGTCGGTTCGGTCCCGGCGGTCGAGGGTCTCGGCGCCGGGGCCCGCCGCGTCGAGGTTGAAGACGTAGCCGACGGACTCCTCCTTGATGGCGTCGGTCATGGCTATGTACATGTCGAAGCCCTCGCGCTCGTACTCGACGATCGGTTCGCGGCCGAGCGTCCAGCGCAGTCCGATGCCGTCGCGGAGGTAATCCATCTCATAGAGGTGCTCGCGCCATTTGCGGTCCAGGACGGAGAGCACGACCAGGCGTTCCAGGTCGCGCAGGGCCGCGGCGCCGAGCTCGGCCTCGCGCTCCTCGTACCGCGCGTGGACGTCCTCGGTGATCGTGTCGGTCACCCCCTCGGTGGTGAGGGCGTCGCGGCCGCCCGCGGCGTCCTCCAGTTCCTCGACGGAGACGCCCACCGGGTACAGCTGCCTCAGCGCGCTCCACAGCCGTTCCAGGTCCCATTCCTCCGGGAAGCCCTCGCCGGTCTCGACCTCGACGTACGCGCGGACGGTGTCGTCCATGAAGTGGACGATCTGCTCGCGCAGGTCCTCGCCCGCCAGGACGCGGCGGCGTTCGGCGTAGATGAGGGTGCGCTGGCGGTTGAGGACCTCGTCGAACTTCAGGACGTCCTTGCGGGACTCGAAGTGCTGCTGCTCCAGCTGTGCCTGTGCGGAGGCGATGGCGCGGGTGACCATCTTGTTCTCGATGGGGATGTCGTCGGGCACGTTCGCCATGGCCATGACCCGGTCGACCACATTGGCGCGGAACAGCCGCATCAGGTCGTCCTGGAGCGAGAGGTAGAACCGGGAGGCGCCGGGGTCGCCCTGGCGGCCGGAGCGGCCGCGCAGCTGGTTGTCGATGCGCCGGGACTCGTGGCGTTCGGTGCCGAGGACGTAGAGGCCGCCCAGTTCCTTGACCTCGTCGTGTTCGGCCGCGACCGCGGCGGTGATCCGGTCGAGGACCTGCCGCCGCTCCTCGGGGTCCGCTTCGTCCCCGGTCTCCGCGAGTGCCATCGCCTCGGGGTTGCCGCCGAGCATGATGTCGGTGCCGCGTCCCGCCATGTTCGTGGCCACGGTCACGGCGCCCTTGCGTCCGGCCTGGGCGACGATCTGTGCCTCGCGCTGGTGGTTCTTGGCGTTGAGCACCTCGTGCCGGATGCCCTGCTTCCTCAGCCGCGCCGACAGCACCTCGGACTTCTCCACGGAGGTGGTGCCCACCAGGATCGGCTGGCCCTGTTCGTGCTTCTCGGCGATGTCCGCGAGGATCGCGGCGTACTTCGCCTCCTCGGTGCGGTAGATCTGGTCGGGGTCGTCGCGGCGGACCATGGGCCGGTTGGTCGGGATCGGGACGACGTGCAGCTTGTAGATCTGGTGGAACTCGGCGGCCTCGGTCATGGCGGTGCCGGTCATCCCGGCGAGCTTCGTGTACAGGCGGAAGAAGTTCTGCAGGGTGATCGTGGCGAGCGTCTGGTTCTCGTCCTTGATCGTCACGCCTTCCTTGGCCTCGATCGCCTGGTGCAGGCCCTCGTTGTAGCGGCGTCCGGCGAGAATGCGGCCGGTGTGCTCGTCGACGATGAGGACCTCGCCGTCGACCACCACGTAGTCCTTGTCGCGCTTGAAGTGCTCCTTGGCCTTGAGGGCGTTGTTCAGGTGGCCGATGAGCGGGGTGTGGTCGGACTCGTAGAGGCTGTCGATGCCGAGCTGGTCCTGGAGGTACTCGACGCCCCGGTCCAGGATCGCCACGGTGCGCTTCTTCGGGTCGTACTCGTAGTCGTACCGGGTGCGCAGTTCGGCGAGGCGGTCCTTGTCCGTCTGGGTGGTGTACTGCTCCTCCTGGACCTGTACGCCCTTCATCCGCTGCGCGAAGCCGGCGAAGGCCTCGTACCAGTGGGTGGGCTGGTCGGCGGGGCCGGAGATGATCAGCGGGGTGCGTGCCTCGTCGATGAGGATCGAGTCGGCCTCGTCGACGATCGCGAAGTGGTGGCCGCGCTGGACCAGTTCGTCCTGCGACCACGCCATGTTGTCGCGCAGGTAGTCGAAGCCGAACTCCGTGTTGGTTCCGTACGTGATGTCGCAGGCGTACTGCGCGCGCCGCTCCGCAGGGGTCGACCCGGTCTTGATCACGCCGACGGTCAGCCCCATGAACCGGTAGGCCCGGCCCATCCAGTCGGCGTCCCGCTCGGCCAGGTAGTCGTTGACCGTGACCAGGTGTACTCCCTTGCCGGTCAGGGCGTTCAGGTAGACGGGCAGTGTGCCGACGAGCGTCTTGCCCTCTCCCGTGTGCATCTCGGCGATGTTGCCGAGGTGGAGCGCCGCGCCGCCCATGACCTGCACGTCGAAGTGGCGCATGCCGAGGGTGCGCCGGGCCGCCTCGCGCATCGCGGCGAAGGCCTCGGGCAGCAGGTCGTCCAGGCTCTCGCCGTCGGCGTGCCGCGTCTTGAACTCCGGTGTGAGCGCCTGGAGTTCCTCGTCGGTGAGGGCCTTGAACTCCTCCTCCAGTGAACCCACCTGGGCGGCTGTGCGCTCCAGCCGCCGCAGCATCCTGCCCTCACCCGCCCGCATGATTTTTCCGGTCAGGGCGTCGAGACCTTTACCTGACATGGGAATTCCCCCGCAACTAAACGGCGTCCGCGAGCATCCGGATCCAGCGATTGGCACGCTGGAGAATATGGACGCCCTGTTGATTCGCGGTGATCACTTCGCGCAGCACGGGGTCGTCGACGACGTCGAGTGCGGCGCGGAAGAGCTGCTGGATCACGGGCCGTTCGCCCGGCCGTCCGGCGTCGAGCAGAGCGTCGACGTCACGGAGGTCGATCCTCCGGATGCGCACCGCGTCGAAGGAGGCCACGGGCGGCCGTGGCTCCACGTCGACCACGGCCAGCGCGCAGTCGTTGAGCAGGACCGCGAGCGCGTCGCGGTGTGCCTCGAAGGTCTCCGGCGCTCCTTCGCGCAGTTTCTGCGCCAGCGGCTGCACTTCGTCGCGCACCGTCCGCAGCGCCCGTACGAGATCCATCTCGTCGAGCTGACGCCACGCCTCCCCGCGGGCGCGCGTCAGCTGTACGGAAATACCGTGGCTGTATTCTTCCCCGACTCCTTGGCGCATCTGCCGTCCCCGTTCGCCATTCCGTTCATTGTCGGCGCACACGTTCGGTGCGGCAAGCAGCGGAATGGCGAACGGGACCCCAGTGAATTCCTGGGGAAAATGGTCAGCGAATGGGCCGGCGGACGTTTTCCTTCCGGGACGGTCCGGGTGTGGCATCGGCGATCCAGGGGCCCTCGCCGGACGGGTCGACGACGCCCTCCTCCAGCCAGGTGTAGGTGCCGGACAGGACTCCCTCGACCACCTTGCGGTCGAGGTCGTCGGTGTTGGACCACAGGCGGCCGAAGAGTTCCTCGACGCGGATGCGGGACTGACGGCAGAACGCGTCGGCGAGCTGGTAGGCCTCGCGGCCGTGCTCGCCCGTGGCGCGCAGGTGCTCGGCGCGGACGCAGGCCGCGCTCATCGCGAAGAGCTCGGCGCCGATGTCGACGATCCGGCCCAGGAAGCCCTGCTTGGTCTCCATGCGGCCCTGCCAGCGGGACATGGCGTAGAAGGTGGAGCGGGCGAGCTTGCGCGCGCTGCGCTCGACATACCGCAGATGCGGCGACAGGTCCACCTGCTGGTTGAACTCGTGGTACGACCGCGGGAGTTGACCCGGTCCCGCCACCAGCTTCGGCAGCCACTTGGCGTAGAAGACGCCGGCGTTCGCGCCCGCCTTCGCCTTGTCCGAGAGGGACTTGTCGGGGTCGATGAGGTCGCCGGCCACCGAGAGGTGGGCGTCCACGGCCTCGCGGGCGATCAGCAGGTGCATGATCTCCGTCGAGCCCTCGAAGATCCGGTTGATGCGCAGGTCGCGCAGGATCTGCTCGGCGGGCACGGCGCGTTCGCCGCGGGCGGCGAGCGAGGCGGCCGTCTCGAAGCCGCGGCCACCGCGGATCTGGACGAGCTCGTCCGCCATCAGGCAGCCCATCTCGGAGCCGTACAGCTTGGCGAGGGCCGCCTCGATCCGGATGTCGTTGCGGTCCTCGTCGGCCATCTGCGAGGACAGGTCGACGACGGCCTCCAGCGCGAAGGTGGTCGCCGCGATGAAGGAGATCTTGGCACCGACGGCCTCGTGGAGGGCGACCGGCTTGCCCCACTGTTCGCGGGCCGCCGACCATTCGCGGGCGATCTTCAGGCACCACTTGCCCGCGCCGACGCACATCGCGGGCAGGGAGAGCCGGCCGGTGTTGAGGGTGGTCAGGGCGATCTTGAGGCCGGCGCCCTCGGCGCCGATCCGGTTCGCGGCGGGCACCCGGACCTGATGGAAGCGGGTGACGCCGTTCTCCAGGCCGCGCAGGCCCATGAAGGCGTTGCGGTTCTCGACGGTGATGCCCTCGGAGCCCGCCTCGACCACGAAGGCCGTGATGCCGCCCTTGTGGCCCTCGGACTTCGGCACCCGCGCCATGACGACGAGCAGATCGGCGACGACGCCGTTGGTCGTCCACAGCTTCACGCCGTCGAGGACGTAGTCGTCGCCGTCCGGCACGGCGGCCGTGGCGAGCCGCGCCGGGTCGGAGCCCACGTCGGGCTCGGTCAGCAGGAACGCCGAGATGTCGGTGCGGGCGCAGCGCGGCAGGAAGACGTCCTTCTGCTCCTGGGTGCCGAAGATCTTCAGCGGCTGCGGGACGCCGATCGACTGGTGCGCGGAGAGCAGCGCGCCGATCGCCGGGTTCGCCGAACCGACCAGGGCCAGCGCCTTGTTGTAGTACACCTGCGTCAGCCCGAGGCCGCCGTACTTGGTGTCGATCTTCATACCGAGGGCGCCGAGCTCCTTGAGCCCGTCGATCGTCTCGTCCGGGATTTGCGCCTCACGCTCGATGCGGGCGGAGTCGATCTTCGTCTCGCAGAAGTCGCGCAGTTTGGCGAGGAACTCCTCGCCGCGCTGCGAGGCCTCGTCGGACGGCATCGGGTGCGGATGGATCAGGTCGAGCCGGAAGCGCCCGAGGAACAGCTCCTTGGCGAAGCTCGGCTTGCGCCAGTCCTGTTCACGCGCGGCCTCGGCGACCTGTCGGGCCTCACGCTCCGTGACCGTGGGCTTGTGGGGTGTTGCGGACATGAGGCTCACCTCGCCGCGAATAGGGATCTTGGGGCCGTTCATCGCTGATCAGCATCGATCATTACCGACCGGTGCTACTCGATCGTATGTACCCGATCCGGGGTGACCCCACCAGTCCTCGCGCGGCGTTCGGCCGGTACGCGCCCCCGGGTTCGGGGCCGGTGCGCCCTGTGCGGGACGCCCTGGACGGGTGCTGTCCGCGATGTTGCGTCAGGGGGCCATTCGGGGGAACGTCTGCACAGGCCACCGAGCGGCCGCCGGATCCTTCCCTGGGCACCGGGGAGCCTCCCGGGACTCCTTGGCGAAGGCCGCCGGAGAGCTCGCGGGACGGCAGGCCTCCGGACCGCCGGGAGCGTTCGGGAACGCGCCCCGCCGGCCGCCGGGTAGCGTCCGGGATAGCGCCCCGCGAGGAGTCGGGGAGCGCCCGGGTACGCGTCCCGCGGCTTGCCGGGGAGCACCGGGGATTCCCGTCGTCGGAATTTCGCTGTCGAAGCGCTTCGACAACCTATGGACACACCATCTCCACCGGGCTACTGTCGAGCCACCCTCACTCCCCTGTCCGCAACACGCGCACTGTCGAAGCGCTTCACAAAGCTTGGAGAGCTGGATGGTCACCCTCGCCGAGGTCGCCCAGCACGCCGGAGTCTCGGCGAGCACGGTGAGCTATGTCCTCAGCGGCAAGCGGTCCATCTCCGCGAACACCCGGCAGCGGGTCGAGCAGAGCATCCAGGAGCTCGGCTACCACCCGAACGCCGGCGCCCGTGCCCTGGCGAGCAGCCGGTCCAACATCATCGCGCTGATGGTTCCGCTCCGCACCGACATGTACGTACCCGTGATGATGGAGATCGCCATCGCGGTGGCGACCACCGCCCGCATCCACGGGTACGACGTCCTGCTGCTCACCGGTGAGGAGGGCCCCGACGCGGTCCGCCGGGTCACCGGCAGCGGGCTCGCCGACGCGATGATCCTGATGGACGTCGAACTCGACGACGAGCGGCTGCCGCTGCTGCGCGAGACCGACCAGCCGTCCGTACTCATCGGTCTGCCCGCCGACACCTCGGGGCTGACCTGCGTCGATCTCGACTTCGGTGCCACCGGCGCGCTGTGCGCCGAGCATCTGGCGATGCTGGGGCACCGTGACATCGCTGTCATCGGCGAGGCGCCCGCCGTCTACGAACGGCACACCGGCTTCGCCGAACGCACCCTCGACGGGCTCCGGTCCCGGTCGCGGGAGCTGGGCCTGCGCGTGCTGCACCGCCCCTGCGAGGGCGGGTACGACGCGATGGCCGTGACACTCGCCCGGATCCTCGACGAGCGCCCGGCCACCACGGGATTCGTCGTGCAGAACGAGTCCGCGGTGGAACCGCTGCTCGCCCTGCTGCGCCAGCAGGGCCGGGCCGTGCCCGAGGACGTGTCGGTGATCGCGATCTGCCCGGACCAGGTCGCGACGCAGGCCTCGGTGCGGCTGACCTCGGTCGCCATCCCCGCACAGGAGATGGGCCGGCACGCCGTCGAGCAGCTGATCGCCAAGCTCGACGGACACGGTGAGGACGAAGTCGTCCTGATCGCACCGGAGTTGACGGTACGGGCGAGTACGGGTCCGGCGCCGTCCACTTCCTGACCCCGCCCGGGACGGCATCCGGGCATCTGCGGGGGCTCCCCGGCACGGGGTCCCCTCCCCCGCACAAGGGGGCCCGGCGTTGGACCCCGGACGGTTCCCCGGCTCGGGCGCAGCACCGGGCCGCTCCCCGGCCGAGGGAGTGGCGCCGAACGACTCCCGCACTCGGGCCCGGGATCCGGTCCGGGACCGGGCTCCCGGACCGAGACCGAGACCCGGAAGCCCCCGCCCCGGGCCGGGCCAGTCGCCGGCTCCCGTCACGGAGCGTGTCCGTCCGTCCCCCGGAGACGGACGGACAGGCACCGGCGGCGCGGCCGGAGCGGCCGCGTGGGCAACCGGCCCGCGCCTGACCGGCGGGCCCGAGGCGCCACGCACCGACCACGCCCGTCAGGGCACGGGACCGGCTCCGGCCGCGTCCCCGAAGAACGGGACCGGCAGCAGCCGGTTCCCGAAGGCACCGGACGGCTCCGGCCGCTCCCCGAGTCCACGTACCGCGCAACCGCCCTGGTCCGTATGGGCGTTGCGGTAGCCCCGTCTGCCCCGGCGGCCGTCACGGCCGCGCCGGGTCCGCTGTCACTCCTTCCTTCAGGAGCACTCTCCGTGAATCAGCCTGCCGAAAACCAGACCCAGTCGAGCTCGGTCAGCCTCGCGCAGTCCTCCCCGACCGTCGGCACGTTCCGCGAGCGGGACGGCGCGCTGGAGTGGAGCGGACGCCAGGAGACCGTCCGCATCGAACCATGGGGGCCGGACGCGGTCCGGGTCCGTGCGCGCCTCGGCGGACCGCTCCTCGAAGACCTCCCCGGCGCGCTGCTCGACGAGCCGCCGGCCACCGAGAGCACCGTGAAGATCCTCGACGGCGAGGGCCGGCTGACGGTGGGCGCGCTGACCGTCGAGGTCGACGCCGAGGGCCTGATCCGCTTCGTGCGCACCGCGGACGGGGGCGAGCTGCTCGCCGAGGAACGCGCCCACTTCTGGTGGCCCGGCTCCCGCCTGTACACCCCGACCGGGAACGGCCACCACCGCCTGGAGCAGCGGTTCGCCGCGTACGAGGGCGAGAAGCTGTACGGCCTCGGACAGCACCAGCACGGGCTGCTGGACCAGAAGGGCGCGGTCCTGGACCTCGTCCAGCGCAACGCCGAGGTCACGATCCCCGTGCTCACCTCCAGCCGCGGCTACACCCTGCTGTGGAACAGTCCGGCGATCGGCCGTGTGGAGCTCGCGGGCAACGGCACCCGATGGGTGGCCGACTCGGCCCGTCAGATCGACTACTGGATCACGGCGGGCGCCCCGGCCGACGCCCAGCGCCGCTACAGCGCCGCCACCGGCCGCACACCGATGCTGCCCGAGTGGGCGGCCGGGTTCTGGCAGTGCAAGCTGCGCTATCGCACACAGGACGAACTCCTCGCCGTGGCACGGGAGTACAAGCGTCGCGGGCTGCCCCTGGACGTCATCGTGTGCGACTTCTTCCACTGGACGCACCTCGGCGAGTGGAAGTTCGACCCGGCCGAGTGGCCGGATCCGGCCGCCATGCAGCGGGAGCTGTCCGAGCTGGGTGTCGAGCTGGTGGTCAGCGTCTGGCCCTCGGTCTCGCCGCTCTCCGAGAACCACCAGCTCATGGAGCAGCGGGGCCATCTCATCGGCACCCAGTACGGACCGATGGCGCACGCGGACTGGCCGGACAAGGGGGTCGCGTCCACCGTCCAGGTGGCGTTCTACGACGCGACGAACCCCGACGCGCGGGACTTCCTCTGGTCGCGGGTGAAGGACAACTACCTGGCCCCGTACGGGATCAAGGCCTTCTGGCTGGACGCCTGCGAGCCGGAGCTGAAGCCCGGCTTCCAGGAGAACCTGCGCTATCACGCGGGGCCCGGCCTGGAGGTCGGCAACCTCTATCCGCGGGAGAACTCCCGCACCTTCTTCGAGGGCCTGCTCGCCGCCGGCCGGACGGACATCGTCACCCTCAACCGCTCGGCGTGGGCGGGCAGCCAGCGCTACGGGGCGGCCCTCTGGTCGGGCGACATCGGCACGGACTTCCCGACCCTGCGCCGTCAGATCGCGGCGGGTCTCAACACCGCGCTGTCCGGCATCCCGTGGTGGAACACCGACATCGGCGGCTTCCACGGCGGGGATCCGGACGACCCCGCGTACCGCGAGGTCATGATCCGCTGGTTCCAGTTCGGCGCGCTGTCCCCGCTGATGCGTCTGCACGGCTTCCGCGACCCGGGCATGCCGCTGGGCCCGGACATGACCGGCGGCCCGAACGAGGTCTGGTCGTACGGCGAGGAGGCCGGCGCGATCATGGAGAAGTACCTGCTGCTGCGGGAGCGCCTGAAGCCGTACGTGCTGGACGTCATGCGGCAGGCGCACGAGGAGGGGCTGCCGGTGATGCGCCCGCTGTTCCTGGAGTTCCCCGACGACCACGCCGCCTGGTCGGTGGACGACGCGTACCTCTTCGGCCCCGATCTGCTGGTCGCGCCGGTGCTCACGTCGGGGGCGACCGCCCGTACGGCGTACCTCCCGGCGGGGGCCCGTTGGACGGACGCGTGGACGGGCGAGACGTACGAAGGCGGCGCGGCCGTGACGGTCGACGCGCCGCTGGACCGCATCCCGCTGTTCCTGCGGGACGGGGCGCGGCTGCCCGTGGCCGGGTAGTCCGGCAGCCGAGTGCGGCCGGTCCCCGGGAGGACCGGCCGCACTCCGCTGGGCGGGTCAGCTGCTGCTGACCGTCAGGTTGTTGGCGGCGAAGTCCAGGCCGCCCGAGGACGAGGTGATCTCGAAGCCGAACTGCACGTCGCCGATGGTCTCGCTGCTCGACATCCAGCCCTTGGTGTTCGCGATCCACTTCAGGATCGGGAGGATGTCGATGGTGCCGGAGGTGGAGTCCGAGCTGCGCAGGAACGAGAAGACGTCGTTCGAGCCGTTGTTGCCCTTGTAGACGGTCCAGGTGTTGCCGCCGAGGGTGAGCGTGCCCTGGGAGGTGCCGAGTGCGCCGACGGCGCCGTTGTAGTTGACCCAGAGCATGGTCTCGTAGTCGTAGTCGGTGTCCCAGATGTCGTACGACGTGTTGTACGCGCCGGAGGACGGGACGGTGACGTTGTAGGTGCTGGTGAGGGAGGACAGCCCCGAGATCGTCCTGCCGACGTACTTCTTGGAGTTGGGGTAGGACTTGATGCCACCGGTGTCGGGATGGTTGGCCCATACACCCCAGCTGGTACCGGAGTTGGCCCAGACGCACTGGCTGCCGGCGCCGGAGCCCCAGATGTTGTTGTAGAGCGTGTAGCCGTTCAGCGTGGTGTTGCCCCACTGGTCGCAGGAGGACCAGACGGCGGCCTGTGCGGGGGCGGAGGCGAGGCCGACCGTGGCGCCGAGGGCGAGCGCGGGGGCGACGAGGGCTTTGGTGATCCTCTTCAGTGTGCGAGGTGCCATGGTGTCCCTTCCATGGGTGGGGGGAACTGCGGATTCACTCGGTCACTGCGGCCCCAGGGTGAGGACGCAGTCTTCGCCGGCGCTCAGGGAGAGCGGTCGCGCGCCGGTGGAAGTCCTGAGGTCGACGCGGCAGGTACGGCCCGGTCTCACCACCGCCGTCGCGCCCTCGGGGCTCCAGGCGAGGTCGACCTCGGCGCCGAACCTCGTGCGGATGCCGCGGAGTTCACCCGTGGGGAGCGTGGCGGGGAGCGCGGGCAACAGGACGAGCCGCTGCGGGGTGGACTGGATCAGTGCCTCGATGAGCACGGCCGGGAGGGTGTGCGCGGCGTCGGCGTTGTAGACGTGCCGCTTCGGGTAGTGCCCGCTCATCAGGGAGACGTGGAAGAAGTCCCCGGCGAGGATCTCGTGCAGGGCCCGGGTCACTCGGCCCGCGTCCCCGAGGCGGGCGGCCACCAGGGCGTGGTGGAGGTGACCGTGCGCGGAGTCGTTCTCGGAGCCGCGCAGTTCGAGCGCCCGGCGGGCCGCCGCGGCGAGTCCGGGGGTGTCGTACGGGGTGATCTCGTCGAGCGGCCAGACGCCGTAGAGGTGGCTGAGGTGCCGGTGGTCGTAGGAGTCGTCGAGGCCGGGCCGGGCCCATTCGGCCAGCGCGCCGTCGGGGCTGACGCGGTGCGGCGGCAGCCGGTCGGCCAGCGCGCGCCAGCGTTCGGCGGCGGGTCCGGGGTGGTAGTCGGCGGCGGTGCGCAGTGCGTGGCGGGCCGCCGAGAGGTCCATGGCGGAGTTGACGGTGATCCAGCCGGCGTTCGCGGGCCGGTTCTCCGGGGAGTACGACGGGACGATCACGAGCCCGCCGTCGTCCTCGGTGCGGGTGAGGAAGTCCTCGTAGAAGAGGGCCACTTCGGCGAGTGCGGCGGCCAGGCGGGGGTCGCGGGCGCCGCGTGTCTCGTCGTGGTCGACGAGCGGCTTGAGGAGCCAGTCGGCGCCGGCGGTCCACACGTGCAGCGGGTACTCGCGGCTGAGGTGGTAGAGGTGGCCGGACTCGCCGTCGGTGTGTGCGGGGGCGACGACGCCCCGGGTGCCGTAGACGGCGCGCGCGTTGTCGCGCCACTGGGGGATCTGGGAGTGGATCAGTGCGGCATGCGCCTCGGTGACCTCCGGGAGCGCCGCCGCTGCCGCCGACGCCGTCTGGAGGTTGAGGTTGGCGTCCGTGGTGAACGCCCCGGACCAGGCGGTGTCCCAGTCGCCCGTCCACAGCCCGGTCAGCCGTGGCGGCAGCGTGCCGGCCGCGGACAGCAGGTGGTGGCGGCCGGCCGCGAAGAGCCGCTCCAGGAGAGCGGGGCTCTCGGGGCGGCGGATCAGCTCCGAGCCCGGCAGGGCGCGTTCGGCGGGGTCGGCGCACAGGTCCAGCGTGACCCGCCGGTAGGCGGGGCGGTGCAGCGCGGTGTGGCGGGCGAGCAGCCGGGCGTACGCGTCACCGCCGTCCGGCGCGGCGTCTTCCGTCCGGTGCCGGTCCTGGTCACGGTCCCCGTGGCGGACATGGTGCCGGTCCCGGTCCTCGTCCCCGTGGTGGACCTGGTCCCGGCGCCCGGCCCGGTCCCGGTCCCGGTCGTCGAACTGGTCCGGATCGCCGAGCCCGTCCCGATCGCCGGGCCGCTCCGCATCGTCGTCGCTCTCGTCCGGGAGCAGCAGGTCGCGGAGTGCGCGGGCCTCGGCCATCGTGTCCAGTTCACCCGTGTGCCGCCGCACCCGCGTCAGCAGGAGGACCGAACGGGCGCCCTCGATCCGGATGCCGGGCAGCGCGGTCCGGGTCCGGCCGCCGGAGACGACGACGAGCGTCACCCCGGTGTACGCACGGTCGCTGTCGGGGTAGCGGGCCCGCAGGGTGAGTACGGCGCCCTCGCGGGTCAGGACCGTGCCGTGCCCCACCGCGAGGCCGGCGGGGGCTCCGGGCAGCCGGTGGTCCAGGGTCACGTCGACGGTGAGGTCCGCGTCGGTGACGTACTGGACGACGACGTCGTCGGCGCGGGAGACGAAGACGTCGCTGCGCCAGCCGCCGCACACGGCACTGACGACGCCGGTGGTGAAGTCGGCCTCACGCCGGTAGGCCCGCCACCGCGCGGCCGGGCGGCGCAGCCGCACCTGGAAGGCGGGGTGGAAGGGCTGCACCCACAGCAGCGGGCGCCCGTCGGTGAAGTCCTCCCCGGCCGTGACGTCTCCGGCCAGCAAGCGGTCCTGAAGCTCCGTGAGACGGTCGGCGAGCGCGGGGGGCCGGGCGTCCGCGCTGCCGTTGGGCCGGACCAGGCGGTGATGGTTGACGATGATCCGGTCACCGTTCGGATCTCCGAACACCATGGCGCCGTGTGTGCCGTTCCCGCTCAGGAAGGCGTCCTCCCAGCGGGCGGCGGGCAGCGGCTCCCAGGTGCCGTGGACGGGCCCGGTGCGGTCGCTCGTCCCGGGCACGGAGGGGGACGGGCCGTCGCCATGCCCGCTCCTCCGGCGGGCACCGTCGTCCGCGCCGCGCGCGGACCCGCTCCTGTCGCGGGTGGGGCCGGTCATGGCTGGAGCACCACCGCTCCGTGGCGCTCCAGCCGCACCGGACCGGTCACACGGTCGCCGGTGAGCAGGTCGCGGTGGCGGCCCGGCACCTCGACCGTGACGGCATCGGGCCGGTGGTTGAGCAGGAAGAGCAGTGCGCCGCGCCGGACGGCCTCGACGCCGTCCGGAAGGCCGTCGAGCACCGGGCTGAGGCCGGCACGCTCCGCGACGCCGGCCAGCAGGGCGCGCAGCGCGTCCGGTTCGGGCAGGGTGGAGAAGTACCAGGCCGTGCCCCTGCGCAGCACCGCGGGCAGCCCGTCCAGTTCTCCGCCCTTGTACGCGGCCTCGACGACCGCGTCCTCCGCGGCCTCCAGCTCCTCGGACCACAGCGTCCCGCGAAAGCCGTCGCACTCGGCGGTCTCCCCCACGTCCAGCGGCCACCACTCGTGCAGCGTGCGGATGCCGAAGAGCTCTCGGAGCCGGGCGTCCATGCCGCCGGGCCGGACCCGGTCGTCCTCGTCGGCGACACCGGTGAGGAAGCCGCAGACGAGGGTGCCGCCGTCGCGTACGTGGGCGAGGAGGTTGTCGATCGCGGCGTCCGTGAGCAGGTAGGGCTGCGGGGCGACGACGAGCCGGTACGCGGACAGGTCGTGCTCGGGGTGCGCGAAGTCCGTGGTGAGGTGCGCCTCCCACAGGGCGCGGTGCCAGGCCCGCAGGACCCGGGGGTGGTCGACCTCCTGGGAGAGGCGGCCGTCGTGCTCCCCCGCCCACCAGGAGTTCCAGTCGTGCAGCACGGCGACGTCGGCGGTGATGCGGGTGCCCGCCACCTCGGGGCCGATCACGGCGAGTTCGGCGCCGAGCTGCTTGACCTCCTGGAAGGTGCGTCCCCGCTCCCCCGCGTGGCCGACCATCCCCGAGTGGAACTTCTCCGCGCCCTGCCGGGACTGGCGCCACTGGAAGTAGCAGACGGCGTCGGCGCCGCGCGCCACGGCCTGGAGGGACCACAGCCGGTTGAGGCCGCGCGGCTTGGGGTGGTTGACGCCGCGCCAGTTGACCGCTCCGGCCGCCTGCTCCATGAGCATCCAGGGTCCGCCCGCCGCCTGGGAGCGCGTCATGTCCTGCACGAGCGCCCCGTGCTGGGCGCCGAGGGGGTCGCGCGGGTCGGGATAGAGGTCGACCGAGACGACGTCCTCCTCCCGCGCCCACCGCCACGCGTCCTGTCCCGCCCACAGGGGCATGAAGTTGCTGGTGACCGGGATGTGCGGGGTGTGCCGGCGGACGATGTCCCGTTCTGCGACGAAGCACTCCAGGAGCATGTCGGAGGTGAAGCGCCGGAAGTCGAGCACCTGCGTCGGGTTCTTCATGTAGTGGGCGTGGCGGGGCGGGAGGATCTCGCTCCAGCGGTCGTAGCCCTGGCCCCAGAAGGCCGTGCCCCAGGCGTGGTTGAGGGCGTCGAGGGTCTGGTACCTGTCCTGGAGCCAGCGGCGGAAGGCGGCGGCCGCTTCGTCGCCGTAGTCGTAGGTGCAGTACTCGTTGTTGATGTGCCACATCGTGAGGGCCGGGTGGCCCGCGTACCGGGCGGCCAGGTCCTCCGTGATGGCGGCGGCGTACCTGCGGTAGACGGCGCTGGAGTGCGAGAAGTGCTGGCGGGAGCCCCACCATTCGGTGCGGCCCTCCGCGTCGCGGGGCAGGGTCTCGGGGTGCAGGCGGCCCATCCACGGCGGGGGCGAGGAGGTGGGGGTGGCGAGGACGACGCCGACGCCGTGATCGTGCATCAGGTCCATCAGCCGGTCGAGCCATCCGAACTCGCGTGCTCCGGGACGTGGTTCGAGCTTCGCCCAGGAGAAGACGCCGAGGGTGACGGAGTTGACGGCGGCCTCCTTCATGAGGCGGACGTCCTCGTGCCAGGTCTCCTCGGGCCACTGCTCGGGGTTGTGGTCGCCGCCGAAGAGGATGCGGCCGCGGGTCGCGTCGGCGAGGCTCGGCCGCTGGTGTGCGTGCATCAGACCGGGTCTCCGTACTGGATGCCCCGGCCGTTGGTGCCGAGGTACACGCGGCCGTGGATACGGGGGTCGCCGGTGATGACCTCACCGGTCCAGCCCCACTGGTGGGCGTCGTCGTTGATCCGGATCCAGGTCCGGGCGGTGTCGTCGGAGCGGAGGACCACGGTGCCCGGCCCGGTCGAGCCGACCTGGTAGATGCCGGGGTAGTCCGCGCCGTCGGCGGCCTTTCCGAAGCCGAGGGTGTACGAGGCCCAGCAGCTGGTCACCTTGTCGAAGCCGGTGCCGCCGTCGGTGGACCGGTACAGCCCGTTCCACTTCAGGCTCAGCCACAGGTCGCCGCTGCGCCCCGGTGCCGCGGCCATCCTGAACTGGTCGTCCCCGGACGGCAGTCCGCCGGCGCGGGCGTCGAAGGAGCCGCCGCCGTCCGTGCTCGCGTACAGCGTTCCCGTGTCCGTGTCGTACGCGTAGAACACGGTCGGGTCCACCGGGTCGGCGACCGGTGTGGCGCCCTTCGGGAAGGAGGGGATCTCGGCCCAGGTGACGCCGCCGTCCGTCGAGCGGTGCGCCGCGTACTTGGTGCCGTCCCAGTGGACGAAGGACCAGAGCAGGACGCTGCCGTCGGCGTTGACGGCGATCGGCCCCGGCGCGTCCTTGCCCAGGGCGGGCTGCGCCGGGAAGGGCGTCCAGGTCCGCCCTCCGTCGTGGGAGTGTGCGCCGTTTCCGTTGTCGCCCCAGCCCGTGCGGACGACGTACGACGGCTCGGCCGCGGCCTGTGCGAGTCCCGTCGCCGTGCCGGACACGGGGTTCGTGGCCATCCCGCGCGAGGGGGACGCCGTGAGCCGCTCGTGGTGCAGGACCCCGATGTCCCCGACTCCGCTGATCAGATGCGCCGCGCCGGACGGGGGCGAGATCAGCCGGCGCACGGCCGACTCCTCAAGGCCCCGGATCTGCGGCGCCCAGTGCCTGAGGTCGCGGGTGGCGTAGAGGGTCGCTCCGGTGCCGTACACGACGTGCCCGGAGTCGTACGGGTCGACGGCCATCGCCTGGATCCACCAGCCGAACTTGGGCCGGTCACCGCCCCACTTGAGGTACGGGGTCTCGGACACGTCGAGGACGGCGGTGTCCTTCAGGGAGGTCCAGGTACGGCCGCCGTCGGTGGTCCGGAACACGGTGTCGCCGTCCGCCCAGCGGTTGTTGGTGGACACGACGACCGTGCCCGCCCTGCGGACGTCGGCCGCGACCCCGCCGTAGGCGAAGGTGTCCGCCGAGCCGTCCGCGGTGGTGCCGCCGGGCCGGACCGGGGTCACCTCGGTCCATCTTCCGGTGGCGGTGCGCAGCTTGTGCACGCTGCCGTCGGTCTGGCCGTTGGGGCCGGGCGCGTCGCCGTACGTCACGTACAGCTCTCGTGCGTGCGGGTCGTACGCGGCGCGGAGCGGGATCCTGGCGGAGCCGCCCGCGGGCTGACCGGGGACGGCCTCCCAGCGGCTGCCGTCGGCGGTGCGGTAGAGGTTCGGCGTGCCCGGGGTGCCGTCGCCGTCGCCCCAGCCGGCGTAGACGGTGCGCCCGGCCGCGGCGAGGAACGTGACGCCCTGTCCGGTGGGGCTCGCCTTCGCCGGGAAACCGGTCGCGGCGGACCAGGTGGCCCCCCGGTCGGTGGACCTGAGCAGCCCGTCGTGCCGGGTGCCCAGCCACAGGACGGCGCTGTCGCGAGGGTCGACGAGGAGGCGTTCTCCCGTGCCGCGCCCGTCCTCGTTGGCGCCGAGTTTCACGGACAGGTCGGTGCGCGCCCAGGTGGTGCCGCGGTCCTCGGAGCGCAGGACGGCGCCGTTGCCCGCCCAGGACTGCGCGTAGGTGCCGACGGCGAGGTACAGGCGGTCCGGGTGGGCGGGGTCGACGGCCAGTGCCTCCACTCCGAGCAGATTCCAGTCGTCCCAGCCGAGGTGGTCGGTCAGCGGTGTCCAGCGGGCCGCCCGGTCGTCCCAGCGGTAGGCGCCGCCGATGTCGGTGCGGGCGTAGGCGAGACCGCGTACGGCGGGGTGGAAGAGGACACCGGTGACGAAGCCGGTGCCGCCGACGACGACGTTGCGCCAGCGGTACGGCGCCGGGTCCACGTCGGCTCCGTCCGTCGGGCCGGCCGGTGTCGCCGTGGCGACGCCGGGGGTGGCGGCGAGCACGGCCGCGGCGGCGCTTCCGGCGAGCACGGCTCTTCTGCCCGGTCGGGGCGTGCGCATGACATACCTCGTTCGTGAAGGAGGGAAGGGATCAGGGACAGCACTGATCAGAAGCGGTCCGGGCAGCACCGACCAGGGGCGCGGGGAACTGCGCGACCAGCCACGACGGACCCGCGGCCGAAGAACGGCAGGAGCACCCGACACTCCGCACCGGCCGACCGGAACAACGAGGCGAAGCAGAGCGGGCGGACCCCAGGTCAGCCCTTCACGGCCCCGGTGAGCATCCCCTTCTTGAAGTGCCGCTGGACGAAGGGCGAGAGGACGGCGACGGGCAGCAGCGCCAGAACCATGACGGCCATCTGGATGGCGAGTGGCGACAGTTGCCCGGTGTTCACCTGGGTCGCGAGACCGACCGGACGCTCCTGCTTCTGCACCAGCTGGATCATGACGTTCTGCAAGGGCATCATGTCCTGGTCGGTGAGGTAGATGGAGGCGTTGAACCAGGCGCTCCAGTACCCGACCGCGTAGAAGAGGGAGATCACCGCGAGCACGGCCCGCGACAGCGGCATCACGATCTTCCAGAGAATGCGCCAGTCGCCCGCGCCGTCGATGCGTGCGCTGTCGACCAGTTCCGGCGAGATGCCCATGAAGAACGCGCGCAGCACCAGGATGTTGAAGACGCTGACCGCGCTCGGAAGGATCAGCGCGAGATAGGTGTCGGTGAGGCCGAGCGCCTGCACCAGCAGATAGGTCGGGATGAGTCCCGCGCCGAAGAACATCGTCGCGAGCAGCAGCATCAGCAGCCAGCGGTGGCCGAGCGAGCCGATGCGGGAGAGTCCGTACGCGCACAGGACCGAGACGGCCATGCTGAAGAGGGTGCCGACCAGCGTCACCCCGAGGCTGACCAGGGCGGCGCGTTGCACCTGGCCGCCGCCGAGCAGTTCCTGGTAGGCGATGAAGGTGACGCCCTTGGGGATCACCACCAGGCCTCCGGCGGCGTCGATGGTCTTCTTCGACTGCAGGCTCGTGACGATGACGATCCACAGCGGGAAGAGGATCGCGAGGGCGGCGAGCGTGAGGGCGAGCCCCTTGCCCGCGATCCCGGCCCTGCTCGGCTCCTCCTCCCAGGGCGGCCGGGGCGGCGCCGCCCACCGGCCCGGCGGGCGGGCCGGCCCGACGGCGGGTTTGTCGACGACAGCGGTCATTTCTTGTACACCCCCTGCTCACCCATGAGATGGGCGACCTTGTTGGCGGTCAGCACGAGTCCGAGGCCCACGACCCCCTTGACGAGGCCGGCGGCAGCGGCGTACCCGAAGTCCTGGTTGCGGATGCCGTTCCACCACACGTAGGTGTCGAGGACCTCGGAGGCCCCGGGGCCCACGGAGTCGCGCTGGAGCAGCAGTTGCTCGAACCCGACCGTCAGCGCGTCACCGACGCGGAGCACCAGCAGCAGGGCGATCACCGGGCGCAGGGCGGGCAGCGTGACGTGCCACATCCGCCGCCATCGTCCGGCGCCGTCCATCGCGGCGGCCTCGTACAGGTCGTTCGACACGGACGAGAGGGCGGCGAGGAAGACGATGATGCCCCAGCCCGCGTCCTTCCAGACGCCCTCGGCCGTCACCAGGAACTTGAAGATCCCCGGGTCGGTCATCAGGTCGATGCCCTTGTGCCCGTGCTGGCGCAGGGTCTGCGCGATGATGCCCGCGCCGCCGAAGATCTGCTGGAAGACGGTGACGACGAGGACCCACGAGAAGAAGTGCGGGAGATACATGATCGCCTGGGCGACCGCCCGGACCCGGGGCCTGACCACGCTGTTGATGAGCAGCGCGAGCAGGATCGGGATCGGGAAGTAGAGCACCAGCTGGAGGAAGAACAGCACGAAGGTGTTCTGCACCGCGTGCCAGAACGCCGAGTCCTCGAAGATCCGCTGGAAGTTCTCGAAGCCGACCCAGGGGCTCTGGAGCATGGCGACGAAGCCGTTGTCGCTCAGATACGGGTCGTAGTCCTGGAAGGCGACGACGTTGCCGAGCACCGGTATGTAGGTGAAGACGAGGATCAGCGCGACCGCCGGCAGCGTCATCAGGATCAGGGTGCGGTCGCGTCTGAACCGCAGTCGCAGGTCCAGCCGGCCGGTGCGCCGCCCCGCCCGCCTCGCCGCGCGTCTCGCGGCCGCCTTCCCGGCGCTCCCGCCGGGCGCGTCCGCGCCCGGCGTCCGCCCGCCCGTCTTCGCCTCGGCCCTGCTCCGGGGCACCGTGCTGTGCGACACGGCCTCCTCCTTGCCTCAGCCCTGGGTCACTTGGCCGCGGAGCCGTTGTCGTCGAGCAGCTTCTTGTACCAGGCGCGCAGGCCGTCGCCGCCCTTCTGCTTCCAGTCGGAGACCGCCTGCTGCATGTCGGCGATCTTCTTGCGGCCGCGCACGATGTCGTCCTCGAGCTGCTCGAAGTCGTTGGCGAGGTTGGTCCACCGGTTGGGCTCGGTGACGGTCAGGCCGTAGAAGGACGACTTCTTGGTGAAGGCGCCCATGCGCTGCTGCCACTCGACCTGGAGCCTGGCGATCTCGGGCAGGTCGGGGTGGGCGAGGTAGGCGGCCGGGTCGCCGGTGTAGTCGTAGGCGCCGTTGACCTCGTTGGTGCCCTGCGTGGTCTTGGTGGGCAGCCCCTTCTTGAGCTCGAAGTCGGCGCCCTCGACCCCGTAGTCGGTGAGCATGCGCTCCTTGGTGCCGAACGGGGCGGCACAGAAGTTGGCCAGCGCGAGGAAGTCCTTGATCTGCTGCTCGGACGCCTTCTTGTTGACGAAGGTGAAGATGTTGGCGGGCTGGACGGCCCACAGGGCGGGGTCGCCGCCGTCGTGGCCGAAGATGTCGAACGCGGCCATCTCGAAGTCGGCGTTCTGGGTGCGCTGTTCGGCGGTCTTGCCGTACCAGTAGGACAGGTCGCCGTTGAAGACGAGCACCTGTCCGGCGCCGAACCGGTTGGACGCGTCGCCCTTGACGGCCTTGGCGTCGGGGTGGACCACGCCGGCCGCGTAGAGCTTGCGGGTCCACTCCAGGGCTTCGAGGTACTCGTCGGTCTCGATGCGGTTGATCAGCTTGCCGCCGTCGAGGTTCCACCACAGCGCCTTGTCGCTGCCGGACAGCACGCCGAACATGTTGAAGGCGGTCCACTTCAGGTCGTCGCAGGCCCACACCTTCGCCTTGGCGCTCGTCGCGTCCTTGGCCCAGGAGAGGAACTCGTCCGCGCTCTTGGGGAGTTGGTACCCCTTCTTGGCGAAGAGGTCCTTGCGGTAGAAGGGCGCGATGTTGTTGACGTACGAGGCGGGCATCGGGATCGCGCGCAGCTTCCCGCCGAAGATGGCGCGCTGCCAGGCGTCGGTGGGCACGGCCGCGAGGTTCGGGTAGTCCTTGACCTTGTCGCCCGACAGGTACGGGCCGAGGTCGGCGAACTTGGCGTTGACGGCGCTGGGGATCTTGCCCATCAGGTTCCAGCCCGGTACGACCACCACGTCCGGGATGTCGCTGGAGGCGAGGACCGCGCCCAGCTTCTCGTCGTAGGTGTTGCCGTCCTGGTTCTGCCAGGTCACGTCGACGCCGACGGCCTCGTTCATGGCCTTGTAGTAGGCGTTGCCGTTGGACGGCGGGGTGCCCCACAGGGGCGCCATGACCTTCAACTTGCCGCCGCTGCCGAGCTTCTTCGGCACCGACGACTTCAGCCCGTCCAGGGCGATCGCCTGGGTGAACCCCGCCGCCGAACCGTTCTTCGCCGGAATGTCGGGCGTCACGACGCTCGACGCCACGAAGGCCGGAAGGATCTTCTGGGCGTCCTTGCCGGAGGTCGTGCCCTCCTTGTTGCCGTCCTGCCCGCCGCAGGCGGTGAGCAGCGGCATGCCGCCGGCCACGGCGGCCGCGGCGACCGCCGTGGAGGCGAGGAAGCTTCTCCGACTGGGAGCGGAGGTGGCGGAGTTCGGCGTCATTGCGTCAACCCTTCGTGGCGCACAGCAGGACACCCGGCGGTGGAGCCGTCGGCTGCGGTGTCTTGAGTGGAACTGGCTGAGCTGAAGCGGTCCTCGGAGATGCGGACTCCTGAGCGGCAGTCCCGCCAGTCGAAGCGCTTCGATGTTGCTGCGAGGTTAAGTGAACACCTGGGGGCGCACAAGAGTCGTTTCCAAGATTCCTCGGAGGTGTGGACCAATCCGCGCCCCCCTTCTGGCACTTGACATCACACCGAGGAAACGGAGTTGTTGCACCGGGGTGTCTTGACACCTGCCCCTCGACCGAATCAGCATCGAAGCGCTTCGAAAGCTCCTCGTCGCTCCGTCGCAAAGGGATCACCAAGTGACCGCACAGACGCCTCCTACGCCGCCTTTCCGTGATCCGCGACTGCCGTTCGCGAAGCGCATCGACGACCTGTTGGCGCGGCTCACCCTCGACGAACGCATCGCGTTCCTGCACCAGTTGACGCCCGCCGTGGAACGGCTCGGCATCGCCGCCTTCCGGACCGGGCAGGAGGCCCTGCACGGAGTGGCCTGGATGGGCCCCGCGACCGTGTTCCCGCAGGCCGTGGGGCTCGGCGCGACCTGGAACGACGACCTCGTGCGCCGGGTCGGCGAAGCGGTCTCGACGGAGGCCCGCGCCATGCGTGCCCACGACGACCGCGTCGGCCTCAACGTCTGGTCCCCCACCGTCAATCTGCTGCGCCACCCGCTGTGGGGACGCAACGAGGAGGGCTACTCGGAGGACCCGCGGCTCACCTCCGCCATCGCCACGGCGTACACACGGGGCCTGCGCGGCGACCACCCGCTGTACTGGCGCACGGCGCCCGTCCTCAAGCACTGGCTCGCGCACAACAACGAGACGCGACGCGACACCACGTCGTCCTCGGTGCGCCCGCGCGTGCTGCACGAGTACGACCTGCCCGCGTTCCGCGCGACCGTCGAGGCGGGCGCGGTGGCCGGGGTGATGCCGGCGTACAACCTGGTCAACGGCCGCCCCAACCACGTCTCGCCGTACCTGCGTGAGCAGTTGCGCACCTGGACCGACCAGGAGCTGCTGGTCTGCTCGGACGCGGGCGCCCCCTCCAACCTGGTCGAGTCCGAGCACTACTTCGACACCCACGAGGAGGCGACCGCCGCCGCCGTCCTGGCCGGCGTCGACAGCTTCACGGACCACGGCACGGACAGCTCGCAGATCGTCGGCCGTGTCCAGGGTGCCCTCGTCCAGGGGCTGTTGAGCGAGGCCGACATCGACACCGCGGTCCGCCGCCAGCTGGACGTCCGCTTCCGGCTGGGCGAGTTCGACCCCGAGTCCGACCCGTACGCCGGCACCGAGGACTTCGACACCCCGGCCCACCGCGCGCTCGCCCAGGAGGCCGCCGAACAGGCGATCGTCCTGCTCAAGAACGACGGGCTGCTGCCGCTCGGCCCGGACGTCCGCGTCGCCGTCGTCGGGCTCCTCGCCGACGAGTGCAAGCTCGACTGGTACAGCGGCACGCTCATCCACCGCTCGACGCCGCTGGAGGGGCTGTACGAGCGGTTCGGAGCCGACCGCGTGGACTTCGCCGAAGGCGTGGACCGGGTCCGCCTGCGGACCACACAGGGCACGCATCTGTCGGTGCCCGCCACCGACAGCGCCGCGGACGAGGTACGCGGCGCCGTCGGCGCCCTGGACCCGGCCCTGCTGTCCGGTCGCACCGACCTGCCCCCGCTCACCGCCGACGGGCCCGGCACCGAGTTCGCGCTGATCGACTGGGGCGAGGGCGTACTGACCCTGCGCGCCCCGGACGGCCGCTACCTGTCGGTCGCCGAGGACGGCTTCGTGCGCGCCTCCGCCGACCGGCCCGGCGGCTGGGTCGTCCAGGAGACCTTCCGCCTGGAACCCTCTCAGTCCCACGAGAACGGCCACCTCCTGAAGCACCTGGGGACGGGCAGGTACGTCACGGTCGCCGCCGACGGCGTGAAGGTTGCCGCGGACAACCCGGCGGTCCTCTTCCTCGACTTCACCGAGCGGGGCGCGGACGCCGTGGCGCGCGCGGCGGCCTCCGCGGACGTCGTCCTCGTCGTCGCGGGCAACGACCCGCACATCAACGGCCGCGAGACGGAGGACCGCACGACCCTGCGGCTGCCCGCGCACCAGGAGCGGCTGCTGCGCGCCACGCGCGCCGCCAACCCGGCCACGGCCCTCGTCCTGGTGTCCGCGTACCCGTACGCGGTCGACGTCGCCGGGCTGCCGGCCGTCCTGTGGACCGCGCACGGCGGACAGGCCGCGGGCACGGCCCTGGCCCGTACCCTCGCCGGGGACGTCTCGCCCGCGGGCCGTCTCCCGCAGACCTGGTACGCCTTCGACGACGACCTGCCCGACCTCCTCGACTACGACGTGATCGGCGGCCGCCAGACCTACCTGTACTTCGAGGGCACGCCGCTGTTCCCCTTCGGACACGGCCTGTCGTACGCGTCGTTCGCCTACGCGGATCTCCGGGTCCGCAGACACCCGGGCGGGCTGACGGTCTCGTTCAGCGTCACCAACACCGGCGGGACCACCGCCGACGAGGTGGCCCAGCTCTACGTGCGCGCCGTCGCCCCTTCGG
This sequence comes from Streptomyces sp. Tue6028, assembly GCF_002300165.1. Lineage (GTDB taxonomy): Bacteria > Actinomycetota > Actinomycetes > Streptomycetales > Streptomycetaceae > Streptomyces > Streptomyces siamensis. The sequence goes on along the minus strand of NZ_MLCE01000029.1, from coordinate 25,240 downwards.
TGCCGCGTCCCCGACGCGAACTGGCGGCGCACCGCCGCTTCCGCCTCGCACCCGGCGCCTCGGCGGAACTCTCCTTCGAAGTCCCTCGCTCCGCCTTCGAGTTCTGGGACGTGGCACTCAGCCGGCCACGCCTGGAACCGGGCGGGTACGAACTGCTCGCCGGTGCGTCCAGCGAGGACGTGCGGCTCCGTACGACGGTCGAGCTCGACGGTGAACCGGCCGCGCCCCGCCGCGTCCTGGAACACGGCCTGGACGCGGCCGACTTCGACGAACAACGGGGGGCCGTCCTGGTCGACCGTACGCGGACGGAGGGGGACGCGGTGTCACCGGTGGACGGCAGAACGGCCGAACTCGTCTTCACCGCATGCGACTTCGGCACCGGGGTCACGGACGTGTCCGTCGAGGCGGCGGGCGAGGGCGTCGTGGAACTGTCGCTGGACGGCGGCCGGTCGTACGTCGCGCTGACCGTCACCGCGACGAAGGGGCCGTACGACTACGCGAGGCTCGGCGCCGCCGTCACGGCCGACGGCGTGCGCGACGTCCACCTCAGGCTGCGCGGGCCGCTGCGGCTCGCGCACGTCGGCTTCTCCGGTTGAGGGTCCGCGGAAGCCGACGGAGGGCCCGGCACCGGGACACGGGTGCCGGGCCCTTTTCGGAGCAGGGGCGGGGCCGGTCCGGCACGGGTGAGGCATCGGGAGCGGGCCCTTTCCGCGTACGGGGCGGGGCGCGTCCGCGCGAGCGAGGCACCGGGAGCGTGCACTGTCCGCGTACGGCACGGAGTGCGGCACGCGGAAGCACCGCCGGTGCCGGGCCTTCGGGCTACGGGACGCACGCGCGCACCCGGCCGTCGTCGGCCGGGGCACCGGGGGCTGGGGCGGCTGCCGGCGGGGCCGGGCCCGCCTCAGGAGGCCTCCACCGCCGCCTTGATGCGCCGGCCGAAGGCGTCCGCGTCCTTGCGCGCCGCGCTCAGCGCGAACCCGACCAGGAGCTTGCCGATGCCATGGCCTTCGAGGACGTTGAAGATCCTGACGCGCGTCGTGCCCTCACCGGTGGACTCCAGGTCGTAGCCGCCCTCGTCGGCCGTCACGACGTTCTTCGAGACCTCCGCCCAGCGGATCCGGTGGGGCGCCTCGAACTCGGTGATCCGGAACTGCCGGCCCGTCTTCATGCCGGCGTCCTTGACCGTGCTGGTGAAGACCGTGCCCACGGCCGTGGGGCCCTCCGGATTCTTCGTGATCTTCTGCACCCGGGGGCTGAACCGGGGGTCGTTCGTGCCCGCGGCGAGAAACGCGAAGACCTCGTCGATGGGGCGGTCGACCTCGGTTGTCGCCTCGAACTGACCGGCCACGGTTCCTCCTGTGATGCGATCGGTTGATCTCCGTCCGAGGGCACGCGACCGTGCCAGGCGCCCTCAGCCTACGAGCCGGACCGCGCCACCGCGCCCTGTTGCCGATTCCCCCCGCCGCGGCACCCGGGGCCGGCCGTCTCCACGTCACGACGTGCGGGCATACGCCGACGGCCGGAGCCCCCGCACAGCGGGCTCCGGCCGTCGGCTCGGGACGTGTGGGTCAGAGGGCGAGGCCCGTCAGAACCATCACGCGCTCGTAGGTGTAGTCGTCCATCGCGAAGCGCACACCCTCGCGGCCCACGCCGGACTGCTTCACACCGCCGTACGGCATCTGGTCGGCGCGGTAGGACGGCACGTCACCGACGATGACGCCGCCCACCTCCAGCGCACGGTGGGCGCGGAAGGCCGTCTGCAGGTCGTGCGTGAACACACCCGCCTGGAGACCGTACTTGGAGTCGTTGACCGCGGCGAAGGCAGCGGCCTCGCCGTCCACCTTGCGCACGGTGAGGACGGGGCCGAAGACCTCCTCGCAGGAGATCGTGGTGTCCGCCGGCACGTCGGCGAGCACGGTCGGCGCGTAGGAGGCACCGTCCCGCTTGCCGCCGGTCAGCACACGGGCGCCGGCCGCGGCGGCCTCGTCCACCCACGCCTCGACACGCTTGGCCGCGTCCTCGCTGACCAGCGGGCCGACGTCGGTCTTGTCGTCGGAGGGGTCACCGGTGACCTGGCCTTCGACGGCGGCGACGATGCGGGGCAGGAGCCGGTCGTACACCGACGCGTCGGCGATCACGCGCTGCACGGAGATGCAGGACTGGCCGCCCTGGTAGTTCGAGAAGGTCGCGATGCGGGTCGCGGCCCAGTCGAGGTCCTCGTCGCTCGCGAAGTCGGCCAGGACGACGGCCGCGCCGTTGCCACCGAGCTCCAGGGTGCAGTGCTTGCGCGGCACCGAGTCCATGATCGCGTAACCGACCTTCTCGGAGCCGGTGAACGAGATGACGGGCAGGCGCTCGTCCTGGACCAGCGCGGGCATCCGCTCGTTCGACACCGGCAGGATGCTCCAGGAACCGGCCGGGAGCTCCGTCTCGGCGAGCAGGTCACCGATGATCAGGCCGGACAGCGGGGTCGCGGGCGCCGGCTTCAGGATGATCGGCGCGCCGGCGGCGATGGCCGGGGCGATCTTGTGGGCGCACAGGTTCAGGGGGAAGTTGAACGGCGCGATGCCGAGGACGACGCCCTTGGGGAAGCGACGGGTGAGGGCGAGGCGCCCCTGGCCACCGAGGTCGGTGTCGAGGCGCTGGGCCTCGCCGCCGTTGAAGCGGCGGGCCTCCTCGGCCGCGAACCGGAACACCGACACCGCACGGCCGACCTCGCCGCGCGCCCACTTGATCGGCTTGCCGTTCTCGGCGGAGATGAGCTGCGCGATCTCCTCGGTGCGCTCGACCAGGCGCTTGCTGACGTGGTCGAGGGCGGCGGCGCGCACGTGGGCCGGGGTGGCGGCGAACTCGTCCCGCACGGCGTACGCGGCGGCGACCGCCTCCTCGACCTGTGCCTCGGTCGGCACGCTGACCTGTCCGACGACTCGGCCGTCCCACGGCGAGGTGACGTCGAACGTGGTCTCACCGGTGGCCTGGCGGCCGGCGAGCCAGAAGGCGTGGGTGGAAGTCATTGTCGAGTCCCGGCCCTTCCGTGTTGGGGGTGTCGCTGGATGGTCCTGCGCTTTCACGATCCACGGTAGGGCCGGGGCGCGGGACGGTCGCTTGTCCGAGTCGTAGCAGTCAGCGGGTGGGATGCTCCGCTTTGGCACGGTGGGTGGCGTGTGCCTGTTCCCCAGGGGCTCCGCCCCGGGGCCTCCTGATCGGCCTGGAGCACACCTCCGGCAGTACGTGCCCGGCGCAGCCCCCAGACCCCGGATCGGCCTGGAAGGCCTCGTCCTCAAACGCCGGACGGGCTACCGCCTCTCCGCCCCCAGACCAGCCAGAGCGACCCGACCACCAGGCCGACCAGAACTCACCTCCCGCAGCACACGCCCAGCACAGCCCCCAAACCCCGAATCGACCTGCACGGCCTCGTCCTCAAACGCCGGACGGGCTAATGCCTCCCTGCCGCCGGGCCACAGCCTCGCCTCCGCCGGGCGGGCCGGAGCGACACGCTCGTCGGTGGGTCGGGGAGGGCTACTCCCCTGCTGCCGACGTCGCCTTCAGGGCCAGCCAGAGTTCCATGCGTACGTCGGGGTCGTCCAGGGAGCGGCCGAGGATCTCCTCGACGCGGCGCATGCGGTAGCGGAGGGTGTGCCGGTGCACTCCGAGGTCGGCGGCCGCGGCGTCCCACTGGCCGTGACGGGACAGCCAGGCCCGGAGTGAGGCCACCAGGTCGCCCCGGCCGGTCGCGTCGTGCTCGTGCAGCGCGCGCAGCAGGCCGTCCGCGAAGGCCCGCACCGCGTCGTCCGCGAGCAGCGGCAGGACCGAGCCGGCCGCCAGCTCCTCGTGCTCGACGAGGAACCGGCCGCGTCGCCGCGCCACCGACAGTGCCTGCTCGGCCTGCTTGTAGGCGGCCGCCGCGGCGATCGGGCCGGCGGGCGCCGACAGCCCGACCACCAGTTCGTCCTCGTCCACGGCGGGCTGTTCCCGCACGGCGGCGCGCGAGGCCTCCAGCGCCGCGGCGTAATCCCCGCACGCGGCGACCGCCGCGCCCCCGTCCACGGCGAGCACGACGAGCCGCTCGCCGTCGGGCACGACGAGCACGGACTCCCCGGAGCGCGCGGCGGCGGACTCGACGACTTCGGCGAGCCCGTCGAGCGGGTCGCCGTTGGTGTCGGGCACGGTGACGGCGGTCTGCGCGGGCGCCGCCGCGCTCACGCGCGCGTGTCCGTCGGCGTGCGCCCGCGCGGCCGACGCGGACGCCGATTCGGCGAGGATCAGCCGGAACGGGGCGTCCAGCAGCTCCCCGTACAGGTCCCCGGCGACGGTGCGGGCGTGGTCGGGCTCCCCGGCGAGCAGCATGCGCAGCACGGAGGCGCCGATCCGCTGTTCGGCCGCGTGCAGCGACCGCGACCGCTCCGTGGTCAGCGTGAGCAGGGCGATCGCCGAGTGCACGGCGTAGCGCTCCGCCGTGCCGAGGGCGGCCGCGGTGCCCACGGCGAGCGCGGCGCGCGGCCGACGCCCGGTGCCGAGGGAGTGGAGCTCGACCCGGTCGTCGCCGCCGACGACGGAGCTGGCGGGTGCGGGCCGCTCCCGCAGCCGCTCCACGTCCGGGGTGAGCCGTGCGGCCCGGCGGCCCGCCCATTCGGGTGCGGTGGCGACGACGGCTCCGGAGGCGTCGTAGAGCGCCGCCCATCCGTCGACCTGTCCGGCGAGCGCGGCGAGGAGCCCCTCGGGTCCGTCGTTCAAGGCCTGCTTGGTGAGCTCGCGCTGCGCCGCGAACCCGGCGGTGACGGCCCGGTACTGGTCGGCGGCGATCGCGGCGGAGACGGCCTTGCTGATGGCGAGGAAGGGCGTGCGCCGGGGCACTTCGAGGAGCGGCAGCCCCTCCTCCTCGGCGGCGTCGACGAGTGCCTTCGGGATCTCCTCGTAGTTGACGCCGACGGCGAAGCCGAGTCCGACGACCCCCGCCCCCACCAGACGCTTCACATAGCGCCGCATGGCCTCCGGGTCCTCCGCGTCCAGCTTGAGCGCGGTGATCAGGAGCAGCTCCCCGCCCTCCATGTACGGCACGGGGTCGGCGAGCTCGCTGACGTGCGCCCAGCGGACGGGCACGTCCAGGCGGTCCTCGCCCGCGCGCACGGTCAGCTTGAGCGCGGAATGGTGGACGAGCGAGGCGAGCGTGGGGGGCATGGGGCCTTCAGGTCTGTGTGATCTCTGTGATCTTTTGGCCGCGGCGTATGAACGACCTGTGTCGATTCTGCCTCACCGTACGGTCGCCGTGTGACCCGATGCCCCTTCGTCCTGCTCAGCCGCGTAGATCCACCAGGAGGGGCGGCGCGTGCTCCCCCTTCACATTGGTCAGCGACAGCACCGCGTGCCCCGCTGGCACCGCGTGGGCCAGTTCGGACGCGGACCAGCGCTCCCGCTCGACCTGGCGCACGGTGACGGCGCGGGCGGTGGGCGCGTGCCCCGTGATCACCCTGCGCACCATGTGCAGGGCCTTGCCCGCCGGGGTCTCGGCGATGATCTGGCGGTCGGTGACGTCGCGGGCCTCGATCCACTCCTTGCCCCAGACCTCGGCGAAGTCCTGCCCGTCCCAGGGGGTGAGCCCCGACAGCGCCATACGGCAGCCGATGGCGCCGAGCAGGGGGCCGCGCAGCGGCCGGGCGACATCGTCGAGGGTGCGGAGCGTCAGGACGGCCCCGGCGTTGCCGGACCGCAGCCGCTGGACGCCTCGTACGGCTTCCGGGGTCACGACGCCGGTGGCGTCGTCGAGCACCAGACAGGCGAACAGCGACCGGTCCTCCCGGATCGCCACGCTCGCCGTGAACTGGGCGAGCACCAGCCGCGCGAGGATCCGCGAGGCGTCGGCGTGGCCGCGCGCGGGCAGGTCGATCCGCACCCGTACGGGGTGGTCGAGAGCGCGCAGCGAGAAGGGCCGCGACTGCCCGGAGGTGTCGAAGAACCCGGCGAAGGCGGGCCGGTCGAGCAGGGCGACCCGGTCCGCGAGGACGACCCCCACGTCGCCGGGGTGTCCGAGCTGACGCTCCCGTGCGTCCAGCTCCCGCAGCAGGGACTCCTGCCCGCTGTCCTGGAGCCCCTTGCGCAGGGCGGCGAGGGGGCCGGGGGTGCCGTCGAGGAGCTGACGCAGTTCCGGCACGGACGGGAAGCGGCCGTGGACGGCCTGGAAGGGCCCGAGCAGCTGGGCGAGCACGGTGGTCGACCGGCGGCCGTCGCTCCCGGGGTGCGGGTCGGCGAGGTCGCCGACGAGCGCCTCGGCGAGGACGGCGGCGGCCTCGTCGGGGTCGGTGGTGCCGCCGTACAGGTCGAGGTCGTACACGGACTCGGGTTTCCCGATCCGTACGACGACGTCGTAGGCGTCGGCGGGTCCGAGCCCGGCGCCCGCGGCACCGACGACGACGACCGCCGCCCGCCCGGCGAGCGCGTGCAGGCACAGCGACTCGGCGAGCGGCCAGACGACGTCACCGGTCTTGCCGGATCCGGCGGGCCCGACGGCGAGCAGCGAGGTGCCGAGCAGCTCGGGGCCGAGGCCGAGTCCGGTGCCCCGGTAGGCGTACGGGTTGCGCGGATCGTCGGCGGTCGTGCCGAGCCGCACCTGTCCGGTGACGAGGTCGTGCCGGGCGAGCCGTCCGGGCAGGTCACGCTCCCCGGAAGGGTGCAGGCAGGCGGCGGCGCCGTCCTTGAGGACCGCGCCGGTGAAGGTGGCGAGGCTGTGCCGTCCGCTGCGTACGCCCTGCCAGGCCCGGGCGATCCGGGCGTGGTCGACGTCGCGCATCAGCCCGGCGCCGGCCTCGGTGGCGAGCCGGTCGGCAGCCTCGCCGGCCCCGGCCGCGCGCAGTTGGTTCCACTGGGCGGGGTCCTCCTCGGGGGCCGGCGGGCGCTCGCTCACGGGTGCGGCGCGCTGCCAGGCCGGCAGTCCGTAGCGCCGCCACACCTCACCCCATCGGCCCAGCCGACCCACGGCGATCATGATGACGAGGGCGATCAGCGTGTAGTAGCCGTACCAGAGGAAGGCGTTGCCGACGCGGTCGTCGCTGTGCCGCCAGGAGTCGGGGGTGAACAGTTCCAGCGGCAGGACCCACCAGCCGCCCAGGTAGCCGTTCCACAGCAGCGACCAGACCAGCCATCCGACCAGGAAGGCGATCACGGCGCCGCTCAGCAGCTGACGGGCCGGGATCTGCTCGGGCTCCTGCTCCGGCCGCGGACGGTGTCCGAAGCGCCACACTCCCGGTGCGGCCTCCGGGCGCGGCGCCCGCAGCCAGGTCAGGAAGGCGGATCCGTCCGGCGGTGGCGGCATGCCGGGTGCCCGGGCGGGCCGGGGCGGCATCGCGGGCACCTCGGGCGGCCGTGCCGGACGCGGCACGGAATCGGCATGCGTGCCCCGCGCGTCCTGCGTCCCGTCGCTGTTCATCGCCCTTGCCCCCTGACCAGCCGTTCCGTCCACCGTCCGCGAGTCAATCTAACGCCCCCGCAAGGGGAGTTCACCGCATACGCGGCCGGGCTCGCGGGGATGCACGGTTGCTCCGCTATGTCCACCGCGGACAAGCGTCCTCCCGGACAACGCCCACATGGAGCATGCCCAGTCCTCACCTACCGTCCTAGCCTGCGAGAAAAGAAGGCAAGCGTCCGAAACACCCCCACGCAAGATCATCAGGGAGCCCCTCATGACCGCACTTCCGCAGGAGCGCCGCGTCGTCACCGCCATCCCCGGCCCGAAGTCGCAGGAGCTTCAGGCCCGCCGTACCGCCGCGGTCGCGGCCGGTGTGGGCTCCGTGCTCCCCGTGTTCACCACGCGCGCGGGCGGCGGCATCATCGAGGACGTCGACGGCAACCGGCTGATCGACTTCGGCTCCGGCATCGCCGTGACCAGCGTCGGCGCCAGCGCGGAGGCCGTCGTACGCCGGGCTTCCGCCCAGCTCCAGGACTTCACCCACACCTGTTTCATGGTCACGCCGTACGAGGGTTATGTGGCCGTCGCCGAGGCGCTGGCCGAGCTGACCCCCGGTGACCACGCGAAGAAGAGCGCCCTGTTCAACTCCGGCGCCGAGGCCGTCGAGAACGCCGTCAAGATCGCCCGCGCGTACACCAAGCGCCAGGCCGTCGTCGTCTTCGACCACGGCTACCACGGCCGCACCAACCTCACGATGGCGCTGACCGCGAAGAACATGCCGTACAAGCACGGCTTCGGTCCCTTCGCGCCCGAGGTCTACCGCGTTCCGGTGGCGTACGGCTACCGCTGGCTGACCGGCCCGGAGAACGCCGGCGCCGAGGCGTCCGCCCAGGCCATCGACATGATCACCAAGCAGATCGGGGCCGAGAACGTCGCCGCGATCATCATCGAGCCGGTCCTCGGCGAGGGCGGCTTCATCGAGCCCGCCAAGGGCTTCCTCCCGGCCATCAGCAAGTTCGCCAAGGACAACGGCATCGTCTTCGTCGCGGACGAGATCCAGTCCGGCTTCTGCCGCACCGGCCAGTGGTTCGCCTGCGAGGACGAGGGCATCGTCCCGGACCTGATCACCACCGCCAAGGGCATCGCGGGCGGCCTGCCGCTCGCCGCCGTCACCGGCCGCGCCGAGATCATGGACGCCGCGCACTCGGGTGGCCTCGGCGGCACCTACGGCGGCAACCCGGTGGCCTGCGCGGGTGCGCTCGGCGCGATCGAGACGATGAAGGAGCTCGACCTCAACGCCAAGGCGAAGGCGATCGAGGCGACGATGAAGTCGCGCCTGTCCGCCATGCAGGAGAAGTTCGACATCATCGGCGACATCCGTGGCCGTGGCGCCATGATCGCCATCGAGCTGGTCAAGGACCCGGCGACCAAGGAGCCGAACCCCGAGGCGACCGCCGCGCTGGCCAAGGCCTGCCACCAGGAGGGCCTGCTGGTCCTGACCTGTGGCACCTATGGCAACGTCCTCCGCTTCCTGCCCCCGCTGGTCATCGGCGAGGACCTCCTGAACGAGGGCCTCGACATCATCGAGCAGGCCTTCGCCCGCATCTGACGCCCCACCCGCCCGGGCACCGGAACACGGTCCACCGGCCCCGCCGGGTTCCGGTCGGTGCCGGTGCCGGGGCACTCGGCGTGAGGGCGTGTGAAGAACGTGTGCGAGGTGCATGACGGGACGCGATTCCGTCTGTCGGAGCCGCACCCCCTGTCGTAGGTTCTACCCAGATGAGAGATACACCCCGCCCACAGGGGACTGTGGGTGACACCGGGTCGGGGCCTCCCCAGCTTCCGCCTGGTCGTGCCCTCGCGCACACACCCGGGGCTTCCGGCTCCGGATCTCCTCACCGATCGGACAGTCGCCCGCCCCAAACCCCCCGGGGCGCGCGGCAATCCGATCAGGACGGCCGCCCCGGAACCACCCCCCCTGTTCCGGGGCGGCCGACCTTCCTCCTCGGCCTTCCGGCTCTCCTCTTCGCGCTGATCACCTGGCAGGTGGCCGCCCATGGCGCGCTCGCCCGGGCGGACGAGCGCCTCAGCGGCCGGCTGGTCCGCCCGGACCGCACCGCCGAGATCCTCGCCGACCTCGGCAACATCGCCGTCGCCGTCCCGGTCCTGGCCGTCGTCCTCGTCGGTGTGGCCGTCCACGCCCGCCGTGCCGGCGCGGCCCGCTGGTGGCTCGCACCCACCGCCGCGGCGGTGCTGATGGCGGCCGTACCGGCACTGATCGTCCCGCTGAAGGAGCTCGTCGCCCGTCCGGGCCCCCCGGTCATGGGTCCCGGCACGGGCTTCTTCCCCTCCGGCCACACGGCCACGGCCGCCATCGCCTACGGCACCGCCACGCTGCTCCTCCTCCCCCGTCTGCGCAGCCCGGGCGCCCGTCGCGCCCTGGTCGCCGCCTGTCTCGTCCTCAACGCCCTGGTCGCCTGCGGCCTGGTCCGCCGCGGCTACCACTGGCCGCTGGACGTGGTGGCGAGCTGGTGCCTGTGCACGGCGCTGCTGACGGGACTGTGGATGTTCCTCAGCCGAAGTAGCGGCCGAAGTTCGTCGAGAACTCCCAGCTCCCGAACCGGTCCCAGTTGACCGACCAGGTCATCAGGCCGCGCAGCCCCGGCCAGGTGCCGTGCGTGGCGTACGAGCCGCAGTTCGTCTTCTTGGTGAGGCAGTCGAGGGCCTTGGTCACCTCCGCCGGGGCGACGTAGCCGTTGCCCGCGTTGGTGGAGGCGGGCATGCCGATGGCGATCTGGTCGGGGCGCAGCGGCGGGAAGACGTTGTTCGCGTCGCCCGCGACCGGGAAGCCGGTGAGGAGCATGTCGGTCATGGCGATGTGGAAGTCCGCGCCGCCCATGGAGTGGTACTGGTTGTCGAGGCCCATGATCGGGCCGGAGTTGTAGTCCTGGACGTGCAGCAGGGTCAGGTCGTCGCGCAGCGCGTGGATGACCGGGAGGTAGGCGCCGGCGCGCGGGTCCTGGCCGCCCCACTTGCCCGTGCCGTAGTACTGGTAGCCGAGCTGCACGAAGAAGGTCTCGGGGGCCATGCTCAGGACGAATTTCGAGCCGTACTTGGCCTTCAGGGTCTTCAGCGCCGAGATGAGGTTGACGACCACCGGTGTGGTCGGGTGCTTGAAGTCGGTGTCGCTCGCGTCGAGGGAGAGCGAGTGGCCCTCGAAGTCGATGTCGAGGCCGTCCAGGCCGTAGGTGTCGATGATCTTCGAGACCGAGGAGACGAAGGTGTCGCGGGCGGCCGTGGTGGTGAGCTGGACCTGGCCGTTCTGACCGCCGATCGAGATCAGCACCTTCTTGCCCGCGGCCTGCTTCGCCTTGATCGCCGCCTTGAAGTCGGCGTCGCTCTCGACGGTGGGGCACTCGGTGGCCGGGCAGCGGTTGAAGCGGATGTCTCCGGAGGTGACGGAGGTCGGTTCGCCGAAGGCGAGGTCGATGACGTCCCAGCTGTCGGGCACATCGGCCATGCGGGTGTAGCCGGCGCCGTTGGCGAAGCTGGCGTGCAGGTAGCCGACGAGGGCGTGCGGGGGGAGGTCCGAGGAGCCGCCGCCGGAGCCCGCCGAGGTGGTGGCGGTGACCGTCGAGGACTTCGCGGACTCGCCGGCGTCGTTCGTCGCGGCGACCTGGAAGGAGTACGCGGTGGACGGCGTCAGTCCGCTCACGGTGGCCGAGGTGCCGGTGACGGTCTGGACCTTGGCTCCGTCGCGGTAGACGGCGTACCCGGTCGCGCCGGCCACCGCGGACCAGGACAGGGCGACGGACGAGGAGCTGACGGTGCCGACGGTCAGGCCGGTGGGCGCGGCGGGCGGCTGCCCCGCGTCGACGCCGGGGCCGACCAGGGAGACGTCGTCGGCGTAGTAGGTGCCGGTGCCGTACCAGCCGTGCGTGTAGATCGTGACCTTGGTGGTGGAGGGGCCGGTGCGGAAGGTCGTGGCCAGCTTCTGCCAGTCGGCGGCCGACTGGGTCCAGGTGGAGACGTCGGTGGTGCCGGTGCCGGTGGCGCCGAGATAGACGTAACTGCCCCGGACGTAGCCGGAGAGGGTGTACTGCGCGTCGGGTTTGACGGTCACGGTCTGCGAGCACTGCGCGTAGTCGCTGCCGGCCGGGGTCGCCTTCAGCGCCGAACTGCCGCTCCTGACGGGTGAGGTGACGGTGCTGCCCGCCGTGCAGGTCCAGCCGTCCAGGCCCGACTCGAACCCGCCGTTGCGAGCGAGGTCCGCGTCGGCCGCACGGGCGGTCGACGAGAGCGCGGCAAGGCCGGGCACGGCCAGGGCGGTCGCCGTGCACACGGCGATGAGTCTGCGACGCGAGAACGGTCCGGTGCGTCCGGTGCGATCCACAACTGCCTCCGGGCATGGGGGAAATGGGAGGGTGGAGCGCGCCCAACTTGGTCCAGACCAATTCGGTTGTCAAGACCTCTGACAGGCGCCGGACCCGCCCGCGTGCCCCTGGGGGCATTTGGATCAGGTCGGATCGGGCCGCGGCGTCCGGTGCGGTGCATCGCAAGGCGGAGGATCATCCGCGTACTGGGCGTACTCGGGTGGTCCGACAACACGGCGAGGTGCCGTGCCGGGCGCCGCGGACCCGGGCTGATCCCAACGCAACCCCC
>NZ_MLCE01000029.1:0-12146 GCF_002300165.1 Streptomyces sp. Tue6028 | reverse complement strand
GCGGCCCTCGTTCCCGGCCGGCCCCGCCACCGCCTCGTGCATGGCCAGTTCGAGCAGTGCCGGATCGGTGAGCGTGCCGGAGCCGTCGGGCGGGACCAGCCAGCGGACCCCGCCGGTCGACCGGCCCGGGTACGGCACCACGATCCACGTGCCGCTGCCCGCCGTACGCACCCCGGTGCCGAGCCACCGCGCCGCGGTGCCCGCGGGCACGAAGAACCCCATCCGGGCGTCACCGAAGTCGACGAGCACGGGCCCCGGCCGGTCGATCACCCGGGTGAGCACGTCGAGCGTCGGGTAGCCGAGTTCGCCCGGCAGGATGAGCACGTCCCAGGCCCGGCCGGCGGGCAGCAGCGCGACCCCCATCGGATTGCGCTCCCACTCCCATCGGCAGGCCTCGGGGTCCGGTGCCACCGACGTCAGCCACTCGACCGCCGCCTTCGCCCCTGTCATGACGGAACCTCTCTCTCTGCTGCGACGCCGGTCGCGTCACAGGGGAGAGGGAGGTTCGGGCCGGGCATTACGCGGGTTCCGGCTCCTTGTGGGCAGTGAACCGGGTCACACCGCGCGAGCAGGGCGTACGCCGACGGATCGGGAACGCTTCCACGCGCCCCTTCCGCCGGTCGGCCCGCCCCGTCCGCCGGGGTCAGCTGTCGAAGCCGAGCCCCAGCCTGTCCATCGTCCGCAGCCACAGATTGCGCCGGCCGCCGTGCGTGTCCGCCCGCGCCAGCGACCACTTGGTCAGGGCGATCCCGGTCCAGGCGAAGGGCTCGGGCGGGAACGGCAGCGGCTTCCTGCGGACCATGTCCAGTTCGGTGCGCTCCGTGCGCTCCCCCGCCAGCAGGTCGAGCATCACGTCCGCGCCGAACCGTGTCGCCCCCACGCCGAGGCCCGTGTATCCGGCCGCGTACGCGACCTTGCCCTGGTGGGCGGTGCCGAAGAAGGCCGAGAAGCGCGAGCAGGTGTCGATGGCGCCGCCCCAGGCGTGCGTGAAGCGGACGCCCTCCAACTGCGGGAAGCAGGTGAAGAAGTGCTCCGCGAGCTTCGCGTACGTCTCCGGGCGGTCGTCGTACTCGGCGCGCACCCGCCCGCCGTACGGGTAGATCGCGTCGTAGCCGCCCCACAGGATCCGGTTGTCGGCCGACAGCCGGAAGTAGTGGAACTGGTTGGCCGAGTCGCCGAGGCCCTGGCGGTTCTTCCACCCGACGGACGCCAGTTGGTCGGCCGTCAGCGGCTCGGTCATCAGGGCGTAGTCGTAGACCGGGACGGTGTAGGAGCGGACGCGCTTGACCAGGTTCGGGAAGATGTTGGTGCCGAGGGCGACCCGGCGGGCGCGGACCGAGCCGTACGGGGTACGGACGGCCATCCCCGCGCCGTACGCCTTCAGCTGGAGCGCGGGCGTGTGCTCGTACACCCGCACGCCGAGCCGGAGACACGCCTCCTTCAGGCCCCAGGCCAGCTTGGCCGGGTGGAGCATGGCGACGCCCCGGCGGTCGTACAGACCGGCCAGGAAGGTCGGTGAGTCGACCTGTTCCCGCACCGCGTCGGTGTCCAGGAACTCGACGCCGTCGGCGAGGCCGGCCCGCTCCAGTTCCTCGTGCCAGTCACGCAGTTCGGACGCCTGGTGCGGCTCGGTGGCGACGTCGATCTCGCCGGTGCGCTCGAAGTCGCAGTCGAGGGAGTAGCGGGCGACCGTCGCCTCGATCTCGTCGAGGTTGCGGGCGCCCAGCTCCTCCAGCTTGCCGATCTCGTCCGGCCAGCGGGTGAGACCGTTGGCCAGGCCGTGCGTGAGCGAAGCGGCGCAGAAGCCGCCGTTGCGGCCGGAGGCGGCCCAGCCCACCTCACGGCCCTCGACGAGGACCACCTCGCGCCCGGGATCGCGCTCCTTGGCGAGCAGCGCGGTCCACAGTCCGCTGTAGCCACCGCCGACGACGAGCAGATCACAGGTCTCGACGCCGGTGAGCGCGGGCTCGGGGTGGGGCTTGCCGGGGTCGTCCAGCCAGTACGAGACCGGCTGGACGTCGGAAAGAGACTTCGTCCACTGATTACCACGGGTCATGGCGCTAGGGGCCATGATTTCAACTCCCTACGAGCGTTATGCCTTTTGCTTGTTCCGGCGATTTCCTACGACCATGCCGGCCAGGACGAACAGTACGGCGACGAGGAACATGGCCGTACCGATGACATTGATCTGAACGGGTGTTCCGCGCTGCGCCGATCCCCACACGAACATGGGGAAGGTGACGGTCGAACCCGCGTTGAAATTGGTGATGATGAAGTCGTCGAAGGAGAGCGCGAAGGACAGCAGCGCGCCCGCCGCGATACCGGGTGCCGCGATGGGCAGGGTGACCCGGAGGAAGGTCTGCACGGGACCGGCGTACAGGTCCTGCGCCGCCTGTTCCAGGCGCGGGTCCATCGACATCACTCGTGCCTTGACCGCGGTGACGACGAAGCTGAGGCAGAACATGATGTGGGCGATCAGGATCGTCCAGAAGCCCAGCTGGGCACCGAGGTTGAGGAAGAGCGTGAGCAGCGAGGCCGCCATGACGACCTCGGGCATCGCCATCGGCAGGAAGATCAGCGAGTTGATCGCGCCACGCGCCCGGAAGCGGTAGCGGACCAGCGCGAAGGCGATCATCGTGCCGAGGACGGTCGCTCCGACCGTCGCCCACAGGGCGATCTGGAGGCTGATCGAGAGCGAGCCGCACATGTCGGCGACGCCGCACGGATCCTTCCAGGCGTCCGTGGAGAACTGCTGCCATTCGTAGTTGAAGCGTCCCTTCGGTTTGTTGAAGGAGAACACCGTGACGATGACGTTCGGCAGGAGCAGGTATCCGAGCGTCACCAGTCCCGCTATGACGACGAGATGGCGCTTGAGCCAGTTGACGAAGGCCATTTAAACCAGATCCTCCGTCCCGGACCTGCGGATGTAGAGGGTGACCATGAGGAGAATCGCCGCCATGAGGATGAACGAGAGGGCGGCGGCCGTCGGATAGTCGAGCACACGCAGGAACTGCGTCTGAATGACGTTTCCGATCATGCGGGTGTCGGTGGAGCCGAGGAGTTCGGCGTTCACGTAGTCGCCGGACGCCGGAATGAACGTGAGCAGCGTGCCGGAGACGACACCGGGCATCGACAGCGGGAAGGTGACCTTCCGGAAGGTCGTGAACGGCTTGGCGTACAGGTCGCCCGCCGCTTCGTGCAGCCGCCCGTCGATGCGCTCCAGCGAGGTGTAGAGCGGAAGGATCATGAACGGCAGGAAGTTGTACGTCAGACCGCAGACCACCGCGAGGGGCGTGGCCAGGACGCGGTCCCCCGACGTCATGCCGAGCCAGCTGGTGACGTCCAGGACATGCAGCGAGTTGAGGGCGCCGACGACCGGGCCGCCGTCGGCGAGGATGGTCTTCCAGGCCAGCGTGCGGATCAGGAAGCTGGTGAAGAACGGCGCGATCACCAGGATCATGATCAGGTTGCGCCAGCGGCCCGCGCGGAACGCGATGAGATACGCCAGCGGGTACCCCAGCAGCAGACACAGGATCGTCGCGGAGCCCGCGTAGAGCACCGAGCGCACGAACTGCGGCCAGTACTCGGACAGGGCGTCCCAGTAGGTCGCGAGGTGCCAGGTGACCTTGTAGCCGTCCTCCAGCGAGCCCGTCTGCACGGACGTGGAGGCCTGGTAGAGCATCGGCAGCGCGAAGAAGACCAGCAGCCACAGGATGCCGGGCAGGAGCAGCCAGTACGGCGTCAAGCGGCCCCTCTTGCGCGGGGGCTTGTTCTCCGGGGTCTTCGTGACGGTGGGGTCGAGAGGCGGCGGCGCCTCCGTGAGCGTCGACATCAGGCGGCCTCCTCCTCGACGCCCGCGTCGATGTCCTGAGCCGCGTCCAGGCCGAAGGTGTGGGCCGGGTTCCAGTGCAGGACGACTTCGGCGCCGGGCACGAGCCGGGAGTCGCGGTCGATGTTCTGGGCGTAGACCTCGAACTCGGGGCAGACCGGGCTGTCGATCACGTACTGCGTGGAGACGCCGATGAAGCTGGAGTCGGCGATGCGGCCCGTGATGCGGTTGCGGCCGGCCGGGATCTCGCCGGCGTCCTCGGCGTGCGTGAGGGAGATCTTCTCCGGGCGCACCCCGACCAGCACCTTGCCGCCGGTGGTCGCCGGGGCGGAACATCGCGCCTCGGGCAGGGTGAGCTTGCCGCCGCCCGCCTTGAGGACTATCTCGTCGCCGCTGCGGGAGTCGACCTCGGCCTCGATGAGGTTGGAGGTGCCGAGGAAGTTGGCGACGAAGGTGGTCTGCGGGTTCTCGTACAGGTCGGTGGGCGCGCCGAGCTGTTCGACGCGGCCCGCGTTCATCACGGCGACCGTGTCGGCCATCGTCATGGCCTCCTCCTGGTCGTGCGTGACGTGGACGAAGGTGATGCCGACCTCGGTCTGGATCCGCTTGAGCTCCAGCTGCATCTGGCGGCGCAGCTTGAGGTCGAGGGCACCGAGGGGCTCGTCGAGGAGCAGCACCTTGGGGTGGTTGATCAGCGCGCGGGCCACGGCGACGCGCTGCTGCTGGCCACCGGAGAGCTGGTGCGGTTTCTTGCGTGCCTGCTCGCCCAGCTGCACCAGGTCGAGCATCTCCTCCACCTGCTTCTTCACCGACTTGATGCCGCGCCGGCGCAGACCGAAGGCGACGTTCTCGAAGATGTCGAGGTGCGGGAAGAGGGCGTAGGACTGGAAGACCGTGTTCACCGGGCGCTTGTACGGCGGCAGGTGGGTGACCTCCTGGTCGCCGAGGAAGACGGTGCCCGAGGTCGGGTCCTCCAGGCCGGCGATCATGCGCAGGGTGGTGGTCTTGCCGCAGCCGGAGGCGCCGAGCAGGGCGAAGAACGAGCCCTGCGGCACGGTCAGGTCGAGCGGGTGCACGGCCGTGAAGGAGCCGTACGTCTTGCTGATCCCGGAGAGGCGGACGTCGCCGCTGTTGTCTGTCGTCATCATCGTCACGCCCCTGTGAGCTTCGCGAACTTCGCTTCGTAGGCCGTCTCTTCCTTCGGCGACAGTGCGCGGAAGGAATGCGATTTCGCGGCCATGACCTTGTCGGGAATGATCAGCGGATTGTCCGCCGCGGATTTGTCGATCTTCGCGAGGTAGGGCTTCACTCCGTCGACGGGCGACACGTAGTTGATGTACGCGGCGAGTTGGGCCGCCGGCTCGGGCTCGTAGTAGTAGTCGATGAGCCGCTCGGCGTTCGTCTTGTGGCGCGCCTTGTTCGGGATCAGCATGTTGTCGGTCGACGTCATGTATCCGCTGTCCGGGATGATGAAGTCGACGTCCGGGCTGTCCGCCTTGAGCTGGACGATGTCACCGCCCCAGGCCACGCAGGCCGCCAGGTCGCCCTTGGTGAGGTCGGACGTGTAGTCGTTGCCCGTGAAGCGCCGGATCTGGCCCTTGTCGACGCCCTTCTGGATACGGGCGATCGCCGCGTCGAAGTCGTCGGCGGTGAACTTCTCCGGGTCCTTGCCCATGTCGAGCAACGTCATGCCGATGCTGTCGCGCATCTCCGACAGGAAGCCGACGCGTCCCTTGAGCTTGGGGTTGTCGAGCAGGTCGGAGACCGACTTCACCTCGATGCCGTCGAGCGCCTTCTTGTTGAAGGCGATGACGGTGGAGATGCCCTGCCACGGGTACGAGTAGGCGCGGCCCGGGTCCCAGTCGGGGTTGCGGAACTGCGCCGACAGGTTGGTGTAGGCGTGCGGCAGGTTGGCCGGATCCAGTTTCTGGACCCAGCCCAGGCGGATCAGGCGGGCCGCCAGCCAGTCGGTGAGGACGATGATGTCGCGTCCGGTGTCCTGGCCCGCGGAGAGCTGCGGCTTGATCTTCCCGAAGAACTCGTTGTTGTCGTTGATGTCCTCGGTGTACTTGACCTTGATGCCGGTCCGCCGGGCGAACGCGTCGAGCGTGGGGTGGTGCTTCTCGCTGTCGTCCACGTCCATGTACTCGGTCCAGTTGGAGAAGTTGACGGTCTTCTCCTTGGCCGAGTGGTCCTCGGCGGACGTGCCGCCCTGCGTCTTGCCCGCCGCGGGGATCCCGCAGCCGCTCAGTGCCCCGAGACCGCCCACGGCGAGGGCTCCGCCCGCGGAGGCGCGCAGCAGCGAACGACGGGTGAGGGAGGCCCTGCCGTTCCGGAAGCTGCGCCGCATCGCGGCCAGTTGAACCGGGGACAGGCGTTCGGGCTCGTGGTGCTCCATGCTCTGAATGCCCTTTCGGAAGGGTCGCGGCCGTGCTCGCGGCCTGGTCTGCCGCTCGGCCGTGGCCGAACGTCGCACCGGCTAGGGCCGGTCCCCGAAGATGGTGCGGTGCCAGTCCTTCTCGGCCACCGCGGTGTTGTCGAACATGACGTGCTTGACCTGTGTGTACTCCTCGAAGGAGTACGTGGACATGTCCTTGCCGAAGCCGGACGCCTTGTAGCCCCCGTGCGGCATCTCGCTGATGATCGGAATGTGGTCGTTGACCCAGACGCAGCCCGCCTTGATCTCGCGGGTCGCCCGGTTCGCCCGGTAGACGTCACGACTCCAGGCGGAGGCGGCGAGCCCGTACGGGGTGTCGTTGGCGAGGGCGATGCCCTCGTCGTCGGTGTCGAAGGGCAGCACGACGAGCACCGGACCGAAGATCTCCGCCTGCACGATCTCGCTGTCCTGGGCGGCATCGGCGACGAGTGTGGGCGCATAGTACGCACCCCTCTTGAGGTCGCCCTCGGGGACGACCCCGCCGGTCACCACGCGCGCGTAGCCGCGGGCCCGGTCGACGAAACCGGCGACGCGGTCGCGCTGGGCGTGCGAGATCAGCGGGCCGAGGTCGGTGCCGGGGGCGAACGGGTCGCCCAGCCGCACGCTCTCCATCAGGGCGGCGGTCCGGCGCACGAACTCGTCGTGGAGGGGCCGCTGTACGTACGCGCGCGTGGCGGCCGTGCAGTCCTGGCCCGTGTTGATGAGCGACCCGGCGACCGCGCCGTGCACGGCGGCGTCCAGGTCGGCGTCGTCGAAGACCACGAAGGGGGCCTTGCCGCCCAGTTCCAGGTGCAGCCGCTTGACGGTCGAGGTGGCGATCTCGGCGACCCGCTTGCCGACGGCGGTGGACCCGGTGAAGGAGGTCATCGCGACGTCGGGGTGCCCGACGAGGTGTTCGCCGGCCTCCTTGCCCAGGCCCGTGACGATGTTGACGACACCGTCCGGGATCCCCGCCTGCGTGGCCGCCTCGGCGAACAGGAGCGAGGTGAGCGGGGTCAGTTCGGCCGGCTTCAGGACGATCGTGTTGCCCGCGGCGATGGCCGGGAGGATCTTCCAGGCGGCCATCTGGAGCGGGTAGTTCCACGGCGCGATGGAGCCGACGACGCCGATCGCCTCACGGCGGACGTACGACGTGTGGTCGCCGGAGTACTCCCCCGCGGACTGGCCCTGGAGATGCCGGGCCGCGCCCGCGAAGAACGCGGCGTTGTCGATGGTGCCCGGCACGTCGAACTCGCGCGTCAGCTTGAGCGGTTTGCCGCACTGGAGGGACTCGGCCTGGGCGAACTCCTCGGCGCGCTCGGCGAGCACGGCGGCGAAACGGTGCAGCGCGTCGGAGCGCTCGCCCGGGGTGGCGCCCGACCAGCCGGGGAACGCCTCGCGCGCGGCGGCGACGGCCGCGTCGACGTCGGCGGTGCCCGCCAGCTCGTACGTGTAGACCTCGTCGCCGGTGGCGGGGTCGACGACCGCGTGCGTGCGGCCGGAAGTGCCCTTGGTCAGTCGGCCCGCGATGTACTGCGCGCCGTCCGCGAAGCGGTCCTGCGCCTGGAAGCGATGGCCCGGATTGTGCATGTCGCTCTCCTCCGCCGTCCTCCCCGTCTCCGCGAGGGGTCGGCGTAGCTCCAGCTCGATTTGAGTGCCGATCCTGACAGAGCTAAGGGACGCCAACAAGTGATTCCGTTGTTGCCTTTTGGTTACGCGACGGAATCTGTCGACCAGGTGTCGAGTCACGCTGGTAAAGGCGGGACGGAATGTCAGTGGTGCGTGCCACAGTGGCGTGCATGGGGAAGATCGATTCTTGGGAAGCGCTGGTCAGCGAGGTCGAATCGGGGGCGAGGGTCAAGTACCTGCACTTCTGGGGTCACCGTCCGCGACCGGACGGCGGGGTGGGTGCGAGCTGTCTGAGCCAGTGGTGGCCGTCACCGTTCGTGGTCGAGGGCGTCGAATACGCGACGGCGGAGCACTGGATGATGGCCTCGAAGGCACGGCTGTTCGGTGACGCGGAGGCGGAGCGCCTGGCGCTGGACGCCGCGAACCCCGCGCTCGCCAAGAAGGCCGGACGGCTGGTGCGCGGCTTCGACGACGTCATATGGGAGCGCGAGCGGTTCGGGATCGTGGTGGAGGGCAGCGTCCACAAGTTCCGGGCCCACGCCGATCTGCGCGCGTTCCTGCTGGGCACCGGCGAGCGGGTGCTCGTCGAGGCGAGCCCGCTCGACCGGGTGTGGGGCATCGGACTGGCGGCGGACGACGAGCGGGCCGCCGATCCCGCCCGGTGGCGGGGACCCAATCTGCTCGGGTTCGCGCTGATGGAGGCCCGGGACCGGCTCCGCTAGCGCGCCGCCCCGCGGCGCGCCCGACACGGTCGAATCCCTCGCCGCCCACAAGGACCGCCGCCGCGCAGCGGTCTCCGTGCGGTGTCCTACCGGGACCGCCCGGTCACGAGCGAGGTGGAGAAGCCGCCGTCACCACCCGGGCCGCCGTCGCCGCCGTCGTCGGGGGTCACGATGAGGAAGACGAGCATCGCGATCCCCAGAGCGATGCCGACGGCTCCGCAGATGATCCCGGCCAGGGCCTGCCCCGGGTTCGTGGCCTCGCCCCGACGCGCCTTGCGCCGCCCGATCGCCCCGAAGATCACCCCGAGGACGCCGAGGACGATGGCGAGCGGCCACAGGCAGAACACGGCCGCCGCGATGATGCCGAGCACCAGACCGGCGGTGCCCATGCCATTGCTCGGCGCGGGGGTCCCCGGCCATCCGTAGCCGGGGAAGCCCTGGTAGGGGCCCTGCGGCGGGGCGGGGGCGTAGTGCGCGTGGTCGTGATCGTAGGGGAAACGGCCGGGGCCGTCGGGGGCTATCGGAGGCGGCGGGACCGGCTCTCCCGGGGCGGGCCGGGGGTACGGAGTGTGGGCCGCGGGGGGCGCGAAGGGGTTGCCCGGGGCGCCCGGCACCGCGCCCGGCGTCGGGCCGCTCGGAAAGGCCGACTGCGGCGGCGGGGCGAAGGGGTTGTCCCAGGCCCCGGGCGTCCCGGGGCCCGGTGCTCCGGGCACGGAGGTGACCGTGGGCCCGTCGTGCACGGGGTGCGGCGCCGGTGCGGAGCCCCACCCGGAGGGCACCGTGTCCGTGGGTTCCGCGGGCGGAGCCCACGGGTCGAACGCCTCCGGCGGGGTGCGATCGGGCTTGCCGAGCGACACCGGGTCCGCTCCCGCGCGCTCCGGCACGGGGCCCGGCCGCCACGTGCGGGGCGCGGTCGGCGCGGGGTGCTCGCCCGGCACGGCGGGCGGGTCCGAGGGGTGGACCCACCCCGGTTCGGGGGCCTGAACCGACCCGCGGGTCTCCCCCGGTGCGGGGTACTCCCCCGGCACAGCGGACCCGTCCGACGTGTCGTGCCACCCCGGCTCGGGGCCCTGAACCGACCCGCGGGTCTCCCCCGGTGCGGGGTACTCCCCCGGCGCAGCGGACCCGTCCGACGTGTCGTGCCACCCCGGCTCGGGGGCCTGAACCGACGCGTCGTCATGGCCCGGCTCGGGGGCCTGGCCCGGCGCAGGGGGCCGGTCCGACGTGGGGGCCTGTTCCGGCGCGCGGGTCTCCTCCGACGCCGAGGGCCGGCCCTGTCCTGATAGAGGGGATTCTCCCGACTCGGCAGCTCTGCCCGCCGTGGAGGCCCGTTCCGACCTGGGCGGCGCGGTGTCCGGGGACGGACCGCCCGGTGAGGCCCAGGCGGCGGCGTCACGGGGCGCTTCCGGCGTCCGGGCGTCGTCGGGCATGCGCGAGTCCCCTCAGTCGTACGTTCCGTCATGCTAAGGCCCGGGACCGGGGCCGGGCCGCTCGGGCGTCCGCCTACGATGATCCCCGAGTCACCGATCAGCCGATCACCCGCGTCCCGCCGACCACGGTCGGGGACGCCGTTCCGGGGAGGAACCTTGACCGACCACCACATCGCACGCGACGGCGCCCGCGATCTGCACGCCTTCATCGCCGGACTGCCCAAGGCCGAACTGCACGTGCACCACGTCGGCTCCGCCTCCCCGCGCATCGTGTCCGCCCTGGCCGCCCGGCACCCCGACTCCAAGGTGCCGACCGACCCCGAGGCCCTCGCGGACTACTTCACGTTCACGGACTTCGCCCACTTCATCCAGGTGTACCTGTCCGTCGTCGACCTGATCCGCACCCCTGAGGACGTGCGGCTGCTGACGTTCGAGGTCGCGCGGGACATGGCCCGGCAGCAGGTCCGCTACGCCGAGCTGACGATCACTCCGTGGTCCTCCACGCGCCGCGGCATAGACGAGCGGGCCTTCATGGACGCCATCGAGGACGCCCGCAAGGCCGCCGAGGCCGAGCTCGGCGTCGTCCTGCGCTGGTGCTTCGACATCCCGGGCGAGGCCGGGCTGGAGGCCGCGGAGGAGACGGTGCGGCTGGCCACCGACGACCGGCTGCGCCCGGAGGGACTGGTCTCCTTCGGACTCGGCGGGCCCGAAATCGGAGTGCCGCGGCCGCAGTTCAAGCCGTACTTCGACCGGGCCATCGCCGCCGGACTGCGTTCCGTGCCGCACGCCGGCGAGACGACCGGTCCCGAGACGGTCTGGGACGCGCTGAACGACCTGCGCGCGGAGCGCATCGGGCACGGCACGAGCTCCGCCCGGGACCCGAAGCTGCTCGCCCACCTCGCCGAGCACCGCATCGCGCTGGAGGTCTGCCCGACCTCCAACATCGCCACCCGCGCGGTCCGCACCCTCGACGAGCACCCGCTCAGGGAGTTCGTGGAGGCCGGGGTGCCCGTCACCATCAACTCCGACGACCCGCCGATGTTCGGCACCGACCTCAACAACGAGTACGCGGTGGCCGCCCGCCTCCTCGCCCTCGACGAGCAGGGTCTCGCCGCCCTCGCCAGGAACGCGGTCGAGGCCTCGTTCCTGGACGCGGACGGCAAGTCCCGCCTCACCGCCGAGATCGACACCTACGCCTCGGCCTGGCTCACTCCCTGACCCGACACAATGGGCCCATGCGCACCGTGACTGCCGTGGCCCATCGCGGCGCCCCCTACCGCGTCCGTGAGAACACGCTCGACTCCCTGCGTTCCGCGCTCCGACTGGGCGCGGACGCGGTCGAGATCGACGTACGACTCACCCGCGACGACGTACCCGTCCTGCTGCACGACGCGACGCTGAAGCGGCTGTGGGAGCGGGACCGGCCGCTGCGCTCGCTCTCCTCCGACGAGGTGCGCGGGCTCACCGGGGGTGGCGTGCCGACGTTCGCCGACGCCCTGGCCGCGACCGGGGACAGCCGGATCATGGTCGATCTGCCCGGCCCGGTCGACGTGAGGGCGGCGCGCACGGTCGTCGACGTGGTCCGGGCGTGCGGCGCGGAGGAGCGGGTGTACTACTGCGCCGGCGCCGAGGCGATGCTCGCGGTGCGGGCCGCCGATCCCGGCGCGGAGATCGCGCTGACCTGGACGACGCTCGCGCCGCCGCGGCCCGGCCTTCTCGCCGCCGTGCGTCCGCGCTGGCTCAACTACCGTTTCGGACTGGTGACCCGGGAGCTCACCGCCCGCGTCCACCGCGGCGGCCACCTGCTCTCCGTGTGGACGCCGGACACCCGCCGCTCCATGCGGCGCCTGCTCGACCTGGGGGTCGACTCCATCACGACGAACCGCATCGACGCGCTCTGCTCCCTGCGCAGGGACTGAGCCGGCCGGGGCCCGTGCGGCCACCGCGCGACGACCGGCCGCCCCGCCACCGGAGTTCACGGGCACGCCCCGCGCGGGGCGTGGCCTTTGCGTGGCCGACGCGGGCCGCGACCAAGCGCCGTCGCGCGCGCCGCGCGGGGCGTGGCCGAGGCCTTCGCGTGGCCCGTGCGGGCTGTGGTCGAGGCCTTCGCGTGGCCGACG
>NZ_MLCE01000028.1 GCF_002300165.1 Streptomyces sp. Tue6028 | reverse complement strand
ACTCAGCACGCGGCCGAACACCACGGACCGCGACCGACCATCACGCGCGCCACGCGGTGCGTGACCGGAGCCGTCTCTCGGACCG
Organism: Streptomyces sp. Tue6028; assembly: GCF_002300165.1. Taxonomy (GTDB): domain Bacteria; phylum Actinomycetota; class Actinomycetes; order Streptomycetales; family Streptomycetaceae; genus Streptomyces; species Streptomyces siamensis. The sequence continues at coordinate 111,566 of NZ_MLCE01000028.1, read as the reverse complement.
CGGCCGGAGCCGTCTCTCGGACCGCGGCCGGAGCCGGATCTCGGGCCGCGACCGAGGCAGTCGCGCGGTCCGTCGGCCGTCGCGCCGGCGGACCCCGGCGTCAGCGCTCGCCCGCGAACTCCCTCGGCGGGGCGATGGCCTGGGCGTCCGCCCCCTCCCCCACCCACAGTCCGATCAGCAGCGCCGCCGTCGCCTCCAGCAGACCGGCCCTGGCCGTCCCGCCCGCGTCCAGCGGCTCGCACCCCAGGTCCCGCACGAGCCGGCGGACGACGTCGAGCGCCTGCGCGTCGTCGCCGCACAGTGGGACCGCGAGCGGACGTCCGGAGAACACCGGCGGTGTCAGCCGCCAGACGTCCTCGTGGCAGAGGTTGAACGCCTTGACCACGTGGGCCCCGGGCGCGGCGGCGGCGACGCGTTCCGCGGCCGACGGTCCGCCCGCGGTCCGCAGGACGAATCCCGGCCCCACCGGATTGACGCAGTCGATCAGCACCCTGCCGCGCAGCGGTTCTTCGAGGCCCGCGACGACCTCGGTGACGGCCGCGTACGGCAGTGCGAGCAGCACCGCGTCGGTGCCGAACTCGGCCGCCTCGCGCAGATCTCCGGCGCGCCCGCCGATCCGCCGGGCCAGCCGGGCCGCCCGGCCCGGATCCCGCGCGCCCACGCACACGTCGTGCCCGGCGTGCGCCCACTGCGTGGCGAGCGCGTCCGCCATGTTCCCCGCGCCGAGCGTCCCGATCCTCATCCGCCTCGTGTCCCTTCCGTCGTCGCACCACCGCATCCGTGCGCGGCCGTCGCCGTGCCGGCCTCCGCGCGGTCGCCGGATCCGTGGCTCGAGGACGACAGTAGGAAGCCGCTCGGGCACCATTCGGTAAGTGACCACCGACGCGTTCCTCGCCGACTGCCGGGCCCGGCTCGCCTTCGACCTGCTGGGCAACACCTGGAACTGCGTGGTGCTGTGGGCACTGCGGCACGGGCCGCGGCGCCCGGGGGAGCTGCGCGCCGCGATCGGCGGGATCAGCGCGAAAGTGCTGACGCAGACGCTGCGCAGGCTGGAGTTCAACGGCCTGGTGACCCGGTGCGCGTACGGCGGGTCGCCGCCCAGGGTGGAGTACCGCCTCACGCGGCTGGGACGGACGCTGCTCGACCCGATCGAGGCGTTCGGGGCCTGGGCCCACGTCCACGGCGACGAGGTGATGGCCGCGCAGGAGCGGGCCGAGGGGGCAGGGGGGTGACGGTACGGGGGTTCCGAGGGACGGGCCGGACGTGAGGGCGGGCACGAACGGCCGCTGGAGGAAGGGGTCTTGCGGGCGGGGCTCGGCGCGGCCCTTAGGGGCGACCCTCGGGCGGGCGCCAGGGACCGCCCCCTCCCTGGTGAGGATCCGGCGGGCAGCAGGCGGCCGGAGGATGAACGGCATCGACCTCGACCGTCCCACCGCCCGCAGGAGTGCCCGATGCCCCACCGCCGTACCGCAGTTGTCGTCGCCGCCGCTGTCTGTCTCGGCCTCGCCGCCGGACCGCTGAGCGCGCCCGCGTTCGCCTCCCCCACCGCCCGGGGCCCCGTGGCGAACGCGCAGCGGACGGGCGGACCCGACGCCGGGGCGCTGCGTGCCGCGCTGGCCGGCCTCCCGGACGGGGACGCGACCGCCGCGCTCGTGCGCGTCGGTGGCACCGACGGCGCGTGGCGCGGCAGCGCGGGCGTGCACGATCTGCGGAGCGGGCGGGCGGCCGACCCGGACGGCCGGTTCCGGGCAGGGTCCACCACGAAGGTCGTCACCGCGGCGGTCGTCCTCCAGCTGGCGGCCGAGGACAGGGTGGACCTGGACGCGCCGGTGCAGCGCTATCTCCCCGGGCTGCTGACGTCCGCCTTCGAGCCCGTCTCCGTACGCCAGTTGCTGAACCACACGAGCGGCATCCAGGCGGGCGACGGCTTCGGCGACTCCTTCGAGGACGTGTACGCGCACCGCTTCGACACGCTCACGCCGCGACAGGTCGTGGCCTCGGCGGTGGCCAAGGGGCCGGAGTTCCGGCCGGGGAGCCGGCAGGACTACCTGAACATCAACTACACCGTCCTCGGCATGCTGATCGAGAAGGTGACCGGCCACTCGTACGCGCACGAGGCGGACCGCCGGATCCTGCGGCCCGCCGGGATGCGCCACACGTACTTCCCCGGCACGGATCCCCGTATCCACGGGCCGCACAACCACGGGTACCAGGCCGTGCGGAAGGCGGACGGCACGACGGAGTTCGTCGATGTCACCGACTGGAACCAGGCGGACCGGTGGGCGGCCGGCGACATGGTCTCGACGACCGCCGACCTGGAACGGCTGATCACCCATCTCTTCCGCGGAGACCTCGTCCCTGGACCGCAGCTGGAGGAGATGTTCACCGTGCCGGCGGGCATCGAGGGCGCCGACATGAGCGCGGGGCTCCAGCGCTTCGAGTACGGCGGCACGGTCTACTGGCTCAAGTCGGGTGCCCGGTACGGCTACAGCACGGCCGTCGCGGCCACCAGGGACCTGTCGCGCACCCTCGTCTACTCGGTGAACTCCACCGACGCGAAAGGCGAGTCCATGAACCCGGTGGCCCAGCGGATCGCGATGGCCGCGCTCAGGCAGCCGGAGCCGGAGGGACGTGCGGACCGGGAGCCGGCGAAGGGGCGGGGTTCGCGGTGAGCGCCTCCAGCCGCTTGATCCTCTTGCGGACGATGTGGAGCGGGATCACTCCGAGGACACCGAAGGACATGTCGATCACGCTCCACCAGAAGGGAATTCCGCGGATCGGTCCGCAGATCAGGGCGAGGGGGACGATGCCGGCGCAGGCGATCATGCCGAACTCGACGACCCAGATGTTGCGGACCGGGTCACGGTAGGGCCCCCAGAACGCGGTGGCGATCACCAGGTGGGCGAAGGCCAGCCAGTCCGTGCCGTACAGCAGGAACGGGTAGTCGGAGTCGGCGGCGTCCAGCCCCTGCCGCACCCGTTCGATCCAGTCCGTCAGTGCGGGCAGGTGCTCCGGCACGGACAGGGACCTCAACAGATCCTCCGTCCAGCGCAGTTCGTGCACCAGGGGGAAGGCCGTGGCGCCGCTGAGCACCAGGCAGACGACAAAGAAGACCAGCCATGCGCGGATGCCCTTGAGGAGGGCGGCTCTGTCGCTCATGGCAGCAGCGTACGCCCACTCTTGAACGTGTTCAAAACTGCCCCCGGCCGAGCGACGGGCCGGCCGCGCCGGGAACGACGAAGGCCCGGACCGTCATGGTCCGGGCCTCGCGTGCTGCAGCCGAAGTCCTAGGCGCCGCTCGCCTTGAGCATGTCCTCACGCTCGACGATCTTCACGCGGTCGCGGCCCTGCGGCTCACCCAGCGCCTTCTCCGCGGCGTCGAGCCGGTACCAGCCGTCCCACGTGGTGAAGCGCACCTCCCGCTCCGCGAGGAACGCGTCCACGGCCTCCGGCTCCGGCGACACCGGGGTCTGCAGCCGGCCGTTCGCGTGGTCGTCCAGCAGGCTGGCGACCGTCTCGTTGGCGTCACCCTTGGTGTGACCGATCAGACCCACCGGGCCGCGCCGGATCCAGCCGGTGACGTACGTCGACCGGAGGTGCTCCCCGCTGTCCTCGATCACGCGGCCGGCCTCGTCGGGGACCGTGCCCGAGTCGACGTCCCAGGGCAGCTTGGGCAGGCTGTCGGACAGGTAACCGACGGCGCGGTAGACGGCGGTGACGTCCCAGTCCTTGAACTCCCCGGTGCCCTTCACGTTGCCGGTGCCGTCGAGGGCGGTGCGCTCGGTGCGCAGTCCGGCGACCTTGCCGTCCTCCCCGAGGATCTCGGAGGGCGACTCGAAGAAGTGCAGGAACAGCTTGTGCGGGCGGTCCCCGGTGTCGCGGATGGCCCAGTTCTCCAGGGTCTTGGCGACCATGTCGGCCTGCTTGTTGCCGCGCCGGGTGGCGATGGAGCCCTCGTCGTAGTCGATGTCCTCGGGGTCGACGATGACCTCGATGTTCGGCGAGTGGTCGAGCTCCCGCAGCTCCATCGGGCTGAACTTCGCCTGGGCGGGGCCGCGACGGCCGAAGACGTGGACCTCCAGGGCCTGGTTGGCCTTGAGTCCCTCGTACACGTTCGGCGGGATCTCGGTCGGCAGCAGCTCGTCCGCGGTCTTGGCCAGCACGCGTGCCACGTCGAGCGCCACGTTGCCGACGCCGAGGACGGCGACCTTGCGCGCGTCGAGCGGCCAGGTCCGCGGCACGTCCGGGTGTCCGTCGTACCAGGAGACGAAGTCCGCCGCTCCGTACGAGCCGTCGAGGTCGATGCCGGGTATGTCGAGCGCCCGGTCGGCGGTGGCGCCCGTGGAGAAGATCACCGCGTCGTAGAACGCGCGCAGGTCGTCCAGGTTGAGGTCCCGCGGGTAGTCGACGTTGCCGAAGAGCCTGATCTGCGGCTTGTCGAGCACCTGGTGCAGGGCCGTCACGATGCCCTTGATGCGGGGGTGGTCGGGCGCGACGCCGTAACGGATCAGACCGAACGGGGCCGGCATCCGCTCGAAGAGGTCGATGGACACTCCGGGCTCGGCGGCCACTGCGGATTTCAGCAGCGCGTCGGCGGCGTAGATCCCGGCCGGGCCGGCTCCGACAATGGCTACCCGCAGAGGGCGAGGCATGATCAGGTTCCCTTCGAGCAGGGGCAGGCGGACTCGACGGGAAGCCTAAGCTAAGGCAAGCCTAAGTCAGTAGTCGGGTCCGGGCTATGACCCCATAAGGCGGCCTTATGGGGCGAGGACCCCACTCCACGACGGCCTCCCGACCCCGGCGGGCCCGTGCCGCGCACGGCCTGTCCGACCCTTCCCACCCTGCCCGGCGACGCCCCGCACGCGAGCTCGCCGCACCGGACGCGGCCCCGAGTACAGCACCCGGCACACCGGGCGTGCGCACCGGACGCCCGGTGTGCCGTCCGTCCCGCGACGCCAGGCATGGTGCCGGGCCACCCCTCCGGGCGACGCCGGGCACTGTTCCGGCAGGCCCTAGGATGAAGCCGATGAAGAGCCGCGAGCAGGCCCCCGCTCCCCGGCCGCCCGTGCGGCGGTGGCGGGCGCTGCTCGTCCTAGGCCTGCTCGCCGGGCTGCTGGGCATGCACGCCCTCGCCCCCGGCGGCGGTGTCCCGGAGCACCGTCACGCCCGGCCCATGGCGGCCACCGCCACCCCGCACGACGACTGCCCCGACGGCCACTGCGGCGGAAGCCACGTCCGGCACGCCGACTCGACCTGCGCGTCGGGGGCCGTCGGCGGCGGACCGGTGCTGCCCGCGCTCGCGCCCGACCCGACGGCCGTCCCCGCCCGCGCCGACGCGGCGTGCCCGTCGACGGCCGATGCGCCCGACGGCGCACGCGCGCCCCCCTCACTCGCCGAACTCCAACTCCTGCGGATCTAGAGGCACCCGGCACCGCGCCGACACCGGCGCGGCGCTCACGCACGCCCGGATCAGTACGTCACCTTCCCTTTGCAGGAGTTCACGCATGTCCGACAAGTCGACCCGCGCACGCCGCGCCGCTCTCGTCGCGGTCACCGCGACCGCCGCGCTCGTCCTCACCGCCTGCGGCGGCGACGGCGGCCACTCAGGTCACTCCGCGGCCTCCCCGTCCACGAGCGCCGACCCGTCCGCCGGCCCCCACAACGCGCAGGACGTCTCCTTCGCGCAGGGCATGATCCCGCACCACCGGCAGGCAGTGGAGATGGCGGCGCTCGCCTCCCACCGGGCCGCCTCCGCCGAGGTCAAGGACCTCGCCGCGCGTATCGAGAAGGCCCAGGACCCGGAGATCGCGACCATGACCGGCTGGCTGAGGTCCTGGGGCGCGAAGGTGCCGGCCGCGGATTCCGCGGCCTCCATGCCCGGCATGGACCACTCCGGCCACTCCGGCATGTCCGGAATGATGTCCACCAAGGACATGGACGCGCTGAAGGCCGCCTCCGGCGAGGAGTTCGACACCATGTTCCTGACCATGATGGTCGAGCACCACAAGGGCGCCGTCGAGATGGCCGGCACCGAGAAGGCCAAGGGCAGGTCGGGGTCTGCCACGTCGATGGCCGACGACATCATCACGGCCCAGAACGCCGAGATCACCGAGATGAACAAGCTGCTCGGCCAGGGCTGACGCCACGGCGGGGGGCCGGTGCAGGCTCCGGCCCCCCGCCGGACCCGGGCGCTCCGGATCCACCACCGGCGCCCGGCACGCTGCCCTGGTCCACGGGCGGCGCCCGGCGCCCTTCGCGTACGCGTCTGCCGTGTCCGATGGGGCGGCAGGGAACCGCGAGGTCTCGCATGTTCACGGTTCGACCATGTTTTGGGCAACGTGCGCCGATATCGCTGTGCGACGGCGGGATACGGGCGACACTGAGCGGCGGAGGGGGGACGGGCGCGACGAGAACTCTGCGGACGCGCCATCCCGACGTGTCGCGCCGCCTTGGGGAAGGCGGCGCGGGGACCAGCGGGGGGATGCATGACGCAGTCGCTTCCTGAGCAACGCCCTGCCCGGGAGCGGGCGTTCGCGGGGAGTGGACCGCCTCCGGTCGTCGTGATCGGGGCCGGCCCGTACGGGTTGTCGGTGGCGGCACACCTGCGGGCCACCGGCGTAGCGGTGCTCGTCTTCGGTGAGACGCTGGGCAGTTGGCGGCACGCCATGGCCACCGGAATGTTCCTGAAGTCGACACCGGACGCCGTCGATCTGTCCGCCCCGGTACCCGGTGCCCGGCTGGCGGACTTCCGCCGCGCACACGGCGAACCGGAACTGACCGAACTCACGCCGATCCCGTGCGACGTCTTCGTGCGCTACGGGCAATGGTTCCAGAAGCACCACGTCGGCGAGGTGGACCCCGCCCGGGTGGTGAGCGTCGACCGGGCCACGACGGACTCCGGGTTCACGGTCCGGCTGGACGACGGCCGGGAACTCACCGCCGCGGCCGTGGTCGTGGCCACCGGCCTGAACGGACTCGCCCATGTTCCCGCGGAGTTGATGCACCTGTGCCCCGACGGAGCGGGGCGCGGGGCTCTCGTGTCGCACACGAGCCATCACACCGACCTGTCGCCGTACGCCGGCCGGCGCGTCGCCGTGATCGGCGGCGGCCAGTCGGCGCTGGAGAGCGCCGCGCTGCTGCACGAGGCCGGCGCCGAGGTGCAGGTACTGGTCCGCGAGGACCACGTGCTGTGGGGCAGGACGCCGGGCCCGGCCCGCGCCCGGTGGCGGCGGATGGCCCGGCCCTATTCACCGCTGGGCACGGGCTGGATCCTGGCCGCGGTGTGCAGGGCTCCGGGCGCGGTGCGGCGGCTGCCCGCCGCGGTCCGGATGCTGCTGTTCCGGCGGGCGCTCGGGCCGTCGGGCGGCTGGTGGCTGCGGGACCGCGTGGAGGGCGTCTTCCGGGTACGCACCTCGTGCCGTGTCACCCGGGCCGAGGCCGCCCGGTCCGGGGTGCGCCTGGAGGTCGCCGGGCCACGCGGTGCGTCCGAGGCCCTCACCGTCGACCATGTGCTCGCGGCCACGGGCTACCGGCTCGACCTGGACGCGGTGCCCTTCCTGTCCCCCACGGTGCGCGGCGCCCTGGCGTGCGTCCCGGGGTCGAAGGCACCTCGTCTGAAGGCGGGCTTCGAATCCTCCGTCCCCGGCCTGTACTTCGCCGGCTCGCTCGCCGCCCCGACGTACGGGCCGATGATGCGGTTCGTGGCCGGTACGGAGTACGTCGCCACACGCATCGCCACGCACGCCGCCCGGCGGGTCACCGCGCCCTGACCGCGGCCCGGTTGCCGCCGGGGGCTACCGCCGGGGGCCGCTCTCGGGTGTGCTCGCCCCGCTCCGGACCGCCGACGGCGCGACGGTCGGCGTCGCCGAGGCGGCGGGGGTGGGCACGACCCGGCCGTCCGGGGTACGGGACTCCTCGGTCTGTCGGCTCCGGGTGGGACGGGACGTGACCGATCCGGTGGGCCGCGAGGGGACGGGCGACGCGGACGGAGTGGGGGTCGGCGACGGGGCGGGAGGCGCCGTACGGCCGTCGGCGGGCGGAGGTGCAAGGGGGACCGTCGGGGAGGCGGGGGCCGAGGGCGCCGCCAGGTGGAGGGGCAGCGCGACGAGGGCGGCGACGGCGCAGGACACGCCGAGCCCGGCCGCGGCCCGCAGCAGCCTGCGGCGGGCCGCGGCACGGCGGACCGCCTCGTAACGGCCGGCGGGCGGTCCGAGGAATTCGGAGGACGGTCGCAGGATGACCGCTAGGGGGTCGTCGGGTCCGGACTCCGGGCCGTCGTCAAAGCGTGTGGTCAAGGCTTCTCCTCAGGTGGACACGGAGCAGTTCCCGGGCCGCGTGGAGATCGGCCTTGACGGTTCCTTCCTTGCGCCCGGTCAGTTCGGACACCTCCCGGATCGGCATGTCAGCGTAGTAGTGCAGCAGGATCGGGACGCGCAGTCGTTCGGGCAGCGACTGCACCAGCAGCCGCACCGACGGATCGGCCTGTTCGGTGTGGGGGCGGACGGCCGCCTCGGTGGTGGCACGGCGTACGGCCCTGCGTTCGCGCTCCAGCTTGCGCCAGTGGTCCCGGACGAGATTGGCCGCGGTCACGTAGAGGAAACCGCGCGGCTCCTCGACGGACGTCCAGCGGGCCCACAGCCGGGTGAACGCCTCCGAGGCGATCTCGTGGGCCGTCTCGTCGTCGTCGACGAGACGGCGGCACCAGCCGGCGAGGCGCGGGTAGAGGGCGGCGAACAGTTCGGACGCTGCCTTGTCGCGGGACCGTTTCAACGCTCTCCATGGTCGTGATGGCACTCGTACGGCACTCGTGAGGGAGGATGCCGGGCCGACGGCGTACGTTCCGCCGGCCCGGCACGGCTGCCGTCGGGTCAGGGGGTGGTGGAGCTCAGCGCGGCGAAGACGATGACGTTGTCGAGGTATCCGTCGCCGGTCCGGGCACCGCCGCAGGTGATCAGGCGCAGCTCCGGGCGGTCCACGTCCCCGTACACGTCGTCCGCGGGGAAGTCCGCCTTGGCGACGGTCCGTACGGCGCTGACGGCGAACTCCGCCGCCGTGCCGTTCTCCAGGCGCGCCACGATGCGGTCGCCCCGGCGCAGCCGTGCCAGACGGCGGAAGACCCCGTCGCCGTAGGCCCCGACCGTGACGTGGCCGAGGATGACCGACGGGCCGGTCTGACCGGGTGTCGGGGAGTGCCGGTACCAGCCCGCCCGGTCGTGCGCCGTGACAGGGGGCACCTGCACGGTGCCGTCCGCCGCCAGGCCGAGCCGCATGACCGGGGTGTCGACCCCGATGGCCGGGATCCGCAGCCGGACCGGGGCCGAACGCGCGAGGGCGTGCGGGGCCGTGGAGGAGGCCCGCGACGGCGCCGGGCTCCGGGTCCGACGCGGGGCCGCCGTCCCGTGGGCCGGTCGGCCGCCGCAGCCCGCGAGCAGCGCGGCCGCCGTCGCCGTACCGAAGGCGCGCCTGGAGAGCGGGGTCATGCCCCGGTCGCCCGGCGGCGGCGTACGACGAAGACCGCCCCGCCGCCCGCGACGAGTGCCGCGGCGGCGGCTCCGCCGACCAGCCCGCCCCCGGAACCGGATCCCGAGGTCTCGGCGGCCGTCACGCCGGTGTCGGGCGCACCCGACGGCCTGACGGAGACCTGCCCCGGGGACGGTGCGCGGGTGGGCGCCGGGCTCGACGCGCGCGTGGGCACCGGGCTGGGCGCGCGGGTGGGCTCGGCGCTGGGCACCGGGGACGGCTCGCTGCTCGCCCGGGTGGGGGCCGCGCTCGGGCTCGGGGACGCACCGTCGGCGAACGCGGGCACGGTGCCCGCCAGTACGGCGGTGCACGCGAGTGCCGCGGCGCTGAGGACAGTTCGGCGCATGGGATCGCTCTCTCTCGTCGGTCCGCCCGGCCGGTGCCGGGCGGGGTCACGGATCGAGCGGAGAGACGAGGCGGCACCGGGGCAGGTTGTAAAGAACGGGCAAAGTCGCCGGCCGTCCGATTCCCGGGGAGGGCAGGGAGGGGGCCGGCGCCGACCCGGGACCTGGCAGCCCGGGACCCCCGCACGGGTAACCGACACGCACGTCGTCACCGGGGACCCCGGGCCGTCGTCGAGGCGCGGGCGTCCGAGGTCGGCGGTGCCGCCCGGGGCCGGGGAAGCCCGGCGGCGGTGACCGCGTCGCGGCGCGTCCGGCTCGACGTGCCCTCGCGGTTCCCCAGAATTCCCGGACATCACAGTACATTTCCAGCTACCGCTGAGAGAGGTCACCGGCAGACGGGGGCAGAGGATGAGCACGGACGACCGCGCCGCGGTGACGACCGGGATCGCGCGACTGCACGCCTCGCCCGGACTCGCCGGACCCGGCCGCATCGGGCTCGTGACCAACCACACCGGCGTCCTGCCCGACCTGCGTCCGGCCGCGCCCGCACTGCTCGACGCCGGCATGCGGCTGGTCGCCCTGTTCGGTCCCGAGCACGGACTGCACGGAACCGGCCAGGCGGGCGAGAGCGAGTCCGCGTGGGCCGACCCCGCCACCGGACTGCCGGTCCACGACACCTACCGGTGCGACGGCGAGCGCCTGGACGAACTGCTGCTCGACAGCGGCGTGGACGCCCTGGTGTACGACCTCCAGGACATCGGGGCGAGGTTCTACACCTATGTGTGGACCATGTTCGACCTGCTGGTCTCGGCGGCTCGCACGGGCGTGCGGTTCGTCGTCGCGGACCGGCCGAACCCCCTCGGTGGACTCGTCAGCGAGGGCCCGCTGCTCGACCCCGGATGGGCCAGCTTCGTCGGGCGTGCCCCGATGCCGGTCCGGCACGGCCTCACCTGCGGTGAGGTCGCCCGCCTCTTGAACGCCTCGATCGTCCCCCAAGTGGCGGGCACCGAAGCCGACTTGACGGTCGTCGAGGCGGCCGGCTGGCGGCGCGCCGCGGACGCGGAGGCCACCGGTCTGCCCTGGGTGGCGCCCTCGCCGAACATCCCTACGCCCGCGACCGCCACCGTCTACCCCGGCACCTGCCTGTTCGAGGGGACGAATCTCTCGGAGGGCCGGGGCACCACGCAGCCCTTCGAGATCGTCGGGGCCCCGTACATCGACGCGCGGTTCGCGCCCGCGCTCGCCGAACTCGCCCTGCCCGGAGTGCACTTCCGTGATCTGCGGTACGTACCGACCTTCCACAAACACGCCGGACGGCCGCTGCGCGGGGTCCAGCTCCACCTCACCGACCGCGAGGCGTTCGCCCCCGTACGCACCGCCGTCGCGATGCTCGCCACGCTGCGGCGGCTGTACCCCGACGACTTCGCCTGGCGCAGCGCGGACCGCGGCGCGGAGGGGACCGGCCACCGTCACTTCGTCGACCTGCTGTGGGGGTCCGACCGACTGCGCCGCACCGTCGACGCGGGCGACGACCCGCTGCCGCTGTGCGATCCGCCGGGGCCGCCCGGCCGGTGGGCCGGGGACGACGTGCTGCTCTACGCCTGAGACCCCCCGCCCGGGCGGCGCCGCCCGGCTCTCCCTCGCGGACCGCGTGCCGAGCGCCGTGGCACGGAGCGCCCCGCACCGGACCGAAGCAGGGCTGCGGTCGACGCCCGACGCCGTCCGCGACCCGCGTATGGAAGGACACCCCCGTCGATGACCGACCGCACGACGACATCCACGACGACCTCACGGACCGGGACGCGTGGCTTCCGCGCCGGTGACGGCCCGCAGTTGGTGGAGGCGTGGCGCCGCAGCGCGCCGGCCGACGCGATCACCCCGGACCGCTTCCGCTCCCTGGTGCTGCTCGACGCCAACTTCGATCCGGAGGGCCTGCGGGTCGCCGTCGACGGCGACCGCATCGTGGGCGCGGCCTACGCGGTGCGCCGTCTGACGCCGATGGCCGGCACCGATCTGGAGCCGGGCCACGGCTGGATCCCGTTCTTCTTCGTCGACCCGGCCGCCCGCGGACGCGGCCTCGGCCGCCGCCTGCTGACCGACGCCCTGGACTGGCTGCACCGGCACGGCCGCACCCGGGTGGACTTCTCCTCGTACACACCGAACTACGTACTCCCCGGCCTGGACGCCGAGGCGTACCCGGAAGCGGCCGGGCTCCTCGAATCCCTCGGATTCCGCACGCTGTACGAGGCGGCGGCGATGCACCGCGGTCTGGTCGGCTATCGCATCCCGGAGGACGTCGCCCGCCGCCGGGACGAACTGACCGCGTCCGGATACCGGTTCGCCACACCGCGCGACGACGACCTGGTGGACCTGTTCGCGCTCGCCGGGACCCACTTCGGCCCGGACTGGGCATGCACGATCCGGGAATCCCTGGCCGCGGGCACGCCGCTGGACCGGATCGTCGTCGCCCGGGACCCTTCGGACCGGCTGGTCGGCTGGGCGATGCACGGCACCTTCGACAAGGTGGACGAGCGGTTCGGCCCGTTCGGCGTGCTGGAGGACCTGCGCGGCACCGGCCTCGGCAAGGTCCTGCTCCACCTGGTCCTGGAGCGGATGCGGGCGCGCCGTGCGCACTCCGCGTGGTTCCTGTGGACCGGCGAGCAGTCCCCCGCAGGCCACCTGTACCGCAGGACCGGCTTCACCACGACCAGGGTGTTCCGTGTGATGCGCCGTGAGGCCGCCGGATGACGCCGTCGCGCCGCACCGGTGGCCTGAGCCGGCGTCACTTCGCGCTCGCGCTCCCCTCGGCGCTGCTCGTCGCCGGATGCGCCGGACCGCACCAGGGCACCGGGCGGCCCGGTGATCCGATCGTCCTCACCCTGCTCTCGCACTACGCGAGCGGGGAGGCGGAGGAAGCCCTGCGGGGTCCGGTCGACGAGTGGAACGCGCTGCACGACCGGGTCAAGGTGCGGACGAAGGCCGTCGAGTTCACGGACCTGCTGACCACGTTCATGGTCCGGCAGGCCGCGGGCCAGGGCGCCGACATCCTGCACCCGTACTGCCTGTGGAACGGCCAGCTCGTCCGGGCCGGCGTCCTGCGGCCCGCGCCGCCCGAGCACGCTGAGGAGATCAGGCGCGGCTACGGCCGGGCCGCGGTCGGCTCCTCGTCGGTGGGCGGCACGGTCTACGGCTACCCCACCGAGGTCCAGACGTACGCCCTGTACTACAACAAGCGGCTGCTGCGCGAGGCCGGCGTCGATCACCCTCCGCGCACCTGGCCGGAGCTGGAGGAGACGGCCTACCGCACCGCGAAGCGGGACGGGTACGGCAACACGCTGGTCCAGGGGTTCGGGCTGTCGACCTACGACGACTCCACCACCGTCGGCCAGACGCTCGCCCTGCTCAACGCCGCCGGCGGAGCGTTCGTCGCCGCGGACGGCAGGAGCACCGCCATCGACTCGCCGGCCGGCCGGGCCGTGTTCGACCTGGAGCACCGCCTCGTGACCAAGGGCGCGAGCGCCCCCGGTGTCAACGTCTACAAGGCGTTCCAGTCCGGGCAGGTGGCCATGGTCATCAGTGCCGGGTGGTGGACCGGGAGCCTGAAGGCCCAGATGGGCGAGGGCTACCGTGACGTCGGCGTCGCGCCGCTGCCCGTACCCGCGGTGGACGACACGCGCGCCACGCTCTCCACCGGCTTCATGCTCGGTGTCAACGCGGCCAGTGAACACCCGCGCGAGGCCTGGGAGTTCCTGCGCTGGCTCAACACCGAGAAGGTGGGCGTGAAGGGCGCGGGCGAGGGCGCGACGGCGACCCGGATGAGCGCCCTCCAGGTGTCGGTGGGCTCCCTGACGGGCCGCGCCGACGACATGCGGACGCTCCTCGGCAAGGGCGGCGATCCCAATCTGCGCCCGTTCCTCGACGCGCTGGGATACGCGGTGCCGGAGCCGAACGTACCGGGCGCACAGCAGGCCAAGTCGCTGCTGCGCAAGAACATCGAGGCGCTGTGGACCGGTCAGCGGTCGGTCGACGAGGCACTGCGCACCACCCGCCGCCAGGTCGATCAGGAGGTGTCACGCTCATGGTGAACACCCTGGCGCCCGAGACCACGGAGCGGGCCCGCGGTGTGCGGTCCGCCCGGCCCCCCGTGGAGGACCGCAGGCGGACCGGGGCCCGGGCCCGGCGCCGTCAGGTGGCCGTCGCCTATCTCTTCCTGGCGCCGACGCTGCTGTTCTTCGCCGTCTTCCTGATCCTGCCGCTCGGTTTCGCGCTGCTGCTGTCGATGTCCCGCTGGGCCGGGTTCGAGCTCGGCGACATCGATCCGGTCGGCCTGGACAACTTCACCGGCCTGTTCGCGGAAGGGTCGACGTTCCTGACGCCGATCCTCACCAACACCCTGCTGTTCGCCCTGGGTACCGTGGCGCTCGCGCTCGCCGGATCGGTGCTCGTGGCCACCTCCATCGACAAGCTCCGGTTCCAGGGCCTGTGGCGCACCCTGTACTTCCTGCCGATCGTCACGACCGTCGTCGCCGTCGGCAACGTGTGGAAGTACATGTACGAGCCGGGAGGCCTGGTCAACGGCGTCCTGAACGCCCTCGGGCTCGGCTCGGTGGCGTTCCTCCAGGACCCGGACACCGCGCTGCCCTCGGTCGTCGTCGTACAGGCCTGGGCGTCGCTCGGCTCGGCGATCCTCGTCCTGACCGCCGGGCTGAAGTCCATTCCGGAGTCGTACTACGAGGCCGCCGCGCTCGACGGCGCCGGGCCCGTCACCGTCTTCTGGAGGATCACCCTGCCGCTGCTGCGGCCGTCCCTGCTGTTCGTGTGCATCACCCAATTCCTCACCGGCCTGCAGTCGTTCGCGCTGATCATCGTGATGACCAAGGGCGGGCCGGGGGACGCGACCAACGTGGCCGCGCTGGAGATGTACCGGCAGGCCTTCAGTTACGGCGACTGGGGCGCCGCGAGCGCCGCCGCCTTCGTGCTGTTCGTGGTGGTCCTCGTGGTCACCCTGGTGCAGCTGTGGATCTTCCGGCGCAAAGGGGAGGACGCATGATCCGCCGCCGTTTCCCGTGGCTGTCGTATCTGGTGGTGGTGACCGGTGCCGTGCTCACGGTGGTGCCGTTCCTCGACATGGTGATGACGTCCTTCAAGGGGCCCGGCGAGGCGGGCACGCTGCCGTACCGGTTCCTGCCCGAGGCGTTCGACCTGTCCAACTACCGGGCGGCGGTCGACCAGCTCGATCTGCCGGTGCTCTTCCGCAACAGCGTCGTCGCGACCGCCCTGATCACCGGTTCGGTGCTGCTCACGTCGTCCCTGGCCGGCTACGCGCTCGCCAAACTCCGCTTCCCCGGACGGAACTTCATCTTCCGCCTGGTGCTGTCGACCATGATGTTCCCGCCGTTCCTCTTCTTCATCCCGCACTTCCTGATCCTGGTGCACTGGCCGCTGGCGGGCGGCAACGACCTGTTCGGCCGCGGCGGTGCGGGCCTGACCGTCAGCATCGCGGCGCTGGCCATGCCGTTCCTCGTCAACGGCTTCGGGATCTTCCTGACGCGCCAGTTCATGCTCTCGATCCCGGACGAGGTCCTGGAGGCCGCACGCATCGACGGGGCCGGCGAGTTCGCCGTGTGGTGGCGGATCGTGGTGCCGCAGACCAAGCCGGTCGTGGTGACGCTCGGACTGCTGACCTTCGTCGACGCCTGGAACGAGTACATCTGGGCGCTGCTCGTGTCGACGGCCAACCCGGACGTGATGACCCTGCCCGTCGGCATCCAGCTCCTTCAGGACCACGTCGACCCGACCCGCACGATGCCCATCGTCATGGCCGGCCTCGTGCTGAGCGTCCTGCCGGTCCTGATCCTCTTCCTGCTGCTGCAGAAGCACTACATCCGCGGCGTCATGCTCAGCGGCCTCAAGTAGGGGGGGCGCGCCGGCGGGCGCGAAGCGCGGACTGTGTTCGACGGGCCGGTGTGACCGGGATCGGTAGTTCGCATTACGCAACGTTCGTGACCTGGGCTGATGCCAACTAGGTTTCCGCAACTGAGGTACGAAATCGGAAAGATAGTTGGCACTTTGGTACAGCCCAGGTCACAAGGAGTGTCACCGCAGCTGGGCATGGAATGCACCCCCGGTCGAGGTGCGCGCGGGCGGCCGCTGGCACGACGGCGGACTACGGGCTCACTTCAACGGTCCGGACGGTCGGTCCGTCGCCTCGGTGCAACCACGGCTCTGCGAACCTGACTGACAGGCCCTCATCTCCTTCAGTCGGTACTACGTCTGGGATCCGGCAACCATCAGATTCCGTCACGCTGACCAGAGCTAGCGGCCTAGCGCACGGGGCGCCGCTCTATCAGACGCTGATGGCAGCGGCCGTTACGGACGTACGGCACGCCCCTGCTGCGCGTCGATGGGCCAGCGAACGGGACACCGGCCACCGTTCGCTCTACCCCCACTCATGGGTGCGTATGGACTCCACTGCCGGGTTGCCACCCCATCGCGCCCCGGGCGGAACCTCTTCGCCCTTCATCAGGAAGGTGTCCGCGTCAAGTTGCGCTTGATCGCCCACGACCGTGCCGTAGTGGACGAAGGCTCCGACGCCGAGGGTCACGCCACGGCCGAGCGTGGCGTAGTCGGACTTGAAGGCGCCGTCTTCCTGGGAGTGCGACTGGATGACACTCGCAGCGTTGAGGGTGCAGTCGTCTCCGATGGACACGAGGGTGCGTTCGACAAGCGTGCAGCCGTCGTCGAAGACCCGGCGACCGACCTTCGCGCCGAGCAGCCGCCAGACCATGGCCTTGAACGGGGTGCCGTTGAACGCCTCCATGTAGCGATGCGACGTCAGCTTCCAGAAGCGTTCGTGCGACCAGAAGGCGTGGTCGTAGATCGAGCAGTACAGGGGCTTCAGTGGGCGGAAGCCGGTGACGGCCCGTTCGATCAGGGTGAAGAACATGACGGTGAACGCCACGCTGACCAGGCTCGCCAGGGACAGCGCCGTGATCCCGTAGACGTGGTAGAGGTCGACGGCGGCCACGGCGATCAGGGCGAGCACGATGAAGTGGAGCCATCGCACCAGCAGATGAAGGCTCGCGGTGAGCGCGTTGTGGCGGTTCTTGGCCGCAAGGCGCCGTCGTAGTTCGTCGCCTACGGCCATGTCGTCGAACTGGGTGTCGCGCATGACGGTGCGCGGGATCTCGAAGCTGGGCGAGCCCAGCAGTCCCACGCCTTCCCGTACGGGCCCGTCGATGGGGACCATCACCTTGGTTGCGAGCAGGCAGTTGTCGCCTGTGCGCCCGCCCGAGGGGTAGGCGATGTTGTTTCCCAGGAAGTTGTCCGGCCCGATCGAGGCCCTGGACAACCGGAAGGACGTGCTGGAGAACTCGGCGTTGATGATCGACAGTCCGTCAGCCACCATCGTTCCGCTGCCGACCTTGCTCAGGTACGGGGTGTCGTGCTTGACCATCGTGCCGAAGTTCGACCCGGTCTGCTGGACGTCGTGGAGGTCGTAGCCCAGGCGACGCAGGTAGTGCACGATGGCGGAGCTGTCCCCGAACAGGGTCATGAAGAACCTGATGTTGGTCAGTCGCAGGATCGCTCGCTGGACGCCGTAGTGGAAGCCGTACAGCGGGTAGACCCTGTCCGGCTTGATCGCCAGGTTGAGCAGGCGGGGCAGAGTGCCCACCAGGAGCAGACCCACCAGCACGGCACCGATGAAGGCCGCCAAAGAAGCCAGCAGCGCGGCAAGGATGAACGTGGGGTTCGTGTGGGCCGATGCCTCTGGGCCCAGCACCGCCTTCAGTTGCGGTAGGGCGGAGAGGACGATGCTGACGCCGGCCAACGACATCGGCAGATACACCAGCACCATCGCTGCCAACTGCCCCAGACTGTAGGTGATCTGACGCAGCGTGCTGCACGCAACGGGCGGGACACCACCGAAGTCGCGCGCTGTCGGCTCGGCGGGTGAGCCGTGCCAGGACTCACCGGCCGGAACGCTCTGGCCTCGCTGCAAGGACGAGGCATGGCCGAGTTGGGCGCCGTCACCCATCGATGTGTCGATGTCGAGCACCGTCTGCTCGCTGACGATCACCTGCGCGCCGAGGGTGACAGACCCCGTCTCGATCCAGCCGTCGTGCGCTCGGTAGCAGGACAGCTGAACGTCCTTGCGAATGAGCGCGCCGTCACCGATGGAGAGCAGGTCGGTGCAGACCGGAACAGTACGGGAAAGGATGACCACGCCCTTCCCGATGCGTGCGCCCAAGGCTCTCAGGTACAGCCCATAGAGCGGTGAACCGGCGAGCAGCCGGGCCGGGCTGGTACGGATGAGGGCCTTCACGCACCAGAAGCGCAGGTAGGCAAGGCCCCACACTCGCACCCTACGGTGGGTGAAGCGGCCGACGAGCACCCACTTGGCGACGACGGGAAGGCCACACAGGCCGAGGAAGACCACCGCACTGAACGACACCGCGCGCAGGTAGAGGTCGACGGTCCTGGAGCCCTCCATGACCCACTCGTAGCCCTCGACTGCGACCAGGCCACCGACGGACGAGAAGACCAGGAAGAAGAGCAGCTGCGCCACCCCGCACAGCACGTACGGGAGCGTGCCGGGCGGCGGCTCATCAGAGTCTCCGGCCGGCGCATCGACGACCTGTGCCGTACCGGGCAGCGGTGTTCCTGACGGCTCCTGACCGGGGACCGGGGACGGCTCGCTGACCGCGAACTCGGCCGCCAGAATCTCGGTCGTCGGGTATCGGTAGATGTCTCTCATCGACACCGTCGGCAGGTCCTCCCGCTTGCGCAGGCGCGCGCAGAACTGCGCCATCACCAGCGAGTCGGCACCCAGGTCGTCGAAGAAGTGACTGTCGACCGACACCCGGTCCACCCGTAGAACAGCTGCCAGCACTTGAGCCAGCCGCACGTCCAGGGCGTGTGACTCACCGTTCGCCGCCGGTATCTCGACTGCGCCGGCCTCATCGGGCGAGGGCACGCCGACCGGAATAGCTGTCGCGAGGCCCTGGATTGTCGGGTGCCGGTAGATGTCCTTCATCGACACCGTCGGCAGGTCCTCCCGCTTGCGTACGCGCGCGCAGAACTGCGCCATCACCAGTGAGTCGGCACCCAGGTCGTCGAAGAAGTGACTGTCGACGGACACTCGGTCCACCCGTAGGACGGCGGCCAGTACCTCGGCCAGCAGATGCTCGGCACGGGTTGTTCCCGTTGCCGTTTCCATCGCGCGCTCGGTCGTCGTTGTCGCGGCTGCGACGCTCTCGCCGCTGTGCGGACTCATGACCGCTCCCCGAGGACACAGAGGCCAGAGCCGTTCCGTGTGGCCGGCGTCCGGCGCCCGAGCAGGTCGGTGCCCTGCCGTCCGAAGTGTTCATGATCCGGTGCGGTGCTGGCGTCGTCAGGGCCGGAGTACTGGTCGAGAGACAAGCAGTTGCTGTGCTCGACGATTGCGGCGCCGGGCCTCACATCGCCCCGCGCGCGGGCCATGGCGAACCTGGACAGGGCGGACCGGTCCTTGATGCCGTCGAGAGGGAGAGCTTCGAGCTCGGCCCAGGGGTCCCGCCCGTCCGGTGTGAGGGGGGTGGCGAGCGAGCCGGCCGGTATGTTGCCGGCGGCCTCCGTGAATGAGCGGGCGAAGCCCCGAGAGGGCATGCCAAAGGAAGGCTGGTGCATGATCACGTGCTTTCTGGTGCAGGAAGAACGCCATAGGACAGCGACTCACCCGAACCCGTGGCTCCGACAGGGAGGCAGACGGGAAGGCAGGGGTGAGGGACCCCTTGGGAGTCCAGAGGCGTTCTTCTAAATGCGCCAGAGGCACAGACGGGCCTGGGGAGCAGCGCTACCTGGTGGAGGCCGCGGATCGCGCACACGGCCCATCGGATGTAGCAAGGCGGGGACGACTACGGCAGTTGTCGCGGAATCGGCTGAGATCAGCCGTGGAGCACCTGTCCAGGGAGGGGAACTCGACCCCATCACGAAGTGGTCGCCCGGCTGATGCGGCGCATGCTCCGCAGGTTCGTCACAGGGCTCAACCCTGGGCTCAACCGCTGGCGAGTCGTGCGGCGCACGATGAGCGTGCAGGGGCGAACCAGCGACTGCGTGGTGCTCAGGCGACAGGTCCTCGTGGAGCGCCTGATGAACGTGCAGGGGCGAACCGGCAACCGCACAGTAGAACAGTGCGAGCATTGCTGTAGTCAGCGCTCGCAACGGTGCGTACCGGGCCGTATACACAAGGTCAACGATAGGGTTCGGTAGTCCACGATCGCCGCTTGCGTACCGCCATTTGAGGTACTGGCCCGCTGACAGCGTCAGACGGCGGTCATGGGATCGTCTCCTCGATCAGGTGATCAGGCGAGCCGGTGCGGTGGCGGCGTGCATCAGGAACTCCAGCGGTCCGCGCCGGAATCGTTGCGTCCAGGCCAGCGCAAGCAGCATGGTCACCACGATGAAGCCAAGGAGCACCGGCAGAGCGGCAGAATCGGGAAGGTCGTCGACGCCCAGCGCCCAGATCGCGACGATGTGGCCGACGTAGGCGGTCAGGGCTATGGAGCCGACAGCCGCGAGGGGGGCAGTCAGTCGGCGAACGAGCGCAGACCGGTCCGTGGCGGTGAAGCAGAGGGCCAGGACGACGAGGGCGACGCCGGTGTTGCCGACAATGGAGCAGGTCGTCTGGCTATGCGGCGCCGCCACCAATAGCCAGTACGGAGTGAACTCGGTGGGATCGCCCACGGAGTCGGACCACCAGGCCGACGCAGCCGAACCACCGTCGGTCGCCGCCGCCACGGCGGACTGGGCGCCCGGTACCAAGTGCAGCGCCAGCCAGGACCCGCCGTAGCCGAGTACGGCCAGCGCGCCCCCTGTGACGGCGACCTTGCCGAGAACTCGCTGAGAGGTGAGGTCGAGCCTGGCCACAGCCATACCTGTGACGATGAACGGCAACCAGGTCAGGACGGGGTACTCACCTGTCACGAACAGCTCGACGAACCCGTCAGAGCCCGTGACCCACGCAAGCGGATCACGAGCGATCACGGCGTCCGACCAGTCACCGCCCTCTATCGCGACCTGCAGCAAGTACAGGACCGGCGGCATGACCAGGGCAGTCGCTGCGGCGATGACAGCAAGTACACCTGCCTGAAGCCGGTACAGCGGGAGAGCGAAGACGAAGAGCAGTCCGTAGGCAGCGAGGATCACGTCGACCGGGGTGTCCAGGGCCGTCAGGGCGAACCCCAGCCCGATCAGAACCGCGGAGCGAATCGCCACACGGCCCATGGCCTGCCGCCCGCTGCGGCCGGTCTTCGGTTCCGGCCTCCCAGTGAGGATGACGAGGGAGAAGCCGGCGAGCAGAGCGAACAGGGTGGCGGAGCGGCCGCGAGCCACTTCCAGCAGCCAGCCCTGAGCGCCGCCCATGGTCGGCTCGGGACCGACATGGACGGCGAACATGCCGAAGATCGCCAGACCGCGAGCCACGTCGAGGCCGACGAGTCGACCTGCGGAGAACGTCAGGCGCGAGGAGTAATTGCCCGTCCCCGACATACGCGCCTCCTCAGGCCGGCGTCATGCATCCGCAGTCGCCCATACGTACTACCGGGACAACTGCGTCTGGAATTACCCCGCCACCCGTCCCTGACCGGGCCAGACGCCGGGTCACTCATTTCCGGCCCGGACCCGCCACGCATCCTGGCGCTTCCGCACCTTGATCAACCGAGCTGCCGCCACCACATCGCCGATGGCCGGGCCCCGTCAGCGAAGGACGCAGGCTGGGCCTGCCAGGACGTATGGTGCCCGAGTCGCCTTCGAGATGACGCGTGACGGGTGCCGGATTAGTCTTTATGGGTGAATTGCCGCGATGTACGGCATACCGTCCGACGAGGTTCCGTCACCGCGGGAATCCGGTCACAGCGGTCACCCGCGCAACCTGGCGTAGGGGGCCCTGGAGGCGTTGGCGGCAGGGCCATGCCCCTTAAGAATGCCGCGGTACGCCCATAGACCGCGCCGCACCTTCTTCCTTGTTCTGCGGCGGCGGCCATCCACCTCGCGTCGGTCCCTCTGGGAGCCGCGAGAGACGATGGAGAGGCGTTTTTCCATGCGATCACAACGCGCCAGGCGCGTCTTCGTGATGTCGGCCGCCGGTCTGCTGATGGCCGGAGGTGCCGCGATCGGCACGGCGGGCACCGCTTCGGCGAGCTCGAACCACAACTCCAGCTACAGCAGTTCCTGGAACCACAACCACAACGGTTGGAACGGCCACTGCGGATGCGGATACGGCCACGGCCACGGCCACGGCCACGGCGGCTATGACAACGGCTACGGCGGCGGCGGTCACGGCGGCGGCTATGGCGGCTACGGCGGCGGCTATGGCGGCGGTCACGGCGGCGGCTATGGCGGCGACCACGGCGGCGGCTACGGCGGTGGGGGCGGTCACGGCGGCGGTGGCGGCGGCCACGGCGGCGGCGGCCACGGCGGCGGCGGTGGCGGCCACGGCGGCGGCGGTGGCGGCCACGGCGGCGGCGGTGGCGGCCACGGCGGCGGCGGTGGCGGCCACGGCGGCGGCGGTGGCGGCCACGGCGGCGGCGGTGGCGGCCACGGCGGCGGCGGTGGCGGCCACGGCGGCGGCGGTGGCCACTGATCCCAACCGAACATCGAGGGCGGGTACCGGCCCCGGAAAGGGGCCGACGCACTCCACGCGTCCGGATGAGCACTCGGCGGTGTTCAGTCCTCCACCTTGCGCCGGATCCGCCGGGACGGGCTGAACTCGTACAGGCCGAGGATGTCCGGCGTCTCGGCGAGCCCTGGGCCGCCCTGGCGCACCCAGGTGGCGATGTCGGCGGTCGCGTCGGGGTCGTTGACCAGGCCGAGCCAGACAGGTCGGCCGCCCGCGGCCCGGCCCTTGGAGGAGGGCTGGACGACGATGACGTTGGCCTGTTCGCAGGCGTCCAGGCAGTTCACGATGCGGATCTGCGCTGCGGGGCCCAGCTCACTTTTGAGGGTGGCGAGTTGGGCGGCATGGTCGACGCCGGGGATCTTGGCTGTGCCGCAACAGCAGCCCCGGCACACGGTGACTGTGCACTGGGGCGCCGCAGGCGCGGCGGGCGCCTTGCGGCGGCTCACTGGGCAGCCCGCTTCCAGGCGGTTTCGCGCAGCAGCCTCAGCCCGTTGAGGCCGACGATGACGGTGGAGCCCTCGTGGCCCGCGACACCGAGCGGCAGAGGCAGGCTGCCGGCAAGGTCCCAGACGACGAGACCGGCGATGAACACGGCGGCGATCACGAGGTTCTGAACGACGAGTCTGCGCGCCCGCCGGGACAGAGAGATCACCGCCGGGACGCTGGCCAGTTCGTCGCGGACGATGACCGCGTCGGCGGTTTCGAGGGCCAGGTCCGATCCTGCCCGTCCCATCGCCACGCCGGCGTGTGCAGCGGCGAGTGCCGGTGCGTCGTTGACTCCGTCACCCACGACCATCACCCTGCGGCCGGTTTCCTCCAGCTCTTTGACCGCGTACACCTTGTGCTCGGGCAGCAGTCCCGCGCGGACGTCCTCGATGCCCACCTCGATGCCCAGGCGGGCGGCCGCGCGCGGGTTGTCGCCGGTCAGCAGCACCGGCGCCGTTCCGGTCAGGGATGTCAGGGAGGCGACGGTGGCGGCTGCGTCGGGGCGCAGCCGGTCGGAGATGGCGAGCACTCCGGCCGGTGTTCCGTCCACGGTGACGACAACGGCGGTCCGGCCGCCGTCCTCCAGCGTGCCTGCGACGGTCAGCGCGTGCGCGGAGGGGCCGTCCCCGGCTGCGTCGAGCAGCCGCTCAGGAGCGCCGAGCGCGATCATGCGCCCTTCCACGCGGGCCTTCACGCCGATACCGGGCGTGGAGATGAAATCTTCGGCCACCGGCAGAGCAAGGCCCCTTTCCCGTGCGGCGTCGACCACGGCCCTCGCCAGCGGGTGCTCACTGGGGTGCTCGGCCGCGGCGGCCGGCGTCAACAGTGCGGCCGCGTCCAGGCCGGAGCCTGTCAGTGGCCGGACATCGGTGACGCGAGGGATGCCTTCGGTAAGGGTGCCGGTCTTGTCGAGTGCGACCGCGTCGACTTCGCCGAGCCGCTCCATCACCACGGCGGACTTGACCAGCACACCATGCCGTCCGGCGTTGGCGATCGCCGACAGCAGCGGCGGCATGGTGGCCAGCACGACCGCGCAGGGCGAAGCCACGATCATGAAGGTCATCGCCCGCAGCAGCGCGTCTGTCAGCGCGGCGCCGAAGACGAGCGGGACGAGGAAGACGGCCAGGGTCGCCGTCACCATGCCCAGCGAATAGCGCTGTTCGATCTTCTCGATGAACAGCTGGGTGGGGGCCTTGGTCTCGGACGCTTCCTCCACCATGCGCACGATCCGGGCGATCACCGTGTCGGTGGCGTCGCGGTCCACGCACACGCGCAGGGAGCCGGTGCCGTTGAGGGTGCCGGCGAAGACTTCATCGCCCTCCACCTTGGTCACAGGCAGCGGCTCGCCGGTGATGGTCGACTGATCGACGTCACTGGCGCCGCCGAGGACGCGGCCGTCGGCACCAATGCGCTCGCCCGGCCGTACGAGGATCGTGTCGCCGACCCTCAGCTGCTCTACAGCAACCACTGCCTCGGAGCCGTCCTGCCCGACACGGGTCGCGGTGGCCGGGGCCAGGTCCAGCAGGCCGCGCACCGAGTCGGCGGTGCGGGCAGTGGCCAGGGCTTCCAGAGCTCCGGAAGTGGCGAAGATGACGATGAGGAGTGCCCCGTCCATCACCTGTCCGATCGCCGCCGCACCGAGGGCCGCGACGACCATCAGCAGGTCGACGTCCAGGGTCCTTTCCCGCAGGGCCTGCAGTCCCGCCCAGCCCGGCTCCCAGCCGCCGGCCGCATAGGTCAGCGCATACAGCGAGCCCCATGCCCATGCCGGGGCCGCTGCCAGTTGCAACACCAGCGCAACGAGGAAGAAGACTGTGGCTGCGGCCGCCCAGCGCGCTTCGGGCAGGGCGAAGACGCGGGTCTTGCGCCGGAGAGCATCACCCTCCCGCTCGGGAGCAGCCCGGTCGGCCGGAGGCAGGGCGAGAGTGGGCGTCACGGAAATGCAGGTCCTTCACAACGACAGCGCTGAACAGCGGACTGCCGGGACACCGGCACCGCTCTCCTCACCATACAGGACTAGATGAAGAATCATTCATGTGTTCATGCGTTGCTCTCCGTAGGATGTGGGCCATGGGCCATGGACCTGACGCACAGACCGCCACCGCGCGCGAGCGCCTGGAAACCGTGGGCGCAGCAGATGTGGCTGCCACACTCCAGGCACTGGCGACGCCGTCCCGGCTGCGGATTCTGGCCCGCCTCCAGGAAGGCCCGTGCGCCGCGACCGAACTGGCCGACGCCGTCGGCATGGAACAGTCCGCCTGCTCCCACCAGCTGCGCCTGCTGCGCAACCTCGGACTGGTCACCGGCGAGCGCCGGGGCCGTTCGGTCATCTACGCGCTGTACGACAACCACGTGGCCGAGCTCCTTGAGCAGGCCCTGTACCACGTCGAACACCTGCGCCTCGGCCTGCGCGACGCCTCGGCCACGGCCATTGCGGCGGCCGAGGCGCACTGAGCAGACCGTCAGGTCACTTCATCCCGTCACCGGCACCGGCGCGTGCACCAGGTGTCCGGCGCGGTGCAGTTGCGTCACCAGCCCGGCGCACACGAGTCCGCCGTCCGGGCGGCGCAACACCCCCGCGGACCACTCAGCAGTCTGAGTGGTCAGCCGTCGAGAGCGGCAGTGAGGGCGGCGGCCAGCCGGGGCGCCGCGAACCGAGTGCCGCAGGTGAACCGCATCAACGGACCGAAAGTGGCCGCCGCCTTGATACCGGTGAAGTAGAGCCCCGGAACCGACGACTGGAACCCGGAATCCAGAGCGGGAAACCCTCCGGTACGGGCCAGTTCGGCCCGCAGTTCCGGGGCGAGGAATCCAAGGCCATCCAGCTGGACGCGGTACCCCGTGGCGGCAAGGACGTGTCCGGTCTCGATCGTGCGGGTGCTCCCGTCAGCCCTCCGCGTGCTGAGTTGAACACGACCGCTTTCATGCCTGGCACCGGTGATGCTCTCTCCCAGGCTCACAGGGACGCCGTCGAGCCGCGGCCTCAGCCACCACGAGCCGAACGGCCCCAGCACCCGCTTCACCAACCGCAGCCGACGGGACGCCGGCAGGAAGCGGAAGGCCGCTGCGTGGTGGACGACCGCGTACAGCCCCCAGGAGCGGCCCAGGGGCGTGTCGGGCTGCCAGTGGGGCGGCCGGGCCGGCGCCGCACCGAAGACCAGCCGCTCGGTCCGCGCGACCAGCCTCACTCGAGCACCGGCCTCGCTCAGCAGCGCAGCACTCTCCTGGGCTGACTGGCCGGCTCCCACCACGGTCACGTCCTGCCCCGCGAACTTCGCCAGGTCGGCATGCTGCGAGGTATGAGAAGCCAGTCCCTCCTGCACGAGCGGCACCAGCGTCTCAGGGACGTGAGCGAACCCGTCCATGCCGCTCGCCACGACCACGGACCGCGCACGCAGCT
Organism: Streptomyces sp. Tue6028; assembly: GCF_002300165.1. Taxonomy (GTDB): domain Bacteria; phylum Actinomycetota; class Actinomycetes; order Streptomycetales; family Streptomycetaceae; genus Streptomyces; species Streptomyces siamensis. The sequence goes on along the minus strand of NZ_MLCE01000028.1, from coordinate 85,159 downwards.
CTTCACCCGAGGCCAGCTTGAGATGGAACCCGTCCGGCTGCCGGTCCACGCCGAGAACCCTGATGTCCTCCACCTCCGGCACCAATTGCTCGGCGAACCACTGCCCGTACCGGACGAACATCTCCACCGGTACCGAGTCATGCCCGGTCAGCGTGCGCTCCCCTGCCTCCCGGCAGTAGGCGTCCAGAGTGAACCCGGCTTGTGGAGCCGACAGCATCGACGCGCTCGGCGGCGACTTGAGCAGCATGCCCGCGGGCATGTTCTCGGCCCAGCTCGCCATCGGCGAGCCGAAGACCCTGACGTGCAGACCGCGCCCCTTCAGATGCGCGGCCGTGGACAGACCGTACGGGCCCGCCCCGATGACGACGACGGGCGTGATTCCAGCACTACGTGACACGTTGATTCCCCCCTGGCACGGTGCCCCTAAGAGCCCGCGCCCCGGCATGACTGGGCACAGAACTGGGATTGAGCACACCGGAACCGCTCGCAGCCGGACGTCAGGCCAAGAGCAGCAGGGAGTCGGGCGGGCCGCGCCGCACCACAGCGTCGGCCAGAAGGATCACAGCAGGAGATGCCCGGTCGTCGCCGTATGCCGCGCACTGCCCGGCACTCGCAGCCACGCCCAACTTCAGCGGCGCACAGACCGGCGCGAACAACCGCCGCAACAGGGCCCGCCCGGCTGCGCACAGCACGCGCCGACGGCAGGTGTCCATGCCATGCAGCAGCACCGCACACCACAGCGTCAGCACCACATGCCCGACGACGACGGGCCACCCCGCATGCACGGAGGACGGCCACACCGCGTGCGTCGGCAACACGACAGCGTCGTCGGCCCGCACAAACCAGTAGCCCACGACCACCTGCGCGCCTGCGGCCAGCATCAACTGCCAAGCCAGCGGCTTCTCCCGCCCCGCTCCCGGAAGCGCAACGGCGAGGAAGACGAGGGCCGCAGCAGTCCGCACGCCCCACGAAGGACTGGAGTCGAAGGCCAGGTGGTGGACGGTGCCCGCAACCGCCGTACCCAGAACCGAGAACAGTCCCGCCCGGACAGCCGCCACCGGCACCACTCGCGGTACCCAGCCGCGGCGGCGCACACAGGACACATCCACCGATCCCCCCATGACTCACCCATGATGACGCTCGCAGCCTGCCCGTGTCATCACCGCGTCCAGCGCACGTCGACTCCTGCCGCCGAGCAGGGCGCTTCGCTGAGAGTCCGGCTGCGGTGAGACAGCGAGAACGATGAGGCAGCTCCGCCACTCGGCCGCGGCAAAGGACTCCGTCACCGCCGACCCACTCTCGACTCCGCGTACCCCCGTGACCGATCAACTGCAGCTCGCGCCGTCTGCATCGAGGTGATGCACCGTCACCTCTGATGATGAACACCGATCTTGGTGCCAACTACCCCTCTTTTGTGCCAACTAAGAATCTTTGTCACAGCCGGCCCGCACCGTGGCTAGAGCCCGGCGATGGCGTTCCAGCGCTTCGCGAACTCGGCGCGCTCGCCCGACTCGATGTCCCGGGCGATCGCGAGCCGCTTGCGCATGGCCGCGTCCGGGAAGATCAGCGGGTCCTCGGCGAGGGCGGCGGTGTCCTTGTCCTTGGAGGAGGCGAGGACGTCCTGCGCGGCGGGGACCGGACACACGTAGTTGACCCAGGCGGCCAGCTCGGCGGCGACCTCCGGCTCGTAGTAGTAGTCGACGAGCTTCTCCGCGTTGGCCTTGTGGCGGGCCAGGTTGGGGATCATCAGTGATTCCGCCCAGAGCTCGGCGCCCTCCTCGGGGACGACGAAACGGATGTCGGGGTTGTCGGCCTGGAGCTGGATCACGTCGCCGGAGTAGGCCTGACAGGCCAGGACGTCGCCGCTGGAGAGGTCCTTGATGTAGTCGTTGCCGGTGAAGCGCCGGATCTGCCCGCCGTGCACGTGCTTCTCGACCTGGTCGCAGACCCGGTGGAAGTCGTCCGCGGTCCACTTGGTGATGTCGACCCCGTTGCCCTGCATGAGCAGCGCGAAGGCCTCGTCCAGGCCGGAGAGCAGGGTGACGCGCCCCTTGAGGTCGTCGGCCCACAGGTCGGAGACGTGCCGGATCTCGCGACCGAGCTTGCGGTGGTTGTACGCGATCCCGGTGATGCCCGACTGCCAGGGCACCGTCGACCTGCGCCCGGGGTCGAAGGCGGGCGAGCGCAGCAGCGGGTCGAGGTACTTGGTCACGTTGGGCTGCGCGGCCCGGTCCATCTCCTGGACCCAGCCGAGACGGACGAAGCGGGCGCACATCCAGTCGCTGATGACGATCAGGTCGCGGCCCGTCCGCTGGTGGTTCATCAGCGACGGACTGATCTTGCCGAAGAACTCGTCGTTGTCGTTGATCTCCTCGATGTAGTCGACGGAGATGCCGGTGCGCTTCTCGAAGGCGTCCAGGGTGGGCCGCTTGCTGGTGTCGTCGTCATCGGTGTCGATGTAGAGCGGCCAGTTCGCCCATGTCAGCCGCTTGTCCGTGGCGGAGAGGTCCGCTCCGGTCCGGTCGCCGGGCGCGACGTACGCGGCGGGCACCCCGCAGCCGGCGAGGGCGCCGAGGGCCGCGCCCCCGCCCAGGGCACGCAGCAGGGACCGGCGGGACAGGGCTGAGGTGTTCCGAATCGCTGGCACGCGGGCAGCATGCCGCCGACGGCTCCGCGCCGACAATGGACGCTGCGTCGAGCGGTCGCGCGCCGACCCGACACCCTGTCGATCAGCGGCCCGGACCGGGCGGGCGGACCGTGCACGACAGTGCGGCCCCGGACGGTCGATTCCCGTCCGGGGCCGCACTGTTCGCTTCACATGCCCGGCCGCCGGGCCCGGCCGCCATGGCGGCGGCGCGGCCCGTGGCGGCGGGCGGTCAGCCGTCGAGCGACGTCATCACGTGCTTGATGCGCGTGTAGTCGTCGAAGCCGTACGCCGACAGGTCCTTGCCGTAGCCGGACTTCTTGAAGCCGCCGTGCGGCATCTCGGCGACCAGCGGGATGTGGGTGTTGATCCAGACGCAGCCGAAGTCGAGCGACTTCGACAGGCGCATCGCGCGGGCGTGGTCCTTGGTCCACACGGAGGAGGCGAGGGCGTAGTCGACGCCGTTCGCCCACTCGACGGCCTGGGTCTCGTCCGAGAAGGACTGGACGGTGATGACCGGGCCGAAGACCTCGTTCTGGATGATCTCGTCGTCCTGATTGAGGCCGGAGACGACGGTCGGGGCGTAGAAGTAGCCCTTCTCGCCGACCTGGTGGCCGCCCGCCTCGACCTTGGCGTGGGCGGGCAGGCGCTCGATGAAGCCGGAGACCTGCTTCAGCTGGTTCGGGTTGTTCAGGGGGCCGAAGAGCACGTCCTCGTCGTCCGGCTGACCGGTCTTCGTCTCGGCGGCGGCCTTCGCGAGCGCGGCGACGAACTCGTCGTGGATGGACTCCTGGACGAGGACGCGGGTGGCGGCCGTGCAGTCCTGGCCGGCGTTGAAGAAGCCCGCGACGGAGATGTCCTCGACGGCCTTGGCGATGTCGGTGTCCTCGAAGACGACGACCGGGGCCTTGCCGCCGAGCTCCAGGTGGACGCGCTTGAGGTCCTTGGACGCCGACTCGGCGACCGACATGCCGGCGCGCACGGAGCCGGTGATGGACGCCATCGCCGGGGTCGGGTGCTCGACCATCGCGCGGCCGGTGTCGCGGTCGCCGCAGATGACGTTGAAGACGCCCTTGGGGAGGATGCCGCCGATGATGTCGGCGATCAGGACGGTGGAGGCGGGCGTGGTGTCCGACGGCTTGAGGACGACCGTGTTGCCGGCCGCCAGCGCCGGGGCGAACTTCCACACGGCCATCATCATCGGGTAGTTCCACGGCGCGACCTGCGCGCAGACGCCGACCGGCTCGCGGCGGACGATCGAGGTCATGCCCTCCATGTACTCGCCGGCCGAGCGGCCCTCGAGCATGCGTGCGGCGCCCGCGAAGAAGCGGATCTGGTCCACCATCGGCGGGATTTCCTCGGAGCGGGTCAGCCCGATCGGCTTGCCGGTGTTCTCGACCTCGGCCGCGATGAGCTCCTCGGCCCGCTCCTCGAAGGCGTCCGCGATCTTCAGGAGGGCCTTCTGGCGCTCGGACGGCGTGGTGTCGCGCCAGGCCGGGAAGGCCGTGGCGGCGGCCGCCATCGCGGCGTCGACGTCGGCCTGTCCGGAGAGCGGCGCGGTCGCGTACGCCTCACCGGTCGCGGGGTTGACCACCTCCGTGGTCCGCCCATCGGCGGCATCGCGGAACTCTCCGTCGATGTAATTGCGCAGACGACGCAGCTCGGTGCTCACTGCCCGGCCCTCCTGTCAGATGTGCGTTGACTCAGCTGTCCGGTTACCTGGGACACCCAGGTGTCCACTACCTGAGATACCTGAGGGGCCCACCCTAATCCGTGGATCCACGTTTTCAACACCCCCGGTCCGGCTAGAGCTGCGAAATCCGCAAGACACGTCCTCGTAAACAACGAATATCATCGCTACGGCCTTGCGGAACTGTCGATACGTCGTGCACAGTGAGGCCGTGGCCAGTCGAAGCGCAGACCCCAGGGACTCCCGCGAGTCCAGGAACGGCACCCCCCAGCTGGATGCCGTCTCCCTCGCCATCATCGAGCAGCTGCAGCAGGACGGGCGCCGCCCGTACGCCGCGATCGGCAAGGCCGTGGGCCTGTCCGAGGCGGCCGTGCGCCAGCGCGTCCAGAAGCTGCTCGACCAGGGCGTGATGCAGATCGTCGCCGTCACGGACCCGCTCACCGTGGGCTTCCGCCGGCAGGCGATGGTGGGTATCAACGTCGAGGGCGACCTCGAACCGGTGGCCGACGCGCTGACCGCCATGCCGGAAGTCGAGTACGTGGTGATGACCGCGGGCTCGTTCGACCTCCTCGTAGAAGTCGTCTGCGAGGACGACGACCACCTGCTGGACGTCATCAACAAACGCATCCGGGCCCTGCCCGCGGTGCGCTCCACCGAGAGCTTCGTCTACCTGAAGCTCAAGAAGCAGACCTACATGTGGGGAACCCGATAGCCGTGAGCACCAAGGACCTCAGCAAGACCGCGTACGACCACCTGTGGATGCACTTCACCCGCATGTCCTCGTACGAGAACGCGCCCGTTCCCACCATCGTCCGGGGTGAGGGCACCTACATCTACGACGACAAGGGCAAGAAGTACCTCGACGGTCTTGCGGGCCTGTTCGTGGTCCAGGCCGGCCACGGCCGCCAGGAGCTGGCCGAGGTGGCCGCCAAGCAGGCCGCCGAGCTGGCCTTCTTCCCCGTGTGGTCCTATGCCCACCCCAAGGCCGTGGAACTGGCCGAGCGCCTCGCCCACCACGCGCCCGGCGACCTGAACAAGGTCTTCTTCACCACCGGAGGCGGCGAGGCCGTCGAGACCGCGTGGAAGCTCGCCAAGCAGTATTGGAAGCTGCGCGGCCACCACACCAAGTACAAGGTCATCTCGCGTGCGGTCGCCTACCACGGCACCCCGCAGGGCGCCCTGTCCATCACCGGCCTGCCGGCCCTGAAGGCCCCCTTCGAGCCGCTGGTACCCGGCGCGCACAAGGTCCCCAACACGAACATCTACCGCGCCCCGATCCACGGCGACGACCCGGAGGCCTTCGGCCGCTGGGCCGCCGACCAGATCGAGCAGCAGATCCTCTTCGAGGGCCCGGAGACGGTCGCCGCCGTCTTCCTGGAGCCGGTGCAGAACGCCGGCGGCTGCTTCCCGCCGCCGCCCGGCTACTTCCAGCGGGTACGGGAGATCTGCGACCAGTACGACGTGCTGCTCGTCTCGGACGAGGTCATCTGCGCCTTCGGCCGCCTGGGCACCACGTTCGCCTGCGACAAGTTCGGCTACGTGCCGGACATGATCACCTGCGCCAAGGGCATGACCTCGGGCTACTCCCCGATCGGCGCGTGCATCGTCTCCGACCGCATCGCCGAGCCGTTCTACAAGGGCGACAACACCTTCCTGCACGGCTACACCTTCGGCGGCCACCCGGTCTCCGCGGCGGTGGGCCTCGCCAACCTCGACCTGTTCGAGCGCGAGGGCCTCAACCAGCACGTGCTGGACAACGAGAGCGCCTTCCTCAGCACCCTCCAGAAGCTGCACGACCTGCCGATCGTCGGCGACGTCCGCGGCAACGGCTTCTTCTACGGCATCGAGCTCGTGAAGGACAAGGCCACCAAGGAGACCTTCACGGACGAGGAGTCGGAGCGCGTGCTCTACGGCTTCGTGTCCAAGAAGCTCTTCGAGTACGGCCTGTACTGCCGCGCCGACGACCGCGGTGACCCGGTCATCCAGCTGTCGCCGCCGCTGATCTCCGACCAGTCGACCTTCGACGAGATCGAGGGGATCATCCGTCAGGTGCTGACGGAGGCGTGGGCGAAACTCTGATCCACGCGCGGGCCGTGCGCCCGAGGCGCGTCCCCCGGGCGCGACCTCGCGGCCACGGCGCCCCGGCGGAGCTGCCATCTTCCGCCTGATGATCGACACCGGCCCCGGTGCCCCCCGTTCGAGTGAGAATGGGCGGCCCGGGGCCGCGTGCTGTCCGGCCTCCCGGCCCCGACTCCCTAGCGTGCCCAGTGACCGATCGGCCCTGCCTTCGTTCCCCCGTCCGGGGGACTTGGCCTGGCAAATCAGATCTGAACCGAGGTGTACGCGATGGTGGCCCCGCCGGACAACGACGTGCTCTGGGCACGCGCCCTGCACGTCAATCACAACGGCTCGCCCGCGCTCAGCGGTGTCTCGCTCGGTGTCCGAGAGGGCGAGATCCTCGCCGTCGGCGGCCCGCGCGGCAGCGGCAAGACGACCCTGCTCCAGTGCCTGTCGGGCCAGCTGCTGCCGCAGGAGGGCGAGGTCTGGTTCAACAGCGTGCCCGTGCACACCATGGGCCCGCTCAGCCGCGAACGCCTGCGCCGCGACCGCTTCGGCTGGATCGACCCGGCGCCCGTGCTGATCCCCGAGCTGAACGCCTGGGAGAACGCCGCGCTGCCGCTGATGCTGCGCGGCACCGGACGCAGGGCCGCCAAGACCACCGCCCTGGAGTGGCTGGAACGGCTCGACATCGGGGGCTGCGCCCGCAAGCGCCCGCACACACTGCTCCAGGCCGAGCGGCAGCGCGTCGCCATCGCGCGGGCCCTCGTCCCCGCCCCCACCGTGCTCTTCGCCGACGAGCCGACCGCCTCCCTGCACCGCGCCGACCGCACCCATGTGCTGCGCACGCTCACCGCGGCCGCCCGCTCGCACGGCATCACGGTCGTCCTCGCCACGCACGACGCGGACACCGCGGCCCTCGCCGACCGCACGGTGTCGCTGCTCGACGGACGGCGCGTGAACACCGTCCACCTGCCCCCGGTCACCGAGACGGAAGGCCGGGCCGCGTGCTCGCTCTCCGTCTAGCCCGCGGCGCGCAGCCCCTCGTCCAGGTCCGCCGGCTGCTGGTGGCCGCCGCCTCGACGGGTACCGGGTTCCTGCTGCTGTGCACGCTGGGGTACGCGATGACGCACCCGGACGGCTCGACCGGCTCGGCGCTGCGGCTCGCCTGGTGCGCGGTGCCCGTGGCGACGACCGTGTACTTCGCCGTCGCGGTCGCCCGCACCGACCCCGGCACCCGGCCGCGCCCCGGCCTCGCGGCCATCGGGCTCGGCCCGGGGCGCCTGATGGCCATCTCGGCGGCCACCACCGCCCTGTCCACGTCCCTCGGCTCGCTGCTCGCCCTGCTCCTGTTCCTGCGTCTGCGGGGCGACCTCACGGGCATGCCCCTGGACGGCGCGGCGGCGGAGTTCCTCGCCACGGACAGCTCCCTGCCGCTGCCCGCGGCACTGACCCTGTTGGCGCTGGTGCCGATCGCGGCGTCCGCCGCGGTCGCGGTGGCCCTGCGTCCGCGGGGCGGCAGGCCGCGTCGTGTCGTGGACTCCTACGGCCGCACCTGGATCACGGCACGGCAGATCGCGGCGGACGGCTCCGCGAGCCGCGCCGCCGGCCGGACGGAACGCGCCACGGCGGAGACGGCCGAGACGGACACCACGGCGGGCTCCGCCGGTGCGGACGCCACCGGACACACCGGCGCGTCTGCCGACCGGGGCGCCGACGGCAACGCGATGGCACGCACCGGCGGGGAGGCCTCACGCGTCCCGGACGCACACTTCTACTCCGACATCCTCGATGCCGTCGCCGACGACGACGTGGCCGACGCGGGTCCAGACTTCCACTGGACCGCGGAGGCGTACGGCGCCACGGAGCGCGACGGCACCCAGGCGCACGCCGACACGGAGCGCGACGGCAAGCAGACGCATGTCGACACGGCGGCCCGCGACGAGCGCAAGGGCCGTGCGCGGGCCGTGCGCCGGCAGGACTCCCAGGAGTCCCGACCCGACGCCCCGGACGCTCAGGAGGCCGCCGAAGCCCCCGCTCGCCGCCGTCGGCAGATCCGCCCGGCCGTCGAGTTCGACCCGCGCCGCCTCCCGCCCGTCGAGACCACGCCCGGCGGTCTGCCCTGGGGCGCGGCGACGGTCGCGGCGGGGCTGGCCGTGGAGACGTACGCGGGCCGTTCCCCTTCCGCCGCCGGACTCACGCTGCCCGGCGGATTCGCCGACGGCCCGGCCGGGGTGCTGGTCGGCTGGGTGCTCACCGCGCTCGGCCTGGCCATGGCGGGACCGGCGCTCACCTATCTCTGCGGCCGGCTGCTCCAGGCCGTACGGCCGGGTGCGCTGCGACTGCTCGCCGGACGCGTCCTCCAGGCGGAGTCCCGGCGCATCGGGCAGCCGCTCGGCGTGGTGTGCGCGGTGGCCTGCGGCGGCTACGCCATGGCGACGCTGTACACCGGCGAGCAGCCCGGGTTCGGGCCGCTGACCACCCTCGGAACCCTGCTGGTCGCGGGGTCCACGCTGCTGACGCTGGTGACGGCCGCGGTCGAGGCGAAGCAGGCGCGCGCGGACACCACGGCCGCGCTGCTGCGGCTCGGGGCGCCCGCCACCGTGCTGCGCGGCGCCGCGGCGCTCCGGGTCGCCGCGCTGCTCGCCCTGTTCGCCCCGCTGACCTGGGTGATCGCCGAACTGGCCGCACTGCCCCTGGCGCAGTGAAAGCCCGTACGAAAAAAGTCCGCGCCGGGCGATGAGTTCCGCGCGGACCCGCGGTCTACCTCTCCGAACGCCACATCACCGACGGGAGACCTCGCATGTACCAGCAGATGATCTTCGTGAACCTGCCCGTGGCCGATGTCGACACCTCGAAGAAGTTCTTCACGGAGCTCGGCTACACGATCAACCCGCAGTTCACGACCGACGACTGCGCCTGTGTCGTGATCAGCGACACCATCGTCGCGATGATGCTGAGCAGGCAGCGCTACGCGGACTTCACGAAGAAGCAGATCGCGGACGCGACGAAGACCAGCGAGGTGCTGCTGTGTCTGAGCGCCGAGAGCCGCGAGAAGGTCGACGAACTGGTCGACGGGGCGATCGCGGCGGGCGGCTCGGCCGGCGGCGAGACGCAGGACCACGGCTTCATGTACGGCCGCGCCTTCGACGACCCGGACGGCCACACCTGGGAGGTCATGTGGATGGACCCGGCGGCCGTCCAGGGCTGACCCGCACGCCCCGCGCACCCCGGTCGGCACGGGACGGATTTCCGTCCCGGCCCCGGGGTGCGGGCCGTTCAGGCCCTAGCATGTCCGGGTGCAGCCGACACCACCACACACGTCCGACGATCGTGAGATCGAGTCCCTCGCCGAGTTCGACGAGGTCGTCGCGGCGGGCCGTTCGCTCTCCGGGTTCCGGGTCCAGGCCGTCGATCTGACGGACCGTACGAAGACGCTGCTGTCCGTGGACAGCGCGGGAGCCGTCTTCCTCGGCTGCCCCATGGCCCCCGAGGCGGCGGCCGCGGTCCGGGCGGCGGGCGCCCTGGTCTTCCCGCCCGTGCCCGGGCTGCCTTTCGACCCGTACCGCGGCGTGCTCTACTCCCCCGACGAGCTCTTCGAGGCGCTCGACGCGGGCTACGAGGCGACGCCGGACGCCCGCGCCTACGCCTGGTTCCAGCAGACCAAGGCCGACGGGGACATATTCGCGTCGATGCTGCGCTCCGTCCACGACGACGCCGTCTCGGACGCGCTCGACGAACTCCTCGTCGGCGCACGGGTGGTGGGCGTGATGGGCGGCCACGCGATGGCACGCGGCACCGAGGAGTACGCGGGGGCGGCGCGCCTCGGCCGGGAGCTGGCACGTGCCGGTTACACGGTCGCCACCGGCGGCGGCCCCGGCGCGATGGAGGCCGCGAACCTCGGTGCGTACGCGGCCCCCTTCGACGACCGCATGCTCGGCGAGGCCCTCCAACTGCTCGCCAAGGCACCGTCGTTCGGCCCGTCGGTGACGGACTGGGCGCGCGCCGCCTTCGACGTGCGGGAGCGGTGGCCCTCCGGCGGCGCGTCGGTCGGCATCCCCACCTGGTTCTACGGCCACGAGCCGCCCAACGCGTTCGCGGCGCACATCGCCAAGTACTTCGCCAACGCGACCCGCGAGGACGGCCTGCTGGCCCGCTCGAACGCCGGCGTCGTCTTCCTGCCGGGCGCGGCCGGAACCGTGCAGGAGATCTTCGACAACGCGACCCCGAACTACTACGAGTCGCGGGGCGAGCCGACCCCCATGGTCCTGGTGAACCAGGCGCATTGGACCGAGAAGTACCCCACCTGGCCGCTGCTCCGGTCACTGGCCCGGGACCGCTCGATGGAGTCGCGCATCACGCTCGTGGACCGTATCGAGGACGCCCCGGAGGCGCTCAAACGCCTCGGTGGTTAATGACAAGGCAAAGCCGACGTCCGGGCAGGGCATACGCATTGACAGCCCTTAGGTGACGCTTATAAACCTGTGAGACTCCTGGGGGTGCTGTTGTCGCAGCACGCTTCACAACAAATCCCCCCTCACCCCCCGCAGTTGCGCAATCTGTGAAGGGCAATCGTGTCCATATCTCGCCGTACCGCACGTTCCGTGCGCATCCTCGGTGTTGCATCCGCCTCGGCCGCGCTCGCGCTCGGTGTCGCGGGCAACGCACTCGCCTGCAACATCCGTGACTTCTCGGCCGTCGCCTCCTGCGACGACAACGGGAAGGGCATCATCACCGTGACCGACACCGACTCCTCGGGCAAGGACGCAGAGGTCTCGGTCTACCTCGAGTCGAACGGCGCCGACGAGAAGCTGGTCGGCACCAAGACGGTCACCGGCACCCGCGAGGGCGCCACCGTGACGTTCTCGGAGGACTGGTCCCCGAAGGCCGTGTACCGCGTGCACATCAAGGCCGGGAACATCGTCGACGAGGACATCTCCCCGAATCTGACCGCGCCCTCCGAGGCCTGCAAGTCCACGGAGACGCCGTCGCCTTCGGAGACCCCCAAGCCGTCGGAGACCCCCGCTCCCTCGGAGACGCCTTCGGACGAGGCGACCCCGTCGGCCTCCGAGAGCACCACCGCTCCCGCGACGACCGGGGACAACTCCCCCTCGCCCGCGACCGGTGACTCCAACCTCGCCGAGACCGGTGCGAACTCCAACACCGGCATGATCGCCGGTATCGCCGGCGCGCTCGTCGTGGTCGGCGGCGGAGCGGTCTTCTTCGGCATGCGCCGTCGCGCCTCGAAGGCCGGCTGACGCACCACCGTACGCAGGTGTGGCCCGTCCCCTTCCCGGGGGCGGGCCACACGCGTGTCCGCGGGCCGCACGCAGCATGCGGGCCTTCTCCGGGGCGGCCGGCGGCGCAGGAGCGGTTTCATGTCCGAGCGGTGGCGCGGGGCGCGCCCTACGCGCCGCCCGGCCCCCCGAGCACGGCGATCTCGGCGGCGTCGAACGCCACTCCGACCACGTCACCGGGCGCCGGAGCGTCGCGCAGCGCGCACGCCGCCTCCAGCCGCGGCGCGCCATCCGGTTGCAGCTGTACGGCGACATGGGTGCCCCGGAAAGTGCGTGCGGCGACGGTGCAGCGCAGCCCGTCGGCCCGGTCCACGAGCCGTACGCCCGCGGGCCGCACGAGGAGCGTGCCGGCCCCCTGCCGGGAGCCCTGCGGCACCGGCAGCTTGCCCCACGGCGTGTCCGCGGCCTCGCCGCTCACCGTCGCCTCGACGACGTTGTCGAAGCCGAGGAAGCGGGCCACGAAGGCGTCCGCGGGGCGCTGCCAGACCTCCAGCGGCGTACCGGACTGGGCGATGCGGCCGTCCCGCATCACCACGACCCGGTCGGCGAGCGCGAAGGCCTCGCCCTGGTCGTGCGTGACGGCCAGCACCGTCGTGCCCAACTCACCGAAGAGCTGGCGCAGTTCGACGACGAGACGCTCGCGCAGGGATCGGTCCAGCTGGCCGAGGGGCTCGTCCAGCATCAGCAGACGAGGGCGCGGGGCGAGTGCGCGGGCCAGCGCGACCCGCTGCTGCTCACCGCCGGACAGCTCCCCGACGGGCCTGGACGCGGCCCCCGGAAGGCCGACGAGCTCCAGCAACTCCCGTACGCGTGAGGCCTGTTCGCCCCTCGGTGCGCCGTGCATCCGCAGCCCGAAGGCGACGTTGCCGCCCACGTCCCGCTGCGGGAACAGCTGGTGGTCCTGGAACATCAGGCCCACGCCCCGCTTGTGCGCGGGGACACCGCCCAGGTCCCGGCCGTCCAGGCACACCCGCCCGGCGTCCAGCGCCTGAAGTCCCGCGACGACCCGGAGCAGTGTCGACTTGCCGCTGCCGCTCGGCCCGAGCACGCTGACGATCTCGTGCTCCGCCACGTCGAGACCGATGGCGTCGAGCGCGGCCCGCGCGCCGAAGCGCACGGTCGCGCCTGCGAGTTCGAGCATGGTCAGAACTCCCCCGTCCGGTCCGTCCGTACCCGCTCCAGGAGCAGCAGCGCCACCGCACACACCACCATCAAGATCGTCGAAAGGGCCATCGCCTGGCCGTAGTTGAGGTCGCCCGCCCGCCCGAGCAGACGCGCCACGGCGACCGGCAGCGTCGGGTTGTCGGGCCGCGCGATGAACACGGTCGCCCCGAACTCGCCGAGCGACACGGCGAAGGCGAACCCGGCCGCGATCAGCAGCGCCCGCCGCACCATCGGCAGGTCGACCTCGCGCCACACCCGCCAGGGCGAGGCGCCGAGCACGGCCGCCGCCTCGCGCAGCCGTCCGTCCACCGCCCGCAGCACGGGCAGCATCGTCCGCACCACGAAGGGGACCCCGACCAGCGCCTGCGCGAGCGGCACCAGGATCCAGCTGCTCCGCAGGTCCAACGGCGGTTCGTCGAGTGCGACGAGGAATCCGAAACCGACGGTCACGGCGGAGACGCCGAGCGGCAGCATGAGCAGCGCGTCGAAGCCCCGCACGAGACGGCCCGCGTCACGGCGGGTGAGAGCGGCGGCCGCCAGTCCGCCGATCACGACGGCGATCGCGGTGGCGGCGAGGGCGTACTCCAGCGAGGTACCGATCGCCGTGACCGGCGCGACGAGAAAGGCACCTCCGTCGTCGGAGGCCAGCGCCCTGTAGTAGGCGAAGCCATGGCCGCCCGGCGTGTCGAGCGAGCGCTGGACGAGCACGCCGAGCGGGAGCACGAGCAGGACGGCGACGCTCGCGAGTACTCCCCCGAGCAACGCCCACTGGCCCGCACCCCGCGGCCGGCGCGCGGTCGTCTCCGGGGCCACCAGGCGCAGCGCGGTCTCCCGGCGCCGCACCGTCCCGGCGTGCACGGCGAGGATCGCGCCCACCGCCGCGAACTGGATGAGCGTCAGCACCGCCGCGGTGGCGAGGTCGAAGATCTGCGAGGTCTGCCGGTAGATCTCGACCTCGAGGGTGGAGAAGGTGGGGCCGCCGAGGATCTGCACCACGCCGAAGGAGGTGAAGGTGAAGAGGAACACCATGAGCGCGGCGGCGGCCACGGCCGGGCTCAGCGCCGGAAGCGTCACCTTGCGCCAGGCCGCGAACCGCGAGGCGCCGAGCATCCGGGCGGCCTCCTCCTGGCGGGGGTCGAGCTGCGACCACAGCCCGCCTACGGTCCGTACGACGACCGCGTAGTTGAAGAAGACGTGCGCGAGCAGAATCGCCCAGACGGTGGTGTCGAGCCGCACGCCCCACAGCTCGTCGAGCAGGCCGCCTCGGCCGACCAGCGCCAGGAACGCCGTGCCGACGACGACGGTCGGCAGCACGAAGGGCACCGTCACCACGGCTCTGAGGACCTGCTTGCCCCTGAAATCGAAGCGCGCGAACACATACGCGCCGGGCAGCGCGATCAGCAGCGTGAGCGCCGTCGAGGCGAGCGCCTGCCAGGTGGTGAACCAGAGCACGTGCCGGATGTCGGACTGTGTGAGCACGTCCGCGATCCGCCCCGACCGCCACTGCCCGTCGGTCTTCAGGCCGCGGGCCACGATCGCGGCGACGGGGTAGGCGAAGAAGACGGCGAAGAACGCGACGGGCACGGCCATGAGGCCGAGCCGGGCCGCGTTCGCCCGCCCGCCGGCTCCACGCCGTCGGCCGCGTCCCTCGCCTCCGAAGCCGCCGCCGCGCCGCCCGCTCCCGGTCTCCCGGGGCGTCGGCGCCTTGGCCACGGCTTCGGACGCGTCGGCTACTTCAGTACGAGCGAGGTCCACGACTTGACCCACTGGTCACGGTTGGCGGCGATCCTGGCGGGCGCCATGGTCTCGGGGTTCTTGGCCTGCGGGCCGTACTGGTCGAACTCCGCGGGCACCTGGGCGGCTTCCCGCACCGGGTAGACGAACATGTTCAGCGGCATGTCGTCCTGGAACTCCTTGGTGAGCATGAAGTCGATGAGCGCCTTGCCGCCCTTGGCGTTCCCGGCGTTGCTCAGCAGCCCCGCGTACTCGACCTGGCGGAAGCAGGTGCCGGTGGCGACCCCGGTGGGCGCCGTCTTCGGCTTCGGGCTGGCGTAGATCACCTCGGCGGGCGGGGACGAGGCGTACGAGACGACCAGCGGCCGGTCCCCCTTGGCCTTCTTGCCGCCGGCGGACCCGGAGAACTCCTCGTCGTAGGCCTGCTCCCAGCCGTCGACGACCTTCACGCCGTTGGCCTTGAGCTTCTTCCAGTAGTCCTGCCAGCCTCCCCCGTTCGAGCCGGAGGTGCCCCCGTCGCCGTACTTCGCGGCGGTGCCCAGCAGGAAGCCGAGGCCGGGCGAGGAGGTGGACGCGTTCTCGGTGACGAGGAGGTTCTTGTACTCGGGCTTGATCAGGTCGTCGAAGGACTGCGGGGGCGTCAGCTTGTGCTCGCTGAAGTAGGCCTTGTCGTAGTTGACGCAGATGTCGCCCGAGTCGACGGGTGTGGCCCGGTGCTTGTCCTGATCGACGCGGTACTGCGGAAGCACCAGGTCCGAGCCCTTCGCCTCGTACGGCTGGAAGAGCCCGTTGTCGAGTGCGCGGGAGAGCAGGGTGTTGTCGACGCCGAAGAAGACGTCGCCCTGCGGGTTGTCCTTGGTGAGGATCGCCTTGTTCACGGCCTGCCCGGCGTCACCGTCCTTGAGGACCCTGACCTTGTAGCCGGACTGCTTCTCGAAGTCCTTGAGCACGCTCTTCGACACGGCCCACGAGTCGTGGCTGACGAGCGTGACGGTCTTCGGGTCCGCCGAGCCGCCGCCCGACGACCCGCACGCGGACAGCGTGGCCAGGCCGAGGCCTACGGCCACGGCTGCGAACTTCTTGGTGGTGCTCACTGATTTCCTCCTGGGTGACCAGGAAGAGACGCGGCCCTGCCCGGGACCTCTGACAGTTCCCGGGCAGGGCGCAACAGCTTGAGTGATGACCGAACTTCCTACCCAGAATGACCTGGGCAAGGTTCAGAGGGTCTGCGGTCTGTCCCGCACTCTCAGCGCTGTGGCGCTCCCCTGTCGGAATATGAAGATGTACGTACAGGCCTCAGCGTACCGTCTGGCCCCTGCGGGCCCGGCGCGCGGTGACCGCAGGGCCGACGCCCGGCCTCCGGGCGTGGCGCGGCTGCCGGTGCGGTACCCGGCAGCGCGGCGCGCCCGCCGCCCCGGATCGCGGCGCGCTCCGCGGCGCGGATCGTGGTGCGCCCGCCGGCCCGGATCGTGGTGCGTCCGCCGGCCCGGCGCACCCGGTGGCCGGGCCGGTGTCGTGCCGGAGGTCTAGCGCTCGGTGGCCGCGAGCTGTCCGCACGCCCCGTCGATCTCCTGACCGCGGGTGTCCCGGACGGTCACCGGCACGCCGTGGGCGGCGATCGCCTCGACGAACGCCTTCTCGTCCTCGGGCCGCGAGGCGGTCCACTTCGATCCCGGGGTCGGGTTCAGCGGGATGAGGTTGACGTGCACCGGCTTGCCCTTGAGCAGCCGCCCGAGCCGGTCACCGCGCCATGCCTGGTCGTTGATGTCGCGGATGAGGGCGTACTCGATGGACAGACGGCGCCCGGACTTGGCCGCGTACTCCCATCCGGCGTCCAGCACCTCGCGCACCTTCCACCGCGTGTTGACGGGCACGAGCGTGTCGCGCAGCTCGTCGTCGGGTGCGTGCAGCGAGATGGCCAGCCGGCACTTGAAGCCCTCGTCGGCGAAGCGGTGGATGGCGGGGACCAGCCCCACCGTCGACACGGTGATGCCGCGCTGCGAAAGTCCGAGCCCGTCCGGCTCGGGGTCCGTGAGGGCACGGATCGCTCCGACCACCCGCTTGTAGTTGGCGAGCGGCTCGCCCATGCCCATGAAGACGATGTTGCTCAGCCGCGCCGGACCGCCGGGGATCTCGCCGTCCCTGAGGGCGCGCATGCCGTCCACGATCTGGTGCACGATCTCGCCGGTCGACAGGTTCCGGTCGAGGCCGGCCTGGCCGGTCGCGCAGAACGGGCAGTTCATCCCGCAGCCGGCCTGGGAGCTGATGCACATGGTCACCCGGTCCGGGTACCGCATCAGCACGGACTCGACGAGCGTGCCGTCGAAGAGCCGCCACAGGGTCTTACGGGTGGTGTCCTGGTCGGTGGACAGGTGCCGCACGACGGTCATCAGCTCAGGAAGCAGCGCCTCCTGGAGCTTGTCGCGCGACGCGGCCGGGATGTCCGTCCACTCCGCGGGGTCGTGCGCGAACCGCGCGAAGTAGTGCTGCGAGAGCTGCTTGGCGCGAAACGGCTTCTCGCCGATCGCGGCGACAGCCTCTTTGCGCTCGGCGGGCGTGAGATCGGCAAGGTGCCGCGGCGGCTTCTTGGCTCCGCGCGGGGCGACGAAAGTGAGTTCTCCGGGCTTAGGCATGGCGCTACCAGTGTCGCAGATCGTTTGGGGCCGCCCAGGTCAGATGGCCGAGGGGCCCGTCACCCTCCGCCATCCCCTGTCACCGTTGGTCAACCTTGCACGGCCCAGAGACGGCCCCGCGCCCGCCACCTGCACTCAAAGATCAATGCGCTGTCTCACCACATCGTCGGCAGGCTCTCCGTGGCGCAGCACGACGTGCGCCGGCCGAAACGGAAGCGCACGCAAGCCAGGCTCCATGAGCCGGTACAGGGATTCCGCATCAGGTCCGTAGGCGAAGATCACAACCTCGCCGCCGCCGAACTCGTTGCCATCGACTTCACCGACACGGGCGGCTTCGACCGCGGCCCCTGTCGACCGCTCGGCTTCAAAGACCAGCGCCCGCTGGTCAGACTCGCCGAACCCGTCGCCACCCAGGCGGAACCGAGCTATCACGGCGTGCTCCGGGGGTGTCTCCGGCGAGTGAAAGAGTGTGTCCTGCATGGCAGCACGCTCCCACCCGGCTCTGACAGTCATCCCCTGCCCCAGCATCCGAGCATCCGAGCATGCGGCTCTCAGGCGGTGACATCCGCCTCGTAGCTAGGCCTCCCTGCGCCCCCTGGAGCCATGCGCGGCCGTGGCCTCCGGCAACCGAGACGCCGACGTGCGGGTTCTCAGGCTGTTCGCGACATTCCCCGTGGCTCCCCGCCGGTCGCCGCTCGATCGGGCACAGCGGTTCACTGCCCTCACGTTGTGATCGAAGTCTCACGCTACTCCGGGACGCGCATCATGCGGTGGGCGGCATGACGGACTCGCCGCTCGGTGCAGCGTGCGCGGAGCGGGCCGAAGGCGGGAGCGTAGTGCGCAGCGATGCCGGGGCTTGATGAGGTGGGGATGTTCGCGCTGCGATGAGGCCCCCGCCGTCGTGGCCCCGCACGTGAGGGCCGTTGCCGTGCAGGGGATCGAGGCGCCGGATCGCGAAGACTTCGGCCATGCGCTCGCTGGCCTCCTCGGGCGTGAGGCGGGCGACCGCGGTCCATTCGCTGGACGTGGCTGTGCTCGCGTGCTGACAGGCCGGCGGCCTACGGGCCGAGGTACGTGCTCGGTGAGAGCCACGTCGGACGGGGCAGGCCGAAGTGCTCCTCGAGCATCAACTCGGCCTGGGTGAGCGCGCCGTAGACCCATCCCTGTCCGGTCGACCAGGCATCTCCGCAGACGTACAGGTTGGCGTCGGGGAGCGGGTGGCGCATGCGCGGCATGATCTCCCAACTCTTCGCCCCCACCTGCCAGAAGTGGAAGGCCGCTCCGTACGGGTCCTGCACCCAGTCCTGGAAGTAGGCCGACGTCGGATCGGGGATACGGGCGTCGGGGCCGTGCAGCTCGCGCAACTGCCGCTGCGCCTCATCGACCAGCGTCCCCGGCGCTGAAGCGTCCATCGGCCGTGGCGGCCGGGTCACCGCCACCGGAGCGAGGCGGTGCGGCCGCGTCAGCAGCTCGTTCCAGAACTCCACGTCGCTGAGGTCGTTGTAGGAGGCCAGCAGCAGGGCATTGCGGTCGGCCGGGTCGGCCCCGGGCTGCTTCCCCTCGACGCCCCAGTAGTAGGTCTGGCGCAGCGGCAGATCGGTCACCGAGCGGCCGGCGCGCAGGCCGAGATCCTCCCACCACGGCCGGTCGTAACCGAGGAAGAGCTTGGAGGCGGGCCTCGGGACGATCGAGCCGAGGTCGGACAGGAACCGGTCGCTGGTGAAGAGGAAGGTGTCCGGGTCCAGCAGCTCGATCGAGCGCTGAGGCATCGCCAGAACGACGTGGCGCGCCCGGACCGTGAGCGGCCGGCCCGTGGGCCAGACGGAGAGAGCAAGGGTCAGCACGTCCTCGCCGTGGACGGTCTCCCGGTCGATCCGGCGCACCTGGTGGTGGAGGTGGACGGTCCCACCTTCCGCCTCGAACCGCCGGACGAGTTCCTCGGGCACTGTCTGGTAGCCGTTGCGCAGCAGCAGGTACTGGGGTGCCGGGGAGCCGACGAAGTCGGCCACCGACGCCTCCATGGCCTCGATGCTGTTGACGTTGGCCACAACCGATCCGTAGCCGAAGCCGTCCCGGAGGAACGACCACCCCTCCTGCCCGACCGCGTCGAGCAGCAGGTTCCAGAACCCGATGTCGTAGAGGTGCCGGCCGTCGGCCGACGCCGTCGGCTTGATCTTGTCCCACGCCTTTTGGTTCATCCCGGCGGCGCCGGGGACGAAACGCTCGATGACCGACACGAGCGCGTCGTCCGGCGACTTGCCCCGGATCGCGGCCGGCAGGTCGTAGGGCACGACCGTCGGATCGTTCCACTGGGCCTGGGTGAAGCGGTGCCGGCGCAGGTAGACGAGGTTCTGCGGCTCGTCGACCGGGAAGGGATCCGTCGGCAACCCGAGATGGTCCACGAGGTCGGCCACGACCGGCTGGTTGTCGAGGTAGCGCATCCCGCCCAGCTCGGCGTGCAGATGCGGCATACCGGGCGGCGTCACCGAGAAGAGGCGGCCGCCGACGCGCTCGCTGCCCTCGAACAGGTGCACCCTGAGGGGACCGCGGCCACTCCGCCGAAGCTTCTTGAGCGCGCTGCTGCGCTCGGCTTCCGGGCCGAGCAGACGCCAGGCGGCGTACGCCCCGGACACCCCGGCGCCGATGACCGCGACGTCGACGATGTCGGCCTCGCCGGCCTCCTTGCCCCGCGGACGCGCCCGTGCCGGCGTCCCCAGTGCTCCGTCGACGATGGCAGCGGCGCCGACGGCCCCGGTCCCCTTGAACACATCGCGGCGCGTCAGTTCGCCCATCTCCGGCCCTCTCAGCATGGATGTTTTCGGTAGGTAACTGTCCGTGATCGCGCCATAACCTACCAATCCAGGCATTTTTGAGGCGCTAGCGAGCGACGACGGGCGAGTCGCGGGGATGCGACCCCCGGGGCGAGGAGTGTCCCCGGCGCGATGCGGTCATAGAATCGAACATGTGCACGATGACCTGCCGCCCGACCTGCCGAGGCTCCGCACGCTGGAGACGTGGCTGATCCTCTCGCTCACCCGGGTACAGCGACGCATCGCCGACATCGAGCGGCGCGAGGTGGAGCGGGACCGCGGCCGGCAGGCACGGCCACCGGTGCCCGACTGGCTGCTCGAAGTGGGCATCGGCAGCGAGAAGCCGCCGGTCGCGGTGCACGTGGGCGGCTGCCACATGGCCGGCAAGCGCGTACGCGGCATCCCGCGCGACCAGGCGCTGCGGGCCCTCACCGAAGGGGTCGACGCCTGCTCGCACTGCCGGCCGGACAGCGAGCTCGGGGTCCTCGACTGAGCCGGGCCGGCACCGCCGCGCCCCGCGGCGGCGCGGGGCCGACCGCGGGCGTCACGGGGCGCACGACCTCGGGGAATGCCCCGGCTCTACGATCCCGCGTATGACCAAGTTCATCGTCACGGTGTGCCTGCCACCGACCAAGCCGCGGAAGCTTCCGGAGGCGATAGCCGCCGCCATGGCGCCCTACGACATCAACCTCACCGACGAGTGGAATCCGGTCGGCGAGTGGGACCGGTGGACCATTCGCTCCGATGCGAGCACCCCGTACCTCGTCCTGCCGGCCCACGACGGCGACCGCAGGCTCGTCACGGCCTCCACCGTCCCCCGCAGGAAGGCGGACCTCGATCCCCTCGGGCCGCTGGAGTGCTCCGGCGGGCCACGGGGGATGCTCGACTTCGACGCGATGCGGCGACGGTCGGCGCACAGGTACGACGCACTGCTCGCCGCCTGGGACGAACTGACCGCGCAGCACCCCGAGGCCCAGCCGCTGTCCCACTTCGTCGCCCGTCACGACTCCGACCCCGACGACTACTCCCGTGAGGACGCCAAGAGGGATCATCTGGCCCAGCCGCTGGTGCAGGAAGTGGCACAGCGGGCCGTCGCCGGCGATCCGCACTTCGACATGTCGTTCCTGCTGAACGATCCGATCGCGTACTTCGCGCAGGAGCACGAGGAGGCTCGGCGGTCGGCGGTCCAGTGCGCCGTGCCCGGCTTCGCCCTGCTCGCCCTCGACGGCACATGGTCGGACGGGCGGAGCGACGGCTACTGGGAGCGGGCCAACGCGTACCTCGACGACCTGCGTGCCGAGGCTGTCGTCGTCGATCTGCTCTGCCACTGCTGACGGCGGCGGGCCCTCACGCGCGGCCGCCGGATCGCGGCGGCCGTGGCGGACGGCCACCCCACCGATCGCTGCGGCCGGGACGGGCGGCCGCAGCGGCGAGCACCGTGGCCGTGGCATACGCCCACCCCACCGATCGCGACTGCCGGGGTGGACGGCCGCCGCGTCGGACGCTCACCTCTCAACGGCCTGGGCCGGTCGGGAGGCGGGCCGTCACGGCGGGTTGGCCGCGAAACGGCAGGCACCGTTCGCGGCACCGCCCGGCACGCCCTCAGCGGTCAGGGCGCTCACACAGCCCTTGAGGTCGTTGTGCACGCCTTGGGTGCACGCCGCCGTGACGGCGTCCGAGACCTGGACGCCCGCCTGCTGGACCATCTTCGTGCAGGCCGGGATGTCCGCGTGGGCGGCGGGGGTGGCGAAGGCCACGCCGCCGAGTACGAGGGGCAGACCGATGAGGACACCGGCGATACGGGCCGACATGCGCATGGGGACACCTGCTCTTCGGGATCGGGGCTCGTGCGTGCTCGGCGCCGAGCACCGGACGCGGCCGGCGTACGGCCGTGGCCCCGGGCCCCCGCACCCGTCGGCTCGGCGGAGCGCCCTTCTCCTTCCGACGCTAGATCAGTCGCCCCGCACCCGCACCCGCACTCCGGCCCGGCGACGGCACGCCCCAGCAGAGTGGCGGCGCACAACTCGGCACGGCGGCCGCACACGGCTCGGCACGGAAAGGGCCCGCCGTTCCGTGGAACGGCGGGCCCTCACCCTCAAAACAGCAGGCCGGTGACGGATACGGAGGTCAGCCGGAGCCCACGAAGATCACCAGGAGCAGCCAGACCACCGGAGCCGTCGGCAGCAGGGAGTCCAGCCGGTCCATGATGCCGCCGTGCCCCGGCAGCAGCGTGCCCATGTCCTTGATGCCCAGGTCCCGCTTGATCATGGACTCGCCGAGGTCGCCGAGCGTGGCGCTGACCGCGACCGCGAGGCCGAGGACCAGACCCTGCCACCAACTGCCGCCGTCGATCAGGAACTGCATGCACAGCGCGCCGGCC
Organism: Streptomyces sp. Tue6028; assembly: GCF_002300165.1. GTDB lineage: Bacteria > Actinomycetota > Actinomycetes > Streptomycetales > Streptomycetaceae > Streptomyces > Streptomyces siamensis. The sequence goes on along the minus strand of NZ_MLCE01000028.1, from coordinate 62,749 downwards.
GCCATCGCGAAGGTGACCGCTCCGAACAGGCCCTCACGGGTCTTTCCGGGGCTGATGCGCGGCGCCAGCTTGTTCTTGCCGAAGCGCCAGCCGATCGCGTACGCGCCCGTGTCGCTGACGACCGTCAGGAGCAGGAACGTCAGGACGCGGCGCGGCCCGTCGTCGGCGGTCAGCATCATGGCCACGAACGTCGCCAGGAACGGCACGTAGAAGGCCGCGAAGACCCCCGCCGTGACGTCCTTCAGATAGCCCTCGGGCGGCTCCGTCATCCGCCAGACCAGGACGGCCAGCGCGGTGAGCGCCATCGCCACCCAGGCACCCTCGGCGCCGCGGACGTAACCGGCGACGACCATGGCCGCCCCGCCGAGCGCCAGCGGGACGAGCGGCGCCTTGATGCCCTTGCGCTCCTCGAGCCGCGAGGTGAGCTCCCACAGCCCCACCACCACGGCGACCGCCACCACGCCGACGAACACGGCCTTGACGATGAACAACGACGCGACGATCACGACGCCGAGCCCGACGCCCACGCCTATGGCCGCGCCCAGGTCGCGTCCCGCACTCTTCTTCTGTGGTGCGGGGGCGGGCTGGGGGGCGGCGCTGGGCATGGGCTCCTGCGGGCTCTGCGGGTGATGCGACGGCTCCCCGAGGGGCACCGTCGACGATGGGTCGTCGCGGAACAGGGGGCCACTCAGCCGAGCGGCCCCCGGGTCGTCATCCTGGTCTCCGCCGTGTGCGGGTTCGTCGGGCACGATGGGCATGGGGCGAGTCTGCTGCGCGTCATGCGCATCGTACGTGGGACCCGCCGGACCTGCCCCCTGGACAGGCCCCTGCTCGGACGGCCCCCAGTACCCGGCTTGTGGCGGCGCCCCCCAGGAAGAGTCGTTCATCAGACCTCGAGCAGCTCCGCTTCCTTGTGCTTCAGGAGCTCGTCCACCTGTGCCACGTACTTCGCGGTGGTGTCGTCGAGCTCCTTCTCCGCACGACGGCCCTCGTCCTCGCCGACCTCGCCGTCCTTGATCAGCTTGTCGATGGCGTCCTTGGCCTTGCGGCGCACGGAACGGATCGAGACCTTGGCGTCCTCGCCCTTGGTCTTGGCGACCTTGATGTAGTCCTTGCGGCGCTCCTCGGTCAGCTCGGGGAACACCACCCGGATGATGCTGCCGTCGTTGCTGGGGTTGACGCCCAGGTCGGAGTCGCGGATCGCCTGCTCGATGTTGCGCAGCGCGCTCTTGTCGAACGGGGTCACCACGGCCATGCGCGGCTCGGGCACCGCGAACGAGGCCAGCTGGTTGATCGGCGTCAGTGCGCCGTAGTAGTCGGCCACGATCTTGTTGAACATCGCCGGGTGCGCACGGCCGGTGCGGATCGCGGCGAAGTCCTCCTTGGCGACCACGACGGCCTTCTCCATCTTCTCCTCGGCTTCGAGGAGGGTCTCTTCGATCACCACTTGCTCCTGCGTGTCTTGAGTAGGCCCGGCAGCTGTTTCCTCGTCGGGTCGGCGGCCGGCTGCGTCGCGTCTTATTCCTGCACGGTTCCGGACCGGCAGGACATTGTCCATCCCCCGGTCAGGGTCCGTCCCCGTCCCGGGGTCGGTTCCCCGTCCGGGACGGTCCCCGTCAGGCCCGGCCGCTCTGGTCGCCCACGAGTGTGCCGATCTTCTCACCCTTGACGGCCCGCGCGATATTGCCCTCGGCCAGGAGCTCGAAGACCAGGATGGGCAGCTTGTTGTCCCGGCACAGCGTGATGGCCGTCATGTCGGCGACCTTGAGGTCACGGGTGATGACCTCGCCGTAGCTGAGCGAGTCGAACTTGACTGCCTCGGGGTTGGTCTTGGGGTCGGAGTCGTAGACCCCGTCCACACCGTTCTTGCCCATCAGCAGCGCCTCGGCGTCGATCTCCAGGGCGCGCTGTGCGGCGGTGGTGTCGGTGGAGAAGTACGGCATGCCCATACCGGCGCCGAAGATGACGACGCGGCCCTTCTCCAGGTGGCGCACGGCGCGCAGCGGGATGTACGGCTCGGCGACCTGCCCCATGGTGATGGCGGTCTGCACGCGGCTGTCGATGCCCTCCTTCTCCAGGAAGTCCTGGAGGGCGAGGCAGTTCATGACGGTGCCGAGCATGCCCATGTAGTCGGAGCGGGCCCGGTCCATGCCGCGCTGCTGGAGTTCGGCGCCGCGGAAGAAGTTGCCGCCGCCGATGACGACGGCGATCTGGGCACCGCCGCGCACGACGGCCGCGATCTCGCGGGCGATCTTGTGCACCACGTCGGGGTCGACGCCCAGCCCGCCGCCACCGGCGAACGCCTCACCGGAAAGCTTCAGCAGAAAGCGTCCCGCGCCTTTGCCGTCGTCGGTCTTCTCGCCCTTGTCGGCCTGGGTGGTGGTCATGGAGATCTCGCCTCTTTTACGTGTCGCACATACGAAGAAGGCCATTGCCGGTGGGGTGTCGTTCGCATCCCATGCTCGGCAATGGCCTCCTCGTCAGATCTGCTGTCGTCCGGCACGCACGCGTGGGTGCCGGCGTACCGGGACGACTGCTGTCGACCCTATAGGGGTCGCGCGTCGATCGCGGTACGGACTCAGATGCCGACCTTGATGCGCGAGAAGCGCTTCAGGGCGACACCGGCCTCGTCCAGGATCTGCTGGACGGACTTCTTCTGGTCCAGCGCGTAGGGCTGGCCCAGCAGGGTGGCCTCCTTGAAGAAGCCGTTGACGCGACCCTCGACGATCTTCGGGAGGGCGGCCTCGGGCTTGCCCTCGGCGCGGGTGGTCTCCTCGGCGACGCGACGCTCGGTCTCGACGACCTCGGCCGGGACGTCCTCACGGGAGAGGTACTTCGGCGCGAAGGCGGCGATGTGCTGCGCGATGCCCTTGGCGAGGTCGGCGTCGGCCTTGTCCAGCTCGACCAGGACACCGATCTGCGGGGGCAGGTCGGGCATGGTGCGGTGCATGTACGACGCGACGTAGGCGCCGGAGAACTGGGCGAAGCGGTCCAGGACGATCTTCTCGCCCAGGTTGGCGTTGGCCTCGTCGACGAACGCCTGAACCGTCTTGCCGGACTCGATCTCGGAGCCGAGGAGCGCGTCGAGGTCGGCCGGGGAGGTCGCGGCGACGTGCTGCGCGATCTGGTTGGCGACGGCCTGGAACTTCTCGCCCTTGGCGACGAAGTCCGTCTCGCACTTCAGCTCGACCAGGACACCGGAGGTGTTGTCGTCAGCGATGATGGAGACCACAGCGCCGTTCTCGGCGGAGCGGCCCTCGCGCTTGGCGACGCCCTTCTGGCCCTTGATGCGCAGCGCCTCGACGGCCTTGTCGACGTTGCCGTCGGCCTCGTCCAGGGCCTTCTTGCAGTCCATCATGCCGGCGCCGGTGAGCTCACGGAGCTTCTTGACGTCAGCGGCGGTGTAGTTCGCCATGATTCCTGGAATCTCTCTCGGAGTCTGAAGATCTACGGGGTGAACGGCGGGGGCTTCGTGGGCCCCCGCCGTTCACAAACCCGAAGGGGTGAGGGGTCAGGCCTGCTCGGCGTCCGCGGCCGGAGCCTCGGCGGCGGGGGCCTCGACAGCCTCGGCCTCGGCGGCCGGAGCGTCGGCCTGCTCGGCGTCGGCGACCTTCTCCGTCTCGGCGGAGGTCTGGACCTCGGCCTCGTCGGCCTTCTTCTCGCCCTCGAGCAGGTCGCGCTCCCACGCGGCGAGCGGCTCGCCCGCGGCCTTGTCACCCTCGGCCTTGCCGGCACCGGAGCGGGCGATGAGGCCCTCGGCGACGGCGTCGGCGATCACGCGGGTGAGCAGGGTGACGGAGCGGATCGCGTCGTCGTTGCCCGGGATCTTGTAGTCGACCTCGTCGGGGTCACAGTTGGTGTCGAGGATGGCGACGACCGGGATGTTGAGCTTCCGGGCCTCGCCGACCGCGATGTGCTCCTTCTTGGTGTCCACGATCCAGACGGCGCTGGGCACCTTCTGCATCTCGCGGATACCACCGAGGGTCTTCTCCAGCTTGGCCTTCTCGCGCGAGAGCACGAGAAGCTCCTTCTTGGTGAGACCGGAAGCGGCGACGTCCTCGAAGTCGATCTGCTCGAGCTCCTTGAGGCGCTGCAGACGCTTGTAGACGGTGGAGAAGTTGGTGAGCATGCCGCCCAGCCAGCGCTGGTTGACGTAAGGCATGCCGACGCGGGTGGCCTGCTCGGCGATGGCCTCCTGCGCCTGCTTCTTCGTGCCGACGAACATGACCGTGCCGCCGTGGGCGACGGTCTCCTTGACGAACTCGTAGGCGCGGTCGATGTACGACAGCGACTGGAGCAGGTCGATGATGTAGATGCCGTTGCGCTCGGTGAAGATGAAGCGCTTCATCTTCGGGTTCCAGCGACGGGTCTGGTGACCGAAGTGGACGCCGCTCTCCAGCAGCTCCCGCATCGTGACGACGGCCATGGCCGTTCTCCTTGGTGTTCTCGGTTGTGCCGCGTGTGCCGGACGGCACACGCGCCTGACGCCCGCGATGCGCCTTGCCACGAGGGACCGAGAGGCGCTGACACCGGTCGCTGACGACCAGGTGTCGGGGCGTGCGAAGTCGACCCGGTGACCCGGATCGCCATCAGAAGTGTACGGGACCCGAGAGGCGCCGGGTGACGCCGCTGTCCACAACCGGCCGGTACTCCACAGATCCCGGCCGTGTTCGGCCCGTTGCGGGACGGTGGCGGCATGCGAGCGAAACGATGTGTGCGTACGTGGCTCGGGCTGTTGCTGGGCCTGGTGGCGACCGTCCTGGGCGCAGCGGGCCCGTCGGCCCCCGCCCGGGCGAACGGCCCCGCGCCCCCGGCATCGGCAGCGGCAGCGGCAGCGGCTCCGGCCGTGTCCCCTGCCTCGGACTCGGACTCGGACTCGGGCTCGGGCTCGGCCTCGGACTCGGATCCGGGGGACGCTTCTGCCGCCGACCCGGTGCCGAAGCTCGGGCGCGCCTGGCCCGTGGGCACGCGCCCTCCGGTCGTACGGGGCTGGGAGCCGCCGGCGACGGCGTACTCCCGGGGCCATCGCGGCGTGGACCTCGGGGCAGCCCCGGGTGCGCCGGTCCGTGCCGTCGCCGCGGGCCGGGTGTCCTTCGCGGGCCGGGTCGCCGGCCGTGGTGTCGTCTCGGTCGAACTGCCGGACACGGGCACCCCACCGCTGCGGACGACGTACGAGCCGGTGCTGGCGTCCGTGCGCAAGGGCGACGAGGTCGCGGCGGGTGACCTGCTCGGCACTGTCGAAGGCGACGGCTCGCACTGTGCCAGGTCGTGTCTGCACTGGGGACTGCTGAGAGGCAGTACGTATCTGGACCCGCTGTCGCTGCTCCCGCCCTGGCTGCTGCGCGCGGGCCCGTCGCGCCTGCTGCCGGTGGCGGGGGTGCCGCGGACACCCGCCACGTGAGGGAGACAGGTCCCGGACGTGAGGGAGACGGGTCCCGGCATCGGGTCCGCGCGCCCCGGGCCCCGGCGTCGCATCCGCGCGCCACAGGTCCCGACCTCACCTCCGCGCACACAGGTCCCGGCGTCGCCTCGCGTGCCGGGAAGCGCCGGACTCAGCCCCGCACGCCCCGCAGAACCATGGAAACGGCCGCGTCGGTGATGGCGTCGGGTTCCTCCGCGGCGCCCAGCTCGATACGACGCACGGCGGCGTCGACCACGCCCTGGAGGAGCATCGCGGCCAGCCGTGGTTCCGCGTGTCCCATGTCGCCGAGCGCCTCGACGATCATCGCGACCAGGCCGCCGTGAGCTGCGCGGATCTTCTCCCGCGCTCCGGCGTCGAGTTCGCTCGCGGAGATGGCGACCACGGCGCGGTGCCGCCGGTCGCCGACCAGCGCGAGCTGCCGGCGGACGTACGCCTCGACCTTGTCCTCAGGGGCGTCCGCCCGCTCCATCGCGGCGGAGACCTCGGCCGCCCAGACGGGGAAGTCGACCTCGCACAGTTCCTCGACGACGGCCGCGCGGGAGCGGAAGTACTCGTAGACGGACGATCTCGCGAGTCCCGTGCGTTCGGCGAGGGCAGGGAAGGTCAGCGCCTCCGTCCCGCCCTCGGACAGCAGGGACCGCGCCGCGTCCAGCAAGGCGGCTCGCTGCATCGACCGGTGCTCGGCCACGGAGGCCGCTCGAATCCTTGGCACGTCAACCACTGTACGGACGGAGCGCCCCGGACGGCAGCCACTCCGCCGACCCGGCGGTGGTGGCGGGGCCCCGACACGGGCGGGGCAGGGACGATTCGGCGTGCTGCCGCCACCCGTCAGCGGCCGAAACTCGCCAGCTTCGCCCGCAGCTGGAGCACCGACTTGGTGTGGATCTGGCTCACTCTGCTCTCGGTGACCCCGAGCACGTTGCCGATCTCCGCGAGTGTGAGTCCTTCGTAGTAGTAGAGCGTGACCACGGTCTTCTCCCGGTCGGGCAGCGTGTTGATGGCCCGCGCGAGGAATCTGCGCAGCTCTCGGTCCTCGGCCACCTCGACCGGGTTGTCGGCCGCTGTGTCCTCCAGCGTGTCCATCAGACTCAGGCGTTCACCGCCTTCGCCGCCGACGTGCAGCAACTCCTCCAGGGCCACCACGTTCGCCAGGGACAACTGGCTGAACACCGCGTGCAGTTCCTCCACCGCGATGCCCATCTCGGAGGCCACCTCGCCCTCCGACGGGGTGCGGCGCAGGCGTGCCTCCAGCGTCGCGTAGGCCCGCTCCACATTGCGGGCCTTCTGCCGCACCGAGCGCGGGATCCAGTCCAGCGCCCGCAGCTCGTCGATCATCGCGCCCCGGATCCGGGTGATCGCGTACGTCTCGAACTTGATCTCCCGCTCGATGTCGAACTTCTCGATCGCGTCGATCAGCCCGAACACCCCCGACGAGACGAAGTCCGCCTGTTCGACATTGGCCGGCAGTCCGACGCTCACCCGTCCCGCGACGTACTTCACCAGCGGTGAGTAGTGCAGGATCAACTGCTCCCGCAGCCGGTCGTCACCCGTCGCCTTGTAGGACCGCCACAACTCGTCGAGTGTCGCGGGAGCGGGCGGGCGCACGCTCCCGCCGTCGCGAGCGGCTGGCGGGATCGCCGCCCGGTCGGACCCGGAGGTGTGCTGGGGCATTCGTCGCCTTGTGCCGTTCTGCCGTGAACTGGGGCTGCCTGAGTGACCTGTCGGTCTGGTGTCGAGAATTGTCTGTCTGAGCCGGAATCCTCGTGAGCGTAGCGTGACTGAGGAGTCGCAGTGCGCGAAGAAGGGGGGATCACCCTCACGCGGAGTCACTTGACGTGACCTGCCTCCGCGTGACGGTGGTCGCCCTGCGTGACTGTCGGGAGACGCCAACTGCGGGAAATCCCAAGGCTGTCGGCGTTAGCCCGGACGGCCGAACACGCTCCGTCAGCAGCCTCGGCGATCTTCATGGACGGGGATCATCGCCTGGCGTGTCAACTTCCAGCCGTCGCCGTGTCGTTCGACGAAACCAAGTGCTCGGAGTTCGTACAGCCTCCCGACCGCGTCGTCCGGCGTGGTCGCCGCGCCCCGGGCGATCTCCTCCGCTCCGGCCCGGCCGCGCGCCGGCAGCGCGGCCAGCACGCGTCCGGCGCCCGGGTCCAGCAGATCTCGTGGCAGCACGGGCCCGCGCCGGTCCGGGGCCAGCTCGCCGATGTCACCCACCAGCTCCACGACGTCCGCGGCGTCGGAGACGAGGACCGCGTCGCCGCGCAGCAGTTCGTGCACTCCGGCCGACAGTCCGCTCGTGGCCGGGCCCGGCACCCCCATGGTGAACCGCCCGAGGCGCTGCGCCGCACGGGCCGTGACCAGCGCGCCGCTGCGATACGCCGCCTCGACGACCACCGTGCCCCGGGTGAGCGCGGCGATGACACGGTTGCGCAGGAGGAATCTGCTCTGTGTCGGATGGTCGCCGGGTGGCAACTCCCCCACCACGAGGCCCTGTTCCGCGATTCTCGTGATCAGGGTGGCGTGTCCGCTCGGGTAGGGCCGATCGACGCCGCAGGCCAGCACGGCGACCGTGGCTCCGCCCGCCCCGAGCGCTCCCCGGTGCGCGGCGCCGTCCACGCCGTACGCGCCGCCGGAGACCACCACCCATCCCCGCTCCGCGAGGCCCGCGCCGAGGCAGGCGGCCATGTGGGCGCCGTACTCGGTGCAGGCCCGGGCGCCGACGAGGGCGACGGAGCGCAGCGCCCACATCCGCAGACTGGGGCTCCCGCGCACCCACAGGCCCGTGGGCCGGGCATCGCCCAGGTCGTCGAGCTGCGCGGGCCATTCGGGCTCGCCGGGGCAGACGTACCTCACCCCGGCGGCCCGCGCCTGGGCCAGGTCCTGCTCGGGGCGGACCCGCCCGGCCCGTCCCCGCAGCCCCGCCCAGCGCTTCCCGGTCACCCCCGGCAGCGGTCTGCCCCCTTCGACCAGCCGCCGGGCCACCTCCACGGGCCCGAACTCGCGCAGCCATCGTCCGCCCACCTCGTCGCCCGGTTCGATGATGCGGGCGAGGGCGACGCGGGCCATACGTGCCTCGTCACTCATGTCGGCGAGCCGATCGTCATCGGCACCCCTCGCGGGACGCCGGTGCGCAACTGGAGCGCCAGGGCGACGTCACCGGCGTCGGGCCGGTCGTGCCCCGACAGGTCCGCGACGGTCCAGGCGACGCGGAGCACACGGTCCAGGCCGCGCGCGGTCAGCAGGCCGCGCTCCAGTCCGCGCTCCGCCTCGTCCATCGCCCCGGGCAGCGCCTGCCAGCGGCTGCGCAGCTCGCGTCCGGGCATTTCGGCGTTGGTGTGCCACGGCGTGCCGGACAGACGGCCGGCGGCCCGGTCGCGGGCGGCTCGCACCCGGTCGGCCACCGTGCGCGTCGACTCGCCCCGCGCGCCGAGCGCTGTCAGCTCCGAGCGGGTGACCGGCTCGACCTCGACCCGCAGGTCGACCCGGTCGAGCAGGGGGCCGGAGAGCCGGGACTGGTAGCGGCGGATGGCTGAGGGAGGGCATTCGCAGCAGTCGTTCGTCACGCTGAAGCGCCCGCACGGGCAGGGGTTGGCCGCCAGCACCATCAGGAACTTCGCCGGGAACCGCACGACTCCGGCGCTGCGCGCGATCACGACGTGCCCCGCTTCCAGGGGCTGGCGGAGGGCGTCGAGGACGAAACCGCTGAACTCGGGTGCCTCGTCGAGGAAGAGCACGCCGCGATGCGACAGCGACACGGCGCCGGGGCGTGCCAGGCCCCTGCCGCCGCCGACGAGCGACTGCATCGTCGCCGAGTGGTGCGGTGCGCAGTAGGGCGGGACGTCCACCATGGGTTTGCCCGGCGGCAGCAGGCCCGCGACCGAGTGGATCGCCGTCACCTCCAGGGATTCCTGCCGGTTCAGGGCCGGCAGGAGGGACGGCATGCGCTCGGCGAGCATGGTCTTGCCCGCGCCGGGTGGTCCCTGCAGGAAGACGTGGTGTCCGCCCGCCGCGGCCACCTCCATCGCGGTGCGCGCCGACAGCTGGCCGACGACGTCCGCGAGATCGTGCCCCTGGTCCTGGTCGGGGAGGGTGGTGCCGCACAGACCGGTGGCCTCTCCCGTGCCGGGCACGCGCAGTCCGGCCAGCAGCGGGTCGGGGCGGCCCTGCTCGTCCGGGTCCTCCTCGGGCATCGGTTCGTCGGTGAGGGCCGCGATCAGCTGGCGCAGGCTGCGGACCCCGAGCACCGAGACCCCTGGGACGAGCGCGGCCTCGGCGGCGGCGCACTCCGGCACCACCACCTGCTCGTATCCCGCGTCCGCCGCCGCCAGGACGGCGGGCAGGACACCGCGCACCGGCCGGACCCGGCCGTCCAGGCCCAGTTCGCCGATCATCACGATGTCGGCGAGCACCCGTGGGTCGATCCGTTCGGCGGCGCCGAGCACCGCGCAGGCGACGGCGACGTCGAAGCCCGATCCGGCCTTGGGGACGGACGCCGGGCTCAGGCCGACCGTGAGTTTCTTCTGCGGCCAGTCGGCGCCCGAGTTGACCACCGCCGCCCTCACCCGGTCGCGGCTCTCCGTGAGGCTCTTGTCGGGGAGGCCGACCAGGGTGAAGGCCGCGACGCCGGGCTCCAGGTCGGCCTGGACCTCGACCACGACGCCCTCGACACCGACCAGTGCCACCGCACACGTACGCGCGAATCCCATCAGGCCACCCCCCGCGCGTGCTCGACGACGGGCGCGCCGCGGCCGGGCAGGACGACGCCGATCAGATCGATGCGGACGCCGCCGGGGGGCGCCCCTCCGTGTTCCTGGACCCAGCGTTCGGCGAGGCCTCGCAGGCGCTGGGCCTTGGCCGGTGTGACGGCCGCCATCGGGTGCTCGAAGGAGCCCGCCTTGCGGGTCTTGACCTCGCAGATCACCAGCGCGTCGCCGTCACGGGCCACGATGTCGATCTCTCCGGTCCTGCCGCAGCGCCAGTTGCGCGCCAGGACCGTCATGCCGGCCTCGGTCAGCCGGCGGGCGGCGAGGTCCTCTCCGTACCTGCCGAGTGCGTTGCGTGCCTGGGACGAGTTCATGTCGGCACCACCTCCGGCGCCAACACTGCGGCCGTCCCGCCCCGCTTGTGGATCTTGGTGGACGAACGCGCGATTGTGGAAAACCCCGTCACCCGCAGGGGTGACCGCTCCACGTCAGGAACTCCGCGGGGTGACCGCCGGCGGCTCCCAGCACGCCGGCGCCTCCGTCATCAGCCGCCCGGAAGCTCCAGATCGCTCTTGTTGAGCTCCTCGATGTTCACGTCCTTGAACGTCAGGACGCGGACCTGCTTCACGAAGCGTGCGGGTCGATACATGTCCCACACCCAGGCGTCCGCCATGGACACCTCGAAGAAAACCTCTCCCTGGACCGAGTGCACCTGCATCTCGTAGTCATTGGTGAGGTAGAAGCGCCGTTCGGTCTCGATCACATATTTGAACAGACCGACGACATCGCGGTACTCCCGATAGAGCTTCAGCTCCATCTCGGTCTCGTACTTCTCGAGGTCCTCGGCGCTCATGGCATGTTCCCCTTCAGCCGTGCGTCCCCCTATTGTGCGCCAGCCCCGCGGGCCCCTAGACGATTTCCGTGTCGAGGACCTCGGGCGTGGCCGGGGGACCCTCGTCGAGCAGCCTGTACAGCAGCTCGGCGAGCCTGGTCGGATACACCGTCTCATGTGCCTCGGTCAGTTCCTGGCACGTCCACCAGCGCGCTCCGGCGACACTGCGCCGTTCCAGCTCCGTCAGACCGGCGGGCGCCGTCACCGTCTGGGTCGTACGGGCCAGGTAGTACCACTCGTCCTGGTCCCAGCGGCGGCCCGCGAAGGGGAACGAGCACATGCGCCGCCACAGCACCGGGCCCAGTTCGACCTCGGTGATGCCGGTCTCCTCCGCGAGCTCGCGGACCGCGGCCTGCTCCCGGGTCTCGTCGCCCTCCAGGCCGCCGCCCGGGGTGAACCACCAGTCGTCGGCGGGGTCACCGGGCTCGTGCCCGTGCAGCAGCAGAATGCGTTCCTCGGGGTCGAGCAGCACCACACGGGCCACCTTCCGCAGCCCGCCCCGGTACTCCTCGTCGGTGACGACGGGCGAGGGGGCGGCGGCAGGCGAGGGGTCCTGCCCGTGCTCGCCACTCGCGTCGTACGGCACCTCAGCGGGCACCGGCGAGCTCCGTGCGGGCCCCGGCCCGCCGGCGCGCCCGGCCGGCGATCGGGCCGTAGGCCGCGCCGCCCAGGACGAGCACCGCGCCCGCGATCACCGCCGAGACGATCAGCCGCAGGGGCCCCGGCTCGGAGAGGCGGCCCAGCGGCTCGAAGCCGGTCGGCCGCTCCAGCATGCCGTTCATCGGCCACACGACCGCGTCGACGCGTCCCTTCACGGCCTTGCGCGGCACGGTGCCGTTGGCGGCGTCGGTCAGGTGGGCGGTGGAGTCCAGGGAACCGCTGCGCTCGTCACCGAGCAGGAAGAGATTGCCGTCCGGGACCGTGACGGTCGGGATCTTCGTCAGCTCGGCCGCCGACCCCTTGGGCAGATACGACTCGTCGATCTGCTTCCCGTTGACGGTGAGCTTGCCGTCGGTGCAGCAGGCGACCTTGTCGCCGCCGACGGCGACGACGCGCTTGACCATGGGCACGTCGCCCCACGACGACTGCTTGAAGACGACGACGTCGCCGCGCTTGACCTCGCCTCCGTCGACCCGCTGTGCCAGCACGCGGTCGCCCGCGTCGATCGTCGGCGTCATCGAACTGGTGGGCACGGTGTACGGCCGATAGACCACCGCCCCCCAGGCGAACCCTCCGAGGAACAGCACAATGCCCAGCGCGACAGCCAGTCCGGACAGCACCTGTCCGGTCCGGCCGCCCGCCGGGCCCTTGTCTGTGCCACCGCTGCGCGGGGCCGTACGCGTCGTGCTCTCGCCACCCATGGGTCCGCACCTTACCCGGGGGTACGGTCCGCGGTCAGCCCATGGCCGGGATCACGATCACCGGCTCCGGGCCCACGCGGGCGGACTCGGGTCGTGCCGTCCGTCCGCCCGCGCCGCGAAACAGCCCATCGCGGACCTTTGGGTGCGCCGTCCCGAAGCCTCCCGAGACGGGTCCGCGCCGGCCTCGACATCTCCGCCACGTCCACATCGGCCGCGACACCTCCTGAGACGCGCTCGCGCCGGCCGCAGCGCCCTGTCAGGACGCGTCCGTCTTCCGCCCGGACGCCTTGCGGCGCCGCCCGAGCAGCACCAGTGGTACGGCTCCGACCAGCGCCACGGCGTCGGGCGAGGTCACGGCCGCGGCGGCCTGACTGCTCAGACCGTCCTGGTCGAAGGTGTCCGGAACGGGCAGGGTGCCCCAGCGGTTGATGGGCCAGGCCTTCACGATGGCGCGCCCGACGACCTTGTCGACGGGAACCATGCCGTGGTGCTTGTCCATCTGGTTGTAGCGCGAGTCCTTCGAGTTCTGGCGGTGGTCACCCATCACCCAGATCATGCCCTTGGGCACCTTGACCTTGAACTGGCCGCCGTCCTCGTCGACGCTGCACGGGGTGTTGCCCGGGTAGACGTACGACTCCTCGTTCAGCGCCTTGCCGTTGACGGTCAGCGGGCCGGAGCCCTTGCACTCGATGGTGTCGCCCCCGACGCCGATGACGCGCTTGATGAGGTCCTTCTCCTCGGCCGACGGCATCAGACCGATCCAACTGAGCACCGTCTGCAGGGCGTTCGGGTTCGCCGTGGGCTCACCCGCGAGCCAGTTGTCGGGGTCGTGGAAGACGACGACCTCGCCGCGCTCCGGCTCGGAGCCGAACCACGGGGTCAGCTTGTCGACCAGGACGCGGTCTCCCTGCTGGAGCGTGTTCTGCATCGAGTCCGAGGGGATCGAGAACGCCTGCACCAGGAAGGTCTTGATGAGCAGCGCGAGGACCAGGGCGATGCCGATGAGGATCGGCAGCTCCTTCCAGAAGGAGCGCTGCTTCTTCGACTTCGCGTCCCGCTCGGCCGCGGCTCCGCCGTCCTCGGCGTCACTCCCGGAATTCGACGCGTCCTCTACGGCCGGGGAAGCCGAATCGTCGGGCCGCTCCGGCTTCCCTTCGGGACCGTCTTGTCCGGACCGTGCGCCGACCGCCACATCCCCCACATCCACTCCTCACTCCGTGCCGCCGCCCACGCCGTATTCGGCGCAGGCCCACCACTCCCATAACGAGCGGGAGTTCCGCAGGGGTCGGGAGCGGGGTCAATCCGTCTGGATCCGCAGGGGCCACCCTATGCGACTGAGCGAGAACGGAGGTCGACCCTCCAGGCGCGTCGGCCACGGACGCGTACGTGCCCGGCTCCTCCAGACTGGTCCAGTGTCCGAGGGGCCACGCGATGTACCTGGCGCGGCCGACGACCGACTTCAGGGAGACGGTGCCGCTGAACTTGTCGGAGCGGTGGTAGCGGGAGTCGGCGGAGTTGGCGCGGTGGTCGCCCATGACGAACAGGCGTCCCTGGGGCACCTTCACCTCGAAGGCGAAGTCCGACGGTTTGTTGTCGGCGTGGATGTAGGGCTCGCTGAGCGGCGTGCCGTTGACGGTGACCCGGCCCTGCGCGTCGCAGCACTTGACCGTGTCGCCGCCGACCCCGACGACGCGCTTGATCAGGTCCTTCTCGTTGTCGGAGGGAAGCAGACCGATGAAGGTGAGCCCCTCCTTGACCTGTTTGACGACGACGGGGTCGTCCTTCTTCTTGGTCTCCTCGGCGGTGAGCCAGCCTCCGGGGTCCTTGAAGACCACGACGTCACCGCGCTGGGGCTCGGAACCGAACCACGGGGTGAGCTTGTCGACCAGGACGCGGTCGCCGATCTGGATCGTGTTCTCCATGGAGCCCGACGGGATCACGAAGGCCTGGACGAGGAAGGTCTTGAGCACGAGCGCTATGAGGACGGCGACGCCGACGAGGAGAGGTATCTCCTTGATGGCCGAGCGGCGCCTGCGCCGCTTGACCTTGCGCTGGAGCTTGCGCCGCTCGGCGCGTCCGGTGCGCGCGACGCCTCCGGAGGCCCGCCGGGTGCCGGTGGGCAGCAGGTTCTCGGCGGCGCTGGTCGGCACGCCGCGCGGTTTGCCGCGGTTACCCATGGGCACCGTCCGCGGCGGGCACGCGCGCGTAGGCGTCGGGGCGCGTCAGCCGCGTCCAGTGACCGGCGGGCCAGGCGACCCAGTCGGCACGGCCGATGACGCCGTCGACGGGGACCATGCCGCCGCCGGGTGAGCCCAGGTGGTCGCGGGAGTCGCTGGAGTCGCTGCGGTGGTCACCGAGGACGAAGAGAGTGCCGGCGGGCACGACGACGTCGAAGGGAACGTCGGACGGGCTGTCCCCGTGATGCACAAACGCCGACTCGTCGACCGACTGGCCGTTCACTTCGAGCCTCCCTTCCTTGTCGCAGCAGACCACGTGGTCTCCCCCCACACCGACCACGCGCTTGATGTAGTCGGCGTCTCCGAAGTAGCCGGTGCCGTCGAACACGACGACATCGCCCCGTCGCGGCTCGGCACCGAAACGGTACGCCAACTTATTTACGAGAACGCGGTCCCCGATCCTCAATCCGGACTCCATCGAGCCGCTGGGAATCTCGAAGGGCTGCATCACGAAGCGGCTCACGAGGAGCAGGAAGGCCAGGCAGGTCAGTACGGTCAAGGTGATCCGCCCGCCCGGGAGCCAGTCGGCGACGCGGTCCACCAACGCGAAACGCGACCGTCCCTCCGGCCCCTCTGTGTCCGGGATCTCCTCGGATCCGGAAGGGCGGGAGGAGCGGTCGCGCTCCACGTGCTGTGCTTCGGTGTCCATCGGAGCCAGATGTTATCCGGCCCCGCTGTGACACCTTCGCGCCGACGGGTTCACCAGCGGTTTCCCCGTGCGGCGGCGCGAGATCAGTTCTCGCGCTTCTCCTTGATCTTCGCCGCCTTGCCGCGCAGGTCACGCAGGTAGTACAGCTTCGCGCGACGCACGTCACCGCGGGTGACGAGCTCGATCTTCTCGACGATCGGGGTGTGCACCGGGAAGGTGCGCTCGACGCCGACGGAGAACGAGACCTTGCGGACCGTGAAGGTCTCGCGGACACCGGCGCCCTGGCGACGGATGACTACGCCCTTGAACTGCTGCACACGGGAGCGGTTGCCCTCGATGACGCGCACGTGGACGTTGACGGTGTCACCCGGGCGGAAGGCCGGGATGTCGCTGCGCAGCGACGCGCTGTCGACGGAGTCGAGCAGGTGAGACATTTCGTCTGCTTTCTTCGCTGATGCCACAGGTCATCAACGGGAGATAGGTTTTCCGGAATTCGCTGCCGCGCCGGGGCGGGCGTCGTGTCCCCCTGTGGCAGGGGCGCACGCCGGACGACGTACAGCAGCGGTCTATTCTTCCACGGCCTCGGGCGTGCGCCAAAATCGGCCGTCGGGGCCCGGCTGCCAGCCGAGGATCGAGAGCATCTCGCGGTCCTTCTTGTCGAAGACGGCGGGGTCGCAACGCTCGATCAGGTCGGGACGGTTGGCCGTCGTACGGCGCAGCGCCTCGTCGCGGCGCCAGCGGGCGATCTTCCCGTGGTGGCCGCTGAGCAGCACCTCCGGGATCTCCCGGCCGCGCCAGGCCGGAGGCTTGGTGTACACCGGGCCTTCCAGGAGGTTGGCCATGGCTCCGGGGGCGAAGGAGTCGTCGCGGTGGGACTCGGCGTTGCCGAGGACACCGGGCAGCAGCCGCGCCACGGCCTCGGTGACCACCAGGACGGCCGCCTCGCCGCCGGCGAGCACGTAGTCGCCGATGGACACCTCGTGGACGGGCATACGGGTGGCGTACTCGTCGATGACCCGGCGGTCGATGCCCTCGTAGCGGGCGGGGGTGAAGACCAGCCAGGGGCATTCGGAGAGCTCGACGGCGAGCTCCTGGGTGAAGGGGCGTCCGCTGGGCGTGGGGACCACCAGGGCGGGCCCGTGGGAACCCGTCTCGTAGCCGTCGGCCAGGACGGAGTCCAGCGCGTCGCCCCAGGGCTCGGTCTTCATGACCATGCCGGGGCCGCCGCCGTACGGGGTGTCGTCGACGGTGTTGTGCCGGTCGTACGTCCACTCCCGCAGATCGTGCACGTGCACGTTCAGCTGTCCACGCGCGCGTGCCTTGCCGACCAGCGAGACGTTCAGGGGTTCCAGGTACTCGGGGAAGATCGTGACGACGTCGAGCCGCATTACGCCTCGTCCCTGGTGGAGGCGATCTCGGCGCGGTCGTCGATCAGTCCGGGCGGCGGGTCGATGACGGCCCGCTGCTCCGTGAGGTCGATGCCGGTGACGATCTCCTCGACGAACGGGATCAGGACCTCCGTCCCGTCCGGCCGCTCGACCACGAAGAGGTCCTGCGAGGGCAGGTGCGAGATCTCCGTGATCCGCCCGACCTCGACGCCGTCCGCGGTGACCACGTCCAGGTCGATCAGCTGGTGGTCGTAGTACTCCTCGGGGTCCTCCGGCGTCTCCTCCGGATCGACGTCGGCGATGAGCAGGGTGTTGCGCAGCGCCTCGGCGGCGTTCCGGTCCCGTACGCCTTCGAAACGCAGCAGGAGACGGCCGCTGTGGACGCGACCCGTCTCGATGGTCAGCGGTCCGGCGGAGGCCGGGTCGGTGAGCAGGACGGCGCCCGGTCCGAGCCTGAGTTCCGGCTCGTCCGTACGCACCTCCACGGTGACCTCGCCCTTGATGCCGTGGGCACGGCCGACGCGAGCGACTACCAGCTGCACTGTGCTTGATCTCCTGTCGATACGACTACGGGCCGGGAAAGGCTCGTAAGCCCTCCCCGGCCCGAGCCGGTGCTGCCTGTTACGTCAGCGGACGTGGTCCACGTCGACGAGGTCGACGCGGACGCCGCGGCCGCCGATGGCGCCCACGACGGTGCGCAGAGCGCGCGCGGTGCGGCCGTTGCGGCCGATCACCTTGCCGAGGTCGTCGGGGTGCACCCGGACCTCGAGTACGCGCCCGCGGCGCAGGTTGCGCGAGGCGACCTGCACATCGTCGGGGTTGTCGACGATGCCCTTCACGAGGTGCTCGAGAGCCTCCTCGAGCATGCTCAGGCCTCGGTCGACTCGGACTCGGCCTTGGCCTCGTCCTTCTTCTCAGCCTTCTTCTTCTGGGTGATGGCCTCACCCTTGCCCTCGTCCTCGCCGCCCAGGGCGTCGAAGGACGGGCGCGTGGCCTTCGGCTCGGCCACGAGCAGCGGAGCCGGGGCCGGCAGGCCCTTGAACTTCTGCCAGTCGCCGGTCAGCTTCAGGATGGCGAGCACGGGCTCGGTCGGCTGCGCGCCGACACCCAGCCAGTACTGCGCGCGGTCCGAGTCGACCTCGATGCGCGAGGGGTTCTGCACCGGGTGGTACAGACCGATCTCCTCGATGGCCCGGCCGTCACGGCGGGTACGGGAGTCGGCGACGACGATGCGGTAGTGAGGCGAACGGATCTTGCCCAGACGCTTCAGCTTGATCTTGACTGCCACGGAAGTGGTGTCTCCTGGTCTTGACGTGGTTGGGCACGGCGAGATGGCCGCGTGGGGTTGCGGTACCCGAGTGCCCGATGGACGCGTCAGCCGGAGGAGAGAGGGGTCCTGTGCGGCTGTCGAGTACAGCTAGCCATTGTGCCACATCCCGGCGAGTCGCCTTCACCCGCGGGGTGCGCCCGGCCATGGCTCAGCGGCACCCGGCGCCGGCCCCCGGGCGCCCTTCACGCCGCCCGGCGCCCCATGGTGCCGCCGTCCTGGATGGCTGAGCACGGCTGCCACGAGCAGCCGTGCTCTCAGGACGCCGCCGCGCCCACCACTTCGGGGATCCGGAAGGGCTTGCCGCACCCTCCGCACACGATCGGCGCCTGGGCGAGCACCGACGGGACGACGCGCACATTGCGGCCGCAGTCGCACACGGCCTTGACGCGGACGCCCCCTCCGGAGGAGCCGTGGCGCGCGGCCGGGCCGCGGAACGACCGGGCGCTGTCGGCGGCGGTCGCGGCCGAGTGCGCCTTCAGCGCGCGCTGGAGGCGCTCGATGGTCGGGCGGTACCGGCGCTTCGCCTCGGGGTTGAGCGTGACCAGGGAGAAGCCGCTGCTGGGATGCGGTTCCTCGGGGTGGTCGAGACCCAACTCCTCGGCGATCGCGAGGAACCTGCGGTTGTGATACCGGCCGGCGCGCGAGGTGTCGCGGACTCCGCGGGCGGCGGCGATGCCGTGGACTGCCTCGTGAAGCAGTCGTTCGAAGGAGAGTTCGTGCCCGCAGGCGGACGACGACTCCCCGATCAGGGACTCTGGCGCGGCAAGATCGGGCAGCTCGGGGTGGTGCCGCTGAATGTCGGCCCACGCCCCTGCCAGCTCTGCGGCGAGAACAGGTGGTGTCGTGCTCACGTCGTGACAACGAGCCGGGGTGCCTCTGTGTTCCTATTCCGGGGCATCCCAAATAATTTGCACGTACCCGTCAGTTGCCGCTGATGTGTCCTGACGAGGGCGGGTGCGCTGATCTGCGGAGAAGCCTCACAGCTCGTACCAAGGCGGTACGTAGGGACACGTACGCCCCGGCGCGTAGACGGGGTCGGCGCGCCGGGGCACCTGGAGTCAGCAGATGCGCAAGAGGCCTTTCGGTCGGCCTGGGACCTACTCAGTAAGCGCGCGCCACGACCGCGACGTTACCCGGTGCGTCGTCGGCGTCGGGCACCGACCCGTCCTCGGCGACCAGACACCGTACGGTCACGGAGTGCTCGGCGAGCTTGGCCTCGCCCTCTTCGCCCAGGTCGGCCCAGGGAATGCGGGCCCAGCCGCCCGCGGCGGCGGCCTCGACGGCCTCCTCGATCGTCGTCACGTCCGAGGTGCGGGACTCGCGGCGCTCGCGCGACTGCCTCAGCAGCAGCGCCTGGTCCTCTTCGAGGACCGTGGGGAGCAGACCCGTCAGGGCGTCGATGGCGACCGGCTCCTTGCCGCCGGGGATGCGGCGGGCGAGCATCGCGGTGCCGTTCTCCAGGTCACGGGGCCCGACCTCGATACGGACGGGTACGCCCTTGAGTTCCCAGTCGACGGCGCGGCGGCCGAAGGGGGTGTCCGTGCGGTCGTCCACCTGGACGCGAACGCCCGCCGCCTTGAGCCGGTCGCCGATCTCGCGGACCTTGGCCAGAACCGCCTCGTCCCCCTTGATCGCGAGGACGACGGCCTGCACGGGGGCGAGCCGCGGGGGCACCCGCAACCCGTTGTCATCGCCGTGCGACATGATCAGGCCACCCACCATGCGGGTCGAGGACCCCCAGGAGGTCTGCCAGACGAGCTCCTGCTTGCCCTCCTTGGACAGGTACTGCGTGTTGAAGGCCTTGGCGAAGTTCTGTCCGAGCTCGTGGCTGGTGCCCATCTGGAGGGCCTTGCCGTCGCCCATCATCCCTTCGAGCGTGAGGGTGTTGATGGCACCGGCGAACCGCTCGCTCGCCGTCTTGCGGCCGAGGACGACGTCGATGCCGAGGACGTTCACCATGAAGTCGGCGTACACCTCGCGGTGGATGTACGCGGCGTAGTCCCGGGCGTCCTCGTAGGTGGCGTGGGCGGTGTGGCCCTCCTGCCAGAGGAATTCGGTCGTCCGGAGGAACACACGCGGGCGCATCTCCCAACGCACCACGTTGGCCCACTGGTTGATCAGCAGCGGCAGGTCGCGGTAGCTCTGCACCCACTTGGAGAAGTAGTCGTTGATGATCGTCTCGGAGGTGGGGCGGACGACGACCGGCTCCTCCAGCTCCTTGCCGCCGCCGTGCGTGACGACCGCGAGCTCCGGGGCGAAGCCCTCGACGTGCTCGGCCTCCTTCGTCAGGTACGACTGCGGGATGAAGAGCGGGAAGTACGCGTTCGAGGCACCCGCTTCCTTGATGCGGGCGTCCATCTCCTGCTGCATCCGTTCCCACAGCCCGTACCCGTACGGCCGGATGACCATGGTGCCGCGCACCGGGCCGTTGTCGGCCAGCTCGGCCTTGTTGATCAGGTCCTGGTACCAGCGGGGGAAGTCGTCCGCCCGGGGCGTGAGAACGGGTGCCTTTGCCATGCGGCGATCGTACGGGCCCACGTTGCCGGAATGTGAATTCTCGCGGCGGGCACGGTCGGTGGCCAAGCCGGGCCCCGCAACCCCTGGACGCCGGGTCGAGTGCGGAGTTACCTGACATACGGGGGGAGTGCGAGCGCACTGCACGGGGGGCGGCGAAACAGGCAAGGCGGCAACTCTCGGCGGATTGGGGCGCTTTCGATGACACCTACGCTCGTGCGGCAGCAACTGCCTCACGCGGGTCCATCGCCTCGCGTGGACCTGTGTGCACGCGCGCGTGACTGGGCCGAGATCCAGGAGCGGATGCTGGTGCCGCTCTACGAGGCCGTCTACGAAAGACTGGAAGTGGGCCGTGGGACGCGGCTGCTGGGACTGGGGTGCGGATCGGGACTTGCGCTGCTGATGGCGGCGGCGCGCGGTGCGACGGTGACCGGTGTCGACTCCGCGTCGCCCGAACTGACGGCCCTGGCGCGCGAGCGGCTGCTGCCGGAGGGATGGCGCACGCGCGCGCGTGCGGACACGCGGCTGGTGGAGGGCTCCCCGGAGGACGCGGCCGTCGCCGCGGGGACGCCGGCGTACAACGTGGTGACCGCCTTCGAGCCGGTCGGATGCACGGCCGGGGACTCCGAGGCGCTCGGTGCGCTGCTCGGCCGGGCGGCACCGCTCGCGGAGCGGGGCACGCCCGTGGTCCTCGTCGGATGGGGGCCGCCGGAGCGCTGCGCCACCTCGGGTGTGCTGCGGATCGCCGCCAAGCTGGCCGATCCCCTGCCGGGGGCGGGGAGCTGGCGGGCGGCCCGGCGCGACGACCTGGAGGAGGTCGCTCAGCGGGCCGGGCTGCGGCCGGACGGGTCGGGGCGGGTCGCCTGCCCCTTCGGGTACGCCGACGTGGACAGCGCGGTGCGGGGACTCGTGTCGACGGGGCTGTTCGACGCGGCGGTCGAGGCGACCGACCGGGCACAGGTCGACAAGGAGCTCGCCGAGGCGCTGCACCCGCACCTGCGGCAGGACGGCACGGTGTGGATGCCGAACGTCTTCCGGTACCTGATCGCCCGCACGGCCTGAACGGACACCGGACCGCTACGTCTCCTTCGTCAGACGCGTGATGCCCGCGATCCGGTAGGCGTCCGCCTCCTCCAGGGTCTCGTTCGCGAGGAGCGCCTCGGCCAGTGCGTCGAGTCGGCCGCGGTGGTCGCGGAGCTTGCGGCAGGCCTCCTCGTAGCACTCGTCGACGATGCGGCGCATCTCCCCGTCGATCACGTCGAGGGTGCGGGGTGCCGCGGCGAGCCCGTAGGCCTGCTGGGCGTCGGTCGGGAGAGCGGACAGGCGGCCGACGCGGTCGCTCATGCCCCACCGGGCGACCATGCCGCGGGCGATGTTCGTGACCTGCTCCAGGTCGTTCTCCGCGCCCGTGGTGACCACTCCGTAGACGACCTGTTCGGCGGCCATGCCGCCGAGGGCTCCGATGATGCGGCCGCGGAGGTACTCCTCCGTGTACGCGTACCGGTCCGACTCCGGGGTGGAGAGCGTGACGCCCAGGGCGCGGCCGCGCGGGACGATGGTGATCTTGCGGACCGGGTCGGCGCCCGGTTGCAGCATGCCGAGCAGGGCGTGGCCGCTTTCGTGGTACGCGGTGCGGCGGCGTTCCTCGTCGGGCATCACCAAGGGCCGTTCGGCGCCCAGCTGCACCTTTTCCAGGGCCTCGGAGAGGTCCGTCCGCGTCACCTGCCGCTGCTTGCGCTTGACCGCGAGGAGGGCCGCCTCGTTGGCGAGGTTGGCGAGTTCCGCGCCGGTCATGCCCGGGGTCGTACGGGCCACCTGGGAGAGGTCCACGTCCGGGGCGAGCGGGATGTCCCGGGTGTGGATCTCCAGGATCGCCTCCCGGCCGCCGCGGTCGGGGGGCGAGACGGTGACGACCCGGTCGAAGCGTCCGGGGCGGGTGAGCGCCGGGTCCAGGATGTCGGCGCGGTTCGTCGCCGCGATGACGACGACGCCCTCGGAGCCGGAGAAGCCGTCCATCTCGGTGAGGATCTGGTTCAGCGTCTGCTCGCGCTCGTCGTGACCGCCCATGCCGGAGCCCCCGGCCCGCGCCCGCCCGATGGTGTCGATCTCGTCGATGAAGATGATCGACGGGGCCATCTTGCGGGCCTCGGCGAACAGCTCGCGTACGCGTGAGGCGCCGACGCCGACGATCATCTCGATGAACTCGGAGGCCGACGCGGAGAAGAACGGTACGCCCGCCTCGCCGGCGACGGCGCGGGCGAGCAGCGTCTTCCCGGTGCCCGGCGGGCCCGTCAGGAGCACGCCGCGGGGCATCTTGGCGCCCATCTTCCGATAGGCGTCGGGGTTCTTCAGGAAGTCGACGACGTCGTTGAGCTCGCCCTCGACCTCGTCGATGCCCGCCACGTCGCCGAACGTGGTGCGCTCGGCGCCCGGCTCCAGCTCGACGGGCTTGGGCGGCGGCTTGCGGCCGAGCATGCCGCGCGTGCCGCCCATGCCCGCTCTCATCCGCCGGGCGATGAAGATCCACAGGACGATCAGGAGGATCATCGGGGCCAGCGAGATCAGCAGGTTCGCCAGGAAGCTGCGGTGCTGGACGACCGGCTGCGCGGTGACGGTGACGTTGTTCTTGGTGAGGTCCTGCCAGAGCTGGTCGTCCGCGAAGGACGGGCGCTGGGTGTTGAACTTGGTGTACTTGCCGCCCCCGTCGGGGTTGTCCTGGGCGTTCTTGAGCTGCCCCTGGATCGCGTCACCCTTGGCGTAGATCTTGGTGACGTTCCCGGCGCCGACCTGCTTGCTGAACTCCGTGTAGGAGATCGTCGGCTCGTCGCCCTCGTTGAAGAAGGACAGCACCAGGTTGGCGATCAGGAACACCACGAGGGCGGTGAGGACCAGCCGCCACCAGCCGCCGCGCATCCTCCGCCCGCCGGGTGTCGGCTTCGGCGAGTCCTCCGGGGTGCCCTCCGTACGCCAGGGCTGGTCGGGAGACTTGCGAGGCGGCGCAGGATTGGCCATATCGGGACGTTACGACACGTGTGCGACACCGGCACCCCAGCGGGCGGCCCCGGCGCCCGGCACGCTCCGGCGCCCGGCACCCCAGCGGGCCCCTTCGTCGACACCGGCACCGGCATGTCGGCAGACGCTGCGAGAGGCTCCGCTTCGGGCGGGCCGACACCCGGGCCGGTCCCCCGCTCCGACATACGCCGAGGGCGCCCCTTCGGCGAGGGGCGCCCTCGATGACGTACGAGAGCCGGCCGGCCCGGTGCGGGCCGACGGCGGGGGACTTCGCGAGCGTCAGCCCATGAACTTCTTGAACTCGTCCGGGAGCTCGAAGTCCTTGCCACCCTGCTGCGGCAGACCGAAGGCGCCGCCCGGCTGCGCACCGGCCTCGCGGCGCGCGGCGGCCTCCTCCTCCTGCTGCTTGCGCTTCATCGGGTTGCCGGAGCGCTGCTTGCCCTTGGCCTGCTTCGCCTTCTTCTTGGTGCGGCCGGGGCCACCACCCATGCCCGGCATCCCGGGCATACCCGGCATGCCGCCGCCCTGGGCCATGCGGGACATCATCTTGCGGGCCTCGAAGAAGCGCTCGACCAGGCTCTTGACGGCGCTCACCTCGACGCCGGAGCCCTTGGCGATACGGGCGCGGCGCGAGCCGTTGATGATCGTCGGCTCCTGGCGCTCGGCCGGGGTCATCGACTTGATGATCGCGGCCGTGCGGTCGACGTCGCGCTCGTCGAGGTTGTTGATCTGGTCCTTGATCTGGCCCATGCCGGGAAGCATGCCGAGCAGCTTGCTGATGCTGCCCATCTTCCGGACCTGCTCCATCTGGGCCAGGAAGTCGTCCAGGGTGAAGTCCTGGCCCTTCTTGGACGCCAGCTTGGAGGCCATCTTCTCGGCCTCTTCTTGGCTGAACGTCTTCTCCGCCTGCTCGATCAGGGTGAGCAGGTCACCCATGTCGAGGATGCGGGAGGCCATCCGGTCCGGGTGGAAGGCGTCGAAGTCGTCGAGCTTCTCGCCGTTCGACGCGAACATGATCGGCTTGCCGGTGACCGAGGCGATGGAGAGGGCCGCGCCGCCTCGGGCGTCACCGTCGAGCTTCGACAGAACCACGCCGTCGAAGCCGACGCCGTCGCGGAAGGCCTCGGCGGTGTTGACCGCGTCCTGACCGATCATCGCGTCGACGACGAAGAGGATCTCGTCCGGCGAGACCGCGTCACGGATGTCAGCGGCCTGCTGCATCATGTCCTGGTCGATGCCGAGGCGGCCCGCGGTGTCCACGATCACGATGTCGTGGACCTTGGTCTTCGCGAACTCCATGGAGTCCTTGGCGACCTTGACCGGGTCGCCGACGCCGTTGCCCGGCTCGGGCGCGTAGACCGCGACGCCGGCGCGCTCGGCGACGACGCTGAGCTGATTCACGGCGTTCGGGCGCTGGAGGTCGGCCGCGACGAGCAGCGGCGAGTGGCCCTGGTCCTTGAGGTGCTTGCCGAGCTTGCCCGCGAGGGTCGTCTTACCGGCACCCTGCAGACCCGCGAGCATGATCACGGTGGGCGGGTTCTTGGCGAACCGGAGGCGGCGGGTCTCGCCGCCGAGGATCGTGACGAGCTCATCGTTCACGATCTTGAGAACCTGCTGGGCCGGGTTCAGCGCCTTGGAGACCTCGGCACCGAGCGCGCGCTCCTTGACGTTCTTGATGAAGGTCCGCACGACCGGCAGGGCCACATCGGCCTCGAGGAGCGCGATACGGATCTCGCGTGCGGTGGCGTCGATGTCAGCTTCGGACAGTCGGCCCTTGCCCCGCAGGTTCTTGAACGTCGCTGAGAGGCGATCGGAGAGAGTATCGAACACGGCGCTCGTCGGTCCTCAGGGGTCGGGGGCGAAGGGAATCGCCCTCCAGGGTATCTGGCCGCGTGCGGTGCGGTCTCCACCGCGTTCGTACGAGACCGGTGACGGCCCAGGACAACGGCCCCGGATCCGGGCCGGGCTCACGCCCGCAGCGCCTCCTCCAGGGCGCGGGCCACCGCGGCGGCCTCCTCCCCGGGCAGGGGCGATCCCTTCGTGCCGGTCACGTAGAACGCGTCCACGGCGTTCGCGCCGAGCGTGGAGACGTGCATGCTCCGCACCCGGACCTCCGCGTCCTCCAGGGCCCTGCCGAGGCGGTGCAGCAGCCCGGGTGCGTCGTGGGCGCGGACCTCGATGACGGTGGCGTGCCGGGAGGCCGCGGGGGCGACCGTCACCCGGGGCGGCGGCGCGACCGTGCCCCGGCGCCGCGGGTAGGCGGCGTCGCGCTCGGCGAGGCGGGCCGCGATGTCGAGGGAGCCGTCCAGGGCGCGGACGAGGTCGGCACGCAGCCGGGCGGCCTGGGGCAGCGAGCCGTACTCGGCGGCGACCCGCCAGTCGAGCAGCAGTACCGAGCCCTGGACCTCCTCGGGCAGATCCAGGGCACGCAGTCCCGCGGTGCGTACGGTCAGCCGGTGCATGGCGAGCACCCCGGCGACCGCGGGAAGCACACCGGGCTGGTCGGGCACCGCGATGAGGAGCTCCACGCCCAGTGGCTCCGGGTCGTCCGCGGGGGTGTCGGCGTCGGCCGGTTCCGTCTGCGCGCGCAGCGCCAGAACCGGGCTGCCGGTCCGGAACGCCTCGATCGCGAGCCGCTCCTGCTCGGCCGTGGGCGCCACGGCCTCGGGCTCTTCGGGCTCGTCGCCCGCGAGCACCGCCGAGACCCGTTTGACCAGGTCGGCCACGAGGGAGCCGCGCCAGGACGACCAGGCGGCGGGCCCGGTGGCGAGCGCGTCGGCCTCGGTGAGGGCGTGCAGCAGCTCCAGGGTGCCGTGGGAGCCGACGGCCTCGGCGACCGAGCGGACGGTGGCCGGGTCCTCCAGGTCGCGCCGGGTGGCGGTGTCGACGAGGAGCAGGTGGTGGCGTACGAGAGTGGCGAGGACCCCCACGTCCGTGCGGTCGAAGCCGATCCTGGCGGCCACGTCGCGCGCGATGATCTCGCCGGCCACGGAGTGGTCGCCGGGCCAGCCCTTGCCGATGTCGTGCAGCAGGGAGGCGACGAGCAGCAGGTCGGGGCGGCCGACGCGCCGGGTGAGTTCGGAGGCCCGTACCGCCGTCTCGATGAGATGGCGGTCGACGGTCCAGATGTGCACGGCGTTGCGCTGCGGCCGGCAGCGCACCCGCTCCCAGTCGGGCAGCAGCCGGGTGATCAGCCCTTCCGCCTCCAGCGCCTCCCAGACCTCGACGGTCGGGCGGCCCGAGCCGAGGAGGGTGACGAGCTGCTCGCGCGCCTCCGCGGGCCAGGGGGTGGGCAGGGGGCGCGCCACGGCCGCCATGCGCCGCACGGCGTGCAGCGACAGCGGAATTCCGGCCTGCGCCGCGGCCGCCGCCGCCCGCAGCGGGAGCACCGGGTCGCGCTCCGGGCGTGCGGCACGGGCGAGCACCGCCTCGCCGTCCTGCTCGACCACGCCCTCCGCGAGGGGCGAGCGCTCGGCGACCGGCTTGCCGCCGCCGAGCATGGCGCGCAGACGCGGACGTACGGCGCGCGAGCGCAGCACACGCCCGACCTCGCGCCAGGTCACGTCGCTGGCGTACGAGATGACCCGGGCGGACTCGTACACCTGGCGCAGCAGGGTGTCGGCGTCCAGCAGCCCGAGCTCCGCGGCGACCTGGTCCTGTTCCTGGAGCGAGAGGCGGTCGGTGGCGCGCCCGGTGGTGAGGTGCAGTGCGTCGCGGACGTCGAGGAGGCGCCTGCGGGCGTCGGCGAGGCCCTCGCGGGGCGCGTCGGCGAGCCAGGAGGCGGCGACGGCGCGCAGGGCGGTGGCGTCGCGCAGCCCGCCGCGCGCCTCCTTCAGGTCCGGTTCGAGGAGGTACTGGAGCTCGCCCTGGCGTTCGGCGCGTTCGGCGCACAGCTCCTGGAGCTCGGGAAGGCGTTTGGGTGCCTGGTTGCGCCAGTCGGCGAGCACGGCCGTGCGCAGTCCTGCGGTCAGGCCGAGGTCGCCCGCGATGTGCCGGGCGTCCAGCAGGCCGAGCTGCACCTTGAGGTCCTCGCCCGCGGTCTTGCGGGCCTCGGCGGGGGTGCGCACGGAGTGGTCGAGGGCCAGGCCCAGGTCCCAGACGGGGTACCAGACGCGGTCGGCGAGCGCGGCGACGCCGCCGGGGTCGCTGCCGTCGTGCAGGAGCAGCAGGTCGAGGTCGCTGCGGGGTGAGAGCTCTCCGCGGCCGTAGCCGCCGACGGCGACGAGGGAGACACCGCGCAGTCCCTCCGAGCCGGCCGTGAACAGGCCGGTGAGCCAGTCGTCGGTGAGTTCGGCGAGGGCCGTACGGCGCGGCGGCCCGGACCGCGCCCCCTCCTGGAGGAGGCGCAGCCGGGCCGCCGCGTAGCCGCTGGGTCCCGAGTCCTCTGCTTCCGCACGCACGTCCGTACTCGTCACCCAGCGACTCCTGTCCTCGTGCTGATCAGAGCGCGTCCGGGCCGCGCTCGCCGGTCCGGACCCGGACTGCCGTGTCGACCGGGAGGGACCAGACCTTGCCGTCACCGATCTTGCCGGTCCGGGCCGCCTTGACGACGACCTCGATGAGCTGTTCGGCGTCATCGTCCTCGGCCAGGACCTCGATGCGGATCTTGGGGACCAGGTCGACGGTGTACTCGGCACCGCGGTAGACCTCGGTGTGGCCCCTCTGCCGACCGTAGCCGCTGGCTTCGGTGACCGTCAGTCCGTGTACTCCGAAGGCCTGGAGGGCCTCCTTGATCTCGTCGAGCCGGTGGGGCTTCACGACGGCGGTGATGAGCTTCATGCGTCCACCTTCTTCGTCTGCGCGTCGGCGACCGGGGTCGGGACCGCGGTCCGGGCCGCGCCGCCACCGGCGCCGCTGAAGTCGTATGCGGTCTCCGCGTGCTCGGCCTGGTCGATGCCCGCGATCTCCTCGTCCTCGGTGACCCGCATACCGATCGTCTTGTCGATCAGGAAGGCGAGGATCGCGGAGGCGACGAGGGAGTAGCCGAGGACGGCGAAGACACCGGCGCACTGCTTCCAGAACTGGTCGAGTCCGCCGCCGTAGAACAGGCCCTTGACGTCGGACTGGCCGCCGCCGCTGGCGAAGAAGCCGATGAGCAGGGAGCCGACGACACCGCCGACGAGGTGGACGCCGACGACGTCGAGGGAGTCGTCGTAGTTGAACCTGTACTTGAGGCCGACGGCCATGGCGCACAGCACACCGGCGATGGCGCCTACGGCGATCGCGCCGAGCGGGGAGACGGCACCGCCGGACGGGGTGATCGCGACCAGACCGGCGACCGCGCCGGAGGCGGCACCCAGGGTGGTGAACGCGCCGTGCCGGATCTTCTCGTAGGCGAGCCAGGCGAGCATGGCGGCGGCGGTGGCGATCTGCGTGTTGACGAACATCAGCGCGCCGACGCCGTCGTCGTTGCCGAGCCACGAGCCGGCGTTGAAGCCGAACCAGCCGAACCACAGCAGACCGCAGCCGAGCATGACCAGCGGGAGGCTGTGCGGGCGCATCGGGTCCTTCTTGAAGCCGACGCGCTTGCCGATGACGAGGATGACGCCGAGTGCGGCCGCACCCGCGTTGATGTGGACCGCCGTACCACCCGCGAAGTCGATCACGCCGAGGTCGAAGGCCCAGCCGCCGGTGCCCCAGACCCAGTGCGCGACCGGGAAGTACACGACCGTGGCCCACAGCGCGATGAACAGGGACCAGGCGGTGAACTTCACGCGGTCCGCGAGGGCGCCGCTTATCAGGGCGGGCGTGATGATCGCGAACATCAGCTGGAAGACGGCGAAGACGTAGATCGGGATGGTGTAGCCGTCCCAGAGCTCCATCTTGCCGATGCCGCTGAATCCGACGAAGTCGGAGGTCCAGCCGACGAGGGAGCCCTTGTCGGTGCCGAAGGCGACCGAGAAGCCGTACAGCACCCACAGGATGGTGACGATCCCCATGCTGATGAAACTCATCATGAGCATGTTCAGGGTGCTCTTGACACGGACCATGCCTCCGTAGAAGAAGGCGAGTCCGGGTGTCATGATCAGCACCAGGGCGGAACAGATGAGCATGAACCCTGTGTTGGCGGCAGACAGCTTGGGTGCCTCTGCGGCAAGGGTGATGGCTGGTGCCATCGGCGTCTCCTCGTCGTTGGTACGGCCCCGTGCGGGCGAAGCCTGAGTGGTCGTGAGGGGCGGGCCGGTTATGCGCCATGAGATTGGCGCAGCGCGGTTTCGGTCGAAGCCCCTCGATGTTTCGCCGCAGTGACGAAGAGGTCCTGTGTGTTACGCGTCCATGAACTGCCTGCTGCCGGACCGAGCGATCGTTATCGTGGCGCAACCTTCTTCGAAGGCAAAAGAACCGGCCACGGCGGGTCGTCCGATGACCTGGCATGGGGGAGCCGAGTCGGGCAGTTCGGGACGACCGGCCGTGGCCGGGGTACTGGGCGGAGCCGCTGCCGCGGCCCCGGGTCAGACCGCCTCTGCGGTCTCGGGCAGGTCGATGGCGAGCTGGTCGGTGAGGTCGATGACCTCGGCGAGGTCCCCGAAGTCGCGGACCGCGGCGTCGACCGTCTTTCGGATACGAGTGTTCACGCGCTCGGAGCGCACCTTCTTGGCGATCTTCATGGCGTCCTTGGCCAGCGCCACGCTCCGCTCGGGCTCGCGCTGCAGCAGGTGCACGGTGGCCAGGCCGACGAGGTTGAGCGCGAACGAGCGCTGGTGCTCGGAGTCCTTGGCGAAGCGGTCGACGGCCTCCTGCATCAGGGGCTCGGCCAGGGAGGCGTACGTGGGGCTGCGGCCCGCCACGTACGCGAGGTCGCGGTAGGAGTGGGAGTTCTCGCCGTACAGCTCGGCCTTCGAGAAGAAGCGGATCCAGTCGGGGTCCGGGTCGTCCCACTCGTCGACGTCGGAGAAGGTGTCCTCGGCCATCCGCACGGCCCGCTTGCACTTTCCGGGCTGGCCCATGTTGGCGTAGGCGCGGGCCTCCATCGCATACAGCATCGACTGGGTGCGCGGGCTCGCGCAGTCACGGCTGCCGTACTGCGCGAGGTGGATGAGCTCCATGGCGTCCTCGGGCCGCCCGAGGTGGATCATCTGGCGGCTCATGCTGGACAGGATGTACGCGCCGAGCGGCTTGTCGCCCGCTTCCTTCGCGGCGTGCAGCGCGAGCACGAAGTACTTCTGCGCGGTGGGCTGGAGTCCCACGTCGTAGCTCATCCAGCCCGCCAGCTCGGCCAGTTCGGCGGCGACCTTGAACAGACGCTTCTCGGTGGCGGCGGGCTGGGGCTCCTGGAGCAGGTCCGTCACCTCGTGCAGCTGGCCGACGACGGCCTTGCGGCGCAGACCGCCACCGCACTGCGCGTCCCACTGGCGGAACATCACCGTGGTGGACTCCAGCAGGTCCAGCTCCGGCTTGGAGAGCCGGCCGCCGCGGCGTGCCGAGGCCGGGGGCTCGGGCTCCTCGTGGGGTGCGGCGGGGGTGGGGACGAGCCAGCGCTGCATCGGCTCGATCAGGGCCGGTCCGGCGGACAGCGACAGCGAGCTGCCGAGGAAGCCGCGTCGCGCCAGCATCAGGTCGCTGCGCGAGTACTCACTGATCAGGGCCACCGTCTGCGGGCCCGTCCAGGGCAGGTCGACGCCGGACACGGACGGTGACTGGTGAGCGGCCCGCAGGCCGAGGTCCTCGACGGCGACGACGCAGCCGAAGCGCTCGGAGAACAGCTCGGACAGGATGCGCGGAATCGGCTCGCGCGGATTCTCCCCGTCCAGCCAGCGACGCACCCGCGAGGTGTCCGTGGAGATGTGGTTGGCCCCCAACTGGCGGGCCCTGCGGTTCACTTGACGTGCGAGTTCGCCCTTGGACCAGCCGCTGCGCACGAACCATGAGCCGAGCAGCTCATTGGGGCGCTTGTCAGCGTTCGTACTGCTTCCGCCGTTGCCGCCCACTGGAACGCCCCCATCCCTGAGACCACTTGTACGCTGCGTGCGCCAAGCCCTATCAGAATGCCGGTAAATACGGCCGCCCGTCCCGTAGTTCTCACCCTTCGAACGGGAAGCCGACTTGCCCTTGGCATACCCACGAGTGCACACGCCCCCAGGACTCGTGTACTCAAAGTAATCCTACGATCACTGCTCCAGCCATGGCGATCCATGAAACGCCACCATTCGCCACCCCTTCGAATGAACTCCGCCTGGCCTGCGCGCGATTCACTTGACACAGGAAAAGCAGGGGTGGGTGGAGCGGTGTACGCCGGGGCGCGCGGAGCCGAGCACACCACCCGGTGCACCACAACGCGCCGCCTGGACCGGGCGGCACGGGGAAGTCGGGAACAGAGGGTCACATTCCGATTCCTCCACGTAACCACTGGTGCGTCGGACCCGTTGGAGGGGGCATGGGCTTCACGATCGGCAGCAGCCGGGGGTTGCGCGAAATCCGGCCCGGCACGCGGCGCCGCGGCCGCTCGTCGGAGTGCACCGCCGTGGCCGAGTTCACCGGACTGTGGGGCTGGGACACGGTCCCGGGCGCCCGTGCCGCCGCGGGGACGTGTTCGTGCGGCAAGGCCGACTGCCCGGCCCCGGGTGGGCACCCCCTGGACTTCGCCCCCACCGTCCCGGCCGGCGCCACGCTCGACGAGGTCTCCGAGGTCTGGGCCGACTTCCCCGGCGCCGCGGTGATGCTGCCGGTCGGCCGCTCCTTCGACGTGATCGAGGTCGCCGAGCCCGCCGGGCGCCGCGCACTCGCCCGCCTGGAACGGATGGGCCTCCCGCTCGGCCCGGTGACGGCGACGCCGGACGGCCGCGCGCACTACTTCGTCGCCCCCGGCGCCGCCGCCGAGCTGCCCGAGCTGCTCTACCGGATGGGCTGGGACGATCCGTCCCTGGACCTGCGCGGCCTGGGCCCGGGCTCCTTCATCACGGCGCCCCCCTCCGACCGCGGCGGCCTCGGCCCGGTGCGCTGGCTGCGCTCCCCCGCCCTCGACTCGGCGACCCGGCCGCCGCAGGCCCGGCTGCTCCTGGGCACGCTGGCGTACGTGGCGCACCGCTCGCGCGTCTAGGGAGTGTCGTCCGGCCCCCCGGGGCCCGCGGTGATCCGAGCGACACCCCCCCGGTCTTCCCCGCCACGGGGCCGCATGACGAAGCGCCCGCTCCCAACTGCACCTTGGGGGCGGGCGCTTCTCTTCGACGACCGGACGGCCGCGCTCCCGCGACCCGGGCGTGCCCCGCAGGACAGGCCCGCGGCCGGGGGTGGTGTCACTCGCCGATGAGCGCGTCCACGAACGCCTCGGGCTCGAACGGCGCCAGGTCGTCCGCGCCCTCGCCGAGACCCACCAGCTTGACGGGCACGCCCAGCTCGCGCTGCACGGCGATGACGATGCCGCCCTTGGCGGTGCCGTCCAGCTTGGTCAGCACGATGCCGGTGATGTCGACGACCTCGGCGAAGACACGCGCCTGGACCAGACCGTTCTGGCCGGTGGTCGCGTCGAGGACGAGCAGTACCTCGTCGAGCGGGGCGTGCTTCTCGACGACACGCTTGACCTTGCCGAGCTCGTCCATGAGACCGGTCTTGGTGTGGAGCCGGCCTGCGGTGTCGATGAGGACGACGTCGGCGCCCTCCTCGATGCCCTCCTTGACCGCGTCGAAGGCGACCGAGGCGGGGTCGCCGCCCTCGGGGCCGCGCACGGTGCGGGCACCCACGCGCTCGCCCCAGGTCTGCAGCTGGTCGGCGGCGGCGGCACGGAAGGTGTCGGCGGCGCCCAGCACGACGCTCTTGCCGTCGGCGACGAGCACGCGCGCGAGCTTTCCGGTGGTGGTGGTCTTACCGGTGCCGTTGACACCGACGACCATGACGATGCCCGGGGTGTCGAGGTTCGAGTCGGTCTTGACGGCGCGGTCGAACTCGGGGACGAGGAGCTGGAGCAGCTCCTCGCGCAGCAGGCCGCGCAGCTCGTCCGGCGTCCGGGTGCCGAGCACCTTCACGCGCTCGCGCAGCCGCTCGACCAGTTCCTGGGTGGGCTGCACGCCGACGTCGGCGGTGAGGAGGGTGTCCTCGATCTCCTCCCAGGTCTCCTCGTCGAGGTGCTCGCGGGAGAGCAGCGTGAGCAGCCCCTTGCCGAGCGCGTTCTGCGAACGGGAGAGCCGGGCGCGCAGGCGCACCAGGCGCCCGGCGGTCGGCTCCGGGATCTCGACGGCGGGCGCCTCGGTGGGGAGGGGTTCCTCGACGACGACCGGCGCGGCGGCCGAGCCCTCGGGAAGATCCACCTCCTCGATCGTGCGGCGCTCTTCGTCGTGCGGTGCCTCGGCCTCGTCGCCGACGTGCGGCTCGGCCGGAGGGGCGGTGATGTCGGGGGCGGCCGGGGGCGGCGGGGGCAGCTGCTTGCGCCTGCGGCTGCCGATGACGAGCCCGCCGAGCGCGCCGATCACGACCACGGCGATGACTACAGCAAGGATGACGGTTTCCATAACCCACCCAGTATCGGCCATGGCCCTCACGGGAACCCAGCTTGTGTTTTCCTCCAGGGAACATAAGCCATTTAGAGGATTTAGTAGGACCAACGTACGATAGTGGGCCATGAGCTCCACCGCATCGACCGATGGCGCCCACCGACCTCGTGCCCGCGGCTCCCGCGAACCGCACGCCCCGCACTCCCCCGGAGCACATGCCCGCGCCGGTCGCGGTCCGCGCGACGAGGACCCCCCGGAACCTCCCGCAGGGGACACCTCCGGCGCGCATGCGCCCCGCGCCCTGGAGACCCGGGGCATCGAGCCCGTCCCGCCCGGCGAGCGCCGGGCCAGGACCCGCGGGCTCTTCCCCACCTGGGTCGCCGCCAACGTCACCGTCCTGCTGCTGACCATGGGGGCGAGCCTGTCCGTCACCTTCCGGCTCAACATCTGGCAGGCCCTGGTCGTCGGCGTCGCGGCGCCGGCCGTGTCGTACGGGCTGGTCGGGCTGGTCGGCATCGCGGGCAAGCGCGGCGGAGCCCCGGGGATGGCGCTGTCGCGTGCGGTTTTCGGCCAGCGCGGGAACCTCCTGCCCGGCTCGCTGATCTGGGTCGCCCGGTGGGGCTGGGAGACGATCAACGCGGTGACCGGTGCCTACGCCCTGCTCACCGTGCTGGACATCCTCTTCGGCGTCCGGAGCAGCACGTTCCTGGTCGTCGCGGCCCTGCTGCTGTTCGTCGCCACGACGTTCGCGATCTCGGGGCTCGGGATCGGCGCGGTGCGCCGGTGCACCAGGTGGGCGACGTACCTGTTCGGCGTCTTCTCCGTGCTCGTCCTCGGCCACCTCGTCGGCGACACGGATTGGAACAGGGTGTTCGCGCAGCCGGCGGGTCCCACGGCCCTGATGGTCACGGGGGTGGGGCTGATCGCGGCGGGCGGTATGAGCTGGGCGCCGTCCTCGCCCGACTTCACGCGCTACCTGCCGCGTACGGCGTCGTCGGTGGCGATCGTGCGCAACACCGTCGGCGGAGCCGCGATCGTCGTGCTCCCGTTGATCCTGATGGGTGCGGTCATGGCGGTCTCCACCCCGGACCTGGCCTCGACGCCCGATCCGGTCTCCTTCCTCGGCGAGGTCCTGCCGCTGTGGATGGCGGTGCCGTACCTGCTGATCGCCCTGGTCGGCATGGTGCTGATCAACGCGATGTCCATGTACTCGGCGGGCTTCACCGCCCAGACCCTCGGCCTGAAGGTGCCGCGCCACTGGGCGGTCTCGGTCAACGCCGCGATCTCGCTGGTCCTCGGTGGCGTCCTGATGCTCGTCGCGACCAGCTTCCTGAGCTCCTTCCTCGCCTTCCTGTCGCTGCTCGCGGTCGCCTTCTCGGCCTGGGTCGGCGTCTTCGGCGCGGACATGCTGCGCCGCCCGGCGTACGACGGCGCGGCGCTGCTCGACACCACGCGCACCAGCGCCTACTGGTACCGGGGCGGCTTCAGCCCGGCCGCGGTCGTCGCGTGGGCGACCGGTCTGGGCTCGGGCGTGCTGTTCACCACGTCGGACTGGTTCAGCGGGCCGCTCGCGTCCGGCAACCCGATCGGTGAGTACGGCCTCGGCTGGGTGGCCACCGTGGCGGTCTCGTTCCTGCTGTACGTCGCGCTGCCGAAACCGGCGGTCCGCGGGCCCGCGGATTCCGCCGAAGAGGCCACGACTATGGCCGTCTGACGCACCGTCAGCTAGCGTCCTCCCCCACACACGAAGGGGGGCACCCCATGCCCGTGACGGTCGTTCGCTTCAACCTCGTCGAGCCCGAAGCCACCCCCGCCTCCCTCAGCGCCCGCTACAAGGCGGCCGTCGAGATGGCCGCCTACGCCGACGACCGCGGCGTCACCACCGTGCAGACCGAGGAGCACCACGGCGTCGCCAACAACTGGCTGCCCTCGCCGTTCGCGTTCGCGGGCGCCGTCTTCGGCGCCACCCGGCACATCGCGGTCACCGTGTCGGCGGTCATCGGCCCGCTGCACGATCCGCTGCGCCTCGCCGAGGACGTCGCGGTGCTCGACCTGCTCAGCGGCGGACGGCTCGTGACGGTGGCCGGGATCGGCTACCGGCCGGAGGAGTACGCCCTGTTCGACGTGGACTGGAAGCGGCGCGGCCGGCTCCAGGACGAACTCCTGGAGACCGTGCTGAAGGCGTGGAGCGGCGAGGAGTTCTCCTACCGCGGCCGTACGGTCCGGGTCACCCCGCGCCCGTTCTCCGATCCGCATCCCCTGCTGCTGGTCGGCGGTTCGTCGAAGGCGGCGGCCCGGCGTGCCGCCCGTCTCGGGCTTCCGTTCTTCCCGAGCGCGCACCTCCCGGAGCTGGAGACGTACTACAAGGAGCGGCTGACCGAGTACGGCACCGAGGGCTGGACCATGATGCCCGCGGCCGAGACCCCGCTGCTGCACGTCTCCGAGGACCCCGACCGCACCTGGGCCGAGCACGGCAGGCACTTCCTGCACGAGGCCCGGACCTATGCCTCCTGGCAGTCGGGGGACATCCGCTCGGCGGTGAAGTCCGCGGCCACGACGGTCGACGAGCTGCGCGCCGAGGGCGTCTACCGCGTCCTGACGCCGGACGCGTGCGTGGCCCTGGGTCTCGACAACTACGTACTGCACCCGTTGTCCGGCGGGATGCCGGTCGACGAGGGCTGGCGCAGCCTGCACCTGTTCTGCGAGAACGTGCTGCCCCGGCTCGATGCCCTGAAGGGCTGAGCCGGGGCGGTACGCCTCTTACGAGTACGAGGAGAGGGGCAGCGGGGACTTGGCCCTTCTCCCCGAGTCCGGGGACCTCTTCGGGAGGGCGGCGCCGAGGCCTAGCCCATCTCCTCCAGGGCCTTGCCCTTCGTCTCCTTCACGTACTTGAGCACGAAGGGGATGGAGAGGGCGGCGAAGATCGTGTAGATCACGTAGGTCGCGGAGAGGTTCCAGTCGGCCAGCGACGGGAAGCTCGCGGTGATGGCCCAGTTGGCGATCCACTGCGCGGAGGCGGCGACGCCGAGCGCGGCGGCGCGGATGCGGTTCGGGAACATCTCGCCGAGGAAGACCCAGACCACCACGCCCCAGGAGAGGGCGAAGAAGAGGACGAAGACGTGGGCGGCGATCAGGGCGACCCAGCCCTGGGTCGCCGGCAGCTTGCCGTCCACCAGGTCGAAGGAGAAGGCCCAGGCCTCCAGGCCGAGACCGATGACCATGCCCACGGAGCCGATGAGGGCGAGCGGCTTGCGGCCGATCCGGTCCACGAAGATCATCGCGATCACGGTGCCGACGATGTTGATGATCGACGTGGTGAACGAGTAGAAGAACGAGTCCGTCGGGTCGACGCCGACCGACTGCCACAGCGTCGAGGAGTAGTAGAACGCGACGTTGATGCCGACGAACTGCTGGAAGACCGAGAGACCGATGCCGACCCAGACGATCGGCTTGAAGAAGAAGGAACCGCCGAGCAGGTCCTTGAAGGTCGACTTGTGCTCACGCTTCATGGCGTGCTCGATCTCGGCGACGCGGGCGTTCAGGTCGATCTTGTCGCCCTCGACCTCCTTGAGCACCTCGCGGGCGCGGTCCTGACGGCCGGCGGAGATCAGGAAGCGCGGCGACTCGGGGATCGCGAAGGAGAGCAGGCCGTACAGGACGGCCGGGACGACCATGACGCCGAGCATGACCTGCCAGGCCTCCAGGCCCATCAGGTTGCCGCGCTGGTCGCCGCCCGCGGCGTTCAGGATGCCCCAGTTGACCAGCTGCGAGATGGCGATGCCGATGACGATCGCGGCCTGCTGGAAGGAGCCGAGGCGACCTCGGTACGCGGCCGGCGCGACCTCGGCGATGTAGGCGGGGCCGATCACGGAGGCCATGCCGATGGCGAAGCCGCCGATGATGCGCCAGAAGGCGAGGTCCCACAGCGCGAAGGGCAACGCCGAACCGACGGCGCTGATGGTGAAGAGGACCGCGGAGATCTGCATGCACCGGATGCGGCCGATGCGGTCGGCTATGCGGCCCGCGGTGGCGGCACCGATGGCGCAGCCGATCAGCGCGATGGCGATGACCTGGGCCAGGGCCGCGGAGCCGATGTCGTAACGGCTGCGGATGGCCTCGACTGCACCGTTGATCACGGCGCTGTCGTAACCGAAGAGGAAGCCGCCCATGGCGGCCGCCGCCGCGATGAAGATGACATGCCCGAGATGCTCGGGGTGAGCCGACCTGGCTCCTGACTGAGGTGCCTGCGCTGTGCTGGTCACGGGTAACTCCTCGGGCCACCGGCGTCACTGCCGGGGGTGGGGGGCGAGCCCTTCGTTGGTGGTTCCAGTGGCGCACAGGTTCACGCCGCCCACCACCTGAAGGTAAAAGCAACGTTGCAGAGACTATGCCTTCAAGTTTCGAAGTCAACAGGCGGCAAGCTATGAATTTCGGCCACAACCTCGACAGAGTTGTGTTCAACACTTGAAGTCAGAGTGAAGGCAGGAGGAAGCCCAGGTCAAGACCGGTGTGGGCTACACGTACTTTCGCGGCGCTAGCGGAGACGCTGGCTGATGACCTTCGACACACCGTCGCCCTGCATGGAGACGCCGTACAGCGCGTCGGCGACCTCCATCGTGCGCTTCTGGTGCGTGATCACGATCAGCTGCGAGGCCTCCTGGAGCTCCTGCATGATCCGGATCAGCCGCTGGAGGTTGGTGTCGTCGAGCGCCGCCTCGACCTCGTCCATCACATAGAACGGACTCGGCCGGGCCTTGAAGATCGACACGAGCATCGCCACCGCGGTCAAGGACCGCTCACCGCCGGACAGCAGGGAGAGCCGCTTGACCTTCTTGCCCGGCGGCCGGGCCTCGACATCCACACCCGTGGTGAGCATGTTGTCGGGATCGGTCAGGATCAGCCGCCCCTCCCCTCCCGGGAACAGCCGGCTGAAGACCCCCTCGAACTCCCGGGCCGTGTCCCGGTACGCCTCGGTGAACACCTGCTCGACGCGCTCGTCGACCTCCTTCACCACCTGAAGCAGATCGGCACGCGTCTTCTTGAGGTCCTCCAGCTGCTCGCTGAGGAACTTGTGACGCTCCTCCAGCGCGGCGAACTCCTCCAGGGCGAGCGGATTGACCTTGCCGAGCTGCTGATACGCCCGTTCGGCCGACTTGAGCCGCCTCTCCTGCTCCGCACGGTGGAACGGCCGGGGCTGGTTGCGCGGGTGCTCCGGGTCCTCCGGCAGCTCCTCGCCCTCGGCGGGCAGCGACGGCGGCACCGGCTGGTCCGGACCGTAGTCCGCGACGAGCCCGGCCGGCTCGACACCGAGCTCCTCCAGCGCCTTCGACTCCAGTTGCTCTATCCGCAGCCGCTTCTCCGCGCCGAGCACCTCGCCGCGATGCACCGAGTCCGTCAGCTTGTCGAGCTCCGCCTTCAGGTCACGGCCCTCGCCCCGGGCCACACCGAGGGCCTGCTCCCGGTGCGTCTTCGCGTTCTCCGCGGCGGCCCGCTCCTCCTCCGCACGGGTCAGCGAGACCTCGACGTGGGCGAGCAGCTG
Source organism: Streptomyces sp. Tue6028 (assembly GCF_002300165.1). Lineage (GTDB taxonomy): Bacteria > Actinomycetota > Actinomycetes > Streptomycetales > Streptomycetaceae > Streptomyces > Streptomyces siamensis. The sequence continues at coordinate 23,272 of NZ_MLCE01000028.1, read as the reverse complement.
GCGCGCGCCGGAGGCGACGGCCTCGGCGACCGCGGCCTCGTGCCGCAGCCGGGCACGCCGCTGCTCGGCACGCGCGCGTGCCTCGCGTTCGGCGCGCGCGGCCCGATCGAGTCCGTCGGCACGTCCGGCGAGCCCCTTGACCCGCTCCTCGTGCGTACGCACCTGGAGGCGGGCCTCCATCTCGGTCTGCCGGGCGTTGGCCCCGTCGGCGGCGAGCCGGTCACGCACGGAGGTGTCGGGTTCCTCCTCCACGGGCATCTCCTCGGCCACCGCGAGCCGTTCCGCCAGCTCCTCGGCCTCTTCGACGGCCCGGTCCAGGGCATCCTGGGCGCGCGCCGCGGCGGCCGTGCTCCGTTCCGCCTCCCCGGCGGCGCCGCGCGCCTGGCCGGCCAGCCGCCCGAGCTGCTGCGCGACGGACGACTTCTCCCGCTCGGCTGCCCGCCGCCGCTCGCCCAGCTCCTCGACGAGCGCGGCCCGTTCACCGCGCACTCCGGCCGCCAGATGCTGCGCCTCGGTCAGCTCCTCGCAGCGGACGGCGAGTTCCTCCAGCTCGGCCGCCGCCTCGTCCACGGACGCCTGCACCTCCAGCAGGCTGGGCGCGCCGGCGGAACCGCCGTGCGCGAAGTGCGCGCCGAGCAGGTCGCCCTCCGCGGTGACGGCGGTGAGCTCGGGCCGCGCGTAGACGAGGTCCTCGGCGTCCTCGAGGGTGCCGACCACGACGATGCCGCGCAGCAGCCTCCGTACGGCGGGCATCAGCTCGGCGGGACCACGGACCAGTTCGGCGGCGTACCGGGGGCCGTCCGGCTGTGCCGGGGAGGCGCCGCCCGGGGTGCCGTCTCCGGGCTCGTCCGGTGCTCCGGTCAGCAGGAGGGCCGCCCGCCCCGCGTCCTGCTTGCGCAGCAGCCGGATGGCCTCCGCCGCGGAGGCCGGGGTGGTGACGGCGATCGCGTCGGCGGCCGCGCCGAACGCCGCGGCCAGCGGGACCTCGAAACCGGGTGTGACCGAGAGCAGTTCGGCCGCGGGCCCGAGGATGCCGGTGAGCCGGTCGCGGGCCCCGAGCAGCGCGCCCGTGCCGTCCTTGCGGCGCAGGCCGAGGGCGAGCGCCTCGTGACGGGCCTGGGTGGCGGCGCGCCTGCGTTCGGCCGCGGTGACCGCCTCGCGGGCGGCGGTCAGGGCGGCCTCCGCCTCGGAGAGCTGCTTCTTGGCCTCCTCGTGCCGCTCGGTGAGTTCCGCGTCGCCCGCGTCGAGGCCGTCGACCTCGGCCTTCAGCTGCTCGTACTCCTCCTGGGCGGCGAAGGCGCGTTCCTGGGCCTCGTCGCGGGCGGAGGCGAGGCGGTCGATCTCGGCCTGGGCGGAGGCGGCACGCGAACGGGCTGCGTTGACCTGGCCGTTCAGACGGGCGAGGCCCTCACGGCGGTCCGCGATGGCACGGGCCACGTCCTTGAGGCGGCGCTCCTCCAGCGCGAGTTCGCGCTCCAGTTCGGCGCGGTGCGCGACCGTGTCCTCCAGAGCCCGTTCGGCTGCCTCCAGCGCCGCTTCGAGCTCGGCCTCCTGCTCGCGGATGCGCGCGGCCTCGCGCTCCATGTCCTCGGGGTCGCGCCCGCGCCGCTCCTCGGCGGGCACGGACGTGGCGCTCTTCACGCGTGCGTCGGCCAGCGAGATCGTGCCGCGCACGCGCTCGGCGAGCTGCGACAGCTCGTACCAGGTCTGCTGGGCCCGCTGGAGGCGCGGAGTCAGCTGCCGCACCTCGTCCTCCAGGAGGGCCTCGCGCTGGAGCGCCTTCTTCAACTCGGCCTCGGCGGACTCCTTGCGCGCCTTCAGCGCGGCCTCGTCGGCGATCTCGGTCTGCAGCGCCTGCCGCAGCCGTACGAGGTCGTCGGCGAGGAGCCGCAGCCGCGCGTCGCGCAGATCGGCCTGGATGACCGCCGCCCGGCGCGCCACCGCCGCCTGCCGGCCGAGCGGCTTCAGCTGCCGCCGCAGCTCGTCCGTGAGGTCCTGCACGCGGGCGAGGTTGGCCTGCATCGCGTCCAGTTTCCGCAGCGCCTTCTCCTTGCGCTTGCGGTGCTTGAGGACGCCCGCGGCCTCCTCGATGAACGCGCGGCGGCCCATCGGGTCGGCGTGCAGGACGGAGTCGAGCTGGCCCTGCCCGACGATGACGTGCATCTCGCGGCCGATGCCGGAGTCGGACAACAGTTCCTGGATGTCGAGGAGCCGGCAGGTGTCGCCGTTGATCTGGTACTCGCTGCCGCCGTTGCGGAACATGATCCGCGTGATGGTGACCTCGGCGTACTCGATGGGCAGGGCCCCGTCGGAGTTGTCGATGGTGAGGGACACCTCGGCGCGGCCGAGCGGCGGGCGGCCGGTGGTGCCGGCGAAGATGACGTCCTCCATCTTGCCGCCGCGCAGCGACTTGGCCCCCTGCTCGCCCATGACCCAGCTCAGCGCGTCCACGACATTGGACTTGCCCGAACCGTTGGGGCCCACGACGCACGTGATACCCGGCTCGAACCGCAGCGTGGTCGCCGAGGCGAACGACTTGAACCCGCGCAGGGTCAGGGCCTTGAGGTGCACGCCGCTGGACTCTACCTTTCGGGCCGGGTCTCACTCCATGAACGCGCGGTTTCACCCATGAACGTGCAGGGCACACCAGACGGTGAAGAGAGGGGAAGGGGACGCGGGGGCAAGAAAGAAGGGACGCCGAAGAGGCGTCCCTTGCAAATCTGACAACTTAGCGGTTGATACGGGCAGCCCAACCACTGCTGTCGTGGTGCGGTGCAGTGATCAGGTGAGCGCAGGCTCCGCCTGGGGTACGTCGATGCTCTCAAGAAGCGAATCGTGAGAAGCGGCAGCCGCGAGCGCGTCGTTCTCGGCCTGGATCCGTACGAGCTCGGATTCGAGGTCCTGTACGCGCTGCTGGAGCCGTCGCATCTCGGCAATGAGTCGCGGGTCGGAACCGCCGACGTAACCGAGAAGCGCCTTTGCCATGATGGATGGTCCTCCACACTGAGTGACCGACCGAAGCGGTGTGGGTCGTGAGGGAATCGCACCCGCGATGCTTGACACTGCTGATGTCCTGCTGCCGTTCCACATGCCAAACAGCTAAGGTGCGCGGGGCTTTCAGCGTCTCACCAAAAAGTTTGACGGTCAACACGATCACGCCCCGTATTGGGGGGCAACCCGCTGTCGCGCGGCCTTCTGACGGCTGCGCTGCGACTCCTGCGGGGCCCTCAGGGCGTGGAGATCATCCTTCTCTGGGGAGCCTGCCACTTCTCGCCGTTCTTGGCAACCACCAGGTCATTTCTGCTCCCGGCAGGTGCCGGTGGCATGCCCGGCCCCCGTCCGGCGAGGTCACCGGGGTCGATGTCGTCAGCGGATGGCGAAGCCGTCGTAGATCCCGCGGGGCGTGTCCCAGATCTCAGTGACTCCGTCGACCCGGCCGGGCGTGTCGTCGCCCTGGAGCCAGTCGAGCAGGCTCTGGCAGTCGTCCCGCGGGCCCTCCGCCACGACCTGGACGCGTCCGTCGTCCAAATTGAGAGCAAAACCACTCAGCCCGCCGATCTCCAGGGCCTTGGCGCGCGTGAACCAGCGGAAACCCACACCTTGGACCCTTCCGCGCACCCAGACGACCAGCCGTGCAACCTCGTTCATGGGTGCACGCTAACCGGACAATGTCTCTCGGAGCACTTCCCCCTCACGCGGCATGGGGTACCGTCCCGACCCAATGAGCCTCACAGGAAACTCACTCTTTCGAGTGAGGTTCATCCGGGGATCGCTGACCGCAAGATCGAGGAAGGCCCAGGAGATGGGACGCCACCGACGCTCCGCCGCCGGCCGCGCCGCCACAGGGCGCGCCACCGGGGTCACGGACACACACGGTGCTCGCACGGAGAGTTACGGCCCGGAGAATCTGTACGGCTACGCAGCCGTCGCCGACCTCCCGCCCACCGCCGCCGCCCGCTCGCACCGCAAGCGCAAGACGGTGACGCCCGTGCGCACGGGGCTGCTCGGTGTATCGGCGGCCGTGGCCCTGGGCACCGTCGCCGTCGCGACCGGCGTGCTGCCGGGCAGCGAGAACTACTCGCTCGGTGGCGGCAGCAACAACTCCGACAACGTGCAGGCCGCGAGCTCCCCGTCGTCCCTGGAGACCCAGCAGGGCGGCACGTCGGGCACCGCGGACGACTCCCGCGACGACGGCACCCCGACGAGCCGTGACGCCCAGCGCTCCGTCTCGCCCCCGGCCGCCCCCTCGACGTCGCCGGCCGCGCCGACCACCACGGCGCCCCCGAAGGAGCACCCCTCCAAGCCCGCCAAGACGAAGGCACCCAAGCCGAGCAAGCCGGCCAAGCAGGCCACCAAGGCGCCGAAGACCAAGGAGCCGGTGGTGTCCGCGGAGACGGCGGCGGAGGCCGAGGTGCTGCGCCTGGTCAACGAGGAGCGGGCCAAGGTCGGCTGCAGCCCGGTGGCGGCGAACAGCTCCCTGTCCGAGCTCGCCCAGTCGTTCAGCGAGGACATGGCGCTGCGCGACTTCTTCGACCACACCGACCCGGGCGGGCTCAGCCCCTGGGACCGTGCGGCGCAGGCCGGGATAACCGGTCTGGGCGGCGAGAACATAGCCCGCGGCCAGACCACCGCCGAGGCGGTGATGGAGGCCTGGATGAACAGCCCCGGCCATCGCGCCAACATCCTGAACTGCGACTTCAAGACTCTCGGCGTCGGAGCCCACTTCGGCTCGGGCGGCCCTTGGTGGACGCAGGACTTCGGTTACTGAGATAAGCCCAGGTCAGGGGCCTAGGAACCGTCTGGGGCCGTCAGCCGGAGGTTCGTCCGGGAAGAGGCGGTCCACGGCGGCCCGGGTGCGGGTCCCGCTCGACGGCATCAGGTGGGTGTACGTCCGCAGCGTGAACCCGGGGGCTTGGTGACCGACGTACTCGCTGAGTGCCTTGATGCTCTCGCCCGCGTTCGGGAGCACCGAGGCGTAGAAGTGCCTCAGCGCGTGCATCCCGTTGTCTCGCCCGGTCTCGACCTCAGCCGCCCGGAGCGCAGGCCGCCATACCCGATCGTTGAAGCGGTTACGGTCGAGCGACAGCCCCCGCGGGGCCCGTGAAGAACAGGGACGCCGTCACCAGCGGGCCCGAGTGCACACAGCCTGAGGCCCCAGTGAGATCCGGGGACTCCTGCGCCAGAGACGTGCGCGACTCCCGACCGAAGCTGCCGCGCCTTCCGCTGTAAGGTCCCGCAACAGACTTGCGCGGAATGGCTACTGGAGGCGCCATGAGCGGCATAAGGGCTGGTCAGCACGCTTTTGTGCGACCGTGGCACGTCTTTGTGTTCGGTTCGACACTCGGGTTGGTCGCGCTCTTCGAGCGAGTGCAGGGCTTCCGGTCTGGCCGCCAATACGTGCTGTGCCACGAGTCACCAGCCCTGAACCACTTCACACTGGTGGCTCTCGCACTGGTGGCAGGCGCCTTCCTGGCGGCCGTCGTCGGTGCGGCAACAGCGACCGTGAGGAGTAGGCCTTCTCGCCCTCCGCTCCTCTTTGCTTGCATGGTGGCCGCCCTAGCCCTCGTGGTGGCAGCCGACAGAGTGGACGCCGACGGCGAACGGCGCGCAGCGAAGCTGACGGCCGAGCGTCAGAGCGCCTGCGACTACACGCCGCAGGTCTACTCGGCCACTCCCGGTTGGTTCTCCTGGTGATCAGTCGGATGATGAGGGGCATAGGTCTGCACTCGACGCTCTGGACCACCTGCACGGCTCGACACGCGGCGATCAAGGCGCCTCACCGCAATCTCGGCAGACGACCAACGGGCTTGGAAGGCTTGCGCGTGTCCCAAGGCCCGGGGCACGGCGCACCAGTTGCGCACCAGAACGCTCGGTCAGCCACGGTCAACGGCGGTTCAGCACGGGACGGCCAGCATGACGATCAGGGTCCATCCTCGCGGGTCAGCCACCTACTCAACGTGTGAGTACCGGTGATTCCCAAGAACTGATCGCTGGGGTCGACGTGACCAGCAGCGAGCCCTAGCCTCACACCGTGAGTGACGCAGTCGAGGCAGGGGGTGCCTTCAAGAACCGCGCCTGAGAGCCTCCTTGGATGAGCAAGGGACGGCGGCATCGTGGCCGATCGCCAACCATCAGCCCCAAGCATCGAAGTCGGTCGCCCCGGGCCGTCCGAGGGCGCACAACGACGACCAACGCCACGGCTTCTTCCACGGCGGTCCCCAGGGGTCGCCGTCGGCATGTGCACCCGAGGGTGCCGCCCGCGCGGGCCGGGGCGGGCGGCCGCTCACCCCCGGCCGCTCCCCCGCCGCCCCAGGCTGCGCAGTTCCCACCAGGCCGCCGGGGTCCGGCCCCGCTCCTGCCAGTACGGATGGAAGAGCACCGCGGTCGACAGCCGGTACAGACGTCGGCGCAGCTCGGTCCGGCCGGGCTGCTCGGCCAGCCGACGGTAGGTGGTGCTCCACTCCTGCTGCGCCTGGACGAGATCGTCGGGAAACGGTCGCATGACGCGATTCAATCATGTGTTCGATTTTTCTCGCATCAAGGGCGCGCACCGGAAGCACCACCCCCTCACGTCCCACGGCGCGGACACCGCGAAGGGCGGCGCCTCAGGCGGCCGCTCCGGCCGCCGCCACGCGCCCCAGCGCGAAGACGCGGGCCGCCTCGGCGATCCGGCGGCCGAGGTGCTCGGCGGTGGCGATGTCGGCCTTGTGCACGCCGTCCGGACCCTCGTCGACATTGGTCTGCGCGGCGGCGCCGGCGAAGACTCCGAGGCGGTTGAGGTCGTGCTCGGAGGCCGTGCTGCTGTTCCAGCCCGGGTGCAGACCGAGGTTGATCCAGTTCATGCCGTGCTGCGCGGCGAGGATCTGGAAGAACTGAAGCGTATGCAGCTTGTCGCCGCTCTTGGAACCGGAGTTGGTGAATCCGGCGGCGAGCTTGTCCCGCCAGTCCTGGCCGAACCAGCGCTTCGAGGACGCTTCGGCGAAGGCATGGAAGGCGCCGGAAGCGGTGCCCATGTAGGTCGGCGAGCCGAACACGATCGCGTCCGAGGCGTCGAGCAGCTCCCACTGCGCGTCGGTGATCTCGTCGACATTGATCAGCTCGACCTGGGCACCGGCCTCGGCGGCGCCGGCGCGGACGGCCTCGGCGAGCACGGCGGTGTGGCCGTGGCCGGAGTGGTAGGCGATGGAGACAACGGGGGTCGTCACGGTTCGTACTCCTCAGGGACGAAAGCGGGCAGCGCCATCTGCGCTGCTCACTGAAGATGACGAAAGGAAAGCACTAACTTCTAGTTAGTGCAACCTCCTGGTTAGCGCTGTATCCGCGTATGCTCGAGGTATGGAATCTGTCGCGCAGACCGCCGAGGGCACCGACAGCGGCCGGAGCGCCGCCTGCGTGCAGGGCAAGGACCTCGCGTACAACGTGTTCGCCCGCAGCTGCCCGTCCCGGGGCACGCTGGAGCACGTCACCGGGCGATGGGGCTCACTGACGCTGGGCGCGCTGCACGACGGCACGTTCCGCTTCAACGAGCTGCGCCGCCGTGTCGACGGCGTCAGCGAGAAGATGCTCTCCCAGACGCTGCACGCGCTGGAGCGCGACGGTCTGGTGCACCGCGAGGCCCAGCCCACCAACCCGCCCCGCGTCGACTACCGGCTCACGCCGCTCGGCCGCGAGGTCTCCGAGCGTCTGCTGACCCTCATCGACTTCGTCGAGGGGCACATGGACGACGTGCTGGAGGCCCGCGAGCGCTACGACGGGACGCGCGAGCGCTAGCAGGTCCGCGCCACCGGCACGGTCACGGGAGAGAAGGCGAGGCGTGCGCCCGCGGGAGCGCACGCCCGTCGTCAGACCGGGAGGCGTGGCGCCCGCTGGCAGCGCGGGCAGAAGTAGCTCGACCGGTTCATCCAGGCGCGCCGACGCATCGGCGTCCCGCACCGTCGGCACGCTTCGCCCTCGCGGCCGTACGCGTCGAGCGAGCGGTCGAAGTAGCCCGACTCTCCGTTGACGTTGACGTACAGGCTGTCGAAGCTGGTGCCGCCGGCGGCCAGAGCGTCGTTCATGACGTCACGGATGTGCCCGAGGAGTTCCGCGGTGCGGGGACGGGTGAAGGTCCCCGTGGGGCGTTCGTAGTGCAGCCGGGAGCGCCACAGCGCCTCGTCCGCGTAGATGTTGCCGACCCCGCTGATCAGCGACTGGTCGAGGAGGGCACGCTTGATCGTCGTACGGCGGGCCCGCAGCGCCGTGTGGAACGCGGCGTCGTCGAAGAGGGGGTCCAGCGGGTCGCGGGCGATGTGCGCGATGACGTCCGGCAGGCCGTCCGGGGTGTTCTCGTGCAGCGAGAGCCCGCCGAAGGTGCGCTGGTCCACGAACCGCAGTTCGGTGCCGAGGCCGTCCTCGAAGCGGATGCGGATGCGCAGGTGCTTCTCGTCCGGGGTGTCCTGCGGCTGCACGAGGAGCTGCCCGCTCATGCCGAGGTGCGCGAGCACCGAGAACGGGGAGTCGTCGAGGGGCAGCCACAGGTACTTGCCGCGCCGTCGGGCCTCGCCCACGCGGTGCCCCGCGAGGGCCTTCGCGAAGCCCTCGGGGCCCGCGAGATGGCGTCGTACGGCCCGCGGATGCCGCACCTCGACGGTCTGCACGACGCGTCCGCTGACCCAGCGCTCCAGGCCCCGCCGCACGACTTCGACCTCGGGCAGCTCGGGCACGGGACTCCTTCGGAGGGGTGGTTCGAGGGGCAGTGCCCGAAGGGTACCTCGTGCTCAACGGCGCGCGACGGCCCCGCCTTTCGGGCGGACAGGACCGCGGGAGCCGGGGCCCGCGCCGCGCTCCCTTCCGGGGCGGCCGGCCACGGTCACTGCGGCAACGGCGGCCGACCGCGGCCCTGGTCCGGACGGCGGCCAGTCGCGGCGATCATGCCCGACGGCGCCCCGACGCGGTCACCGTGCCGGACTGCGGCCGGACGCGATGATCATTGCGGACGGCGGCCCCACGCGGTCACCAGGCCGGGCGGCGCGACGGCCCGACGCACGAACCCCGTCGCGGCGCGAGCGCTGCGACGGGGTTCGGGTACTGCGTCCGGCTGTGAAGGAGTCAGGCCGTGGCCGCGTCGCTCGTCGGTGCCGAGGGGGTGTCGGCGGTCCCCTCGGCGGCCCGGGCCGCCTGTTCGGCGGCCTCGGCCGACTTTGCGCGTTCGTCCGCGGCGGCACGGATGGCACGCCACGCGGACTCCGCGGCCTGCTGCTCCGCCTCCTTCTTGCTGCGGCCGGTGCCGGTGCCGTACGAGACGCCTCCGACGCGGGCGGCAGCAGTAAAGGTCTTCTCGTGGTCCGGGCCGGTCTCCGAGACGAGGTACTCGGGCACGCCGAGCCCTTCCGTCGCGGTGAGCTCCTGGAGACTGGTCTTCCAGTCCAGGCCCGCGCCCAGATTCGAGGACTTCTCGATCAGCGGGTCGAAGAGACGGTGGACGAGCTCGCCCGCCGCGTCCAGGCCCTGATCGAGATAGACCGCGCCGATCACCGCTTCGAGGGTGTCGGCGAGGATGGATGCCTTGTCCCGGCCACCCGTGCCTTCCTCGCCCCGGCCGAGCCGGATGAAGGAGCCGAGTTCGAGCCCGCGGCCCACCTCGGCCAGCGCACGAGAGTTGACCACCGCGGCCCGCAGCTTGGCCAGCTGGCCCTCGGGCAGGTCGGGGTGGGTGCGGTACAGCGTGTCCGTGACGACGAGACCCAGTACGGAGTCCCCGAGGAACTCCAGGCGCTCGTTGGTCGGCAGACCGCCGTTCTCGTACGCGTAGGAACGGTGGGTCAGTGCACGCACCAGAAGGGCGGACTCGACCTTGTAGCCGAGCCGCCCTTCCAGAAGCGTGTGGGACGAGGCTGTGTTGTCCGCCTTTTTCTTGGCGTTTGATTCCGCCTTGGCGTCAGACATCAGACCTCTCACCAGCCACTCAGACTTCGAGGACCTGGCGCTTGTTGTAGGTGCCGCAAGCCGGGCAGGCGATGTGCTGCTGCTTGGGCTCGTGGCAGCGCTCGCACGCAACCAGGGTGGGGACCGCAGCCTTCCACTGCGACCGGCGGTGGCGCGTGTTGCTGCGCGACATCTTCCGCTTCGGAACAGCCACGGCTACTTCTCCTGCTTCTCGTCGACGCCCGCATCGGCGCCGCTCATCTCGTCCTTCTCGCCATCTTCGAGTGAACCGGCGAGTCCCTGCAGTGCCGCCCAACGGATGTCGACGGCGTCGTGGCGGTGGTCCGGGTCGTCCGCGAGCCGGGCTCCGCACTCGGAGCACAGGCCGGGGCAGTCGTCCTGGCACACCGGCTGCATCGGCAGTGCGAGCACCACCGCATCACGCAGCACGGGTTCGAGGTCGAACAGGCCGTCCTCGACAAAGAGCCTGTCCTCGTCTTCCTCGGCGTCGTCGGCCGGCTCCGCTTTGACGCGGCCCCGGTCATCGGCGTCAGGGTACGAGAACATCTCCTGGAAGTCCGCTTCGAGCTCCTGCTCCAGCGGCTCCAGACACCTTACGCACTCCCCCTTGGCCGACGCACGGGCGGTGCCTGTGACAAGCACCCCTTCCATGACCGACTCAAGGCGGAGTTCGAGCTCCACCGGGGCGCCTTCCGGCACTCCGATGACTCCCGGGATCCCGAGATCCGCGGGGGCGTCGATCGTGCGGGTCAGGCGCTGCATCGCACCAGGACGCCGCCCCAGCTCGTGCGTGTCGAACACGAGAGGGTTGCGGTGGTCGTGGCGGGTGTTCAGAGCCATTCCTGCTTTCGATCCTCGAAGCTCAAGAGCCACTGCCCCTGGTGTTCCGGGCAGCGGTGATCGCGGACGTACGCGCGACCGAAGAGCCAGGATACTGGACCATTCGCTCTCGGCCCAATCCGGTGCCCGTCCCCGGTTCCGGGCGCCGGAGCGCGCCCGTCCGTGCCCCGCCCGGGCGACCGTCCCGCGCCGGCCTCAGTGCCCGCCGCGCCCCTGCTCGTACGCCCGCAGCTGCTCGGCACTGATCATGCCGGTGTCGAAGAGGCTGGTCTCGTCGAGGGTGTGTGCCTGCGGGTCCGTGGCGTGGCCCTGCGGTTCGGCGTAGGCCTGCCCGCCGCCGTCGTACGCGGCCTGCTGGCCGTAGGCCTGCTGCGGCGGGTAGGCGGCGTACGGGTCGGCCTGCTGGTAGCCGTAGGCGTCCTGCTGGGCGTACTGCTGCTGGTAGCCGTACGGGTCGGCCGACTGCTGCTGCTGGTAGGCGTAGGCCTCCTGCTGGCCGTAGGACGGCTGGGCGGGGACCTCCGGGGTCTGCGCGGGCTGCTCGGGGGCGGCGTCCGCGAGCTCGGCCAGTCCGGCCAGGTAGTCGGCGTCGCTGGTGTGCCGGCCGGGCGTCCCGTCCTCGTCGAAGGCGCTCAGGTCGCCGAGGTCGTCGGAGGCGATCCGGCCGTGCAGCTTCTGACGGCCGCGGCCGACGGCCTCCAGGGTCTTGGCGAGGACGGCCTCGAAGGCTCCGAGCTTGACGTCGACGTACTCGTCGGCGTTGCGGCGCAGGGTCTCCGGGTCGTGGCTGCGCTCGGGGGCGTCCTCGTCCTCGTACCCCTGCTCGTCGAGGCCGGGGCCGGTGCCGAGGAGCTTCTCGCGGCCGCGGCCGACGGAGCCGAGGGTCTTGGTGAGGACGACCTCGAAGTTGGCGAGCTTGGAGTCGACGTAGTCGTCGGCCTCCACGCGGATCTCCTCGGCCTCCTGGCGGGCCTCGGCCAGGATCCGGTCCGCCTCGTTCTGCGAACGGCGGGCGACCTCCGTGTCGGAGATCAGGGAACCGCGCTCGGCGTGCGCGGACTCGATGATCCGCTCGGCCTCCTGGCGGGCCTGCTCGACCATCTGCTCGCGCCCGCCGATCAGCTCCTGGGCCTGGGCGAGGGAGCCGGGCAGCGCCTGGCGCACCTCTTCGAGCATCGAGAGCAGCTCGGCGCGGTTGACCACGCACGAGGCCGACATGGGCATGGAACGGGCGCCGCCGACCGTCGCGACGATCTCGTCGAGCTTCTTCTGCACGTCCACCGTGTGCTCGCCACTCTCTACAGCTGTGTTGAAGACGGACGGGTCGACTGTACGACCACTCCCGCCCCTCCCGACACCTGGTGACGGACTGTCAGGGTCTCAGCCCTTGCCGAGCCGCTCGGTGAGCGCCTCCAGGACCACCGGCGGCACCAGGTGAGAGATGTCGCCGCCCCAGTTCGCCACCTCCTTGACGAGCGAGGAGGACAGGAAGCTGTAGGTGGGGCTGGTCGGGATGAAGAGCGTCTCGACGCCGGAGAGGCCGTTGTTCATCTGGGCCATCTGGAGTTCGTAGTCGAAGTCGCTGACCGCGCGCAGGCCCTTGACGATGGCGGGGATGTCGCGCTGCTTGCAGAAGTCGACCAGCAGGCCGTGGTAGGCCTCGACCTGGACGTTGCCGTAGTCGGCGGTGACCTCGCGGATCAGCTCGATCCGCTCCTCGACGCTGAACAGGCCCTTCTTCGCCTGATTGATCATCACGACGACGTGCACGACGTCGTAGAGCCTGGAGGCGCGGGCGATGATGTCGAGGTGTCCATTGGTGATGGGGTCGAATGACCCCGGACAGACGGCGCGGCGCAACAGTGGTCCCTCGCTCTCCGGTCCGGTCATCGTGCGTCTTCGCACGTAGAGGCGGCGCGACCGTACCAAAACGTGCCTTCGCCGTAACGACGGGCCCTGATCGCTTCGAAGCCGTCCGGCCAACCGAATTCGCCGCCTCTGGTGCTGCGCTCCACGGTGACGAGGGCTTCGGCCGCGAGCCAGCCCTCCGAGCGGAGTGTGAGCAGGATCTCGCGAAGATCGTCGTCCGTGACGGCATACGGGGGATCCAGGAAGACCAGGTCGTACGGTGACGCGGGCGGCGCCGTACGGATGATCTGTTCCGCTTTGCCCGACCTGACCTCGGCTCCGGGCAGGCCCAGCGACTTCACGTTCTCCCGGATGATCCGGGCTGCCCGGGCGTCGGCCTCGACGAGCAGGGTGTGTCCGGCGCCGCGGCTGAGCGCCTCCAGGCCGACGGCCCCCGAGCCCGCGTAGAGGTCGAGGACGCGCTCTCCGTCGAGGGGGCCGCCGAGCAAGGACTGCCAGGTGGAGAAGAGGCCCTCACGCGCCCGGTCGGAGGTGGGCCGGGTGCCGGTGCCCGGCGGGACGGCCAGTCGGCGTCCTCCGGCCCGGCCGGCGATCACGCGGGTCATGACGGTCCTTTGCGGCGGGGATGTGTCGGGTCCAGTCTGTCAGCCCTTTTCCAGGTACTGCTCGCGCTCCTCGTCGAGCAGTGCGTCCAGCGCGGTGCGCAGGCCCGGCAGCTGCTCCAGGGCCGGGTCGGCGACGACGACCGCGGTGGCCTCCTCTCGGGCCTCGGCGATGATCTCCTCGTCGTCGATGACGGCGAGCATCCGCAGGGACGAGCGGACGCCGGACTGGGCCTGGCCGAGGACGTCGCCCTCGCGCCGCTGCTCCAGGTCGATGCGGGAGAGCTCGAAGCCGTCGAGGGTGGACGCCACCGCGTTCAGCCGCTGGCGCGCCGCACTGGCCTCCGGCATCTCGGTGACCAGCAGGCAGAGTCCGGCCGCCGAGCCGCGGCCGACGCGACCGCGCAGCTGGTGCAGCTGGGACACGCCGAAGCGGTCGGCGTCCATGATCACCATCGCGGTGGCGTTCGGTACGTTCACCCCGACCTCGATGACAGTCGTGGCGACGAGGACGTGCGTCTCGCCCGCGGCGAAGCGGCGCATCACGGCGTCCTTGTCGTCGGGCTGCATCCGCCCGTGCAGGATCTCCACCTTCAGTCCCCGCAGGGGGCCCTGGGCGAGGTGGTCGGCGATGTCGAGGACGGCGAGCGGCGGGCGCTTCTCGGCCTCGTCCTCGGGGGACTTCTTCTTGGTCTTCTTCGCGTCGGCGTCGTCGACGTCGTCGCCGATGCGGGGGCAGACCACGTACGCCTGGTGGCCGTTCTCCACTTCCTCGCGCACGCGCTCCCAGGCGCGTGCGAGGAAGTGCGGCTTGTCGGCGGCCGGGACGACATGGCTGGCGATCGGCGAGCGCCCGGCGGGGAGCTGGTCGAGGACGGAGGTCTCCAGGTCGCCGAAGACGGTCATCGCGACCGTCCGCGGGATCGGGGTGGCGGTCATCACCAGGAGGTGCGGGGGCTGCTTGCCCTTGCCGCGCAGAGCGTCGCGCTGCTCGACGCCGAAGCGGTGCTGCTCGTCCACCACGACCAGGCCCAGGTCGTGGAACTGCACCTTGTCCTCGATCAGCGCGTGCGTGCCGATGACGATGCCGGCCTCCCCGGTGACCAGGTCGAGCAGTGCCTGGCGGCGGGCCGCCGCGCCCATGGAGCCGGTGAGCAGCACGACCTTGGTGGAGTGCTCGGCCCCGCCGAGCATGCCGCCCTCGGCGAGCTCCCCCATCATCTCGGTGACGGACCGGTGGTGCTGCTGGGCGAGCACCTCGGTGGGCGCGAGCATGGCCGCCTGCCCCCCGGCGTCGACGACGGCGAGCATGGCGCGCAGGGCGACCATCGTCTTTCCCGATCCGACCTCTCCCTGGAGCAGCCGGTGCATGGGGTGTTCGGTGGCGAGGTCGTCGAAGATCTCCTTGGAGACCTTCTGCTGGCCCTCGGTGAGCGTGAAGGGCAGCTTGGCGTCGAACGCGGTGAGCATGCCGTCCGCGCGGGCGACGCGGGCGACGGCCGGGAGCTGCGCGTCGGCGTGGCGGCGGCGGGCCAGGGCGACCTGGAGGACGAATGCCTCGTCCCATTTGAGCCGGGCGCGGGCGTCGTGGATGTCCGCCTTGGTGTGCGGGCGGTGGATCTTGAGGAGGGCCTCGGGGAGGGTGACCAGCCCGCGGCCGTCGCGCAGGGAGTCCGGGAGGGGGTCGACCGCCTCCTGGGCGCTGGGCAGCACCGTCTGCACGGACTTGGCGATCTTCCAGGACTCCAGCTTGGCCGTGGCCGGGTAGATCGGGATGAGGGCGCCGGCCCAGGAGTCGACGCTCTCGGCGGCCTCGTCGCCGTCGCCGCGCAGCAGCTCGTACGCCGGATGGGTCAGCTGGAGGCGGTGGTTGAAGACGGAGACCTTGCCGGAGAACATCGCACGCGTGCCCGGCAGGAGGTCCTTGTGGGGCTTGTGCACGCCGTTGCCGAAGAAGACCAGCTGGAGGCGGCCGCTGCCGTCCGTGATGGTGACTTCGAGACGCTGGCCCTTGCCGCGCGGCGCCCGGGACGAGGCGAAGGTGTGCAGGCGCGCGTCGGCGACCTGGGCGACCACCGTCACATGCTCGTCCATGGGCAGGTCGGCGAGGTGGGTGAGCTGACCGCGCTCCTCGTACCTGCGGGGATAGTGGTGCAGGAGGTCGCCGACGGTGTGCAGGCCGAGGTGCTCGGCCATCACCTTCGCGGTGGCGGGACCGAGCACCTTCTTCAGTGGTTCTTCGAGCACGGGCACGAGATCCATTGCACACCACCACACTGACAATGCCGTATACGTCCTGGAAATCCGCTGGTCAGGCCGGTCGTTCCGGGCCTAGGATGACGCGTTCCGGCCCTCTTCGCGGTCACCGTCCGCCGGGACCGCCCGACCCCGCGCCGTCGCCCGTCCCCCCACCGACCGGCGCAGCGACGATGGACTCCCAGACCTCACAGTCATCCCAGGCACCTCAGTCACCTCATACGTTCCAGGTCGACCTGCGCGGTCTGGTGGACCTGCTCTCCCATCACCTCTACTCCAGTCCCAAGGTCTATCTGCGCGAGCTGCTGCAGAACGCGGTGGACGCGATCACCGCGCGGCGGGCCGAGCAGCCGGACGCCCCGGCCACCGTGCGCCTGCATGCCGAGGGCGGCGCGCTGCGGGTGGAGGACTCCGGTGTGGGGCTCACCGAGGCCGACGTGCACAGCCTCCTCGCGACCATCGGCCGCAGCTCCAAGCGGGACGACGGCCTGGAGTCGGCACGCTCGGACTTCCTGGGCCAGTTCGGCATCGGCCTGCTCGCCTGCTTCGTGGTCGCCGAGCGCATCCGCGTCGTCAGCCGCAGCGCGCGCACCCCCGACGCGGCGCCCGTGGAGTGGACGGCGGCCGACGACGGTTCGTACACCGTGCGGACGCTGCCCGCCGAGGCACGCCCCGAACCGGGCACCACCGTGCACCTGGTGGCCCGCGCCGGGGCCGGCGAGTGGCTCACCGAGGAGCGGGTGCGGTCGCTGGCACGGGACTTCGGCTCGCTGCTGCCGTACGACCTGCGCGTGGGCGACGAGGCGGTCACCGACCTGCCGGCGCCGTGGGACCGCGCGTACCCGAGCCCCGCCACCCGGCGGGTGGCCCTCGCCCGGCACTGCCACGACCTGTTCGGGTTCACTCCGCTGGACGCGATCGACCTGAAGGTGCCGCTGGCCGGCATCCGCGGTGTCGCGTACGTCCTGCCGACCGCCGTCAGTCCCGCCCAGCGGGCGAGCCATCGGGTGCATCTCAAGGGCATGCTGCTCACCGAGCGGGCCGAACAACTGCTGCCCGACTGGGCGTTCTTCGTGCGCTGTGTGCTGGACACGGACAGTCTGCGGCCCACCGCCTCACGCGAGTCGCTGTACGAGGACGAGACCCTCGCCGCGGTGCGCGAGGCGCTCGGTGAGCGCATCCGGTCCTGGCTGACCGGCCTGGCTGCCGGGGACCCGGAGCGGCTGTCGGCGTTCCTGTCGGTGCACCACCTGGGGGTGAAGTCCCTCGCGCGGCACGACGCGGACATGCTGCGCACGATGCTGCCGTGGCTGCCCTTCGAGACGACCGACGGCCGGCTGTCCCTGGAGGAGTTCGCGCAGCGGCACCCCGTCGTGCACTTCACGCGCACCGTCGAGGAGTACCGGCAGGTCGCGCCGATCGCGTCCGCGCAGGGCGTCGGCGTCGTCAACGGCGGCTACACGTACGACAGCGAGCTGGTCGAGGCGCTGCCCTCGGTGCGCCCGGGCACGGTCGTCTCGGAGCTGGACGCCGACACGGTGACCGCGCACCTGGACGCGGTCGACCCGGGCGAGGAGCTGGCCCTGTCGGCCTTCCTGGCGGCGGCGCGGGCGAAGCTCGACCCGATGGGCTGCGACGTCGTCCTGCGCGCCTTCCACCCGCTCTCGGTCCCGGCCCTGCACCTGGACGACCGGGCCGCCCGGCACGAGCAGGCCCGCGCGGAGGCCGAGGAGCAGGCCGACGACCTGTGGGCCGGCATTCTCGGCTCGCTGCGCGGCAGCGCGCCCCGCGCGCGGCTGGTGCTCAACCACCTCAACCCGCTCGTCCGGCGGATCGGTTCCCTGGCCGACCCTGAGCTGATCGGCACCGCCACCGAGTCGCTGTACGGCCAGGCACTGCTGATGGCCCAGCGCCCGCTGCGGCCCTCCGACTCCGCGCTCCTGAACCGCTCGTTCATCGGCCTCCTCGAATGGGCCACCCATACCGACCCGGGGAGGGACGACCGCGGATGAGCGGGGCCATGGACTTCGACACCCTGCGCCAGGAGATGGCGGACAACCACGAGCAGCCCGAGGGGCCCGCACGCAACGCGCGCGCGGAGCAACTGCTCGTCGAGGCCGAGAAGCTGAACATCCCGCTCGCGGTCGTCGAGGCGCTCGGACACCAGCTGAAGGTCTACAACTACAGCTCCGAGAAGGACAAGATGTTCGTCCCCTTCGCGCGCCTGCTGCGCATGTGGGACGAGCGCCCGGAGGACTTCGACGAGTACGAGATCCACTCGCTGCACTGGGTGTTCAAGTGGATGTCGGCCGGAATGCTGGACCAGCCGCACATCCCGCTCGCCTCGATCGAGAAGTGGCTCGGCGAGATGGAGCGCCGCTACCGGCTGGCCGGCCACTCCGAACGGTCCGTGCGGGGCGCGGAGTTCAGCGTCGCCGCGCATCTCGGGGACCTGGAGCGGGCGGACCGGGCGTACGCCGCATGGCTGGCCGCCGACCGGGACAGCATGGCGGACTGCCACGCGTGCGAGCTGCACAGCCAGGGATGGTGGCGCGCGGAGCGCGACGCCGACACGGAGGCGCTCGACCTGTGGGCTCCGGTCCTGGAGGGCGCGTACACGTGCGCCCACGAGCCGCACACCGTCCTCGCGTCGTCGCTGCTCCCCCTGCTGCGCCTGGGCCGCCTGCAGGAGGCCCGCGCCCATCACCTCCGGGGCTTCCGGCTGGTGCGCGCCATGGAGAGCATGCGCGGGGCGTACGCGGACCACGTCGAGTTCTGCGCGCTGTCGGGGAACGAGGCCCGCGCCCTGGAGCTCCTCGCCGAGCGGCCCGCGTACTTCACGGACTCCGGGGACCCGCGCAGCAAGCTGGACTTCATGGCGGTCGTGGCCCTCCTGATGGACCGCCTGGCCTCCCTCGGCCTCGGCGGGCAGACGGTGCCCGGCCCCGCCGGACGGGCGTGGACCGCGGCGGAACTGGCCGTCCACGCGCGCGAGGAGACCCTCGCGCTGGCCGCGCGCTTCGACTCCCGCAACGGCACCTCCTACGTGAGCGAGCGGGCCCGGGCACGCATGGACCGGGCGCCGCTGGTGGACCGGCTGCCGCTGGGCGTGCGCTCCGCCCGCCCCGCGTCCGCCGGTCGCGCCGAGCCGGCGCCGGAGCACCGGCCGCGGGCGGCGGGTGCCGGCGCCGCACCGGACCTGCCCGCGCTGCTCGCGGAGGCCCGGCGGCTGTCCGGGCTGCGCAGCCCGGACGCGGTGGAGGCGTGGGCGGCTGTCTCACGCGCCGCCGAGGGCAACGAGCTGACGGTCCGCGACCGCGCGGAGATCGCCGACCACGAGGCGATGGACCGCGGTCCCGAGGGCGTCGGCCTGTTCCGCCGCGCGGCGGAGCTGTACGAGGAGGCGGGCGACCCCGGTGAGGCGCTCGCGGCCCGTGCCCGCGCCGCGTACGTCCACGCCCTGTCCGTCGGCACCGCGGAGGCGCTGGCGGAGACGGCGGAGCTGTACGAGGAGGTGCTCGCCCTCCACGCCCGGGGCGGTACGGGAGTGCCTCAGACGGCGTCCGTGCTGATCGGGCGGGCGCGGACGTGGATGCACCTGGTCGACGAGCTGGAGAGCGCGGGCGAGGCCGCCGGCCCGGACGCCGCGGCCGCCACCCGGACGGCCGGGGCGGCCGCGCGGGAGTTGCTCGCGCTGGTCGGGCCGCACGTCGGCGAGGACGTGGCGCTCGCCTCGCGGGCCGCGGAGGCGAGGGCGATGCTCGGCGAGCTCGCGGCGCGCGCCGACGACGCCGAGACCGCCGTGGAGCACCTCTCGGCCGCCGTGGACGGGTTCGTCTCGGCCGGGCTGCCGTGGTTCGCCGTGGAGTACGACTCCCGGCTCGCCGGCATCGCGATGCAGCTGGGCGACGCCGGCGCCGCGGAGCGGGCGGCCCGCGCGGCGCTGGAGCACGCAGGTGCGTACCTGGAACCCATGGGCCACGCCCAGCTGCATCTCCAGCTCGCCGAGATCCTGGGCGCCCGCGGGCAGTCGGGTCCCGCCGCGGAACAGGCGCTGGAAGCCGCGCACTGGGCCGACGAGGCGGGTGAGGCCGGCACGCTCGGCGCCTGGGCCCGCCACCAGCTCGGCGGACTGCTGCTCCGCCAGGGGCGGTGGGCCGAGGCGGCCGAGGTGCTGGAGTCGGCGCTGCCCGACCTGACCGCCGAGATGCACGGGGACGGCGCGATCGTCCAGACGCGGTGGTGGCTCGGCGACTGTCTCACCGAACTCGGCGAACACCGTGAGGCCGCCGGGCACTGGCTGCGGGCCGCGGACATCGCCCGGCACTGGCCCGAACAGCACGACCACGCGATGCTCGCGCATCTGGCCGCCGAGGCCCTGGGGCACGCCGGTCTGGCCGACCGGGCCGAGCAGGCGTACGCCCGTGCCGGCGACCTGTGGCGCGCGCTCGGCAACGTCCCCGGGCTGGTCAGGTCGCTGCGGGCGCGCGCGTGGACCGCGCCGCGCACGGAGGCCGGCCTCGACGCCGCGCGGGAGCTGATGGAGACGGCCGTGCGGGCGTGCGAGTCGGCTCTCCGGGCGGAGTCCGCCTCGCCGTCCGGCTCCGCCTCCGGGGGTCCGGAGGGCGAGGAGACGCGGGAGCGTCTGGTCGCCGAACTCGGGCACACCCACCGTCAGTTCGGTGATCTCGTGGCCCGTTCCGTGTCCGGGGACGAGGAAGAGGCCTCCGCCGGGGCGGCGTTGGAGGAGGCCCTCGCCCATGTCACGCGGGCGATCGCCGTGTTCACCTCGCTGGGCGACGCCGGCGTCGGAGCCCGGACCGGGGCCGAACTCGCCGCCGGCCGGCTGGAGGCCGACCTCGGCCGCCCCGCCGCGGCTGCCGCACGCGCGCGTGCGGTGCTCTCCGCCTGCGCGGGGCTGGACGGGGAGACTGCCGGGTCCCGGCGGACCGAGGCGGAACGAATGCTGGGGCTGGTCGAAGGACTCCCGGGGGACTGAGTCGGTGCGGCAGGGGTCCCGGGGGCGCCTCCATCCGCGGACCGGCGGGTTCGCCCTCTCCGCGGACCGGCGGGTTCTCCAGCCCTCCGCGGACCGGCGGGTTCGCCCTCTCCGCGGACCGGAGGGTTCGCCCTCTCCGCGGACCGGAGCGTTCGCCGCCCTCCGCGGACCGGAGGATTCGCAGCTTCCGCGGGCCGGTGGTTCGCCCCCTCCGCCCCTGCCCTTCCCTGCACTGGGGGCTGCGCCCCCAGACCCCCGCCTCGGCCTGGACGGCCTCGTCCTCAAGCGCCGGACGGGCTGAGGTCGTCCGGCGCTCGAGGACGTGGACGTGAGCGGGGGCGGGGCCGCTACTCCACCCCGATCAGCAGCAACGCGCCCTGCCGGCCGCCCCGGTACACGACCGTGTCGACCGCCAGGTACGACTCCCTGACCCGGGCCTCCAGATGGGGCACCACGGACTCGGGGGCCTCGTCGCCGAGGACGAGTGTGACCATCTCGCCGCCGGCGGCGAGCATGCGGTCGAGGACCGACTCGGCGGTGGCCGTGACGTCGGAGCCGATCACGGCGACGTCGCCGTCGATGAGGCCGAGGACGTCCCCGGCCTGGCAGATGCCGGCCATGGTCCAGGACTGCCGTTCGGCGACGACGACTTCGGCGTGGCGGGTGGCACCGGCCGCCGAGGTCATGGCGACGACGTCCTCGTCGAACCGGCGGTCCGGCTCGTGCACGGCGAGCGCGGCGATGCCCTGCACCGCGGACCGCGTCGGGATGAGCGCGACCCGCACGCCCTCCGTGCGGGCCTGCTCCGCGGCGGCCGCCGCGGTGTGCCGCAGCTCGGCGTCGTTCGGCAGCAGCACCACCTCACGCGCGTGGGCCCGCCGTACGGCCTCGACGAGCTCCCCGCTGGCGGGCGGCTCCCCGGGCCGGGCGAGCACGGCGGTCGCCCCGGCCTCCGTGTACAGCCGGGCCAGTCCCTCGCCGGGCACGACGGCCACCACCGCGCGCTGGGCCCGCTCCCGCGGCGGACGCCCGGCCGCGCCCGCGGTGTGGACGTCGCCGAGCCCGAAGTGCGTGATCCGGATCCGGTACGGGCGTCCGGCCTCGACCCCCGCCTCCACGGCGGCGCCCGCGTCGTCGACGTGCACATGGACGTTCCACAGCCCGTCCCCGCCGACCACGACGAGGGAGTCCCCGAGACCGTCGAGGCGCCGCCGGAGCCGCTCCACGGCCGCGTCCTCCGCCTCCAGGAGGTAGATCACCTCGAAGGCGGGCCCGCCGTCCTCCGGTCCGTCGTCCGTGCACGCGTCGGCGGGCGGGGAAGCCTGGACCGTGGTCGTCCCCTCACGCGCGCGGGCGGGCGCGGGCACCGCGAGCAGGCCGGGCGACTCCCCCGTGAACGTCTCCACCAGGGCCGCGAGAACGGCCACCAGCCCACGCCCGCCCGCGTCGACGACTCCGGCGCGCCGCAGGACGGCCAGCTGCCCGGGCGTCGCGGCGAGTGCGACGCGTGCCCCTTCGTGGGCCGCGCGCGCGACCGCCGCGCAGTCGCCCTCGGCTCCGTCCGCCGCGTCGGCCGCCGCGGCGGCGACCGTGAGAACGGTGCCCTCGACGGGGTGGGCGACGGCCAGGCGGGCGGAGTCCGCGGCGTGCCGCAGAGCGAGCCGCAGCCCCGGCCCGTCGGTGTGGGTGGTGTCACCGTCGGCCGCGAGGACCTGTGCCATGCCCCGCAGCAGCTGCGCGAGGATCGTCCCGGAGTTGCCGCGTGCCCCGATGAGCGCGCCGTGGGCCATCGCCCGCACGGCGTCGGCGAGGCTGGGACCGTCGGCCGCCCGCACCGCCCCCGGACCTCCGCGCGCGTCGGTATCGGTGCCGGTGTCGGCCGGGGCACCGGTGCCGTGGAGGTCCCGGGCGTCCGCGACCGCCATCGTCTCGTGGCCCGCGAAGACCGCCTCGACGGCCGCTGCCGCCGACTCCACGGTCAGATACAGGTTGGTCCCCGTGTCCCCGTCGGCCACCGGGTAGACGTTGATCGCGTCGATCTCCTCGCGGGCCCGTCCCAGCGCTTCGAGCGCGAGCCCGCACCAGGTGCGCACCGCGAGAGCATCGAGTGTCTGCGGCACCTGCGGCACCTGCGCCTCCTTGAGCTGCTGGACGTGGGACGCAGCGTAGACCCAGAACGGGTTACTGTCGGTAGGGACCCCTGATGAGGGCGCGGACCAGGTACGGGCCGGTCATGGTAGTTTCGTTCTCCGGACGCAGTCGTTGTATGCTGCTCCAGTTGCCCGATCCGATCGGGCCTTCCCCCTGGCACCGCCACTCAGATCCTAGATCCTGATCCCGGCATGCCGGGATCAACCGTAAGTGCATCTGAAGTCTTTGGAGTGACCCGTGGCTGCCAACTGCGACGTCTGCGGCAAGGGGCCGGGCTTCGGCAACAACATCTCGCACTCGCACCGCCGTACGCCCCGTCGCTGGAACCCCAACATCCAGCGCGTCCGTACCGTGGTCGGCGGGACGCCGAAGCGCGTGAACGCTTGCACCTCGTGCATCAAGGCCGGCAAGGTTTCGCGCTGACAACCGCTAGCGCGCGGCCACTGCTGGTTCGCTTGCACTGAGCCGGTCCACCTCTCCGGGTGGGCCGGCTTTTTGCTGTGCCCGCACCGCGGCCGACACGGCACCGCGCACGCTTCCGCGGCACCGGGCACGCTTCCGCGGCGGACACGGGCCGAGACAGTGACACAGGTGACATGGCGAACACCGCCGACACCACCGACACGTACGA
>NZ_MLCE01000027.1 GCF_002300165.1 Streptomyces sp. Tue6028 | reverse complement strand
GGGCCGCCCGGATCACGCCTCCAAGTCGCCGAAGTGGTCCCAGCCGCCCTTGTTCGTCCAGGGCGCCCCGTCCACGGTGACCTGAGGAAGTGCCGACGGGTTGAGGACCTCGCCGATCACCTTCCAACGGGCGGGCAGCTTCACGTCCGGCGGGAACGTCGCCACTATCGCGTGGTCCTCTCCGCCGCTGAGCACCCACTGGAGGGGGTCGACGCCGACGGCCTGCCCGATGTCGTTCATCTGGGAGGGGATGTCGATGTCGCCGGAGCGGATGTCGATGCGCACCTTGCTGGCCTCGGCGATGTGCCCGAGGTCGGCGATCAGGCCGTCGCTGACGTCGCACATCGAGGTGGCGCCGAGTCCGGCCGCCGCGGGACCCGCGTGGTACGGCGGTTCGGGACGACGGTGGGCCTCCACGAAGGCACGCGGCGAGCGGAAGCCCCGCGAGAGCACCGCGTACCCCGCCGCCGACCAGCCCAGCCAGCCCGTCACCGCGACAACGTCGCCGGGCTGGGCGCCGGCCCGGGTGACCGGCTCGTGGTTGCGCAGATCGCCGAGCGCGGTGATCGCGACGGTGATGGTGTCACCGCGTACGACGTCACCGCCGACCACGGCCGCGCCCGCCACCTGGCACTCGTCGCGCAGTCCGTCCATCAGCTCGGACGGCCAGGTCGCCGGAAGTTCCGCCGGCACGACCAGGCCGAGGAGCAGCGCGGTCGGTACGGCGCCCATCGCGGCGATGTCCGCGAGGTTCTGCGCGGCCGCCTTGCGTCCCACGTCGTACGCCGTGGACCAGTCACGGCGGAAGTGCCGTCCCTCCAGCAGGATGTCGGTGCTCGCCACGACCCTGCGGTCCGGCGCGGCCACCACCGCGGCGTCGTCGCCGGGACCGACCCGGACGGCCGGGGTGGTGGTGAGACGCGAGGTGAGCTCTCGAATGAGCCCGAACTCCCCCAACTCGCCCACGGTGCCCTTCATGATCGCACTGCTCCCTCTCTCGCTGCCCGTGCCCGGTCGCGAGCCGTCTCCGTACTCGGTACGGTCGAGTTGACCGTCAACTTGTGCAGTCCGCCCACCCCGGCGCGCAAGCCCCAGTCACCGTGGGTCTCCCCGCGGCGAGCGGCGACGCGATACCGTGGCGTTCCTTTTCCCCACATGATCCTCGTGGCCGCCCTGGAGGTTCCGTGGTACAGGCGTACATCCTGATCCAGACGGAGGTCGGCAAAGCGTCGACCGTCGCCGAGACGATCAGCAAGATCCCGGGGGTGATCCAGGCAGAGGACGTGACAGGACCGTACGACGTCATCGTGCGCGCCCAAGCCGATACCGTCGACGAACTCGGCCGCATGGTGGTCGCGAAGGTCCAGCAAGTGGACGGCATCACCCGTACCTTGACCTGCCCGGTCGTGCACCTGTAGCCCCCGTCTACCCTTGGCCGGTGAACTTCTTCCGTCACCGGCGCTCCGCTTCCCTCGGACTGCCCGCCCTGGCCCTGCTGATCACGATCGCGGGCTGCTCCTCAGCAGACGACGGTGACTCCGTCGCGGTTCCGAGTCCGGACACGAAGGTCACCGAGCTGTGTCAGAACCTGGACAAGGCGCTGCCGCGGAAGGTGGACGGCCTCGGCCGCCAGGACCCCGAGCCCCGGTCCGCGCTGACCGCGGGCTGGGGAAGCCCGGCGATCATACTGCGCTGCGGTGTGGAGCGGCCCGCGAAGATGATCGACCCCAAGGTGGCGCTCGGCGACGACCCGAAGGCCGTCGGCGGCCGAGTGAACGGCGTCGACTGGCTGATGGAGAAGCGGGACGACGGATCGACCCGCTTCACCACCGCACAACGCCGTGCCTATGTCGAGGTGACCGTGCCGGAGGGACGGGACACCTCGGGGATGCTCGTCGACCTCGCCGCCTCCATCAAGAAGGCGATCCCCAAGGGGATCGCCGACTGACCCGGACCTCGTCCGGAACGCGTGCTCAGCGCAGTCCGGTGGACCTGCGCAGCGCCGCCTGCACGAGGCGGTCGACCAGTTCCGGGTAGCTGACCCCGGTCTCCTGCCACATGCGCGGGTACATGGAGATGGGCGTGAACCCGGGCATCGTGTTGATCTCGTTGATCACGAACTCGCCGTCCTCGGTGAGGAAGAAGTCCGCGCGGACCAGGCCCTCGCAGGAGGCCGCCTCGAAGGCCTCGACGGCCAGCCGCCGCACCTCGGCCGTCTGCTCCTCGGTGAGCGGCGCCGGGACGATGCCGTCGGCCGAATCGATGTACTTGGCCTCGAAGTCGTAGAACGCGTGCGACTGCACGGGCGGGATCTCCGCCGGGACCGAGGCGCGCGGGCCGTCCTCGAACTCCAGGACGCCGCACTCGATCTCGCGACCGCGCAGCAGCGCCTCCACGATGATCTTCGGGTCGTGACGCTGGGCCTCGGCGATCGCCTCGTCGAGTCCGGAGAGGTCGTCCACCTTCGTGATGCCGAACGAGGAGCCCGCGCGCGCGGGCTTCACGAACAGCGGCCAGCCGTGCTCGCCCGCGAAGTCGATGATCTTCTTGCGGGCGGCCGACTCGTCGCGCTCCCACTCGCGGGGCCGGATCACCACGTACGGGCCCACCTTCAGGCCGAACGAGGTGAACACCCGCTTCATGTAGTCCTTGTCCTGGCCGACGGCGGACGCGAGCACGCCCGAACCGACGTAAGGCACCCCGGAGAGCTCCAGGAGGCCCTGCAGGGTGCCGTCCTCACCGTACGGGCCGTGCAGCATGGGGAAGACGACGTCGACCTCGCCGAGGGCCTTGGGGACCGAACCCGGCTCGCTGTAGACCACTTCGCGGTTGGCGGGATCGACGGGGAGCACCACGCCGCCCTCGCTCGACTCGGCGAGCTGCTCGACGCTGGGCTGCTTACGGTCGACGATCGCCATGCGTTCCGGCTCGTCCGCGGTGAGCGCCCAACGGCCGTCCTGGGTGATGCCGATCGGCAGTACGTCGTACTTCGTACGGTCGATGGCGCTCAGGACGGCGCCGGCGGTCACCACGGAGATCCCGTGTTCGGAGCTGCGGCCGCCGAAGACGACGGCCACGCGCGGCTTGCGAGGCGGCTGCTCAGGGCTCTGGGGGAGGTTCTCGGTGCTCATATCGCGTTGAGAGTACCCGTTGGTAGTGCGGTGAGTCAGCGCCCCACGACGGCCGTTGCTCAGCGTCGTGCGAACCGTCGCTCAGCGTCGCGCGAACGGCCGCGGGCGACCGCCCGCCGGGCCGTTCAGCGGCGTTCGGGCTTGGCGCTGCGCGACATCAGCTCCTTGAGCGCGACCACCGGCGGCTTGCCCTCGTGGACGATGCTGACGACCGTCTCCGTGATGGGCATGTCGACGCCGTGCCTGCGGGCCAGATCCAGCACGGACTCGCAGGACTTGACGCCCTCGGCGGTCTGCCTGGTGACCGCGATGGTCTCCTGGAGCGTCATGCCTCGGCCCAGGTTGATGCCGAAGGTGTGGTTGCGCGACAGCGGCGAGGAGCAGGTGGCGGCGAGATCGCCGAGGCCCGCGAGGCCGGAGAACGTCATGGGGTCGGCGCCCATCACGAGCCCGAGGCGGGTGGTCTCGGCGAGGCCGCGGGTGATCAGCGAGCCCTTGGCGTTGTCCCCGAGGCCCATGCCGTCGGCGATGCCCACGGCGAGACCGATCACGTTCTTGACCGCGCCCCCGAGTTCGCAGCCCACCACGTCCGTGTTGGTGTACGGGCGGAAGTACGGCGTGTGGCACGCGGCCTGGAGGCGCGTGGCCACCGACTCGTCACGGCAGGCGACCACGGCGGCGGCCGGCATCCGCTGGGCGATCTCCTTGGCGAGGTTGGGCCCGGTGACCACGGCGACGCGGTCGGACGAGACCTTGGCGACCTCCTCGACGACCTCGCTCATCCGCTTCACCGTGCCGAGTTCGACGCCCTTCATGAGCGAGACGAGCACGGTGTCCGGGGCGAGCAGCGGAACCCACTCGGCCAGATTGCCGCGCAGCGTCTGCGAGGGCACGGCGAGCACGGTGAAGTCCGCGCCGCGCGCCGCCTCGGCCGGGTCCGTGGTGGCCCGCAGGTTCTCCGGGAGTTCGATGCCCGGCAGGTAGTCCGGGTTCATGCGCGTGGAGTTGACCGCGTCGGCGAGATCGGCACGACGCGCCCACAGGGTGACGTCGCACCCGGCGTCGGCGAGCACCATGCCGAAGGCCGTCCCCCACGATCCGGTCCCGAAGACGGCCGCCTTGACCGGACTGCTCACGTGCCCTGCCCCTCTTCCTGCTGTACCTTCGCCCGCTCCGTCTCCGCGGCCCTGCGGCGCTGCGCGATACGCACCTCGCGCGGGTCGTAGGGCTTCTCGGGGGCCTTCGCGCCGCGGATCTCCTCCAGCAGCGCGGTGATGGCGGCCATGATGACCTCGGTGGCCTCCTTGAGGAGCTCCGGGCTCATCTCCCTGTCGTAGAAGCGCGAGAGGTCCACGGGCGGGCCCGCGAGCACGTGGTGGGTCTTGCGCGGAAGGAGGTTGGGCTTCTTGGCGTACGGCGGCAGCAGTTCGTTGGCGCCCCACTGGGCGACCGGGATCACCGGGCACTTGGTCTGCAGGGCGACCCGGGCGGCGCCGGTCTTGCCGGTCATCGGCCAGCCGTCGGGGTCACGGGTGAGGGTGCCCTCGGGATAGAAGGCCACGCACTCACCGCGCTCCACGGCGTCGATCGCGGCCCGGAAGGCGCTCAGGGCGTCCGTGCTCTCGCGGTAGACGGGGATCTGTCCGGTGCCGCGCATGGCGGCTCCCACGAATCCCTTCTTGAAAAGGCCGGCCTTCGCGAGGAAACGAGGAACACGCCCGGTGTTGTACTGATAGTGCGCATACGCGAACGGGTCGACGTGCGAATTGTGGTTCACCGCAGTGATAAATCCGCCCTCGGCCGGAATGTTCTCCATTCCACGCCAGTCCCGCTTGATCAGAACCACCAGCGGTGGTTTGCAGAGGACCGCTGCGAAGCGGTACCAGAAGCCGATTCTGCGGCGGGGCACGCGGACACCTTCCTCTAGGGCCTGGGGGGCCGCACAAGTGTCGCTCCAGGCCGCCTGTCTGTCGAGAACACCGTACGCCCCGACATCCGTACCGCCAGGGCCGCCGGGTCACAATGGGGATGCGACTAGGGAGGGTGGAGCGTTCGTGCGGTGGACTGTGGTCGTACCCCTCAAACCCTTGGCGCGGGCCAAGAGCAGGCTGGCGGACACCGCCGCGGACGGGTTGCGCCCCGGCCTCGCGCTCGCCTTCGCACAGGACACCGTGGCAGCCGTGCTGGCCTGCGCGGCCGTGCTGGATGTGGCGGTCGTCACGGACGACGTGCTGGCCGGA
This sequence comes from Streptomyces sp. Tue6028, assembly GCF_002300165.1. Lineage (GTDB taxonomy): Bacteria > Actinomycetota > Actinomycetes > Streptomycetales > Streptomycetaceae > Streptomyces > Streptomyces siamensis. The sequence goes on along the minus strand of NZ_MLCE01000027.1, from coordinate 163,292 downwards.
CGGGAGCTGGCAGCCCTCGGCGCCCGTGTCGTGCCGGACGAGCCCGGCGGCGGACTGAACGCCGCCCTGGCCCACGCGGCGGCCGTCGTCCGCTCCCGGAGTCCCGAAAGCGCCGTCGCCGCGCTGAACGCCGATCTGCCCGCGCTGCGCCCCACGGAATTGGCCCGGGTGCTCGAAGCCGCCGCCGAATTCCCCCGCTCATTTCTCCCCGATGCGGCCGCAATCGGTACGACTCTGCTGGCCGCCTCCCCGGGCCGGGAATTGCTTCCCGCATTCGGCACCGAATCCCGTGCCCGCCATCGCGCCTCGGGCGCCGTGGAAATCGGCCTCGACGCGGTGGATTCCGTACGCCAGGACGTGGACACCGGCGACGATCTGCGGGCCGCGCTGGCCCTCGGCGTCGGCCCGCGCACCGCGGCGGTGGCGGCGCACCTGCTGCTTCCCGGACCACCGGGCCGCTGACGGCCGGGCGGCCCCGGTTCCGCTCCCCCGCGGCGCTCCGCGGGACCGCGCCCGCTCCCCCTGCGGCCGGTGCCGATCCCGGTGTCGCGGGCCGGTGGATAGGCTTCCCCCATGCAGGCGACCGCGTACACGTACGACCCCGAGACCCACAGCGGCCAGGTGCTGCTCGACGACGGCACGCCGGTGCCCTTCGACGGGCCGGCGTTCGAGGCGGGCGGGCTCCGGCTGCTGCGCCCCGGACAGCGCGTGCGCATCGAGACCGAGGGCGAGGGCGAGGCCCGCCGGATCACCCTGATCACCCTGCAGACCTTCTGAGCAGGACGCGGACATGCCGCGGGCCGGGCTCCCCAGGGGAGCCCGGCCCGGCGCGTGAGGTGCCCTGCGCCGCTGCTACTTGCGGGCGGTGGCCTTCTTGGCGGTGGTCTTGCGGGCCGTCGACTTCTTGGCCGGGGCCTTCTTGGCCGTCGCCTTCTTCGCCGGGGCCTTCTTCGCCGTCGCCTTCTTGGCGGTGGTCTTCTTCGCCGCGGTCTTCTTCGCGGCCGCCGTGGTCTTCTTGGCGGTGGTCTTCTTCGCCGTGGTCTTCTTCGCGGCGGCGGTGGTCTTCTTCGCCGCGGTCTTCTTCACGGCCGCCGTGGTCTTCTTGGCCGCCGCCTTCTTGGCGGTGGCCTTCTTGGCCGCGGCCTTCTTGACCGTCGCCGTGGCGCCACCGGTCAGGCTGCCCTTGGGCGCCTTCTTGACGGCCACCTCGCCACCGCGCGGGAGCTTCTTCGAGCCGCTGACCAGGTCCTTGAAGCCCTGGCCCGCACGGAAACGCGGTACGGAGGTCTTCTTGACCCGGACGCGCTCACCCGTCTGCGGGTTGCGGGCGTAACGGGCCGGGCGGTCGACCTTCTCGAAGGAACCGAAGCCGGTGACCGAGACCCGGTCCCCGCCGACAACTGCACGGACGATCGCGTCCAGTACGGCGTCGACCGCGTCGGCGGCCTGCTGACGCCCGCCGACCTTGTCGGCAATCGCTTCTACGAGCTGCGCCTTGTTCACGTCTTCCCCTTCGGAGACATTGCCCGAACGAATGCGTTCAAGCTTTTTCGCACGTTAGGCAGATATATACCGCAAATCAAACACGAAACGGGCTAATCACCCTTGTGCCGCAACGAACTCGGACCGGCGCGGAGTTCCTCAGCGTTCCTCTTCGAGGAATCGACCCTCGTCGAGGTCGTCGGTGAACCGCTCCAGCCGCCTTGTCGCGTCGGCGAGATCGTGCTTGGCCACGGCCGTAATGACCAGCAGCTTCCGGGTCAGCGCCATCCGTACGCCCTCCGGGACTTGCAGTGCGCGCACTCTTGTGTGCGCTTCCTTGAGTTGGGCCGCGACTGCCACGTAGAGCTCGAGTTGGCCGTCGTGTTCCATGCACAGATTGTGCCATCTGGGGCGAGTTGTCGCCTGCTCAGGGGGCAACTGCCGCCCCTCGAGCGGGTCCTGGGCAGCTCGCCGCGACGCCGCAGCGGAATGCGGGTACCCAGGCAATCTCCCCTGTAACCAAGGGAGTTGAGGCCCATTCCCGGGGTGTTCGGGGGCCGTTCCGGGGCAGACACAGCTGTACCCCCAACCGTCCACGATTGGGGGTACAGAGGGGTGTTGCGGTGGCCGAAATCAGCCGTGGGCCGGGCCCGTGGGACCGGGCCTCAGACGTGCAGCGTCTTCGGCTTGTACGACGGCCGCTTGGCCTCGTACGCGGCGATGTCGCTCTCGTTCTGGAGGGTGATGGAGATGTCGTCCAGGCCGTTCAGCAGGCGCCAGCGGGCGTTCTCGTCGAGCTCGAAGGCGGCGGTGATGCCCTCGGCGCGCACCTCGCGGGCCTCCAGGTCGACCGTGACCTCGGCCTCGGGGTCCTGCTCGGTCAGCTCCCACAGCGCGTCCACGATCTTCTGCTCCAGAACCACCGTGAGCAGGCCGTTCTTGAGCGAGTTGCCGCGGAAGATGTCCGCGAACCGCGAGGAGATGACGGCCTTGAAGCCGTAGTTCTGCAGGGCCCAGACGGCGTGCTCGCGCGACGAGCCGGTGCCGAAGTCGGGGCCGGCCACCAGGACCGTGGCGCCCTGGCGCTCGGGCCGGTTGAGGACGAAGGACGAGTCCTTGCGCCAGGCCTCGAACAGCCCGTCCTCGAAGCCGTCCCTGGTCACCTTCTTGAGCCAGTGGGCCGGGATGATCTGGTCGGTGTCGACGTTGCTGCGGCGCAGCGGTACGGCCCGGCCGGTGTGCGTGGTGAATGCTTCCATGACTTCTCAGACTCCAGCGGGCGTACGGGCGACGGACGCGTCGGACAGGTCGGCCGGGGAGGCCAGGTGGCCCAGCACGGCGGTGGCGGCGGCGACCTGCGGCGAGACCAGGTGCGTACGGCCGCCCTTGCCCTGCCTGCCCTCGAAGTTGCGGTTGGAGGTGGACGCGGAGCGCTCACCGGGGGCCAGCTGGTCGGGGTTCATGCCCAGGCACATCGAGCAGCCCGCGTGCCGCCATTCGGCGCCGGCCTCCTTGAAGACCACGTCCAGGCCCTCGGAGACGGCCTGCAGACCGACCCGCGCGGAACCCGGGACCACCAGCATCCGTACGCCGTCGGCGACTTTGCGGCCCCCGACGATCGCGGCGGCGGCGCGCAGGTCCTCGATGCGGCCGTTGGTGCAGGAACCTACGAAGACGGTGTCGACCTTGATGTCGCGCAGCGGCTGTCCGGCGGCCAACCCCATGTACTCCAGGGCCTTTTCGGCGGCCAGGCGCTCCGAAGCGTCCTCGTACGAAGCAGGGTCGGGGACGGACGCCGAAAGCGGCGCGCCCTGGCCGGGGTTGGTGCCCCAGGTGACGAACGGCGACAGGGAGGCGGCGTCGATGACGACCTCCTCGTCGAATTCCGCGTCGTCGTCCGACTTCAGGGTCTTCCAGTAGGCGACCGCGGCGTCCCAGTCCTCGCCCTCGGGCGCGTGGGCGCGGCCCTTGAGGTAGGCGAAGGTGGTCTCGTCGGGGGCGATCATGCCCGCGCGGGCGCCGGCCTCGATCGACATGTTGCAGATGGTCATCCGGGCTTCCATCGACAGCTTCTCGAGGGCGGAGCCGCGGTACTCCAGGATGTAGCCCTGGCCGCCGCCTGTACCGATCTTGGCGATGATCGCCAGGATCAGGTCCTTGGCGGTGACGCCCTCGGGCAGCTCGCCGTCGACGGTGATGGCCATCGTCTTCGGGCGGGCCAGCGGCAGCGTCTGCGTGGCCAGCACGTGCTCGACCTGCGAGGTGCCGATGCCGAACGCCAGCGCGCCGAAGGCACCGTGCGTGGAGGTGTGGGAGTCACCGCAGACCACGGTGGTGCCCGGCTGGGTCAGGCCCAGCTGCGGCCCCACCACGTGGACGACGCCCTGCTCGACGTCGCCCAGCGAGTGCAGTCGTACGCCGAAATCGGCGCAGTTCTTGCGCAGCGTCTCCAGCTGAGCCCGGGAGACCGGGTCCGCGATGGGCTTGTCGATGTCGAGGGTCGGGGTGTTGTGATCCTCGGTGGCGATGGTGAGGTCGAGGCGGCGCACGGGACGCCCGGCCTGGCGGAGGCCGTCGAAGGCCTGCGGGCTGGTCACCTCGTGCAGCAGGTGCAGATCGATGAAGAGGAGGTCGGGCTCGCCCTCGGCGCGCCGGACGACGTGGTCGTCCCAGACCTTCTCCGCGAGTGTCCTACCCATCGCTTTCCCTCCGGCCGGCCTGTGTGGCGCCGGCCCAACTAGAGATTTCCGGGGCGGCAACGTCCGTACCCCTCGTACCGGGCGTCGTCCGCCGGGCCCGTTGGTCCGCGGGCCGCTGTGTCTACAAGGGTGGCGCGTTCCACGGAAAATTGAACTTGCGTTTCACAGAGTGAGACGCGAGTATCGTTGCATGGACAACAGTAGCGGCGTCGGCGTTCTGGACAAGGCAGCCCTTGTCCTGAGCGCACTGGAGTCCGGTCCGGCCACCCTCGCGGGCCTGGTCGCGGCGACCGGACTGGCACGACCCACGGCACATCGCCTCGCCGTGGCACTTGAACACCACCGCATGGTGGCGCGCGACATGCAGGGCCGTTTCATTCTCGGCCCCCGCCTCGCCGAGCTGGCCGCGGCCGCCGGCGAGGACCGTCTCCTCGCGACGGCGGGCCCGGTGCTCACGCATCTGCGGGACATCACGGGCGAGAGCGCGCAGCTCTACCGGCGCCAGGGCGACATGCGCATCTGCGTCGCCGCGGCCGAGCGGCTGTCCGGCCTGCGGGACACGGTCCCGGTCGGTTCCACGCTCACGATGAAGGCCGGCTCCTCGGCCCAGATCCTGATGGCCTGGGAGGAGCCGGAGCGGCTGCACCGCGGCCTCCAGGGCGCCCGCTTCACGGCGACGGCGCTGTCGGGCGTGCGGCGCCGCGGCTGGGCGCAGTCGATCGGCGAGCGCGAGCCGGGCGTCGCGTCCGTCTCCGCGCCGGTGCGCGGCCCCTCGAACCGCGTCGTGGCCGCCGTCTCGGTCTCCGGACCGATCGAGCGCCTCACGCGCCATCCGGGCCGTATGCACGCCCAGGCGGTCATCGACGCCGCCGCCCGCCTCTCCGAGGCCCTGCGCCGCACGGGCTGACCTTCCGGGTACGACAACCGGGGAGGGCCTGCCTCAACGCCGCGGCAGACCCTCCCCGATTTCCCCCGTCCCCCCTGGTCAGTGCCCGGGTCACCCGGCCTTCTCGGCCGGCTCGGCCCCTTCGGCCGCCCCGGACGAGCGGTACGCGTACCGGTCCGCGGCCCGCCGCCCCCGCTTCTCGACCGGCAGCACCCCGTGCGCGGCCGCCAGCCCGAAGGCCGGCATGTCCGCGTAGATGGACTCGTACGAGCCCTCGGGCACGACGTACGCCTCGTGCCAGCGCCCCACGTGCTGGCGCAGCTTCCCGGCCCGGTCCATGCGGTTGATGGTCGCCCACGCCTTGTGGTGCAACATGTCGGGCGAGGACGCGTAGGCGTAGAGCTTCTCCTTCGACTCCCAGTACTGGACCACGTAGTACGTCCGCGGCGAGGCGGTCAGCAGGACGTGGCCCAGCAGCCCCCGGCTGCTGTCGCGAGCAAGCTCCCCCAGCATGCGTTTCATCGACAGCATGACCGGCAGCCACTGGTGCACCGCCCAGAAGTGGTTGATACGCATGCCGATCAGCAGGACCACCGCATCGCCCTCGACGGCCGCAGTACTGAGGCCCGGAAACGGCTTTGCGAACATGGTGTCCCCCTGATTCCAGAATTGGATACCGGCACTATCCTTCTGTGCAGTGATTGGATAGTGGCACTTCCCTAGGAGAGGCGCAAGAGGATGCGGCTGGCCGAGTTGAGCGAGCGCAGCGGTGTGCCCATCGCGACGATCAAGTACTACCTGCGCGAGGGACTGTTGGCGCCGGGCCGCCAGATCAACGCGAGGACCGCCGAGTACGACGAGGAGCACCTGCGCCGGCTGCGGCTGGTGCGGGCGATGATCCAGGTCGGCCGGCTCCCCGTGGCGACCGTCCGGGAAGTGCTCGGGCACGTGGACGACGACTCCCTGGGCCGCGCGCTCCGCCTGGGCGCGGCGGTGTGGGCGCTGCCGCAGGTGCCGGAGCCCGACGAGGACGACGAGTACGTCCGGGCCGCGCACCAGGAGGCCGCCGCGCTCCTCGACCGGCTCGGCTGGGAGAACGCCAAGCGGCTCTCGACCATCTCCCCGGCGTACCGCTCGCTGGTGGTGGCGGTGGCCGCGTTCCGCCGGCTCGGCTATGGCTTCGGGGCCGAACTGCTCGTGCCGTACGCCGAGTTGATGTACCGGACAGCCGTCCTCGACCTGGACAACATGGAGACGCAACCCTCCGAGGAGGAGCGGATCGAGTGGGCGATCCTGGGGGCGATCATCAACGAGCCGATCCTGCAGTCGCTGCACCGGCTGGCCCAGGAGGAGGAGACGACACGGCGGTACGGCTTCGAGTAGCCGGCGCCGGGCACGGCAAAGGCCCTCCGCCGAAGCGAAGGGCCTTGCTGTGGTACCCCCGACCGGATTCGAACCGGCGCTACCGCCTTGAGAGGGCGGCGTGCTAGGCCGCTACACAACGGGGGCGAGGATCTTGCGTTTCCGCAGATCCGAGCTGGTCTACCAGGACTCGAACCTAGACTAACTGAACCAGAATCAGTCGTGCTGCCAATTACACCATAGACCAATATGGTTTAGACCAACTGCGTACCCCCGACCGGATTCGAACCGGCGCTACCGCCTTGAGAGGGCGGCGTGCTAGGCCGCTACACAACGGGGGCCCTAGCGATCCTGCATGAGAGTCAGCGGGTGCGACCCGGACTGTCTCCCTTGGGAAGGATCTGTACCCCCGACCGGATTCGAACCGGCGCTACTGCCTTGAGAGGGCAGCGTGCTAGGCCGCTACACAACGGGGGCTTTGCGGAGTCGATCTCCGCGGTTGCAGATGAGCTCTGCGAGCTGGCCTACCTGGACTCGAACCAAGACTAACTGAACCAGAATCAGTCGTGCTGCCAATTACACCATAGGCCACTGGAACGCAAGCCCCGGAGGGGTTCTTGTTCTAGTTCGCTCCTCCGGTTCCCGGCCTTTCGGCCCGCTCCCCGGCGGCGCAGGAAGAACATTACCTGAAGGTGGACGGCGCTCCAAAACGGGTATCCGCGCCGAGGATCGCGGGCAGTTCGGCGAGCGAGGCGATGCGGCGCGGACCGGGTGCCACGCCGTCCACCACGGTGTGCGCGCCACCACGGTCGATCCAGACGGAGAGCAGGCCGGCGTCGGCAGCGCCGCGGCCGTCGATCTCCGGGTGGTCGCCGACATAGGCGACCCGGTGCGGGGGCAGCGCGAGCGCGTCGCAGGCCGCGTGGAAGGCCGCCGCGGCGGGCTTGGAGACGCCCAGCTCGGCCGCGCACAGGACCGACTCGAAGCGGTCGCGCACGCCGAGGACGCGGAGCTTGCGGTCCTGGCTCTGCAGGCTGGAGTTGGAGAGGACGGCGTGCCGGTGGCTGGCCGCGAGGGCGTCCAGGGCGGGCACCACGTCGGGGAAGAGGGCCCACGAGGCTTCGTAGTGCCCCGCGTAGCGCTGGAACCACGCGTCGGCCTCGGCGTCGCTCAGCCGTTCCCCCAGAAAGACCCTCACCCGTTCGCGCCGCTGCCCCTCCCAGTCCGACTCCCCGGCGGAGAACCTGGCCCACTGCTGGTCGGTGACCTCACGCCAGCGTGCGAGTGCCTGATCGACGGATTCGTAGGCGCCCAGGAGGCCCTCGGCGTCCAGGTGGGCACGCATTCCGGCCCGGTCCGCGGCCGTGTAGTCGAAGATCGTGTCGTCGACGTCCCAGACCACGGCCTCGATGTTCATGGTCCGACCGTAGCGCGCGGCCCGCTCGCCTGTCCCTCGCTCGCGCGACGAACACGCGTCCGGGATGTGACGAGGAGAACACGGAAAAGGGGGCGGCGTCCGGACCGGACGCCACCCCCTTTTCCGGGACGGACGGCTACAGCTTCGCCAGCGCGGCGTCGATGCGGGCCAGCGTCTTCTCCTTGCCCAGGATCTCCAGGGACTCGAAGAGCGGGAGGCCGACCGTGCGGCCGGTGACGGCGACACGGACCGGGGCCTGCGCCTTGCCGAGCTTGAGACCGTGCTCCTCACCTGCGGCCAGGACGGCCTCCTTGAGGGACTCCGGGTCGGTCCAGTCGGCGCCGGCGAGCTTCTCGCGCGCGGTGCGCAGCAGCGCGTCCGACCCCTCCTTCATCGCCTTCGCCCAGGACGCCTCGTCGGAGACGGGCTCCGGCAGGAACAGGAAGTCGACGTTCTCCGTGATCTCGGAGAGGACCTTGAGACGGGACTGCGCGTGCGGGGCGACCGCCTGCCACTTCGACTCGTCGAAGTCCTCGGGCGCCCAGGGCGCGAACGGTGCCCGCAGCCAGGGGGCGCAGCGCTCGGTGAACTCCTTCACGTCGAGCATGCGGATGTGGTCGGCGTTGATGGCCTCGGCCTTCTTCAGGTCGAAGCGGGCCGGGTTGGGGTTGACGTCCGTGACGTCGAAGGCGGCGACCATCTCCCCGATCGTGAAGATGTCGCGGTCCGCCGAGAGCGACCAGCCCAGGAGGGAGAGGTAGTTGAGCAGACCCTCGGGAAGGAAACCGCGCTCCCGGTAGAGGTTGAGCGAGGACTGCGGGTCCCGCTTGGAGAGCTTCTTGTTGCCCTCGCCCATGACGTACGGCAGGTGGCCGAAGGCCGGGGTCTCCTTGGCGATGCCCAGCTCGGTGAGCGCCTTGTAGAGGGCGATCTGGCGAGGGGTGGAGGAGAGCAGGTCCTCGCCGCGCAGGACGTGGGTGATCTCCATCAGCGCGTCGTCGACCGGGTTCACCAGGGTGTAGAGCGGCGCGCCGTTCGCACGGACGATGCCGTAGTCCGGCACGTTCTCCGGGAGGTAGGTGATCTCGCCGCGGACCAGGTCGGTGAAGGTGATCGTCTCGTCAGGCATGCGGAAGCGGACGATGGGCGTGCGGCCCTCGGCCTTGTAGGCCTCGGTCTGCTCGGCGCTCAGGTCACGGCAGTGGCCGTCGTAGCCGGACGGCTTGCCGGCGGCGCGGGCGGCCTCGCGGCGGGCGTCCAGCTCCTCGGTGGAGCAGTAGCAGTAGTAGGCGTGCCCGGCGTCCAGGAGCTTCTGCGCGACGTCCTTGTAGATGTCCATGCGCTGCGACTGGCGGTACGGCGTGTGCGGGCCGCCGACCTCGGGGCCCTCGTCCCAGTCGAAGCCCAGCCAGCGCATCGCGTCGAGCAGCTGGTCGTACGACTCCTCGGAGTCGCGGGCCGCGTCGGTGTCCTCGATGCGGAAGACCAGGGTGCCTTCGTTGTGCCGGGCGAACGCCCAGTTGAACAGGGCGGTGCGGACCAGGCCCACGTGGGGGTTGCCGGTCGGGGACGGACAGAAACGTACGCGTGGGGGCACCCCCTGTCCGAGCGGAGTCGAGGACTTGGGGGAGTTCGCGTTAGCCACGCTTGATCACCTTGTTGGTGAGAGTGCCGATGCCTTCGATGGTGACGGCGACCTCGTCGCCGACGTTCAGGGGGCCGACCCCAGCCGGGGTGCCGGTGAGGATGACGTCGCCGGGGAGCAGCGTCATGGCCTCGGTGATGTTGACGATCAGGTCCTCGACGGAGTGGATCATCTCGCTGGTGCGGCCGAGCTGGCGCTGCTGCCCGTTGACCGTGAGCTGGATGGTCAGGTCGCTCGGGTCCAGGTCCGTCTCGACCCAGGGGCCGAGCGGGCAGGAGGTGTCGAAGCCCTTGGCCCGCGCCCACTGCTTCTCGCGCTTCTGGACGTCACGGGCGGTGATGTCGTTGGCGCAGGTGTAGCCGAGGACGACGTCCTTGACGCGTTCGCGCGGGACCTCGCGGCACATGCGGCCGATGACGACCGCCAGCTCGGCCTCGTGGTGCAGCTCGTTCGAGAAGGAGGGGTACTGGATCTCGTCGCCGGGGCCGATCACCGAGGTCGACGGCTTGAAGAAGGCGAACGGGGCGTCGGGCACCTCGTTGCCGAGCTCCTTGGCGTGCTCCGCGTAGTTGCGGCCGAAGGCCACGACCTTGTTGGGGAGCACGGGCGGCAGCAGCCTGACCTTGCTCAGCGGGACCTTCGTACCGGAGAGCTCGAAGTCCGCGAACGGGATGCCCTTGATGATGTCGAGGACGAGCTCGTCCGGCTTGTCGCCCTCGACCGCGCCGAAAGCGACGTTGCCGTCGATGGAGAATCTGGCGATGCGCACGGGATCCTTGCGCCCCTCACTGAGCTGGCTGGAGTCTGACGCTCCAGGCTAACGCGGGGAGGGCTCCGCGCCTCGCGCATATCCGCGGGCGCACCGGGTGGTGCGTACGTGGCCGCGCTCCTGGACGTCGTACGCGCCGTCGACGGGCGGACCGGCCTTCCGGGGGTGCGCCGCGGCACGCCCCCGGCGTACGGGCCGGTCTGCGGAAGCGGGGCGGCCGGCGCGAGGATCCGTGCGGGCTCGTGTTGAGCGGCCGGCCGCCCGTGTGCGTACTACTGGGCGACGGAGGCCGCGACCGGGGCTTCCATCAGGACGGTGCGGCGCGGGTTGGCGGTCTGGGTGGGAAGATCGACCGAGTGCTCCGGCTGGTCCGGCGTCTGCAGCGCGTCGGCGTCCTCGAGGTGCGCCAGCGTCGTGCGTCGCGGGTTGGCTATGTTGCGGAACATCATCGTCGTCTTCACCGGTGTACTCGACCTTGTCGTGAGGGGCGCCGGGCGGGCTCAAAAGCCCCCATTCCGGCGCGGGTTGTCGGATTCGCCATCCCTGTAAAGCGCCAGGCTAAACATGCAATTCCCCGGCGAAGCCGCGAAGAGGCCATGATCGCCATGTGAGTTTCCTCACTTACTAGCAGGCAAACCGGTCAATTCAGACCCCCAACTCGGCCTGGCGAAACGGACATTGCTCCATTGAAGCAAACATTCCGCTCCTGATCATGGCGACTGGGACACCCGGCACACCCCAACACCTCGTAGGCATACGCCCGTTATGTACGAGATCACTTTCTACGTCTCGTGACGCTGCACTCACAAGGTGTCACGGAGGTCACAGCCTGGCTCTCGGGCCTTGTTGGAGATCCTGCACTGTGCTGGAATTCCACGGACCGCCGCGGGATCGAACCGGCGCGCAGGGGCGCAACGCAGCGCCGATTGGCGGCGGTAAGGGGGAACCTGCGCCGGTCACTCACGACCACCAGGGGGCGCATCTGCGCCCTTGAACGACGCCGACACCGTCCCGCCGTATCACCGGTGGGACGCCTGGTCCAGAGGTTGCGACGCTAGTGCAGGGACGTTTCAAGAGGGATGGCAGCGCTTCGGCGGAGCCGGAGCCGCGCGGCGGGACCGACCGCGGTTCCTCGCCCCAGCACGCCCAGAACCCGGGACCGGCAGAGCTCGGCGGCAGCGGTGACTCCGCTCGCCCCGGCGCCAAGGCCAAGGCTCCCGCCACACCGGCCGCGAAGCCGAAGGGCCCGACCGGCCCCGGCTCACGCGTGGCCCTGCGCAACTGGCGCATCTCGACGCGACTGGTCTCGCTGCTAGCGCTCCCCGTGGTCGCCGCGACCTCGCTGGGTGCGCTGCGCATCAACCAGTCGATGGACGACATCCAGCAGCTCGACAACATGAAGCTGCTGACCGACATGACCAAGCAGGCGACCGAGCTCGCCGCTGCGCTCCAGAAGGAGCGCGACCAGTCGGCCGGCCCGCTGGCGCACGGCGCCTCGGCCACCGACTACACGGTCAAGGGCGTCCGCGACGCCACGGATGTCGCCAAGAAGCACTTCCTCCAGGGCACGCAGGAGATCGACGACGCCACGGCGAAGGGACAGCTGTCCGGCGTCCGTGACAGCCTCGTCGGTATCGCGGGCGAGCTGAACAAGCTGAGCAGCATCCGCAGCGACGCCTACAACGACCCGAAGAACTCGACGCAGACGGTCGAGGCCTACCACCGCCTCGTCACCCAGCTGCTCGCGCTCTCGCAGGACATGGCCGAGGCGACCAGCAACCCGGAGATGATCCAGCGCACCCGCGCGCTGTCCGCCTTCTCCTCCGCCAAGGAGTACGCCTCCGTCCAGCGCGCCGTCATCGCCGCCGCGCTGCCCGAGACCAAGTCCACCTTCGGCACGCTGTCCGAGAACGACCGGCAGTACGCGCTCTCCGCCCAGGAGAGCCAGGAGTCGGAGATCAGCGGCTTCAAGAACATCTACGGCGAGGGCGTCACCGAGCTCCTCAAGCCCGTGGAGGGCGACAACCCGACCATCCAGTCCGCCGACCAGTACGCCAAGCGTGTGCTCGGCGGCCCGGACGGTCTCAAGACGCAGACCAAGCGCTCGTACAAGGACTGGGTCGACGACGACTCCGCCAAGATCGAGGTGATGTCGAAGATCGAGACCACGCTGCTCGGCCAGATGGAGCAGAAGGCCCGTCAGCTGCGCAACGAGTCCGAGAGCGAAGCGATCATCTCGGGTGCGCTGATCCTCATCGTCCTCGGTGTCTCCCTCGTCGGCGCCTTCGTCGTGGCCCGCTCCATGATCCGCTCGCTGCGCCGCCTCCAGGACACCGCGACCAAGGTCGCCCAGGACCGCCTGCCCGAGCTGGTCAAGCAGCTGTCCGAGTCCGACCCGCAGGACGTCGACACGTCCGTCGAGTCGGTCGGTGTGCACTCCCGGGACGAGATCGGCCAGGTGGCCGCGGCCTTCGACGACGTGCACCGCGAGGCGGTCCGCCTCGCCGCCGAGCAGGCCCTTCTGCGGGGCAACGTCAACGCGATGTTCACCAACCTCTCGCGCCGTTCCCAGGGCCTCATCCAGCGCCAGCTGTCGCTGATCTCCGAGCTCGAGTCCCGCGAGGCCGACCCGGACCAGCTGTCGTCGCTGTTCAAGCTCGACCACCTCGCGACCCGCATGCGCCGTAACGGCGAGAACCTCCTCGTCCTCGCGGGTGAAGAGCCCGGCCGCCGCTGGACCCGCCCGGTCCCGCTGGTCGACGTGCTCCGCGCCGCCGCGTCCGAGGTGGAGCAGTACGAGCGCATCGAACTGGCCGCCGTGCCGACCACCGAGGTCGCCGGCCGCGTCGTCAACGACCTCGTGCACCTCCTCGCGGAGCTGCTCGAGAACGCGACCTCGTTCTCCTCGCCGCAGACCAAGGTCAAGGTCACCGGTCACGCGCTGCCCGACGGCCGCGTGCTGATCGAGATCCACGACACCGGCATCGGCCTCTCCCCCGAGGACCTCGCGGCGATCAACGAGCGGCTCGCCTCGCCGCCCACCGTGGACGTCTCGGTGTCCCGCCGCATGGGTCTGTTCGTGGTCGGTCGTCTGTCGCAGCGCCACGGCATCCGCATCCAGCTCCGCCCGTCCGACTCCGGTGGTACGACCGCGCTGGTCATGCTGCCCGTCGATGTCGCCCAGGGCGCCAAGAAGCCCACTCCGGGCAAGCCCGGCCAGGGCGCCCCGGGCGGTGGCGGTCCCGCCGCCGCGCAGGCGGCCGCCGGTGTCGCCGCGGCCCGCCGCGGCAATGGCTCACAGGGTGGCCCGTCGCTCGGTGCCGGTGCTCCGGCCGCCGGCGGTGGCCGCCTCGGCGCCCCGCCGCAGCGCGGACAGGTCGGCTCGGGGCAGGGCCCGCGGGCCGCGCTGCCGGGCAGCAACCAGGGCGGTCGTCCGGGCGCTCCGGGTGGAGCGCGTGGTCAGCAGGGTCCGGCTTCCGGTCAGCAGGGCAGGCCGGCTCCGGCCGGAGCCGGCGCCGGTGGCTTCGGGCAGGGCACCCCGGGTGCGCCGCAGGGTCTCCAGGCGGCCGGGCCCGGTTCCGTCCAGGGCTTCGGTGACGGTTCCCGCCAGGGCGGCGGCTTCGGCGACGCGCCCGGTGCCCGTCAGGGCGGAGCCGGTACGCGCCAGAGCGGCTTCGGTGACAGCGGCCCCGCGGCCGCGCCGACGCAGCAGCAGCCGACGGGTGGCAAGACCGGACGCCGCAGGCCGCAGCTTCCCGGCCGCGGTGGTGCGCGTGCCGAGCTGTCCGGTGGCGACCAGCAGCCCCGTGTGCCGAGCTGGAGCGACGAGAACGCGCAGCCGCCGGTGCCGCGCGCGTCCCTCGACGCCCCGCGTGGTCACGAGGAGCCCGACACCACCTCGCGCATGCCGCGGATCGACGACCGTCAAGGCCCCGGCTCCACGTCCGAGTTCGCCCGTCCCGACTTCGACGCTCCGCGCCCCGGTGCCGGTGCGCCGCAGAACTCCGGACAGAACACCGGTCAGTTCGTCCGTCCCGACGTCTTCAACGCCTCCCACCAGGCGCCCGCGCAGCAGAGCCCGTCGTCCACGGGCCAGTTCGCGATGCCGGGTTACGGCAACGGTCAGGACCCGTCCTCCACCGGCCAGTTCGCCCGGCCGGGTTACGGCAACGGCCAGGACCCCTCGTCCACCGGCCAGTTCGCGGTCCCCGGCTACGGCAACGGCCAGGACCCGTCCTCCACCGGTCAGTTCGAGAGGCCCGGCGCCCCCCAGCGCCCGCAGCCGCAGCAGCGGGCCCCCCGTCAGGAGCCCGAGGCGCTGCCGCCGGCGCCCGGCCCCGGTGACGGACGTACGCCGCTGTACGACACGCTGGAGACCAACTGGTTCCACGGTCAGGCGAACGGCGCCCACTCCCAGGGCGTCCAGCACAACGGTTCCCAGGGTTCGCCGCAGGCTGCGCAGCAGCCGCAGGCTCCCTCGGCTCCGCAGCGTCCGGCTGCCGCACCGGCCGCTGCCTCGTGGCGCACCTCGCCGAACGACGACCTCGTCCGGCAGGCAGAACGCGTCCGTCAACCGTCGGCGGGCGGGGTCACCACCTCCGGCCTGCCGCGCCGCGTCCCGCGGGCGAACCTCGTCGCGGGTACGGCACAGCAGCAATCGCACCAAAGCGGTCCGCAGGTCTCGCGTGCGCCCGATGACGTACGCGGCCGGCTGACCAATCTCCGTCGGGGCATCCAGCAGGGTCGCCAGGCCGGTACCGGCCAGACCGGCAGCTTCCCCAGCCCCACTCACCAGCAGGAGCGTTAGTTGAGCCCGATGAGCCAGGCGGCACAGAACCTCAACTGGTTGATCACCAACTTCGTGGACAACACCCCCGGGGTGTCCCACACCGTCGTCGTGTCCGCCGACGGACTCCTTCTGGCGATGTCCGAAGGCTTTCCCCGCGATCGCGCGGACCAGCTCGCGGCCGTCGCGTCCGGTCTCACCTCGCTGACGGCCGGGGCCTCCCGGATCTTC
Source organism: Streptomyces sp. Tue6028 (assembly GCF_002300165.1). Lineage (GTDB taxonomy): Bacteria > Actinomycetota > Actinomycetes > Streptomycetales > Streptomycetaceae > Streptomyces > Streptomyces siamensis. The sequence goes on along the minus strand of NZ_MLCE01000027.1, from coordinate 148,015 downwards.
GAGGGCGGCACCGTGGCGCAGACGGTCGTGGAGATGGAACGCGGTTTTCTTTTCCTGATGTCCATCTCGGACGGATCGTCCCTGGCGGTCCTCTCCCACCCGGAGTGCGACATCGGTCTCGTCGGCTACGAGATGGCGCTGCTCGTCGACCGCGCGGGCGCAGTGCTCACGCCGGACCTGCGCGCCGAACTACAGGGAAGTCTGCTCCACTGACGGCCCTGGGTTCTACCCACAGCACGAAATCACCGTCCGGCCGACACAATCCCCCCACCGGCCCCAACAGACGGCACGACTGACCGACTTGCTGTCCAGCCCGGAGGATTCATGACCCCGCCCACCGCCTCTCATGATCCGTACGCGCAGCCGTACGAGGATGAGGGCGACCAGCCGCTGGTACGTCCGTACGCGATGACCGGCGGCCGGACCCGGCCGCGGTACCAACTCGCCATCGAGGCGCTGATCAGCACCACGGCCGACCCGGCACAGCTGATGGGTCTGCTCCCCGAGCATCAGCGGATCTGCCACCTCTGCCGTGAGGTGAAGTCGGTGGCCGAGGTGTCGGCCCTCCTGTCCATGCCGCTCGGTGTAGCCAGGATCCTCGTCGCGGACCTCGCGGAGGCCGGACTCGTCGCCATTCACCAGCCGGGCGGCGACGAGAACAACGGCGGCGCGCCGGACGTGACTTTGCTCGAAAGGGTGCTCAGTGGACTTCGCAAGCTCTGACGGAGGCCGGGCGACCACCTCCGCGAAGATCGTGGTGGCGGGTGGCTTCGGCGTCGGCAAGACCACGTTCGTGGGTGCCGTCTCGGAGATCAACCCGCTGCGCACGGAGGCCGTCATGACGTCCGCTTCCGCGGGCATCGACGACCTGACCCACACCGGGGACAAGACCACCACCACGGTGGCCATGGACTTCGGCCGCATCACCCTGGACCAGGACCTGATCCTGTACCTCTTCGGTACGCCGGGCCAGGACCGCTTCTGGTTCATGTGGGACGACCTGGTCCGCGGTGCCATCGGTGCGGTGGTCCTGGTGGACACCCGCCGTCTCGCCGACTGCTTCCCCGCGGTCGACTACTTCGAGAACAGCGGTCTGCCGTTCGTCATCGCCCTCAACGGCTTCGACGGACATCAGCCGTACAACCCCGAAGAGGTGCGCGAGGCGCTCCAGATCGGACCGGACGCCCCGATCATCACGACGGACGCCCGGCACCGTGCGGATGCGAAGAGCGCGCTGATCACGCTGGTCGAGCACGCCCTCATGGCTCGCCTGCGATAGCACCCAAGTGCAAGGCCATGTACGGAAGTTGTCGTAGACACATTGGAGCCGGCTGTGTCGTTTGACACGGTCGGCCACAGTGTTCATAACGTTTCGACAGAGAATTTCACAGACGCAGACACGCATCGCGGTCACCCGGTACCGCTGCGCTCACAAAAGCCCCGCCTTTTGGCGGGGCTCGCTCTTTATGACCGTTTTATCTGGGGCCTGCGCCACTCGGAACCGTCGATTCCGAGTGTTTGGAAGGGCGCCGCCTGACGTGCTGGAATGCGCTGAACTGCCCAGTAGTCAAGGGCGCTGGAGATACCGCGGCACAACGTAGGTGCCGACGCCGAGAGGTTGTTGGTCGAGTGAGGCGAAGCAAGAACGGTCCCGAGCCGTCGGCACGGGGCAACTTCACCCCGCCGCCGCGCGGAGCGGCTCCCGCACAAGTGCCCGTTCAGGAGCCCACGGCGGCGCCCGCTCCGAGCGGCGGCCGTCTCTCCCCGCGCAACTGGCGTGTGCCCACCAGGCTGAACGCGATCCTGCTCATACCCGTGGTGGTCGGCCTCGTCATGGGCGGCTTCCAGGTGAAGAGCTCGATCAACACCTGGCAGGAGGCCCAGGACGCCGAGAAGACGGCCCGTCTGGTGCAGGCCGCGCTGAACTACGGCGACAAGCTGTTCGAGGAGCGCGACATCACCGCCCAGCCCCTGCTGAGCGGTGCCGGCCAGGACGACCCGACGGTCGTCAAGGCCCGCAAGGCCACCGACGAGGCCGCCGACGTCTTCGACGAGGCCGCCCAGAACATGCCGAAGACGGCGGGCCTGGAGCGCCGGCTCGATATCTTCCGCAAGGTCGAGCCCGGTCTGGACTCCCTGCGCAAGATCGCCTACTCCTCCAGGACAGAGGGGGTGAAGACCGAGGAGGGCTACCTCCAGATCCAGCACCCGCTGATGGAGTTCGCCAACGAGCTCGGTCTGGGCACCGGAAACATCACCAGCTACGGCCGTACGGTCTACGCGATCTCGCTGTCCAAGGCCGCGCTGTCGCTGGAGCGGTCCATCGGTATGCACATGCTGGTCAAGCCCGGTCCGGGCAAGGGAAGCCTCGCCTCCCAGCGGGTCGCCCTCTCCTCCTACGCCTACCTCGAAGGCATCGCCGTCGAGGAGTACCTCGGTGGTGGCACCCAGGCCGACGCCGACAAGCTCGACGCGGCCCAGGTCCAGATCAAGACCGATCTGACGGCCAAGGCGAAGGAGGCCGGCGCGGCCGCCGCCGCCAAGGGCCAGACCTACACCCCGCCGCCGTCGAAGCCCACTGACATGGTCGCCCTGCTGGCGGGCCTGAAGTCCCCGCAGCAGGCCGCCCTCGACGGTCTGACCGCCAAGGGCGTCACCGCGCAGAACTGGTGGGTCGTGAACACCGCCAAGTACGACGCCTACCGCCAGATCGAGTCGGACCTCGCCGACAAGGCCGTGGCCGAAGCCGCGGACATCTCCGCGAGCGCCAAGACCGACGCCATCATCACCGGTGCCGTCGTCGTGGTCGCCCTGCTCGCCGCGTTCATCCTGGCCGGCATGGTGGCGCGCCAGATGAGCCGCTCGATGCGCCAGCTGCGCAACGCGGCCTTCGGTGTCGCCGAGCAGCGCCTGCCGATGCTGGTCGACCAGCTCTCGCGCACCGACCCGGGCCGTGTCGACACCCGGGTCCAGCCCATCCCGATCACCACGACGGACGAGATCGGCGAAGTCGCCCGCGCCTTCGACCAGGTCCACCGCGAGGCCGTCCGGCTCGCCGCCGAGCAGGCCCTCCTGCGGGGCAACATCAACGCGATCTTCACCAACCTGTCGCGCCGCAACCAGTCGCTGATCGAGGGCCAGCTGACCCTGATCACCGACCTGGAGAACAACGAGGCCGACCCGGACCAGCTGGAGAACCTCTTCCGCCTGGACCACCTCGCGACCCGTATGCGCCGCAACGGCGAGAACCTCCTGGTCCTCGCGGGCGAGGAGCCCGGCCGCCGCTGGGACCAGCCGGTTCCGCTGGTCGACGTGCTGCGCGCCGCCTCCTCCGAGGTGGAGCAGTACGAGCGCATCGAGCTCTCCGGTGTCCCGGAGGCCGAGATCCACGGCCGCGCCGTGACCGACCTCGTGCACCTGCTCGCCGAGCTCCTGGAGAACGCCACCACGTTCTCCTCGCCGCAGACCAAGGTCCGCGTCACCGCGACCCGTCTCCCGGACGGCCGCATCATGGTCGAGATCCACGACAAGGGAATCGGCCTCACCGCCGAGGACTTCGCGGACATCAACCACAAGCTGGCCAACCCGCCGACCGTGGACGCGGCGATCTCGCAGCGCATGGGTCTGTTCGTGGTCGGCCGACTGTCCGACCGGCACGGCATCCGCGTCCAGCTGCGCCCCTCGGGCGAGCAGGCCGGCACCACCTCGCTGGTCATGCTCCCCGACGCGATCACCCATGGTGGCGGTGGCGAGCAGCAGCCGATGCGCGACGAGTTCACCGTGTCCCAGATCATCCCCGAGCAGCAGTCGTTCCAGGGTGAGGACTTCGGCAGCCAGCAGCCGCTGCGCACGGCCGCCGAACTCGGCTTCGACGACAGCCGCTACACCGAGGTCCCGGACGACATCCGTGACCTGGACCCCGTGGGCCGCTCGCTGATGCGCGAGGAGCGCCGCGCCGCCCTGGAGGCCCAGGCTCAGGGCCACGAGGCCATCGAGGCGCCGCAGGGCTACCAGGCGGACTTCCCGGAGCGTCCCGCGTTCGACAACGGCGCCCCGTCCTACGACGGCGGTCAGGGCGCGTACGACGAGCAGCAGGCCCGGTACGACCAGCAGACGGCGTACGAGGACCCGCAGCAGACGGCGTATGACGAGACGTACTTCCCGTCCAACGGTGGCTACCCCGAGCCCGCGTATGCGGAGCCGGGCCAGGATGCCCGTGCGGGAGTCCAGGGTTCCGCCCCGGAGACGTTCTCCGCTTTCGAGGAGCCGTCCTACCAGGACGACTGGCCGCAGCAGGGCGCGTACGAGGGCGGGTACCGATCCGGCTACGCTCCGGAAACGGAATCCTCGCAGGCCGCTGACGTGAGTGAGCAGGACCGCGTAGGCTTCACCCGTCCGGGCCCGGCCCCCTCGGGCGGCCACCAGCTGACCGATGCCGGGCTGCCGCGCCGTGGCGCCTCCTCGGGTGTCAACGGCAACGGCCAGCGCCCCGCGGAGCAGCGGGAGCAGGCGGCGCCTACGTCCAACGCTCCGGCCTCGGGCGGCAACGCCGAGTGGCGCTCGTCCAACGACGACCGCTGGCAGCAGGCGTCGCAGCTCCGCAAGCCCAAGGCGGGCGGGGTCACGTCCTCCGGCCTGCCGCGGCGGGTGCCCAAGGCCAACCTGGTCGAGGGAACCGCGGAATCGACCCCACAGGGCGGCCCCCAGGTCTCCCGCGCACCCGAGGACGTCCGGGGCAGGCTGAGCAACCTGCGCCGTGGCGTACAGCGGGGACGCAATGCAAGCAGTGACACGAACGGCCAGGGCTTCGGTCCTGACAGCACCTACAACCAGGAGCGTTAGTGTGAGCCCGATGAGCCAGGCGGCACAGAACCTGAACTGGTTGATCACCAACTTCGTGGACAACACCCCCGGGGTGTCCCACACGGTGGTGGTCTCCGCCGACGGACTCCTTCTGGCGATGTCCGAAGGCTTTCCCCGTGACCGCGCCGACCAGCTGGCGGCCGTCGCGTCCGGCCTGACCTCGTTGACCGCGGGTGCCTCCCGCATCTTCGAGGGCGGCAGCGTGAACCAGACAGTTGTGGAGATGGAGCGGGGATTCCTCTTCATCATGTCCGTTTCTGATGGTTCCTCGCTCGCCGTCCTTGCACACCCGGAGGCGGACATCGGTCTCATTGGGTACGAGATGGCACTTCTGGTGGACCGTGCGGGCACGGTCCTGACCCCAGATCTTCGAGCAGAGCTCCAGGGGAGCCTTCTCAACTAGCAGACAGACGGTGCGTTTTGGCGTCCCGGGGCCGTAAGGTTTCGGGACGCGGTCCCACAGCGTTGGGTGCCCGGCACAGTCGGAGGAGGAGAAAGTGGCAACACCCCCAGGCGGTTCGTCTTCGGGTAACTGGTCGTACGGCCCCGGTCAGGGGCAGGGCGGCCAGGGTGACGGTTCGCAGAACCCGAACCGGTACAACTTCCCCTCCGCGCCCAGCCACCGGCGCCAGCCGTACGCGCCCCAGGGCCCTCAGGGTCCTGGTCCGTCGCCGTACGACCAGCCGCCGGCGCCGCGCATCCAGCCCGTGCAGCCGCAGCGGCGCTCGCCCGAGCCGTCACCGGCCGGCTCGTCGAACAATCCGCTGGTGCGCCCGTACGCCATGACGGGCGGCCGCACCAGGCCCCGCTACCAGCTCGCCATCGAGGCGCTGGTGCACACCACCGCGCAGCCGCACCAGATGCAGGGCCAGTTGCCCGAGCATCAGCGGATCTGCAATCTCTGCCGAGAGATCAAGTCGGTGGCCGAGGTCTCGGCCCTCCTGACGATCCCCCTCGGCGTGGCCAGGATCCTCGTCGCCGACTTGGCGGAGGCGGGACTGGTCGCCATCCATCAGCCCGGCGGCGACGAAAACGCCGGTGGCCAGCCAGACGTGACTTTGCTCGAAAGGGTGCTCAGTGGACTTCGCAAGCTCTAGCGGAGGGCCTTCCCGCTCCACCACGTCCGCGAAGATCGTGGTGGCGGGCGGCTTCGGCGTGGGCAAGACCACGTTCGTCGGCGCCGTCTCGGAGATCAACCCGCTGCGCACCGAGGCCGTCATGACGTCCGCTTCCGCGGGCATCGACGACCTCACGCACACCGGAGACAAGACGACGACCACCGTCGCCATGGACTTCGGCCGCATCACTCTGGACCAGGACCTGATCCTCTACCTGTTCGGCACCCCCGGCCAGGACCGCTTCTGGTTCATGTGGGACGACCTGGTCCGCGGCGCCATCGGCGCGATCGTCCTGGTCGACACCCGCCGTCTCGCCGACTGCTTCCCCGCGGTCGACTACTTCGAGAACAGCGGTCTGCCGTTCGTCATCGCCCTCAACGGCTTCGACGGCAACCAGCCGTACCAGCCGGACGAGGTCCGTGAGGCGCTGCAGATCGGCCCGGACACCCCGATCATCACGACGGACGCCCGCCACCGCGCGGACGCCAAGTCGGCGCTGATCACGCTCGTGGAGCACGCGCTGATGGCGCGGCTGCGCTAGCCACTCCTCCGCCGAAGGGGCCCTCTCCCATGGGAAGGGCCCCTTTGTCGTACCCCCCTGCCACAATGCCTTCGTTCGCGAAGGGGAGGGGAATCGATGCTCGCGGAGACGGCAGCGTTACGGCTGGGGACAACGGTGGCGAACGCGGCTGCACAGCTGTGGCTCGGCGGCAAACGGCGGGAGCAGGAACGCCGGATGCCGGTCGAGGAGCTCGCCCGGGTGAGGGTGCCCGGAGTGAAGTTCCAGCGGAGCGTGAAGCGCCAGTTCGAACAGATGGCCGACGCGGTGTTCGATCGCGTGGAACCGTTCCTGGAGCACGAGTTCCGGGGGCTCGACGAGTCCGGTCGCACGGCAGTGATCAACGCCGTATGTGACACCTTCGAGCGGGCGGACCTGTCGGACGAGGCCTTGTTGGCCGTGAACGTCAGGCCGGCCGAGCTGATCCGCCGCATCACGGGGACGGTCGGCTCACCCACCGGTCTGAGCGAGCCGGAGACCCGCCTGTACGAGCGGCTCTTCGCAGAGTGCTGCGAGTACTACGTCCGTATCGTGCGCAGCCTTCCCGTCTTCGAGGAGCGGGTGTTGGCCGAACTACTGGCCAGGACCGCCACCCTGGGCAGCGAGGTGGCCCGTGTCCTGGAACGGCTCCCGGACCGCTCGCTGTTCGCCCCGGAGGGCGTCGACCAGGACACCGCCTTCCGCCGCAGATACCTGGAACTCGTCAGCGAGGACCTGGACGAGGTGGAACTCTTCCGACGTACCTCCGACCGTGCGGCAGCGCAGGTGCGGCTTTCCGTCGCGTACGTCAGCCTGCGGGCCACCGGCGACGACGGCACCCGGCCGCACGGCGCACGCACGCTGCCACGGCTGCGGGTCGACATGCGGGACTGGGAGAACGAGGAGGAGGCTTCAGGGATGCGGGTGGAGGCCGCGCTCGGCGGCGCCTCGCGAGTCCTGCTGCGAGGTGAGGCGGGCTCCGGCAAGACCACTCTGCTGCGGTGGCTGGCCGTGTCGGCGGCCCGGGGTGCCTTTACCGGGGCACTCGCGGGCTGGAACGGGCTCACACCGATCTTCGTCAAGCTGCGCGAGTACAGCGACCGCGACCTGCCCACACCGGAAGCCATGCTCGACGGGGTTGCGGCACCGCTCACCGGCATCATGCCCAAAGGCTGGGTGGAGCGGCAGCTCGACCAGGGAAGCGCCCTGCTCCTGATCGACGGTGTGGACGAACTCCTCGACCGCGAGCGGCGCGGAGTACGGGACTGGCTGCGCAAAGTGCTACGGACTTACGGCGACGTACGCGTGGTGGTCACCTCCCGCCCGGCCGCGGCGGGCGCAGACTGGCTGCGTCAGGAGGACTTCGCCGCTCTGCATCTGGACCGGATGACACCGCCGGACCTGGCGGCCTTCGTTCGGCAGTGGCATCAGGCGGTTCGGGAACTGGGCGACGAACTGCCCTGTTCGGTGGAGGAACTCCCGCTCTACGAGCAATCCTTGCTCACCAGCCTCAAGGACCGTCCCCATCTTCAGTCGCTGGCGGGCACTCCCCTGCTCGCCGCAATGTTGTGCGCCATGCATCTCAACCGGGGCAGTCAGCTGCCACGGGACCGGATGGAGCTGTATCGGAACGCCCTGCACACCCTCGTTCACGACCGGGACGCGGACCGGAACGTGCCGAGCGCGGTGGACAGCAAGCTGAGTCTCGCCGACAAGCTCGTGATCCTGCGGAATCTGGCGTGGCGCCTGTCGGACAACAACCGCAGCGAGATCGCTCTGGAGCGCGCCGCGGTCCATGTCGAGGGCAAGCTCGCCTCGATGCCCCACCTGGACGGGCTGGACGGCAGGCAGGTCCTGGAACAGCTCCGGGACCGCTCCGGGATGCTCCGGGCCCCTGCACAGGGGCGATTGGACTTCGTGCACCGCACTTTCCAGGAGTACCTGGCGGCCGAAGAGGCAGCGGAAGAGGACCACATCGGCAACCTCGTCGAGCGGGCTCACCTCGACGTCTGGCGACAGACGATCATCATGACGGCCGGGCACGCCAACAGTCGTCAGCGCGAGGAGCTCCTGGGTGGCATCCTCGACAGGGCCGGGCAGGAGCCTCGTCACGCCCGCACACTGCGGCTGCTGGCCGCTTCCTGCCAGGAAACGCTGACGTCCGTGTCGCAGGACCTCACCGACCGACTGGAGGAAGCGGTGACGCGGCTGCTTCCGGCCCGCCGCTCGACCGACCCGGCGGCACTGGCAGCGGTGGGCCCGAGCCTTCTGCGGCAGATGCCGCGCTCGTTGGACGAACTGACCGAGAAGGCCGCCAAGCAGACCGTGCGAACCGTGGCGCTGATCGGAGGAGAAGACGCGCTGCGCCTGCTGGCCGGGTACACGGCGGACAAGCGAACCGACGTCGTCGACGAGCTCATCAATGCCTGGGGGTACTTCGACGGCGACGCCTTCGTCGACAAGGTGTTGAGTCGTCTGCCGCTGAAGGGCCGCTCCGTACGCGTCACACACTCCGGTCAGTGGCGTGGTCTGCACCGTCTCCGGTCCCTCACCGAGCTGCGGATCGCGTACCCACTGCCGGACTTCGCCGCTGTCGGCGAGCTCCCACCCCTCAGGGAGCTCATCCTCCTGGAACTCCGCGGCGAGGCCGACCTCACGATACTTCGAACGCAGCCGGAACTCGTCACCCTCGGCCTGTACGGCGGTATGCCTCTCAGGCATCTCGAAGCCCTGGGTGAACTGGACCTTCTGCGGAACCTGTTCCTCAGCGTCGCGGAGACACCGAGCCTGGACGGCCTCAGCCTGGGACCCAAGGTGTCCTTCGTGTCGGTGTGGGACGCCAGCGCGACCACCGACCTGACTGCCCTGTACGAGCTCCCGGGCATCGCCTCCCTGTCTCTGGCGATGAGCCACCCCGACGTCCCCGCCGGCCTGAACGCCTTGTCCTCCGTACCCGAGCGACACCTGTTCCTGCACGGTGTCGACGTGACCGCCTGGCTGAGGAGCCCCGATTTCGTTCCCCCTAAGGTGAAGCAGCTCTCCCTCTTGGGGTGCGTCCTGCCCGAAGACCCCGGCGCCCTGGACTTCCCCGGCGTGACGGTCACTCTCACCTGACACGGACAGTGGCCCCGCTCCTCTCGAGGAGGAACGGGGCCACACGCAAGCCCGAAGGCTCAGTGCCAGCTGTGCGGAGCGCGGAAGCCGGGCTCGCGCTCCAGGCGGCGCCAGCCTGCCTTGGCGCGGCCGCGGTGGGTCGGGGCGGTGTCCGGCTGGGCGGCGGCGCGGGCCAGGAGGATGGCCGTGATGGCGGCGACTTCCTCGGGCTCGGCGTGGCCCTTCTCGACGCGAATGTCCGGGGTGCTCATAGGTTCAGTCTCCGTGAGAGAGGTTTCCGCGGGGGTACCGCGGAGGATCCGCTGGGTTACTGCGGGGGGTTGCCGTGCTTGCGCGACGGCAGGTCCGCGTGCTTGGTCTGCAGCATCGCGAGCGACTTGATCAGCACCTCGCGGGTCTCCGCCGGGTCGATGACATCGTCGACCAGGCCCCGCTCCGCCGCGTAGTACGGGTGCATCAGCTCGGCCTTGTACTCCTTGACCATGCGGACGCGCATGGCCTCGGGGTCGGCGGCGTCGGCGATCTGACGGCGGAAGATGACGTTCGCCGCACCTTCCGCACCCATCACGGCGATCTCGTTCGTCGGCCAGGCGAAGGTGAGGTCGGCCCCGATGGACTGGCTGTCCATGACGATGTAGGCACCTCCGTACGCCTTGCGCAGGATCAGCGAGATCCGCGGGACCGTCGCGTTGCAGTACGCGTACAGCAGCTTCGCGCCGTGCCGGATGATCCCGCCGTGCTCCTGGTCGACACCGGGGAGGAACCCCGGTACGTCCAGCAGCGTGACGATCGGAATATTGAAAGCGTCACACATTTGGACAAAGCGCGCAGCTTTTTCGGATGCCTCGATGTCCAGGACGCCGGCGAGGGTCTGCGGCTGGTTGGCGATGATGCCGACGACCTGGCCGTCGAGGCGGGCCAGCGCGCAGATGATGTTGCGGGCCCAGCGCTCGTGGACCTCCAGGTAGTCGCCGTCGTCGACGAGCTCCTCGATGACCTTCGCCATGTCGTACGGGCGGTTGCCGTCGGCGGGGACCAGGTCGAGCAGGACGTCCGAGCGGCGATCCGCCGGGTCCTCACAGGACACCCGCGGCGGGTTCTCCCGGTTGTTCTGCGGGAGGAGCGAGAGGAGGTAGCGCACCTCGGCGATGCACGTCTCCTCGTCGTCGTAGGCGAAGTGGCAGACACCGCTCGTCTCGGCGTGCACGTCGGCGCCGCCCAGGCCGTTCTGGGTGATCTCCTCGCCCGTCACCGCCTTGACCACGTCCGGGCCCGTGATGAACATCTGCGACGTCTCGCGGACCATGAACACGAAGTCCGTGAGGGCGGGGCTGTACGCCGCGCCGCCCGCGCACGGGCCGAGCATGACCGAGATCTGCGGGATGACGCCCGAGGCCTTGGTGTTGCGCTGGAAGATGCCGCCGTAGCCGGCGAGGGCGGAGACGCCCTCCTGGATCCGGGCGCCCGCGCCGTCGTTCAGGGAGACCAGCGGCGCGCCGGCCGCGATGGCCATGTCCATGATCTTGTGGATCTTCGTGGCGTGGGCCTCGCCCAGCGCGCCGCCGAAGATGCGGAAGTCATGGGCGTACACGAAGACCGTGCGGCCCTCCACCGTGCCCCAGCCGGTGATGACACCGTCGGTGTACGGCTTCTTGGCCTCCAGACCGAAGCCGGTCGCCCGGTGCCGGCGCAGCTGCTCGACCTCCTGGAACGAGCCCGCGTCCAGCAGCAGCTCGATGCGCTCCCGGGCGGTCAGCTTGCCCTTGGCGTGCTGCGCCTCGGTCGCCTTCTCGCTGGGACCCCGCAGCGCCTCCGCACGGATCGCGTGCAGTTCGGCCACGCGCCCGCGCGCGTCCGTGGGTTCGCCTGTGGCGCTCGTGGAGTCTGTCGGGCCGGCCTCGTCCAAAACGGTCATGTAGTGACCTTACGAAGCCCGGCAAGGAAAGCGAGCCGTCGACTCCGTACAGTCTCCGGCCCGTTTTACTGGTAGCCCTGAACAGAACCGCGACCCCATGCAGGCGATCTGACTGCTCAGAGGGCCTCCGGCTTGTAGAGGTCACACAAAGCCGTCAGCTGAGAGCCACCTCACATTCATGTGTGGCGCATGCCATCGACGGAGTGACACGGACCCTCAGTCGGCGGCCTGTGGCGAGCACCTCGACCGACGGATCGGCCCTGAGGACCCTGCGCACCGGGCGGTCCCAGACGACCTCCAGCGGCTCGCCCGTACGGGGCGGTTCGCTGACGGAGAGCGTAGCGGTGTGGCCATGGCGGCGTACCAGGACGCAGGCGCCTGCCGTGGCGCTCAGCGGGCCCGCGCTGCCCGCCTGCCAGAAGTTCGCCGCCGTGAGCCCCAGGGAGGGCACGTGGACGGCCTGCCGGCGGGCGTCGTTGGCGAGGACGCGCAGCCAGTCGCGATCGGCGGCCCGGGCCGCGACGGCGGCGCGCGAGGCCCCCGGCATCAGGACGTAGGCGTAACCGGCTCCCACCGGGTCCGTGCCGTGGTCCAGCCAGAGCGTCTGCCAGCGCCGGGTGCGCCGCTCGGTGGTGCTGGTGGTGTTGATGTCCGACCAGGCGCCGGTGCGGTCCTCGCGCAGGGTGCGCAGGACCGACGTGCCGGCCGGGCCGGGGAAGACCCATCCGCCGTGGCCTTCGAGGTGGGCCCAGCCGCGCCGGACGGTGAGCGTCTCGGTGCCGCCCTCCCCCAGGCTGCGGTTGTCCACCACCGTCTCCACGGGCACCCCGTCGGCGGCCGTGATGCCGGCGCCGAGGCAGATGAGGCAGTCGACGGCGCAGAACCACGACTTGCGGGCTTCGAGGGTGGAGCCGAGTCCCTTCAGATGCTGTCCGACGGCCGCGCAGGTTCCGTCCGTCGCGCCGCCCACCCAGCGCACCGCGGGTCGGGGCGCACCCCACTCGCCGCCCTCGCGGTCGGCGAGCCGCTTGGTGGACACGGTCGTTCCGGGCAGCCGGTACCAGTCGACCGTGGGCCAGAACCAGTCCGTGTACTGGTCCGCGTGCCCTTCGGCCCACCACAGCGTCATGCCGGCGCCGGTGTGCCAGCCTCGCGGGTTCTCGCCGTTCCCGCACTCGTAGTGCGCGATCCGTTCGGAGGCCATCGAGACCGCTGCGGTGAAGCCGGGGCCGCGGTGCACGGCACGGTCCATCGCGGGGAACAGGCGGGGGCCGACGGGTTCGGGGGCGGGCGGGGCGGCGGAGCCGGCGACGGCGTGCAGCCGCGCGAGGTCGGCGACCTCGAACTGGGGTGCCGTGAGGATCGGGCTCACCGTGTCCCGGGCGATCCACCCCTTGATCAGGCCGTGCCAGCGCTGCCGCTCGGCGGGGCTCGCGCCCTGGGCGAGCAGCGCGATCGCGGCGATCAGCGCCTGCCCGTGGAAGTGGTCGCTGCGCAGGACGTGCTGGTCGTCGCTCTTCAGATAACCCCGGCTGATGGCCCGCCCGTTGACGGTGTCCATCACCAGTCCGTCGTGGATGAGGGGCGCGAAGGCGTACTCGACGGAGTCCAGGACGATCTGCCGGTCGGGGTCCGTCACCTCCCACGTCGATCCGGCGAGCAGCGCGAAGAGCCGGCCGAGTCCGTCGAGCAGGACCTGGCCGTACGTTCCCGAGTACGCGACCTGGACGTGCTGCACGAAGGAGCCGTCCTCGTACAGCCCGTCCCCGGACGTCACGTACGGGAAGACGGGTGAGAGCGCGTCCCGGGCCAGTGCGATCTTGTCGGGGGCCCGGCCGAGGACGCCGCGCAGCGCCACGGACCGGCACAGGTCGACGCGGTTGGCGCCGGTGGAGGTGCCGGAGTAGTCGCGGAGCATCTCGTCCGGGACGAAGTGGTCCACGGCCGCGCAGGCGGCCGCCCGGTGTGCGTCGGTGAGGTCCTCGTCGAGCGCGGCGACGATGTCCATGAGCAGCCGGGGGCTGCCGATCTGCCACTCCCACCAATTGCCGTACCGGGTGGTGGACGGGTTGTAGACCGCCGCAAAGAGGTGGTCGAGGCCGCGGATCACGTCCGCGAGGAGGTTCTCGTCGCCGGCCGACCCGGTGCCCTCCTGGAGGTACGCCTGCGTCATCGTCCACAGCCTGGAGTAGCTCGCGGTGATGCCGGCGGGCGGGTCGAAGGGGTGGTCCGGCCAGAGGGACACGGCCGTCGGGGCCATGGACTCCGCGAAACCGCGGGCGAGTTCGCCGGTGCGGCGCAGCCGGGAGGCGTAGGGCTCGGCCGTGGGGTCGTAGCCGGTGCCGAGCGCGATGCCCAGCCAGCGCCGGCGGAGCAGCGCGTACTCGTCGTCCGCCGAGGCGGCGCCCGCCGGTGGTGCGGCGGCCGCCAGGAGGGCGGCCGCCAGCAGGAACGTACGGCGGCTGGCCGTCATGCCTAGCAGCCGCCGCAGTTGTAGTAGAGGACGTCCCAGTGGTTGCCCTCGTCGGCGTAGATGTTGCCGGAGCCGGACTTGTACTGCGGGGCGCCGTCGCCGCGCAGTCCGATGTAGGTGAAGTTGTTCTTGATGTACGCGGTGACGCAAGTGTTCTTGCCGTAGTCGAGCTTGTAGCCGTTCCAGTGCGAGTAGGTGCCGCTCGCGTGGCCGGTCTCGGTGCCGCCGGTGATGTTGAGCGCGCAGCCGCTGGCTCCCTTGAGGGTCTGGGCGCCCTGCGCGGTGGCGAGGTTGAGCTGCTCGAAGGACGTACAGGTGGGGTTGTTCCGGTCGGAGCAGCCACCCGACGAGGACCAGGTGATGCCGGACGAGCGGAACATCGACGTCGCCGTGGCGTGACTGATCTTGGTGACGGCGAAGGCGTCGGTGGAGGTGCCGATGACGGCCACGCCCGGGGCGACGACGAGGGCGAGGGCGGTCAGGACGGAGCGGAGCTTCATGGGGAACCTTCCTGCGGACGACCGTGCTTCCTGTGGGGCGGTTGTGCAGGCGGTGCAGGTACAGGTGCAGGGAGATGGTGCCCGAGGTCTACGCGCGTTCGCCAGAGGGCGTCGGGACCTGTGTGCCCGGGAGGGCCGAAGTGCACCGGATCGCCCCGTCTCCGGCTGCCGGAGCACGCCGCCCCGGGCCCTCGCCTCCGGCGCCGGAGCCCCCGCCGCGGACCGGCCGTGAGCACCCTCCCCGGGCCTCCCGAAGTCCCATCGCCGAACCTCCCGGAGCACCCTCCCCGGGCCTCCCGGAGTCCCCTCGCCGAGCCTCCCGGAGTCCCCCTGCCGGGCCCGCCGGAGCGCCTTCGCCCGGCGGCCGGATCACCCTCCCCCGGAAGGCGGAAGGGCATGACACGTCGTAACGTCGTAGACACGCCACGGATGATGTTGAAACTTGAACGGAATAGGTCTACGGTGCTTCTTGTTCCCCTCGTTGAAGATTCAACAGATTGCACCGCGGCTTCCGACCGAATCCGCGACCCGTCCCCCTAAGGAGCACGTCATGGGCATCTTCGGCCGCAAGAACACCGACGACACCGCCACGGCCGCCCCGGCGTCCGCCGCCGTCAGCGCCGACCTCGCCGCGCTGACCGGCGACTACACGATCGACCCGTCGCACTCGTCGATCGGCTTCGTCGCGCGCCACGCGATGGTCACGAACGTGAAGGGTTCGTTCCTCGACTTCACGGGCTCCCTCCACCTGGACGGCAGCGACCCGTCCAAGTCCACGGCGAACCTCGACATCAAGATGGACAGCATCGAGACCGGTTCCGCCGACCGTGACGGCCACCTGAAGAGCTCCGACTTCTTCAAGACGGACGAGTTCCCGACGATGACCTTCCGGTCCACCAAGGCGGAGGCCCTCGGCGGCGACGACTACCGAATCACCGGCGACCTGCAGATCCTCGGCACGACCAAGGAGATCTCCATCGACCTGGAGTTCAACGGTTCCGCGAAGGACCCGTTCGGCAACGAGCGCGTGGGCTTCGAGGGCAAGTCCGAGCTCCTGCGCTCCGAGTGGGGTCTCACCTGGAACGCGGCGCTGGAGACCGGTGGCGTCCTCGTCTCCGACAAGATCAAGCTGAACTTCGACATCTCGGCCATCCGGAACGCCGGCTGAGCGCCTTCCGTCCGCCGCACCGGGCCGCACCGCCCGGCCCGCCGCACCCGCCGCGGCACGTCCGGAGCGCCCGCTCCTTCTCGCCCGAGAAGGACGGGCGCTCCGGCATGTCCGGGGGGTTTCCCTGTGAGCCGACTGGGAATCGATGAGGGTCCGCCATGAAGTCAACAGAATTGTTGACATTTTTTTCGCGGCCGGATCACGTTCGCAACGCCGTCGACAGGACGGCAGTTCGGACATGCCGCGAAGAGGAGTGACCTCGATGAAGCACAGGGCAGTGAAGCGCAGGGCCGTCGTCATGGGCATCGGCGCGACGGCCGGAGCCGCGGCCGTCGGCGGCCTCGCCTTGACGGCGTCGCCGTGGACGCGAGCGACGCGCCCGTCCTCCTCGCCAACTCGGTGGGCGGCTACATGCCGTCGTCCGTGGCCGACCGCCGCGCTGGACGGCCTGGGCGACGACGTCGACCACGTCTACTACTGGGACGAGGGACACGGTTCGAACACCGACCCGGGCGACTTCATCGCGTGGATCGCCCGGGTGACGGGGCACGGGCAGCGCGCCGGGAAGTAGCGCGCCCAGGGCCGCGGTCCTCCCCTGCACGAACGCCGGCGGCACCGAGCGCCGCCGCGCAGGGTCCGGCGTCGCGGCGGGGCTCGGCGTCGCGGCCGATAACCCGGTGCGTGGTGCTCCGCCCTGTCGTTAGCCTCCGGGCATGACCTGGTTGCCCGTCGATTTCGTCCACCCGCTGCGCGTCGACGTGCCCGGAGGGCATCACCTGCGCCCGATCACCGGCGCGGACGCCGCCATCGACTACCCGGCCGTCATGGGGTCGCGCGAACGGCTCTGGTCCATCTTCGGCCAGGCCTGGGGATGGCCCGCCGAGACCATGACGTACGAGGCGAACCTCCAGGACCTCCAGCGGCACGAGGCGGAGATCACCGCCCACCAGTCCTTCAACTACGTGCTGTTCGACGACGCGGGCACGTCCGAGTACGGATGTGTCTACATCGATCCGCCGGAGAAGGCAGGCGCCGACGCCGAGATCTCCTGGTGGGTCGTGGACGCCCGCGTCGGCAGCGCGCTGGAGCGCGATCTGGACGCGCTCGTGCCGCGCTGGATCGCCGAGGACTGGCCCTTCGAGCGGCCCCGGTTCATCGGACGTGACCTCTCCTGGAGCGAGTGGCTCCGACTGCCCGACGCCTGAGCGTCGGTGGCTCAGCCGGCGTCGTAGGCGACCCGGGCCTCCTCGACCTTGTCCAGGTTGACCGCGGCCCACTCCGCGAGCGTCGCGAACAGGGGGGCCAGACTGCGGCCCAGCTCGCTGATCTCGTACTCCACCCGCGGCGGGACCTCGGGGTGGTAGGTGCGCACGACCAGCCCGTCGCGCTCCAGCTGGCGCAGCCGCTGGGTCAGCACCTTGGGCGTGATCCGGGTGATGCGGCGCTCCAGTTCCACGAAGCGCTGCCGCCCGTACTCGTGCAGCGCCCACAGGATGGGCGTGGTCCAGCGGCTGAAGACGATGTCGACGACGGGGGCGATCGGGCAGGCCGCCTCGGGGTCGACGTCGACGGCGGCCGACCGGGATGTGGCGTCGGTCACGATGAGCCCCTCTCTCCATTACTTTCCTCTAGGTACCTACTATGCCAAGGACGGTAGCTTTCTTTTTGTCCGAGGGAAACGGCAGGAACCGGTCGAAAGCGACCGGAAGGCCCGCCGGCACGGCAAAGGAGAGCAATCGTGATGGTGGTGACGGGAGCCACGGGCAACGTCGGCGGGCCGCTCGTGCGGGCGCTGGACGCGGCGGGCGAGAGGGTGACGGCGGTGTCGCGCGGCACCTCGGCGACGGGCGCGGCGGACCTGCCGGCGGGGGTGCGGCACGTCCGGGCGGACCTGGCCGACCCTGTGAGCCTGCGACCGGCGTTGGACGGAGCCGAGGCACTGTTCTTGCTGGTCACCGGTGAATTCCTGGCGTCGGGCGGAGACCTGTCCGGCGTCCTCGGCACCGCTCGGGACACCGGCGTACGGCGCGTCGTTCTCCTCTCCTCGCAAGGGGTCGGCACGCGGCGTCACCCGCCCGGGCAGGAGGAGGCGGTCAAGCGCTCGGGGCTGGAGTGGACCCTGCTCCGGCCGGCCGGCTTCCACTCCAACACGCTGGTGTGGGCCGGCACGGTCCGCGCGGCGCGGACGGCCGGGGCGCCCTTCGGCGACGTCGCGCTGCCGACCGTCGACCCGCTCGACATCGCCGAGGTCGCCGCTCTCGCCCTGCGGGAACCCGGCCACGCGGGCATGACCTACGAGCTGACGGGCCCTGCGCCGGTCTCGCCCCGGCAGCAGGTCGCGGCAATCGCGGACGCCGTCGGCGAGCCGGTGCGGTTCGTCGAGCAGACCCGCGAGGAGGCCAGGGCGCAGATGCTGCGGTTCATGCCCGAACCGGTGGCGGACACCACCCTGGACATCCTGGGCACGCCGGTGGCCGAGGAACAGCGGGTGAGCCCGGACGTCGAGCGGCTCCTCGGACGGCCCGGGCACGCCTTCACGCACTGGGCGGGACGGAACGCCGCGGCGTTCAAGTGATCTCCGGCCCCGGCCGGCGGCCGGCCGGGGCCGGGGGCACGGCTCAGAAGCCGCCGCCGAAGTCCCCTCCCCCGCCGAAGTCGCCGCCCCCGCCGTCCCCGAAGCCACCGCCGAAGTCACCGGGGTCGAAGTCGGCGCCGGAGACGTCGCCGCCGTCGTAACCGCCGGCGAAGTCGCCGTACCCGGACCCGTAGTCGGAGGCGTACGAGGGGCTGGCCATCGCACTGCCGAGCAGGGTGCCGACGAGCAGGCCCGGCAGGATGCCGCCGCCGAAGTAGCCGCCCGCCCAGGGGCCGTACGCCGGACCCGCGTCCCAGTACGGACGGCGTCCGTAGTCGGTCTCGACCTCACGGACGGCCGGGGACACCCCGTCGGCCAGCCGGGCCCGGTCCGCCGCGCAGACCGGCACCTGGCGGGCCGCGCCGCCCGCCGGCGTCCATGTCGCGTCGGCGACGGACGGGCCGTGCCGCGGGTCGAAGAAACAAGGGGCGCGACGCTCGGGGAGGGGGCGGCCCTCACGGCGTGCGGCCAGCACGGCGAGCGAGAACCGGCCGTCCTCCAGGGCCTGCGTCACCGCGCTGACGTCCTCGGGCCGGGTGGCCGCCGCCATGAACGACTTCGCCTGCTCGTAGGCGTCCAGCGCACGTTCGTAGTCCGCGCGCATCGCGTCGTCCGCCCCCGCCTCCGCGGGATGGAAGTCGAGCCGGTCGAGCTCCTCGCCGAAGGCCGTGATGTCCTCGTCCACGACCACGCGGAGCTTGTCGAGCGCCGCCTTCCGTTCCTCTTCCTTGCGGCGCCGGTTGCGGCGGGCGAGCGTGTAGGCGCCCGCGCCGCCCGCCACGACCACCGCGGCGACCGTGACCAGGGCGGCCGTGGAGACGCCGCCGCCCGCCGAGCCGCTGTCCCAGCTCGCGGGGGCGGAGCCCCGGATGTTGGCGAGCGCGCGGTCCGTGAAGTCGTTCAGCTGGGTCTTCGTGTCCTCGCCCTGGACGCTGGTGACGAGATTCTGCACGGCGGTGCGGGACATCACCGCGGCGTCGGCCCGCGCGTCGAAGCGGTCGCCGAGCCGGACCCCGTACAGGCCGGTGATGCCGGTGGCGGTGCGCAGGTTCTGGAAGAGGCTCTGGGACGGGAACCCGGCCGGGAGGACGGCCACGAAGACGGGCTTGTCCGCGTCCTTGATCTTCTTGGCCAGGGCGTCGGCGTCCGCCTTGGGGAGCTGCGCGGAGGCCGCCGGATCGACGTAGACGGGGCTTTCGCGCAGGGCGGCGGCCACCGCGTCCACGTCGGTGGCCGCCTGGGCGCGGGAGACGCCGGTCGCGAGGACCGCCAGGGCGGTGAGAACCAGCGCGACGAGCAGTCCCGGGAGACCCCGCCATCCCGGGAGACCTCGGGTGCGAGCGGGCTTCATGTCTTCGAAGCTACCCGAAATGCACCGAATTGGGCATCGGTGCGGGATCCGGAACGAGGAGCGGCGGGACCAGGGGCGGGCCCGGGCGGACAGGGAGCGGGGGCGCCGGGCACTCCGTCCCCCGCCGCCCCCGCCGTTCTCGCGCCCGGGTGTCAGCCGGCCGCCTCGTACGCCTCCTTCAGCTTCGCCACCGCGCTCGCGTAGTGGCCCGTCAGCAGGAGGTGGTCGGCGTCCGCGAAGGGCTTGGCGGTCGCGGACGTGATCGTCGTGCCGATCCTCTGCTGGACGAGGAGGCGGGCCTTGGTCACGGCCGCGCGGCCCGCCGAGGCCGATCCGGCCCGGTCCGCCGCGGCGGCGACGAGGGCGAGGGCCCGCAGGGTCGCCGAGCCGCCGGCCGGGACCTTCGTGAGCGTGGTGAGGCCCCAGCCGTAGGGGAACTGCGGGTCGTAGGCCGTGTCACCGACGTTGATCGGCAGCTGGGACCCGGACTTCGGCCAGGTGACGGGCAGCCGGCCGGAGAAGGCCCGCTTCCCGTACAGCACGTCGGCGACGCCGTCGCCCTCGGTGCCCGGCAGCCAGGACGCGACGAGCGAGTCCACGGCGCCGAGGCGGTCGCCGATGAGCTGCGGCCGTCCGGAGACGATCAGCACGGCGCACTTCATGGCCGCGCACACCTTGTCCACGGCGGCCTTGTCGGCGGCGGTCAGCTCCAGGTCGTTGCCGTTGCCGACATCGCCGACGCCCTCGGCGTACGGGGTCTCGCCGACGACGACCACACCGACGTCGTAGCCGTCGGTGGGCGCCGAGGCGTCCTTGGAATAGGTGACGTCGCCGCCGGCGCGCCGCATCCCGTCGAGGATCGTCGTGCCGTCCGTGATCTTTCCGGACGATCCCTGCCAGGTGATGGTCCAGCCGCCGGTCTGGTTGCCGATGTCGTCGGCGTTCGATCCGGCGACGTAGACCTTCTGGGACTTCTTCAGGGGCAGGACGCCGCCGGAGTTCTTCAGCAGGACCTGGGACTCGGCGGCGGCTTCGCGGGCCACGGCGCGGTGCGCGGGCGAGCCGATGCGCGAGGCGCCGCTGGTGTCCGCGTACGGCTTCTCGAAGAGGCCGAGCTTGAACTTCTGGGTGAGGATCCGCGAGACGGCGTCGTCGACGCGCGCCTCGCCGATCCGGCCCGCCTTCACCTCGGCGACCAGCGCGGCGCGGAAGTCCTTGTAGGCGTACGGAACCATGATCATGTCGAGGCCGGCGTTGACGGAGGTGCGGACGTCGGACGCGTAGTCGCCGGGGAGCTGGTCGATGGCCGCCCAGTCGCTGATGACGAAGCCGTCGAAGCCCATGCGGTCCTTGAGCACGCCGTTGATCATGTCCCCGCGGGCGTGCATCTTCACCGGCCCCTGTCCGTCGCCGAGGACGTCGAGCGAGGAGTAGGAGGGCATGACGGAGCCGATGCCGCGGTCCACGGCCTCCTGGTACGGCGCCAGGTGCACGGCCTCCAGCTGCTGCCGGGTGACCTTGGTGACGCCCTGGTCGATGGTGTAGGAGCCGGTGGTGGACGAGCCGTACTCCGTGCCGCCGTCGCCGACGAAGTGCTTGGCGGTGGCCAGCACCTTGTCGTCGTCCTTCAGGTCCCTGCCGTCGCGGGCGCCCTGGAGCCCCTGGATGACGGTCTCCATGGACTCGACGAGCGCCGGGTCCTCACCGAAGGACTCGTAGGAGCGGCCCCAGCGTTCGTCGCGGGTCACGCACAGGCAGGGCGCGAAGTCCCACGGGATGCCTGTGGCGCGGACCTCGGAGGCCGTGACCGCGCCGGTCCGTTCGGCCAGTTCGGGGTCGCGGGTCGCGCCGATGCCGATGTTGTGCGGCATGATCGTCGAGCCGACGAGGTTGTTGTGGCCGTGCACCGCGTCCACGCCGTAGACGAGCGGGATCTGGAAACGGGTCGCCTGGGCCCGGAGCTGGAAGGCGTCGATCATCTTCGCCCATGCCGCGGGGGTGTTGGGCGTGGGGGTCGAGCCGCCGCCGGACAGGAGCGAGCCGAGGCCGTAGGCCGCGATGTCGCCCTGCGCGGTGACCGCGCCGCGCTCGGCCTGGGTCATCTGGCCGGCCTTCTCCTCCAGGGACATCCGGGAGACGAGGTCGGCGACCCGCTTGCGCACCGGCACCTTCGGGTCGAGGTAGGGCAGGCCGTGGGCGTCGACGACCACCTGCGGGCTCTCGGCGGGGGCCTTGGCGCCGGTGACCGTGAGCTTGAGGGGGATCGTCTCGGCGGGTTCGGCGGACCGGTCCTTCAGCGTCCGTACGTGGATCGTCCGGGAGGCGCCCGAGACGGTCCCCGCCGGGAAGGTGATCGTCCCCCTGACCGGGGTGTAGTCCTTGTCCGGATCGGCGGTCCCGCCGGCGCTCTCGTAGGCGACGGTCACCGGTTCGTCGATCGGGGCGGAGCCGGTGGTGGCGATCGAGACGCGCACGTCCGCCGTGCCGCCCTCCTTCACCGGGTGGACCGCGGCATCGGTGGTCACGGAGGCGCGCAGCGACTGGTCCGCCTTGCCGTACAGCTCGACGCCGTCCATGGCGAACTCGCCCTTGACGCCGACCGGCAGGGTGACCGCGTACCCCCACATCTGCGTGAGGCCGAGCACCTGGTCGATGCCGCCGACGGGCTGGTAGTCCGTGCGATAGGTGAAGTCGGTGAAGGGGATCTCGATCTGCTTCCAGCCGGTGAAGTCGTCCGCGAAGGACGTCGTCCACAGTTCGGAAGCCTCGCCGTGGGCGCCGCCGTCCTTGATCTCGAAGCTGATCTTCTTGCCGCTGCCGCGACCCTCCCACCAGAAGCGGATGCCCTTGTGGGCCGACCAGTCGTGGGCGGGCAGGGCGGCGGCGAAGTCGTGGGTGAAGCCGCCGTAGCCGCTGATGTCGTAGGAGCCGGTGAGGACCTTGTCGCCCTCGGGTGCGTCGGTGCGGGCGGTCAGAGCGAGCCGGGGCGGGTCGTCGGAGTCGCTCCCCCAGGTGAAGATGCCGTCGGCGGGCTGGCCGGCGAAGGGCACCTCGCCCTCGAAGCGGTCGACGGGGACGGGGGCCGGTTCGTCGGCGCCCGCCGCGGCGCTCGCGGAGGCCAGCGGCAGCAGTCCGGTGAGCAGGGCGGCGGACACGAGCAGGGCGGTTCTTCGCATGGACCTTCCCTCGAGTCTCTCCGTGCGGTGACTGAACTCGTACACTCCTCTTACGACTTAGATCACGGCGTGAGTTAACTGGCGCCCCAGGCAGCCGTCAAGACTTCACGTCAGAACCGGTACACAGGCAACTCACGGCCGGATCAGGGGAGTTGTTCCTTCGGAAACTGAACGCGCACCCTCTTGACGTGCACCCGAAGCCGTCATTTACTCACGGCTCGCACGCCCCGTCCCCCACCCCCACACAGAAGGGCGGCGCGCCATGAGGAGATCCATCCGGGCGGCCCGGCTACTCGTCGCCGGGCTGCTGACGACCGCCGGGCTGACCGCCGTCGGCACCGTGCCCGCGCAGGCCGCGGGCGAACAGGTGACCGCCTGGCTGACCACGACCGACGACGCCGGCGGGCGGCACGTCGTGCGCGGGCTCCAGGCCCAGACGCCGTTCGCCTTCCAGTCCGGCAGCGGCGGAAGCGGCGAGAACATCACCGTCGACGAGAACACCCGGTACCAGACCTTCACCGGCGGCGGGGCGTCCTTCACGGACACCGCGGCCTGGCTGATGAACAGCAGCGGAGCGCTGTCGCAGAGCACGCGGGACGCCACGATGCGGAAGCTGTTCTCGCCGACGGACGGCATCGGGCTGTCCTTCCTGCGCAACCCCATGGGCGCCTCCGACCTCGCGCGGTACGGCTACACCTACGACGACGTCCCGGCCGGACAGACGGACCCCTCGCTGTCGAAGTTCTCGATCGCCCACGACCTCGCGGACGTGGTGCCCCTGACCAAGCAGGCGCTCCAGCTCAACCCGTCCCTGACCGTGATGGCCTCGCCGTGGACGGCACCCGCCTGGATGAAGGACAGCGGCCAGCTCAACGGCGGCTGGCTGAAGGCGGAGGACTACGGCGCGTACGCCTCGTACTTCGTGAAGTACCTCCAGGCCTACCGCGACCAGGGCGTGCCCGTCGCGTACGTCACCGCGCAGAACGAGCCGACGTGCTGCTCAGGCTACCCCTCGATGAGCTGGAACGCCTCGGGGCTCGCCTACTTCACCAAGAGCGAGCTGCTGCCCAAGCTCCAGGCGGCGGGGCTGTCCACGAAGGTCCTCGCGCACGACTGGAACTGGGACGTGTACGACGCGTACGCCGCGCAGACCGTGGACGACGCGGCGGTCCGCTCGCACCCGAACTTCGGCGGGATCGCCTGGCACGGGTACGGCGGCGACGTCGGCAAGCAGACGAGCGTGCACAACCAGTACCCGGGCCTCGACGCCTTCGGCACCGAGCACTCCGGTGGCACCTGGATCGCCGACCAGCAGCGCGAGGACATGCTCAACATCGTCGACTACACCCGGAACTGGGCGAAGTCGGTGACCAAGTGGTCGCTGGCCGTGGACCAGAACCGGGGGCCGCACAACGGCGGCTGCGGCACCTGCTCCGGGCTGATCACCGTGCACAACGGGGACGGGGCGAGCGGGACCGTCGACTACACGATCGAGTACTACACGATGGGGCACCTGACGAAGTTCGTGCGGCCGGGAGCGCAGCGGATCGCCTCCACGGCCTCGTCCGCCGTGCCCAACGTGGCCTGGCGCAATCCCGACGGGTCGAAGGCACTGATCGCGTACAACGAGGCGTCGTCCGCGAAGACCGTGACCGTCAACTGGGGCGGCCAGCACGCCACCTACTCGCTGCCGGGCCGGACGTCGGCGACCTTCACCTGGTCGGGCACGCAGTCGGGCGGCGGGAGCCGTTCGGGGGCCTTCGTCGGACTCGCCGGCAAGTGCCTGGACGTGGCGGGCGGCTCGTCCGCGAACGGCTCGGCGGTGCAGCTCTACGACTGCAACGGGTCCTCGGCGCAGAACTGGACCGTGCAGGCGGACGGCTCCGTCCGGGCGCTCGGCAAGTGCCTCGACGTGACGGGCGGCTCCACCGCCGACGGGGCCAAGGTGCAGCTGTACGACTGCAACGGCACGGGGGCACAGCAGTGGTCGTACAACGCGTCCACGGGTGACGTGGTGAACGCCGCGGCGAACAAGTGCCTCGACGTGACGGACAACTCGTCCGCGAACGGCGCGCGGGCGCAGATCTGGTCCTGCACGGGAGCGGCCAACCAGAAGTGGCGGCTCCAGTAGGACCGTGCGGGCGCCGGCGCGACGACGTCCGGTCGCCGTGCGCGCCGCGCCCGCCGTCCGACAGGCTGGAGGGGCCCTCCCCGGCCCCTCCGGCCTTCGGGGCGCCTACGCCGCCGGCTCCACCCCGGCCCGCAGCAGGCCGTACGTGTACGCGTCCTCCAGGGACTGCCACGACGCCGCGATGACGTTCTCGGCGACGCCCACCGTGGACCACTCGCCGGTGCCGTCGGAGGTGGAGATGAGTACGCGGGTCGTGGAGGACGTGCCGTGCTTGCCCTCCAGGATGCGGACCTTGTAGTCGACGAGCTCCAGCTTGGCGAGCTGGGGGTAGATCTTCTCCAGGGCGACGCGCAGCGCGCGGTCCAGCGCGTTGACCGGGCCGTTGCCCTCGGCGGTGGCGACGATGCGCTCGCCCTTGGCGAAGAGCTTGACCGTGGCCTCGTTGGCGTGGGACCCGTCCGGGCGGTCCTCGACGATGGCGCGCCAGGACTCGACCTCGAAGTACTTGAGCGGCCTGCCCTCGGCCTCCGCGCGCAGCAGCAGTTCGAAGCTCGCGTCCGCGGCCTCGTAGGTGTAGCCCTGGAGCTCGCGCTCCTTGACCCGCTCGACGACACGGCCGACCAGCTCGCGGTCCCCGCCGAGGTCGATGCCGAGCTCCTTGCCCTTGAGCTCGATGGAGGCGCGGCCCGCCATGTCGGAGACCAGCATCCGCATGGTGTTGCCGACCTGCTCGGGGTCGATGTGCTGGTAGAGGTCCGGGTCGACCTTGATGGCGGACGCGTGCAGGCCCGCCTTGTGGGCGAAGGCGGACACGCCCACGTAGGGCTGGTGCGTGGAGGGGGTGAGGTTGACGACCTCGGCGATCGCGTGGGAGATGCGGGTCATCTCGCGCAGGGCTCCCTCGGGGAGCACCTTCTTGCCGTACTTGAGCTCCAGTGCGGCCACGACGGGGAACAGGTTGGAGTTGCCGACGCGCTCGCCGTAGCCGTTGGCGGTGCACTGGACGTGGGTGGCGCCCGCGTCGACGGCGGCGAGGGTGTTGGCGACCGCGCAGCCCGTGTCGTCCTGGGCGTGGATGCCGAGCCGGGCGCCGGTGTCCGCGAGGACGGTGGCCACGACGGCCTGGACCTGCGCCGGGAGCATGCCGCCGTTGGTGTCGCACAGGACGACGACGTCGGCGCCGGCCTCGGACGCCGCGCGGACGACGGCCTTCGCGTAGGCGGGGTTGGCGCGGTAGCCGTCGAAGAAGTGCTCGCAGTCGACGAAGACGCGGCGGCCCTGCGAGCGCAGGTAGGAGACGGTGTCGCGGACCATCTCCAAGTTCTCGTCCAGGGTGGTGCGCAGGGCGAGCTCGACATGGCGGTCGTGGGATTTGGCGACGAGGGTGATCACCTGGGCGCCCGAGTCGAGGAGCGCCTTGACCTGCGGATCCTCCGAAGCCTTCGCGCCGGCCCGGCGGGTGGCGCCGAACGCCACGAGCTCGGCGTGCTTGAAGTCGATCTCCTGCTGGGCGCGGGCGAAGAACTCGGTGTCGCGCGGGTTGGCGCCGGGCCAGCCGCCCTCGATGAAGCCCACCCCGAAGTCGTCCAGGTGCCGTGCGATGGCCAGCTTGTCCGCCACGGTGAGGTTGATGCCCTCACGCTGCGCGCCGTCGCGCAGGGTCGTGTCGAAGACGTGGAAGGAATCGTCGAGTTCGCTGGTTTCCGTCATGGTCTCTGGCTCCTGATGTTGGATCTCGGTCTACCGGAATGACCGGCTCCACCGTCCCCCCATGGTCCCTCGCGCTCCCTTCCCGGCTTGAGGTGGGCCAGGAAAACGAAAAACCTCTCGCGGGTGCGAGAGGTCTGCGCGCGGGTCGAGGACGACGGTGTCCGCCCGTACGTGGTGGTACGAGGCGTTCACTGCGGACCGGCGCGCCTGCTGCCAATAATCATGGCGAACGAGAGCACGGGGGCAGTCTGGCACATACCGCCCCTGTGCTCACCGGGCGTCTCAGGATGCGAACAGCGGGCTACGCGACGGTGGACACCGCGCAGGTCGGCGCACAACCCGTCGCCGCCCGCCGGCCCGCCTGGCCCGCCTCCGGTGGCGCCCGGGAGCCCTGAGGCCCTGATCAGGTGTCCGCGCGCCCCGCCCGCCCCAGCGACTCGTCCAGGAACTCCCTGACATGGCCGAGAACATGCGCCCGGTCCGTGCCGCGCAGGCCGATCGCGACATGGATGGAGAAGCCGTCGAGGAGGGAGCGCAGCCGGGCGGCGAAGCGGTCCGGGTCGACGGCGCGGAACTCGCCGCGCGAGATGCCCTCGGCGAGGAGCGCGACCAGGTCCCGGTGCCAGGCGCCCTCGATGGCGACCTGCCGTTCCCGGGCGTCCTCGTCGGCGTTCTGCGAGCGGTTCCAGACCTCCAGCCAGAGTGTCCAGTGCGGGTCGCGGTGGCCGTCGGGGACGTACAGGTCGACGAACGCGTCCAGCCGCTCGCGGGCGGGCGCGTCCCGGGTGAGCAGCCTGGCGCGCTCGGCGCCGAGGCGGCCCTCGCTCCACTCCAGGGTCCGCAGCAGGAGTTCGTCCTTGGAGTGGAAGTAGTAGAGGAGATGGCCGCTGCTCATGCCCACCTCGCGGCCGAGCGCCGCCATGGTCAGCTTCTCCAGACCGCGCTCGGCAATCATGTCCATGGCTACGGCCAGCACATCCTCCCGCGGCGGAGCGTTCTTCCTCCGCGGTGTGCGGCTTTCGGCCACGAGTGACTCCTGGGTCTCAGATCCTCGGCTGCTGCTGGGTGATGCAGTGGATGCCACCGCCCCCGGCAAAGATCGTACGTGCGTCCACCAGCGTCACCGTCCGCTCCGGGAACAGCCGGCGGAAGATCCCGGCCGCGATCTCGTCGCGCGGGTCGTCGAAGCCGCACAGCACGACGCCGCCGTTGCACAGATAGTGGTTGATGTACGAGTAGTCCGCCCAGTGGCCGTCGGCCTCCAGGACCGTCGGGGCCGGCACCTCGACGACCTCCAGCCGGCGGCCCCGCGCGTCGGTCTGCGCGCCCAGCAGCCCGACGACCTCCTTGCTGACCTCGTGGTCCGGGTGGGCCGGGTCCTGCTGGGAGTGGACGACGACCACGCCCGGCCGCGCGAAGGCGGCGACGATGTCGACGTGGCCCAGCGTGCCGAAGCCGTAGGGCGGATAGTCGCCGGTCAGTCCGCGCGGCAGCCAGATCGCCTTGCGGGTGCCGAGGTGGGCGTGGATCTCCGCCTCGACCTGCTCGCGCGTCCAGTGGGGATTGCGCTCGGGGCCGAGCTGCACGGTCTCGGTCAGGAGCACCGTCCCGTCGCCGTCGACGTGGATCGCGCCGCCCTCGTTGACCAGCTTCGAGGCGTACGTACGGGCCCCGGCCAGGTCGGCGACGTGCGCGCCCACCTTCGCGTCGTGCTCCCAGCGCGCCCAGTCCTGGGCGCCCCAGCCGTTGAACGTCCAGTCCACGGCCGCGAGCGCGCCCTTGCCGTCGGTGAGGAAGGTGGGGCCGATGTCCCGCATCCACGCGTCGTCGAGTTCACGCTCGACGGTGTCGACGTCCGGGCCGAGCAGAGCCCGCGCCTCGGCGGACTGCCCGGGGCCGCACACGACGGTGACCGGTTCGAAGCGGCGGACCGTGCGCGCCACCGCCGCCCAGGCCTCCCGGGCCCGGGCGAGGTCGTCAGGGTCGTCGAAGGTGGGGTTGGCGCCCGGCCACGCCATCCAGGTCCGCTCGTGCGGGGTCCATTCGGCGGGCATACGGAAGCCGTCGGAGGCGGGGGTGTTCATGGCGAAGGTCCTCAAGGCCGTGGCGTTTACAGGAAGTAGAGGCGGTTCAGGGACACCGAGTCGGCGGGCTCCGAGCGCAGCGGCTCACCGTCGAGGGTGACCAGTCCGGTGCGCTGGTCCACGTCGACGGCTCCGGTACGGGAGTTGAGCCGCAGGTCGGCGGGGCCGATGCCGCGGGTGCCGCGGACGGCGACGCGCCGCCTGCGGGTGGGCATCCGGTCGTTGCCCTGGTCGAGCGCGGCCTGGGCGACGAAGGCCACCGAGATCTCGGCGGGCGTGGCGCCGTGCGCCCCGAACTGCGGTCCCAGGACGAGGGGTTCACAGGTGTCGGTGGCGGCGCCCGGGTCGCCGACGACGCCGTACGCGGGGAAACCGGACTTCAGGACGAGCTGCGGCTTGGCGCCGAAGTACTCGGGCCGCCACAGCACGATGTCGGCGAGCTTGCCGGTCTCGATGGAGCCGACCTCGTGCGCGAGGCCGTGCGCGATGGCCGGGTTGATGGTCAGCTTGGCCATGTAGCGCAGGACGCGCGCGTTGTCGTCGCTCTCGGGGGCGCCGAGCTCGGCCTTCATCTTCCCGGCCATCGCGAAGGTCCGTCGCACGGTCTCGCCCGCGCGGCCCATGCCCTGCGCGTCCGACGAGGTGATCCCGATCGCGCCCAGGTCGTGCAGCACGTCCTCGGCACCCATCGTGCCGGCACGGATACGGTCGCGGGCCATGGCCGCGTCGCCCGGCAGGTCGGTCTTGAGGTCGTGGACCGACACGATCATCCCGTAGTGCTCGGCGACCGCGTCCCGGCCGAAGGGCAGCGTCGGATTGGTGGACGAACCGATGACGTTCGCAACACCCGCCATCTTCAGGACGTTGGGCACATGGCCGCCGCCGCAGCCCTCGATGTGGAACGCGTGGATGGTGCGCCCTTCCAGCACACGCAGGGTGTCCTCGACCGACAGACACTCGTTCAGGCCGTCGCTGTGCAGGGCGACCTGCACGTCATGCTCCTCGGCCACCCGCAGCGCGGTGTCCAGGGCACGCGTGTGGGCGCCCATGTCCTCGTGCACCTTGAAACCGGACGCGCCGCCCTCGGCGAGCGCCTCCACCAGCGGCGCGCCGTCGGAGGACGAACCACGGCCCAGGAAGCCGATGTTGACGGGCCAGGCGTCGAACGCGTTGAAGGCGTGGCGCAGCGCCCAGGGCGAGTTGACCCCCACACCCCACACCGGGCCGAACTCCTGGCCGATGACCGTGGTCACCCCGGAGGCCAGCGAGGCCTCCATGATGCGCGGCGACAGCAGGTGGACGTGCGTGTCCACGGCCCCGGCGGTGGCGATGAGTCCCTCGCCGGAGACGATGGAGGTGCCGGTGCCCACGACCACGTCGACACCGTCCAGGGTGTCGGGATTGCCCGCCCGGCCGATCGAGCAGATCCGGCCCTCGCGGATGCCGATGGAGACCTTGCGGATGCCCTGCACCGCGTCGATCACCACCACATTGCTGATCACGACGTCACACGTCTCGCGGACCGCGGCGGCCTTCAGGTGCAGCCCGTCACGAGCGGTCTTGCCGAAACCGGCGAGGAACTCGTCGCCGTACCGCTGCGCGTCGGACTCCACGCGCACTGTCAGCCCACTGTCACCGAGACGGATCCGGTCACCGGCACGCGGCCCGTGGGTGGCTGCGTACTCGTACGGGGTGAGGCGGCGGGCCTCGGCGGGGTGGCCTCCGGGGCGGCTCATCGCTCGACCTCCTGGTCACGGGTTTCCGGTACGCCGAGGTAGCCGCAGGCGGCGGCCCGGCGCAGGGCCTCTTCTCTGGCTCCGGGGGCGTCCAGCGGCCCGTCGACGAGGCCGGCGAAACCGATCGCGACGCGCGCGCCGCCGATGGGCAGCAGCCCGACCTCGGCGCTCTCCCCCGGGCCGAAGCGGACGGACGAGCCGGCGGGCACGGCGAGCCGCATGCCGTAGGCCGCGGGCCGGTCGAAGTCGAGCCGCGGGTTGGCCTCGAAGAAGTGGAAGTGGGAGGTGACGGAGACGGGGACGGTGGCCGTGTTGGTCACCGTCAGACGGACGGCCGCCTCGGGCTCGTCGTGCTCCGGCGCTGGCAGCAGGGCGCCCGGTGCCTGTTCGCCGAGGCCGCCGCCGATGGGGTCGCTGACCACCGCGAGTCGCGAGCCGTCGTCGAAGACGGCCTCGACGTGCACCTCGGTGACGACGTCGGCGACACCGGGCAGCACGTCGTCGGGGCCGAGCACGGACCGGGCCGCCTCGACGGCCTCGGTGAGCCTGCGTCCGTCGCGGGCGGCCTCGCACACGGTGTCGGCGATGAGCGCGGTCGCCTCCGGGACGTTGAGCCGCAGGCCTCTGGCGCGGCGTGCGCGGGCCAGCTCCGCGGCTCCGAAGAGCAGCAGCCGGTCACGTTCCGTGGGGGTCAGTCTCACGACGCGGCACCTCCTTGCTTCCCACTGATTAGAACATCACTCTAAACGCCGGATTCATGAAACGGAAACATTGACGGACGACGTTCATACGGTCCACATTGAACGTCGCTCAAACTTCAGGCGGCCGTCGAAGGAGACCAGCCATGCCGATAGAACAGCGCGGAGTCGACACCATCCCCGATGAGGAACGCACCAGCGGTCCCCGCGATCTGGTGTCGATCCTGCTCGGCTCCAACCTCTGCCTCGGCGTGATCATCTTCGGCTGGCTGCCCCCGTCCTTCGGGCTCGGCTGGTGGGCCTCGGTGAGCTCGATCGTGGCGGGCACGGTGATCGGCACCGCGCTCACGGCCCCGCTGGCCCTGGTCTCGCTGCGCACGGCGACGAACCTGTCGACGTCCTCCGGCGCCCAGTTCGGCGTCCGCGGGCGTCTGGTCGGCTCCGTCGTCGGTCTGCTCCTCGCCCTCGGCTACACCGCCCTGACCGTGTGGATCGGCGGCGACGTGATGGTCAGCGTGCTCGGCCGCCTCTTCGGACTGCCGGACGACGGACTGTCGTACGCCGTCGTCTACGCGCTGCTCGCCGCCGCCACCGTCGCCGGCGCCGTGTACGGCTACCGCGTGCTCCTCGCCATGTCCCGCGTGCTGGCCCTCGCGATGACGGCCCTGCTGATCCTCGGCGTGATCGCGTACGCGCCGCACTTCACCACGGCCGCGCTCCCGGAGGCCGGCGGCTATCTGCTCGGCTCCTTCTGGCCGACCTGGCTGCTCGCCGCCGTGGCGGCCGGCCTGTCCGGCCCGATCGCCTTCATCACGCTCCTCGGCGACTACACGCGCTACATCTCCCCGGCCCGCCACTCCTCGCGCACCGTCCTGCACGCCACCTGGCTCGGCCTGATCGCCGGACTCCTCGTCCCCCAGCTGTTCGGCACCTTCACGGCGTACGCGGCGCGGGCGGCCCTCGACTACGCGGGCCCCCTCGTCACCGCCTCCCCCACCTGGTACCTGGTCCCGCTCCTGCTGGCGGCCTCCGCGGGATCGGTCGGCAACGCGGGCTTGATGCTCTACTCGATGGGCCTCGACCTGGACGCGATCCTGCCCCGCGCCTCGCGGGCCCGCGCCACCTGCACGGTCGCCGTCGTCGCCACCGCCTGTGTCTTCGTGGGCCACTACGCCTGGGACGCGCAGTCCGCGATGACGTCCTTCGTCCTCCTGCTGACCGCCATCGGCACCCCGTGGGCCGTCATCACCCTGATCGGCTTCGCCCGCTGCCGGGGCGTCTACGACCCGGACGCCCTCCAGGTCTTCAACCGCCGCTCGCGGGGCGGGATCTACTGGTACCGGGGCGGCTGGAACATCCAGGCCACGGTGTCCTGGGCACTGGGCGCCTTCGTGGGCCTGCTGGCCGTGTCCCTGCCCTCGTACGAGGGACCCCTGCTGTCACTGACGGGCGGGGTGGACTGCAGCTTCCTGCTGTCGGGAGCGGTGGGCGGGGTGGCTCATCTGCTGCTCTCGCCCCGGCGGACATCCGACCCTGTCCTCGCCGGGGACGACCTCGCCCACGCCGACAGCGGCGTCCAGGTCGCCCGACCGGGCCGGTGAACCTGATCGCGCCCCGTGACGCGGAACCGGCGGCCTAGTGCCGTCCGGTGCCCCGCGGGCACGGCGACCCGGCGCGTTCCGAGAACGCCCGTGCCCGCCCCGGTTCGCGATCCGGGGCGGGCACGGGCGTCGGGTCGCATCAGCCCAGCGGGTGCATCCAGCCGTGCTTGTCCTCGGTCACGCCCCGCTGGATGTCCAGCAGCGCGTTGCGCAGCTTCAGGGTGACCTCGCCGGGCTCACCGTCCGAGTGCTGCCATTCGGTGCCGGACCGCTTGACGGTGCCGACGGGGGTGATGACCGCGGCGGTGCCGCACGCGAAGACCTCGGTCAGGGTGCCGTTCGCGGCGTCGTTCTGCCACTGCTCAATGGAGACGCGGCCCTCCTCGGAGCCGTAGCCGAGGTCACGGGCGACGGTGAGGAGGGAGTCACGGGTGACGCCCTCCAGGATGGAGCCGGTCAGCGACGGGGTGACGATCTTGTCGCCGTACACGAAGTACAGGTTCATGCCGCCGAGTTCCTCGACCCACTTGTGCTCCACGGCGTCGAGGTAGCAGACCTGGTCGCAGCCCTTGGCGGCGGCCTCGGCCTGGGCGAGGAGGGAGGCCGCGTAGTTGCCGCCCGTCTTGGCGTCGCCCATGCCGCCGGGGACGGCGCGGACACGGTCCTCCGAGAGCCAGATCGAGACCGGCTTCACGCCACCGGCGAAGTAGGCGCCGGCGGGCGAGGCGATCACCAGGAACAGGTACTCGTTGGCGGGCTTCACACCCAGCCCGACCTCGGTCGCGATCATGAACGGACGGAGGTAGAGGGACTCCTCGCCGCCGTGCGCGGGCACCCAGGCGCTGTCCTGCTGGACGAGCACGTCACAGGCCTCGATGAACGTCTCGACGGGCAGTTCCGGCATGCCGAGGCGGCGGGCCGAGGCCTGGAAGCGCCGGGCGTTCTTGTCGGGGCGGAAGGTCGCCACGGAGCCGTCGGGCTGACGGTACGCCTTGAGGCCCTCGAAGATCTCCTGCGCGTAGTGCAGGGTCATGTTCGCGGGGTCCAGGGAGAGCGGGCCGTACGGAACGAGCTGTCCGTCGTGCCAGCCGCGGCCCTCGGTCCACTTGATCGTCACCATGTGGTCGGTGAAGTGGCGGCCGAAGCCGGGGTTGGCCAGGATCGCCTCGCGCTCCGTGGCGGAGAGCGGACTGGCGGACGGCTTGAGCTCGATCGTGGGCTGCGTCATGAGTGGTTGTCCTTCACCGGTTGTGTGTGACGGGCCGCGCTCACGCCCGAACTGCCAGTGGCCAGTGTTAGGACGTCCGAGCATTCCCTCATTCCGCGGCTCCGCGTTCGATTATCGCGCGCGGGGCACCGGGGACGAAAACTGCGTGAATGCGGCCCTTGGGGTTGCCCAGGGGTTGATGGTGGCACCCGGCGAGGGCATAGCAAAAGCCGCCGGGTGCGGATGCGACCCGGCGGCTCCTGTGTGAAGCGAGTGGCGGCGGGTCAGCCGGCTACTCGTACGGCGAGCGCGTCGCCGATTTCGTCGGTGCTCCTGGCGGGCTTGCCGACGCGCTCCGCGAGGTCGGCCGAGACGGCTTCCTCGATGCGGACGGCCTGCGTCTCGTAGCCGAGGTGGCGCAGCAGCAGGGCGACGGACAGGACCGTGGCGCTGGGGTCGGCCTTGCCCTGGCCCGCGATGTCGGGCGCCGAGCCGTGCACAGGCTCGAACATCGAGGGGAACTCGCCGCTCGGGTTGATGTTGCCGGAGGCGGCGACACCGATGCCGCCGGAGACGGCCGCGGCGAGGTCGGTGATGATGTCGCCGAAGAGGTTGTCGGTGACGATGACGTCGAAGCGGGCCGGGTCGGTGACGAGGTAGATCGTCGCGGCGTCGACGTGGATGTAGTCCGTGGTGACCTCGGGGAACTCCGCGGCCACCCGGTTGAAGATGTTGGTCCACAGGTGCCCCGCGAAGGTCAGCACGTTGTTCTTGTGGACCAGCGTGAGCTTCTTGCGCGGGCGGGCCTGGGCGCGGGCGAAGGCGTCGCGGACGACGCGCTCGACGCCGAAGGCCGTGTTCACGGAGACCTCGGTGGCGACCTCGTGCTCGGTGCCCTTGCGGATGGTGCCGCCGTTGCCGGTGTACGGGCCCTCGGTGCCCTCGCGGACCACGACGAAGTCGATCTCGGGCTGGCCGGCGAGCGGGGTCTCGACACCCGGGAGGAGCTTCGAGGGACGCAGGTTGACGTGGTGGTCGAAGGCGAAGCGGAGCTTCAGCAGGAAGCCGCGCTCCAGGACGCCGGACGGGACCGACGGGTCGCCGATCGCGCCGAGCAGGATCGCGTCGTGCTGCTTGAGGGCGTCGAGGTCCGCGTCGGTGAGGGTCTCACCGGTGGCGTGGTACCGCTTGGCACCGAAGTCGAACTCCTTGGTCTCCAGCTTCACATCCTGCGGGAGGACGGCGGAGAGGACCTTCAGACCCTGGGCCACGACTTCCTGGCCGATGCCGTCACCGGGGATCACTGCGAGATTGATGCTGCGAGACATGACGGCACCGTACTCCTTGTCCCATGGGATGACACGCCATGTCCGCCATCCGGACATCGCGTTCGCCGCCACGGCCCCGCGGAACGCCGACCCGACGCCCACCGTTCACCCTTACGTCCCGCGGCCGTTGGGGCGTCCTGGGAAGTTTCCCGACATGGACACCCCTGACGTCGGCATCCCGGAACAACTCGCGCGCCGTATGAGCATGGCCGAGCAGCACGAGTACCTGCGGACGAAGCTGACCCGCAGGCGCGCCCTGGTCACCGCGGGCGCGTTCGCGGGCGGCGGTCTGCTGGCCGGCTGCTCGCAGGGGGCGGGGGCGGCGACGCGCACGTCCGGCCCGTCCGTGCGTACGGCGACCGGGCAGGTGCACGGCTCCGTCGTCACGCCCTTCGGCCGCCACCTGGCCTTCGGCGCGGACCCGCGGACCCAGATGCGCGTCTCCTGGCAGGTGCCGCTCGCGGTCAGGAAGCCGTACGTGCGGGTGGGGCTGACGCCCTGGGAGCTGAGCCGGAAGATCGAGGCCGAGGTCAGGCCCCTGCACACGCCCGGCCTGCCGGGCCAGCGGTTCGCGCTGGACCAGTACTACCTGCACGCGGCGCTCGACGGGCTGCGCCCCGGCACGACGTACTACTACGGCGTCGGCCACGAGGGGTTCGACCCGGCGGCGCGCGACCGGCACGCGACGGTCGGCCGTTTCCGCACGGCGCCCGCCGCTGCCGAGAAGTTCGTGTTCACCGCCTTCGGCGACCAGGGCGTCACTCCCGAGGCGCTCGCCAACGACAAGCTGATCCTCGGCCGCCACCCGGCCTTCCACCTGCACGCGGGCGACATCTGCTACGCGGACTCGGTCGGGCTCGGCAAGGATTCCGACATCTACGACCCCAGCGCCTGGGACCTGTTCCTCAAGCAGACCGAGTCCGTGGCGAAGTCGGTGCCGTGGATGGTGACGACCGGCAACCACGACATGGAGGCGTGGTACTCGCCGAACGGCTACGGGGGCCAGTCGGCCCGCTGGTCGCTCCCGGACAACGGCTTCGACGCGCGCAAGGCGCCGGGCGTCTACTCCTTCACGTACGGCAATGTCGGGATCGTGGCGCTGGACGCGAACGACGTGTCGTACGAGATCCCCGCCAACAAGGGCTACTCGGGCGGGCGGCAGACGGCCTGGCTCGACAGGCGGCTCGGCGAGCTGCGGCGGACGGCCGACTTCGTGGTGGTCTTCTTCCACCACTGCGCGTACTCCACGGCGACGCACGCCTCCGACGGCGGGGTGCGGGACACCTGGGGGCCGCTGTTCGCCAAGCACCAGGTGGACCTGGTGATCAACGGCCACAACCACGTGTACGAGCGGACCGACGCCATCAAGGGCGGAAAGGTCGGCAGGCGCGTCCCGGTCGGCGCGTCGACGGATCCGACACGGGACGGGATCGTCCACGTCACGGCGGGCGGCGCGGGCAAGAGCCTGTACCGGTTCCCCACCGGGGTGAAGGACAGCTACGAGGGGAAGGTCGACAACCGCGAGTCCGTCGAGACCTTCCACTGGACCGGCTCCCGGCAGCAGAGGGCCGAGACCGTGGAGTGGTCACGGGTGCGGTACACCGGCTTCTCCTTCCTCTCCGTGGAGGCGGAGGCGGGCACCACTCCCCGGCTCAAGGTGTCGGCGCTCGCGCAGAGCGGCGAGCGCATCGACCACTTCGAGGTGCGGCGCGGCGCGTGAGCCCCGCGCCGCACCCCGTGCGGGTGCGGCTCCCGGTACGTGGCCCGGCCGTCGGCCGGGGCGTGCGGTCGGCTCAGTGGCCCGTCTCGCCGCCGTTGTCCCGGCGGTCGAGGGCGCGCTGGAGGGCCGCTGCCGCGTTCTTGCGGTCGGAATCGCTCGTACGGGAGATGTGGCGGACTCGGCGGACGGTCGTCTCGGCCATGATGAATCGACTCCTTTGCCTCCGGACGCGGTGGTCCGGAAGTGCGGTGAGGGATTTACGAGACGCCGGATGGGGCGGGGAGCGGTGCCGCAGGGGTTACCTGCCAGGGGCTCCGGCTCACGACCGCCATTCGCTGGGTCGAGCGAGACGTTCGGCTCCTACAAAACTAGGCGAGGAGCGGGCATCTGTCTCCACAGTTAGTCGGACTTCCTACTATCTGAGACGGCGATTCGGGTCACACCGCTCTGACCTGCACTGATCCCACTGGTCACATCGCTCACGGATGGATGCGGCCGCAGGGTGGCCGCCGCCCGTCCGGTCCGGCGTCAGAGCACGTCGCCGTCGCGCCAGTCGAGGACCAGCTCGTGCGCGGGATCGAGTGGGCCGGCCGACGAGGGGCGGACGAAGGTGGTCCCTTCCTCCTCCGGCAGCCGCACCACGCCGTCCGGGCCGAGCACGCAGATCCGGCCCGGCCAGACCCGCCAGCCGCGGGCCGCGTAGAGCGCGGCGCCCTCCTCGCTCGCGGAGAGCGCGCCCAGCGCGTACGCGCCGTCGACGATGCGCTCCAGCTCGGCCATCACCCGCCCGCCCAGGCCCGTGCGCCGCACGTCGGCGCGCACACCGACCGCCTCCACGTATCCGGTACGCAGCGAACGGCCGCGATGCAGGACGCGGCGCTGGACCACCGAACCGTGGGCGGCCAGGCCCCGCGCGTCGTGCACGAGGACGTGGAGGCCGCCGAGTCCATGGTCCCAGTCGTGGTCGTCGAAGCCCCCGTCGAAGGCGGCGTCCAGGAGCTCGCGGACGGCACGGAGGTCGCCCGGGGCGAGGTCCGCGGTGTGGGCCGTGCGCAGTCGGAGGGTCATCCGGCCAGTATCGCCGGGGAGTTGACCCTCCGTCGGCCTAACCTCCAAAAACATCTTGACCGGTTAGTCATGGATATGGTGAGGTGATCTCACCACCAAGGAGAACTTCAGGGGTTAGGGGAACCGTCATGACCGCGCACCGGATCCACCACCGCACCACCACCGTCCGAGGCCTGGAGATCGCCTACCGGGAGGCGGGCCCCGCCGACGCCCCCGTCCTGCTCCTCCTGCACGGCTTCCCGACCAGCTCGCACATGTTCCGGGACCTGATGCCGCTGCTCGCCGACCGCTACCACCTCGTGGCCCCCGACCACATCGGCTTCGGCCGCTCGGCGACGCCCGCCGCCGACGAGTTCCGCTACACCTTCGACCGACTGGCCGAGATCACCGGCGAGTTCACCGAGCAGCTCGGACTGAAGGAGTACGCGCTCTACATCCAGGACTACGGCGCCCCGATCGGCCTGCGCCTGGCCCTCGCGCACCCCGAGCGGGTGACCGCGATCATCACGCAGAACGGCAACGCGTACGAGGAGGGCCTGGGCGCCGACGCGTGGGCACCGGTGCTCGCGCTGATCGCGCAGCGCACGCCCGAGACCGAGGCGCCGGTCAGGGAGATCAGCAGCCCGGACGGCATCAAGTGGCAGTACCTGCACGGCGTCCCGGACCCGACGCTCGTCAGCCCCGACGCCTACGAGCACGACGCGGCCCGCATGGCCCGCCCGGGCCAGAGCGAGATCCAGCTCGACCTGATCTCCGACTACGGCTCCAACTTCGCCCTCTACCCGGCGTTCCACGAGTACTTCCGCGACAGCCAGGTCCCACTGCTCGCCGTCTGGGGCGCGCACGACGAGATCTTCGTCCCGGCGGGCGCCCTCGCCTTCCGGCGCGACCTCCCGCAGGCCGAGATCCACCTGCTCCCCGCCGGCCACTTCGCCCTGGAAACGCACGCGGGCCAGGCAGCCGCCCTGATCGGCGACTTCCTGGCCCGGCATGTCCGCTAGCGGTCAGCCCATGTGCGGGTAGCCGTAGTCGGTCGGCGGCACCAGCGTCTCCTTGATGGCGCGGGTCAGCGTCCAGCGCATCAGGTTCTGCGGGGCGCCGGCCTTGTCGTTGGTGCCGGAGGCACGGCCGCCGCCGAAGGGCTGCTGGCCGACGACGGCACCGGTCGACTTGTCGTTGATGTAGAAGTTGCCCGCCGCGTAGCGGAGCTTCTCCATCGTGTACGCGGCCGCCGCGCGGTCGCCGGAGATGACCGCGCCGGTGAGCGCGTAGTCGGACGCCGACTCCATCTGGGTCAGCATCTCGTCGTACTTGTCGTCCTCGTAGACGTACACGGCGAGGAAGGGGCCGAAGTACTCGGTCGTGAAGACCTCGTTCTCCGGGTCCGAGCACTCGACGACGGTCGGGCGCACGAAGTAGCCGACGGAGTCGTCGTACGAGCCGCCCGCGATGATCGTGCAGGTCTCGTCGTCCTTCGCGCGGTCGATGGCCGCCTTGTTCTTGGCGAACGCACGCTCGTCGATGACCGCGCCGATGAAGTTCGACAGGTCGGTGACGTCACCCATGGTCAGGTAGTCGACCTCGGCCGCGAACTCCTCCTTGAAACCGGAGTTCCAGATGGAGGCCGGGATGTAGGCGCGGGAGCTCGCCGAGCACTTCTGGCCCTGGTACTCGAAGGAACCGCGGGTCAGTGCGGTCTTGAGAACCGCGCGGTCCGCCGACGGGTGGGCGACGACGAAGTCCTTGCCGCCGGTCTCGCCGACCAGACGCGGGTAGGAGCGGTACTTCTCGATGTTGTTGCCGACCGTCTTCCACAGGTACTGGAAGGTCTTCGTCGAGCCGGTGAAGTGGATGCCGGCGAGGTCGCGGTGCTCCAGGGCGACCTTGGACACCTCGATGCCGTCACCGGTGACGAGGTTGATGACGCCCTTGGGCAGGCCCGCCTCCTCCAGGAGCTGCATCAGCAGCACGGCGGCGTGGGTCTGCGTCGGGGACGGCTTCCACACGACGACGTTGCCCATGAGCGCCGGAGCGGTGGGCAGGTTGCCCGCGATCGCGGTGAAGTTGAAGGGCGTGATCGCGTAGACGAAGCCCTCCAGCGGACGGTGGTCCATGCGGTTCCACACGCCCGGGGAGTTCGCCGGCGGCTGCTCGGCGAGGATCTGACGGGCGTAGTGGACGTTGAAGCGCCAGAAGTCGACGAGCTCGCACGGGGTGTCGATCTCGGCCTGCTGGGCGGTCTTCGACTGGCCGAGCATCGTGGAGGCGGCCAGCGTCTCGCGCCACGGGCCGGCGAGCAGCTCGGCGGCGCGCAGGATGATCGCGGCGCGGTCGTCGAAGGACATCGCGCGCCAGGCCGGCGCGGCCGCGAGGGCGGCGTCGATGGCGTCCTGCGCGTCCTGCTGGGTGGCGTGCGCGCCGGTGCCGATGACCGCCTTGTGGTTGTGCGGCTGCACGACCTCGAAGCGCTCACCGCCGCCGAGCCGCTTCTCGCCGCCGATGGTCATCGACAGCTCGATCGGGTTCTCGGCCAGCTCCTTGAGCTTGGCCTCCAGGCGGGCACGCTCGGGCGAGCCGGGGGCGTAGCCGTGCACCGGCTCGTTGACGGGGGTGGGGACCTGGGTCACAGCGTCCATGTGTTCCGTACTCCTTAGTGAGCGGGTGGTTCGGGCTCAGCCCTTGGTGAGGATCGAGCGGGCGAAGAAGAGCAGGTTGGCGGGCTTCTCCGCGAGGCGGCGCATGAAGTAGCCGTACCAGTCGGTGCCGTACGCGGTGTACACACGCATGCGGTGCCCCTCGGCGGCGAGCCGCAGGTGCTCGTCGCTGCGGATGCCGTACAGCATCTGGAACTCGTACTCGTCCAGTTTGCGCCCGGCCTTGCGCGCGAGCTCCTGCGCGATGGAGATGAGCCGCGGGTCGTGCGACCCGATCATCGGGTACCCCTCGCCCTCCATCAGGATCTTCAGGATGCGCACGTACGCCTTGTCGGTCTCCGCCTTCTGCTGGTAGGCGACCTCGGCGGGCTCCTTGTAGGCGCCCTTCACCAGGCGGACACGGCTGCCGCTCTCGGCGAGGCGGCGGGCGTCGGCCTCGGTGCGGAAGAGGTAGGCCTGGATGACGCAGCCGGTCTGCGGGAAGTCCTTCCGCAGCTCCTCGTGGATGGCGAACATCGAGTCGAGGGTGGTGTGGTCCTCGGCGTCCAGCGTCACGGTGGTGCCGATGGCGGCGGCGGCCTCGACAACCGGGCGGACGTTGGCGAGGGCGAGCTCGTGGCCGCCCTCCAGCGCCTGGCCGAACATCGACAGCTTGATGGACATCTCGGCCTTGGTGCCGAGGTCGAGCTGCTTGAGGCGCTCGATCAGGTCCAGGTAGGCGTCACGGGCCGCGGTGGCCTGCTCGGGGGTCGTGATGTCCTCGCCGACGACGTCCATCGTGACCTCGAGGCCCTTGCCCGTGAGCTCCCGGATGATGGGGACGACCTGGTCGACGGTCTCGCCGGGTATGAAGCGGTCGACGACCGGCTTGGTCACCGGGGCCGCCGAGATCAGACGGCGCATCTTGTCGCTGCGCGAGGCGGCGAGAATCACGGGACCCAGCACGGGGCACCTCCACAACAAAGCCAGCAGGAGGCCGAATCCCGACCATTCGGGTACGGCACGGAGAACCACCGTGAAACCTATGGATCGCTCCGATCCTCTGCCATCGACAGCTGTCACGCATCCGTGCCCTGGATCTCAGACAGATGTATGAAGGCCGCGCGAAAATGCGGGAGAATGCCCGGGTGACGGGTGAATACAGAGGGGACTACCAGGAGCTGGTCGACGAGATCTCGGCACTGCTCGGCGTCCCGGCGACGCTGGAGAACCGGGACTTCGAGCTCATCGCCTTCGGCGCCTACGACTCCGAGGGCGAGCTCGATCCATCGGCCCTGGACCCCGTGCGCGCCCGCTCGATCCTCACGCGCCGCTCCACCGCGGCGGTCCGCACCTGGTTCGAGGGCTTCGGCATCACCCGCGCCACCGGTCCGGTGCGTATCCCGCCCACCCCGGAGGCGGGCGTGTACCGCGGGAGGATCTGTCTGCCCGTACGCCATCGGGGTGTCGTCCTCGGCTACGTCTGGCTCCTCGACGACGACCCCGGTCCCACCGCCGCCCAGCTCGCCGCCGCCATGGAGGTCGCCTCCCGTATCGGCGCCCTGCTCGCGGACGAGGCGCAGGCGGGCGCGGACCTCACCCGCGAGCTGCGCGCGGTGCTCACCGCGGAGCGCGGCTGGCAGCGCGACATGGCCGTCGCCGAGCTGCGGTCGGCGCTCGGTCCGCGCGCCGACGTCCTGCACACCGTCGTCTGCGTGGCGCCGTGGCCGTCGGCCGACCCGGACGACGCCCCCTCCGCCCGTACGGTGCCGGGCGCGACCGCGCTGTGCACGGTGCCGTGGGGTGAGGGCACCTCTCACGCCCCCGAGGCAGGGGACCCCGGGCAGAGTCTGGCGCTGCTCGTGCGGCTGAGGTCGGCGGACGTGCTCTCCCCGGCGCTGACGGCGGCCTCCCGGTTCGTGCGGGAAGCGGAGGGCGGGCGCCGGGAGAGCGGGCCGTCGGCGGGCGGCCCGGACGCGACACGCGGGGAGGACGGACGGCTCCCGGGCACCAGGGAGGGCGCACGGACCAGGGCCGGCGCACGCGGCGGGCGGGGCCGGGCCGCGGCCGGGGTCGCCGTGGCCCGCGTGGGTCTCGCGGAGCTCGGGGCCGCCTGGCAGGAGGCCTCCGCCGCCGCCCGCGCCGTCCTCGCCGAGCCGCGGCTCGGCCCGGTCGCCGAGTGGGCGTCCATCGGCCCCTTCAGACTGCTCACCTCCCTTCCCCCGGAGGTGGCCCACGACCCCGTGGTGAAGGCGCTGCTGGCGCCCGCCCACCGCGAACTGGCGCGCACGGCCGAGGTGTTCCTCGACTGCGCGGGCCAGGCCGGCCGTACCGCCGCCGAGCTGGGCGTCCACCGCCAGACGCTCTACTACCGCCTGTCCCGGGTCGAACAGCTCACCGGCCTGGACCTGGACGACGGCGAGGACCGGCTGCTGCTGCACATGGCCCTGAAGGGGGCCCGGCTGTAGGGCCGTGCGGGCCGGCGCGCCGTCAGGGGCCCGCCAGCAGGTCGCCGACGGCCGCGATGCCCTCGGTGATCGCCCGTTCGCCCACGTCCCCGAAGCCCAGGACCAGCCGGGGCGGCTCGCTCGCGCCGGTCGAGCGGCACGGGCTCATGCCGTAGAGGCCGACGCCGCGTTCCCGCGCCGCGGCCACGA
This sequence comes from Streptomyces sp. Tue6028, assembly GCF_002300165.1. Taxonomy (GTDB): domain Bacteria; phylum Actinomycetota; class Actinomycetes; order Streptomycetales; family Streptomycetaceae; genus Streptomyces; species Streptomyces siamensis. Next base: position 104,591 of record NZ_MLCE01000027.1, on the reverse strand, counting down.
CGGCCTGCTCGTCGGCATCCGGGGTGAGGTGGGCGACCGCGTGGAAGCCGGCGGCGAGGCCCGTGAGACGCACCGCGGGGGCGTGCTCGGCGAGCGCCGAGACGAGGGCCGCGCGCCGGGCCGCGTAGACCGTCCGCATGCGGCGCAGATGACGGTCGTGGCGGCCGGACTCGATCAGCCGGGCGAGGGCCAGTTGGTCGAGGGTCGGGGAGCCGCGGTCGGTGAGGTGCTTGGCCCGGGTGAGCGGGTCGGTGAGCGCGGGCGGACAGAGCAGCCAACCGATGCGCAGCGCCGGCGCGAGGGACTTGCTGACGGTGCCGACGGAGATCACCCGGTCCGCCGCGAGCCCCTGAAGTGCGCCCACGGGCTCGCGGTCGTAGCGGAACTCCGCGTCGTAGTCGTCCTCGACGACGTACGCGTCCCGTCGTGCCGCCCAGTCGACGAGGGCGAGTCGGCGCCCGGGGGCGAGGACCACTCCGGTCGGCCATTGGTGGGCCGGGGTGACGATGACGGCCCGCGCTCCGGTGGCGTCGAGCGCGGCGACGTCGACGCCGTCCTCGTCGACCGGGACGGGCACCGCCGTCAGGCCCGCGGCCTCGGCCGCGGCCGTCGCCGTGGCGGGCGCACCCGGGTCCTCGTACGCCACGACGCGCACGCCGGTCCGGGCCAGTGCGTGCAGGGTGAGGCCCAGGCCCTGCGCGTATCCGGAGCAGACCACGATCCGTTCGGGGTCGGCCGCCGCGGACCGCACCCGGCGCAGATAGCCGGCCAGCACCTCGCGCAGGACGGAACTCCCGCGCGGGTCGCCGTAGTCGAGGCCGGAGGTCGGCATGGCCCGGCCCGCCTCGCGTATCGCCCAGAGCCAGTCGGTGAGGGGGAAGCCGCCCAGGTCCGGTACGCCGTGGCGGAAGTCGGCGATGAGCCGTGGGGCCGCCGGGGTCGCGGGGACCGGCGCGGCGGGCACGTGGGCGACCGTCGCGACCCGGGTGGCGGAGCCGACCCGGGTCACCAGGTAGCCCTCCGCCTGGAGTTGGGCGTAGCAGTCCTGGACCAGACCTCTGGACAGGCCGAGCGTACGGGCCAGTTCGCGGGAGGACGGCAGGCGCTCGCCGGGGCCGAGGCGGCCGGTGCGGATCGCGTCGCGGACCTGGCGCTCCAGCTGGGCACGCAGCTGCTCGCCGCTGTCCCGGTCGACGGACAGGAGCAGTTCGGGTGACAGACCGGCCCACTGCAACGGCATGGAATTGGAGCTTACCGGCGGTCCGGCGCGCACCTAGCGTCGTTCCCATGACGACTACCGCGACGACTTCCCCGGCCCGCCCGCGTCTGGTCACCCGTCCGCTGCTGCTCCGCTTCGTGAGCATGGTCGGCGCCTCGACCGGCTTCTTCCTGCTCCTGTCGGTCGTCCCCCGCTACGCGACGGCGTCGGGCGCGGGCCCGGCCACCGGCGCGCTGATGCTGTCCACCGTCCTCGGCGAGCTGGCCGCCCCCCGTTTCGTGGCTCGTTACGGCCACCGGTTCGCGCTGGTCGTCGGGCTGGTCCTGCTCGGCGCGCCCGCCCTGGTCCTGACCCTCTCGCACGACCTTGCGTGGATCGTGGCGGTGTGCCTGGTGCGGGGCCTCGGCTTCGCGCTCACCCTGGTCGCGGGCGGGGCGCTGACCGCGTCGCTCATCCCGGCCGAGCGGCGCGGTGAGGGGCTGGCCCTGGTCGGAGTGGTCTCCGGCGTCCCCTCGCTGATCGCCCTGCCGCTGGGCGTGTGGCTCGCCACGCACGTCGGCTACACGCCCGTCGCGGTCGCCGCGGGTGTGGCGGCCCTGGCCTCGGTCGCCTCCGTGCCGGGTCTGCCGGGCCGTCAGGAGCCCGCGCCCGGTGGGGAGAAGCCGGTGGGTGTGGTGGCCGGCCTGCGCACCGGAGGCCTGGTGCGGCCCGCCGCGGTCTTCGCGGCCACGGCCGTCGCGACCGGCATCGTCGTCACGTTCCTGCCGCTCGCGGTGCCCGCCGCGCTGGACGGCGTGGTCGCGGTCGCCCTCTTCGTCCAGCCCGCCGCGTCGACGGCGGCACGCTGGGTGGCGGGCCGCCACGCCGACCGGCACGGGCCCGCGCGGCTGGTGCTGCCCGCTCTGGTCCTGTCCGCCGTGGGGATGCTGGTCACCGCCGCGACCGGCAGTGCGGTCGCCGTGCTCGCCGGGGTCGCCCTGTTCGGCATCGGCTTCGGCATCGCCCAGAACGCGACGCTGACGCTCATGTACACACGGGTCTCCGCCTCCGGGTACGGCACCGTCACCGCGCTCTGGAACCTCGCGTACGACGGCGGCATGGGCGTCGGCGCGGTCGGCTTCGGCGCGCTCGCCGGGTGGACGGGCTACTCCTGGGCGTTCGTGCTCACCGCCGTCCTGATGCTGGTGGCACTGGTGCCCGCCGTGCGCGACCGGCACACGGAGGCACCCGCGCGGCCGTCGTGCTGAGCGCGCCGTGCCGAGGCCCCCGGGCGCCGGGGGCCTGCCCGTCCGACGTCAGCCCCGTACGACGTCAGCCGGCGGCCGTCTCCCCCTGGCTGCCCTTCGCCGCGCCGTCGAGCACCCGTCGCAGGCCCTCGGTCAGCTGCTCGGCGGTCGTCGCCGAGTCCGCGTCGAAGAGCCACTGCACGCTGAGTCCGTTGAGCAGGATCTGGTAGAAGCCGCCCACCGTGCGCAGCGTCTCCTCGTCCACGTCGTCCTCGGATCCGCCCATGAGCAGGGGGACGAGGCCACGGCGCCCCTCGTCCGAGGCCTTCACCAGGTGATCGCGGACCGTGGGCAGCCGGTCGGTGTTGGTGATGACCTCGAAGGTGAGCATCCAGATCGCGCGGTCCTCGACGAAGGACCGGGTGACGTTCGTCCAGACCTCCTGGAAGCGGGCGAGCGAGCCCGGCTCCCCGACGGCCCCGCCGGCGCCGATGGACTCGAACGTCCCGCCGACGTCCGAGATGAGTTCGACGTAGGCCTGGGCGAGGAGCGCGTCCTTGGAGCCGTAGTGGTAGCCGATGGACGCCAGGTTCGTCCCCGACTCCTTCACGATGTCGCGCGCCGTGGTGCGCACGAACCCCTTCGCCAGCAGGCAGCGCTTGGCGCCTTCGAGCAGATCCTCACGGTGTCCCATGCGGGTCAGCGTACCCCGATCCACACAAGCGTCCTATACGCACGTATCAAACCAACGTCTTATACGCTCGTACTAGACAAGCGTTTAAGACGTCCGTACAGTCACTGCCATGACGAACCCGAAGAGCACGACCGCCTTCGCGTCCGGCGCTCCCGCCGGCCGCCGCGAATGGACCGCCCTCGGCGTCCTGATGCTTCCGCTGCTCCTGGTCTCCATGGACGTCTCGGTCCTCTACTTCGCGATCCCCGCGATCAGCGCGGACCTGGAGCCCAGCGGCACCCAGCAGCTCTGGATCTTCGACATCTACGCGTTCGTGCTCGCGGGCCTGCTGATGACGATGGGCTCCCTCGGCGACCGCATCGGCCGCCGCAAGCTCCTGCTGATCGGTGCCGCCGCCTTCGGCACGGCCTCCGTGATCGCCGCCTACGCCGACAGCGCCGAGATGCTGATCGCCGCCCGCGCGGTCCTCGGCATCGGCGGAGCGACCCTGATGCCGTCGACGATGGCGATCATCCGCACGATGTTCACCGACCCCGGACAGCGCGCGAAGGCGATCGGACTGTGGTCCGGCGTCATGACCGGCGGCATCGCGCTCGGCTCGGTGATGAGCGGCGTCCTCGTCGAGTACTTCTGGTGGGGCTCGGTCTTCCTGGTCAACCTGCCCGCGATGGCGCTGCTGCTGATACTCGGCCCGATCCTGCTCCCCGAGTCCAAGGACCCGAACCCCGGCCGCTTCGACCTGCTCGGCGTGCCGCTGTCGATGGCCGCCGTCCTCCCCGTCATCTACGGCATCAAGGAGATCCCCTCCGAGGGCTGGAACGTCCGCTACGTCGTCTCCATCACCGTCGGCCTGCTCTTCACCGCCCTCTTCGTCCACCGCCAGCGCACCACGAAGTCCCCGCTCATCTCCCCCGCCCTGTTCCGCGGCCGGGGCTTCGCCCCCGCCGTCGTCCTCAACCTGGTCTCGTCCTTCGGGATGATGGGATCGGCGTTCTTCACCACGCAGTACCTCCAGTCCGTGCTCGGCAAGAGCTCCATGGAGGCCGCGCTGTGGGCGCTGCTCCCCACCGTCCTGGTCGGCGTCGCCGCGCCGGTCGCCGCGCAGCTCGTGCAGAAGGGCGTGCACCGCGCCCACGTCGTCTCCGGCGGCTTCGTCACCGCCGCCTGCGGCTACGCGCTGCTGGCCCTCGCCGGCACCGACTCGATGTGGCTCGTCCTCGCCGGCGCCGGTGTCCTCGCCTCCGGCATCGTCACCGTGATGTCGCAGATGATGGACCTCGCCCTCGGCACGGTGCCCATCGGCAACGCCGGTGCCGCGTCCTCCCTGCTGGAGACGGGCGCCGAGTTCGGCGGCGCGCTGGGCATGGCCGTCCTCGGCTCCATCGGCACCGCGGTCTACCGTCACGACATGCCCTCCGGGGTTCCGGCCCCCGCCCACGAAACCCTCGGCGGCGCGCTGGCCGTGGCCCGGCAGCTCCCCGGCGACACCGGCCAGGCCTTGGCGACGGCCGCCCGGGAGGCCTTCACCCACGGCATGCAGGCGGCGGCGATCGCGGGCACGGTCGTACTGCTGGGGGCGGCGGCCCTGGCCACCGCGACCCTGCGGAAGGTGCACGTCCGGGAGGCCGAAAGCCCGGACGCCACGCACCCGGAGGCGGAGGGCGCGACCGCCTGACACGGTCCACCGAGCACGTTCCGCGAGGGGCCCGGACCACCGCAGGGTGGATCCGGGCCCCTCGCGTGCGTGGGACCGGGTCCCTCGTCCCGGAGGCCCGCCGCTCGGAGGCTCGCGCACGGGGCACGCGAGGCCGGAACGGGTCTGAACCGCGTGCTCGGGTCGCCGTCTACCGAGGTCCACCGTTCAGGTCGCCACCTGCTGGAAGCCAGTCGCCGTGGTCGCCACCTGTCGCGGCCCGTCGCCGTGATCGCCAGCTGCCGGGGCCCGTCGGTCGGCCCGCGTCGGTCGGAGTACGCGGGCCGGAGCACGCAGGACGGAGCCGTCGCGCCGGTCGCCACCCGCCGAGCGCGCCATTGGTCGGAGTGCACAGGCCGGAGCCGCCGCTTCCGGTCGCCACGCCCAGGGTCCCCGCCGGTCCCGGCGCACAGGCCGGAGCCGCCGCTCCCCCTCGCCGCCCCCTCGGGCCCGTCGGTCCGAGTACGTCGGTCGGAGCCGTCCTGTCCGAGCCGCGTGCCAGGATGTCCTCGTGGCACAGACTTTCGGTACGCCGTTCATCGGCCGCGCGGACGAACTCGCCCGGCTCACCGGCGTGCTGGAGCGGGCGAAGCAGGGCGACCCGCGCGCCGTGCTGGTGGCGGGCGACGCCGGCGTCGGCAAGACCCGCACCCTCGCGGAAGCCGCGGCCCACGCCGCCGCCATCGGCATGACGGTCCTCACCGGCCACTGCGTGGACCTCGGTGACGTAGGCCTGCCGTACCTGCCGTTCACGGAGATCCTCGGTGCCCTCGCCGCGGACGAACGCTTCGCCCCCGCCCTCGCGGCGCACCCTGCCGTGGGCCCGCTGCTCGGCGCCGGCCCCGGCACCGGCGCGGACCACGGCGGACGGCTCCAGCTCTTCGAGGGGCTGGCCGGACTCCTCGCCGCCGTCACCGACATCAGCCCGCTGCTGCTGGTCCTCGAAGACCTGCACTGGGCGGACCAGTCCTCCCGCGACCTCCTGCGCTTCCTGCTCAGCCGCGGCGTCCTGCAACGGCCGGCGGCCGGCGCCGCCGCGCACCGCCTCGCGGTCTTCGCCTCCTACCGGGCGGACGACCTGCACCGGCGCCACCCCCTGCGCCCCCTGCTCGCCGAACTGATACGACTGCCCGCCGTCGACCGCCTCGAACTGCGGCCCATGCCCGACGCCGAGGTGGCCCGCCTCGTCCGGGCCCTGCGCACGGACCCCGTGCCGGACACCACGGTCACCCGCATCGTCGAACGCGCCGAGGGCAACGCCTTCTACGCGGAGGAACTGCTCGCCGCGCTGCCGGGCGGCGTCGACCCCGCCTCCCCCGCCATGCCCAGCGGCCTCGCCGACGTCCTCCTCATCCGGATCGAGCAACTCTCCGAGACCGCCCAGCAGGTGCTGCGCACGGCCGCCGTCGCCGGCCGCCGCGTCGAGCACGACCTGCTGCGCGACGCCGTACAACTGCCGGAGGACGCGCTGGAGTCGGCGCTGCGCGAGGCCGTCGGCCGGCAGCTGCTCGTCCCCGACGAAGCTGCCGCGTACTCGTTCCGGCACGCTCTGACCCGCGAGGCCGTGTACGCCGACCTGCTGCCGGGCGAGCGGGTCCGGTTGCACGGAACCTTCGCCAGGCTCCTCGCGGAGAACGGCCGTTCGGCACGGAGCGCGGCGGAGCGGGCCCATCACTCGCGCGAGAGCCACGACCTCGCCGACGCGCTGACGGCCTCGCTCGAAGCCGCCGACCACGCCCAGCAGGTCGGCGCGCCCGCCGAAGAGCTGCGCCACGTGGAGATGGCCCTCGAACTGTGGCCCGCGGTGGACGCCGCGGCCCGCCCGGGGGACGGCGACCCGGTGACCCTCACCCTGCGCGCCTCCGCGGCGGCCGCGCGGGCCGGCGAGTCCCACCGGGCGGTCCACCTCACCCGCGCCGCGCTGGCCCGGGCGGGCTCGGACGCCGACTCGGAACTCGCGGCGCGCGTCCGCTACACCCTCGCGGGCAACCTGATGCGCATCGACAGCCTGAAGGCGGCCTTCACCTACAGCAGCGAAGCGCTCGCCATGATCCCCGAGGAGCCTCCGTCGTACACCTGGGTGTGGGCGGCGGCCACCCATGTCATGGCGGCACGGTACGTGGGCCGGGACGAGGACGCCGAGCGGGTCGCCCGGCAGGCGCTGCGTACCGCCGAACAGCTCCGGCTCGTCGACGCGCAGGCCGATCTGCTGGTCTCCCTGGTCGGCCTGGAGCCGGACAACCGGCGTACGCGGCGGGGCCGCGACCGGCTGCGGCAGGCCCGCGAACTGGCACGCGGCTCCGGCAACGTCCCGGTCGAGATGCGCGCGCTCTACAACCTCGCCATCGGCTGCTACGAATCGGGCGACCTCGACGAGTGCCTGAACTGGCTCGGCGAGGGCCTGGACCGTGCCCGCCGCTCCGGTCTCGTCTCCTCGCCGTACGCGCTGGAGCTGCGCTACCTCCAGTCCCTGGTGCTCTACACCCTGGGCCGCTGGGACGAGTGCGTCACCGCGGCGGCGGCCGATGCCGAACGGCTGCCCGCCGCGGCCGGGTTCGCGACCGGACCCGCCCTGTACGTGGCCGTGGCGCGCGGTGACGAGGACGCCGACGACCGCGCCCGTGCCCTGCTGACGGGACCGTTCGACTGGCTGGCCACCCTCATCGGCGGGATCGTGCTGACCGACGCCGCCGCCCTGCGCGGGGACGCCGACGCCGCCGTCGGGCGGATGCGCGACACGATCAGCGCGCTCACCGGGAACACGGCCACCGACCGGCCCGACGTCGGGGTCCGGCTGGCCGCCCTCGCCCTGTCCGCGGTCGCGGACACGGCCGTGGAGCTGCGGCTGACCGGGGACGAGGCGGGGGCGCGCCGGTGGACCGACACCGCGGCCGAGCTGGTGGAGACCGCGCGGGTCACCGCGGACCGGGGCGAGGACGGGTCGCGGCAGGGGCCGGAGGGGCTGGCCTGGCTGGCGCGGGCCGAAGCGGAGTGGCTGCGCGCGCACTCCGGGCCGGACGTGCCGGCCTGGGAGAAGGCCGTCACCGCGTTCGGTTACGGCGATCCGTACGAGCTGGCCCGTTGCCGGTGGCGGCTCGCCGAGGCGCTGCTCGCGGCGGACCGACGGGTGGAGGCCGCCGAGCAGGCGCGGGAGGCGCGTGGGACCGCGGTCCGGCTGGGGGCGGAGCCGCTGCGTGAGGCCGTGGATGCGCTTGTGCGGCGCGGGCGGCTGGGCGAGGCGCCGTCCGGCGCGGACCGCTCCCCCCTGCTGACCGCCCGGGAGAGCGATGTCCTGCTGTTGCTCTCCCGGGGGCGCACCAATCGTCAGATCGGGGAGGAGCTCTTCATCAGCGGCAAGACCGCGAGTGTGCACGTGTCCAACATCCTCGCGAAGCTGGGTGCCGCGAGTCGCACGGAGGCCGTCGTCATCGCCTACCGGGAGGGCCTGGTCACCCCCGGCCCGGACGGCCCCTGACCCCGGCCGGAACGGTCCCCCTGCCCCCGGCCGGAACGGTCCCCGGACCCCGGCCGGAACGGTCCCGGAACCCGGCCCCGACGCTCCGCAGGCCTCGATCGGACACCCGGCCCGGACACCCGGCGCGGACACCCCGGCCCGGACACCCCGGCCCGGATGCCTCGGCCCGGACACCCGGCGCGGATGCCCTCGGCTGTGGATGCCTCGGCCCCAGGTCGGCGCCGCCCCGGGTTTCTTCGCCCCCGCCGCCCCTACCCGTCCCCTGCCCTGGGGCTCCGCCCCAGACCCCGCTCCTCAAACGCCGGAGGGGCTATTTCTTGCTGCTGCACTCCCCCGCTTGCGCACCACAGCAACCACAAACACCGGACACGCCAATGCCCCCGGAGTGCGCAAGCCCCCAGCCCGTCCGGCATTTGAGGACAAGGCCGTCCAGGCCGATACGACAACGCCGGACGCGCCAGTGCCCCCGGGGTGCGGAAACTCCCAGCCCGTCCCGCGCCTGAGGACAAGGCCGCCCAGGCCGATACGACAACGCCGGACGCGCCAGTGCCCCCGGAGCGCGGAAACTCCCAGCCCGTCCCGCGCCTGAGGACAAGGCCGCCCAGGCCGATACGACAACGCCGGACGCGCCAGTGCCCCCGGAGCGCGGAAACTCCCAGCCCGTCCCGCGCCTGAGGACAAGGCCGCCCAGGCCGATACGACAACGCCGGACGCGCCAGTGCCCCCGGGGTGCGGAAACTCCCAGCCCGTCCGGCGATTGAGGACAAGGCCGTCCAGGCCGATACGACAACGCCGGACGCGCCGGTGCTCCCGGTGTGCGGAAACTCCCAGCCCGTCCGGCGATTGAGGACAAGGCCGTCCAGGCCGATACGACAACGCCGGACGCGCCGGTGCTCCCGGTGTGCGGAAGCTCCCAGCCCGTCCGGCGTTTGAGGACGAGGCCGTCCAGGCCGATGCGGGGGTCTGGGGGCGGCAGCCCCCAGGGGTGCGGGCGACCTCAGACGAGGTTGACCGAGCGAGCCGAAGCCGCTCCGATCTCCTCCGACAGCTCACCGAGCACCGTCGGCGAGACCGTGTCGTCCACGGTGAGGACGGCGACCGCCTCGCCGCCCACCGCGGCACGGGCGACCTGCATACCGCCGATGTTGATGCCGGCCTCACCGAGGATGCGGCCGACGGTGCCGACGACACCGGGACGGTCCTCGTAGCGCAGCACGACCATGTGGTCGGCGAGCGCGAGGTCCACGTCGTACTCGCCGACGGCGACGATCTTCTGGAGGTGCTTCGGCCCGGCCAGCGTGCCGGACACCGAGACCTCCTGGCCGTCGCCGAGCGTTCCGCGCACGGTGACGACATTGCGGTGGTCCGGGGACTCCGAGCTGGTGGTCAGCCGGACCTCGACGCCGCGCTCCTGGGCGAACAGCGGGGCGTTGACGTACGACACCGTCTCGTCGACAACGTCCTCGAACACGCCCTTGAGCGCGGAGAGTTCGAGCACCTTGACGTCGTGCTGGGTGATCTCGCCGTACACCTCGACGTCGAGACGGACCGCGACCTCGCCCGCGAGGGCGGTGAAGATGCGGCCGAGACGCTCGGCGAGCGGCAGGCCCGGCTTGACGTCCTCGGCGATGACACCGCCCTGGACGTTCACCGCGTCGGGGACGAGCTCGCCCGCGAGGGCCAGGCGCACCGAGCGGGCGACGGCGATGCCGGCCTTCTCCTGCGCCTCGTCGGTGGAGGCGCCGAGGTGCGGGGTGCAGACGACCTGGTCGAGCTCGAAGAGCGGGGAGTCCGTGCAGGGCTCCTTCGCGTACACGTCGAGGCCGGCGCCGGCGACGCGGCCCTCCTTGAGCGCCGAGTACAGCGCCTCCTCGTCGACGATCCCGCCGCGCGCGGCGTTGACGATGCGCACCGAGGGCTTGACCTTGTGCAGCGCCTCGTCGCCGATGAGGCCGAGGGTCTCGGGGGTCTTGGGGAGGTGGACGGTGATGAAGTCCGACACCTCCAGCAGCTCGTCCAGCGACAGCACCTTGACGCCCATCTGCGCGGCCCGGGCGGGCTGCACGTAGGGGTCGTAGGCGACGACCTTCATGCCGAAGGCGGACATGCGCTGCGCGACGAGCGCGCCGATGCGGCCGAGGCCGACGACACCGAGGGTCTTCTCGGCGAGCTCGACACCGGTGTACTTGCTGCGCTTCCACTCGCCGTTCTTCAGGGCCGAGTTGGCCTGCGGGATGTTGCGCGCGGTGGCGAGGAGGAGACCGCAGGCCAGTTCGGCGGCGGTGACGATGTTCGAGGTGGGGGCGTTGACGACCATCACGCCGGCCTTGGTGGCAGCGGAGACGTCGACGTTGTCCAGGCCGACGCCGGCTCGTGCGACGACCTTCAGCTTCTTCGCGGCCGCCACGGCCTCGGCGTCGACCTTGGTGGCCGAGCGGATCAGGATGGCGTCGACGTCGGCGACGGCGGGCAGCAGTTCGGCGCGGTCCGCGCCGTTGCAGTGCCGGATCTCGAAGTCCGGGCCCAGGGCGTCGACGGTCGCGGGCGACAGCTCTTCAGCGATGAGTACGACAGGTTTCGAGCTCACGTGAGTCCTCACAAGTCCAATGCGGACGGCCGTCCCGACGGCCGCAGGCGGTGGAGGTTGGCTAGCCGCGTGGAAGACGCACGACGCTGTGGGCCTGACGCGTATGTTGTGCAGCAGTGTAGTGGCGTCACGCCGTTCGTCTTACGCCGCTGCGGAAGGATCACCCGTCCGTGGCTGGACGGGATGGACAACGCCGTGTTCTCGGCGTTACCCGGGGTTCGACGAAGGGGCCGGAGCGTCACGCTCCGGCCCCCGCGTCGTTCGGCTCACGCCTCGTCGTCGTTCACCCACGACATGAGCTTGCGCAGCTCCTTGCCCGTGGTCTCCAGGAGGTGGTTCTCGTCCTGGGTCTTGTACTCGTTGTACTTCTTCAGACCGGAGTGGTACTCCTCCATCCAGTTCTTGGCGAACGTGCCGTCCTGGATCTCGGCGAGGACCTTCTTCATCTCGGCCTTGGTGGCGTCCGTGATGATGCGCGGGCCGGTGACGTAGTCGCCCCACTCGGCGGTCTCGGAGACGGACCAGCGCATCTTCTCCAGGCCGCCCTCGTACATCAGGTCGACGATGAGCTTCAGCTCGTGGAGGCACTCGAAGTAGGCGATCTCCGGCTGGTAGCCGGCCTCGGTCAGGGTCTCGAAGCCCGCCTTGACCAGCGCCGCCGTACCACCGCAGAGGACGGCCTGCTCACCGAACAGGTCGGTCTCGGTCTCCTCGGTGAAGGTCGTCTTGATGACGCCGGCACGGGTACCGCCGATGCCCTTGGCGTACGAGAGCGCGAGCGCGAAGGCGTTGCCGGTCGCGTCCTGCTCGACGGCCGCGATGCAGGGAACGCCGCGACCCTCCTCGTACTGGCGGCGCACCAGGTGGCCCGGGCCCTTGGGGGCGACCATGGCGACGTCGACGCCGGCCGGGGGCTTGATGAAGCCGAAGCGGATGTTCAGGCCGTGGCCGAAGAACAGCGCGTCGCCGTCCTTCAGGTTGCCCTGGATGGACTCCTCGTAGACCTGGGCCTGGATCGGGTCCGGCACCAGGATCATGATGACGTCGGCCTCGGCGGCGGCCTCCGACGGCGTCACCACGCGCAGGCCCTGCTCCTCGGCCTTCGCCTTGGACTTGGAGCCCTCGTGCAGACCGACGCGGACGTCGACACCCGAGTCACGCAGCGACAGCGCGTGGGCGTGGCCCTGGCTGCCGTAGCCGATGACCGCGACCTTGCGGCCCTGGATGATGGACAGGTCGGCGTCGTCGTCGTAGAACAGCTCGGCCACTGGGGTTCTCCTTGGTGTGCTCGTGTTGCGTCCCACCGTACGGCGGGCGGGGGAAAGGAAGTCTTCGGGTCTCGGCATGCGGGCGGACTGTGTGCGCTGTCCGCCCGCACCGAGACGGTTTCCGGGATTAGGCCGACCGGTCCAGAGCGCGCAGCGACCGGTCCGTGATCGAACGCGCCCCGCGTCCGATCGCGATCGTGCCGGACTGGACGAGCTCCTTGATGCCGAACGGCTCCAGCATCTTGAGCATGGCCTCCAGCTTGTCGCTGCCACCGGTCGCCTCGATGGTGACCGCCTCCGGGGAGACGTCCACGGTCTTGGCGCGGAACAACTGAACGATCTCGACGATCTGGGAGCGCGTCTCGTTGTCGGCGCGGACCTTCACCAGAACGAGTTCGCGCTGAACGGCCGAACCGGGTTCCAGCTCGACGATCTTCAGCACGTTGACGAGCTTGTTGAGCTGCTTGGTGACCTGTTCGAGCGGCAGTGCCTCGATCACGTTCACCACGATGGTGATGCGGGAGATGTCGGGGTGCTCCGTGACACCGACGGCCAGCGAGTCGATGTTGAAGCCGCGACGGGAGAACAGGGCCGCGATCCGGGCGAGGATGCCGGGCTTGTTCTCGACGAGGACGGAGAGGGTGTGCTTGCTGCTCATGATCTGACTCGGCTCTCTCTCAGTCGTCTTCGTTGTCGCCGAAGTCGGGGCGGACGTCCCGGGCTGCCATGATCTCGTCGTTCGAGGTGCCGGCGGCGACCATCGGCCACACCATCGCGTCCTCGTGGACGATGAAGTCGACGACGACCGGGCGGTCGTTGATCGAGTTCGCCTCTTCGATGACCTTGTCGAGATCGTCCGGGGACTCGCAGCGGATGGCGTGGCAGCCCATGGCCTCCGACAGCTTCACGAAGTCGGGGACGCGGGTGCCGGCGCTCGGCTGCTTGCCGTCCGCCTCCGGGCCGGAGTGCAGCACGGTGTTGGAGTAGCGCTGGTTGTAGAAGAGGGTCTGCCACTGGCGGACCATCCCGAGGGCGCCGTTGTTGATGATGGCGACCTTGATCGGGATGTTGTTCAGGGCGCAGGTGGTCAGTTCCTGATTGGTCATCTGGAAGCAGCCGTCGCCGTCGATCGCCCAGACCGCGCGGTCCGGCTGACCGGCCTTGGCGCCCATCGCGGCCGGGACCGCGTAGCCCATCGTCCCGGCGCCGCCCGAGTTCAGCCAGGTGGCGGGCTTCTCGTACTGGATGAAGTGCGCGGCCCACATCTGGTGCTGGCCGACGCCCGCGGCGAAGATCGTGCCCTCGGGCGCGAGCTGCCCGATGCGCTCGATGACCTGCTGCGGCGAGAGCGAGCCGTTGTCGGGCTGGTCGTAGCCGAGCGGGTACGTCTCGCGCCAGCGGTTCAGGTCGTTCCACCAGGCGGAGTAGTCGCCGGCGTGTCCCTCGCCGTGCTCCTTCTGCACGGCCTGGATCAGGTCGGCGATGACCTCGCGGGCGTCACCGACGATCGGCACGTCGGCGGCGCGGTTCTTGCCGATCTCGGCCGGGTCGATGTCGGCGTGGACGATCTTGGCGTACGGGGCGAAGCTGTCCAGCTTGCCGGTGACGCGGTCGTCGAAGCGGGCTCCGAGGGCGACGATCAGGTCGGCCTTCTGCAGCGCGGTGACGGCGGTGACCGCACCGTGCATGCCCGGCATTCCCACGTGCAGCGGGTGGCTGTCGGGGAATGCGCCGAGCGCCATCAGGGTGGTGGTGACGGGCGCTCCGGTGAGTTCTGCGAGGACCTTCAGCTCGGCGGTGGCGTTCGCCTTGAGGACGCCGCCGCCGACGTACAGGACGGGCCGCTTGGCCTGGGTGATCAGCTTGGCGGCCTCGCGGATCTGCTTGGCGTGCGGCTTGGTCACCGGGCGGTAGCCGGGCAGGTCCTGGACGGGCGGCCACTGGAAGGTGGTCTGCGCCTGGAGGGCGTCCTTGGCGATGTCGACGAGGACGGGGCCGGGGCGGCCGGTGGAGGCGATGTGGAAGGCCTCCGCGATCGTCCGCGGGATGTCCTCCGCCTTGGTCACCAGGAAGTTGTGCTTGGTGATCGGCATGGTGATGCCGACGATGTCCGCCTCCTGGAAGGCGTCCGTGCCGATCGCCTTGGAGGCGACCTGCCCGGTGATCGCCACGAGCGGCACCGAGTCCATGTGCGCGTCGGCGATCGGGGTGACCAGGTTGGTGGCACCGGGGCCCGAGGTCGCCATGCAGACACCGACCCTGCCGGTGGCCTGCGCGTAACCGGTGGCCGCGTGGCCGGCGCCCTGCTCGTGGCGGACGAGCACGTGCCGCACCCGCTTGGAGTCCATCAGCGGGTCGTACGCCGGAAGGATCGCACCGCCGGGAATGCCGAATACGGTCTCGGCCCCGACCTCCTCAAGCGAGCGGATGAGGGACTGCGCGCCCGTGACGTGCTCGGGGGCGGACTGCTGTCCTCCGGAACGGGGCCGCGGCTGCGGATGGTGGGCCCCGGTGGCCTGCTCGGTCATCGGCATTCTCTTCTCGATGCTGAGGGTTTTTGCGAGTTTTGTGCGGTGTACGACATGTGCCTGTGCAACAAAAAACCCCTCGTGCCGTGAGGCAAGCGAGGGGAGCGCGCCGGGTGCGGTCGCTGGGTGTCCCGGGTCCGTCCGGTGGCCACCTAGCTTCAGCCGACGCGCTTTCCAAGTACGAGAATTCGGGTGCGCATGGCATTGACCCTCCCCCCGGCACGCACCGACTGTCAAGTGGGTGGGACGGGAGTCTCATTATGTGAGCGGAGGGCCGTACCGCCCCCGAAAACTGCCGGCACACCACTCGTATACACCCCTGAGCCGCCGCCCGCGAACGCGGGCTCGACGGGGCCGTGGGGTACCGGATATTGGCCGGAAGACAGCGCTCTGCGCAGCCGGTACTCGTCGAGCGGCCCGGAGAACGCCATGCCCTGCCCATGGGTGCAGCCCATCGCGCGCAATGCGATGACCTGCTCCGGTAGGTCGACGCCGTCGGCCACGGACTGGAGCCCGAGGTCGGTGGCGATCCGCAGCAGCCCACTGGTGATCTTGTGCAGCCGGGCGGACTCGACCACTCCCTCGACCAGACTCCTGTCGAGCTTGAGCACGTCTACGGGGAGCCTCCTGAGCGCCGTGATGGCCGCGTAGCCGCTGCCGAAGCCGTCCAGCGCGATACGGACGCCGAGGCGCCTGAGCGCGTTCAGCCGGCGCTCCAGCTCGTCCAGGGAGACCCGGGGATCGGTGTCGGACAGCTCGATGATCAGGGCGCCGGAGGCGACCCCGTGCCGGATGAGCAGGGCCTCCACGGATCCGAGGGGGCCCGAGCGGTCCAGCAGCCGCCGCGCGTTCGTCCGGACGGTGACGGGCACCGTGACGCCCGCGGCGGTGCGCTGGGCGGCCTGTTCGACGGCTTCCTCGAGCACCCAGCGGCCGAGTTCGGCGGTCTTGTCGCTGTCCTCGGCGACGCGCAGGAACTCCGCGGGCGTGAAGAGCACACCCTGGGCGGAGCGCCAGCGCGCCTGCGCGGTGACCGACGTGATCCGGCCGCTCTCGAGCGACACCACGGGCTGGTGCAGCAGCGCGAACTCGCCGTCCTGCAGGGCCGACCTCAGCCGGGTCGCCAGCTCCGCCTTGCGTACGACGTCCTGCTGCATCTGCGGCGCGTACAGCTCGACCCGTCCCTTGCCCGCCGCCTTGGCGCGGTACATGGCCAGGTCCGCGTTGCGCTGGAGCTCTCCGGCGCCCAGGCCCGGTTCGGCGAAGGCGACGCCGATGGACGCGGCCACCCGGACATCGTTGCCGTCGATGGAGTAGGGCTGGGAGAGGGTGACCCGCAGCCGGTCGGCGAGCTCCATGATGTGGTGTTCGCGGGCGCTGCGGTCGCGGTTGCCGTCGCCGACGATCAGTGCCGCGAACTCGTCGCCGCCCAGGCGGGCGGCGGTGTCGCCCTGCCGTACCGAGTCCTGGAGTCTGCGGGCGGCCTGAACGAGGAGTTCGTCGCCGGCCTGGTGCCCGATGGTGTCGTTGACCGCCTTGAAGCCGTCGAGGTCGATGAAGAGGACGGCGGTGCCGCGGTCGGAGGAGCGGCGGCCGGAGAGCGCCTGCTGGACGCGCCGGGTGAACAGCGCGCGGTTGGGCAGGTCGGTGAGCGGGTCGTGCTCGGCGTTGTGCTGCAACTGCGCCTGGAGGCGGACCCGCTCGGTGACGTCGCGGCTGTTGAAGATGAGGCCCCCGTGGTGGCGGTTGACGGTGGACTCCACATTGAGCCAGCCGCCGTCGCCGGACCGGAAACGGCACTCGATCCGGGTGGTGGGTTCCTCGGTGTGGCTGGCCGCGAGAAAACGTCGCACTTCGTGAACTACGCAGCCGAGGTCTTCGGGGTGGATGAGCGCGGCGAGCTCGGAGCCGACGAGATCGTCGGCGTCGCGTCCGTAGACTCCGGCGGCGGCCGGGCTGACGTACCGCAGGACGCCGTTGGGCGCGGCGATCATGATGACGTCGCTGGAGCCCTGCACCAGGGAGCGGAAGTGGTTCTCCTTCTGCGCCAGCTCCTGGGTGAGGGTGATGTTGTCGAGCAGCATGATGCCCTGGCGCACCACGAGGGCCAGCACGACGAGGCCCGCGGTGATCAGGACCACGCGGTCCACGTTGTGGCCGTTGAGGACGTTGTAGAGGATGCCCAGGGTGCAGACGGCGGCGGCCAGGTAGGGCGTGAGGGCGGCCAGCGAGCCGGCGATCGGGCGGGAGGCCGGATACCGGCCGTGGCCTCCGTCCTGGGGGTTCACGTGCGCGTGTCCCCCTTGCTGTCCGTCGGGCTGTGACGGCTGTGGTCCGTCGTGACCCTGTGGTCCGTCGGCGCCCGGGCCCTGGAATCCGTGGGATGCGTGGTCCGCCCGCTGCCCGGCGCGGTCTCCCCGGCGCTGCCCCGGAATGTGCTCGTGGACCACGCGCGCGTGCCCGTCCGCGGGGTCGTCGGCGTCCGGCTGTCCGTGCCGGGTGCCGACCCAGGGCGCGTACGCGAGGAGCAGTGAGCCGGCGAACCAGCCTGCGTCGAGGAGCTGGCCCGAGTGATAGCTGTTGTGCAGGAGCGGCGAGGTGAACAGGGCGTCGCACATCACGGTCAGGGCGAGCGCCCCGATCGCCGTGTTCACCGCGGAGCGGTTCACCGACGAACGCCTGAAGTGCAGCGCGAGCACCATGCTGACCAGCGCGATGTCCAGCAGCGGGTACGCGAGGGACAGCGCGGTGTGGGCGACGCTCGGGCCGTCGAACTTCGCGGCCTGGGCGAGCGCGAGGCTCCATGACAGCGTGAGCAGCGAGCCTCCGATCAACCAGGCGTCCAGCGCGAGGCACACCCAACCCGCCTTGGTGACGGGCCTCTTGGCGAGCACGAGCAGTCCTACGATGGCGGGTGGCGCGAAGCACAGGAAGAACAGGTCGGCATAGCTCGGGCTGGGAACTGGACGGCCGAGGACCACCTCGTACCACCCCCAGACCAGGTTTCCGAGCGAGGCCATGGCGGAGGAGAGCGCGAACAGCAGCCACGCCGGTCGAAAACGGCTGTGCCGGCTACGGGCGTAGCGGAAGCAGGAGACGGCCGCGGTGCCCGCGGCGGCGCTCAGTCCGAAGTCGCCCATGATCAGCGCAAGTCCGGCGGAGCCCCAGCCGAGCGCGGAACCGACGGCGTATCCCGCGCACACGAGGGCCAGTGCGAGTTGTGAGTACAGACCCGTCCCACCGCCGAACACCGGCCGACGGGTCAGCAGTGCCCCTGGCGAGCTCACCGGGGCCACCCGGTCCGCACTCCGGAGTCCCGCTGGTCGCCGTGGGCCGGGTGCGCGTGCCTCCGACGGCCGCCGTGCCTGCGGTGGTGATGGCCACCATGACCGTGGCCGCCGTACCCGGCGTGGCCGCGTCTGCGCGTGGCCGCGCGCAAGGGCCGTCGTCGGCGGCTCCGCCGCGTCGGATCGTTGGTCCATAGGCCGTGCATCGCCCGTCGCCCCCCTCGCAGTCCGAATGTTCAACCCCGGCGCCGAACGGTGCGCGGCGCAGCCCCTGTCGGGACGATACACCAGTCTCGTCACTCAGGGACATAGTTCCTCTACGCTCCGTAACGACCAGCGCGGATGTCGGAACTGCCCGCGTTCGAGGAACTGCGGAGGGTGCTCGAAGCGGACGGTGCGCGAACGGGACGTGACCTAAGCGCCGGTGGTAAGGACCACGTTCCGCAGCGGCTCCCGGTTCACGAAACGGTTCAACTGGTCCGCCAGGAGCCGCTTGGCGCGCGGCATGAACGCCGAAGTGGGACCGCCGACATGGGGGCTGATGAGCACGCCGGGCGCGTGCCACAAGGGGTGTCCCTGCGGCAGCGGCTCGGGATCGGTGACGTCGAGGGCCGCGGTGAGCCGGCCGCTCTCCAGCTCGGCGAGCAGGGCCTTGGTGTCGACGACGGGGCCGCGCGCGACGTTCACGAGGAGCGCGCCGTCCTTCATCCGGGACAGGAACTCGGCGTCCACCAGGCCTCTCGTGTCCTTGGTGAGGGGCGTGGACAGCACCACGACGTCGGCCTCGGGCAGCAGGGAGGGAAGTTCCGTGAGTGGATGCACCAGACCGCGCGCCATGGTGCGCTCGGAGCGCGCGACGCGCGCCACCCGCGCCACCTCGAAGGGCGCGAGCCGGTCCTCGATGGCGGCCCCGATGGACCCGTAGCCCACGATCAGCACGGACTTGTCGGCGAGCGCGGGACGGAAGCCCGAGCGCCACTCGCCCTTGTCCTGGGCGCGCACGAAGTCGGGGATGCCGCGCAGTGAGGCGAGGATCAGGGCGAGGGTGAGCTCCGCCGTGCTCGCCTCGTGCACACCGCGCGCGTTGCACAGCTGTACTCCCGGACGCAGGTGCCCGAGGCTCGGCAGGACGTGGTCGACACCGGCGGAGAGCGTCTGCACGACCTGGACCGACGTCATCCCGGGCATCGGCCGCTGCGAGACGGCGGGCGGCTTCATGTAGGGGACGACGTAGAACGCGCACACGGCCGGGTCGGCGGGGAAGTCCTGGCCACCGTCCCAGAAGCGATAGTTCAGGCCATCGGGGAGGCCTTCGATCTCGTCGGCGCGAATCGGGAGCCACACATCGGGAGTCATGGTCAGGAGGCTATGCCAGGCACCCGGAGGTGCAGAGGTTAGGTTGGGGTGCCAGCAAGGGGAGGATTACGGCCAGGTGGAGCGCAGGACGATCGGGGCGGCGGCGCTCGAGGTGGGCGCGGTCGGGCTCGGGTGCATGCCGATGAGCTGGGCGTACACCGCTTCGCGGCAGCGCGGCGAGGAGTCGCTGCGCGCGGTGCACACGGCGCTCGACCAGGGCTCTACGCTGCTCGACACGGCCGACATGTACGGCCCCTTCACCAATGAGCTACTGGTGGGACGGGTCCTGAAGGAGCGGCGCTCCGACGCCTTCGTGTCGACCAAGGTCGGTCTGCTGGTCGGCGAGCAGCACATCGTGGCCAACGGCCGCCCCGGCTACGTGAGACGGGCGTGCGACGCGTCGCTGCGCCGGCTCCAGACGGACGTGATCGACCTCTATCAGCTGCATCGCGCGGACCCGGAGGTCCCGGTCGAGGAGACCTGGGGCGCGATGGCCGACCTGGTCACCGCTGGCAAGGTCCGCTCGCTCGGCCTGTGTGCGGTGGGCGCCCGGTCCGGCCGCCGCTCGGGGGCGCGGCTGCACGACGGGACGATCCGGCAGCTGGAGCGGGTGCAGCAGGTCTTCCCGGTCAGCGCGGTCGAGGCCGAGCTGTCGGTGTGGTCGACGGAGGCGCTGGACGCGCTGCTGCCGTGGTGCGCGGCGCGCGGGGTCGGCTTCCTGTCGGCGATGCCGCTCGGCAACGGTTTCCTGACCGGCACGCTGACCCCGGGCGAGGGTTTCGAGCCCGACGACGTGCGCGCCCGCCACCCCCGGTTCACCGCGGAGATGATGGCGGCGAACCAGCCGATCGTGGCGGGGCTGCGGCGGATCGCCCGGCGGCACGGGGACGAGGTGACGCCCGCGCAGGTGGCGCTCGCGTGGGTGCTGGCTCAGGGGCCGCAGGTGGTTCCGGTGCCGGGGACCAAGCAGGAGCGCTGGGTCACCGAGAACGCGCGGGCGGCCGGACTGCGGCTGACGGCGGCGGACCTCGCCGAGGTGGCGGCGCTGCCGGGGGCGCGGGGATCCTGGGACTGAGCCCGCCCGTTGCGGGGCCGTCCGCCTCGGGCTTCGGTGATCGGGAACCTGCGCGGCACCGGCGGTGTATGAACAGTAGGACCGCCGCGTCGAAGGGACCTTGATCGTGCAACGACGAGTGGTGACGGCCGTGTTGGCCGCGGCAGCGCTTCTGGTGACGGCCGGCTGTTCCTCCGGGGACGGGGGCGCGCCGGACGACGGGAAGAGCGCGTTCCCGGGCCTCGGGAGTTCGACGCCTGCGCCGGAGTCCCCCGGGAGTCCCACCGAAAAGGCACCCCCGGCGAAGGGTTCGGTGAAGGTGGTGCGGACGGTCGCCGAGGGCCTGAAGACGCCCTGGGGGCTGGCGCCGCTGCCGGAGGGCGGGCTCCTGGTGTCGTCGCGGGACGAGGGGACGATCGTCCGGGTGGACGAGAGGACCGGCCGGAAGACGGAGCTCGGCGAGGTCCCGGGGGTCGCGCCCGCGGGCGAGGGCGGCCTCCTGGGCATCGCGCTCTCCCCGGACTACGCCTCGGACCACATGGTCTACGCGTACTTCACCACCGCCTCGGACAACCGCATCGTCCGCATGCTGTACGACGCGAAGAAGCCGCCGGGTGAGCAGCTCGGCGCCCCGGACACCGTCTTCAAGGGCATCCCCAAGGGTGTGATCCACAACGGCGGCCGGATCGCGTTCGGCCCGGACAAGATGCTGTACGCGGGCGCGGGCGAGACCGGTGACCGGGGGCAGGCCCAGGACAAGAAGGCGCTGGGCGGCAAGATCCTGCGGATGACCCCGGACGGCGATCCCGCGCCGGGCAATCCCTTCGGCGACTCCGTCGTCTACTCGTACGGCCACCGCAATGTGCAGGGGCTGGCCTGGGACGACAAACAGCGGCTGTGGGCCTCCGAGTTCGGCCAGGACACCTGGGACGAGCTGAACCAGATCAAGCCCGGCGACAATTACGGCTGGCCGGTCGTCGAGGGCCGCGGCGGCGACGCCAAGTACCACGATCCGGTCGCCCAGTGGCACACCGACGACGCCTCCCCCAGCGGCATCGCCTACGCCGAGGGTTCCATCTGGATGGCGGGTCTCAAGGGCGAGAGGCTCTGGCGCATCCCGCTGAGCGGCACGAAGGCGTCGGCGGCCCCCGAGTCCTTCCTCAAGGGCGAGTACGGCCGCCTGCGGACCGTCGTCTCCGCCGGTGGCGACAAGCTCTGGCTGACGACGAGCGAGACGGACGGCCGCGGCAGCCCCGCGAAGGGGGACGACAAGATCTTGGAGCTGAAGGTGAGCTAGGGACAGCGCCCGGGGGGCCGATTCCCGACTCCTGACCGGGTCGTGGTCCCCGTCGGGGCCTGAGTCCGGGCCGGGTCGTGGTCCCCGTCGGGGCCTGAGTCCTGGCCGGGGTCGGGGTGCCGGCCGGGTTCGTGGTCGGCGCCCTATTCGGGCTCGGAGTCCTGCGCGGGCTCGGAGTCCTGCGCGACCTCGGGCTCGGAGTCCTGCGCGGGCTCGGATCCCTGTCCGGACTCTGGCTGTGCGTCCTGCGCGGACTCGGCCTCGGGGTCATGCCCGGACTCAGGACCCTGCCCGGCCCCAGGCCCCTGCCCGGACGCCGGCTCGGATGCGCCGTCCGGCTCGTCGTCGGCGTTCTGTTCCTGCTCGGGCCCCTGCTCGTGTTTCGGCAGTCGTACGACGACCTTGCCCGAGGACAGGTCTATGGGGCCGCGGCCCGGGTCGCCGTCCGTCAGGTCGACCCGGCTCAGCTCCAGTCGCTTGCGTTCGTCATTGGTGTGCTTGCGGCCTGGTGCGAAGAGCTCCTCGAACATGTTGAACACAGCGCCTCCCTCGGCCCGGATCCTTCACAGCGTAGATCTCAGCCCGTCGCCCTGGCGGCAGGGGCCTCCGGAGGAAAGAGCCGCAGCCGGTGTGCGAGCGCCGCGGCCTCCCCCCGTCCTGAGACGTCCAGCTTGGCCAGAATGTTCGAGACGTGGACGCTGGCCGTCTTCGGGGAGATGAACAGCTCCTCGGCGATCTGCCGGTTGCTGCGGCCGGCGGCCACGAGGCGCAGCACGTCGCGCTCGCGGCTGGTGAGGCCGAGCGCCAGCGCCGGGTCCTTGGGGGCGGGAGCGCCCGGTCCGGGGGCGGCGGTCAGGTTCAGCCGGGCTCGCTGGGCGAGCAGGGCGACGGCGTCGGCGAGCGGACGCGCGCCGAGGTGCTCGGCCGCCGCCCCGGCCAGCCGCAGCAGTTCGGTGGCGCGGGCGCGGTCGTCCTCCTCGGCGCCCGAGACCAGCAGGGCCTCGGCGAGGCGGTACCGGACCCGGGCGAGGTCGTAGGGGCGCTCCAGGAGTTCGAAGGCGGTGACGACCTCGGACCAGTCGTCCGGGGCGATGATCCCTTCGGCGCGCCGGAGCTCGGCACGCACCCAGGCCTCGTGGGCGAGCCACACGGGTGCGCCCGTGGCCAGCCGCTTCGCCATGGTGCGGACGCGTTCCACGGTGTCGGTGCGGCCCCCTTCGGCGTGCGGCAGTCCCCGCGCGTCCGCCTCCGCGGTGGCGGCGGCGAGCAGCAGCGGCCAGGCGTATCGCTGGGTGCCGGGCGGGAAGCCGCAGTCCACGGCCTGTTCCAGGACGGCGCGGGCGTCGAGGAGACGGCCCTCCGCCGCGGCGACGCCGAGGGTGGTGCGCAGCAGTGGCAGGGCGTGCTGCGGCTGGATGTCGTGGGTTCCGAAGTGGTCGCCGGCGGCGGCCAGCTGGCGTCCGGCCTCGGCGAGGTCCCCGCGGGCGAGGGCGAGGGGGGCGAGCCGGGAGGCGCCGACGCCGGACGGCTTGCCGCTGAGCCCGATGCCCAGTGCGTTCCGGGCCGCTTCGGTGGCCTCGTCCCAGTGGCCGAGGGAGCCGAGCGACTCGGAGAGGTTCCCCCAGATCCAGGCCTCGGTGTCCAGCAGCCCGTGCTTCCGCGCGAGTTCGGCGCCCTCGCGCAGGATCCGGACGGCTTCCCGGGAGCGGCCGACCGACTCCAGGTGGGAGGGCAGGTTGATGTGCACGCGGCCCATCACGAGGAAGACGTCCTGCCGGACCACCTGCTCCCTGACCTCGTACAGCTCTTCGAGCCCCGCCTCGACGTCGCCCGAGTCGACCATGAGTCCGCCGAGGGTGAGCCGCGCGTTCAGCTCGATGTCGCGGGCGCCCACCATGCGCGCGTACTCCACGGCGCGCTCGGCGGCGGACACGGCGCCGGGGCCCGGCTCGTGCAGCATGCACCAGGCGGCGACGTTCGACAGGACGTCGGCGTGCACCTCGGACGGCGGGAGGCCGCGGACCAGGTCCTGGGCGGTGGCGAGTTCCGTCCAGCCGTCGCCGCGGGCCTGTGCCTGGATGAGGCGGGAGCGCTGGATCCAGAACCAGGCGGCGCGCAGGGGGTCTCCCTTGACCGCGCCCGCCGGGGAGTTCGGGGGCGGCGCGGCCTCGTCCTCCAGGAGGTGCAGCGCCCGCTTGGTGATCTTCAGGGCGCGCTCGCGCTCCCCGCAGAGCCGGCCCGCGACGGCGGCCTCGGCCATCAGGTCGAGGTAGCGCAGGGGTGTGGTGGCCGGGTCGCAGCCGCAGGGCGGGTAGACCTCCACGTAGTCGACGGGCCGCAGTTCGGCGCGGACGGTCTCCGGGGTGACCTCCCACAGCTCCATCGCCCGCTCCAGGAGCCGCAGTTGTTCGGAGGGGGCGTGGCGGCGGCGGGCCTGGACGGAGGCGTCGAGGACGGCGGGGAGGGCCTTGGCCGCGTCGTGGGCGTGGTACCAGTAGCTGGCCAGGCGGGTGACGCGCTCGTCGGCCGGTACGAGCGCCGGGTCGGCCTCCAGGGCCTCGGCGTACCGGCGGTTGAAGCGGGACCGCTCGCCGGGCAGCAGGTCGTCGCTGACGGCCTCGCGGACCAGGGAGTGGCGGAAGCGATAGCCGTCGCCGCCGGGTGAGGCGAGCAGGATGTTGGCGCCCACGCAGGCGCGCAGCGCCTCGATGAGGTCGTCCTCGGCGAGCCGTGCCACGGCGGCGAGCAGCGGGTACTCGACGGTGGAGCCGCCCTCGGCGACGATCCGGGTGACCCGCTGGGCGCTTTCGGGCAGGCCCTCGACCCGCACGAGGAGCAGGTCGCGCAGGGAGTCCGTGAGCCCGGTGGGACAGCCCTCGTGCGCGGCGACGGCGAGTTCCTCGACGAAGAAGGCGTTGCCGTCGGAGCGGCCGAAGATGTCGTCGACCTGGGCCGGATCGGGTTCGTGGGCGAGGATCCCGGCGATCTGGCGGCCGACCTCGGCGCGGCTGAGGCGGCTCAGTTCGATGCGGCGGACGGTGCGCAGCCGGTCCAGTTCGGCGAGGAGGGGGCGCAGCGGGTGGCGGCGGTGGATGTCGTCGGCGCGATAGCTGGCGACGACGACGAGACGGCCGCTGCGCAGCGTGCGGAAGAGGTAGGCGAGGAGATGGCGGGTGGAGGCGTCGGCCCAGTGCAGGTCTTCGAGGGCGACGACGACGGTGCGGTCGGCCGCGACGCGCTCCAGGAGACGGGCGGTGAGTTCGAACAGGCGGGCCATGCCCTCCTCTTCGTACCGGCGGCCGGAGGTCTCGCCGAGCTCCGGCAGGAGCCGGGCCAGTTCCTCCTCCTGTCCGGCCGCCGCGGCCGCGAGCTCGTCGGGGAGTTGCCGGCGCAGGGCGCGCAGGGCGGTGGAGAACGGCGCGAAGGGGAGACCGTCGGCACCGATCTCCACGCAGCCGCCGCAGGCGAAGACGACGCCTGCGCGCGCGGCCGCCGCGGCGAACTCCTCCAGCAGGCGGGTCTTCCCGACGCCCGCCTCGCCGCCGAGCAGCAGCGCCTGCGGCTCACCCGCGGCGGCGCGGGCGAGCGCCTCGTTCAAC
Organism: Streptomyces sp. Tue6028; assembly: GCF_002300165.1. GTDB lineage: Bacteria > Actinomycetota > Actinomycetes > Streptomycetales > Streptomycetaceae > Streptomyces > Streptomyces siamensis. Next base: position 79,308 of record NZ_MLCE01000027.1, on the reverse strand, counting down.
TCCCCCATCTCGTCGGCGCGTCCGACGAACACCGGGCTGACGGACCTGGTCTCCACAGGCCCGAGCATCGCACAGGGGTCCGACAGTGCGGCACCGGATATCGCGACGACGTCCGCGGTGCCGGCGCCCGTGGCGGGGGCCGTACGGACGAAGGCGCCGACCTTCTCGGTCGGCGCCTCGCCGGGGAGGTTCCCTGTCGTGTTCCGCGGCGGGCGGCCGCCCCCGGTACGGCCGCCCGCCCGTGCCCCGGCGTTCACGCGACGCGTGCGAACCGGTGCCTGCGAGGGTGGTTGCTATGTCCCTCGTTCTCGTTGCGTCCTGCCTCACGCGCGGCGGCGTTGCGGGCGGCCCGGCGGACGCGGCGCGCCTCCCGGACGAGCCGGTGGGTCTCGGCCTCGCGGATGAGCTCTGCGGAACGGATCTGGTGAAGCTCGTACTCGAACATCTCGTGTCCCTCGTGAGGAGTCGGTTTCGGCCTCGCTTGTTCGCGATGCCTCAACTTTCGTCTCCCAGGGGGGTGCGCCACATCGGGAGAGTTCCGCATCTTGCGCGCGTGAGGGGCCTTAGGACGGACGCGGATGACCGGCGCCGGCCCTAAGGCCCCTCAGACGTACGGGACGGACGGAGCGTGTCAGCCGGTGGAGGGCAGTCCGAGCAGGATGTCGGAGTACTTGGCCACCGCGAGCACGAGGCCGATGACGCCGAGCGCGACGCCCGCCCAGGCGACCGACTTGATCCAGGCGGCCTGCGGCCTGCCGGGTGCGCCGAAGGCGGGCCGGGCGAGCACGACGACACCGACGATCAGTGCGGCCAGCGCGAACAGGCCGCCCACCAGGGCGGTCGCCGCCCAGGCGTCGCCGTAGACCTCCTTGACCTGCTTGGCGACGCTGGCGGAGGAGGAGGTCTGGAGCTGACCGACGAGCGTCTCGCGGGCGGCGGCGACGGTGGCGACCCAGCTGCCGGTGAGCGAGACCACGCCGAGCCCGGCGGACACGACGGCTGCCGCGCCCTGGCCCACGCCGGTGGCTCCCTCGCCGTCGCCCGGGGTGTCGTCCCCGGCCGTGTCGTCGCCGGTGGTGTCGTCGGCCCCGGCCGTGTCGCCGGTGCCGGCCCCGGTCGACGTCGTCTCGTCGGTGACGCTGCCGTCCGCCTCGGTGACGTCCTCCTTGGTGACGTCCACGGTCTTCTCGTCGCTCGTGGCCCCGGTGCCGGTGTCGGTCCCGGCTTCGTCAACTGTCTTGGTACCCATGCCCCGCACCGTACGGACGCTGTCTGAGAAGTCTCTTAATGATCGTCGTGAGCGGCACGCACGCGTGCGGCACGCCATTGCGGCGCGAGGACGGACCAGACCTCCATGTCGTGGCGCGCGTCCCGGTAGACGTAGCTCTGCCGCAGTACGCCGTCCCGGGTCATGCCGAGCCGCCGGGCGACGTTCAGGCTGGGGGTGTTCGCGCTCGGGGCGATCCACTCCACGCGATGCATGCCGCGCTCGTCGACGGCCCAGTCGATGAGGACGCGCATGCCGCGGGTGACGAGTCCGCGGCCGGCTGCGGCAGGCTCCAGCCAGCAGCCGGCCTCGCAGGTGCCCATGGCGGTGTCGAAGATCCGGAAGAGCAGTCCGCCGACGAGTTTCCCGTCCAGCCAGATCCCGTGCAGGCTGCCGCTGTCGGCGGCGCGCTTGTCCGCGTACAGCTGCAGGTAGTTCCGCGCGGAGTCGAGGTCCGTCACGTGGTCCGGGAGCGACACATGGCGGCCGATGTAGTCCCGGCCACGCTCCATGTGCGTGAAGAACTCCTCGGCGTGCCAGGGCTCAAGGGGCCGCAGCTCCGCTCCGTCGTCACCCAGGGATATCGCGTACATCCCGCTGCCGCTCCTTCTCCAGTACGTCCGCCACGTCGGCGTCCACCGCTTCGGCCAGCCTCTCATGGGCGGCGCGGCACTCGGGCGGCTCGATGCTGATGCGCGGCAGGCAGCGGTCGAGGCGGCGGGGCAGCCACCAGTTCGCTCCGCCCAGCATGTGCATGAGGGCGGGCACGAGCAGCGTGCGCAGGACGAAGGCGTCGAGGGCGACCGCCGAGGCGAGGGCGATGCCGAACATCGCGATGACGCGGTCGCCGCTGAGCACGAAGGCGAGGAAGACGGAGATCATGATGACGGCGGCGGAGTTGATCACGCGGCTGGTCTCGGCGAGACCGACCCGGACGGCGCGCCGGTTGTCCCGGGTCTCCAGCCATTCCTCGTACATCCGGCTGACCAGGAAGACCTGGTAGTCCATGGAGAGTCCGAAGAGGACGGACACCATGATCACGGGCAGGAAGGGTTCGATCGGCCCGGCACGGCCGAGTCCGAGCAGCTCGCCGCCCCAGCCCCACTGGAAGATCGCGACGACGACCCCGAAGGCGGCGGCGACGGCGGCGACGTTCATCACCGCGGCCTTCACTGGGATGCCGATCGAGCGGAAGGCGAGCAGCAGCAGGACGCAGCCGAGCCCGATCACGACGCCCACGAAGAGCGGGAGTTTGCCGACGACGACGTCCGCGAAGTCGTCGTAGCTCGCCGTCACCCCGCCGACGTGCACGTCGAGCGCGGTGCCCGCCTCGGCCCGCGGCAGCACCTCGGCGCGCAGCCGGTCGACGAGGTCGCTGGTCTGCCGGGACTGCGGGGCGGAATCCGGTACGACGGTGAGGTACGCGGTGTCGCCGCCGCTGTCGTAGGTGACGGGTGTCACCGTCGCGACGCCCTTGGTCGCCCGGAGCGTGGCGTCCAGGTTGTCGAGCGCGAGCCGGCCCTCGGCCCCGCCGACCCGGGTGACGAGGGTCAGGGGGCCGTTGACGCCGGGCCCGAAGCCGTCCGCGACGAGGTCGTAGGCCTGGCGTGTGGTCGTGCGCCCGGGGTCGTTGCCCTGGTCGGAGGTGCCCAGGCGGAGCGAGAACGTGGGCAGGGCGAGGAGCACCATGACGACGACAGCGACGGTGCCGAGGAGCTTGGGGTGCCGTTCCACGAAGGCGGACCAGCGGGCGGCGAACCCGGTGGGGAGCTCCGGTTCGGGCCCGTGCTCGTGGAGCCTGCGCCGTTCGCGGCGGTTCAGCGCGCGTGGGCCGATCCAGGAGAGCAGGGCCGGCAGCAGGGTCACGGAGGCCGCGACGGTGAGGACGACGGTCAGGGAGGCGGCGACCGCGACGCCGTTGAGGAAGCCGAGCCGCAGGATGAGCATCCCGAGCAGGGCGATGCAGACGGTGGCGCCCGCGAAGACGACCGCGCGCCCGGTGGTGGCGACGGCGTTCCGCGCGGCCTCGTCGACGGGCAGGCCGCGTTTGAGGCCCCGCCGGTGCCGGGTCACGATGAACAGCGCGTAGTCGATGCCGACGCCGAGTCCGATCAGCATGCCGAGCATCGGCGCGAAGTCGGCGACGGTCATGGCATGTCCGAGGAGCACGATTGCGGCGTACGCGGTGCCGACGCCGACCAGTGCGGTCGCGACGGGCAGCAGGGATGCGGCGAGCGAGCCGAAGGCGAGGAAGAGGACGACGGCGGCGACGACCACGCCGACGACCTCGGCGAGGTGCCCGCCGGACGACTGGGTGAGCCCGATCGCGCTGCCGCCCAGCTCCACTTGGAGCCCTTCGCTCTCGGCGGCCTTCGCGGTGTCGACGACGGCCCGGGCCTCGGCCTTGTCGATGTGCTCGGCGCGGTCGTCGAAGGTGACGGTGGCGTAGGCCGTGCGGCCGTCGGAGCTGATCCGGTCGGTGCCGCGGCTGCCGTAGGGGCCGACGACGGAGGCCACTCCGGGAAGGTCGACGATCCGGTCCAGGGTCCGGGTCATCGTCTGTTCGACGTCGGAGGAGCGCACGGTGGCCGATGTGGTGTGCCAGACGACGGTGTCGCTGTCGCCGCCGAGGCCGGGGAAGCCGTCGGACAGGAGGCGGGCGGCGCGGCCGGATTCGGTGCCGGGGGCTTCGTAGTCGTTCGAGTAGGCGGAGCCCGTGACGGCAGCGGCGGCGGTGACGCCGCCGAGGGCGAGAAGCCAGAGCAGTACGGCCACGAGGCGGTGTCGGACACACCAGCGTGCGAGGGCTGCCACGGACGAGCTCCCTGAGTGATTTGTGGATCTTTATCGGGAACTGCCCGCAAAGAACGCATGACTTACGCGTCATCACTCTTGCAGCCGGTAGTGATCGTTTGCCCCGTTCGCGGGGCTCCTCACGAGAGTGCGAGCCAACTCACAGGACATTCCCGTGAACTCTGTCGCCCCGCGAGGCGTCGGTCAGTCGAACTGGTCTCCCACGGCCATGACCATCACCCCGGCGACCATCAGCCACAACGCCCGCCGCGTGCGACCACGAGAACCGAGAACCGAGGCGATCGCGCACAGGGCGGCACCGGAGGCGTACGAGACGGGTATGAGCGCGGGCGCGGAGCCGGTGGAGCGCAGCGCCGAGGCGGCCAGCCCGGCGACGGCCAGCAGCGCTCCGGCACAGACCGCCGTCCAACGGGCACGCCGTACCTCGTGCGCCGGGTCCTCGACGTCACCGGGCTGTGCGTCAGATATCTCGGAGTCGCTGCTTCCGCTCATGGCGCGCGAGCGTAGCGCGTGTCCCTGAGAAGGTGCGCGCATGCCCAGGGGGGTGCATCGGAACCGATGCACCCCCCTGGGGTTCTGAAGAGGACGGGCTCAGCCCTCGCTGACGCCCAGCTTCTCCAGGATGAGCTCCTTGACGCGGGCCGCGTCGGCCTGGCCGCGCGTGGCCTTCATGACCGCGCCGACGAGCGCGCCCGCGGCCTGGACCTTGCCGCCACGGATCTTGTCGGCGATGCCCGGGTTCCCGGCGATGGCCTCGTCGACGGCGGTGGTGAGCGCGCCCTCGTCCGAGACGACCTTCAGGCCGCGCTTCTCGACGACCTCGTCGGGCTCGCCCTCGCCGGCGAGCACGCCCTCGATGACCTGGCGGGCCAGCTTGTCGTTGAGGGAGCCCTCGGTGACCAGGGCGGTCACGCGGGCGACCTGCGCCGGGGTGATCGGCAGGTCCTCCAGGGCCTTGCCCGACTCGTTGGCGCTGCGGGCCAGTTCACCCATCCACCACTTGCGGGCGGACGTGGCGTCGGCACCGGCCTCGATCGTGGCGACGATCGGGTCGATGGCACCGGCGTTGAGGATCGACTGCATGTCGTGGGCGCCGATGCCCCACTCCTCGCGCAGCCGGTTGCGGCGGGCCAGCGGCTGCTCGGGCAGACCGGCGCGCAGCTCCTCGACCCACTCACGGGACGGGGCGACGGGGACGAGGTCGGGCTCCGGGAAGTACCGGTAGTCCTCGGCCTCCTCCTTCACGCGGCCCGAGGTCGTCGACCCGGTGTCCTCGTGGAAGTGGCGGGTCTCCTGGATGATCGTGCCGCCGGAGGAGAGCACGGCCGCGTGGCGCATGATCTCGAAGCGGGCCGCGCGCTCGACCGAGCGCAGGGAGTTCACGTTCTTCGTCTCGGAGCGCGTGCCGAACTTCTCGCGGCCGTGCGGACGCAGCGACAGGTTCACGTCGCAGCGCATCTGCCCCATCTCCATGCGGGCCTCCGACACACCGAGCGCCCGGATGAGCTCGCGCAGTTCGGCGACGTAGGCCTTGGCGACCTCGGGAGCCCGCTCGCCCGCGCCCTCGATCGGCTTGGTGACGATCTCGATGAGGGGGATGCCCGCACGGTTGTAGTCGAGCAAGGAGTGCGAGGCGCCGTGGATGCGGCCGGTGGCACCGCCGACGTGCGTCGACTTGCCGGTGTCCTCCTCCATGTGGGCGCGCTCGATCTCCACGCGGAAGACCTCGCCGTCCTCCAACTGCACGTCGAGGTAGCCGTTGAAGGCGATCGGCTCGTCGTACTGGGAGGTCTGGAAGTTCTTCGGCATGTCCGGATAGAAGTAGTTCTTCCGGGCGAAGCGGCACCACTCGGCGATCTCGCAGTGCAGCGCGAGGCCGATCTTGACGGCGGACTCGACGCCGATCGCGTTGACGACCGGGAGTGCGCCGGGCATGCCGAGGCAGGTCGGGCAGGTCTGCGAGTTGGGCTCGGCGCCCAGCTCGGTCGAACACCCGCAGAACATCTTCGTCTTGGTGCCGAGTTCGACATGGACCTCGAGGCCCATGACGGGGTCGTACGACGCCAGCGCGTCCTCGTACGACACCAGGTCGGTCGTGGTGGTCACGGTGAAACTTCCCTCTCAGCCCAGCAGGACGTCGTCGTCGCCCAGCCGCTTCAGCTCGCGGTACAGGATGGCGAGACCGGTGGCGATCGCGACGGCGGACACGGTGGCGTCGATGAGCCGCAGCGTGTCGTGCTCGGCGCGAGCCTTCTTGATCTGCTTGGCGACCCCGAACGCGCCGAACGCGGTCCCGGCCATCGACAGATACGTACCGGACTTCGACTTCTTGAAGCCCTTGGCCTTGTTCAGTGCACTCACAGCGACGGAGCCTCCTCGATCAGCGGGTGCCCCCACTTTTCCACGAAGGCGGCCTCGACGGCGGCGCCGACCTTGTACAGCCGGTCGTCCTTCAGCGCCGGAGCGATGATCTGGAGACCGACGGGCAGGTTGTCCTCCGGCGCGAGACCGCAGGGCAGCGACATGGCGGCGTTGCCCGCCAGGTTGGTCGGGATGGTGCACAGGTCCGCCAGGTACATCGCCATCGGGTCGTCGGCACGCTCGCCGATCGCGAAGGCGGTGGTCGGCGTGGTCGGCGAGACGATGACGTCGACCTGCTCGAAGGCCTTCTCGAAGTCGCGCGTGATGAGCGTGCGGACCTTCTGGGCGCTGCCGTAGTACGCGTCGTAGTAGCCGGAGCTGAGCGCGTACGTGCCGAGCATGACGCGGCGCTTGACCTCGGCGCCGAAGCCGGCCTCGCGGGTGAGGGCGGTGACGTCCTCGGCCGAGCGGGTGCCGTCGTCGCCCGTACGGAGGCCGTAGCGCAGGCCGTCGAAGCGGGCGAGGTTGGACGAGCACTCGGACGGGGCGATCAGGTAGTACGCCGAAAGGGCGAGGTCGAAGGACGGGCAGTCCAGCTCGACGATCTCCGCGCCCAGCTCCTTGAGCAGCTCGACGGACTCGTCGAACCGCTGGATGACGCCGGCCTGGTAGCCCTCGCCTCGGAACTGCTTGACGACGCCGACGCGCATACCCGCCACGCTGCCGTTGCGGGCGGCCTCGACGACCGGCGGGACCGGCGCGTCGATGGAGGTCGAGTCGAGCGGGTCGTGCCCGGCGATGACCTCGTGCAGGAGGGCCGCGTCCAGGACCGTGCGGGCGCAGGGACCGCCCTGGTCGAGGGAGGACGAGAACGCCACCATGCCGAAGCGGGAGACGGCGCCGTAGGTGGGCTTGACGCCTACCGTGCCGGTGACGGCCGCGGGCTGGCGGATGGAGCCGCCGGTGTCCGTTCCGATCGCCAGGGGCGACTGGAAGGAGGCGAGGGCGGCGGAGGAGCCACCGCCGGAGCCGCCGGGGATCTTGGTGAGGTCCCAGGGGTTGCCGGTCGGCCCGTAGGCGCTGTTCTCGGTCGACGACCCCATGGCGAACTCGTCCATGTTGGTCTTGCCGAGGATGACGACGTCGGCGGCCTTCAGCCGCTTGGTGAGCGTCGCGTCGTACGGCGGGATCCAGCCTTCGAGGATCTTCGAACCGACGGTCGTCGGAATGCCCTCGGTGGTGAAGATGTCCTTGAGCGCGAGCGGAACGCCGGCGAGCGGGCCGAGCTTCTCGCCGGCCTCCCGCTTGGCGTCCACGGCACGGGCCTGGGCGAGGGCGCCCTCGCGGTCGACGTGCAGGAAGGCGTGCACCTTCTCGTCGACGGCCTCGATGCGCGCCAGGTGGGCCTCGGTGACCTCGACCGCGGTGAGCTCGCCGGCCGCGATCTTCTCGGCGATCTCGGCCGCGGTGAGCTTGATGATGTTGACGTTGGTGTCCGTCATGGTGATTAGTCCTCCCCCAGGATCTGCGGCACCTTGAAACGCTGCTGCTCCTGGGCCGGGGCGCCGGACAGCGCCTGCTCGGGGGTGAGCGACGGACGGACCTCGTCCACGCGCATGACGTTCGTCAGCGGCAGCGGATGAGAGGTCGGCGGTACGTCTTGGTCGGCGACCTCACTGACGCGGGCGACCGCGCCGATGATGTCGTCCAGCTGTCCCGCGAAGTGATCGAGCTCTTCGGGCTTCAGCTCCAGACGCGCCAGCCGGGCGAGGTGGGCGACCTCCTCGCGCGTGATGCCAGGCATGCAGCGTTCCTCTGGGGTGAGTGAGTATGGTTTGGGGCCAATCCTAGGGTGCCGGGCCCGGTGCCCGTGAAACGGTTTCCCCTGCCGGGCTCCCTCAGCGGCGGCCGTCCCACGCCCGGCTGTGCAGGAAGTGGTTGTCGTAGAGCTCCTGCACGTCCAGCAGACTCTCCGGGGCGGCCTCTCCGAGGGCCACCCGCCGCAGGTGGCGGAAGTACTCGAAGCGCTCCACGCCCGGGGTGATGACGACGAGGAGGTCGGCGTCTGCTCCGGGCGCGGCGGCGAAGGCGTGCGGTACGCCCGGCGGGACGACGACCAGGTCACCGCGTTCGGCGGTGACGACCTCCTCGCCCGACAGGAGTTCGGCGCGGCCGTCGAGGACGAAGAACATCTCCGCGGACTTGGCGTGCCAGTGGGGGTGGGCGCCGTCGGCACCGCTCGTGAGGGTGACGCGCTGGGTGGACAGCGCCCCGCCCGTGGCGCTGCTGTCGGCCAGCAGCCGCACGGTGGTGGGCGCCCGGCCCACCACTTCGGCCTCCGCCTCGCGGACGATCACGGTCGAGTCGAACGTCGGAACGATCAGCGACATGTCGGGACTCCCTGTGGATGTCGGGCGGGGCGATCAGAGGGCGAAGAGCAGACCGGCGCTGACGAGGACGACGACGGCGGTGGCGAAGTGGATGCCGAACGCGACGGCCTTGGTACCGCCGTGGCGCAGCACTATCAGCGTGTCACCGAGCGGGACGATCGCGACCAGGAGCATGAACCACGCCTCCGCCCGGGCACCGGCGAAGGCCAGCAGGGCCAGACCGATGACACCGAGGGCGGCGTCCCGCAGGCCCTTGATCGTGAGGTAGGCCGCGTCTCCGTCGGGCTTGGCGGGGACGCCGTAGCCGGCGGCGGCGGCCTGCGGCTGGAACAGGAACCGGGCCCCGATGAACAGCACGAGCAGGTCGAGGACGACGGCGAGCGTGTAAGCGGTGACGGTCATGCCGGATCTCCTTGCTAGCATCGCTAGTGACAAGAGCGAAGCTAGCAGAGCATCGACACGAACGCTAGCGATGCTAGGATTCTGGTCATGTCGATTCAGACGCGCCGGGAGCGCGAGCGGGCGGAGCGAGAGCGGCTGATCGTCACGGCCGCACGGGAACTGGCGGAGGCCGAGGGCTGGGAGGCGGTCACCACGCGGCGGCTGGCCGCCGAGATCGAGTACAGCCAGCCCGTCCTCTACAGCCACTTCAAGGGCAAGGACGCCATCATGGCGGCGGTCGCGGTGGAGGGCTTCGCCGAGATGGCGGAGGAGCTGCGGAAGGCGCGCACGGCGGCCGGGGGGACACGGGCTGCCCTCGCGGCGGTGGGCGAGGCGTACACGGCGTTCGCGCGGCGGCGGCCCGCGCTGTACGACGCGATGTTCACGCACACCGTGGACCTGCCGTTCGCCACGCCGGAGGCGCCCTCGGCGCTGCACGCGGCGTTCGGCGAGCTGCTCCGGGCCGTCGAGCCCGTCGCGGCCGACGGGGAGGATCCCGGCCAGCTCACGGAGACGTACTGGGCCGGGCTGCACGGTCTGACCACCCTGATGCGCAGCGGTCGTCTCCCGGAGGGCGCCCACGACCGCCGACTGGCCCTACTGACCGCGCACTTCACCGCGTCGGACTGACCTGGGGCCGGTCCACAGCGGCCCCAGGAGCCGGCCCGGGCGGGCCGACACCACCGGGTCCGCCACCTGGAGCGCCCCGGTCGGGGCCACCCGGCCCGCGGCTGCCGGAGGCCGCTCAAGTGGCCGTGGGCGACATCGGCAGAGCTGCCCGACCGGGCCGGCGTAGGTCACCAGGACCGACCGTCGTCGCCGCGGGCACGGCCACCCGACCGAGGGACGGCCCGAGGCCGCTCAAGTGGCCGCGGGCGCCGCGGACGGAGCTGCCGCACCTGTCTCCGGCGGGGGACGCTCGGGTGGCTGTCGTGGGTGCCGCCGACGGAGCTGCCGCACCTGTCTCCGGCGGGGGACGCTCGTGTGGCTGCCGCGGGTGCCGTCGACGGAGCTGCCGAACCTGTCTCCTCCGGCGGGGGCCACTCGTGTGGCTGCCGCGGGCTCCGCCGACGGAGCCGCCGTACGTGTCTCCCGCAGGGGCCGCTCGGGTGGTTGCCGTGGGCGCCGTCGGCCGGGCTGTGCGGCCCGGCTCCGCTCGGCCGGACGGGTCGGTGGGGGGCCGGGTTACACGATCCGGCCGGGGTCGTCCGCGGCGGACGCCGGCAGGGCCGCCTTCGGTCGCTGCCAGCCACGGCTGCCGCGGGCCCGCAGCCAGGCCGTCGCCTCGTCGGCGGGCATCGCGGCCGCGACCAGCCAGCCCTGTACGGCGTCGCAGCCAAGGTCGCGCAGGCGCTCCCAGGTCTCGTCGTCCTCGACGCCTTCGGCGACGACGAGGAGGCCCAGCGAGTGCGCCAGGTCGACCGTGCAACGCACGATCTCCGCATCCTCGGCGTCCACCGCGAGCCGGGCCACGAAGGAGCGGTCGATCTTCAGTTCGCTGACCGGCAGGCGCCTGAGGTGCACGAGCGAGGAGTACCCGGTACCGAAGTCGTCCAGCGACATCTTCACGCCGTGGCCGGTCAGTCCCGCGAGGGTGTCGGCGGCGCGCTGCGGGTCCTCCAGGAGCACGTGCTCCGTTATCTCCAGCTGGAGCGCTCCCGCCGGGACCCCGTGCCGGGCGAGCCGGGCGGCGACCGCGCCGGCGAAGCCGGGGGTGTGCACATCGCGCGGCGAGACGTTCACCGCGACCGGCACGTGCAGCCCCTGCGCCCGCCACCGCGCGACCTGTCCGAGTGCCGTCTCCAGCACGTACTCGGTGAGATGGGGCATCAGTCCGGAGGACTCGGCGATGGCGATGAACTCGTCCGGCGGAACCTTCCCTCGCTCGGGGTGCACCCAGCGGACCAGTGCCTCGAGTCCCGCCACCTGGCCGTTGAATCGGACCTTGGGCTGGTAGTGCAGCTCGACGTCGCCGGCGTCGAGGGCCCGGCGCAGGTCGCCGAGCAGGCCGAGCCGGTCCGGGGTGTTGGAGTCGCGCTTGGACTCGTACACCTCGACGCCCGTGCGGTCCCGCTTCGCCTGGTACATGGCGACGTCCGCCCGCCGCAGCAGCCCCTCCGCGTCGAGCGCGTGGTCGGGGAAGACGGCGAGGCCGGCGCTGGCCTCCAGCACGAGGGTGAGGCCGTCGAGGTCGAGCGGGGAGCCGAGCGCGGCAACGAGGTTGCGCGCGACCCGGGTGGCCGACGTCGTGGAGTCGGCGACCGGCAGTAACACCGCGAACTCGTCGCCGCCGAGCCGCGCGGCCTCCGCCCCGCGCGGCAGCGCCAGACGCAGCCGGTCCGCTATCTGGAGGAGCAGCCGGTCCCCCGCGAGATGCCCCAACGTGTCGTTCACCGACCGGAAACGGTCGAGGTCGATCAGCATCAGGGCGGAGCGCGCGCCGATGCGCTCGGCGTCGTCCAGGGCCGTCCAGGTCCGCTCCAGCAGCCACTGCCGGTTGGGCAGACCCGTCAGCGGGTCGCGCAGTTGCTCCTCCGCCCGGGCACGGGCGATCCACAGCGTGGAGTCGAGGGCGATCAGCGGGATCGCGAAGAGCGGCAGCAGGATCGGCAGCGCGACGGCGACCACGCAGACCAGCGGCGCGATCCCGAGGAGCGCGACGGCGACGAGCCCTTGTCTGACCAGGGCGGTGCGCGCGACGGTGGGCAGACCGCCGGTGCGCGGCGCGTGCAGGTACCAGAGCAGGGCACGGGTGACGGCGAGGTAGGCGGCCGCGACGAGCACCACCTCGGGTGCCGCGTAGAGCGTCCAGGTCCTCGGGTCCCAGGGCGTCTCGACGGTCGGGAACCGTCCGAACACCGCGAGGACCAGCGCGCCCGCCCCGATGCCGAGGATGTCGACCGCGCCGTGCAGGACGCCCTGCCGCCAGCGGTTGCGCCGTGCGGCGCCGACCAGGACCACGACGGTCAGGCTGACCATGCCGGCGGGCACCCAGCCGTACAGCAGCAGGACCGCGAGCGTGAGCGCGGCGCCGGAGCCGGTGCCGCCCCACCACCGGGCCCGGCCGAGGGCGACCAGATGGCCGACGATGACGCCGGTGAGCAGGGCGAGCGCCCAGCCGACGGTGCCGCACGGGAAGAGCGCGTGGTTGCCGCTGAACGCCCGGTAGAAACCGGCTCCGAGGAAGAAGCCCGCCGCCGCGACGACCGCCGCGGGCAGCGCGGGCCACGAGATGTGCCGTTCGGAATCGTGTTCGGAATCGTGACCGGGCAGGCCGTCGCCGAGCCCCGCGTCGAGCGGGCCGACGCCGGGTGCGGCGGGTGCCATGAGGGGTCCGGGGTCGCGCTGCCCGGCGCGCCCCTCGGTCCGCCCCGTCCGGAGTCCGGCCATCCACGCGCCGGTCATCCGGCGCAGGCGCAGCCGTGAGTCGGGGGCCGCACTCTCGGTCGGTTCCATTCCCGTCCCTCTCACAGCCGGCGGTGCCCACGCCACGCGGTCCGTTGCCGACCACGACTGCCAACGGCGCGTCCGAAAACCTTCCCCGGCACTCGTGATGAGCAGGGGATGCCCCGACCGCAGCTGGGCACGGCAGGTGCACACCTCAACAGTAGGCCGCAGAAGGCTTCCACGGGCAGCGGTCGTCGACGGTTGCCCGAATGCGACCTGGCCACCCGTATGCATCTGATATGCGCCGAACGGGTGGTCTTCAACCGCTACTCCTCGATCGGAAGCGCAACTTCCGCCGCGGCCTCGGGTCCTTGTTCCAGAAGGACGGCGAAGCCCTCCTCGTTCAGAACGGGGACCTTCAGCTGCATCGCCTTGTCGTACTTCGAACCAGGATTGTCACCCACCACGACGAATGACGTCTTCTTGGAGACAGAACCGGTCACTTTCGCTCCCCTGCTCTGCAGTGCCTCCTTGGCGCCGTCGCGCGTGTGGTGTTCGAGCGTGCCGGTGACGACGACGGTGAGCCCCTCCAGGGGGCGCGGCCCCTCGTCCTCGCCGGAGCCCTCCTCCTCCGTCCGGACCCCGGCGGCCCGCCACTTGCGGAGAATCTCGCGGTGCCAGTCCTCGGCGAACCACTCCTTGAGCGAGGCCGCGATGATCGGCCCGACGCCCTCGGTGGTGGCGAGCTCCTCCTCGGTCGCCTGCTCGATCCGGTCGATGGAACGGAACTCACGCGCCAGCGCCTCGGCCGCCACCGGCCCGACATGACGGATCGACAGACCGGTCAGTACGCGTGCGAGGGGGCGCTCCTTGGCGGCGGCGATGTTGTCCAGCATCGCCAGCGCGTTCTTCTTCGGCTCGCCCTGCTGGTTGGCGAAGACCGTGGCGATCTTCTCCTCGCCCGTCTTCGGATCGCGCTTGGGCAGACCGCTGTCCTGGTCGAGGACGTACGCCTTGATGGGCAGCAGCTGCTCGACGGTGAGGTCGAAGAGGTCGCCCTCGTCCGCCAGCGGCGGGTCCGACGGCTCCAGCGGCTTGGTCAGGGCCGCCGCGGCGACATACCCGAAGTGCTCGATGTCCAGGGCCTTGCGGCCCGCGAGATAGAACAGCCGCTCGCGCAACTGGGCCGGGCAGCTGCGGGCGTTCGGGCAGCGCAGGTCGACGTCGCCCTCCTTCATGGGCCGCAGCGGCGTGCCGCACTCGGGACACTCGGCGGGCATCACGAACTCGCGCTCGCTGCCGTCGCGCAGGTCGACGACCGGGCCGAGGATCTCCGGGATGACGTCGCCCGCCTTGCGCAGCACCACCGTGTCCCCGATGAGGACGCCCTTGGCCTTCACCACGTCCTGGTTGTGCAAGGTGGCGAACTCGACCTCGGAACCGGCGACGGTGACCGGCTCGACCTGTGCGTACGGCGTGACGCGGCCGGTGCGGCCGACGCCGACGCGGATGTTGATCAGCTTGGTGTTGACCTCCTCGGGCGCGTACTTCCAGGCGATCGCCCAGCGCGGCGCACGCGAGGTGGAGCCCAGCCGCCCCTGGAGGGGGATCTCGTCGAGCTTCACGACCACGCCGTCGATCTCGTGCTCCACGGAGTGGCGGTTCTCTCCGTAGTACGCGATGAACTCCCGTACGCCGTCGAGGTCGTCGACCACCTTCGCGTACCGCGTGGTCGGCAGGCCCCACTCGTGGAGCAGCGTGTACGCCTCGGACAGCCGGGTGAGGCCCTCGAAGCCCTCCAGCGCGCCGATGCCGTGGACCACCATGTGCAGCGGGCGGGTCGCGGTGACGCGCGGGTCCTTCTGCCGCAATGAACCCGCCGCCGCGTTGCGGGGGTTGGCGAAGGGCTTGTCGCCGGCCTTCACCAGACGGGCGTTCAGCTCCTCGAACTTCTCCATCGGGAAGTAGACCTCGCCGCGGATCTCCACGAGGTCGGGGACGCGGTCGCCGTGCAGCCGGTCCGGAATCTCCGTGATCGTCCGCACATTGGGAGTGATGTCCTCGCCGGTGCGGCCGTCGCCGCGGGTCGCCGCGCGAGTGAGCCGGCCGCGCTCGTACGTGAGGTTCACCGCGAGCCCGTCGACCTTCAGCTCGCACAGGAAGTGGTGGACGGAGGTGCCCACGTCCTTGGCGACACGCTCGGCCCAGGCGGCGAGCTCCAGGTCGGAGAAGGCGTTGTCGAGCGAGAGCATGCGCTGGCGGTGCTCGACGGAGGTGAAGTCCGTCGCGTACGCCCCGGCGACCTTCTGGGTCGGCGAGTCCGGGGTGCGCAGCTCGGGATACTCCTCCTCCAGCGCCTCCAGGGAGCGCAGCAGTTTGTCGAACTCCGCGTCGCTGACGACGGGAGCGTCCTTCACGTAGTACCGGAAGCGGTGCTCCTCGATCTGCTCAGCGAGCTGCGCGTGCTTCTCCCGTGCCTCGGCGGGCACCGAATCCGAAGCCGAGGCGGTCTCTGCGTGCTTTTCGCCGGCCACCGTATGTCCTCCCGTTACTCAGGGTTGTCCGCGAGGGATCTCGCCGCCCGGACGCAGTGGGCGAGCGCCCTGCGCGCGAAGTCGGGGGAAGCCCCCGCGAGCCCGCACGTCGGGGTGACCGTGACCGATTCCGCGAGAAGTCCCGGTCGCAGCCCCAGCCTGCGCCACAGCGTCCTGACACCCATGACGCTACCGGCAGGGTCCGACAACGGGGCATCCACGCTCGGCACGACACCGGCGAAGAGCCGCGTGCCCCCTTCCACCGCCTCGCCGATCGCCTCGTCGTCACGCTCGGTGAGGAGCGAGAAGTCGAAGGAGACAGCCGCCGCGCCCGCCCGGCGCAGCAGGGCGAAGGGCACGTCCGGTGCGCACGAGTGGACCACGACGGGCCCGTCGCCGTGAACCCCGACGACGTCCCGGAGCGTGGCCTCGACCACCTGCCGGTCCACGGCACGGTGGGTGCGGTAACCGCTGGCCGTCCTGACCTGCCCGCGCAGCACGGCGACGAGTGACGGCTCGTCGAGCTGGAGGACGACCCGGGCGCCGGGGACGCGCCGCCGCACCTCGTCGAGATGGAGCCGCAGGCCCTCGGCGAGCGACCCGGCGAGGTCACGGCACGCGCCCGCGTCGGAGAGTGCCGCCTCGCCGTTCCTCAACTCCAGGGCGGCGCCCAGGGTCCAGGGGCCGACGGCCTGCACCTTGAGCGGTCCCTCGTACCCCTGGGTGAACTCCTCCAGGGCGTCGAGGTCCTCGCCGAGCCAGGACCTGGCCCGCTTGGTGTCCCGTCCGGGCCGGTCCCCGATCCGCCAGCCGCTCGGCTCCACGCGCGCGTACAGCTCGACCAGCATCCCCGCGGTCCGCCCGATCATGTCCGCGCCGGGCCCCCGCGCGGGCAGCTCCGGAAGGAACGGGAAGTCCTCGAAGGACCCGGTGACGGTCTTCGCGGCCTCCCGGGCGTCACCGCCCGGCATGGACCCGACCCCGGTGGCGCCGCCGAACCTGAACTCGCTGTTTTCACTCACCCCGGAAGCGTACGTAACGCTCCCGGGGCGAGGCCGACGAAGGTGCCGGCACCGGAGCACCGTCCGCGCGGAACGTCAGCGTCCCGGACGCACCGTCAGGTCGTTGACCTCCGCGTCCTTCGGCAGGTCGAGGGCCATCAGGATCGTGGTCGCGACGGACTCGGGGTCGATCCACCTCGCGGCGTCGTACTCCTTGCCCTCCTGCTGGTGGACCTTGGCCTGCATGGGGCTCGCCGTGCGGCCGGGGTACACGGAGGTGACCCGGACGCCGTTCGCGTGCTCCTCGTGGCGCAGGGAGTCCGCCAGGGCCTTCAGACCGTGCTTGGACGCGGCGTACGCGGACCAGTCGGCGTGCGCGTTGAGACCGGCGCCGGAGTTGACGAACACCACGTGGCCCTGGGCGACGCGGAGTTGCGGCAGGAAGTGCCGGGTCAGTTCGGCGGGGGCGATCAGATTGACGTTCAGCTGGTGGCGCCAGGACTTCGGGGTGAGTTCGCCCACCGGGCCCAGGTCGACCACGCCCGCGATGTGCAGGAGCGAGTCGACGCGGTCCGGCAGGGTCTGGTGCGAGAACGCCCAGGAGAGCTTGTCCGGGTCCGCCAGGTCGCCGACCAGGGTCCGGGCCCCGGGGAGCTCGGCCGCGAGTTCCTTCGCGCGGCCGGCGTCGCGCGCGTGCAGCACGAGTTCGTCCCCGCGCGCGTGGAGGCGGCGGGCGACGGCCGCGCCGATGCCGGAGCCCGCCCCGGTGATCACATGTGTAGCCATGACCGCCATGCTCGCATCACCCGTCGGTCACCGGACGCCCTGGCTCTCCTCCAGGTACGCCAGCGCGCCGACCGGCTCCTCGGCGAAGAACACCAGCTCGGTCAGCGGGCGGGGCAGGAAACCCTCGGCCTCCATGCGCCGGAACTGCTCCTTGAGGCCGTCGTAGAAGCCCGCTGTGTTCAGCAGGACCACCGGCTTGTCCGTCCTGCCGTGCTTCTTCAGCTCCAGGATCTCGGTGGCCTCGTCGAGGGTCCCCGTGCCGCCGACCATGATCACCACCGCGTCGGCCTTCTCCAGGAGCAGCGCCTTGCGCTCGGCGAGGTCACGGGCGACGACCATCTCGTCCGCGCCCACCCGGGCCTTCGCGGCCAGGAAGTCCACCGAGACGCCCAGCAGCCGTCCGCCCGCCTCCTGCACGCCGTCGGCGACGACCTTCATGAGACCGACGTCGGAGCCGCCCCACACCAGCGTGTGGCCGCCCTTTCCGAGGAGTTCGGCGAACTCGCGGGCGGGGCGGGTGTAGCGGTCGTCGAGGTCGGCCGCGGAGAGGAAGACGCAGATGTTCATGGGTTCACCGTACGCGGGAAGAACACGGGCTCCGCGAGCGCTTCCACGGGTATGGCTGAAGGACACACGATCACCATCGAGCAGAGCGACCGGCACGTGCGCGTGATGCGCGGTGACCAGGTCCTGGCGGAGAGCGACCGCTCCCTCGTGCTGCGCGAGACCGGCTGTCCCGCGCGGTACTACATCCCGGCCGAGGACGTGCGCCTCGACCTGCTGACCCCCTCCGACACGCACACCCAGTGCCCGTTCAAGGGCACGGCGTCCTACTGGTCGCTGCCGGACGCGACGGACCTCGTCTGGTCCTACCCCGAGCCGAAGCCCGACGTGGCACAGATCAAGGATCACTTCTGCTTCTACGAGGTGGAGGTGTCGTGACCCGATGAGTTCCGGTCCGCCCGGCAGTCTCTACGGGTATGGACAAGAAGACCGTCTCGCGCGACGGGACCCCCATCGCCTACGAACGCCTCGGTGACGGCCCGGCGATCATCCTGGTCGCCGGAGCCATGTGTACGGGTGCCACGCTGGCGCCGCTCGCCGCGGCCCTGTCGGACCGCTTCGGAGCGGTCGTCTACGACCGCCGGGGGCGCGGCGCGAGCGGCGACACCGCGCCGTTCGCGGTCGCCCGCGAGGTCGAGGACATCGCGGCGCTGATCGAGGCGTGCGGCGGCAGCGCCGCGCTCTTCGGCGTCTCCTCGGGCGGCGCGCTCGCCCTGGAGGCGGCCGCGAGCGGACTGCCCCTCACCGAAGTCGCCGTCTACGAAACACCGTTCGCGGTCCATGACGAGGGCCGTGCGGAGCGGCGGGAGTACACCGAGCGGCTGACCGGGCTGCTCGCCGAGGACCGGCGCGGCGACGCCGTGGAGCTGTTCCTGTCGCTCACCGGCATGCCCCCGGAGATGATCGCGGGTGCCCGCCGCTCCCCCGCGTGGCCCGACATGGAGGCCATCGCCCCCACCCTGGCGTACGACGACGCCGCACTGGGCGACGGCCCGGTGCCCACGGAGCGGCTGGGCGCGATCGGCGCCCCGCTGCTGTCCGTGGCGGGCGGCGCGAGTCCCGAGTGGATGCGCGAGGCGGCGCGCGCCGTCGCGGACGCGGCGCCGGACGGGACGTACCGGGTGCTGGACGGCCAGACCCACATGGTGGACCCGCAGGTCCTCGCCCCGGTGCTGGCGGACTTCTTCGGCGGCACGGCCGAGGCCGGCTGAGGCGGCGCGGCCGCGGGGATCAGCACTCCGCGAGCCCGGCCGGGCGGAACGCCACAGGCTCCCGGCCGGCCCGGCACCGGCCGGGCCACTCGGCCCAGGCCGGCGTGCCGCGCCCGCCGGCCCCTTCTGGACCGAGGCCGTCGCGCTCTATACCGCGGCCGTCGCGCGCGTGGTCGTCGCGATCGTCGCCGACCCCACCACGCGCGTGCCGTCGTACAGGACGACCGCCTGGCCGGGGGCGACGCCGCGGACCGGCTCGGTGAAGGCGACGCGCAGTTCTCCGTCCACGAGTTCCGCCGTCACCTCGGTCTCGCCGCCGTGCGCGCGCAGCTGCGCCGTGTACGTGCCCGGGCCGGCCGGGGCGGCGCCGCACCAGCGCGGCTTGATCGCCGTCAGGGCGCTCACGTCGAGGGAGTCCGCCGGGCCGACCGTCACCGTGTTGTTCACCGGCGAGATGTCCAGTACGTAGCGCGGCTTGCCGTCGGCGGCGGGGGTGCCGATGCGCAGTCCCTTGCGCTGGCCGATGGTGAAGCCGTACGCGCCCTCGTGGGTGCCCAGCTTCGCGCCGGCCTCGTCGACGATGTCGCCCTCGGCCCGGCCGAGCCGGTTCGCCAGAAAGCCCTGGGTGTCGCCGTCGGCGATGAAGCAGATGTCGTGCGAGTCGGGCTTCTTGGCGACGGCGAGGCCGCGGCGCTCGGCCTCCGCGCGGATCTCGTCCTTCGTGGTGACCGTGTCCCCGAGCGGGAACAGCGCGTGGGCGAGCTGACGGTCGTCGAGGACACCGAGGACGTACGACTGGTCCTTGGCCATGTCGGAGGCGCGGTGCAGCTCGCGCGTGCCGTCCTCGTTCACGAACACCTTGGCGTAGTGGCCCGTGCAGACCGCGTCGAAGCCGAGGGCGAGCGCCTTGTCGAGCAGGGCGGCGAACTTGATCTTCTCGTTGCAGCGCAGGCAGGGGTTCGGGGTGCGCCCGGCCTCGTACTCGGCGATGAAGTCCTCGACGACGTCCTCGCGGAAGCGCTCGGCGAGGTCCCACACGTAGAACGGGATGCCGATGACGTCGGCCGCGCGGCGGGCGTCGCGCGAGTCCTCGATCGTGCAACAGCCACGCGCGCCCGTGCGGAACGACTGGGGGTTCGCCGACAGGGCGAGGTGCACGCCGGTCACGTCGTGGCCGGCTTCCGCCGCACGGGCGGCGGCGACGGCGGAGTCCACACCGCCCGACATGGCGGCGAGTACGCGGAGGGGGCGCTGCGAGGTGTCAGTCATAACCCCTCCAGGGTACGGGGCCGCGGGAACCGGATCCCCCGCATATGCGTTGAAGATCGCATGGGGGAGAAAAAGGCGAAGCCACGGGGCCGCGGGGCAGGGGACGCGGACCGTCGCGTCGGGCGCCGGGCGCTGCTCGTCGGCGGTGCCGCGGCCGCCCTGGGCACGGCGGCACTGGCCCGGGAGGAGCTCGGGCACCTGTGGTGGCGGCTGCCCGGCGTGGACAAACCGCGGGTGGCGGGGGCGGTGGACTTCCGGGGCGCCCAGTGGGTGGCGGCGTCCCCGGCGAACTGGCGCCGCGCGGACCGGCCCGCCGACTATGCGATAGACCGGGTCGTCGTCCATGTCACCCAGGGCAGTTTCCGGAGCGCGGTGAAGGTCTTCCAGGACCCGGGGCACGGCGCGGCGGCGCACTATGTCGTCCGCAGGGACGGACACATCACCCAGATGATCCGCGAGCTGGACGTGGCGTTCCACGCGGGCAACCGCGAGTACAACGAACGGAGCGTCGGCATCGAGCACGAGGGCTTCGTCGAGCGCGCCTCCTCGTTCACGGACGCGATGTACGCCGCCTCCGCGCGGCTCGCGGCCGGGATATGCGGGCGCTACGACATCCCTGTCGACCGGAAGCACATCATCGGGCACGTGGAAGTGCCGGGCACGGACCACACCGACCCCGGACCGCACTGGGACTGGGACCGGTACATACGGCTCGTACGGCAGGCGCGTACGGCCAAGGCCTGACCCCGCGCCGGTCCGCGCGGCCGGGGCGGGTCACCGCCGGGGCCGGTCGCGGCCGCGCTAGCTGAGACCCGCCGTGCGCGCGCGTTCCACCGCCGGACCGATCGCCTTCGCCACCGCCTCGACGTCCGCCTCGGTGGAGGTGTGGCCGAGGGAGAAGCGCAGGGTGCCCCGGGCGAGGTCGGGGTCGGTTCCGGTGGCGAGGAGGACGTGGCTGGGCTGGGCGACGCCCGCGGTGCAGGCTGAGCCCGTGGAGCACTCGATGCCCTGCGCGTCCAGCAGGAGCAGGAGCGAGTCGCCCTCGCAGCCGGGGAAGGTGAAGTGCGCGTTGGCCGGCAGGCGTCCGCCGGCCGCCGGGTCGCCGCCGAGGATCGCGTCGGGCACCGCCTCGCGCACGACCTCGACCAGTCGGTCGCGCAGGGCTCCGATCTCCCGGGCGAACCACTCGCGCTGCTCGGCGGCCAGCCGTCCGGCGACGGCGAAGGACGCGATCGCGGGCACGTCGAGGGTGCCGGAGCGGACGTGCCGTTCCTGGCCGCCGCCGTGCAGCACCGGCACGGGGCTGTACTCACGGCCGAGGAGCAGCGCGCCGATGCCGTACGGTCCGCCGATCTTGTGGCCGGAGACGGTCATGGCGGCGAGCCCGGAGGTGCCGAAGTCGACGGGGACCTGACCGAAGGCCTGGACGGCGTCGGCGTGCAGCGGGACGCCGAACTCGGCGGCCACGTCGGCCAGTTCGCGCACCGGCATCACGGTGCCGATCTCGTTGTTCGCCCACATGACGGTGGCGAGCGCGACGTCGTCGGGATTGCGGGCGAGTGCCTCGCGCAGCGCCTGCGGGTGCACGCGGCCGTGGGAGTCGACGGGCAGATACTCGACCGTGGCGCCCTCGTGCTCGCCGAGCCAGTGCACGGCGTCGAGGACGGCGTGGTGCTCGACGGGGCTCGCCAGGACCCGGGTGCGGGCCGGGTCGGCGTCTCTGCGGGCCCAGTACAGACCCTTCACGGCGAGGTTGTCGGCCTCGGTGCCGCCGGAGGTGAAGACCACCTCGCTGGGGCGGGCGCCGAGGGATTCCGCCAGGGTCTCGCGGGCTTCCTCGACCGTGCGCCTGGCGCGGCGGCCGGCGGCGTGGAGGGAGGAGGCGTTGCCCGTGACGCTCAGCTGGGCGGTCAGTGCCTCTACCGCCTCGGGGAGCATCGGGGTGGTCGCGGCGTGGTCGAGGTAAGCCATGGTGGGCCCGATTCTACGGGCCCGCCGTACGCGGCTCGGCCCCCACCGGGGTGGCCGCCGGACGGGCCGGCAGCCGGGGGTCGACAGGGCCTAGAAGTTCCAGGACACCGTCGAGTCGAACTGCATGAACGCCACGAGGACGAGCAGGTCGGCGACGCCGAGACCGAGGCCGAGGAAGGCGCGTCCGCGGCGGGCCGTGCCGCGCCACAGGGCGACGGAGGCCAGGGCGATGGCGATCGGGCCCAGGAAGACGTTGAGGACCAGCAGGCCGAGGAGGCCGAGGATGAAGGAGGCGACGGCCATGCCGTCGGCGTCCCGGGCGGCGCTCCTGCGGGTGGCCTGAGCGGTGAGTTCCATGAGGTGGTTCAGCTCCCAACGATCGGTTGGTCGAGGTGGTCACCAACGGTCGGTCGGCGCGGGTGGTGTGGCACCGACGGTCAGTTGGCGGAGGTGTGCCGGCGCCGGGCGTGGCGCTCGCGGACCGCGAAGACGGCCAGCCAGACGCCGATGACGGCGGCGGCGACGAGGGTGACGGGCAGCGGCGCGTGGGCCACGGAACCCATGACGACACCCAGCAGCAGGAGGGCGGCGACGAGGAACAACATGAGATGCCTCTCGTGGAAGTCTCGAAGTCCCGTCCCGGAGGTACCGGGCCTCGACGGTGAGGCCCGGATGTTTCCGGGACTTGACGACTCAGTGAACGGTTGTAGTAACAGTTGTTCACTGACTCTTGAGTCTAGCGCGTCTCTCGGCTTTCCAATTACAGAGAACAGTTGTTAACTGCATGGCATGAGTCACACTCTCGGCATCCGCCAGGCCCAGAAGCAGAAGACCCGACAGGCGCTCCTCGACGCGGCGTTGGGTCTCCTGGAGGAGCAGAGCCTGAGCAGCCTGGGCCTGCGGGAGGTCACCCGCGCGGTCGGCGTCGCCCCGACCGCCTTCTACCGGCACTTCCGCTCGACGGCGGACCTCGGGGTGGCGCTCGTCGAGGAGGCGCTGGGCAGTCTGCACCCGATGATCGAGGACACCGTCTCCGCGGCCGGCGACAGCGACGAACGCATCACGCGGGCCGTCGATCTGATCGCCCGTCATGTCGAGAGGTATCCGGCGCACGTCCGCTTCATCGCGCGGGAGCGGCACGGCGGCGTCCAGCCGGTGCGGGACGCGATCCGCGAGCAACTGGCCCGGTTCGCCGAGGAGGTGAAGGTCGCGCTGGCCGAACACCCCGAGTCGGAGGGGTGGAACGACGAGGACCTGCTGATGCTCGCGGGCCTGTACGTCGACCACATGCTGATGGCGGCGTCGGCCTTCCTGGAGGCGCTGGAGGCGCCCGAGGCGGAGCGGGAGCGCGTGGCCCGCACGGCGAGCCGGCAGATGCGGCTGATCAGCATCGGCCGCCACCACTGGCTGGGGTGACGCGGGACGCCACCACCAGCTGGGCTGACGCGAGACGCCACCACCGGCCGGGCTGACGCGAGACGCCACCACCAGCTGGGCTGACGCGAGACGCCACCACCGGCCGGGCTGACGCGAGACGCCACCACCGGCCGGGCTGACGCGAGACGCCACCACCGGCCGGGCTGACGCGAGACGCCACCACCAGCTGGGCTGACGCGAGACGCCACCACCAGCTGGGCTGACGCGAGACGCCACCACCAGCTGGGCTGACCCAGGACGCCACCGCGGTCCGGGGCGACGCACGAGGGCGGCGCACCCGTTCACCAGGTGCGCCGCCCTCGCCGTACGACGGCCGAGTTCGCGCCCCGGGTCACGCCGGCCCTCCGGAGCGGGCCACCCAGGTCGCGCCGGCCGGTTCAGCCCTGCGCCCGCTGTCCCTGACCGCCTCCGGGGCCGCCGCAGCCGCCCTGTCCGCCACCCGCGCCGCCACCGGGCATCCCGCTCGGCATCCCGGAGGGAGCGCCGGACGGCGCCTTGCCGGTGGGCATGACCGACGGCGTCCCGGACGGCGTGGGCATTCCGGACGGCGCGCCGCCGGGACGTCCGGACGGGCCCCCGCTCGGCATGCCGGACGGCCGCCGGCAGCTCTGCCCGCCGGAGTCGCCGTCCGAGGACGACGAGGAGTCGCCCGAGCCGCAGGCGGCCAGCAGCGGTGAGAGCACCAGCAGGGCGACGGCGGGGACGAGGGCGTGTCGTGCGCGACGGTTCATGAGGGCAACTCCCAGGCAGGTCAAGGGGACCGGTCGATGAGAACCGGATGAGCGGGGGCCAAGAGCACCAGATCCAGGTAGGCCCGTGCTGTGCTGGGGCTGTGTCTTGCTGTGGACGGGCGGCCCGCGCGCCGACCTCAATCCCCCTCGTACACCGCGCGGACGGCGGCGGCAGTCGCGGCGAGCTCCGCACGGACCTCGGGCGGGGAGAGGACCTCCACCGCGTCACCGAAGGCCAGCAGGGTGCGGGCCTCGCGGACCGCGCCGCAGGACAGCCGGGCCACCACCCAGTCGCCCGTCCCGTCGTCCTCCGGCAGTTCCGCGAGCGTGGCCGCGTTCAGGCGCAGGAACAGATCGAGGCGGGAGCGCCGCACCCGGACCGTGACATCGACACCGCCCGGACGCTCCTCCACCCGGCGGCGCAACACCTCCCAGGCGTCGGCGAGTTCGACTCCCGGCCGACGGCGCACCGGATCGGGCAGAACGGTCGCCGCGCGCACCCGGTCGGCACGGAACAACCGCGGCTTCGCACGCCGGTCGGCGACCAGGTACCAGACACCGGCCTTGGACACGAGTCCGTACGGGTCGACGGTGTACGTGTGCGCCTCGGCGTCCCCGCTGTGCCGGTACCGCAGCCGCAGCCGCCGGTCGGAGAAGACGGCGTCCTGCAACACGTCCAGGTCCACGGCCGGTCGCGGTCCGCCCTTCCAGCGGGTCGCGTCGACCAGGACGCGCCGGCTCGTCACCTCGGCGGCGGGCCGGTGGGGTGCGGGCAGCGCGGCCATCACCTTGCGCAGCGCGGAGCCGAGCGCCGCGTCCAGGCCGAGCGCGGCGTGCGCGCCCTGCGCGGCGAGGATGAACAGCGCGCGGGACTCGTCGGCGGTCAGGCCCGTGACGTCCGTACGGAATCCGGCGAGCAGTTCGATGCCGCCGTGCCGGCCGCGTTCGGCGTAGACCGGGACGCCGGAGGCCGACAGCGCCTCGACATCGCGATAGATGGTGCGGACCGACACCTCCAGCCGGTCGGCGAGCTCGTGCGCCGGGACGCGGCCGCGGGTCTGCAGCAGCAGGAGGATCGAGAGCAGGCGGTCGGACTTCACGGGCCCCAGGATCGCGTCCACCGGAAGCCTTCGCAAATGTTGACGGAAACTGTCAGGTTATGCGGCGAGGCTGGGGGCACACCGAGACACGGAAGAGGTCAGCGATGAACGTCGATCCCCGCCCCCTGTACACCCGCACCGCCGAGCAGATCGCCGCCCTGGTCGGGACGGTGCGGCCGGAGCAGCTCGCAGGACCCACCCCGTGCGCCGAGTTCGACGTGCGCACGCTCCTGTCGCACATCGTCGGCGGCACCCGTCGTATCGCGGTGATCGGGGCGGGCGGCGACGGACTGGCCGTGCGGCCGTTCGCCGACGGGGTGCGGGACGACGCATGGAGCGCCGCCTACGACGGGGCCAGGACCGAGGTCGACAAGGCGTGGGCGGACGACGCGCGCCTCGACGCCCTCGTCCGGGTCCCGTGGGGAGAGGCGCCCGGACGCCAGGCACTGTCCGGCTACGTCATGGAGGCGGTCACCCACACCTGGGACCTCTCCGACGCACTCGGCCGGCCGCTCGCACTCGACCCGGAACTCGCCGAGTTCGCGCTCGCGGTCGCCCGGCAGGTGCTGCCCGACGCACAGCGGGAGGACCCGGAGGTGCCGTTCGGCTCCGCGGTCCCGGCCCCCGACGGGGCCGACGCCTACGAACGGCTGGCGGCCTGGCTGGGGCGGACGCCGCTCAGCCGAGCCTGACCCGCGCGAGCTGCCGGGACTGCGCGACCAGCCGGTCCTCGCTGTCCCAGACCTCCGCGTCCTCCTCCAGGAAGCCGCCGGCCAGATTGCGGGTGGTGATCGAGACGCGCAGCGGGCCGGGCGCGGGGCGGGAGCGCACGTGCACGGTCAGCTCGACGGTCGGCACCCAGCCGGAGAGGCCGATCTCGAAGGCCGTCGGCGGCAGCGCGTCGACCGCGAGGAGCAGCGAGAGCGGGTCCGCGTCGCGGCCGTCGGCGAGGCCGAACCAGGCACGCATCTCGCCCTTCCCGGACGGCGCGCCGAGCGCCCAGCCCAGGGTCGAGGGATCGAGCTTGAGGAACAGCCGGTCGGTGATCGCGGAGCTGCCGGGGACCGGTGCGGGGGCGTCCTGCGGGCCGAAACACTGGTCCATCGGCGGGATCGCGGGTGGCCGCGCGGTCGTACGGACGTCGTCGGGCAGGGCGTCGAGGTCGCCGTACGAGGCGAGCACGCGGATGCGCTCGACCTCGCGGCCCTCGTCGTCGTACTGGAAGAGCGAGGCCTGGCCGGTCGACAGGGTCCGGCCGGTGCGGACGACGTCCGTGCGGACCACCGCCGGTCCCGGCTGGGACGCGGTCAGGTAGTGCGCGGAGATGGTGAACGGGTCGGCGTGCGGCAGGGCGTCCGCGAGCGCGCGCCCCAGGACGGCGAGCAGGTAGCCACCGTTGACGGCGTTGATGATCGTCCATCCGGCGGAGAGGTCGATGTCGTAGACGCCGGGTTCGCGCAGGGTGACCGCGGTGTCGCGGTCGAACTCGCTGTCGCCGATCGTGGCCCGTACGGCCTGTACCGAAGCTGCTTCTGCCATGCGTGAACAGTACAACAGGAAATTACTAAGCGGTAGCTTTTCATTTTGCGCTGGTGTGACATCGTCACCTCCGGCGCCCTCAGGTCCACCGGAGCGACGCCGCGGCCACCGAACCCGGCGCCCCACCGGCCGAGGCGGTGCCGGCCGACGCAGGGTCGGCCGATGCGGTGCCGCACCGGCCACGGGACCGGGCGTCCTACGGGGTCTCCTCCTCGGTCACCGTCGAACGACGGTTCCACGCCCGCGGCGCCCGCCAGTGGTACCGCATCGCCAGCAGTCGCAGGACGAAGGCGGTGACGACCGCGAGGCCGCTGGTGAACGGGGTCAGCACGTCGTAGTAGATGCACAGCACGACCATCGTGGCGCCGACCATCGCCGGCACCGCGTACAGGTCGCGGTCCCAGCGCAGCAGCGAGGGCACCTCGTTGGCGAGCACGTCACGCAGCACACCGCCGCCGACCGCGGTGGCCAGGCCGAGCGCTGCGGACTGCGGAAGACCGAGCCCGTACTCGTACGCCTTCGTGGTGCCCGCGACGCAGAACAGGCCGAGACCGGCCGCGTCGAAGACGTTGACGCCGACCTGGATCCGCTCGACATGGGGGTGGAGGAAGAAGACCAGCAGGGCGGCGAGCAGCGGGGTGCTGAAGTAGCCGAGGTCGGTGAACGCGGCCGGCGGCACGGCGCCGATCATCAGGTCCCGGAACAGCCCTCCGCCCAGCGCGGTGACCTCGGCGAGCACGGCGATGCCGAAGACGTCGAAGTTCTTGCGGACGGCCAGCAGCGCGCCGGAGATCGCGAAGACGAAGATCCCCACGAGGTCGAGCACATGCTGGACGGAGGGGCTGAACAGTTCCTGAAGCACCCGAACATTCTCACCTGCCGACGGGCCTGAACCTTACAAAGCAAGGCCCGCGACAGGTGATACGGCCTACACCACCGGCTTGCCCGTCGTGTAGATCCATGTCTGGAAGAGATCGTCGAGCTGCTGTCCCGAGATCTTCTCGGCGAGCCGGACGAAGTCGGCGGTGTTCGCGTTGCCGTAGCGGTGCAGCTTCGTCCAGGCGGGCAGCAGCTTGAAGAACGCCTGGTCGCCGATGCGCTCGCGCAGCATCTGGAGCGTCATCGCACCACGCTGGTAGACCGCCGAGGCGAACATCGTGTCGCGCTGCGGGTCGGCGACCGTGATCTGCCAGAAGGAGGAGTCCGCCGGCCGCGCGTTGTACCCGGCGAGGAACGAGTCGTGCGCCGAGCGGATGCCCTTGTGCTCGGACCACAGCCACTGGGCGTAGGTGGCGAAGCCCTCGTTGAGCCAGATGTCCTTCCAGCGCTCCACCGAGACCGAGTCACCGAACCACTGGTGGGCCAGCTCGTGGACGATGGTCGACTCGGAACGCACGGCGGAGTACGCGGGCTTGGACTGGACCTCCAGCGAGAACCCGGCCTGCGGCATGTCGTCGACGATGGCGCCGGTCTCCTCGAAGGGGTAGGGGCCGAAGACCTGCGACCAGTAGTCGGTGGCCTCGGCCGTGACGCCGTACACGTCGACGCTGTTGCTGTTCGCGAGCACCGGGTCGATGGCGACGTAGATGGGTGTCCCGGCCGGGGTCTTCCCGGTCTTCACGTCGAACTTGCCGATGGTCGCGGTCGCGAGATAGGTGGCCATGGGCCGGCTCTCGCGCCAGTGCGCGACGGTCTGGCCGCCCTTGTCGTACGTCGAGACGAGGCGGCCGTTGGAGACACCGGTCAGACCCTTCGGGGCCTTGATCCTGATGTCGTACGTCGCCTTGTCGGACGGGTGGTCGCTGGACGGGAACCAGGTGGAGGCGGCGTTGGGTTCACAGGCGACGAAGACGCCGTCGGTGGTCTTCATCCACCCGTAGTCGGAGCCGAAGACGATGGGGCCGTTGAGGGCTTCGGGAACACCTCCGTAGGTGACGGTCACCGTGAAGGTCTTGCCCTTGGGCAGGGTGCCGCGCGGGGTGATGTGGATCTCGTCGCCCGCTCGCGTGAAGTCGGCGCGTCTGCCGTTCACCTCGACCTTCGTGACATCCAGCTTCTGGAGGTCCAGATCGAAGGCGGACAGGCTCTGGGTGGCGCGGGCGGTGATGGTCGTCCGGCCGTCGAGGCGGTCGGTGTCCGGGTTGTAGGCCACGTCGAGGTCGTAGTGGCGGGCGTCGAAGCCGCCGTTGCCCAGTTGCGGGAAGTAGGGGTCACCGATGCCGTCGGCGCCCGGGGTCGGGGCGGAGGAGGCGGCGATGACGAGGAAGGAGGCCGCCGCGGTGGCGAGGGCCCCTAAACGTGCCGAACGGGAGAGTGCCATGAGCGTCCCTTTCGAACGTGTTCCGAACTGACGGACACGCGAGACTCTGCACTCTCCCGTTCAGGCATGTTCATGACTTTGCCAAGTCGTCACGGCCTACTTGCCGGTTGACTCCTGACGATCGGATTCCGCGGCCTCGGGCTTCGCCTCGGCGTCGGCCTCGGACCCGGCGTCGGAGGACTCGGCCGGGGCCTCCTCCGCGTCGGACTCGGACGCGGCCTCGGACTCGCCCTCGGTCTCGGACTCGGACTCGGACTCGGCGGCGTCGGCGGGAGCCTCCGCGGCCTCGTCGCCGGCAGCCTCGGCCACCGTCTCCGCCTCGGCAGAAGCCTCCGCTTCCGCGGACTCGGCGTCGGCGTCGGCGTCGGCGTCGGCGGAAGCCTCAGCCTCGGCGGGAGCCTCAGCCTCGGCGGCGGTGGCGGTCTCCGCGACGGCCGCGGTCTCCTCCGCGTCGGCCTCGGCTGTTGCCTCGGCAGAAGCCTCGTCGCTCTCGGCCGGCGTCTCGGCGGCGGCCGGAACCACCAGCTCCACCGCCTCCTTCGCCACCGACAGCAGCACCGTGTCCTGCGGCGCCTGGTCCTCGGCGTTCTCCGGGTGGTGGCAGGCGACCCGCTGACCGGGCCTCAGCTCCAGGAGCGGCGGCTCGGTCGTCCTGCAGACCTCCGTGGCCTTCCAGCACCGGGTGTGGAAGCGGCAGCCGCTCGGCGGGGCGATCGGCGAGGGCACGTCGCCGCGGAGCAGGATCCGCTCGCTCTTGGCCCCCCGGCGCTTGGGGTCCGGCACCGGCACGGCCGACATCAGGGCCTTGGTGTACGGGTGCATCGGCGCCTCGTACAGCGAGGTGCGGTCGGCGAGCTCGACGATCTTGCCGAGGTACATCACGGCGATGCGGTCCGAGACATGACGGACGACGGAGAGATCGTGCGCGATGATCACGTACGTCAGGCCGAGCTCTTCCTGAAGGTCGTCCATCAGGTTCACGACCTGCGCCTGGATCGACACGTCGAGGGCCGAGACCGGCTCGTCCGCCACGACCAGCTTCGGCTTGAGAGCGAGCGCGCGGGCGATACCGATGCGCTGGCGCTGACCGCCGGAGAACTCGTGCGGGTAGCGGTTGTAGTGCTCGGGGCTCAGACCCACCAGCTCCAGGAGCCGCTGGACCTCCTTCTTCACACCGCCCTCGGGCTCCACGCCCTGGAGCCGGAACGGCGCCGAGACGATCGAGCCGATGGTGTGCCGGGGGTTCAGCGACCCGTACGGGTCCTGGAAGATCATCTGGATGTCACGGCGCAGCGGGCGCATCTTCGAGGCGCCCAGCGTGGTGATGTCCTGGCCCTCGAACTCGATGGTGCCGCCGGTCGGGTCCTGGAGCCGGGTGATGACCCGTCCCATGGTCGACTTGCCGCAGCCGGACTCACCGACGACACCGAGCGTCTCGCCCTTGCGGACCTCGAAGTCGATGCCGTCGACGGCCTTGACCGCGCCGACCTGACGCTGCAGGACGCCCTTCCGGATGGGGAAGTGCTTCTGCAGCCCCTGGACCCGGAGGAGGACCTCGCGGTTCTCCGAGGACTTGGCGGAGGCCGCGCGGTCGTCGGGGGCCGCTGCCTGCTGCGGGATCGCCGCGCCCGCGGCGTCCGTCTTCTTCGTCTCACTCACAGCTTCGGCGCAATCTCTTCGTTCCAGATCCGCGTACGGTCCTCCTGCGAGAGGTGGCAGGCGGTGTAGTGGCCGCTGCCGATCAGCTGCAGTTCGGGGCGCACGGTACGGGTGACATTGCCCTTGGGCAGGTCCGCGTACGGGCAACGCGGGTGGAAGGCACAGCCCGACGGGACGTTGATGAGGCTCGGCGGCTGGCCCTTGACCGGGATGAGCCGGTCGGACGTCTCACGGTCGATGCGCGGCATCGAGCCGAGCAGACCCCAGGTGTAGGGGTGCTGCGGCTGCTCGAAGATGCGCTCGACGGAGCCACGCTCCACGCACCGGCCGCCGTACATCACCAGCACGTCGTCGGCGATCTCGGCCACCACACCCAGGTCGTGCGTGATGATGACGACCGCGGAGCCGAACTCCTTCTGCAGATCACGGATGAGGTCGAGGATCTGCGCCTGGACGGTGACGTCGAGGGCGGTCGTCGGCTCGTCCGCGATGAGCAGCTCGGGGTTGTTGACGAGCGCCATGGCGATCATCGCGCGCTGGCGCATACCGCCGGAGAACTCGTGCGGGTAGCTGTCGGCGCGCTTGGCCGGCTCGGGGATGCCGACACGGTCGAGCATCTCGATCGCCCGCTTGCGGGCGGTCTTCTTGTCCACCTTGTGGTGGACGCGGTACGCCTCCACGATCTGGTTGCCGACCGTGTAGTACGGGTGCATCGCCGACAGCGGGTCCTGGAAGATCATCGCCATCTCGCGGCCGCGGAGCTTGCGCACCTCGTCCGGGTCAGCGTTCACCAGTTCCTTGCCGTCCAGCCAGATCTCACCGGACATCTGGACGTTCTTGCCGCGCGCGCCGAGCCGGTGCAGACCCATGATCGCCAGCGAGGTGACGGACTTGCCGGAGCCCGACTCACCCACGATGGAGAGGGTCTTGCCCTTCTCCACCGAGAAGGACAGCCCGTCGACGGACTTGACGAGACCGTCGTCGGTCGGGAAGTGCACCTTGAGGTCGCGCACTTCGAGGAACGCCTTGGGGGCGTCCGAGGGCGTGGAGACGGGCTCGCCGACCGCGGCGCCGGTCTTGGACAGTTCGGTCACGAGAGCCTCACCCGCGGGTCGGCGGCGGCGTACAACAGGTCCACCAGAAGATTTGCTACGACGACGAAGAACGCGGCGAGAAGGGTCACGCCGAGGATGGGCGGCAGGTCGTTGTCGGTGATGCCGTCCACCGCGTACTCGCCGACTCCGTGCAGGGAGAACACGGTCTCGGTGATCACGGCACCGCCGAGCAGCAGACCGAGGTCCATGCCGAAGACGGTGATGATCGGGGTGAGCGCGGCGCGCAGTCCGTGCCGGACCACCACGTTGCGCTCGCGCAGGCCCTTGGCACGGGCCGTGCGGATGAAGTCCTCGTTCATCGTCTCCAGCATGCCCGAGCGGGTGAGCCGCGCGTAGATGGCGGAGTACAGGAGCGCGAGTGAACACCACGCCGGGAAGAGGGTGTTGGCCCACTGCGCCGGGTTCTCGGTGAACGGGACGTAGGTGCGGCCGAAGATCGGCCACTGGTAGGTGAAGAGCAGCAGCGCCAGGTTGCCCGTGAAGAACATGGGCAGCGAGACACCGGCGAGCGCGACACCCATGAAGGTGCGGTCGAAGAACGAGCGCGGCTTGAGCGCGGAGATCACGCCGACCACGACGCCCGAGACGAGCCACAGAACGGCGGCCCCCGCGGCGAGCGAGAGGGTCACCGGAAGGCGGGAGGTGAGCTGCGGCCAGACAGCCTGGTGGGTCTTGAAGGAGTACCCGAAGCACGGCGCGTCGCAGTGCGCCGTGGTGGGACCCAGGTCATAGGTGGCGCCGCTGACGATCCCCTTGATGAAGTGCCAGTACTGGACGTAGACGGGCTGGTCCAGACCGAGGTTGTGCTTGACCGCGATGATGTCGGCCTTCGTCGGGCTCTTCCCGATGTACTGCTGCGCGAGCTGGTCGGCGGTCTGGCCGGCCAGTCTTGGCAGCAGGAAGAAGATGGCGAAGGTGACCGCGGAGACGACCAGGAGCAGGATCGCTGCCGCTGCCGTCCGACGGAGGATGTACGAGATCACGGGGATCGGCGCTGGTGCCCGCGGGCTGAGCCCGCGGGCACCAATGCCTTCACCTGCCTTCCGGGGCTGCTACTTCTTCGTGGTGCCGATGTTGAGGTAGTCGTACTGACCGCTGAAGGCCGCCGTGGAGACCAGGTTGGTCGCGTACTTCGGGCGGGCCAGCAGAACCTTGAAGTAGGTCAGCGGCACGAGGACGGCGTCGTCCATGGTCTTCTTGTCGATGTCGGTGTACAGGGAGTTGCGCGCGGCGTCGTCCTGCGTACCGATCGCCTTCTCGAGGAGGGCGTTGACGTCCTTGTTGTCGTACTGCGACAGGTTGGTGTTACCCGAGGCGCCGATCGCGGAGCCGTTCAGGATCTGCTGCAGGAAGCCGTAGCCGGAGGGCCAGTCGGCACCCCACTGCATCATGATCAGGCCGATGTTCTGCTTCTCGGTGAACTTCGGGACACCCGCGTAGTCGGTGAAGTACTTGCCCGACGGGTACTGCTTCAGGGTGGCGTTGATGCCGGCCTTCTTCAGCGACGCGATGATCGCGGTGGCGGCGTCGATCTCCTGCGGGCGGTCGCTGCGCGCGGAGATGTTGGTGCTGATGGTCGACTTGCCACAGGCCTTGAGCTGGTCCTTGGCCTTGGCCGCGTCACCCTTGTTGCCGGCCGACGCGTAGACGTCCGACTTGGCGTAGCCCGGGATGTCCGGCGGGAGGACCGTGGAGGCGATGTCGCCGCGGATCGGGCCGCCCTCGGCGGTCTGCACCGAGACCTTGTCGATCGCGAACTGGACGGCCTTGCGGCACGCCACGTTGTTGAACGGCTTCACCTTGGTGTTGATCGCCATGTAGACGAGACGGCCACCGTAGGTGTTGTCGGTGTTGGCCTTCTTGTCGGCGGAGCTGAGCAGCTGCGCCTGGGTCGCGGCCTGGACACCGCCACCACCGAGGTCGATCGCGTCGCCCGCGAGGACGTCCTTGTCGATCGTCTCGGCGTTGACCTTCAGGTTGACGACGATCTTGTCCGGGTACTGCTTGCGCAGCGGGTCGGTCTTGGCGTCCCAGTTCTCGTTGCGCACGAGGACGGCCTGCTTGCCGTCGGAGTAGCTCTGGAACTTGTACGAGCCCGAGGACACGATGTTCTTGACGTAGTCGACGCCGTTGTCCTTGGCCTGCGGGACCGGAGCCGTCTGCGGCGAGGCGACCAGGTAGTCGAACTCCTGGAAGGCGGTCTTCAGGTGGAAGACGACCGTGGTGTCGTCCGGGGTCTCGATGGACGAGAGGCCCTTGGCGCTCTTGTCCTTGTAGGGACCCTTGTACTTGTCGCCGCCCACGAGGAACTGCTGGAAGTAGTTCGGGCCGAGGGAGAGCACGTCACGCGCGAAGTTGGAGCGCTCGACCGCGTACTTGACGTCCTTGGACGTGATCGCGGTGCCGTCCTGGTACTTCAGGCCCGCACGCAGCTTGTACGTCCAGGTCTTGCCGCCGTCGCTCGGGACGCCCTTGCTCTCCGCGAGGTCGGGGACAAGGGTGTTGCCCTTCTCGCCGGCGCCGGGCTGGAACGTCATCAGCGGACGGGCGTACAGCCGGCTGAGGTTGTACATGTACGCGTAGTACGTGTTGCCCGGGTCGAAGGAGTCCGGCACGTCGGAGTACTCGTACGTGACCGTGCCCCCCTTCTTCGTGGAGGCGTTGACGACGTCCTTGGTCGCTGCGTTGGCCCCAGCTGATTTGGTGGTGTCGTCGTTCTTGTTGTCATCGGCCTTGCTGCAGCCTGCGACGAGCAGGCTCGCGGAGCCGATGGCCGCAACTGCGGCCAGCGCTGACCTTCGCATGATGGGCGGGTTCCCCTCCATTGTCGGAAACTTGATGGGCTCTCGGTGTGCGTCAGGCATCAACGGCTGCGCGGGTCGAGAGCGTCTCGGAGACCGTCGCCGAGCAGGTTGAACGCGAGGACGGTCACAAAGATGGCGAGGCCGGGGACGATCATGAACTGCGGGTCGACCTCGTAGTAGTTGACCGCTTCCCTGAGCATGCCGCCCCACGACGCCTGCGGGGGCTGGATGCCGACCCCCAGGAAGCTCAGGGACGCCTCGAAGAGGATGTTGGTCGGGATGAGCAGCGTCGAGTAGACGATGATCGGGCCGACCAGGTTGGGCAGCAGCTCCCGGAACAGGATGTACGGGCCCTTGGCGCCCATGCCCCGGGATGCGTCCACGAACTCACGCTCACGCAGGGCGAGGGTCTGGCCTCGGACGATCCGGCCCAGGTAGGGCCAGTTGAAGAAGCCGATCACGAAGATCAGCACGCTCAGGTGGAGCGGGAGCCCTTCGAGGCCGAACGCGCCGCCCTGCAGGGTGGCGGAGATGGCGATCGCGAAGAGCAGGAGGGGGAAGGCGAGGAAGGTGTCCATCAGGCGGCTGATGACCGCGTCGACGCGCCCGCCGTAGAAGCCCGCGACGACGCCCAGGATCGCGCCGATCACGTTCGACAGGATGGTGGCGCCGAAGGCGACCACCAGCGACACCCAGGAACCCTCAAGGATTCGGGTGGCGATGTCACGGCCGAACTTCGGGTCCACACCGAGCGGGTGGTCACCGCTCATGCCGCCCATCCCGCCCTTGGGCAGCGAGGTGTTGGGGTCGATCAGGTCCTGGTTGAAGGCGTTCGGGTCCAGTCCCAGCATCGACTGGATGGGCCGGGCAAGGATGGCCATCAGGATGAGCAGCACGACGATGACACCGCCGGCGACCGCCACCTTGTCGCGCTTGAAGCGCGTCCAGGCGATCTGTCCCAGCGAACGGCCCTCGATCTGCCCCTTGCCGACTCCGGCAAGCACAGCCTCTGGCTGCGCTTCCGATGCCGCCGCGGTGGTCTCGATCGGTGCGGTCACAGTGACCCGACCCCTCTCGCCGGTGGTGACCGGCCTACGCCTGCCGCTGTCTGCGGCTTGGTTCACTTGCGTGCCGGGAGGTGGGTCGCAGATGGTGCGACCTGGTGACCCGGCTGATCGTTCGACTTGCACTCGCTCACAGGATCGATGACCCCATGTCTGATGGGCGAGTCTTCAGTGCCGCCACGATCACGTGCCAGGTCTGATGGAGAAAGTATGCGCAACCGTGATGCTCTTAGGGGGATTCCGTTATCCGAACAGTGGGTAACGCGAGGCGGACGGGGGGCAGTTGTGCC
Source organism: Streptomyces sp. Tue6028 (assembly GCF_002300165.1). Lineage (GTDB taxonomy): Bacteria > Actinomycetota > Actinomycetes > Streptomycetales > Streptomycetaceae > Streptomyces > Streptomyces siamensis. The sequence continues at coordinate 43,253 of NZ_MLCE01000027.1, read as the reverse complement.
GGAAGGGGTCATGACGCCCTCTTTCGGTACGCGTCCTCCCCAAACCGGACAAGCAGCCCTTACGCCGGTTCCCGTGCAGGTCAGGCGTGAGACCCTGCCGCAGGGAACGCCTCAGCGACCGCTCGTCACGGACGGCGGGCCGTAGACGCGCGCCGTCAGTATCCGCCGCGGGCCGGCGGATAACCGTAGCCGCCCGCCATCGGCGCCTGGGCCGGGGCCGCGTGGGCCTCACGGTCGTAGAACGGCCGGGCGTTGACCCGCAGCCACATGGCCACCGGGTCGTACTCGTCGGACATCGCCACGGTCGAGACGGGCAGCCCGTCGGGGACCGCGCCGATGGACTGCTGCATCATGGCGCGCACCGAGTCGACCGCGGGCGGCGAAGTGTCGTACACGTCAAGGCCGATGGCGAGATAGGGCGCCCCGAGCGTCGGCTGCACCCAGGCGCGGCGCAGCGACCGGACGGCGGAGGTGCGGTGCGCGTTCTGCGTGAGCAGCGCGTAGAACTGCGGGATCTCGATGCCCGGTTCGGACAGCCGCAGCGGTCCGGCGGGCTGCCGCTCCAGGCCCGCGGCGATGCGCCGCAGGTCCAGCCAGGGGATGCCCAGGCCGCCGCCGGGCGCGTGCGGATTGAGCCAGAGGCCGAAATGGTCGGGGTAGAGGGTGCGGGCGACGTCGAGGCCGTCGACCACCTCGTACGAACGGTTCCAGCCGCTGGCCGAGAGCTCCTGGGCGGAGGTGACGCACGGGGCGTACCCGAAGCCGTCCACCTCCATGTTCCCGTACTGGGCGTCCGGGGACCCGGCCTGGCCGTGCCACAGGAGCATCCAGACCTGACCGGACGACGGGGTCGCGAGCGCGCGAAGGAGCGCCTCGTAGGCGTCGTAGCGCCCGGGGGTCACCTGGCGCAGCATGTGCTCGACCTGCCCGGCCGCGGCCGTGCCCGACGCGCTCACCCTCAACCGCCCCTTCGCGAACAATTCACGACGAACTCATCCAATACGCCCGAGCCACCGGTGACGAACCTGCGTCAACACCTCGACCGAGCCATGAAACCAGCTTAAGCGGCGATCCTGACAGCGACTTGACGCACGGCGTCACCGGTCTCCGTGGTGTCACCGCTCACGCTCGTGCCGGGGTCAGTACTCGCGCTGGTAGAAGGGCCGCACCTGGGCGCGCATCCAGTCGCCCACCGGGTCCTGGGCGACGTCCAGGAGAACCAGGTTCACGGCGTGGCCGACCGGGACCCGGCCGAGGGCACGGCCCAGCGCGTCGAGCGGGAGGGTGCGGGCGTCGCCCTCCCACTGGGAGAGCTCGACGCCGATGAACATCACCGGGTCGCCGCCCTCGATGCTGGCCAGGCATCGGCGGGCGCTGAGCACGACGCCGGTCTCGGCGAACTCGGCCGACGCGGCGGACAGGAAGTCCACCGGGTCGTCCTGCCAGTCGGGCTCGAACAGCCGCACCCTGCCCCCGCTGGCCGGCCCGTCCAGCGGGGTCCGCCCCGCCCGGCACAGCTCGGCCACCGCGAGGGGCGGCAGCGGTACGCCGACCACGCCGTCCGGGTTGACCGCGATGCCGACCTGGGGCGGCAGGCCCCGGGCGAACTCGACGGCGGGCGCGATCGTGTACGACAGATGACCGCCGGTGACCTGGCGGAACTGCTCCTCGGAGCTGAACACGGGGACGTACGCCTGGCCCTCGATCTCCAGCGTCGGCAGGTCAAGGGGGCCGCTGTGCGGACCGCCGCCGTTCGGCAGGGGCACCCAGACGAAGCTGCGGGCGAGGACCTCGACGATGCGGGCACCGGCCGAAGGCACGCCGAGCGAGGCGGACAGCACCTCCTCCAGCTCGTTGCCGGGCCATCCGCCGTGCGGATGGGGGTGCGCCTGTGCCGGGAAGTCCATCTGTCTACCGCCTGCTTCGAACCACTGTTCCGGCTGGAAAGATTAGTGTGCGCCGGTGACGGTCCGGCCGTCGAAGTCGATCCGGCGCAGCACGTCCGCCGCCTCACGGTCGATGAGCACCGCCGAGCCGCAGCCCTCGGGCAGGTCGCCCTTCTCCACGGCGCGCAGCAGCCGGGTCACGGCTCCGCGATGCCGCGCGAAGGCGTAGCGCGAGACACCTCGGCCCCGGTCGTGCTGGCCCCGGAGCGCCGTGCCGGGCGGGACGTCGAGCAGCAGCAGGTGCAGCGAGCCGCCCCGGCGCCGGGCCTCGCGGGCCAGCCAGCGGCGCACCCAGGCCTGCGTGCCGCAGTCGTGCACCACGACGCCGGCGCCGGAGCGCAGCGCGCGGCGCAGCCCCGCGTAGTGCGCGAGGCGGACGAAGGGGCGGTAGACCGCGTACGGCAGCCATCGCGCCATGCCGGCGTCCCAGCGGTCACGGGTGTCCTGGGAGTCGATACGCGGGCCCGTGACGGCACGGCGCATCAGGGTCGACTTGCCGCTGCCGGGCAGCCCCGTGACCACCACGACGTCGGACGCCCCGAAGAGCAGGCCGTGCGGGCTGTGCCCGGCGCGGGCCCTGAGGTCGCGGACGACGGCCGCCGGAAGCGGGCCGCACGCCTCCCGGGCCGGGGCGCCGGGCTGCTTGGGCAGGGCAATTCCCGAGGTCGTCGCGTACGCCGTGGTCCTGTTCACCGTGATCGTCCTCCCCTTGGGTGTGGAGTCCCATCCCCGTCGAGTGTAAAGAGAAGGTAATGCGTGGTCTCTCTCGTTTCCGTACTCGGACTGCCACAGGCCGGTTACAGATGCGGACTGCCCCGATCGGACGGCGCGTGCAATGATGTGCGCGCCAACTGCATACCGGCCGCTTGAATCCGCGCGGGAGAGTCCTGGGGTACGAGTCCCCGGGCGCCGAAGGAGCAAGTCCCTCCCTTGAATCTCTCAGGCCCCGTTACCGCGCGGGCGAGGCACATCTGAAAAGCGGGCCGCTGACCAGTGGCTCCACCCAAGGTGCAAGTCATGACCACCGTTTCGTGGGGTCGTGGCGAACCTCTCAGGTTCCGATGACAGATGGGGAGGAACGACCTCGCCGTCATGCCTTGGGAGCCCCACCGATGAGCAGCAACGCACCCCGTCACACCGCGCTCGATGCCCTGCATCGCTCGCTCGGCGCGACGATGACCGACTTCGCAGGCTGGGACATGCCCCTGCGGTACGGCTCCGAGCGCGACGAGCACCTCGCCGTCCGCACGAAGGCCGGTCTGTTCGACCTCTCGCACATGGGCGAGATCACCGTCACCGGGCCGCAGGCCGCCGCTCTGCTGAACTACGCCCTGGTCGGCAACATCGCCTCCGTCGGCGTCGGCCGCGCGCGCTACACGATGATCTGCCAGGAGGACGGCGGCATCCTCGACGACCTGATCGTCTACCGGCTCGCCGAGACCGAGTACATGGTCGTCGCCAACGCCTCCAACGCCCAGGTGGTCCTCGACGCGCTCACCGGGCGTGCGGACGGGTTCGACGCCGAGGTCCGCGACGACCGCGACGCGTACGCCCTGATCGCCGTGCAGGGCCCCGAGTCCCCCGGCATCCTCAAGTCGCTCACCGACGCGGACCTGGACGGCCTGAAGTACTACGCGGGCCTGCCGGGCACCGTGGCCGGCGTCCCGGCGCTCATCGCCCGCACCGGCTACACCGGTGAGGACGGCTTCGAGCTGTTCGTGGCGCCCGCGGACGCCGAGCGGCTGTGGCAGGCACTGACCGAGGCGGGCGCCCCCGTCGGCCTCGTTCCCTGCGGCCTGTCCTGCCGCGACACGCTGCGCCTGGAGGCCGGCATGCCGCTGTACGGGCACGAGCTGACCACCTCACTGACGCCCTTCGACGCCGGGCTCGGGCGGGTCGTGAAGTTCGAGAAGGAGGGCGACTTCGTGGGGCGCAAGGCCCTGGAGGCCGCCGCCGAGCGGGCCGAGAAGAACCCTCCGCGGGTGCTCGTCGGCCTGATCGCCGAGGGCCGTCGCGTACCGCGTGCCGGGTACACCGTCGTCGCCGACGGCACGGTGATCGGCGAGGTCACCTCGGGCGCCCCCTCCCCGACGCTGGGCAAGCCGATCGCGATCGCGTACGTCGACGCCGCACACGCGGCGCCCGGGTCCGCCGGGGTCGGCGTGGACATCCGGGGCAGCCACGAGCCGTACGAGGTCGTGGCCCTGCCGTTCTACAAGCGCCAGAAGTAGGCACCGGGCGCGCGACGGACGCCATGGGCACCGGAAGGAAGCGGACCGAGCGAGCGCCGCGGGGGTACCCGCGCGCGTTGGTGCGTGACCTGTGCCCCGGCGTGCCGTCTCGTATCCCATGACCACCCCTCCCCCGGGTTTCCGGCTTCGTCCGGGCACGGGGTACCCCCGACATCAGCAGTCCCCCGCGTACAGGAGAATTCAGGCCATGAGCAACCCCCAGCAGCTGCGCTACAGCAAGGAGCACGAGTGGCTGTCGGTCGCCGAGGACGGCGTCTCGACGGTCGGCATCACCGAGTTCGCGGCCAACGCGCTCGGCGACGTCGTCTACGCCCAGCTTCCGGAGGTCGGTGACACGGTGACCGCGGGCGAGTCCTGCGGCGAGCTGGAGTCGACCAAGTCGGTCAGCGACCTCTACGCGCCGGTCACCGGCGAGGTCGTCGAGGCCAACCAGGACGTGGTGGACGACCCGTCGCTGGTGAACTCCGCCCCCTTCGAGGGCGGCTGGCTGTTCAAGGTACGCGTCACGGACGAGCCGGAGGACCTCATGTCCGCGGACGAGTACACCGCTTTCACCGCCGGCTGAGGAGTCACCGCATGTCGCTTCTGAACACGCCCCTTCACGAACTGGACCCGGACGTCGCCGCCGCCGTCGACGCCGAGCTGCACCGGCAGCAGTCCACCCTGGAGATGATCGCGTCGGAGAACTTCGCTCCGGTCGCGGTCATGGAGGCCCAGGGTTCGGTCCTCACCAACAAGTACGCCGAGGGCTACCCCGGCCGCCGCTACTACGGCGGCTGCGAGCACGTCGACGTGGTCGAGCAGATCGCCATCGACCGCATCAAGGCGCTCTTCGGTGCCGAGCACGCGAACGTGCAGCCGCACTCGGGCGCCCAGGCCAACGCGGCCGCGATGTTCGCGCTGCTCAAGCCGGGCGACACGATCATGGGTCTGAACCTCGCGCACGGCGGGCACCTGACCCACGGCATGAAGATCAACTTCTCCGGCAAGCTGTACGACGTGGTCGCCTACCACGTGGACGACGAGACCGGTCAGGTCGACATGGCCGAGGTCGAGCGCCTGGCCAAGGAGTCCCGGCCGAAGCTGATCGTGGCGGGCTGGTCGGCCTACCCGCGTCAGCTCGACTTCGCGGAGTTCCGCCGCATCGCCGACGAGGTCGGCGCGTACCTCATGGTCGACATGGCGCACTTCGCCGGCCTGGTCGCCGCGGGCCTGCACCCCAACCCGGTGCCGCACGCCCACGTCGTCACCACGACCACCCACAAGACGCTGGGCGGCCCGCGCGGCGGTGTGATCCTCTCGACGGCCGAGCTGGCCAAGAAGATCAACTCCGCGGTCTTCCCCGGTCAGCAGGGCGGCCCGCTGGAGCACGTGATCGCGGCCAAGGCCGTCTCGTTCAAGGTCGCCGCCTCGGACGAGTTCAAGGAGCGCCAGCAGCGCACACTGGACGGCGCCCGCATCCTGGCCGAGCGCCTCGTCCAGGACGACGTGAAGGCCGTCGGCGTGGACGTCCTGTCCGGTGGCACGGACGTGCACCTGGTCCTGGTGGACCTGCGCAATTCCGAGCTGGACGGGCAGCAGGCCGAGGACCGCCTCCACGAGGTCGGCATCACGGTCAACCGCAACGCCATCCCCAACGACCCGCGTCCGCCCATGGTCACCTCCGGCCTGCGCATCGGCACGCCCGCCCTCGCCACCCGCGGCTTCCAGGCCGAGGACTTCACCGAGGTCGCGGACATCATCGCCGAGGCGCTCAAGCCGTCCTACGACGCCGCGTCGCTGAAGGCCCGCGTGTCCGCTCTGGCGGACAAGCACCCTCTGTACCCCGGCCTGAAGTAATTTCGTACGCTTTCTGTCGTACGTTTTGGTTCGTACGGTCCCCTTCGTACGGACGTCCGGGGCACCGCGCACACTGGATACCGAGCGCGGTGCCCCGTTCCATGCAGTCCCCGCAGTCCCTGCACCACCTCCACCGGACAACGGCGTCCGGCGCGACCACCAAGGAGTCCCCGTGGCCATCTCGGTCTTCGACCTGTTCTCGATCGGCATCGGCCCGTCCAGCTCCCACACCGTGGGCCCGATGCGCGCGGCCCGCATGTTCGCCCGCCGCCTGCGCAACGAGGGCCTGCTCGACCAGGTGACCTCCATACGCGCCGAGCTCTACGGCTCCCTCGGCGCGACCGGTCACGGCCACGGCACCCCCAAGGCGGTCCTACTCGGCCTGGAGGGCGCCTCCCCGCGCACCGTGGACGTCGAGGGCGCCGACGAGCGCGTCGAGGAGATCAAGTCCTCCGGGCGGATCAACCTGCTCGGCGAGCGGGAGATCGGCTTCGCCTTCGACGACGACCTGGTCCTGCACCGCCGCAAGGCGCTGCCGTACCACGCCAACGGCATGACCGTCTTCGCGTACGACGCCTCCGGCGGCCTCGTGCTGGAGAAGACGTACTACTCCGTGGGCGGCGGCTTCGTCGTCGACGAGGACGCGGTCGGCGAGGACCGCATCAAGCTCGACGACACCGTCCTGAAGTACCCCTTCCGCACCGGCGACGAGCTGCTGCGGCTGACCCGCGAGACCGGTCTGTCGATCTCCGCGCTGATGCTGGAGAACGAGCGGGCCTGGCGCACCGAGGAGGAGATCCGCGAGGGACTCCTCGGCATCTGGCGCGTCATGCAGGCATGCGTCTCGCGCGGCATGACCCGCGAGGGCATCCTGCCCGGCGGCCTGAAGGTGCGCAGGCGGGCCGCCGTCTCCGCCCGCCAGCTGCGCGCCGAGGGCGACCCGCTGGCCCACGCCATGGAGTGGATCACCCTCTACGCGATGGCCGTGAACGAGGAGAACGCGGCGGGCGGCCGCGTCGTCACCGCCCCCACCAACGGCGCCGCGGGCATCATCCCGGCCGTCCTGCACTACTACATCAACTTCGTGCCGGGCGCGGACGAGGACGGCGTCGTCCGCTTCCTGCTCGCCGCCGGGGCCATCGGCATGCTCTTCAAGGAGAACGCCTCCATCTCCGGCGCCGAGGTCGGCTGCCAGGGCGAGGTCGGCTCCGCCTGCTCGATGGCGGCCGGCGCCCTCGCCGAGGTCCTCGGCGGCAGCCCCGAGCAGGTCGAGAACGCCGCCGAGATCGGCATGGAGCACAACCTGGGTCTGACCTGCGACCCGGTCGGCGGCCTCGTCCAGATCCCGTGCATCGAGCGCAACGGCATGGCGGCCGTGAAGGCCGTCACCGCCGCACGGATGGCGATGCGCGGCGACGGCTCCCACAAGGTCTCCCTCGACAAGGTCATCAAGACCATGAAGGACACCGGCGCGGACATGAGCGTCAAGTACAAGGAGACGGCGCGCGGCGGTCTGGCGGTCAACATCATCGAGTGCTGACCGGGGCCGACGGACTCCCCGGCACCGCGCACGGGGGTGGGAGGGCCCGCCGGAGGGAAAGCGGAGGCTAGCACACCCGCGCACCCCCCTGTCCCCCACGACCCCAGGGAGCCCCCATGCTGCGAGGCGTCGACGTCAGCGCCTATCAGTCGTCCGCGTACGGCACCGACGGTCTCTCCTTCGTCTTCGTCAAGGCGACGGAAGGCCGTTCCTACGTCAATCCGAAGCTGACCGCGCAGGTGAAGACGGCGCGCGACGCCGGATGCGTGGTCGGCTTCTACCACTTCCTGTGGCCGGGGAACATCACCGCGCAGGCCGAGTACTTCGTGGGCAAGGCCCCCGAGAAGGCCGGCGACCTGCTCGCCGTGGACTGGGAGACGACGGGCGACGGCACGCACGCGAGCAACGCGGAGAAGGACCGGTTCATCCGCAAGGTGAAGGAGCTGCGGCCCCACCACCGGGTGGTGCTCTACACGAACCGCAACTACTGGCTCAACGTCGACACCACCTCGTACGCCGGGGACGGACTGTGGATCGCCGACTACGTGACCGCGGGCAAGCCCCGCATCGAGGCCTCGTGGCGTTTCCACCAGTACACCGACGACCCCCTGGACAAGGACGTCGCGAACTTCGCCGACAAGGCCGCACTGCGCGCGTGGGCCCTGAAGCAGTGATCAGGCGCCGGAAGCGCGGTCCCCGTCCGCTCCCCCCACGAAGGCCAGGATCTCGGGTGCCGCCTCGGCGAGGCTCCCGAAGTGGCGGTGCGCGCCGTCCACTTCGGGCCCGTTGACGCCCCAGACCGTCATCCCGGCCCGCAGCCCGGCCGTCACCCCGGACGGCGCGTCCTCGACCACCAGGCAGTCCGCCGGACGGGCACCGAGCAGCTCCGCCCCCAGCAGATAGGGCACGGGCGACGGCTTGCCCTCGGCGACGGAGGCGGCGTCCACGACGACCCCGGGCACGGGCAGGCCGGTCCGGGCGAACCGGCCGCGCACCCGGTGGGCGTAGTTCGACGTCACCAGGCCCCACCTGCCGGGCGGCAGGGCGGCGAGCAGGTCGGCGGCGCCCGCGAAGGCGGAGTAGGTGCCGGTGCGCACGTCCTCGTCCTCCAGCGCGTGCAGGGCGGCGAGGCACTCCCCCGGATCGCGGTCCGGAGCGACGGTCTCGAACGTCTCCAGGGGGCGGGTGCGCAACGCGACCCGGTGGACCTCCTCGGGATCCAGCCCGTGCCGCTCGGCCCAGGTGTGCCACACCCGGCGCTGGTTGTCCACCGCGTCGATCAGGGTGCCGTCCACGTCGAACAGGACGTACGGTCCGGGGGCCGCGTCCGGGGCTTGCCTCATGCTCTCGCTGTTCACGTCATGATCATGCCGGAAGGCGGCCCGAGGGCCGGTCGGGCCGCACCCGTGCCCGCGTTCCGCGGGGTAGGGGTCTCAGGCCCGGAAGTCGGCCGAGCGCTCCGGCGACGCCTCCGCCAGCGCCTTCGTCACCGCGTCGGTGCCTTCCTGGAGGCCGTAGACCGGGGTGCCGGGCTGCTGGCGCCAGGAGTCGGACAGGCTCCCGGCGTCGACGGTGTCGAAGCCGAGCTCGTCGATGAGAGCACGGACGACCCGCTTGGCCGCCTCGTCGTCCCCCGCCACCGGGAGGGCCATGCGGTCGGGGGCACCGGCCGGACGGGAGCGGTCGAGGATGTCCTGGGCGTAGGTGCCGTTGAAGGCCTTGACGACGGTGTGGCCGATCTGCCGGGCCGTCCAGCCGCTCTCCGTGAGTCCCTCGTCCTCGATGGCGGCGATCTTGCCGTCGCGCTGCTGCGGGTAGTAGTTGCCGGTGTCGATGACGGCCACACCGTCCGCGGCCCCGTCGAAGAGCCCGGACGGCAGGTCCGGCACCGCCTTCAGCGGGACCGTGACCACGACGAGGTCGGCGTCGCGTGCCGCGTCCCCGACCTCGACGGGTGTCGCGCCGGTCTCCTCGGCGAGCGCGGTGAGCGTGTGGGGGCCGCGGGAGTTGGCGACGGAGACGTCGTGGCCGAGGGCGGTGAGCCGCCGGGTGAGGTTGCCGCCGATGTTGCCCGCGCCGATGATGCCGATCTTCATGAGTGCAACGCCCTTCCAGGGTTGATGCTCCTGATGGGGATCACCAACCCCGGTTCCGAGCACGCTATTCCGTCGTGTACGGCATTCGGGTCCACCGCGGCCGGGCCCGCTCTCCACCAGGCGGTGGGGCCCTCCTCGGTCCTGGTGCGTTTCCGTTGACCTACGGTCCGACCGGGCGCCCGGCACTGTCCGGGATCGGCCTGAACGGCCTCGTCCTCAATCGCCGGACGGGCTGAGAGGTGTGGCCCTCGGCTCTCAAGTGGGCGGGGCCAGGGCTGCCCCCGCCCAGCCCTCAAGCGGGCGCACCGGCGCGCGACCCCTCTCCTCGGGCCCCCGGCGCTCCCCGAGATCGGCCTGAACGGGCGCATGGGGGTGCGCCCCCGCTCCCGGGCTCCCCGGCACTGTCCGGGATCGGCCTGGACGGCCTCGTCCTCAATCGCCGGACGGGCTGAAAGGTGCCCCCGACTCTCAAGTGGACGGGCTGAGGGGAGCCTCTGACTCTCAAGTGGACGGGCCCATGGCACACTCCGCTCTCACGTGGACGGGCCCATGGCACACTCCGCTCTCACGTGGACGGGCCGGTGGCGGCCTTTGCTCTCACGTGGGACCGGGGCCGGTCTTCTTGGGGGACGCACGCCCCACCCACACGTGCACCCGGCCACCGGCCGGAGGGGCCGTGCCGGTGAATCAAATGCCCGTCGCGGACGGCAACACGAACACGCCGAGGATCCACCAGCTCCCTCCGCACGACGGCTGCGACGGGCGGATCACCGGCACGGACCCGCCCCACCCACCGGACCGGACCCGGGGCGACACAGCAGAGGGCGCCCACCGGAGATCCGATGGGCGCCCTCTGCGCGCGTCGCACGGGGCGGGCGTCACTTGTTCAGGTGGGCCCAGAACTCGTCGAACGAGAGGACCTTGTCCCCGTTGAGGTCCCGGGTCTTGATGATCACCTCGGCGACCGACTCGGTGACGTTCCAGTCACCCTCCTGGGCCAGGGCGGTCTTGAACTCGGCTGCGGTGATGAAACCGTCACCATCCGTATCGATCCGCTGGAACTGCTTGCGTGCTTCCTCGATGTCCGCCACCGATCCGCCCCTTCGTCGTGCATGACTGCATGTAGTACTGCCGTGTTTACGGACGTCAGATTAACGGGCCGCCCCGGCACGGAGTGCGGCGAGTACCCAGGCGAACTCCTCCCGGTGGGCGGACAGCGGCTCCGTCCCCCGCACCAGCGCGTTCAGCTCCCGGAAACGGGCCATCTCGACATGCGCGGCGGACTCCATGCGTTCCAGGACGGCAGCCCGGTCGGCGTCGCCGAGCAGCCCGCGCAGCACCTCCTCGGCCTCCGGCGACCCTGGCTCGACGCCCCGCTCCAGCGCCTCACCGGCGAGCTGCACCAGCCGGCTCATGAACCACACGGAGGTGCCGGCCGGCACATCGGGCCCCCGGTCCGCCGCGTTGAACTCGATCATCTTCCGCATCCTCGCCCGGAAGCCCCGGTCCTGGATCATCTCGGCCAGCTCCACCCAGGCGTCCACCTGCTCGGGCGTCGGCTCCTCCGGCAGGTCCGCCAGGGTGAACCGCATCCGGGTGCGGATGTCCGGGTCCGCCGTGTCCAGGCCCCCGAACGTCTCCTCCATGAAGTCGTCGACGATGCGCTTGCGTTCCGCGGCCGAGAGCCGCGCCAGCTTGTTCATCAGTGTCATCTCCTCAGCGGTCGAGCCGCGTCGCGCCACGGTCGACAGCACCGCCCGGGTCACCTGCAGCGAGCGGATCTGCGCGTCCAGCGCCGCCACGTGCGCGGCGGCCACCTCCGCGACCGTCGTCTCGCCGGCGAGCACCTTGCGAACGTCGTCCAGCCCCAGACCGAGCTCGCGCAGCGTGCGGATCAGCTCCAGCCGTGCCACGGACGCGGCGTCGAACAGCCGGTAGCCGCCCGGGGAACGGGTCACCGGGGGCAGCGCCCCCTCGTCCGACCAGTACCGGATCGTACGGACGGACAGGCCGGTGCTCCGGGACAGCGCTCCGATGGTGAAGAGGCCGGTGCCGTCGTGCGGGGGGTCATGGGGGTGGCCCCCCGGGGAAGACTGCATGTCTGCGAGTCTGGGCCTTCCAGTGGGTGGAGACTCAAGGGAGCGCGATGGCGACGGAGAATCTGCGGGACATTCTGGACGCGGTCGCGCGGGGTGACTTCCCGCCCGCGGACGGCGGTACGACCGTCGTGCCCCAGCCGAGCCACCGGGACGCCGGGGTCCTCGCCCTCACCGCGCACTCCGTCGTCTTCACCGACGAGGACCCCGAGTGGGTGCGCGAGGCGATGCGCGCCGCGCGCTGCGACGCGCTCGCGGCCAGCATGAACGCACGGTTCCTGACGGCGTTCCTGGACCGCACGGGCCGTACGACCGACACGATCGACCTGCTCGCCGTCGGCTCCCCGCTGCCGGGCGCGCCACCGCTGCGGCTCACGGAGATCGAGGACCCCGGCCATCCGCGCGTGGCCGGCTCCCGGAAACGGCGCGACGCCGTACGGGTGTGGGCGGCGGACGGCGGCGTCCTGGTCCTCGGGCGCGGGGTCGCGGGACGCCTGGAGGTCGCGGTCGAGGTGGACGAGCACGCCCGGCAACGCGGTCTGGGGCGGCAGTTGGTGACGGCGGCTCGGCAGCTGAGCGGAGGTGAGCCGGTGTGGGCCCAGATCTCGCCGGGGAACGCCCGCAGTCTGCGGGCGTTCCAGGCGGGCGGGTACCTGCCGGTGGGGTCCGAGGCGTTGCTCGTCGCTCGGTGAACCGTGGCTCTCGGCCGGGGTCCGGCTCCGCCCGACCCGCCCGGGCGGCAGCCGAGTTCAGGTCAGTGCCAGGGCTCGTAGTACGGGTTGCTCTCGCAGTCGCTCATGATCTCCGTCCTGGTCTTCTTGTCGACCGGACAGACACCGATGATGTACTGGCGCGCGATGCCGCCGGGGAAGGCGACCTCGACCTGGTCGGCCCACTTGTGCGTGTCACCGATCGTCTTGTTGACGTCCACGCCGCCGGGCGCGTCGATGTAGTAGTTGAAGCCGGACTTGTACCAGGTCTTGTACAGGTCGTGGTCGTACGTCGTCGACACGTACGGCGAGGGCTGGTTGACCAGGACGTACTGCTCGACGTCGTACTGCCCGCCGACGGTGTCCTTCGGGTAGAAGCCCTGCTCGAAGACGGTCGCCGGGCCGCGGCTGTCACTGCGGTACAGCGTGCCGCAGGTCTTGCGCCAGACCGGGGCGGGGGTGATCCGGTCGACGTCCACACGGCGGTCGGCGGCGGCCTTCACCGGATCCGCGAACTGGGGGCACGCGGGGGCCGCGGCCCCGGCAGCCGGGGCGCCGGAGATCCCGGCGGAGGTCCCGGCGGGGGTCGCGGCAGACGTCGCGGCGGACGTCGCGAAGACGGCCGCGAAGGAGAGGACGACGGCAGCGGCCCTGCGCCGCAGGCGAGTTGTGATCATGGCAGCACGATCTCGGGTCCGCGGTGGCGGGCCGGGGACCGTCACCCGTACGGCGGCGTGTCAGGTCCTAGCGGAAGATGCCCGTGTGGCCCAGTGAGTAGCGGCCCGGCTGCGGATACACCGCGAGGCCGTGCGGACCGCTCCCGACCGGGATGCGGGCGAGCTGCGTGCCCGTGCGGGTGTCGATGGCGTACACCTCGGAGTCGTAACGGCCAGACAGCCACAGGACCTTGCCGTCGGCCGAGACCCCGCCCATGTCCGGGCTGCCGCCGCCCGGCAGCGGCCACTTCTCCGTGAGCCGGTTCTTCGTGAAGTCGAAGATGGAGATGGTGCCTTCGCCGCGGTTGGAGATGTACATCCGGCGCGAGTCGCGGCTGACGTACAGGCCGTGCGTGCCCTTGCCGGTGCGCAGCAGGGTCGGCTTGGAGAACTTGTCGCCGTCCAGGACCCACACGCCGCCCGCCATCATGTCGGCGATGTAGAACCGCTTGCCGTCGGGCGAGATCTTCACGTCCTGAGGCATCGAGCCCGCGAACGGGATCTTCTCCTGCGCGACCACCTTCATCTTCTGGGTGTCGACCTTCAGCACCTCGCCGCTGAACTCGCAGGAGGCGATGAAGTAGCGGCCGTCCAAGGAGAAGTCCGCGTGGTTCACGCCGTAGCAGCTCACCGGCTCCGTCTTCACCCGCTTCATGGTGTGCGCGTCACGGAAGACGAGCTCGCGGTCGAGCGAGGCCATGACGATCGCGTACTTGCCGTTCGGGGTGAAGTAGAGGTTGTACGGGTCGTGCACCGGGACCGCCTTGCCCGCCTTGCCGGTCTTCGGGTCGATGGGAGTGAGGGAATTGCCCTTGTCGTTGTTGACCCACAGCGTCTTCATGTCCCACGACGGGACGACGTGCTGGGGCTGTGTGCCCACCGGGATCGTCTTGACGACCCGGTACGTCTTCGGGTCGATGACCGAGACGGTGTTGGAGTTGGTGTTGGGCACGTAGACGCGGGACGGGAAGTCCTTGACCACCGGGGAGAGCTTGTTCGGGCGGTCCGCGGCGTAGACGTCCTTGGGGTTCAGCACCGGGGGCATACCGGGCAGGACCCGCACCTGCGGCTTCTTCGGCGGGGGCGGCGACTGGACGGCCGGCTTGCTGCCCAGCGCCTCGGTCGCGTGGTCCGTCGAGTCGCTGCCGCAGCCCGTGAGTCCGGTGAGCGCGGCGAGGGCGGCGAGCGCGGTGACGGCGACGCCGGTGGTCCGTGCGCGCCCGGCGGCGGTGGGGTGCATCAGCATCTGCATCAGCTCAGCAGCTCCGTGGTGGTGACCGCGCGCAGGCCGCGGCGGTCGAGTTCGTGCAGGAGGGAGGGGAGGGCCGTCACCGTGTCCGCGTAGCCGAAGTGCAGGCTCACCACGGAACCGTTGCGGACCTCGCCGATGACCTTGCGGGTGACGGCGGGGGCGCCCGGCGAGGTGTAGTCGAGCGAGTCGACGTCGTAGGAGAGGACGTGGGGGTAGCCCGCGCGGCGGGCCAGCCGGGCGACTTCCGGGGAGGCGCGGGCGGTGCGGGAGGGTCTGAACCAGGTGCCGATCGAGCCGGTGAGCCGTCTCAGGCGGTCCGCGCAGCCGCGGATCTCCGCGTCGGCGTCCGCCTCCGGCATGGAGTTGATGTCCAGGTGGTGGAGGGTGTGGTTGCCGAGATCGTGGCCGCCGTCGAGGATGCGGCGGGCGACGTCGGGGTGCTCGTCGAGCCAGGTGCCGACGGCGAGCACCGTGACGCGGGCGCCGGCCTTCTCCGCCTCGCCGAGCACCGAGGCGGCGATGGCCGGGTCGCCCTGGCCGTGGAAGGTGAGGGCGACCAGGGGGCGGGTGCGGGGGCCGTGGGTGATCTCGGCGGGCTGGGACGGGAAGGTGCGGGGGGTGGGGGCGGTGGGGGTTGTGGTGCCGTTGCCGGGGGTGGCGGTGGCCGGGGGGCTGTCGGCGGGCCGGGTCTGGGGCCGGGGGTGCGTGGGTGTGAGCGTTGGCGGGGGTGAGGCGGCTCCGGCGGTCGAGCAGCCTGCGGTCATCGTTCCGGCGGCCAGCGCGGCCCCGGATCGCAGCGCCGTCCGCCGGTCCGGGGCGGGGGGTGCGGTCGGTGACTGCGGGGGGTGTGCGGGCGGCGTGGTCACCCGCACCATTTAAGGGCGAAACGCCCTTGAAACTGCTGATTGGCCCTAGTGAGGGATGTACGGGTCGCGTGTGCGGTCCCGGGGGCTGGGCCGGTGGGCGCCCTCTGCGGTACCGCCGCGGTGCCGGTCCGGTGATTCGCCCGCCGTGGCCGTGGCCGTGGTGCGGGTCCGTGGTCGGCGGGTCCGGTTCGGTGGGTGGGGCGGGTTCGGTTCGGTGATTCGCCCGCCGTGGCCGTGGTGCGGGTCCGTGGTCGGCGGGTCCGGTCCGGTGGGTGGGGCGGGTCCGTGCCGGTGATCCGCCCGTCGCAGCCGTCGTGCGGAGGGAGCTGGTGGATCCTCGGCGTGTTCGTGTCGCCGTCCGCGACGGGCATTTGATTCACCGGCACGGCCCCTCCGGCCGGTGGCCGGGTGCACGTGTGGGTGGGGCGTGCGTCCCCCAAGAAGACCGGCCCCGGTCCCACGTGAGAGCAAAGGCCGCCACCGGCCCGTCCACGTGAGAGCAAAGGCCGGCACCGGCCCATCCACGTGAGAGCGGAGTGTGCCATGGGCCCGTCCACTTGAGAGCGGAGTGTGCCATGGGCCCGTCCACTTGAGAGTCAGAGGCTCCCCTCAGCCCGTCCACTTGAGAGCCCGTCCACTTGAGAGTCGGGGGCACCTTTCAGCCCGTCCGGCGATTGAGGACGAGGCCGTCCAGGCCGATCCCGGACAGTGCAGGGGAGCCCGGGAGCGGGGGCGCACCCCCATGCGCCCGTTCAGGCCGATCTCGGGGAGCGCCGGGGGCCCGAGGAGAGGGGTCGCGCGCCAGTGCGCCCGCTTGAGGGCTGGGCGGGGGCAGCCCTGGCCCCGCCCACTTGAGAGCCGAGGGCCACACCTCTCAGCCCGTCCGGCGATTGAGGACGAGGCCGTCCAGGCCGATCCCGGACAGTGCCGGGGACCCGGGGAGAGGGCGGGTCCGGGGTCATTGGGGGGCGGCGGAGCGGGAGTTGGGTGGGAGGTGAACGTGGGGTGCACAGCGGGCGTACAGGTTCGGCGGTGCTTTTGGATCAGTCGGGCCCGTCTGCGATAGTCAGCGGTGCGACCTCCACCCATTGACCCGGGCCATGGTTGTCGCCGGCGCCGCGGATCACACCCCAATTCGTTCCGCGGCGCCCTCGGACCCCGGCCGCACGGCGGCCGGGGTCCCGCATGTCAGCGGTCGGCCACGCGCATCTCGAACCAGGTGGTCTTGCCGCGGGGCAGGAGATCGACGCCCCAGCGGTCGGAGAGCTTGTCGACGAGGAAGAGGCCACGGCCGCTGAGGTCGAGTTCCTGAACGGGCATCAGACAGGGCAGCCCGCGCGAGGGATCACGGACCTCGATGCGGATCCAGCCACGGCGGCGGCGCATCCGGAGCCCGAAGACGCGGGCACCCGTGTGCCGCACGGCGTTTCCGACGAGTTCCGAGACGAGCAGGACGGTGTCCTCGGTCATCTTGGGCGACAGCCCCCAGTGACGCAGGACCACGACCTGGGTGAGCCGACGCGCGGTGGCCGCGGACTCGGGGCGGGACGGCAGCGGCACCTCCGCCTCGGTCGGATTGCCGAACAGTTCCAGGGCCTTGAGCGCCCGTTCGTCCTCGACCGCAGGCGTCCAGCGCGCCGCGGTCGCACTCCCGTGCCGCCGCGGCTGTTCGATACCCTCCAGCCCCGCCATGCCCCCATCATGGCCGCCCAGAGCATCCTTCGGAGGCGTTCCGGAGGAATACGCCCCCCGGAACACTTCATTCCGCAACATTCGATCGGCATATGACAGAGGCAGTTCAGGGCTTTCGAGAGCCCGGCTGACCTGGGCGGACACACCTCGCCGGGGCAATCGCCGACGACCCCCGACAAGGTCGGCTTAAGGCTGCGTTAAGGCTCCCATAAACCGTCCCTTCGGGCGACGCCGGATAAGACACCGCGTCAACTGCAAGTGGATCAGCGGAATTTGTCAAGTGACTTTCGCTGCATTGCGCGGCGGGCGTTCAGAGGAACTTGGCCTTCCCGGGGCCCTCCTCGACGAAGCTGCGCATGCCCCGCTCCCGGTCCTCCGTGGCGAACAGGCCCGCGAACCAGTTCCGCTCGATGGCGAGCCCGGTCTCGAGGTCCGTCTCCAGACCCGCGTCGATCGACTCCTTGGCCGCGCGCAGCGCGATCGCGGGGCCCTGCGCGAGCTTCGACGCCCAGGCGTGCGCGGCGGTGTACACCTCGTCGGCGGGGACGACCCGGTCCACCAGGCCGAGGGAGAGCGCCTCGTCGGCCTTGACCATACGGCCGGTGAAGATGAGGTCCTTGGCCTTGGACGGGCCGATCAGACGGGACAGCCGCTGGGTGCCGCCGGCGCCGGGGATCAGGCCGAGCAGGATCTCGGGCTGGCCCAGCTTGGCGTTGTCCGCGGCGATGCGGTAGTCGGCGCAGAGGGCCAGTTCGCAGCCGCCACCGAGCGCGTATCCGGTGACGGCGGCGACGACCGGCTTGGGGATGCGGGTGACGGCGGTGAAGGAGTCCTGCAGGGCCCGGGACCGCACGACCATCGCCGCGTGGTCCATGGCCTGCATCTCCTTGATGTCCGCGCCCGCCGCGAACACCTTCTCCCCGCCGTACAGGACGACCGCGCGGACGTCCGCCCGGCGCGTGGCCTCCTCGGCGAGCTCCTTGAGCCGGTCCTGCGTGGCGACGTCCAGCGCGTTCATCGGCGGGCGGTCCAGGCGGATGGTGCCCACGCCTTCGGCTACTTCGAGATGCACAGTCATGGGAGCAGGTTAGTGGGCGTTAACGGCGACGGGCCGGGTGTGCTGAGTCACAGCACACCCGGCCCGTACCGGTGGAGCTTCTACTTGGTCCAGTCGGACCAGGACATGTTCCAGCCGTTGAGGCCGTTGTCCGGGGCGACCGTCTTGTCCTTGGAGTTCTTCACGATCACCACGTCGCCGATGATCGAGTTGTCGTAGAACCAGGCCGCCGGCACCTTGCTGTCGTAGCCTCCGCGCACGTCGCGTACGCCGATGCAGCCGTGGCTGGCGTTGTAGTTGCCGAAGGCGCCGCCGCCCCAGTAGTTGCCGTGGATGAACGTGCCGGAGTTGGTCAGGCGCTGGGCGTGCGGCACGTCCTTGATGTCGTACTCGCCGCCGTAGCCGACCGTCTCGCCGTTCATGCGGGTCACCTTGAGGCGCTCGCTGATGACCATCTGGCCGTTCCAGGTGTCGTAGCCCGGCTTGCCCGTGGTGATGGGGATGGTCTTGAGGACCTTGCCGTCGCGCTTGACGACCATCTTGTGGGTCTTGGCGTCGACCGTGGTCACCTGGCTGCGGCCGATCGTGAACTTCACGGTCTTGGTCTGCTTGCCGTAGACGCCCGGACGGCCTTCGACGCCGTCGAGATCGAGGCTCACGGTGACCTCGGTGCCGGCCTTCCAGTACTCCTCGGGACGGAAGTCGAGGCGGTCGTTGCCGAACCAGTGGCCCTCGACGTCGACCGCGGGCTCGGTCTTGATCCGGATGGCCTTCTCGACGGCGTCCGGATGCGTGATGCCCCGCGTGAAGTGGACGGAGAACGGCATCCCGACGCCGACCTTCGAGCCGTCCTCGGGCGTGTAGATGCCGACGAAGGTGTTCTTCGGGGTGAGGGTGGTGAAGGCCGACTCCTCGGCCGCCTCACGGCCGTCCGAGTCCTTGGCCACCGCGTGGACCTTGTACTTGGTGGCGGAGGCGAGGTGGGTGGAGGGCGTCCAGCTGGCGCCCCCGTCCGTGATGGTCCCCTCGACCGCCTTGCCCTTGGTGTCCTCGACCTTGACCTCGGTCAGCTTGCCCTTGGCCGCGGTCACCTTGAGGGCGCCGCTGGTCTTCACGTCGTCGGCGCCGTCCTTGGGGGCGATGGTCACGACGGCCTGCGAGGCCTTGGTGTCCGCCGAACTGGAGGCCTTGCCCTTGCCGTCACTCTTCTCGGACCCGGAGTCCGAGTCCCCTCCGCCGCCGCAGGCGCTCACCGCGAGCAGGAGGGAGGCGAGCAGCAACGCCGACACCCCCCGCTTCCGGTGTGTCCGCGCGCCAACCGACGCCCCCGATATCGGTCGCCCGTTCAAAGTTGTTCTCCCCTCGCACGGCCTGATCAGGCCCGCACTCCAGCGCGTCCCACGCGCGTATCGCGCTAATTAATCACACGGCCAGGAGGGATGGCTCCCCGGGAATGTCACTGTTCAGTCCCAACTTCGGCCGTACGGGGCGCCGCTGGAGTGCGTCGTGCGCGTACCCCTTTGTCGGGCTACCTCACCGCCCCACCCGCTTTCCACTGCTTCCAGCCCATGTTCCAGCCGCTGAGCCCGTTGTCGGGAGCGACCGTTTTGTCTTCGCTGTTGACGACCTCGACGACGTCGCCGATGAGACTGCGGTCGAAGAACCAGCCGGCGGGGGTGTCCGAGCTGCCGCCCTTCACGTCCCGCAGGCCCACGCAGCCGTGACTGGCGTTGCTGTTGCCGAAGACGTCCGTGGCCCAGTAGTTGCCGTGCAGGAAGGTGCCGGAGTCGGTGAGCCGCATCGCGTGGGGGACGTCGGGGATGTTGTACTCGCCGCCGAATCCGACCGTCTGGCTGTTCATCCGTGTCACCTCCAGCATCTCGGTGACGACCATCTTCCCGTTGTAGGTGGGGTTCTTGGGGGCGCCGGCGCTGATCGGCACGGTGGCGAAGAGGTCGCCGTCGCGCCGTACTTCCATGGTGTGCGCGGCGGCGTCGACGAGCGAGACCTGGCTGCGCCCGACGGTGAACGAGAAGGTCTTGTACTGGAGTCCGTACACGCCGTGGGCGCCCTCGACGTCACGCAGCCGCAGGCCGACCGTGACCTTGGTGCCGGGCTTCCAGTACTCCCGCGGCCGGAAGTCGAGGCGCTCCTTGCCGAACCAGTGCGGGCGCACCTCGACGGCGGGCCGGGTGTCGATGTGGACGGCGCGTTCGACGGCGGCCCGGTCGGTGATCTCCCGGTTGAACTTGAGCGAGATGATCATCCCGGTGCCCACGGTGGACCGGTTCTCCGGGGTGACGTAGGCGATGAACCGTTCGTCGGGGACGGCGGTCGTGAACGTCGTGTGGCGCGCCGAGCGCCGGCCGTGCCCGTCCAGGGCCACCGCGTCGACCGTGTACTTGGCGGCCAGCGCGAGCCGTTCGTCGTCGGGCTTCCAGGTCAGGCCGTCGTTCGTCAGGTGCCCGGGCACCGTGGACTCCTGCGCGTCCTGGTACTTGACCACCCGAACGGACTCCAGGCGCCCGTCGGGCACCCCCACCTCCAGCGTCTTGTCCGGTCGTACGTCCTTGCTGTCGTCGGCCGGGGAGACGCGGATGACGTCCCCGGACGACGGTGCCTTGCCCAGCACCTCGTCGATTCCCCCCGAGGTGCAGCTGGCGGCTCCGGCCAGCAGGCCGGCCCAGGTCAGTACGGCGGCCAGCGCGGTGCCGGCGCGCCGCGGGCCCCATGTCATGTGTCCCACTCGAACCTCTGTCTTTCCGGCCGGGGGTCCGGGGTCGTCCCCGGGAACTGCGGTACACGGGTCCCAACGACCGTGCCCCTCCGGGGAAACGTGAGTGCGAGCCATGCTCTGGGCAGAACAGTGGGGAGGACGACGCGACGGGGAGCTGGGCCGGGACTCCGTACGCTCCTTTTCCCGTCGTTCCATCGAGCCGCGGGAGGCTGACCGGTGTCGAGCGCACCCGAGCAGGAGGCCGTCCAGGAGGGACGTGCCGCGGGCGGCGGACTGCCCATGCAGTCGGCCCCCGTGTCGAACGGCGCCCGGACGCGGCAGGTCGTGCCGCCTCCCGGGGACGCCGCCGAGGCCCCGTCCGCGGCGGCGCCCGCCGTGGCCGTGTGGCCGGGCGCCCCGACCCCGCTGGGCGCGCGCTTCCGCGTCGGGCCGGACGGCGTCGCCGGCACCAACTTCGCCCTGTGGGCGGGCGGTGCGGAGGCCGTGGAGCTGTGCCTCTTCGACGAGCGGGGCGCGGAGACCCGCGTCCCGCTGACCGAACTCACGCATGAGATCTGGCACGGTTTCGTGCCCGACGTGCTCCCCGGCCGCCGCTACGGCTACCGCGTGCACGGCCGCTGGGATCCGTGGACGGGCGCCCGCTGGAACCCGGCGAAGCTGCTCCTCGACCCGTACGCGCGTGCGGTGGACGGCGACTTCAGCCTCCCGCCCGAGGTGTACGGGCATGTGCGGGACTGGCCGCAGCAGCAGGTCGCCGACACCGTGCGCGACGACCGCGACTCGGCTCCGTACGTGCCCAAGGGCGTCGTGGTGCATGACGACGACGACTGGTCGGACGACCACCGTCCGAAGACCCCGTGGGCGGACTCGGTGATCTACGAGGTGCACGTGCGCGGATTCACCCGTCTGCACCCGGGGGTGCCGGAGGAACTGCGGGGCACCTACGCGGGTCTCGCGCACCCGGCCGCGGTCGAGCACCTGGTGCAGCTCGGGGTGACGGCGGTGGAGCTGCTGCCGGTGCACCAGTTCGCGCACGAGGACCATCTGCTGCGCAAGGGCCTGAAGAACTACTGGGGTTACAACTCGATCGGCTACTTCGCGCCGCACGCGGGGTACGCCGCCTCCGGGACGACCGGCCAGCAGGTCGGCGAGTTCAAGCGGATGGTGCGCGCGCTGCACGCGGCCGGCATCGAGGTCATCCTCGACGTGGTCTACAACCACACCGCGGAGGCGGGCGAGCTGGGCCCGATGCTGTCGCTGCGCGGCATCGACAACCGGGGGTACTACCGGCTCCAGTCGGACGCCCGCCGGTACGCCGACTACACGGGGTGCGGGAACACACTGCACGTGGTGCAGCCCCATGTGCTGCGGCTCATCACCGACTCCCTGCGCTATTGGGTGACGGAGATGGGTGTGGACGGCTTCCGGTTCGACCTGGCGGCGGCCCTGGCGCGCTCGATGCACGACGTCGACATGCTGTCGCCGTTCCTGGCCGTGATCGCCCAGGACCCGGTGCTCCGGCGCGTGAAGCTGATCGCGGAGCCCTGGGACGTGGGATCCGGGGGATATCAGGTGGGGGCCTTCCCGCCCCTGTGGACGGAGTGGAACGACCGGTACCGCAACGCCGTACGGGACTTCTGGCGGGGCGCGCTGCCCGATGTGCGCGACCTGGGCTACCGGCTCTCCGGGTCCAGCGACCTGTACGCGTGGGGCGGGCGGCGGCCGTACGCGTCGGTGAACTTCGTGACCGCGCACGACGGGTTCACGCTGCGGGACCTCGTCTCCTACGAGCGCAAGCACAACGAGGCGAACGGCGAGGCCAACCGCGACGGCTCCGACGACAACCGCGCCTGGAACTGCGGTGTCGAGGGCGAGACCGGCGACGATCGTGTCGGGGCGTTGCGGCGGCGGCAGCTGAGGAACCTGCTCACCACGCTGCTGCTGTCCACCGGGGTGCCGATGCTGGTCGCGGGCGACGAGTTCGGGCGGACCCAGCGCGGCAACAACAACGCGTACTGCCAGGACAACGAGATCAGCTGGGTCGACTGGTCACACCTGGACGACCCGGGTTGGCGGGCGCTGTTCGACCTCACGTCGCGGCTGATCGCCCTGCGGCACGAGCATCCGGTGCTGCGGCGGCGCGCGTTCTTCTCCGGCCGGGCGCACTCGGCGGACGGGCTGCGGGACCTGGCGTGGTTCACCGCCAGGGGCACGGAGATGACGGAGCGGGACTGGTACGCACCCGCCGCGACGCTGGGCATGTATCTGTCCGGGCGGGACATCCCGGGGCGGGACGCCCGGGGAGTGCCCGTCGTGGACGACAGCTTTCTCGCCGTGCTCCACGCCGGCGACCGGCCGGTGGGTTTCGTGCTGCCGGGGACGCCCTGGGCGGCGCGGTACGAGGTGGTCGTGGACACCTCTCGGGAGGAGCAGGGGGAGGCGCCCGGTGTCGAGCACCCGGCGGGGGCCTCGATCACGGTGCCGGCGCGGTCCGTCCTGCTGCTCAGGGTCGTCTGAGGGGCGCGGGGTGCGCCGGCTTCCGCAGTGTGGACGTGTCCTTGACGCCCCGGCAGCCCCACTGGCACCGTCCATGGTCATGAGGCCATCCGCTGACCACCGTCGGGCGCGCGTCGCGCTCGTGGAGCGGCGCCACGTCGATCTGTGCCGGCAGTCCAGCGCCATCTGTCGCTGACCCCGTGGTCCGGCGCCGTCTGCCGCTGACCCCGTAGTCCGGCGCCGTCTGTGCTGGGCCCGTGGTCCGCGCCGTCTGCCGCTGGTCCCGCAGCCCGGCGCCTCTGTCGCCGGCCCCGCGGTCGCCGTCTCCTCCCTTCTTCTCCTCTCCCTCCTTTCCCCTTTTTCCCCTTTCCTTTCGTGCCCCTCGTGGGTCCCGTCGCGTTCTGTCGGGTCCCGCGCCGGGCACTCCCTTGCCTCGAGGATTCTCATGTCCGAGTTGTCCCGCCGTGCTTTCGGCGGTCTCCTCGGCGGCGGTGCCGTGACCGCCGTCGCCGGCACCACCGCAGCGGCCGCTCCCGACGAACGCCCCTTCCGGGCCCGTGACGCCGCGTCCGCCTCCCGCGCACGCCCCAACCTCCTGGTGATCCTCGGCGACGACCTCGGCTGGGCCGACCTGTCGTCCTACGGCGCCCCGCACATCAGGACGCCGCACCTGGACCGGCTGGCCCGGCAGGGTGTGCGGTTCACCGACGCGTACTCGGGGTCGGCGACCTGCTCCCCCACCCGGTTCAGCCTGTACACCGGGCGCTATCCGGGCCGTACGAAGGGCGGGCTCGCCGAGCCGGTCGGCAACCGTACGCAGGGACTCGACCCGAGCCATCCGACGCTCGCGTCGCTGCTGCGGAAGGCGGGGTACGCCACCGCGCTCATCGGGAAGTGGCACTGCGGCTGGCTGCCCGACTACAGCCCCACCAAGTCGGGCTGGGACGAGTTCTTCGGCAATTTCGGCGGTGCGCTGGAGTACTTCTCGAAGCTCGGCCAGCTCGGCGAGTACGACCTGTACGAGGGCGACGCGACCTACCAGGACCTGCGGTACTACACGACCGTGCTCACGGAGCGGGCCGTGGAGTACGTGGGCCGCGAGCACGACAAGCCGTGGCTGCTCAACCTCAACTTCACCACGCCGCACTGGCCCTGGCTGGCGGAGGGCGACGAGGAGACGGGCGCCGCGATCGCCGCGAGCATCCGGTCCGCGAAGTCCCCGGGCGAGGTGGTCACCGCGCTCAACCACTACGACGGCGGCTCGGTCGAGAAGTACGCGCAGATGGTCGAGAGCCTGGACGCGGCCGTCGGCGAGGTGCTCGCGGCGGTGCGCCGGTCCGGGCAGGAGGAGAACACGCTGGTGGTGTTCGCCAGTGACAACGGCGGTGAACGGTACAGCTACAACTGGCCCCTCAGCGGGGAGAAGTTCGTGCTGCTGGAGGGCGGTATCCGGGTGCCGACGATCGTGCGCTGGCCGGCCCGCGTGGACGGGCACCAGGTCAGCCACGAGCCGGTCTTCTCGCCCGACTGGACCGCGACACTGCTGGAGCTGGGCGGTGCGCACCCCGACCCGGCCCATC
Organism: Streptomyces sp. Tue6028; assembly: GCF_002300165.1. Taxonomy (GTDB): domain Bacteria; phylum Actinomycetota; class Actinomycetes; order Streptomycetales; family Streptomycetaceae; genus Streptomyces; species Streptomyces siamensis. Next base: position 18,378 of record NZ_MLCE01000027.1, on the reverse strand, counting down.
CGCTGGACGGGACCAGCCTGGCGGGCTATCTGCTGCGCGGCGAGGAGCTGCCGGAGCGCGACCTGTTCTGGCGGGTCAGGGCCAACCGGGCGCTGCGGCGCGGGAAGTGGAAGTACTACCAGGACGACGCGGGCAAGGAGCATCTGTACGACCTCGCCGCCGACCGGCGCGAGCAGGCCGACCTCGCCGGCGACGAGCCGGAGCTGCTGGCCGACCTGAAGGCGTCCTGGGAGCGCATCGCGGGCGGGCTGCTGCCCTATCCGCAGGCGTAGTCGGACCGGGCCGCCCAGGTCGAGGGCGACCGCGGGGCCGTCGTCCTCGGCACCGCACCGGCCGGTCCGGCCGGTGCTCGGGCACGACCGGCCGGACGGCCGGGTCGCGGCCCGCCGGGCGCGTGCGGTCCGGCCAAAACTCGGTGGGCGCTGTCGGTGCCGAACCGTAGGCTCGCCGTTGATGCCCACAACAGATGCAGTGACCAAGGATCCTGCCCCGGCCGGGGACGACGCCGGGACCGGGGACCGCGCCGCGGACGCGCGCGGTGCCGGCGCTTCCACCGTGCGCAGTCTGCTGCGCCTGTGGCCGTACGTGCGGCCGGTGCGCGCGCGGCTGTTCGGCGCCGCGGGCATCGCGGTGGTCGCCTCCTGTACGGGGCTGGTGTTCCCGCTCGTCCTGAAGTGGATGGTGGACGGTCCCGTCGCCGACCGCGATCCGGCGGGCGTCTGGCTCGGCGCGCTCTGGCTGCTGCTGCTCGGCTTCGCCGAGGCGGGCCTGTTCGGGCTGCGGCGGTGGCTGGTGGCCCGGCCCCTTGCGGGCGTCGAGGCGGACATGCGGGCGGACCTGTACCGGCACCTCCAGCGCCTGCCCGTCGCCTTCCACGACCGGTGGGCCTCGGGGCAGTTGCTGTCCCGGGGCACCACGGACCTGATGCTGCTGCGCATGTTCCTGGCGTTCCCGCTGACCTTCCTGCTGGTCAACGGGGTGACGATCCTTGCGGGTGTGGGCATCATGCTCGCCCAGGACTGGACGCTCGGGCTGGTGCTGCTCGCTCCCGCGGTCCCGGTGATGATCGTCTGCTGGGCCTTCGAGCGGCGCTACGCGGAGGTGGCGCGGCGGGCCCAGGACCAGGTCGGCGACCTGACGACGGTCGTCGAGGAGAGCGTCCTCGGCATCCGCATCATCAAGGGGTTCGGCCGCCATCGCAGCCAGGCCCGCGCCTTCCACGAGCTGTCCCGCACGCTGCGCAGCACGGAACTCGCCAAGGCCCGCCTGCTCGCCTCCATCTGGGCCGTCATCGTCACCCTCCCGGAGCTCGCGATCGGTGCCGCGCTCGTCCTCGGCACCGTGCAGGTCGCCGACGGCGACCTCTCCGCCGGGACGCTGGTCGCCTTCCTGTCGACGGCCCTCGCGCTGCGCTGGCCGATCGACTCCATCGGCTTCCTCCTCGCGATGAGCCAGGAGGCGGCCACCGCGACGCAGCGCTATTTCGAGGTCATGGACGCCCGGCCGGAGTCCGCGGACATCGCCGCCGTGGCGGCCGGGGACGGCGGCGGTCTCCGGTTCCGCTCGGTGCGGTTCCGCTACCCGGACGCCCCCGTGGACTCCGCCCCCGTGCTGGACGACATCGACCTGCACGTCCGCCCGGGTGAGTCGATGGCCCTGGTGGGCGCGACCGGCTCCGGCAAGACGACGCTCACCGCGCTCGTGCCCCGGCTGCACGAGGTGACCTCCGGCCGGATCACCCTGGACGGCCGGGACATCACGGCCATGCCCCGCGAGGAGCTCCGCGAACTCGTCGCGGTCGCCTTCGAGGAGCCCACCCTCTTCTCGGCGAGTGTCGGGGAGAACGTGCTCATGGGCGCGGCGGACGGGGCCGGGGAGACGGAGCTGGACCGCGCGCTGGCCGTCGCGCAGGCCGACTTCGCGCAGGGGCTGCCGAACGGTACGGCGACCCAGGTGGGTGAGCAGGGGCTGAGCCTCTCGGGCGGGCAGCGGCAACGCCTCGCCCTGGCCAGGGCGGTGGTGGGCCGCCCGCGCTTCCTGGTGCTCGACGACCCCTTGTCGGCGCTGGACGTCCACACGGAGGCCGCGGTCGAGGCCGCGCTGCGCCGGGTGCTGGCCCAGACGACGGCACTGATCGTGGCGCACCGCCCGTCCACGGTGCTGCTCGCCGACCGGGTGGCCCTGCTCTCCGGCGGCCGCATCGCCGCGGTCGGCACGCATCACGAACTGCTGCGTACGAACGCCGAGTACGCCTGGCTGATGTCGGGCGCCGACACCGGCGGGGAACCCGGGGCCGACGGGGACACCGGCGTCAGCGGGGAACCGGGGGCCGATCGGGACAGCGGCACCGGCAGGGAACCGGGGGCCGGCGGGGACACGGACGCCGTCGTCGGCGTCGAGGCAGCGGACGTCACCGACCGCATGAAGGAGGACCAGCGATGACGGCGCCCACCACCACCGCGCCGGACCAGGACCGGCCGGCTCCGGACCAGGCGCGGCACGAGGACCCCTTCGACCGCGACACGCTGCCCGCTCCCCCGGGCGCGACCGGCGCGCTGCTGCGCTCCCTGCTCGCCCCGCTCCGCGCCCGTGTGGTCGTCACCACCGTCCTCCTGCTGCTCCAGCAGGCCGCGGTGCAGGCGGGCCCGCTGCTGGTGGCGTACGCCATCGACCGGGCGGTACCCGCGTTCCGGCACGACGACCACGGCCCGCTGATCGCCGTCGGCGTCGCGTACCTGCTGTGCTCGGTGGCCTCCGGAGGGCTTCAGTACGGGTTCATCATCGCCTCCGCGCGGGTCAACCAGGACGTGCTGCTGGACCTGCGCGGCCGGATCTTCCGCCACGCGCAGGCGCTCAGCGTCGACTTCCACGAGCGCTACACCTCGGGCCGGCTGATCTCGCGTTCCACGACGGACGTCGAGTCGCTGCGCGAACTGCTCAGCGAAGGTCTCCAGGAACTCGTCACCGTCATCCTGTCCTTCGTCTACATCTCGGCGATGCTGCTCTGGCTGGATCTCGGCCTGGGCGCGGTCGCGGTGGTCTCGTTCGTGCCGCTGTACCTCCTGATCCGTCTCTACCAGCGCCGTGCGGGCCGTATCTTCGCGCTGCGTTCGACGGCGATCGCCGCCGTGATCGTGAAGTTCGCGGAGACGATGAACGGCATCCGCCCGGTGCGCGCCTTCCGCCGGGAGGCCGCGAACGACGCCGACTTCAAGGTCCTCAACCAGCGCCACGAGCGGACGAACGGTGACGCGCTGCTGGAGATGGCGCGCTATGTGGTCGGCTCCCGTCTGGTCGCGAACACGGCGGTCGCGGGGATCGTCCTGTGGGGCGCCCAGCGGGTGGCGTCGGGTTCGCTGGAGCTCGGGGTGCTGGCCGCGGCGGTGCTCTATCTGCGCCGCCTGTACGACCCGATCGACCGGCTGGGCATGTTCCTCAACTCGTACCAGTCCGCGGCGGCCTCGCTGGAGAAGATCTCCGGTCTGCTGGCCCAGACGCCGTCCGTGCCGGAGCCGTCCGAACCCCGGCCGCTGCCCGCTCTCCCGCGTGAACTTCCGGGCCGGGAGGTCGTCTTCGACGGGGTCCGCTTCGCGTACCGCACCGGCGGCGAGGTCCTGCCCACGTTCTCGCTGACGCTGCCGGCCGGGCAGACGGTCGCCGTCGTCGGGTCGACCGGGGCGGGCAAGTCGACGCTCGCCAAGCTGCTGGCCCGCTTCTACGACCCCTCGGACGGCCGTGTCCTGCTGGACGGCGTGGATCTGCGCGAGCTGTCCCTGCCCGAGCTCCGGCGCGGTGTGGTGATGGTGACCCAGGAGGCGTTCCTGTTCTCGGGCACGGTCGCGGAGAACATCGCGATCGGCCGCCCCGACGCGAGTCGGGAGGAGATCGAACGGGCCGCGAAGGCGATCGGCGCCCACGACTTCATCACCGCGCTGCCCGACGGCTACGACACGGACGTGCGCAAGAGGGGTGGCCGTATCTCGGCGGGCCAGCGGCAACTGGTGGCGTTCGCACGGGCCTTGCTCGCCGATCCGGCCGTCCTGATCCTCGACGAGGCGACCAGTTCCCTGGACATCCCCGGTGAACGGGCGGTGCAGCGCGCCATGACGACGGTGCTGCGCGGCCGTACCGCGGTGGTCATCGCGCACCGCCTGTCGACGGTGGAGATCGCGGACCGCGTCCTGGTGATGGAACACGGGCGGATCGTCGAGGACGGGACGCCCGCCGAACTCGTCGCGGGCACCGGCAGGTTCGCGGACCTGCACCGGGCGTGGCGCGACAGTCTCGTCTAGGGGTTGGCGGGCGAGTGCCCGGGACGAGCGGGTGCCAGAGCGGGCGGCGGAGGGGGACGGATGATCGACGCGTACGAGGACCCCGGGACACCGGATCGTCGTGGCGGTTGGCACTACCTGTGGTGGCTGGTCACCCGGCAGGCGGGCCGCTCGGTGGCCGGCACGCTGGTGGCCGGGGTCTGGATGGGACTCCTGGCACTGACGCCGTATCTGCTGTCCCGGGCCGTCGACGACGGCCTGGAGCCGGGCGACGAGGCCGCGCTATGGGGCTGGACCGCCGCGGTGCTGGGCGCCGGGGTGTTCAACGCCTGGCTGGGCGTCGTGCGGCACCGCATCATGACGAAGGTCCGGATGGACGCCAACTTCCGCACGGTCAAGGTCGTGGTCGGCCAGTCGGTCCGGCTGGGTGCCGCCCTGCCGCGCCAGGTCGGGGCCGGGGAGGTCGTGACGATCGGCGTCGGTGACGTCCAGACGATCAGCCAGTCCCTGACGGTCGTCGGGCCCGGCGTCGCGGCGCTGCTCACCTACGGTGTGGTGGCCGCGTTGCTGCTGTCGGTCTCGCTCCAGCTCTCGGTGGTGATCCTTTTCGGGGTGCCGCTGATCGCCGTACTCGTCGGACCGCTGATGGGACGGCTCCAGGGCACGGAGACGTCGTACCGCGAGCGGCAGGGCGTACTGACCGCCCGGATCGGGGACCTCGCGGGCGGTCTGCGCGTGCTCAACGGCCTGGGCGGCAAGGGGCTGTTCGCCGACACCTTCCGCCGCGACTCGCGGGAGCTGCGGGAACAGGGGTACCGGGTCGGGGCGGTGACCAGCTGGATCCAGGCGCTGGGCATGGGACTGCCGACGCTGTTCCTGGCCGTGGTGACCTGGCTCGCGGCCCGGCTGGCCGCCCAGGGGGACATCACCGTCGGCGAGCTGGTGTCCGTGTACGGCTACGTCGCGGTCCTGGTGATGCCGGTGTCCTTCTTCATCGAGTGCGGCTACCAGCTCGGCAGGGGGGTGGTCGCCGCCCGGCGCGTCGTACGGTTCCTGGCGCTGGAGCCCGCCGATGTCCGCTCCGACGCGCGGGAGGCGCCCGTGTCGCCCGCGGCGCTGTACGACCCGCGGTCCGGGGTCCGGGTGGTGCCGGGGCGGCTGACCGCGCTGGCGGGGGCCCGCCCCGCGGAGTCCGAGGCCGTCGTCGACCGGCTCGGCCGGTACGGGGAGTCGGCGGTGACCTGGGGCGGCGTACGGCTCGACGAGATCGCCCTGCCGCGGGTGCGTGAGCGCGTCCTGGTCGCCGACAACGAGGCCGATCTGTTCGCGGGCACCCTGCGCGAAGTGGTCCGCGGACGCCACGACCACGATGACGAGGCCGTCGCCCGTGCCGTGCACGCGGCCGTGGCGGACGACGTCGTCCTCGGTCTGCCGGACGGTCTCGACTCGGTCGTCGAGGCGCAGGGCCGCAGTCTTTCGGGGGGCCAGCGGCAGCGGGTCCGCCTGGCGAGGGCGCTGCTGGCCGATCCGGAGGTGCTGCTCGCGGTCGAGCCCACGTCGGCGCTGGACGCGCACACCGAGGCCGCGGTCGCCGCCCGGCTGCGCGCCGCCCGCGCGGACCGTACGACCGTCGTCACCTCCACGTCTCCCCTGCTGCTCGACCAGGCGGACACCGTGCTGTACCTGGTCGACGGGAAGGTCGCGGCGAGCGGCAGCCATCGCGACCTTCTGGACGGCGAGCCGGGGTACCGGGCGCTGGTGGCACGGGACGCGGACCTGGTGCCGCCGGGCACGGACACGAGCACCGGCACCGGTACCGGTACGGGCAGGGGCGCCACGACCGGCATGAGCACCGGCGCCGACTCGGGCAGCGACCCGGGCAGTGACGACAACGGCGGCAGCGACAACGACAGCGATACGGGTACGGATTCGGCCACGGAGGCCGTGGTGGACGGCAAGGGGACCGTGGTGGACGCCGAGGGGGCCGTGCGATGAGTGCGCAGCTGCCCATCGCCGAACCTGGCGACGTCCGCCGGGCGTCGGTGCGGCTGATCCGGGCGGACGGCCGGGCCTTCGCCGCCGTCCTCGGCCTCAACGCGCTGGCGGCGGCCGCCGGTCTGGTCGGTCCCTGGCTGCTCGGGCGGATCATCGACGAGGTGCGGGCCGGGCACGGCGTGGGAGTCGTGGACCGGCTCGCGTGCGTCATCCTGCTGTGCTCGCTGGTCCAGCTGCTGCTGGCCAGGTGGGCCCGGTTCGTGGGGCACCGCTTCGGGGAGCGGACGCTGGCCAGGGTGCGGGAGGAGTTCGTGGAGCGGGCGCTGTCGCTGCCCGCCTCGGTCGTGGAGCGTGCGGGCACCGGCGACCTGACCGCGCGTGGCACCGCCGACGTCACCGTGGTGGGCAACACCCTGCGCGACGCGGGGCCCGAGCTGCTGATCTCCTCGGCGCAGGCCGCGTTCATCCTCGGCGCGGTCTTCGTCATCGACCCGCTGCTCGGCGGCTGCGGGGTGTTCGGTCTGACCGGCATCTGGTTCGCCCTGCGCTGGTATCTGCGCCGGGCGCGGACCGCCTATCTCGCCGAGGGCGCGGCCACGTCGGAGGTCGCCGAGATCCTCGCGGCCACCGCGTCCGGTGCCCGCACGGTGGAGGCCTTCGGTCTGGAGCGGCGCCGGATCGACGCGAGCCGGCAGGCGCTGGAGACGTCCCGCCGCCGGCGGATGCGGACGCTGTTCCTGCGCAGTGTGTTCTTCCCCGCCGTCGAGGTGTCGTACGTCGTTCCCGTGGTCGCGGTGCTGCTGGTGGGCGGTGCGCTGCTCGCGCGGGGCGCGACGAGCCTCGGCGCGGTCGTCGCCGCCACGCTGTATCTGCGCCAGCTCGCCGAGCCGCTCGACCAGATCCTGATGCGGGTCGAGCAACTCCAGGCCAGCAGTGCCTCGTTCGCCCGGGTGGAGGGGCTCGGCGCGGCCCCGCGGGCGGTGCCGGCCGGGTCGCCGTCGCCGGTGGACGACCGGATCGACGTCACCGGGGTGCACTACGCGTACGACCGCGGGGGCGAGGTGCTGCGCGGGGTCGACCTGACCGTGCGCCCCGGGGAGCGGCTGGCCGTGGTCGGGCCCTCGGGCGCCGGCAAGACCACGCTGAGCAGGCTGCTGGCGGGGGTCGACGCGCCGGGCAGCGGCACGGTGACCGTCGGGCGCGTGCCGGTCGTGGGGCTCGACCCCGAGCAGCTGCGCCGGCAGGTCGTGCTGGTCACCCAGGAGCACCACGTGTTCCTCGGCACGGTGCGCGACAACCTGCTGATCGCCGAACCCGCGGCCACGGACGAGGAGTTGTGGGCCGCCCTGGCCGCGGTGGGTGCGGACGATTGGGCCGCGGAGCTGGCGGACGGGCTGGACACCGAGCTCGGTCCCGAGGCCCACCGGGTGGACGGCTCCCGTGCCCAGCAGCTCGCCCTGGCCCGTGTCGTGCTGGCCGACCCGCACACGCTGATCCTCGACGAGGCCACGGCGCTGCTGGACCCGGCGACCGCCCGCCACACGGAGCGCGCGCTGGCCGCCGTGCTCGAAGGGCGCACGGTCATCGCCATCGCGCACCGGCTGCACACCGCGCACGACGCCGACCGGGTGGCGGTGATGGAGGCCGGCCGGCTCACCGAACTCGGCCCGCACGACCAGCTGGTGGCGGCCGGGGGGACGTATGCGGCGCTGTGGCACTCGTGGCACGGAGAGCGGCGCCGGTCCGGCCTTGTGCGTCCGCCCGGCGACGAGTCCGTATACCGAACATGACATCCCGGACAACGAACCATTTCTGGCCAAGTTCCTGACGCGCTCCTGACAGAAGGTGCGATCTCCTGCCACTCTTCCCACGACCGCTTCACAGCAACCCCACAGCTCGCATCGCCGTGAAGCGCTCGCACGACCCCATGCACCTGGTTCCGCGTACAGCCCTGTTCTGCCCGGACGGGTCACCCATCGTCCGGTCTCCCCTGGCCGCGCGACCCGCGGCCACGCAGAAGGAGTCAGTGTTGAGTAGCAGTTCCTCCCACAGACGCACCTCCCACATCACCAAGCGCCGTGTCGCCGGCGTCGCCCTCGTGGGCGTCTCCGCCCTGCTGGCCGCGGCGGTCCAGTCCGGCGCCGCGAGCGCCGCACCGGCCAAGGCCCCCACGGGCAAGGTCAACCCGGGCGCCGTCGCCATGAAGCTCACGCCCTCGCAGCGCGCCGAGCTGATACGCGACGCCGACTCGGCCAAGGCGGACACGGCCAAGGACCTCGGCCTCGGCGCCAAGGAGAGCCTCGTCGCCCGTGACGTCATCAAGGACCAGGACGGCACCGTCCACACCCGCTACGAGCGGACGTACGACGGACTTCCGGTCCTGGGCGGCGACCTGGTGGTCGACACCGTCAAGTCCGGGAAGACCGGGCACGTCTACAAGGCGACCAAGGCCGCCATCAAGGTCGCCACGGTCAAGCCGGTCGTCACCGCGGCCGCGGCGGAGAAGCAGGCGCTGTCCGCCGCCAAGGCCGCCGGATCGAAGAAGACCGACGCCGACCGGGCGCCCCGCAAGGTGATCTGGGCCGCCACCGGCAAGCCCGTCCTCGCCTACGAGACCGTCGTCGGCGGCCTCCAGGACGACGGCACCCCCAACGAACTGCACGTCATCACCGACGCCGCCACCGGCAAGAAGCTCTACGAGTACCAGGGCATCAAGAACGGCATCGGCAACACCCAGTACAGCGGCCAGGTGTCCCTGACGACCACCCAGTCGGGTTCCACCTTCACGCTGAACGACGGTGCGCGCGGCAACCACAAGACGTACAACCTGAACCGTGGCACCTCCGGCACCGGCACCCTGTTCTCGCAGACGAACGACACCTGGGGGAACGGCACCACGTCGAACGCCGCGACGGCCGGCGCCGACGCGCACTACGGTGCCGCGGAGACCTGGGACTTCTACAAGAACACCTTCGGGCGCTCCGGCATCAAGAACAACGGCGTGGGAGCGTACTCGCGCGTCCACTACGGCAACGCGTACGTCAACGCGTTCTGGGACGACGGCTGCTTCTGCATGACGTACGGCGACGGCTCCGGCAACGCGGACCCGCTGACCTCGCTGGACGTGGCCGGCCACGAGATGAGCCACGGTGTCACCTCCAACACCGCGGGCCTCAACTACTCCGGCGAGTCCGGCGGCCTGAACGAGGCGACGTCCGACATCTTCGGCACCGGCGTCGAGTTCTACGCCAACAACTCGACCGACGTGGGCGACTACCTCATCGGCGAGAAGATCGACATCAACGGCGACGGCACCCCGCTGCGCTACATGGACAAGCCGAGCAAGGACGGCGCCTCCAAGGACTCCTGGTACTCCGGAGTCGGCAACGTGGACGTGCACTACTCGTCGGGTGTCGCCAACCACTTCTTCTACCTGCTGAGTGAGGGCAGCGGCGCCAAGGTCATCAACGGTGTCAGCTACAACTCGCCGACGTCGGACGGTCTTCCGGTCACCGGCATCGGCCGCGACAAGGCGCTGCAGATCTGGTACCGGGCGCTCACCACAAAGTTCACCTCGACCACCAACTACGCGGCGGCCCGCACCGGCACGCTCGCGGCGGCGGGCGAGCTGTACGGCACGACGAGCGCCGAGTACACGGCCGTGCAGAACGCCTGGGCGGCCGTGAACGTGGGCTCGCGTCCGGGCGGTGGCGGCGGCGGGACGTCGTTCGAGAACACCGCCGACGTATCAATTCCGGACAACGGCGCGGCGGTCACGTCGTCGGTCACGGTCACCGGCCGTACCGGCAACGCGCCGTCGAACCTCGCGGTGAGCGTCGACATCGTGCACACCTGGCGCGGTGACCTCGTCATCGACCTGGTGGCCCCGGACGGGTCGACGTACCGCCTGAAGAACTTCAGCTCGTCCGACTCGGCGGACAACGTGAACGCGACCTACACGGTCAACGCGTCCTCCGAAGTCGCCAACGGCACCTGGAAGTTGAAGGTCCAGGACCAAGCGGCGCAGGACACCGGCTACATCAACAGCTGGAAGCTGACGTTCCCGTAGACCGCACCGCGCTCCCCCGGAGCGCGTCGCGGTGACGCACAGGACAGGGCGCCGTCCCGGAGGTTCAACTCCCCGGGGCGGCGCCCTCTTTGCCCGTCCGGGGGTTTGGTTTGACTCCCCTTTGAAGAAGATCGACTCCGCTCGGGAGCACCTCAGCGTTCACCCAATGGTCGACTTTCGGCCAAGGTCTTTAGGGCCTCCTGACATGTACGCGCCCCAGATGGCACGCTTCCACCGCACGGCTCACCCGCACCGCAACTTCACATCGCTCGTCCGGCCACCCCAAAGCCGCCCGGGCGCCCCCACAGAAGGAGCTTGCGTGACCCCCCTCTACGCGCGTCACAAGCGCACCACTCTGGCCATCGCCACCGCCGTCGCGGCCGGAGCTCTGCTCGCCACCGGTATGACCACCGGTGCCGCCGCCCAGAACGCGGCGACCCCTGCCGGCGCGACCACCCTCGCCGGCGCCCCCGTCCAGCTCTCCGCCCCCGCGCGGACCGCCCTGATCCAGAAGGCCGACGCCGCCAAGGCGGAGACGGCCCAGGAGATAGGCCTCGGCGCCAAGGAGAAGCTGGTCGTCAGAGACGTCGTCAAGGACGCCGACGGCAGCGTCCACACCCGCTACGAGCGCACCTACAACGGACTTCCGGTCCTCGGCGGCGACCTGGTCGTCCACCAGTCGAAGTCCGGCAAGGCCGAGGGCGTGACCAAGGCCACCAAGGCCGCCATCAAGGTCGCCTCGCTCAAGCCGGCGGTCACCACCGCGAAGGCCGAGAAGCAGGCGCTCACCGCCGCCAAGGCCGCGGGTTCGGAGAAGACCGCGGCCGACCAGGCGCCCCGCACGGTGATCTGGGCCGCCACCGGCAAGCCCGTCCTCGCCTACGAGACCGTCGTCGGCGGCCTCCAGGACGACGGCACCCCCAACGAACTGCACGTCATCACCGACGCCGCCACCGGCAAGAAGCTCTACGAGTACCAGGGCATCGAGACCGGTACCGGCAAGAGCCTCTACTCGGGCACCGTCACGCTCACCACCACGAAGTCGGGCTCGACGTACCAGCTGACCGACGGCACGCGCGGCGGGCACAAGACGTACAACCTCAAGCACGGCACCTCGGGCACCGGAACGCTGTTCACGGACGCCGACGACGTGTGGGGCACCGGCACCGCGTCCAGCTCCAGCACGGACCAGACGGCCGCCGCGGACGCCGCCTACGGAGCCCAGGAGACCTGGGACTTCTACAAGAGCACCTTCGGGCGCTCCGGCATCAAGAACAACGGCGTCGGCGCCTACTCCCGCGTGCACTACGGCAACTCGTACGTCAACGCGTTCTGGGACGACAGCTGCTTCTGCATGACGTACGGCGACGGCTCCGGGAACACCCACCCGCTGACCTCGCTGGACGTGGCCGGCCACGAGATGAGCCACGGTGTCACCTCCAACACCGCGGGCCTCAACTACAGCGGTGAGTCGGGCGGCCTGAACGAGGCGACCTCCGACATCTTCGGCACCGGCGTCGAGTTCTACGCGGCGAACTCCTCCGACGTGGGCGACTACCTCATCGGCGAGAAGATCAACATCAACGGTGACGGCACCCCGCTGCGCTACATGGACAAGCCCAGCAAGGACGGCGGATCCGCCGACTCCTGGTCCTCCGGCGTCGGCAACCTCGACGTGCACTACTCGTCGGGCGTCGCCAACCACTTCTTCTACCTCCTCTCGGAGGGCAGCGGCGCCAAGACGATCAACGGGGTCAGCTACAACTCCCCGACGTCCAACGGCACCACGGTCACCGGCATCGGCCGGGCCAAGGCGCTGCAGATCTGGTACAAGGCGCTGACGACCTACATGACGTCGACGACCAAGTACTCGGGCGCCCGCACCGCCACGCTCTCCGCGGCGTCGGCCCTGTACGGCTCCACCAGCACGGAGTACAAGACGGTCGCCGCGGCCTGGTCCGCGGTCAACGTGAACTAGTCCACGGCGCGTGGCGCGAGCCGCGCGGCCCGCTGGACGAGGCGGCACCCGGAGCGAGGACCGCTCCGGGTGCCGCCTTACTCTGTCCCCCATGCCCTACACGTACGAGGACGTGGGCGCGACCCGCGAGGACCGCTGCCCGCCGGGCTTCCGCCGACTGCACGTGCGCGCCCGGATAGGTGAGGGCGAGGCCGTCTTCCGCCGCGCCTCCGAAGCCCTGATGACCTGGGAGATGCACCGCGCCCTCGGCGTCGGCATCACCTCCGACGCGGACAAGGCGGTTCCCGGCGTCGACGTGACCGTCGGCCTCGGCCCCATCAAGGCCCCCTGCCGTGTGGTCTGGACGGCCGAGGAGCACCGGCGCACCGCCTGGGCCTACGGCACGCTGTCCGGCCATCCCGAGTGCGGCGAGGAGGCGTTCGTCGTCGACCGCACCGGCGACGGGACCGTCTGGCTGACGATCACCGCCTTCAGCCGTCCGGCCAAGTGGTACGCCCGCGCGGGCGGACCGGCGACGCGGGGGCTCCAGCACGCCTACGCCCAGAGGTGCGGCAAGGTGCTGCGCCGCCTGTGCGCGGGCCTGGACGAGTGAAGCCCCCGGTACTCACCGCATGAGCAGACCCGCTCCCTCCCCGGTCTCCTCGGAGGGCACCGTCACCAGGCCCAGTTCCGCACCGGAGGCGAGCAGCCGGTGCGCGGGCAGGATGCGGACCGTGTAGCCGAAGGGACCCGTGCGGTCCAGGGACAGCGGCCCCTCGTAGACCCAGCGTCCGTCCAGGTCCGGCCCGCCCGCGGGTTTCAGCGGCACGCACACCGCGTCCGCGATGCGGTCGTCCGTGTCGACGCGGCCGGCCACGGCCTGGACCTCGACGTCGTCGGGGGCGAGGTCGCCGAGTCCGACGCGGACGCGCAGCGAGAGCGTGGTGCCCAGTTCGGCGCTCGTGGTGGCGGCCGAGGCCTCCACGTGGTCGACGGTGACCTGCGGCCAGGCGGACCGGACGCGGGACTTCCAGTCCGCCAGCTCGCGGGCGGTGTCCGGGGTGAGCGCGCGGTGAGCGCGCGCCGCCGGCGTGTACAGCCGCTCCACGTACTCGCGCACCATCCGGCCGGCGAGCACCTTCGGCCCGAGGTGGGTCAGCGTCCTGCGGACCATCTCGATCCAGCGGTCGGGCAGCCCGTCCCGGCCGCGCTCGTAGAAGCGGGGCGCCACGCGTTGTTCGAGGAGGTCGTAGAGGGCCGCGGCCTCCAGGTCGTCCCGGCGGTCGTCGTCGGTCGCGGTGCCGTCCGCGGTCGGGATCGCCCAGCCGAAGTCGGGCTGGAACCACTCGTCCCACCAGCCGTCCAGGACGGACAGGTTGAGGCAGCCGTTGAGGGCCGCCTTCATGCCGCTCGTGCCGCAGGCCTCCAGCGGACGCAGCGGGTTGTTCAGCCAGATGTCGCAGCCGGGGTACAGCTTCTGCGCCATCGCCATGCCGTAGTCCGGGAGGAAGACGATCCGGTGACGCACCCGCGGGTCGTCGGCGAACCGGACCAGCTCCTGGACCAGGCGTTTGCCACCGTCGTCCGCGGGGTGGGCCTTGCCCGCGACGACGATCTGCACCGGACGTTCGGCGTGCAGGAGGAGGTCCATGAGACGGTCGCGGTCACGCAGCATCAGGGTCAGCCGCTTGTACGACGGGACGCGGCGCGCGAAGCCGATCGTCAGGACGTCCGGGTCCAGTACGCCGTCGATCCAGCCGAGTTCGGCCGTGCCCGCGCCACGCTGGCGCCAGGACGCGTAGAGGCGTTCGCGCACCTCCACGACCAGCTGCTCGCGCAGGACCCGCCGCAGGTTCCAGATCTCCTGGTCCTCGATCTCGGCCACCGCGTCCCAGCGGTCCGAGCCGCCGACGGTCAGCGCGTCCTCGGTGCGCCTGGCGCCGATCTGGCGGGTGCCCAGCCGGAACACCTCGGGCGCCACCCACGTCGGTGCGTGCACGCCGTTGGTGACGGAGGTGATCGGGACCTCCTCGGGGTCGAAGCCCGGCCACAGGCCCGCGAACATCTCCCGGCTGACCTGGCCGTGCAGCAGGGAGACGCCGTTCGCGCGCTGGCCGAGCCGCAGCCCCATCACGGCCATGTTGAAGAGGTTCGGCTCGCCTCCCGGGTAGGTCTCCATACCCAGGCCCAGGACGCGTTCGACGTCGATGCGCGGGAGTTCGGCGTCGGGGCCGAAGTGGTGGGCCACCAGCTCGCGGTCGAAGCGGTCGATCCCCGCCGGGACGGGGGTGTGGGTGGTGAAGACGGTGCCCGCCCTGACCGCTTCCAGAGCGGCCTCGAAGTCGAGTCCCCCGTCGGTGAGTTCGGCGATCCGCTCCAGGCCGAGGAAGCCCGCGTGACCTTCGTTCGTGTGGAACACCTCGGGCGGGGCGTGGCCGGTGAGCCGGCAGTACGTCCGTACCGCGCGCACACCCCCTATGCCGAGGAGCATCTCCTGGAGCAGACGGTGTTCGCTGCCGCCGCCGTACAGCCGGTCGGTCACGCCGCGCTCACCGACGTCGTTCTCCTCGACGTCGGAGTCGAGCATCAGGAGGGGGACGCGGCCCACCTGTGCCAGCCAGATGCGGGCCCGCAGCGCCCGGCCGCCGGGCAGGGCCAGGGAGACCTGGGCGAGGGTGCCGTCGGGTTCGCGCAGCGGCACCAGGGGAAGTTCGTTCGGGTCGAGGACCGGATAGTGCTCCTGCTGCCAGCCGTCGCGGGACAGTGACTGGCGGAAGTAGCCGTGCCGGTAGAGCAGTCCCACGCCGATCAGCGGGACGCCCAGGTCGCTGGCCGCCTTGAGGTGGTCGCCGGCGAGGATGCCGAGGCCGCCGGAGTACTGCGGCAGCGCGGCGGTGATACCGAACTCGGGCGAGAAATAGGCGATGGCGGAGGGGAGTTCGGAGACCTGCTGCTGGTACCAGCGGTCGCCGGTCACATACTCGCGCAGGTCGTCGGCGACCGTCGCGAGCCGGTTCAGGAAGCCCTCGTCCTGGGTGAGCTGCGCCAGCCGGGCCGGCGGCACGCTGCCGAGCAGGCGTACGGGGTCGCCGTCGGAGGCCGCCCAGCGCTCCGGGTCGACGGACTGGAACAGGTCACGGGTCTCGGCATGCCAGGACCAGCGGAGATTGCGCGCCAGGTCACTGAGCGGGTGAAGGGCTTCGGGAAGTACGGGGCGTACGGTGAATCTGCGGATCGCCTTCACAGGCTGCACCTCTTTGCGCCTGGACCGGCGCCGCTGGCGCGGGCCGGTCGATCGCGGTCGGGGTACCTCAATTACGGGTGGTGCCGAGTGGTCCCTCGGAAGACCACTCCCGACGGTACCGGCCACGGCGCCGCCACCTCTACGGCGCCTCGAAGGCCGCCCCCGAACGGGCGTACTGCGTGACATCGGCGGAAACTCGCCGCAACCTTCACGTGCACTTCACGGCCGATATGGCCGATTCCGCCCGCCTGGGCGGCCTTGTGGCGCTTCACACCGCACGAGAGGCTCGCCACGTGGCGTACGGCCGGGCCTGGCCCACACCGGCCGGTCCGGCCTCCGTACGCCGAGTTGAGGAGGGGAACTCAAGCCATGGCACGGACGAGAAAGAGGCGTCTGCGCTGGGCGGCGGGTCTCACCGCGGTCACGACGGCCGCGGTGCTTTCGGCCATCGCCCCACCCGCGCACGCCGCCCCGCAGGGCCGGATACTCGGGGCCGGCGCACCCGGCTCCGTCAGCGGCAGCTACATCGTGACGCTCAAGGGGGGAACGAAGGCTCCGTCGTCGGCGGGAAAGGACATCGCCGCGAAGTACGGAGCGAGAATCAGCCACACGTACGGCACGGCCCTCAACGGTTTCGCCGTGCGGGTGGGCGAGGAGCAGGCCCGGCGGCTCGCGGCGGACTCCCGCGTCGCCTCCGTCGTGCAGGACACCCGGGTGGCGCTCGACCACGTCCAGAAGAACCCGCCCTCGTGGGGTCTGGACCGGCTCGACCAGCGGAACCTGCCGCTCGACAAGAGCTACACCTGGCCCGAGTCGGCGGGCGCCGGGGTGACGGCGTACGTGATCGACACGGGCATCAGGATCACGCACAAGGACTTCGGCGGCCGGGCCGGCTACGGCTGGGACTTCGTGGACAACGACCGCACGGCGAAGGACGGCAACGGCCACGGCACGCACGTCGCCGGAACCGTCGTGGGCACCAAGTACGGCGTCGCCAAGAAGGCGAAGGTCGTCGCGGTCCGCGTCCTCGACAACACCGGGGCGGGCACCACCGCGCAGGTGATCGCCGGGATCGACTGGGTGACCCGGCACGCTAAGAAGCCGGCCGTCGCCAACCTCAGTCTGGGCGGGTACGCGAACGCCCAACTGGACGCCGCCGTGCGCAACTCCATCGCCTCCGGCGTCACCTACGCGGTCGCGGCGGGCAACGACGGGCTCCCGGCCGGTCTGTACTCCCCGGCCCGGGTCGGCCAGGCCCTCACGGTCGGCGCGAGCGACCGCAGCGACGCACGGGCCGGCTTCTCGAACACCGGTTCCGCGCTGGACCTGTTCGCCCCGGGCGTGTCGATCACCTCGGCCTCGTACGCGAGCGACACGGGCGCGGCGACCTTCTCCGGCACGTCCATGGCGAGCCCGCACGTCGCGGGCGCGGCGGCCCTGTACCTGGCCGGCCACAAGAAGGCCACCCCGGCGCAAGTATCCAAAGCATTGGTGAAACAGGCCGTTCCGGGAAGGATTTCGGGCGCCGGTCTCGGTTCACCGAACAAACTCCTGCACGTCGATCGAGCCTGGTAGGACCAGGGCAGGACCCCGGTGACACAGCCGTACGGGACCGGCCTCGCCCGCACTGGACGAGGCCGGTCTTGTGCGTAGACATACGCGTGAGTAGTTAACAAAGTGCCGGAATGCGCACCCGCATAGGGTGGGAAGGCTCCTCCGGTACACCCCGCAGGCCCCACCTCCCCACACCCTCATCCGCCCACCCACGTTGACGCGGACAGGAGCGGTCATGCCCGCAACGCACCAGACGTCGCCACCCCCGACGAGCACTCCCGGCGCATCCGGACCAGGCAGGCCCGGCGCCGGTTCCCGCACCACGGAGAAACCCGCCACCGCGGCCGAGGACGGTTCGCCCGTCTCGGAGAAACCCCCCGCCCCCGCCGAGGGCACTTCCCCCACCACGAAGAAACCCTCCGCCCGCAGCGCCGCCGTCGCGGCAGGGCCCGCCGTCGCCGACGACGGGACGGCCGATGCCTCCGCACCGACCGTCGGGCGCATCCCCGTCCTCGACGTCCGGCCGCTCGTGCACCAGGGACGACGGCCCGCGAAGGCGGTCGTCGGCGAGGCGTTCGAGATCTCGGCCACGGTCTTCCGCGAGGGCCACGACGCGGTCGCCGCCAACGTCGTCCTGCGCGATCCGGACGGACGCGCCGGCCCCTGGGCCCCGATGCGCGAACTGGCCCCCGGCACCGACCGCTGGGGCGCCACCGTGACCGCCGGGCACGAGGGCCGCTGGACGTACACGGTCGAGGCGTGGAGCGACCCCGTCACCACCTGGCGCCACCACGCGGGCATCAAGATCCCGGCGGGGATGGACACGGAACTGGTCCTGGAGGAGGGCGCGCGCCTGTACGAGCGGGCCGCCGCCCAGGTGCCGAAGAGCAAGGGCCGCCGGGACACGCTGCTGCGCGCCGTCGACGCGTTGCGCGACGTGGACCGCCCCGCCGCGGCCCGCCTCGCCGCCGCCCTCACCCCGGAGGTGGACGCGGTCCTGGCCCGCCGTCCGCTGCGCGAACTCGTGTCGTCGTCCGAGCCGTTGCCGCTGCTGGTGGAGCGTGAGCGCGCCCTGTACGGGTCCTGGTACGAGTTCTTCCCGCGGTCGGAGAGCGGCCGGTCGGGGAGCGACCCGTCGGCCCCAGCCGTGCACGGCACCTTCCGTACGGCCGCGGAGCGGCTGCCCGCGATCGCCGCGATGGGCTTCGACGTCGTCTACCTCCCGCCGATCCACCCGATCGGCAGCACCTTCCGCAAGGGCCCGAACAACACGCTGTCCGCGGGCCCC